>NZ_QEQQ01000062.1 GCF_003097235.1 Pseudomonas sp. CC120222-01a | reverse complement strand
GCCGGTCGAAGATACCAGGCCGCTGCGACTGTTTATTAAAAACACAGCACTCTGCAAACACGAAAGTGGACGTATAGGGTGTGACGCCTGCCCGGTGCCGGAAGGTTAATTGATGGGGTTAGCGCAAGCGAAGCTCTTGATCGAAGCCCCGGTAAACGGCGGCCGTAACTATAACGGTCCTAAGGTAGCGAAATTCCTTGTCGGGTAAGTTCCGACCTGCACGAATGGCGTAACGATGGCGGCGCTGTCTCCACCCGAGACTCAGTGAAATTGAAATCGCTGTGAAGATGCAGTGTATCCGCGGCTAGACGGAAAGACCCCGTGAACCTTTACTATAGCTTTGCACTGGACTTTGAATTTGCTTGTGTAGGATAGGTGGGAGGCTTTGAAGTGGGGACGCCAGTTCTCATGGAGCCATCCTTGAAATACCACCCTGGCAACTTTGAGGTTCTAACTCAGGTCCGTTATCCGGATCGAGGACAGTGTATGGTGGGTAGTTTGACTGGGGCGGTCTCCTCCCAAAGAGTAACGGAGGAGTACGAAGGTGCGCTCAGACCGGTCGGAAATCGGTCGTAGAGTATAAAGGCAAAAGCGCGCTTGACTGCGAGACAAACACGTCGAGCAGGTACGAAAGTAGGTCTTAGTGATCCGGTGGTTCTGTATGGAAGGGCCATCGCTCAACGGATAAAAGGTACTCCGGGGATAACAGGCTGATACCGCCCAAGAGTTCATATCGACGGCGGTGTTTGGCACCTCGATGTCGGCTCATCACATCCTGGGGCTGAAGCCGGTCCCAAGGGTATGGCTGTTCGCCATTTAAAGTGGTACGCGAGCTGGGTTTAGAACGTCGTGAGACAGTTCGGTCCCTATCTGCCGTGGACGTTTGAGATTTGAGAGGGGCTGCTCCTAGTACGAGAGGACCGGAGTGGACGAACCTCTGGTGTTCCGGTTGTCACGCCAGTGGCATTGCCGGGTAGCTATGTTCGGAAGAGATAACCGCTGAAAGCATCTAAGCGGGAAACTTGCCTCAAGATGAGATCTCACTGG
>NZ_QEQQ01000061.1 GCF_003097235.1 Pseudomonas sp. CC120222-01a | reverse complement strand
GACCCACGGCAATTTGCCCCCTGGTGGTTCGATGCCCAGGCCTGCCAGGCCTTCGTTGACAAGCTGTGCCAGCAGGCAGCCTGAGGAGCCATGAGCATGAATGCAATGCATTTGCCTGACAATCTGATCGCCGCCGACAGCAGCGAGCCACGGGCCCTGCGCAACCTGCTTGGGCAGTTCGCCACGGGGGTTACGGTGGTCACCACCCGGGGTAGCGACGGTCGCAAGGTGGGGATGACCGCCAATTCGTTTTCCTCGGTGTCGCTGGAGCCGCCGCTGGTGCTCTGGAGCCTGGCGCGCACGGCGCCGAGTGTGAGCGACTTCCTGGCCGCCAGCCATTTCGCCATCAATGTGCTGGGCAGCGACCAGCACGGTTTGTCCGGGCACTTTGCGCGGCCCTCGTCAGACAAGTTCGCTGGCATCGAGCATGTCGAGGCCACCGCCGGCGTGCCGCTGCTCGACGGTGCCATCGCCACCCTGGTGTGCCGCAACGTCACCCAGTACGAGGGCGGCGATCACCTGATCTTCCTCGGTGAAATCGAGCACTACCGATACAGCGGCGGAGAACCGCTGGTCTTCCATGCCGGGCAGTACCGGGTCGCCGTCGCGCACCCCGAACTCGGCCGTTGAGTCTCCTGCCACCAAAAACAACATTCGGAGCCTTGCATGAATAACATCCGTTACCTGGCCTGCGCCCTTGCGCTGGGCAGTGGTGCGGCCCAAGCGTATGACCTGCCGGTGGTCAACCTGGGCCTGACCAGCTTTCTCGACGGCGGCCTGCCGGCGGGGCCGGGCTGGTACCTGCAACAGTACTTCCAGAACTACAGCGCGAACCGGCTGGTAGACAAGAACGGCGACAAGCTGGGCTTGCCGAAGACCCAGCTGGACTATCAGGTGGCGGTGACGCAGGTCAGCTACCTGTCTGAGCTGCGCGTTGGCAACGCCAGCCTGGGCCTGAACACGGTGTTGCCTATCGTCACCCGGATGAAAGTCGATGACGGTTTGAACAACGCGGCCCTGAAGGACCAGGGCGGGGTGGGTGACTGGCTGATCGGGCCGTTCATCCAGTTCG
>NZ_QEQQ01000060.1 GCF_003097235.1 Pseudomonas sp. CC120222-01a | reverse complement strand
CCCGCCATTGCTTTCGGCCAGATTGAGGATCTTGGCCTTGTGCCGGGGTGACTTGCGGATCAGCCACCAATCAGCGAGGTCGAGCAGGCCCAGTAGGTCTGCTGCCTCCCGTTCCTCCTCGTTCACCTCTTTGTCAGTCAGGTCGTTGACGCCGACCAGATCCTTCAGCCCTGGCGACCAGTAGAGCTGTCGCTTGCCGTGGATGGCTGCGGCGTACTCCAGGAACTGGCCACCGGCCTTCTGATCGCCTTCCTGGTACAGCTTGAGCAGACCGAATGGGTGCTTACCCTTGGCACGTCCCTGTTTGGTCGATGCCTTGGCGATCTCGGCGTCTACGCCCCAGTTTCTCGAATCGTCCTGCTTGGCCAGGTAGTCCGAGGCGGTGCACCAGCCCTTGATGTCGACCGCATGGGCTTCAAAGGCAGCAACCTGTGCAGCGTCGCCCAGGTCGAGCAGACCGGCCCTGGCGCAGCTGGACTTCCACCGTCTGAGGACGGTTTCCTTCATCACCTCGGCATCGACATGCGACCCCACAACCCATAATTCATGGGTATGCGGGTGCCAACCGTGGCCACCGAGGGTCAATTCCAGCGACCTGATCAAGCCTCGATAGCCGTTGCGTTCCTTGAACTTCGTCCAGGGCGAACCCTCCCGGAGCTTCTCCAGGGCGACACTCTGCTGCTCCAGCAGCTCGGCGAGCTTGTGCCAGACGTAGTGGGGGAATGTGAGGGTGACCATCACGCACTGGAGGCCTTCGGCTGCGGCCCACTCCACGGCCTGAGCGACCTCCAGCCTGCGGCGTTCCTGCACTTTTGCGGCACACACGGCGCAAGTCCACACGTTCGAGCAGTTCATCAGGCCCGAGTAGAAGGCGCTACCGTGCTCCCTCGATGCGTGGACGCCGACCGACCCGGCCACAGTGACGTGCTTGCATTTGGCCGTCCGATGGAAATCGTGGGGGTACAGCATGCCTGCCCGTTTCCCCTCGTGGAGGAACAGGGCCCGTGCAGAGGCCATGAGTTCGAACCGCTCTATTCGGTTGGCCTGGAGCTTTTCTCTCAGGTCACCAGAGGGGGGGG
>NZ_QEQQ01000059.1 GCF_003097235.1 Pseudomonas sp. CC120222-01a | reverse complement strand
GTGCTTTTGATTTTGATCTTGCTGTTTGACCGACCATAACGAGAAGGGAGAGACCCCATGACACCAGCCACACAGGCCGCCTATCGCAAGCTGGCGGCCCATTTCTACACCAAGCACCTGGACGGTCAGCCACCGTCCCCAAAGCGCATCACAGACGCTCTCAAGGCCATTGCAGGCCAGCACAGGCCCGACTACTGGAGACGCCTGCGCAATGCCCTGGCCTACGACCAGGAGGCCGCTGGCTACCCCGATGCAGCCAAACGCATCAACGAGACAAAGAACCCGCTGACGCGGAACGGGCCCAGCGATGAGGTGCCCGGCAAGCAGCGCCGGATCAAGAGGATCGACGCCCAGGACGAAGCCAAGCTCCTGGACAGCTTCATCAAGTCCGGAGACCGCGAATCTTATGGGGCCGTGATGGTGGCCAGGTACACCGGGGCCAGGCCTTCGGAGTTCGCCTCGATCACCATCCAGGACGGCAAGGTGGTGATACCTGGTGCGAAGAAGAGCCACGGCGGAGACCGGGGCGCAGACCGGGTAATCGACCTCGATCCCAAGGCCCTGGAGCTGGTACGGGCCTCGCTGCCATACCTCCAGGACGCCGCCGTGGTCGGTCGTGTCCAGGACAGGATCAGTGCAGCCGGGCGGCGTCTTTGGCCGCAACGCAAGGCCGTCCCATCGCTGTATTCGTGGCGGCACCAGATGGGGTCAGACCTGAAGGCCAGCGGCATGAGCCGCAAAGAGGTGGCATATGTCATGGGTCACCAGTCCACGGCCAGCGTCGACCGGTATGGGAACCGCAAAACGGCAGGGAATGGGAAAGTCCCTCGCGCCGCCGATCCGGCAGCAGTAGAGAATGTCCGTGAGTTGCACAGTGAGCCGCCATCGGCGCCTGCGGCGCCTTCGGCGAATGCTCGCTTCGCTGCGCACGACCTGCCTGATCCAGCTGCGCTGGTGGCGAATTTGAAAACGTCGGAATTGCCTGTAAACACAGGGGCAATCAAGCGGTTTTCTATGGAGAAAAGCCGCGAACGTCAAGGAGTTAGCCGAGATGATGGCTTGAAACCGTAGCCCCACAGGGGCATGATTGAGGCGAGCGGTCGAGAAATCAGAACCGCAGAAAGCAAAAAACCCGCGTCACAGGCTGGCAGG
>NZ_QEQQ01000058.1 GCF_003097235.1 Pseudomonas sp. CC120222-01a | reverse complement strand
TGTAGTGGTCAACTCATCCCGGACACGGTTTTGAGTTTTTCTTCAGCTTTTGCCGGAGCCAGTCCATCGTTGAATTGATGGGGTCGGATCCAGTTGTAGTGGCTCATCAGGTACTGGCTAATGTCTCGTTGAGCTTGCTGCCCGGTCAGGTAGCCCGTGGTCGGTATCCACTCTGATTTCAAGCTGCGAAATACTCGCTCCATCGGCGCGTTATCCCAGCAGTTGCCTCGGCGGCTCATGCTCTGGCGCATACGGTAGCGCCACAGTCTCTGCCGGAACTGACGGCTGCCATATTGCGAGCCCTGGTCGGAGTGGAACAGCAGCCCGTGAGGCTTTCCGCGTTGTTCGTAAGCCACGTCCAGCGCTTTGACCACGAGGTCTGCGTCCGGCTTTTCTGATAAGGCCCAGCCCACCACTCTGCGTGCATAGAGATCCAGGACAACTGCCAGATAGTGCCATTTGCCCTGCGCCCAAACGTAAGTGATGTCGCCACACCAGACCTGATTCGGCGCTTCGACATCAAACGCTCGGTTCAAGATGTTCGGAATATCTGGCCGCTCCACTGTGGCCTTTTTGTACGCATGTGATCCTGGCTGCTTGCTGACCAACGCTAACTCACGCATCAGGCTGCGTACCTTGAACCGCCCGATTTGCTCACCCTCATCTTGCATCATTGCCTTGATGCTACGGCTGCCGGGCGCACTTCGCCCTTGCGTGAACAACTCATTCACCCGACTGCGCAACCGCAGCCGTTCAACGTCCGGAGTTCGCGTTCTATGACGATGTGCGTAGTAACTTGAGCGAGTGACTTCGAACACTTCGCACAAACAATCAACGGGCTCATGGGCGCTGAGCTGACGGATCAGCGCGTACGCTCGAGATCTTCCGACATCAAGAGCGCGGTAGCCTTTTTTAGTATCGACTTCTCGCGTTCAAGGCGCGTGATGCGAGCTTCCAGCTCTTGGATTTTTTGCTGCTCTGGCGTCAACGCTTTGCTGGCCGGCGTGATGCCGCCGCGCTCTTGCTGAAGCTGATTAACCCACCGGCGCAGGGCTGACTCGACCAAGCCGAGCGAGCGTGCAGCTTCGGCGTGGCTATAGCCTTGGTCGAGCACCAGGCAGGCAGCTTCGCGCTTGAATTCAGGAGTAAAGGTACGGCGTTGCTTGGTCATCAGACACCTCTCTGTGGCGAGCATTCTCGCCTAAATTGGTGTCCGGGGTTAGTAGACCACTACA
>NZ_QEQQ01000057.1 GCF_003097235.1 Pseudomonas sp. CC120222-01a | reverse complement strand
GGTGAAGCAACCCCAAGCTCCCTTCCTGAGGCTGTGGGTCGTTCGTCCTGGGCATCAAGCACCAAATCGGAACCCCATCGGATGAAGCTCGATGGGGCCCCCACGATTTGCTGCTTGACCCCCAGAACTCACAGATCAAGAGCATTCGGCATCGGTTGACCATCACCTATGTGCTGGTCTCCGAAGGCCTCACAAAGCGGGAGCCAACCATTCTGGTCGTCTCCGGATGTTCTCCACCCCACTCCGCACGTGTGCTCCGGGGGTTACGTGTCACCTGTCACTCCGCTCGGTGCCACCACATCCCCATACTTCCGGTTGGAAGTATGGTAAGCCCAGCATAACACGGCCAGCCAAACTACTGTATAGGTATACAGAAGTTTCTCTGTACAAAGGGTGTAAAAGGGTGTAAAAATTACACCCATACACCGTTAGAAGGAGAACAAAAATGAGCGGTACCCAACTCACCCTGCTGGTTCCCAAGGCTGCCCGCGATGCCCATGCCGAGCTGCTTGCAGCGCTCGGCACTGAGGCCAACCCAGCGCAGTGGATGGTCTTCATGGATGCCGTAACCCGGCTGCTGCCCGATGTGCTCAGCTCGGGCAGGCCATCCAAGGACGCCATCCAGCGCAGTGCCATCGGTCAACTGGGCTTCACCAGCTGGCAGGCGATGATCGAAGCGCCCACCGACGCATCTGGTCTGGGCTGGAACTTCAGTGGCTGGAAGGCATGGCGTCGGGCCTGGACGGCAGTTCAGGCATACCCCTGGCTGCGCCAGGAGCCGCTGACCTCGAGCGAGGTCAACAGCATCGTTCTGGACTGCAAGCGAGATGGCATTCAGTTCCCCGGCTCCGCAGGGGAGCTGGAGGCCATCAGACAGGGCCGCAAAGAGGCCCAGGAGGCTCGCAAGGCTGAAACCGTGCAGGCACTGACCCAACGTGCCGAAACGGCGGAAAAGGCTCTACAAGAGGCTTCAGCGCTGGCCAGATCGGTGACCGATCAACTTAACCAGGTGCAACAGCAGCTGGCCACGGCCCTTGGCCAGGTGGCCGAACAGGCCGAGGTCATCGGTACGCTGAAAGCAGAAAAATCCCAGGTCGAGACCAACCGGGATTTCTGGAAGAACAAGGCCCAGGCCAAGCCGGCACAGCCGGCCCAGCCCCAGGCTGAGGCACCACAGCTAGGGCTCTGGAAGCGCCTCATGCGCTGGCTGATGGGCTCGAAGTGATCGGATGAAGTCTTGAATGGCGGGCC
>NZ_QEQQ01000056.1 GCF_003097235.1 Pseudomonas sp. CC120222-01a | reverse complement strand
GCCTGCTGCTCGCTCACCTTGAGCAGGCGCATCCCGTCACTGCCATAGCGGTACCACTCGCGATCATCCACGCCCGCCTCACGTTCGATCGGTTTCACCTGCGCCAACTCACCCCGCGCATTCCAGCGCAGATCCTGCCCGGCCAGCAGCTCCAGTTGATGGCCACCGGCATCGAACAGTTCATCCACCTGCTCAGGCAACAGGCCCTCACGCGCCAGCACCGCGCGGTTGCTGCGGTTGGAGACGGTCATTCGAGTGGTGTAGGCGTTGTTGCTGGCCGGGGCGCTGTGTTGAATCTGGGTGAGGTTGCCTGCGCGGTCGTAGCTGTAGCGGCGCGTGTAATTTGTGAGGGCGCTCTCGTCGGTTGGCAAGGGAACCAGTACATCAGGCAGCTGTGGCCCCTGAGCACCACGTCCGACCATCTCCCGCCCCGTTGCCTGCACCAGCTGGTACAGGCTGTCGTAGGTGAAGGTACTTTCTGCCGCTACCTTCTGATTGCGCCAGAAGCGGGTAGCTTCGGCGTCATTGCGCACACTCTGCACATTTCCTACTGGGTCGTAACGGTAGCGCAGGTCCTGCAGCGTTGTGGCAGCGGACGTTCGCGTGCCTGGGCGCTGCACACGAATGCCTGTCAGCCTTTGCGTCATTGGATCGAGGCGGTAGTCCGTGATTACCCCATTACCATGGACTTCCTGCTGCTTGTGTCCCGATGGCGAAAAACGCAAGAAAGCAACTATCACCTGCTCAACCTGGCCTTGCAGGGTCAACCAACTGCCCTGCAACTGCCCGGCAACGTCATAGGCTTGGCGCTGCTGGTGGCCCCGCGCATCTGTCAGGGTCAACTGGACTCCCGTGGCATCAAGCGTACGCAACGTCACGTAGCGCTCTGGCTCCAGTGTGGTCTGCCATGCTTGCTCGTCGTCACCCGCCCAGTCCGCCTCGTCTTCGCCTACAAGCACGCGTCGAATCTGGGCCAGCGCTGAGCCGCTGAGCGCGACGTTTTGCAGTTCGATGAGGCCTGCGGTGTCGTAGTGGCGCACGCACTGACCGGCAAGGTTGCGGTTCTTCTCGGCTGGGCTTAAACCCGCCCAGCGGTAGCGCTCTGCGGCACGCGGCAGCGCTTCTCCGGCGCCCTGCTCCGTCACGACCAGCAGCCGGCCTGGTAGCGAAGGTGCTTCATGGAAGCAGGCTTGGCTGACTCCAGTCGCACTGACCGCCAGCAACGGACGCCCGGCCACGTCAGGCAGGGCCACGCTCGAGCCGGCATCGACACTTTCGGTGTACAGCGTTCGCCCAGCCAGGTCGCTGTGCCAGCGAAAGTTCGGGATAGCCGTTTCGGCAAGACGCGGATCAAGGCTTTGTGCAAGGTTGCCACGGGTATCGTGCCGATGCCGGGTGATG
>NZ_QEQQ01000055.1 GCF_003097235.1 Pseudomonas sp. CC120222-01a | reverse complement strand
CCAGGCTGTGTGAAAACGCCTGCGATTGTCTAACCTTCTGATCGTCGAGATCGTGGCGGGGACGATCATGAAGCGATTCATAGAAGGTGAGTCTCGGACGCAAGTCACGTTGCTGCCGGAGTGCCTGGACGACTACATCACCGAAGAAAACCCAGTTCGGGTAGTCGATGTTTTTGTCGATGAACTTGACCTTGGAACACTCGGGTTCGAGGGTGTCGATCCTGCGGCAACGGGTCGTCCGGCTTACCATCCAGCAGTGCTGCTAAAAATCTACATCTATGGCTATCTCAATCGGATTCAGTCCAGCCGCCGGCTTGAGCGTGAGGCCGAGCGTAATGTCGAGCTGATGTGGCTGACAGGCCGATTGGCGCCTGACTTCAAAACGATTGCCGACTTTCGCCGAGACAATGGTAAAGCCATTCGCAGTGTCTGTCGGCAGTTCGTTGTACTTTGCCGCAACCTCAATCTCTTCTCCCAATCGATCATCGCCATCGACGGCAGCAAATTCAAAGCCGTGAATAACCGCGACCGTAATTTCACTCAAGGCAAAGTGAAGGCGCGCATGCAGCAGATCGAGCAGAGCATCGACCGCTATCTAGCGGCAATGGATTCAGCGGATCGGGCAGCGCCGGAAGTGGCCGAGGCCAAGACTGAGCGGTTGAAAGACAAAGTCGAAAAACTGAAACAGCAGATGCAAAAACTCAAGGACATCGAGGCGCAGCTTCAAGCCAGTCCCGATCAGCAAATCTCACTTACCGATCCAGATGCCCGTTCAATGGCCACAAGCGGCCGAGGCTCCGGCACAGTTGGGTACAACGTACAAACAGCAGTCGACGACAAACACCATCTGATTATTGCCCATGAGGTGACCAACGTAGGTAATGATCGCGGGCAACTGAGCAATATGGCTAACCAGGCACGGGAAGAAATCGGTGCTGAGGCGCTGACGGTGGTTGCTGATAGAGGCTATTACAAAGGCCCGGAAATCCTTGCTTGCGAGCAAGCTGGCATCACCACCTTTGTACCTAAACCACTGACATCGAGCAGCAAAGCGGAAGGCCGATTCGGCAAGCAGGACTTCATCTACATGGCTGCTTCGGACGAATATCGATGCCCTGCGGGTCAGTTGCTGACGCGCCGGCATTCCTCAGTGGAAGACGGCATGCTACTGCACTGCTACTGGTTTTCAGGATGCCAGAGCTGCTCGATGCAGAAGCAGTGTACGACCGGTAAAGAGCGGCGATTAAAGCGCTGGGAGCATGAAGCCGTAATCGAAGGAGTGCAGATTCGATTGGAGCATGATCCGGGGAAAATGAAGGTTCGCCGGCAGACGGTGGAGCATCCCTTTGGCACGCTCAAATTCTGGATGGGAAGTACCCACTTCCTGACCAAAACCCTGCCGAGGGTAAGCACCGAAATGAGCCTTCACGTGCTCGCCTACAACCTCAAACGAATGATGAGTATCTTCGGCATCGCAGGGTTACTTGAGGCGATCAGGGCGTAAACCCCGCTGTTTGCTGGCCCGCAAACAG
>NZ_QEQQ01000054.1 GCF_003097235.1 Pseudomonas sp. CC120222-01a | reverse complement strand
TGGACTGCCCCCCAAAAGTTGGACAGTTTTAGCCAGTGGTCTGAGTCCTGTAGCTCACAGGGCTCAGGCCATTGAGTTTCAGCCTGATGCGGTCATGGTTGTAGTAGTGAATGTACTCATCCAGTCCCGCTTTTAGTTCCTCGACACTCTCAAAGCGATTCAGGTAGAAAAACTCCGACTTGAGCGTGCCGAAGAAGCTTTCCATCGCCGCATTATCCAGGCAATTGCCTTTGCGGGACATGCTCTGCTTCACACCTCGTGCGGCAAGTTTGTGACGGTATTGAGCCTGCTGATAATGCCACCCTTGATCTGAGTGGATGACTAGCTTGGGCTTTTCGCCCAGACCACCAAGCGCCTTTTCCAGCATATTCCCGACGAGGTCATAGGTAGGTCGGCTGGCCGTTTCGTAGGCAATGACCTCGCCGTTGTATAAATCCATCACTGGCGACAGGTAGAGCTTCTGCTGTGCCACCTTGAACTCTGTGACATCAGTCACCCATTTTTGATTGGGGCGTTGTGCGACGAAATTGCGCTCCAACAGATTCCTGGCCACCCTGCCGACCGTACCTCGGTAGGAGCGGTACTTTTTCGGACGCACGATTGACTGCAGACCGAGTTCAGCCATCAATCGCTCAATGACCTTCTTGTTGACCAGGGTCCCTTGGTTTCTGATCGCAAGCGTAACGCGCCGATAGCCATACAGCCCTTTTTCCTCGTGGTAGACGCGCTGTACCACCTCTTTGAGCGCAGCATGCTTGTCTGGCTTCTGCTGGCATTTGACCTGGTAGTAAAAGGTGCTGCGCGCTAACCCGACCATCTGGAGGAGGTCGGGTAAGGGGAATTCGCACTTGAGCTTGCGGACGATCAGGGCTTTTTCGTCCGTGTTCGTTCCTTCTCCTCGCGGAGAGCCTTTAACTCCTTTAGGACAGCATTCTCCATGCGCATGTATTCGAGCTCACCCAACAACTGCTCGCGGGATTTCTCTGCGTCATTGGTGTCTGTGGGCTTGATTGGCTTAACTTTCTTGGGCACGGCTGATCTTCTTTGGTTGGCGACAGAGGTGGCAGGACTGCCACTGTAGTGCTGCCGCAGCCAAATGCCTATCTGTGAGGACTGTCCAAGATCAAAGTGCGCTGCTGTTTGGCGCAGCGAGAGTCGATGCTCAAGCATGTGCTTGAGTACCTGCCGTTTGAAGTCCTCAGTGTAGCGCTGGCCATGTGGGCGGGGACTGAGGCTGGCGGTGGATCGGTAACTGGCAACCCAGCGCCGAAGCAAACTGAAATCGATGCCCAAGTGTCGGGCCACTTTGCGAAAGCCGTTGCTGCCTTCCAGATAGGCCGTGATCGCCGTGAGCTTGAACTGCTCTGAGTATTTGCCCATAAATCCCCCAAGGGTTGGATTGGTGTCCAACTTCTTGGGGGCAGTCCAG
>NZ_QEQQ01000053.1 GCF_003097235.1 Pseudomonas sp. CC120222-01a | reverse complement strand
GCACTGGTGTGTGTCCGCACACCCGCGTGGGAGAGTGATCCGCACGGTATCGGCGTGAAGTCCCTGTAGGCATCAGCTAAATCAGCTGTGACCACGTATGAGAGAGTGAACACTTTCGCCACCGTGTGCCCCGCGCGCCCCTTATCCTGCGAGGATTCATCATGGCGCGCAAGCCTTCCAAGCAACGCTTTACCGTCGTTCATCCCGATTGCGCGGCGATCGACGTCGGTGGTCGAGAGCATTTTGTGGCGGTCGATCCACGGCACGAAAATCCCGTCCAGTCGTTCACGTCCTTTACTGACGACCTGCTCAAGATGGCTGATTGGCTTGAAAGCCTGGGGATCAAGGTCGTCGCCATGGAGTCCACAGGCGTTTATTGGATTCCCATTTACGAGATCCTCAGCGAACGCGGTTTTGAGGTTTATCTCGTCAATGCCAGAGCAACTCGGCAAATCACGGGTCGCAAATCAGATGTGCTGGATTGCCAGTGGATTTGGCAGCTGATGACGCATGGGCTGCTGAGAGGTGCATTCCGCCCCGATGATCTGACCTGTTGCGTCCGCTCATTGGTCAGGCAGCGGGCTTCCAAAGTCAAAGACCAGGCACAGACCCTGAACCGGATGCAAAAGGCCATGAGCCAAATGAACATCCAGTTGGCCAATGTCATCAGTGATATTTCCGGCGTAACTGGCATGAAGATTTTGCGAGCCATCTGCGCAGGTCAACGAGACCCTGTGCAACTGGCTGAACTGACCGACCGCCGCATCAAGGCCGGCAAGGAGGCTGTCGCTCGGAGTCTTCATGGCAATTGGCGGCGTGAGCATCTGCATGCGCTGACTCAGGAATTGGCTGCCTACGACTTCTTGGAGCAGCAAATTGCTGGTTGTGACGACGCCATAAAAACCGCGCTAGAGCAGCTGCCGGTGCTGCAAAACAAGCCTGAGCCATCCAACAAGCCTTTGCGCAGCCCACACCGAAGCGGCGCCCAACAGACCGAATTGCATCAGACATTGTGGAAAGTTCTTGGCGTGGACCTGACCGCAATTCCGACCATTGGGGTGGACACCGCATTGGTGCTGGCAGGCGAGATCGGTACAGATCTATCACGTTTCCCGTCCTCACAGCACTTCTGCTCTTGGTTGGGACTGGCTCCTCCTACCCGAATCTCCGGCGGTCATCGACTGGCAGGAGGCGGGCCCAAAATAGTCAATCGAGCAGCTCAAGCACTCAAGCAGGCTGCATCCAATGCTCGTAATGACAAGGGTTTCATTGGTGCATCGCACCGAGCCAGGCTGACTCGAATGGATACCAGCTGCGCCATCAAAGCCACTGCCCACCAGTTGGCACGACTGGTGTACAACCTGCTAACCAAGAAACAGGCTTATGTCGAAAAAGGTCTTGAGGAATTCGAAGCCAGGAGCCAAGACCGACAGGTCCGGGCTTTGCTTCGCAAAGCCCGGAAACTGGGGTACCAACTGGTGGCTGCCTGAGTGCTTAAAAAACAGTGGGTTGCATTTTGTTTG
>NZ_QEQQ01000052.1 GCF_003097235.1 Pseudomonas sp. CC120222-01a | reverse complement strand
GGTAGTGTGGGGTTTCCCCATGTGAGAGTAGGTCATCGTCAAGATTCATTTCGCAAAACCCCTATCTGCACATGCAGGTAGGGGTTTTGTCTTTCCTGGCCGAAATACTCGATGCTTGTGGCGGTTACCCCCAGCCCTTTTCCTATGCAAGCCAACGACCCCTAGCTATCATGCCAGCCTTATTCCAAGTCGAGACTGGCATGCTGAAGTTGTTGAATCTCCTCAAGGATGGCCGGTTCCATTCCGGAGAAGCCTTGGGGGCAGCCCTCGGGGTAAGTCGCAGCGCCGTTTGGAAGCAGCTGCAACACCTGGAAAGTGAGCTGAGCCTCACCATTCATAAGGTTCGTGGGCGTGGCTACCAGTTGGCCGCGCCGCTGAGCTTGCTCGATGCGCAAGCGATCGAAGAGTTCACCGAAGGTGAGCGCTGGCCCGTATTCATCCATGAAACCATTGATTCGACCAATGCCGAAGGCTTGCGCCTGGCCGGCGAGGGGAAGTCAGCGCCATTCCTGGTTCTTGCAGAGCGCCAGAGTGCTGGTCGTGGTCGACGCGGTCGCATGTGGATAAGTCCATTTGCAGAAAACCTCTACTACAGCCTGGTTCTACGTGTTGATGGCGGCATGCGTCAGCTCGAAGGTCTCAGCCTGGTGGTCGGGTTGGCCGTGATGCGAACGCTGCAGGCATTTGGCGTAAAGGACGTGGGGTTGAAGTGGCCCAACGATGTTCTGGTTCGTGGGCAGAAGATCACCGGTATTCTCCTTGAGCTTGTGGGCGACCCCGCAGACGTCTGCCATGTCGTGCTCGGCATTGGTATCAATGTGAACATGCAGGCCAATGAGCAGGTCGATCAGCAGTGGACCTCGATGCGGCGTGAAGTCGGTGTGACAATTGATCGCAACCGGCTGGTGGCCATGCTCAGTCAGCAGTTGCAACATGAATTGGCCCGTCATCGGCGCTACGGTTTTGCAGCGTTCCAGGAAGAGTGGGAGCAGGCGCATCTGTGGCAGGGGCGTAATGTATTTCTCATCGCAGGTACCACGCGTATCGATGGTGTCGTGCTGGGCGTGGACGGGCAGGGCGGATTGCGCCTTGAGGTCGACGGTGTGGAAAAGAGCTTCAGTGGTGGTGAGCTCAGTTTGAGGTTGCGTGATGATTCTTGAGCTCGATTGCGGTAACAGCTTCATCAAGTGGCGTGTCATTCACGCTGCCGACGCCACCATTGTCGGGGGTGGTATCGTCGATTCGGACCAGGCACTGGTAGGCGAGGTCGCGGCGCTCCCGTCATTGCGCCTTACGGGCTGTCGAATCGTCAGTGTGCGTAGCGAGGATGAAACCGCAGCCCTCTGTGCGCTGATCGCCAAGGCTTTTGCAGTCGTTGCCCGTGTTGCCGAGCCTGCGCAGGAGATGGCAGGTGTACGCAATGGTTATGACGACTACCAGCGTCTCGGCATGGATCGCTGGCTGGCGGCATTGGGTGCGTTCCATCTCGCCAAGGGCGCATGCCTGGTCATTGACCTGGGCACCGCGGCCAAGGCGGATTTTGTCTCGGCCGAAGGCGAGCACCTGGGTGGCTACATCTGCCCAGGCATGCCGCTGATGCGTAGCCAGCTGCGCACGCATACCCGCCGTATTCGCTATGACGACGCTTCGGCTGAGCGCGCCTTGAGCAGCCTTGCGCCAGGGCGCTCCACTGTAGAGGCGGTAGAGCGCGGTTGTGTATTGATGCTGCAAGGTTTTGCACGCACTCAGCTTGAGCAGGCTCAGGCCTTGTGGGGCGGAGACTTCACGGTGTTCCTGACGGGAGGGGATGCTCCGCTGGTGCGAGAAGCGGTGCCACAGGCCAGGGTCGTCCCTGACCTGGTATTTGTCGGCCTGGCCATGGCCTGTCCACTGGACTGAGGTGCTTATGCGTTGGTTGTTTCTGCTGTTGCTGGTGCTCAACGTCTTCTATTACGTCTGGCACCAACAGGAAGCCCCGCTGAAGGCGAAGGACGTCGCGCCATTGTCGCTGTACAAAGGTAATCAGCAAGAGATACGCCTGCTCAAGGAAACCGGGGCGTCTGCACCGGCCCGGCGCCGTGATGAATGCCTGGTAGTGGGTGGCCTGGTTGCGCGCGATCAGCTCGATGCGTTGCGACAACGCCTGCTGAGCCTGGACATCAATGCTGCGCCGGTGTCTGGGCAGCTGCCTGGAGCCGAAGGTTTCTGGCTCAAGATTTCCCCGGAAAGCGAGCGTTTGCTGGACCAAACCGTCCTCGAGACTCTTTCCAACGATTTCAAAGACTTAAAACGTAAAATTATTTTCTGCCAGGGTATTGCAACTGGCGAATAGCTTGATAGAATGGCGCCCGCTTCACAGGGAACACCACTCAGGTGGCAGAACTGGAAGCGAGTGTCAAAGCAGCTAAGTTTCAGATTTGATTGAAAAAATTTGAAAAAAAGCTTGACACTAGGACGGCAGACACATAGAATGCCGGCCACATCTGGAGGGATTCCCGAGCGGTCAAAGGGGACGGACTGTAAATCCGTTGCGAGAGCTTCGAAGGTTCGAATCCTTCTCCCTCCACCAGTTTTAGCGAGAGCCGCAAGCTCCGCGGGTATAGTTTAGTGGTAGAACCTCAGCCTTCCAAGCTGATGATGCGGGTTCGATTCCCGCTACCCGCTCCAAGTTTGCTGGATTTTGCGCAAAGTGTTTCGCTCTTGTAGCTCAGTTGGTAGAGCACACCCTTGGTAAGGGTGAGGTCAGCGGTTCAAATCCGCTCAAGAGCTCCATATAAACAAGGCAGATATGAAAATATCTGCCTTTGTTTTATCAGCGTAAGACTATTTTCTTCTGCGGAGGATTGTATCGATGGCTAAGGAAAAGTTTGATCGTTCCCTTCCCCACGTTAACGTCGGCACTATCGGCCACGTTGACCACGGTAAGACCACTCTGACCGCAGCTCTGACTCGCGTCTGCTCCGAAGTTTTCGG
>NZ_QEQQ01000051.1 GCF_003097235.1 Pseudomonas sp. CC120222-01a | reverse complement strand
GGGTCAGACATCGCGCAGCTCCTCTCGTCGCGGATCGAGGCCCCCTGGCTCCAATCCTGCCGACCGTGCTTACGCAACCATACCAGAACCGTAGATTTTCCTTGGATGCCGTACCGCTCCCGGGCCTGGGTGCAGGTCAGCTCGCCTTTTTCGATCTGATCGACCACTGCCAATTTAAAAGACAGCGAGTAATCACGCTGTGTGCGCTTTACACCTTGATCCATCTGACTCTCCGGAAATTCGGGATGGGAGGTGTAAACCTTATTCAGGACGGGACACTGATGTGAAAAGGGGGCCAGTTACTGGCCCCCTTTTTTGTTCCTTCAGTGCTGGCCTCTTCGCGGGCTCGCCCGCTCCCACAGGTACAGTGCATCCCTCAGGCACTACGCGGTCCCTGTGGGAGCGGGCATGCCCGCGAAAAGGCCGGAAAGGCCAGCATCAATGGTGAGCCTTGTGCTCCCCCCCAGCCAACAGATGCCGGATCTTCACCTCGATCCCATCGGTCTGCAGCATCCGCACCCGAGCCTCGATCTTCAGCTCCCCCCGGGTCACCCGATGGTGATGGCGCAAATGCTCCAGCCACGACTCTTCGAAGAAGAACTCCAGCCACAACGCCGGATCTGCACTGTCACGCATCAACCCCCACGACAACGCGCCATTGCGCTTGCGCATCGCCTCCAGTTCCCGCGCCGCCTGCTGGAACGCCTCGGCCTTGGTCGGCTCGACGTGGTACTCCACGGTCACCATGACCGGCCCGCTGTCCTTGTCCATGTCATCGCTCAGCAGCGGTACCGGCCAGTGCAGCGACGGCGTCAGCTCCTCGGCTTCGGTTTCCGGCAGGGTGACCTTACAGGTCAGCAACGTACCCAGCGCCAGGCCACCGGCAGCCAGCAACAGGCTCAGGGTGATCGACGCATGACTGGCCAGCGTACCCCACAGCAACCCGCCGCTGGCCATGGCACCGAAGAAGAACAGGATGTACACCGACAACGCCCGCGCCCGTACCCAGGCCGGTACAGAGGTCTGCGCCGCCACCTGCAGGTTGGACAGCACCGCGATCCACGCCGCGCCACTGAGCAGCATCGCCGGCAGCAGCACGTAGAAGTTGCGTACCAGCGCCAATGCCAGCAGGAACAGGGCATACAGCAAGCTGGCACACATCACCAGGCGGTCGCGGCTGATGCGCTCGCGCAGGCGGGGCAGCAAGGTGGCGCCGGCTACTGCGCCGATGCCGATGGCCGCCAGCAGCAGGCCGAAGTCGGCCGCAGTGCCGTGCATCTCACCGCGCACGATCAACGGCAGCAGCGATGTCCCGGCACTGGCGCAGAAAAAGAACGCCAACGCCCGCAACAGCACGGCCTGCAACGGTTTGGCACTGCGCGCAAAACGCAGGCCGGTGCGCATGGCACCGACGAAGCGCTCGGCTGGCAACAACGGCTCCTTCACTTCGCGCTTCCACAGGAACAGCACCAGGATCACCCCGGCAAAGGACGCGGCATTCAAGGCGAACGTCAGCCAGGGGCCGACCATGCTCACCACCACGCCGGCCAGCGCCGGGCCGATGGCACGGGACACGTTGATGCCGACGCTGGAAATGGCCACCGCGTTGGCCAGGTCTTCCTTGCCCACCAGCTCCGGCGTCAGCGCGCTCCAGGCCGGCATCATCAACGCCGTGCCGATGCCCAGCGCCAATGTCAGCACCAGCAGCAGGGTGACATTCATCAGCCCGAGCAGCGTCAGGGCCGCCAGCACCACGGCCACCGATGACATCCACAACTGCACCAGCAGCAAGTAGCGGCGCTTGTCGACGATATCCGCCGCCGCGCCGGCCGGCAGGGCAAGGAAGAACATCGGCAGCGAGCCGGCCACCTGGATCAGCGCCACGTGCAGTGGGTTGGCCGACAGCGTGGTCATCAGCCAGCCGGCGCCCACCTCGTGCATCCAGGTGCCGATGTTGGAGGCGATGGTGGCAATCCACAGCATGCGGAAGGTGGTGTTGCGCAACGGGCTCCAGGCGCCTGAAGGGGAAGTGCTCATGTCAGAAGCTGCCTTTGAGTGGGTATTCGATGATCAGGTAGATGCGGTCGATGTCATCGCCGGCCTGGGCCTGGTTGGCGCGGTGGCTGACGTGGGAGAACGACAGGCTCAGGTCCTTGGCGGCACCGGACTGCACCACGTATTTCAGGTCGACATCGCGCTCCCAGTGTTTACCGCCCTGGCCGTACTGGTTCACGTAGGCGCCGCCCGCAGGCGCATGGCTGCCGTCGATGCCGCGGCCGCTGACGTAGCGCCCCATCAGGCTCAGGCCGGGGACGCCGAGGGTGGCGAAGTTGAGGTCGTAGCGCAGTTGCCACGAGCGTTCGCCGGGGCCGTTGAAGTCGGCGTACTTGATCGAGTTGGCCAGGTAGATGGAGTCACCGCCGACGAAGTCGAACGGCGTGTCCCCCTCGACCTTCTGGTAGGCCAGGGTCAGTGCCTGGGCGCCGAAGCTGTACTTGGTCAGCAGGCTGTAGGCGAGGGTGTCGATCGCCCCGGCGCTGGCGTTGCCGGTGTCGCGGGTCTTGTAGAGATTGCCGTCCAGGCGCCAGTTGCCCTCGGTCAGGTTCAGGTTCAGGTAGGCCTGGCGCCAGGTGTTCTCCAGCTCCCCGGCGTACAACGCGCCGCCGAACGGGCCGTGCGGCGCGAAGGTGGCGCCGGCCAGGCTGATGGCGCGGTTGTGGGTGGTGGCGCCGTAGCCGCTGAAGTCGTCGTGGGTGGAGCTATTGTCCTGGTTGTTGAAGGCGGTGAAGCGCCCGGCCTGCAGCCGCCAGTCGGGAAGGTCGGTGTTGTCCATGAACCAGCCGGTGGCGTATTCCGGGTGCAGGCGCTTGTCGCCGGTGTCGAACACCGGGGTTTCCACAGTCATTTCGCCGTAGCGCAACTGGGTGTTGCCCAGGCGCAGCTTGAGCGCGGCACCGGCGCTGGAGTAGTCGGATTCGGCGCGGCCATCGCTGTCGCGGGGCAGCAGGCCGGTGCCGGCATGGCCGCGACCGCCGTCGAGCTTGAGGCCGAGGAAACCGTGGGCGTCGAGGCCGACACCGACCGTGCCCTCGGTGAAGCCGGAGCGGATCTCGCCGATGAAACCCTGGGCCCATTCCTGGCGGTAGTTCTGGCCGCTGGCAGAGGGCGAGCGGAAGTCGCTATGCAGGAAATAGTTGCGGCTGAGCAATGACCAGTCGGCTTCATCTGCCTGGCTGAGTGCCGGGCAGAGGGCGAGGGTGGCGAACAGGGCGCGGCCTGGTCCGTGATTGGCGCGGATCATGGGGCCTCCAAGGGGGATGATCCGGGACTGTGAAGCAAGGATAGGTCAGGGGTCTTGTAACTGTGTGCTGGGAGCGATCTGCGTCAACTGTGCCGGCCTCTTCGCGGGTAAACCCGCTCCCACAGGATCACCACAGGCCCGAGGTGCACGCGACCCCTGTGGGAGCGGGTTTACCCGCGAAGAGGCCGGCACAGACAACCTTGAACTCAAGCCATGTCGCTGATGGCGAATTCCTCAGCCAAGTGATCGATCAGCGCCCGCACCGACGGCAGCAACCCGCGTCGCGACGGGAAGATCGCATGCACGATGCCGCACCGCGGGTGCCAGTCCGGTATCAGCTCCACCAACCGACCGGCCGCCAGGTCCTCACGCACCGCTACCCGCGGCAGGTGGGCAATACCCACTCCAGCGACCACGAAGTGACGCAGGGCGAACAGGTCGTCTGTCACCATGCGTGGCGTATGCGGGATGACGATGCTACGGCTGCTGTCCTCGCCCTGGAACAGCTCCCACTGGTACTCGCGCTGGGCACTGCCCCAATGCAGGCTCGGCAGGGTGCTCAGCAACTGCGGGTCAAAGTTTTTTGGCAATTGCTCAAGGTACTGCGGCTGGCCGACCAGGCACTGGGTGCTGTTGCTCAGCACCTTCATCACCATGTCGGTGTTCTCCAGCGGCGGGAAGCGCACCCGCAGGGCAATGTCGAAGCCTTCGTGCAGCAGGTCGACACGGCGGTTGGTGCTCTCGATGAACAGCTCTACCTGCGGGTATTTGAGCATGTAGCGGGTCAGCATCGGCCCGACCCAGGAGTTGAGCAGGGTAGTCGGGCAACTGATGCGCACCAGCCCGCGCGGTTCGCTGCGGTTGCGCTCGATGATCTCTGCCGCGCCCTCGGCTTCGACGCGCATGGCCAGGCAACGGTTGTAGTAGGCCTGGCCGATCTCGGTCAGCGAGCAGTGGCGGCTGGTGCGGTGCAGCAGGCGCACGCCCAGGCGGTCCTCAAGGTCGGCGATGCGCCGGCTGAGCTTCGACTTGGGCATGTCCAACGCCCGCCCGGCCGGGGCGAAGCCACCGTGCTCTACAACCTGGGTGAAGTAATAGAGGGAGTTGAGGTCTTCCAACGGTCGTTCTCCAGATGGAACGCTAAGGGCAATTTTCGCAGTCTACCGCCGTAAAGGTGATGATTTTAATCTGTGCCCATCAACGCGAAACACCCCAGATTGCTGAAAAATTCATAAACCTTAGGAGCACAGACCATGAGCAAATTCACCTACAACCGCCTGAACAAAGACGACGCCGCTGTCCTGCTGGTCGACCACCAGGCTGGCCTGCTGTCCCTGGTGCGTGACATCGAGCCGGACAAGTTCAAGAACAACGTGCTGGCCCTGGCCGACCTGGCCAAGTTCTTCAACCTGCCGACCATCCTCACCACCAGCTTCGAGCAAGGCCCTAACGGTCCGTTGGTACCAGAGCTGAAGGAACTGTTCCCGGATGCGCCATACATCGCCCGCCCAGGCCAGATCAACGCCTGGGACAACGAAGACTTCGTCAAGGCGGTAAAGGCTACTGGCAAGAAGCAGCTGATCATTGCCGGTGTGGTGACTGAAGTGTGCGTAGCGTTCCCGGCGCTGGCTGCTCTGGAAGAAGAGTTCGACGTGTTCGTGGTGACTGATGCTTCCGGCACCTTCAACGAAATGACCCGTGATGCTGCCCATGACCGCATGAGCCGGGCCGGTGCCCAGCTGATGACCTGGTTCGGCGTGGCCTGTGAGCTGCACCGCGACTGGCGCAACGACATTGAAGGGCTGGCGGCGCTGTGCTCCAACCACATTCCGGACTACCGAAATCTCATGACCAGCTATATCGCGTTGACTGCAGGTAAGTAACAGCGAGTTCTTGCGGTTCGAAAGGCCGACCCCGATAGCGGGGTCGGCCTTTTTCGTTTGTCTGTGTGATGGCTGCGATGTGCTTGCTTTGATGGAGTGTTAGGGCTGGCATGTGCCGGCCTCTAGACAGTGTCAGGACTGACAGGTGCATGCCTTAAGCTCTTCAGCGCCTGTGAAATCGAGCGCCGCCCGCGCGGCGCATCGCGGGCAAGCCCGCTCCCACATCTGTTTCGGGCCAGTCTCTCCTGTGCCGCCAACAGGATCCCTCCTTGGTGCATGACTAAAGACAGGTGGAGCGGCATCAGCGCCCACCGAGATGCAGCGCCATGCCAACAAGGCGGTCCCTGTTGGCTTCACAGGAGAGATTGGCCTGAAACAGATGTGGGAGCGGGCTTGCCCGCGATGCGCCGCGCGGGCGGCGCTCGAT
>NZ_QEQQ01000050.1 GCF_003097235.1 Pseudomonas sp. CC120222-01a | reverse complement strand
TCCTCCACGGGACCGGTCTGGTGGCTCGGGTGTTGCAGCAGTTCGAAGCTGTAGCCGGGGCGCATGGCGCGGCAGTTGCTGGCGCCCTCGAACTGTTTGCCGGCCAGCTCCAGCGCTTCCACGCGCCGGCGCAACAACGCCTCGCCTTCGTCAGACGTGCTGTGGGTGTACTGGCCGGGGTCGTAGATTTCGAAGCGCTGCACGGCGCCTTGCTCGTTGAGGCTGCGCATGGCCACCGGCAGGCGGTTGCGTGGCTGGCGGTAGTCGAAGGTCTGCACGGCCATGCTGCCGGCCTGCAGCTGGCGGTGGCCGCACCACTGGGTGATGGAGTCGGCGGTTTCGGTGACCGAGGCGCTGTGGAAGCGGATCTGCGCTTGCTCTGGGAGTGCGTCGAGCACGGTGGAGTCGTCGCTGATGACCAGGGTGTGGCCTTCGAGGCTGTGCTCGAACCAATAGAACAGCCCGGCTTCATCCAGCAGGCGCTGAACGAAGTTGAGGTCGCTTTCGCGGTACTGGGTGAGGTAGGTGTGGCGTTTCTGCAGCTGACTCAGGCGCAAGTCGTAGTCGGCATAGGCCGGGTACAGGGCGAAGACGTCTGCAAGCACCTCATCGACCGTGCAGTTCTGGAAGATGCGCGTGTCGGTGCGGTGCCTGAGCATCGTCAGCCAGGGGCTGAGGGTTGCGCCGTAACGGTCCAGCGCACCGTCGCTACCCTGGCTGGCAAAGCGCGTGAAGTAGCCGTTGATGAATCGCGGCGCAGCATCGGCCAGCTCGATCTCGAGGCTGACCTGCTGGCCGAGCATTGATTTCAGCGGCAGCTGCGGTGCATCGCAGATCAGCAGCAGTTCGTAGGTAAAAGGCTCCGACAGGCTTTCGGTGCCCCGGAAGCTTTCCAGCAGCAGTGGCTGATCGGGGTCGGTCAGGTGGTGGAACTTGAACAGTCGGCGATGCTGCGACAACAGGCGTTCGGCCAGGTCCATGAACATTGCAATCTCCTTGCGAACTCGAAGCGCTCGTAGGTTAGGGCAATGATCGCGGGGTCCACAATGAACGCGGTGTTGAGGAAAAAATGCGTTTGTAGGACGAAGAAACCAAGTAATTTCGCGCTTTCCTACACAGCGCGAAAATATCCGTCGCTGGGAAAAAGCGCCGGCCCAGCAACGGCGCTTCCGCGCGGGCGGCGCTCGATCTCACAGGCGCTGAATCTCCCCCGCCATGCACCTGGCAGCCCTGACGCAATCAGAAACTCAATCAACCCGAGCTTGGGTTACCATACCCGCCTCCGCAAAGCCCTTCATTCACGCCAAGCCCCCGGCTTGCTGACTCGACACCGACAGGTCATCCATGCGTCTGTTTCACACCTCCGACTGGCACCTGGGCCAAAGCCTGCACGGCCAGGAACGCGACTTCGAACACGCCTGCTTCCTCGACTGGCTGCTCGGCCAGCTGCGCCTGCGCCAGCCTGACGCGCTGCTGATTGCCGGCGACATCTTCGACACGGTCAACCCGCCGGTCAAAGCCCAGGAACGGCTCTACGACTTCATCGTCCAGGCCCACGAGCAGCAGCCGAAGCTGGACATCGTGATGATCGCCGGCAACCACGACTCCGGCTCGCGCATCGAGCTACCAGCCGCACTGATGCGCCGCCTGCGCACCCACGCGCTGGGCCGGGTGCACTGGCTCGACGAGGGCCAGCTGGATGCCGAGCGCCTGCTGATTCCGCTGACCAACGGCCGCGGCAAGATCGCGGCCTGGTGCCTGGCCCTGCCCTTCCTGCGCCCGGCCGAAGTGACCGGCCCGCAGCTGGGCGACGACTACCTGCAAGGCATCACCCAGGTGCACCAGCAGCTGATAGGCGCGGCGCAGAAGAAGCGCAAGAAGGACCAGGCGCTTATCGCCATCAGCCACGCACACATGGCCGGTGGCGCGGTGTCCGAAGACTCCGAGCGCAGCCTGATCATCGGCAATGCCGAAGCCCTGCCGGCCAAGCTGTTCGACAAGTCGATCAGCTACGTGGCGCTCGGCCACCTGCACAAGCCGCAGAAGGTCAACCGCGAAAGCCGCATTCGCTACAGCGGCTCGCCGATCCCGCTGTCGTTTGCCGAAATCAACTACCCGCACCAAGTGCTGGAAGTCGAACTGGAGGGCAGTGAGCTGGTCAGCGTCGAGCCGCGCCCGGTACCCCGTGCGGTGGCCCTGCAGCGGGTCGGCCCGGCGCCGTTGGGCGAGCTGCTCGAACAATTGACCGAGCTACCGGTGATCGACCTGCTCGAAGACCCCAACCGCCAGCCCTGGCTGGAGGTTCGAGTGATTCTGGACGAGCCGCAACCCGATCTGCGCCAGCAGATCGAAACCGCGCTTGAGGGCAAGGCCGTGCGGTTGATCCGCATCAGCGCTGAATATGCTGGCCGCAACAACAGCGAAGACGACGACCTTGCATTCGTCGAGCTGGCGCAGATGACCCCGCAGGACCTGTTCAGCCGCGCCTGGGAGCAGGCCTACGGCAACCCCGTCGACGAGCAGGCCCTGGCCGATTTCGCCCTGCTGCTGCAGGACGTCCAGCTGGAAGAGGAACAGCCATGAAGATTCTCGCCATCCGCCTGAAGAACCTGGCATCCCTGGCCGGCCCGGTCGACATCGACTTCACCGCCGAGCCCCTGGCCAGCGCCGGCCTGTTCGCCATCACCGGGCCTACCGGCGCCGGCAAGAGCACCTTGCTCGATGCCCTGTGCCTGGCCCTGTTCGGCACCGTGCCGCGCCTGAACGACATCGGCCGCGAAGCCAAGGTGCCGGATGCCGACGGCGAAATCCCCACGTCGGACCCGCGCAACCTCCTGCGCCGCGGCACCGGCAGCGGCTTCGCCGAAGTCGACTTCGTCGGCATCGACGGCCACCGCTACCGCGCCCGCTGGGAAGCCAACCGTGCCCGCGACAAGGCCAACGGCAAGCTGCAGTTCAGCCGCCAGAGCCTGTACGACCTGGACAGCGAACAGCTGCTGGGCAGCGGCAAGAGCGAATACAAGCAACTGATCGAAGCCCGCCTGGGCCTGAATTTCGAGCAGTTCACCCGTGCGGTGATGCTGGCGCAAAGCGAGTTCGGCGCCTTCCTCAAGGCGGATGACAAAGAGCGCAGCGAGCTGCTGGAAAAGCTCACCAACACCGCCATCTACACCCGCCTCGGCCAGCGCGCCTTCAGCAAGGCGCGGGAAACTGGCGAAGCACACAAAGCCCTGAATGACCGCGCCAGTCACTTGCTGCCGATGGCCGCCGAAGCCCGCGCCGAACTCGACCAACGCCTGGAGCAGGCGTTGCAGCAGTTCAAGGCCGACCAGGCCGGCGAGCGGCAGCTGGAGCAGCAACGCAACTGGCTCAATGAACAACGCCAGTTGCAGGCCCAGCACGCCGAAGCCGGCGCCACCCTGCAAGCCGCCGAACAGGACTGGCAGCAGCTGGCCGAGCAGCGTCTCGACCTGCAACGCCTGGAGCGTCTGGCGCCGCAGCGCCACCAATTCCACCGCCAGCAGATGCTCGGCGCGCAGCTGACCACGGTCGCGGCGCAGATCGCCGAGCAACAGCGCCAGCAAACCGAATTGCAAACGCGCACCCGTGAGCTGGAGCAGGCGCAGCTGGCGTCTCGCGAGGCCCTGGCGCAGAGCCAGACCCTGCACAGTGAAAATGCCCCGCGCCTGCGCCAGGCCTTCGCCGGCCAGGACAACCTGGTGCGCCTTGACCAGGAACTGGCGGGGCAACGCACCGCCTGCGATCAGGCCGCGCAGCAGGTTGCCGAAGGCCAGCAGCAACTGCAGCAAACGGAAGAGCACCAGCAGCGCAGCCAGCAGCAACTGGCCCAGATCGACACCGCCCTGGCCGACAGCCAGCACCTGGCTGGCCTTGCCAATGCCTGGCAGGCCTACTTGCCGCAACTCAAGCAGGTGATGCTGATCGGTGGCCGCCTGGCCAAGGGCCGCGAAGAGCTGCCCGGCCTGCAGGCCCGAGCCAGCCAGGCCAATGTCCAGTTGCAGACCCAACGCGACCACTTCGAGCTGCTATTCCGCGAAGCCAAGGCCGAACCCCAGGCCCTGGCCGAGCAGATCGACCTGCTCGGCAACATGCTGCAGGACAACCGCAAGCAGCAACGCGCCGTCGAAGAACTGTCACGCCTGCATGGCCGTGAACAGGAACTGCGCCAGCAGCTCGATGCCCTGCGTGAGCGTCAGCAGCAGGCCATGCAGCAACGCCAGCAACTGATCGGCGAAGGCACGGCGGCCAAGGCCGAACTGGAAGCCGCCGAGCAGGCGCTCAACCTCACCCGGCAGTTGCTGGAACGCCAGCGCCTGGCGCGCAATACCAGCGTCGAAGAACTGCGCGGCCAGTTGCGCGACGGCGAGCCCTGCCCGGTGTGTGGCAGTGCCGAACACCCGTTTCATCAGCCTGAGGCCCTGCTGCAGAGCCTCGGTCGCCATGACCAGGCTGAAGAAGAAGCCGCGCAGAAACAGGTCGAGACCCTCAATGGCAAACTGGTCGAACTGCGCACCCAGCTCGGCGTGGTCAACGCCCAGCTCAAGGACTACCAGCAGCAACAGCAGCAGCTTGGCGAGCAGTTGCAGCCGCTGGTGGCGCAGGTGCAGGCGCACAGCCTCTGGCCCGCCCTCGCCCCACAGGACGACAAGGCCCGCAGCACCTGGCTCGCCAGCCAGCTACAGCGCCTGGACGAAGAAATCGGCAAGGACGAGAAACGCCAGAGCGCCCTGCTTGCCCTGCAGAAAGATGCCGCTCGCCTCAACCAGCAGATGCAGGCGGCGCAAGAAGCCCAGCAGCAGGCCCAGCGCCATCTCGACCAGCAGCACCAGGCCCTGGCCAGCGATGAACAGCAGCTGGAGCAGGGTCTCAAGGACCTGGCCAACGTGCTCCCGGGCGATGTGCTCAACGCCCTGAGCGACGACCCGGCCAATGCCTTCCTCGCCCTTGATCAGCAGATTGCCCAGCGCCTGCAACAGCTGGAGCAGCGCAAGGATGAGCAGGACGAACAGCAGGCACGCCAAGTGCAGCTGGACAAGCTGCGCGACCAGCAGCAAGCCCGCGTGCAAGCCCTGGCACAGGTGCAGCAACAGCTCGCCGCGCTCGACACCCAGCGGCAGCAGGCCCAGGCCGCGCTGGCCGAACTGCTTGGCGAGCAGGCCAGTGCCGAAGCCTGGCAGCAGCACATGGACAGCCAGCTGGAGCAGGCCCGCAGCAATGATGCAGACACTGCCCAACGCCTGCAGGACCTGCGCAACCAGGGCGTGCAACTGGCCAGCGAACTCAAGGCCAATACCCAGCAGCAGCAGGCACTGGACAGCGAGTGTCAGCAACTGCAAGGCGACATCGCCCAATGGCGCGCCGAGCATCCGGAGCTGGACGACGCCGGGCTGGATCGCCTGCTGGCCATCGACGACGCTCAATTGGGTGAGCTGCGTCAGCGCCTGCAAGGCACCGAGAAAGCCATCGAACAGAGCCGCGTGCTGCTCCAGGAACGAGCACAACGCCTGCAGCAACACGCGGCGCAGATGAGTGTCGATGCTTCGGTCGAAGACCTTGAGCAAGCGCTGGGCGAGCTGCGCGAGCGTCTGGCCGGCCATGAACAGCAATGCGCCGAACTGCGCGCGCAGCAGGCCGACGACCAGCGCCGCCAGCAGGCGAGCCAGGCCCTGGCCGGGGAAATCGAGCAGGCCTACCAGCAATGGCAGCGCTGGGCGCGGCTAAGCGCGCTGATCGGCTCGGCCTCAGGCGACGTGTTCCGCAAGATCGCCCAGGGCTACAACCTCGACCTGTTGCTGCACCACGCCAACGCCCAGCTGCGCCAGCTGGCGCGCCGCTATCGCCTCAAGCGCGGTGGCAGCGCCCTGGGCCTGCTGGTGCTGGACACCGAAATGGGCGACGAGCTGCGCTCGGTGCACTCGCTGTCCGGCGGTGAAACCTTCCTGGTCTCGCTGGCCCTGGCCCTGGGCCTGGCATCGATGGCCTCGAGTACCCTGCGCATCGAATCGCTGTTCATCGACGAAGGGTTCGGCAGCCTCGACCCTGAGTCGCTGCAACTGGCCATGGACGCCCTCGACGGACTGCAGGCGCAAGGCCGCAAGGTCGCGGTGATCTCCCACGTTCAGGAGATGCACGAGCGCATTCCGGTGCAGATCCAGGTGCGCCGCCAGGGCAACGGCCTGAGCGATGTGGAGGTGTGCGGGTGATCCTCTACTCGTTCCGCCGCTGCCCGTGGGCAATGCGTGCGCGCCTGGCGCTGCGCTATGCCGGCTGCGCGGTGGAGATCGTCGAGGTGGCGATGAAGAACAAGCCGGCAGCACTGCTGGCCTTGTCGCCCAAGGGCACGGTGCCGGTGCTGGATACCGGTGACGGCGTACTGGAAGAGAGCCTGGACATCATGCGTTGGGCGCTCGAACAACACGACCCACAGGATTGGCGCCTGCAGGCCGACGCGGCCGCAGCGCAGCGCGCCGAGGCGCTGATAGCCCGCAACGACAGCACGTTTAAGGCGCAGGTGAACCTGTACAAGTACGCCGAGCGCTACCCGCAGCACTCACGCGAGTACTACCGCCAGCAGGCCGAGGCCTGGTTGGCGGAACTTGAACAGTTGCTCGAAGGCCGGCCTTACCTGCTGGCCGATCACCCGAGCCTGGCCGACGCCGCCCTGTTGCCCCTGATGCGCCAGTTTGCCGGGGTCGAACCGCAGTGGTTCGCCGAGGCGGCTTATCCGCGGGTGCGGAGCTGGCTGGAGGGGTGGTTGGCTTCGGACCTGTTCAAGTCGGTGATGGCTCGCTAAACACCTTTCTCAGGCATGTCACGGCCCCTGTGGGAGATTCTATGGCCGAAGGCAATTTCTCAGTTGAACCGCCTTCGGCCTCTTTCAGCAATCTCCAGGCACAAGTCAGTGCGCCAGAGAATTTCTCTTCGGCGTTGGGTGCTATCCGTCAGTTTGGTTGGGCTGCGCAGCAGCCCCGGCCTCAGTTGGCCGGCTTAGCACCTCCGGTATATACCTCGGGCTTCCAGTCGGCCTGATGCCTCATCAGGCCGAAGGCCAGCCGAGCCAAGCGACGCGCAAGGATCACCAAGGCTTGGGTGGTTTTCTTCCCGCGTGCTTGATGATGGGCGTAAAACTGCGACCAAGTCTTGGTTCGGCT
>NZ_QEQQ01000049.1 GCF_003097235.1 Pseudomonas sp. CC120222-01a | reverse complement strand
TCCCACGGTCTGTACTGCGCGAACAGTCAGAAGCGAGTTATGACCCTCCTCCTCCCTTCAAGTCCTACCATACAAGCGGGTTTACCCGCGAAGAGGCCGATGTAAGTCTAAAGGCCGTGATTGTGCGCTTTGCGCCGCCGCCAGCCGGCCAATCGCTGCTCCAGTTGCAACGGGCTGTCGAGCTGCTGACGCCGGGCCTGGCTGAACAGAATCAGCGCCAGCTCCGCTGTCACCTGCGCATCGGCGCTGGCATGGTGACGCTCATCCACCTGCAGGCCGAAGCGTGCCACCCAGTCATCCAGCCCGGCCTCGCGCAACACGGTGTCGGGATTGAGCATCGGCGCCAGTTCCGCCACGTCGAGGAAGGGCAACTGCAAGCGATGGCCCAGGCTTTCTTTCAAGGCACGCGCAAGCATGCGCTGGTCGAACGGCGCATGGAACGCCAGCACCGGGCTGTCGCCGATGAATTCGAGCAAGTCGAGCAAGGCCTCGGCCGGGTCGCAGCCAGCCGCCAGGGCACTTGGCCCGAGGCCGTGGATCAGCACACTGGCGTTGGTTTTCTGTTCAGGGCGGTGCAGGGTGCGTTCGAACTGCTGAGCGAAATCAATGGCGCCGTCCTCGATGGCCACCGCGCCGATCGACAGCACCTGGTCGCGGTTCGGGTTCAGGCCGCTGGTTTCCAGGTCGAGCACCACCCAGCGCTGCTCGCGCAACGAGCACACACCCAGCGGCCTGGCCTTGGGCAGCCGTGCCAGGCGCTGGCGCAAGGCATCCTCCAGCAGCGGGGCAGCGGGGCGCAGCCAGGCGAACAGGCTCATAACTGATACCGCAGGGCCAGGCTGCTCTGCAGGCGCTGCGCCTGGCGCAGCGATTCACGCAGGATGCGCCGGTCCAGATGGTTGAGGCTGTCCGGATCGAGGCGGTTGGAGTACGGCAGGTTGTCGCGGGTCTGGCGCTGGTGCTGTTGCATGCGGGTTTGCTGGATGAAGTGGTAGGCCTCTTCGTAAGCGGCGCCGTCGAGCGCTTCGATGACCCCTTTGTCGACCAGCTGGCGCAGGCGCTCCAAGGTGTTGCAGGCAGCAATGCCATTGGCCAGGGCCAGCAGGCGAGCGCCATCGACGAACGGCGTCAGGCCCTGGACCTTGAGGTCGAGGGTGGCGGCCTTGTCGTTGCCCTGGCGGGTCAGCACGAACTCGCGCAGGCGGCCCACCGGAGGGCGCTGGCGCAGGGCGTTGTCGGCCAGCATGCGCTGGAAGATGCGGTTGTCCGCCACCTGCTCCAGCAGCTGCCGGCGCAGTTGTTCACAGCCCTGTTCATCGCCCCAGACCACGCGCAGGTCGAAGTAGATGCTCGAACCCAGCAGGTTCTCCGGGCTGGCCTCGCGCACGAAGCCGGCAAAGCGCCGCGCCCACTGTGCACGTGACAGGCACAGCTCGGGGTTGCCAGCCATGACGTTACCCTTGCACAGGGTGAAACCGCACTGGGCCAGGCACTGGTTGATGTACTGCGCCAAGGGCAGCAGGCGCGCGCGTATGGCCTCGGCTTCGGCGTCGTCGGTGGCGTCGAAGAGGATGCCGTTGTCCTGGTCGGTGTGCAGAGTCTGCTCGCGGCGCCCTTCACTGCCGAAGCACAGCCAGCTGAACGGCACGCCGGGGTCGCCCCGTTCGGCAATGGCCAGCTCGATCACCCGGCACACCGTGTGGTCGTTGAGCAGGGTGATGATCTGGGTGATCTGCGTCGAGGAGGCGCCGTGTGCGAGCATGCGTTCGACCAGCTGGCCGATCTCGCCACGCAGTTGCACCAGCGAATCGAGGCGTGGCGCGTGGCGGATGGTACGCGCCAGATGCACCAGGTCGACCCGCTGCAGGGAAAACAGGTCACGTTCGGACACCACGCCACAGAGGCGCTGGTTGTCCACCAGGCAAACGTGGGCGATATGCCGCTCGGTCATCGCCATGGCCGCATCGAAGGCGCTGGCCTGGGGGCTGAGGTAGAACGGCCTGGCAGTCATGTGCTGTTCGATCGGCGCACCGAGGTCGGCATCGGCGGCGGCCACCACCTGGCGCAGATCGCGCAGGGTGAAGATGCCCACCGGATAGCGCTGCGGATCGACCACGACGATGCTGCCGACCTGTTGTTCATGCATCAGCCGCACCGCTTCGCGCAGCGGTGTATCCGGCGCACAGACCACCGGGTGACGCATGGCCAGTTCGCCCAGCGGGGTATTCAGCGAGTACTGGGTGCCGAGGGTTTCCACTGCGCGCTGGCGCACCTGCTGGTTGACCTGGTCGAGCAGGCTGCTGACGCCACGCAGTGCAAAATCTCGAAACACTTCCGACATCGAGAACACGCGGATGAACGCGGCCTTGTTCAGCTGCAGGCAGAAGGTGTCTTCGCCGGCCAGATGTTCGGTGCGGGTCGCCCGCTCGCCGAGCAGTGCCGCCAGCGGGAAGCATTCGCCGCCGGTGATCTCGAAGGTGGTTTCCACCCCAGGCTTGACCAGGTGCTGGCGCTCGCCGACGACCCGGCCCTGCTTGACGATGTAGAAGTGCTCGACTGGCCCGTCCGTGGGTTTGATGATGCTTTCGCCGCTGGCATAGAAGCGCAGCTGGCATTGTTCCACCAGGAAGGCCAGGTGGCTCTGCTCCATCTGGTTGAACGGCGGGAAACGCTGCAGGAACTGCAAGGTGCCCTGGATGTTCTGCAGTACTGCCGTTCTTCCCGCCTGACTGTAGGCGTCCTTTTTGCTCATGACACTGACCGTATCGCTACGCCGAACTATATATATCTATATATAGGAGCGGCCTTGTTGTTCTCGGTCCCCATGGTCGGCTGGCAGCGGGGTGGTGCCCATTGGACGTAAGTCTAGTGAGCCGCTGCTGTCAAAGACCCGACGAAAGGCGAGCCGGGTTACCGGGCTTTTGCGGTCCTAACCACTGAGCGGGATTTTTTTGACGAGATGACCATGGCTGAGCATGACGACATCCTGAGTGACGCCGAACGCAAGGCTTTGGCTGGAGTGAGTGCGCCGGTTGCGGCTGCGCAGAAACCAGTTGTATTGATTGTTGATGACAACCCGGTTAACCGCCAAGCCCTGAGCTTGTATCTGAAAAGCCATGGTATTGAATGCATGCAGGCAGATGGCGTCAAGGAGGCGGAATTCAAGTTGCATTACGAGCCGAGAATCGCGCTGATCATTACTGACTTACGCATGAAACCTAGGGATGGGCGGGTACTGATCAATAAAGTTCGTGCTTCCGAGAAAGCAGCGTTGTCGATCATCGTGGTGTCGGGCGACACCGATGTGAAGGAGGCGGTGGATGTGATGCACCTGGGGGTGGTGGATTTTCTGCTGAAGCCGGTGGACCTGGGGAAACTGCTGGGGTTGGTGAAGAAAGAACTGAAGATCGAGTGACACAGGATCGGGGCCGCAAAGCGGCCCCTTTCACTGATGTTGCTTACAACCCGTTACGCGCCTTGAACTCGCGACGGCGACGGTGCAGCACTGGCTCGGTGTAGCCGTTCGGCTGCTTGGCACCTTCGACCACCAGTTCGATCGCCGCCTGGAACGCGACGTTGTCGTCGAAGTTCGGCGCCATCGGGCGGTACTGGGCGTCACCGGCGTTCTGCTTGTCGACCACTGCAGCCATGCGCTTGAGGCTTTCCAGCACTTGCTCCTGGCTGACAACGCCATGGCGCAGCCAGTTGGCCAGCAGCTGGGCCGAGATGCGCAGGGTGGCGCGGTCTTCCATCAGGCCGACATCGTTGATGTCCGGTACCTTCGAGCAACCCACGCCCTGGTCGATCCAGCGCACGACATAGCCGAGGATGCCCTGGGCGTTGTTGTCCAGCTCGTTGCGGATCTCTTCGGCCGACCAGTTGGTATCGGCCGCCAGCGGGATGGTCAGGATGTCATCGACCGACGCCGGGGTGCGCGACGCCAGCTCGCGCTGACGCGCCTGCACATCGACCTTGTGGTAGTGCAGGGCGTGCAGGGTGGCGGCAGTCGGCGACGGTACCCAGGCGGTGTTGGCGCCGGCCAGCGGGTGAGCGATCTTCTGCTCGAGCATGGCGGCCATCAGGTCAGGCATGGCCCACATGCCCTTGCCGATCTGCGCACGGCCTTGCAGGCCGGTGGCCAGGCCCACGTCGACGTTGTTGTTCTCGTAGGCACCGATCCACTTCTCGTTCTTCATGGCGCCCTTGCGCACCACGGCGCCGGCTTCCATCGAGGTGTGGATTTCGTCACCGGTGCGGTCGAGGAAGCCGGTGTTGATGAACACCACGCGCTCGGCGGCCGCCTTGATGCAGGACTTCAGGTTGACCGTGGTACGGCGCTCCTCGTCCATGATGCCGACCTTGACGGTGTTGCGCTTCATGCCCAGCAGGTCTTCGACACGGCTGAAGATCTCGGCGGCGAAGGCGACTTCTTCCGGGCCGTGCATCTTCGGCTTGACGATGTACACGCTGCCGCTGCGGGTGTTCTTGCGGCTGGTGTTGCCGTTGAGGTTGTGCAGGGCAATCAGGTTGGTGAACAGGCCGTCCTGGATGCCTTCGGGGATTTCGTTGCCCTGGGCATCGAGAATCGCCGGGTTGGTCATCAGGTGACCGACGTTGCGCACGAACAGCAGCGAACGGCCGTGCAGGGTTACGCTGCCGCCATTGGGCGCGGCGTATTCGCGGTCCGGGTTCATGGTGCGGGTGAAGGTCTTGCCACCCTTGCTCACGCTTTCGGCCAGGTCACCTTTCATCAGGCCCAGCCAGTTGCGGTAGACGATGACCTTGTCATCGGCATCGACGGCGGCAACCGAGTCTTCGCAGTCCATGATGGTGGTCAGGGCCGACTCCATCAGGATGTCTTTGACGCCGGCGGCATCGGTGCTGCCGACCGGGGTGCTGGCGTCGACCTGGATCTCGAAGTGCAGGCCGTTGTGCTTGAGCAGCACGGCAGTCGGTGCCTTGGCGTCGCCATGGAAGCCGATCAGCTGGGCGTCATCACGCAGGCCGCTGTTGCTGCCGCCTTTCAGGGCGACGACCAGCTTGCCGCCTTCGATGCGGTAGCCGGTGGAGTCGACGTGGGAGCCTGCGGCCAGAGGCGCGGCTTCATCGAGGAAGGCGCGGGCGAAGGCGATGACCTTGTCGCCACGCAGCTTGTTGTAACCCTGGCCTTTCTCGGCGCCGCCTTCATCGCTGATGGCGTCGGTGCCGTACAGGGCGTCGTACAGCGAACCCCAACGGGCGTTGGCGGCGTTCAGGGCGAAACGGGCGTTCATCACCGGAACGACCAGCTGTGGGCCGGCCATGTGGGCGATTTCTTCGTCCACGTTCTGGGTGGTGGCCTGGAAATCGTCGGCTTGTGGCAGCAGGTAGCCGATTTCCTGGAGGAATGCTTTGTAGGCTACGGCGTCGTGTGCCTGGCCTTTGCGTGCCTGGTGCCAGGCGTCGATCTTGGCTTGCAGCTCGTCGCGCTTGGCGAGCAGGGCTTTGTTCTTTGGAGCGAGGTCTTTAATGATCTCTGCCGCCCCTGCCCAGAACTTCTCGGCTTCGATGCCGGTTCCAGGAATCGCTTCGTTGTTGACGAAGTCGTACAGGGCCTTGGCGACCTGAAGGCCACCGACTTGAACGTATCCAGTCATTGCTTGCCTCACCTCTGCTCAGCTATTTCGCTCTTCTGTATTAAGCCTGTAGCGCTTCTCTAAACACGTACCAGTGCTTGCCATCGGACTAGACCCGAAGGCGGCTGGGTGCAGCCGGCCAGACAGGCTGGCAGACAGTGTGCGTATTTTCACAGGCGCCTTGGCAGACATCCAAACGACGTTTTGTAGTCCGCGCCACGGGATACTACATGAAGCAGTAGGCGAGGCAAAATCAGACTAAAAGCGCCGTTATGCGACCGGTTGGTCGCGTATGGTCACGCTGGGAGAACGTATGTTCGCAAAAAACCAGTGGATTGTTCCAGATAAATCTTGAAACAGTACACGATTGCTTGCGCGGATTGCCCTGCGGCAGGTTGCCGCGCCTTGCCTATACTGAGTCGATCCCCCGTATTTTCGCCGCCTTGGGCGGCCCGACGCAGAGGAAGGGCCTGTGGATCATCTTGTATTGACCGTGATTGCCCCGGACAAGGCCGGCCAGGTCGAGCGCATTGCCCAGTGCATCGCCGATCATAACGGCAACTGGCTGGAGAGCCGCATGTCGCGGATGGCCGGGCAGTTTGCCGGGATCTTGCGGGTGGCGGTGCCGGCAGAAAACTACGACGAGCTGGTGAAGTCGCTGCAGGCGCTGGGGCAATACGATATTCGCGTGCTCATCGCCGAAAGTGGCATCGAGCCGTCATGTACCTGGAAGCCCATCGCCATGGAGCTTGTGGGCAATGACCGCCCGGGCATCGTGCGCGATATCACCCGCCTGCTGGCGGATCAGGGGGTGAACCTTGAGCGCTTTACCACCGAAGTGCGGCCGGCGCCGATGAGTAGTGAGCCGCTGTTTCATGCCGATGCGCTGCTGGCGCTGCCATTGACCTTGTCGCTGGATGACCTGCAACAGAAGCTGGAGAGCCTGGCGGATGACTTGATGGTGGAGTTGAAATTGCGACCGGAGGAGTGAGCGGGTTATCCCGATTTCACGGGGACGGCCCTGTGGATAACCTGGGGGCGCACCTCGCTAGCCCAGGAACGGCAAGCCTTCCCGAGGTTTGAGCAAAAAACGTACAGAAATCAGTCGCTTGTGCACAAAGCACGGGGACGAGGGTGTGGATAACCTTTGGAGATGTTGCTGCAGGCCACGAAATACGTGGCCTGCGCAGTTTTGATCGTTTTTTGATCAGGCGCGCTTGCGCAGATTCAGCCAGGCATCGACGCTGTAGAGCGCCAGGCCCGCCCAGATACAGATGAAGGCCACCAGGCTGCTCGAAGACAAATGCTCATCGAAGAGCAGCACTGCCTGCAGCAGCACCAGTGTCGGCGCCAGGTATTGCAGGAAGCCCAGGGTGGTATAGGGCAAGTGTCGGGCGGCGGCGTTGAAGCAGACCAACGGCACCAGCGTCACCGGCCCTGCTGCCATCAGCCACAGTGCTTCGCTGCTGGTATAGAACGCACCCTGGGCACTGACCGCCGCAGGGTTCAGCAGCAACCAGCCTAACGCCAGTGGCACCAGCATCCAGGTTTCCACCACCAGCCCCGGCAGCGCCGCCACTGGGGCTTTTTTGCGGATCAACCCATAGAAGCCGAAGGTCAATGCCAGCATCAGCGACACCCACGGCAGGCTGCCTACCTGCCACACCTGTTGCGCCACGCCCACCGCAGCCATGCCTACCGCCAGCCATTGCAGGCGGCGCAGCCGTTCTCCGAGCAGGAGCATGCCCAGCAGCACATTGACCAGTGGGTTGATGTAGTAGCCGAGGCTGGCTTCGAGCATGCGACCGCTGTTCACCGACCACACGTAGGTCAGCCAGTTGGCAGCGATCAGCGTCCCGCTCAGGGCCAGAATCGCCAGGCGGCGGGGGTTGTCGCGCAGCTCGCGCCACCAGCCTGGGTGTTTCCACACCAGCAGCAGCAGGGAGCCGAACAACGCGGACCAAAGCACCCGGTGGACGATGATCTCCACCGCCGGGACGCTCTGGATGGCTTTGAAATACAGGGGGAACAAACCCCAGATGATGTAGGCCGACAGGCCAAGAATGTACCCGCGACGCGGGTTTGCGGCGTGCATGCAGAATCCTTGCTTAGGTAGCTAAATACAGCGACGCCTATTGTAGACAGACCCTTGCGGCTATCTAGAACAATTTCAATGGTTGTTCGTCCAGCGCCGCCGTCTGCTCACGCAGGGCGAGGATTTGGTCACCCCAGTAACGCGGTTGGCCAAACCAGGGGAAGCTGCGCGGGAACGCCGGATCATCCCAACGCCGTGCCAGCCAGGCGCTGTGGTGTAGTTGGCGCAGGGCGCGCAGGGGCTCGATCAGTGGCAGTTCGCGTGGGTCGAAATCGTGGAACTCGTTGTAGCCGTCGATCAGTTCGGCCAATTGGCCGAGGCGCTCTTCGCGGCTGCCAGCCAGCATCATCCATAGGTCCTGCACGGCCGGGCCCATGCGGCAGTCGTCCAGGTCGACGACGTGATAGACGTCGTCGCGATGCATCAGGTTGCCAGGGTGCAGGTCGCCGTGCAGGCGCATCACCTGATGCGGGGTACGAGCGTAGATATCCTCGACCCGCTTGAGCAGTTCGCGGGCTACGGACTCGAACGCAGGCAGCAACTCACGCGGGACGAAATCGCCCTCCAGCAGTGTTTGCAGCGAAGCGTGGCCGAAGTTGTCCACAGCCAATGTTTCGCGATGTTCGAACGGGCGGGTTGCGGCAACCGCGTGCAAACGGCCGAGCAACTGGCCGAGGCGGTAGAGCTGGTCGAGGTTGCCGGGCTCCGGCGCATGGCCACCTCGGCGCGGGAACAGGGTGAAGCGGAAGCCTTTGTGCTCGAACAAAGTCTGGCCGCCGTGTTGCATCGGCGCGACCACGGGCACTTCGCAGTCGGCGAGTTCGGCTGTGAACTGGTGCTCTTCGAGAATCGCCGCATCGCTCCAGCGGCCCGGGCGGTAGAACTTGGCGATCAACGGTTGCGAATCTTCGATACCCACCTGATAGACGCGGTTCTCGTAGCTGTTCAGCGCCAGGACCCGGGCATCGCTGAGAAAGCCCAGGCTTTCCACAGCGTCCAGGACCAGGTCGGGGGTGAGGGTGTCGAAGGGGTGGGACATGGGGGCTCCGGGGGTGGGCGGCGTGCGGGTATGGTATCGCATTCCAGTGCGAACCCTTATTACGCCAGTACCGGCCCTTTCGCGGGTAAACCCGCTTGTATGGTAGGACTTGAAGGGAGGAGGAGGGTCATAACTCGCTTCTGACTGTTCGCGCAGTACAGACCGTGGGAGAAATCACCCCTCCTCCTTTCAGCACCCAAGCGCCGATAAGGAATGCCTCGCGAGCAAGCGACAATAGAAGCAAGCCTGCGCCAGGGTGTGCCCTTCAAGTCACACTACGCTACAAGGAGCAGCTATTCATGGCAACGTCCGCAACCCCAATCGAAGCTGGCGTGGACACCGCCAAAGATGAATTGGTGATTCAAGCCGCTCCGAATACCAAACCCTTCATCATCCCTAACACCTCGAAAGCAATCAAAGC
>NZ_QEQQ01000048.1 GCF_003097235.1 Pseudomonas sp. CC120222-01a | reverse complement strand
GGCAACTATGAAAACCTGGTGGCGAACAAGGCAGCTGTCAGCACCACCGTGACTGACGTCCAGGACACCACCACCGTTACCCTCACCGCCACACCAACTGTGGCCGAGGGCGGCACCATCACCTACACCGCCACCGTCGGCGCCCCCGTCACCGGCAGCCCGGTGGTGATCACCCTGGCCAACGGCCAGAGCATCACCATCCCGGTTGGGCAAAGCTCCGGCACTGCCACTGGCGCGGTGTCCAATGACGTCTACCAGGGCCATGCCGCCGTCACCAACAGCATCAGCAACGTCAGTGGTGGCAACTACGAGAATCTGGTCGCCGACAAGACTCAGGTCAGCACCAGCGTCACCGATGTGCAGGACACCACCACCGTTTCACTGTCGGCAACGCCGAGCGTGGCCGAGGGTGGTCAGATCGTTTACACCGCGACCCTGACCAATGCCGCGCAGTCGCCAGTGACCGTCACCCTGAGCAATGGCCAGACCATCACCATCGCCGCCAACCAGACCTCCGGCAGCGTCGCGGTTGCCACCCACGGCGATAACCCGTACCTTGATGCTGGGCAGGTCAGCGCGCGCATTACCGGCGCAACGGGGGGCAACTTCGAGAACCTGGCGGTCAACAGTACGCCGGCAGTGACCAATGTCACCGATACCGTTGACACCACAACCGTGAACCTGACCGCCACGCCATCGGTAGCCGAGGGCGGGACCATCGTCTACACCGCCACGGTGGCCGCGCCAGTCACCGGCTCTGCTGTGGTGGTGACTCTGACCAATGGTCAGACCATCACCATTCCGGTCGGGCAAAGCTCCGGCACTGCCACTGGCGCCGTGACCAACGATGTCTATCTGGGGCACGCAGCGGTCACCAACAGCATCAGCAACGTCTCCGGCGGCAATTACGAAAACCTGGTGGCCAACAAGGCCGTGGTCAGCACCACAGTCACCGATGTGCAGGACACCACCACGGTCTCGCTGTCGGCCACGCCGAGCGTGGTCGAAGGTGGCCAGATCACCTACACCGCTACCCTGACCAACGCTGCGCAAACCGCCGTGACGGTAACCTTGAGCAACGGCCAGACCATCACCATCGGCGCCAACCAGACCTCCGGCAGCGTCACCGTCGCTACCCACGGCGATAACCCGTACCTAGATGCAGGCCAGGTCAGTGCACAAATAACCAGCGCGTCGGGCGGCAACTTCGAGAACCTTGCAGTCAACAGCACGCCCGCAGTGACCAACGTCACCGACACCATCGACACCTCGACCGTGACCCTGGCCGCCACGCCGTCGGTAGCCGAAGGCGGCACCATCGTCTACACCGCGACCGTCACCGCCGCCGTCACCGGCAGCCCAGTGCTGGTGACCCTGGCCAACGGCCAGACCATCACCATTGCCGTCGGGCAAACTTCTGGTACGGTCACCGGCACCGTCACCAATGACGTGTACCTGGGCCATGCACCGGTCACCAACAGCATCACCGCCGTCAGCGGCGGCAACTACGAAAATCTGGTGGCCAACAAGACAGCGGTCAGCACCACCGTCACCGATGTCCAGGACACCACCACCGTCACCCTCACCGCCACGCCAACCGTGGCCGAGGGCGGCACCATCACCTACACCGCCACCGTCAGCGCGCCGGTCACCGTCACTCCGGTGGTGGTGACCCTGACCAACGGCCAGACCATCACCATCCCGGTCGGCCAGAGCAGCGGCACCACGACCGGCTCGGTCACCAATGATGTCTATCAGGGGCATGCAGCCGTCACCAACAGCATCAGCAGCGTCTCCGGTGGCAGCTATGAGAACCTGGTGGCCAACAAGACCGTGCTCAGCACCAGCGTCACCGATGTGACCGACACCACCACCGTCACCCTCACTGCCACGCCAACCGTGGCCGAGGGCGGCCAGATCGTCTACACCGCGACCTTGACCAACCCGGCACAGACAGCCGTCAGCGTGACCCTGAGCAATGGCCAGACCATCACCATCGGCGCCAACCAGTCCTCCGGCAGCGTCACTGTGGCGGCGCCAGCCGACGATGTGTACATCGACGCCTCCACGGTCAGTACCACCATCACCAGCGCCACCGGCGGCAACTTCGAAAGCTTGGTGGTGAACACGGCGCCAGCGGTCACCGCCGTGACCGACACGTTGAACAACACCACCCTCGGCATCACCGGTTCGGCCACCGTCGCCGAGGGCAATACCGCCACCTACACCCTGACCCTGAGCAACCCGCCGCAGACCGATGTGGTGGTCAAGCTCAGCTACAGCGGCACCGCCACCAACGGTGTCGACTACACCGGCGTGGCCACCGTGACCATCAAGGCCAACAGCAACACGGCGACCTTCAGCATCCCGACCATCAAGGACAACATCACTGAAGGCACCGAGACCTTCACCATCAAGATCGACTCGGCCACTGGCGGAAACTTCGAGGGCCTTGTCGTCAGCAACACCGCGGGCAGCATCACCACCCAGCTGTTCGAACCCGCACCCGTGCTGGACCTGGACGCCAACGACTCCAGCGGCAAGACCGGCGCCGACTTCCAGACCACCTTCACCGAAAACGGCAGCGGCAACTCGATCAGTGACCTGGACATCTCCATCACCGACTTCGACAGCACGCAGCTGACCGGCGCAACCGTCACCCTGACCAACGCCCAGGCCGGCGATGCGCTGAACCTGGGCAGCAGCGTCAATGGCATTACCATCACCTCCAGCGTGACCGCCGGCAAGGTGGTGCTGACCCTGACCGGCAACGCTTCGCTGGCCGACTACATGCAGGCGATCAAGAACATCACCTTCGTCAACACCAGCGAAGACCCGAGCACCACGCCGCGCATCATCACGGTCACGGTCACCGACGGGGTCAACGTGTCCAACACCGCCACCACTACAGTCAACGTGGTGGCGGTCAATGACGCACCAGTGTCCGCCGGCGGCGCCGTCACTGGGGTCGAGGACACTGCGGTAGTGCTGACCTGGAGCAACTTCAACGTCACCGACGTCGACAGCCCGGTCTCGAGCCTGGGCGTGACCATCACCCAGCTGCCGACCCTCGGCACCCTGCAGTACAACAACGGCACCGCCTGGGTGAACGTGGCCCTCAACCAGACCATCAGCCAGGCTGACATCAGCGCCGGCAAGCTCAAGTTCGTGCCGCTGGCCAACCAGTCGGGCGTCGATGGTTATGGCGGCACGGGGGTGGGCAACAACCAGGCCGACTACGCACAGATCAAGTTCAAGCCCACTGACGGCGTCACCCCCGGCAGTGAAACCGTCTTGAAGGTGGACATCACCCCGGTCGCCGACGCACCGACGCTGTCGATCGGAAGCAACAGCGTCAACTCGCTGGGCCTGACCAAGGAAATCTGGACCACCCTCACCGGCCTGGGCACCAACGGCAACGGCATTACCGGCGATGCACTGAAGACGGTGTTCACCAACTCTGGCACCGCCACCTCGTCCACGACCATCACCAATGTACAATCCGACTCCAGCGTAGCGGCGCAGAGCGGCTCGAAGACCTCCGGCCTGGTGTACCTGGAGGCCGGCAAGACCTATACCTTCAGCGGCAACGCCGACGACAGCCTGCTGGTGAACATCGGCGGCAAGAACGTCGTCACTGCCACCTGGGGCTCGGGCTCGGGGACCGTCTCGGGCACCTACACGCCGACCACCAGCGGCTACTACACCCTGGAGATCTACCACGCCAACCAGTCCGGCCCGGGTAGCTACGACGTCAACATTTCGGTCAACGGCAGCGCTGCCGGCGACTTCAACAGCACCACGATCCCGATGTACCAGAACGTCACTGCCCTGACCAACGCGGGGGTCACCGTATCCGACCTGCACGGTAGCAACGGCACCCAGGGGTACTACGATGGCTACAAGCTCAACGAAGGCCCGGAAAACGGCAGCGTCAAGCTGGTGGGTATCGGCAGCAGCCTGACCGATACCGACGGCTCCGAGACCCTCAGCGTGAAGCTGAGCGGTATTCCGGCAGGCTCGGTGATCAGTGACACTGCCGGGCACACCGCCACCGTGGGCGCCACCGCAGTCGATGTCAGTGGCTGGACGTTGAGCAGCCTGACGATCAAGCCACCGGCCTACTACAGCGGCCAGTTCGACGTGAAGGTCAGCTCGACCTCCACCGAGTCGGTGGGCGGCAGCTTCGCCACCACCGAAGGCACCCTCAAGGTTACGGTCTACCCGGACACCTACACTACCAGCCAGCTGACCACCGCCAATGACAGCACCACCGGTACCTACGGCGATGACATCATCATCGCCGACAGCGCCGGCCTGCATATGACCGCCGGCACCAACTACAACCTCGCCTTCATCGTCGATACCTCGGGCAGCATGAGCACCACCGGCATCGACGCGACCAAGGCGTCGCTGGCCACCACGTTCCAGACGCTGCTGGCGGATGCCAAGGCCACCGGGGTCGGCACGGTCAACGTGCTGCTGGTGGACTTCGCCACCCAGGTCAAGAGCACCGTCTCGGTCACCCTCAACGACGCTGGCCTCAAGACGCTGCTGAACGCCCTGAGCGGCATGAGCGCGGACGGCGGTACCAACTACGAGGATGCCTTCAAGACCACCGCAAACTGGTTCCAGAACCTGAAAAACGCCGGTGTCACCGGCACCAACCAGACCTACTTCCTCACCGACGGCCAGCCGACCTACTACCAGACCGGCGAGCAGACCAACCCGACCCTGGCCAACAGCTCGGTCAAGCTCGACACGCTGCTCAGCAACGTCAGTTACAAGATGGGCGACACCCTCACCAACTACCAGCTGGACACCAGCAACCGGGTGTCGATCGACACCACCGGCAAGCTCACCGCCGAAACCCGCAGCTTTGACCTGCTGAGCCTGAGCTACAAGTGGACCGCCGTCACCACCGGCCTGATTCACGCCGAAGGCAACGGCGGCTATGAGCTGTCGAAACTGGCCGGTACCGGCAGCACCACCACCAGCGACACCTTGACCAACGCCACCTCGAGCTTCGCGTTGCTCTCGGCGCTGTCATCGGTCGAAGCCGTCGGCGTCGGCACAGGCATCGCCGCCACCGACCTGAAACCGTTCGACAGCGACGGCGTGCCTCAGGTCAACGTCGACCCGAGCAAGATCAGCGATGCGATCCTCGGCCACACCGACCAGACCATTGCCGGTGCCGACACCATCAGTGGCGGCGATGGCCACGACATCATCTTCGGCGACCTGGTGAGCTTCGACTCGATACCCGGCAGCGGCATCGAGGCCGTGCAGGCCTTCGTCGCCACCAAGCTGGGCGTGGACACAAGCCTGGTGGATGCCAAGGTGATGCACCAGTACATCAGCGAGCATTACACCGATTTCGACCTGTCGCGCACCAACGACGGCGCCGACACCCTGATGGGTGGCGGTGGCAACGACATCATCTTTGGCCAGGGCGGCAACGACTACATTGATGGCGGCAAGGGCAACGACATCCTGCTCGGCGGCACCGGCAACGACACTTTGCTCGGGGGCGAAGGCAATGACCTGCTGTTCGGCGGGGCCGGCAACGACACGCTGATCGGTGGCAAGGGCAACGACATCCTAAGCGGTGGCGCCGGCGCCGATACCTTCGTGTGGAAAGCCGGTGACATCGGCCAGGACGTGATCAAGGACTTCAAGCTCAGCGAAGGCGACCGTATCGACCTCACCGACCTGCTGCAGGGCGAGCGCGGCTCAACCATCGACAACTACCTGAAGATCACCACGACGGGTGGCGAGTCGACCCTGCAGATCAGCACCGAAGGCAAGCTCAATGCTGCTGGTGGGCTGGCCAACGCAGACGTGAGCATCAAGCTGGAGGGGGTGAACTGGTCGAATACCACGATCAACTCGTTGATCAGCGGTGCCGACCCGACCATCAAGATCGACAACAACAACAGCTGATTGGCAGGCGCGGCCAGGCAAGATTGCCTATGCTGCGCCAGGAACCACCATCAAGGAACCGGGGTGACGAGGATGGAAGCACTGTTCTATGTGCAACGCGACCAGCAAGGGCAACTGGAGCGGGTCGAGCCCGTACCGTACGCCGACCACACGGAAGTCCTGCCGGCCGACCATGCCGAAATCCAGGAGTGGTTTGCCGACGATGTCGTCGAAAACAGCCTCAAGCAGCTCAAGCAGAGCGACCTGGACATGATCCGCGTGCTCGAGGACCTGATCGAAGTGCTGACGGCCAAGGGCGTGTTCAGCATCACCGACCTGCCGGCGGGGGCGCAGGCCAAGTTGCTCAACCGCTCCACCGCGCGCAAGGCGCTGGGCAGCTTGAACAACTTGATTGAGGAAGAGGAGGAAGGCGGGCTGATCTGAAATCACCGGGGGCGCCTTGCGCCCCGGCATGCTTGAATCAACGCCAGGGCGCCGGCTCGCCGACCAGTTGCCCCTGGATACCACCGACGCCCATCTCCACCAACACCAGCCGCTCGCCTTCGGTTTCCACCCGCTCGGCAATCAGCGGCAGGTCGATGCTGTGCGCCGCGCGCTGGATGGCTTCGATGAACAGTCGCTTATGCTGCTCCTGATCAATGTTGCGGATGTAGCTGCCATCGATCTTCAGGTAGGCCAGGCCCAGGTGCGCCAGGTTGCCGATCATGCTGAAGCGCCCGCCGAAGCGCTGCAACGCCAGGCCGAAGCCCAGGCTGTGCAGACGGCGGGTGAGTTTTTCCAGCGCGGCCTGTTCGGGCAGTTGCTCCTCGCCGATCTCGAAGATCAACCGTGAGCCCAGCGCTGGATGCTGGCTCAGCAACTCGTAGACACGCTGCAAGGCCTTGGGGTCGGCCAGCGTTGCAGCCGACAGGTTGAGCGCCAGTACCTGATCATGGCCACGCAGGTGTGCCAGCACCTTTTCCAGTACTAGCAGGTCCAGCCGCGACATCCAGCCAAAGCGCTCCAGCCACGGCAGGAAGCGACCGGCAGGCAAAGCCTCGCCCTGGTCATCGTGCAGGCGTGAAATCACCTTGTGATGAAGGACCTGCTGCGTCTGCCTGGCATTCACGACAGGCTGGAAGAACAACTCGAACCGACCTTTGACGAACGCTTCGTCCAACCGAGTGTGCCAGGCATGCTGGCTGTCGCCAGCCACCGCGGCCACGCCCTGCTCAAGGCATACCCAACCCGGGGTCGGCTGATTCTCGGCACGCGCCAGTGCCTCGTCAGCCAGCTTGAGCAATGCCTGCGGCGCGTCACCGGGGCTGAACGGAGCCAGGCCGATGCAGGCAACCGGGTCGACATCGCTGGCGCCTGTTTCGTGCAGGCTCTGCAGCGTTGCCTCCAGTGCCTGGGCGAGCTGCACGGCTTCCTCGTGGACCATGCCAGGGGCCAGCACGGCGAACTCACCACCACGGCTGCGGGAAATCAAGTCGTTGGTCTCCGGGAAGCTGGCACAAGTACGCCGTAGCTGCTCGCCTACGGCCTGCAGCAGCTGGTCGGTGCGCTGGCCACCCAGGCGAGCGTTGAGCCCGGCCAGGCCCTGCACACGCAGCAGCAGCAGGTAACCGGCACGTGCCTCCTCCAGGTTGCTGACCCGAGCAGTCAGCTGCATCTCGAAATATCGCCGGTTGGACAGGCCGGTGAGGCTGTCCTGATAGGACTCCGCCCGCAACCGCTCACTGCGCTCGGCCTGTTCGGTGAACAAGGCCTTGAGCTTCTCGACCATCTGGTTCATCGCCTGCACCACACGCCGCAACTCCGGCGTGCGCGGCAGCTCCGGCAGGCTGAGGAATTCGCGCCGGGCGATGGCGTGGGACTGTTCCACCATGTAGTCCAGCGGTCGCAACTGGCGACGCAGCAACAGTGCGCCAAGCACCGCACTGGCGGCACCACACAGCAGCAACCAGCCGAGGCTGCCCAATGCGCTTTGCCAGAGCTTGGCGATGGCAAACATCGGGTGGCTGATCACCTCGACCCGCGCAGCCTGCTGCCAGCCCCGGCTGACGATGGCATCACCTCCGGCCGCTTCCAGCCCAATCAGGTGGATGAACCACGCTGGCACACCGCCTGGGTCCGGCTCTGCGTGGCGCTCAACCAGCACCGCATTGGAGCTTAGGTCGACCACCTTGATGCTGGCGTAGTAGCCGCTGTCGAAGATCGAGCTGACCATGAGTTCGACCATCGCCGGGTCATCGATATTCGGCGTCAGCGACAGTGCCAGCGCAGTAGCCGCATCCTGGGCGTGGGAGCGCAGCTGGTTTACGTACTGGCTGCGCGAGCTTTCCAGGCTGACCATGAAGCTGCCGCTGAACGCGACTACCAGGAACAGGCAAATGGCCAACAGCAATTGTTTGAACAGTGACATCTGTGCTCCTTCAGTAAACCGGTTCGGCCGGGAACCCTTCGGCCTGCATTTTCTTCAACAAGTCCTGCCAACGGGACAGGCGCTTGGTATCACCGACCTTCTTGTTGCCCGCAGCGCCGGTCAGCCACAGACCTTCACCATTGAAGGCGTACACCGGCAGCAAGTCGGTGCGCTGGCTGGCCGGCTTGATTGCGTCCATCAGGCTATCGAGTACCAACGGCTGCGCCTGTGGGCTTGAATAGTAGGTCAGCACCATGTGCGCGCGGTTCTGGCGCAGGGCCTTGACGTAGGTGATGCGCAGCTTTTCGCTGGGGATCCCCATGCGCCGCAGGCTGAAGTACTTGGCGATGGCGTAGTCCTCGCAGTCGCCGGCGCCTTTGATTAGCGCCTGGATGGGCGTGGCCCAGTAGTCGACCTCGTGCCACAGGTCGATATCCTCGACGTAGCGCAGTTGCTGGTTGAAGAACTGGTTGACCACCTGCAGGCGCTGCATCTCGCTGCCCTGGCTCTGGGTGGCCATCAACCGTTGCCAGGCATCGATGCGGCCCTTGCCGGCGCCCAAAGGGCCATACAGGGCTTCGGACTTGCGACTGATCTCGGCAAAATCCCAATCCGCATGCAAACCGCCCAGCAGCAAGCTACCTAGCAGCAGGGCAAGGCTGAAACGTCGCACGGCGGTTTTGAGCAGCCAGGTAATCGCCACTGCGAGGCCCTGTTCAGGTCGTTCCAAAGCAGCGATGGTGCGGCCTGGCCACATAAAAGACAATGGCACCGCGCAATCATGTAGCCGATGGTCGGCTGGCTATAACTTTATTGTTAGCGCTTAGTGTGTGTCGCTTCCTTTGCCGGGAAAACTCATCCACCATAATTGTCAGCGTGGGCCGCTCGCGCCGTTGCGGGCGCAGGTTTGACAAGCCCCCTTGCCTGTCACTAGTGTCATTGGATCCAACATTCTGTCGTCGAGGCACACTACGCTTGGCCGAGAAAATCAAACTCAGTAACGTGCTGGCTAGCGAACAGCTGCCGGCACACCAGGCCCGTGGCGTCATAGAAGAACGCTTGCGCAGCGCCATTCTCGATGGCCGCCTGCCACCTGGCACCGCCGTACGCCAACAGGAAATCGCCGACTTGTACGGCGTCAGCCGTATGCCGGTGCGCGAGGCTCTGCGCCAGTTGGAGGCGCAATCGCTGCTGAAGGTGGAAATGCACAAAGGTGCAGTGGTCGCACCGTTGATTGGCGAGGACGCCGTCGACACCTATGCATTGCGCGTGCTCCTGGAGAGCGAAGCGCTGCGCCAGTCGATCCCGCTGCTCGATGCTGATGACATCGCCAATGCCCGTGGTTACATCCAGCAACTGGAGAACGAAACCAGCCACGCGGAAATTGGCCGCCTCAATCGGCTGTTCCATATGGCGCTCTATAGCAAGGCTTCCAACCAGAAACTGCTGCGCCTGATCGAGAACGAGCTGAACGAGGAAGAACGCTTCCTGCGCTTTCATTTATCGTCCATGGGGCTGGGCAAGCTGACCCAGGACGACCATAACGCCCTGGTCGATGCTGCCGCTGACAAATTGGTCGATGAGGCGATAAGGGTGCTGGAGCAGCATCTGAACAATGGATCGCGGGTGATCAGAAACTACCTGGATAAACAACTCGGCCGCTAGCGCTTAACACCAGGGTGTTTTGACCCGGAAAAGAAAAAGCCCCTGTCTGCAACGCAGACAGGGGCTTTTTGTTTGAATCTTGACGATGACCTACTCTCACATGGGGAAACCCCACACTACCATCGGCGATGCATCGTTTCACTGCTGAGTTCGGGATGGGATCAGGTGGTTCCAATGCTCTATGGTCGTCAAGAAATTCTGTGTGCTGGCCCGTCGCTTTGACGTGCCTGCGAATCTCTGTAGTTCCTACTTAAAGACAAAACCCCTACCTGCATGCGCAGATAGGGGTTTTGCGAAATGAATCTTGACGATGACCTACTCTCACATGGGGAAACCCCACACTACCATCGGCGATGCATCGTTTCACTGCTGAGTTCGGGATGGGATCAGGTG
>NZ_QEQQ01000047.1 GCF_003097235.1 Pseudomonas sp. CC120222-01a | reverse complement strand
ACCCCGCGGCAGATGCTGACCCGCGTGCAGCTGCCGCTGGCCACCTCGACCATCATGGCCGGCCTCAACCAGACCCTGATGCTGTCGCTGTCGATGGTGGTGATCGCCTCGATGATCTCGGTGGGCGGCCTGGGCCAGATGGTGCTGCGCGGCATCGGCCGCCTGGACATGGGCCTGGCCACCGTTGGCGGCGTCGGCCTGGTGCTGCTGGCGATCTTCCTCGACCGCCTGACCCAGGCCATGGGCGCGCGCACCAGCGCCGACCCGAGCCTGCGCTGGTACCACACCGGGCCCGTAGGCGTGGTAATGCGCCTGTGCGGCGCGGCGCAACCGCAAGGGCGGCGCAAGACCGCCTGACTTAACCCCGTTCCATCTGCCGCATCCCGAAACAACAACCAGAAAAAGGTACGCGACGATGTCCGAGTTCAAGTTCCCCCGCCGTTTCCTGCAAACCGCCTGCGCCGTAGCGCTGGGCCTGGCCTGCCTGCACGCCAGCGCCTCGACCGACAAACCGGGTGAAGGGGTGAAGATCACCCCGGCATTCCCCACCGTGGATGAAGAACGCTTCCGCGGCGAAGTGGCCATCGAGGGCCTGCGCGAGCTGGGCTACAACGTGCAGAAGCCGAAGGAAACCGAATACGCCACGATGATCCTGGCGGTCGGCTACGGCGATGCCGATTTCAGCGTCAACCTGTGGGACAAGCTGCACGCCAGCTTCTACCAGAAGGCCGGCGGCGACCAGAACATGGTCAAGGTCGGCGACATCCTGCCCGGCGTGTTGCAGGGCTATCTGATCGACAAGAAGACTGCCGACCAGTACCACATCAAGTACATCACCGACCTGAAGAAGCCGGAAATTGCCAAGCTGTTCGACACCGATGGCGATGGCAAGGCCGACATGACCGGCTGCAACCCGGGCTGGGGCTGCGAGCTGGTGATCGCCCACCAGATGAAGGCCTACGACCTGGAAAAAAGTATCCACGTCAACCAGGGTTCGTACTTCGCGCTGATGGCCGACACCATCACCCGCTTCAAGGAAGGCAAGCCGGTGTTCTATTACACCTGGATGCCGCAGTGGGTGGCCGGCGTGCTTGTCGAGGGGCGCGACGTGGTCTGGCTGGAGGTACCGAAAACCGACCTGCCGGGCGGCGACAACAGCGTCGATACGCTGTACCAGGGCAAGAACCTCGGTTTCGCCCTGGACAAGATCGAGGCGGTGATCAATCGCGACTTCGCCGAAAAGAACCCGGCAGCCGTGAAGTTCCTGTCGCTGATGCAGATTCCGGCGGCCGACGAGAGCGCGCAGAACCTGAAGATGCAGAACGGCGAGAAATCCTACGCCGACATCCAGCGCCATACCCAGGAATGGATCGCCGCCCACCGCCAGGCCTTCGATGGCTGGTTGCAGGCGGCGCGCGCTGCCGCGATGCAGGCCAGTAACTAACCTCCCCATGCAGAGCAGAACCATGAGCCAGTCAGTCGTCAGTCCTCTCAGAAGCCGGAACTTCGCCCACCTGGCGCCGGATCAGCGCCTCGCCACTGGTGCGGCCTTGCGCCGGGTCGGCTTCGTGCTGCTGGAGCAGTTCTCGATGATGACCCTGACCAGTGCCATGGACACCCTGGCTGCCGCCAACCAGGTCAGCGCCAAGCCGCTGTTCGAGTTCGTGATGATCGGTGACAGCGCGCAGGTGCGCAGCGATTCGGGCATTGTCATCGCTGTCGACCAGACCTTCGCCGACCTTGAGGTGCGCAGCCTGGACTTTCTGTTCGTCTGTGGCGGTTTGCGCGTGGCGCTCAAGCGCAACCCGCGCCTGCGCGGCAAGCTGCGCGAGGCCGACAGCCATGGCTGCCTGCTGGGTGGCTTGTGGAATGGCGCCTACTTCATCGCCGAAGCGGGCCTGCTCGAAGACCATGACTGCGCCTGCCATGTGGAGGGGCGGGCGATGATGAGCGAGCTGTTCCCGGGCGTGCGCATCAGCCGCGCCGGCCATGTGCTGGACCGCCGGCGCCTGAGCTGCGCCGGTGCCAGCAGCGCGCTGGAAATGATGCTGGAACTGCTGGCCGGGCGTTACGGCAAGAGCCTGCTCGACGGCGTCGAGCAGATCGTCGCCGCCGACAAGCCGGCCCCGGCGCTGCCCAGGGTGGCGCCGCCGTTTCGCGTTGGCTTGCCGCAAAACCTCAACGAAGCCATCGAGCTGATGAGCAGCAATATCGAAGAGCCGATTGCCATCGACGAAATCGCCCGCCATGTGAAACTGTCGCGCCGCCAACTGGAGCGCTCGTTCCGCCAGCATGTGCAGTCGACGCCGCTGACCTTCTACCTGGAGCTGCGCCTGGGGCATGCCCGGCAGCTGCTGCAGCACACCGACAAGCCGATGTCGGAGGTGGCGATTGCCAGCGGGTTTACCAGCTTTTCGTATTTCTACCGGCGCTTTCACAACTTCTTCGCCATGCCGCCGCGCAAGTACCGGGCGATGAGCCGGGGCTGGGCGGTGCATTGAGCGGGCGCCTATCCTGTTGGCATTGGACGACTGACAGGAGCGGGCATGAATCGAAACGAACTGCGCAAGGCGGACATCAACCTGATGGTGGTGTTCGAGGCGTTGATGCAAGAGCGCAACCTCACCCGCGCTGCCGAGAAGCTGTTTCTCGCACAACCCACGGTCAGCGCAGCGCTGGCCAGGCTGCGCACGATGTTCAACGACCCGCTGCTGGTCCGCGTCGGCAACCGCATGGAGCCGTCTGCACGGGCGGCTGAGGTGATCAAGCACCTCACTCCGGCGCTGGACGCGATGTCCGCAGCGCTCAGCCTGACCCATGACTTCGACCCGCCAACCAGCAAGATGACCTTCAGGATCGGCTTGTCCGATGACGTCGAGTCCGGGCTGTTGCCGCCGTTGCTGCGGGCGCTGCGCACCGAAGCGCCGCATGTGGTGGTGGTCGTACAGCATGTCGACTACTGGCGTATCCCTGACCTGCTGGCGTCGGGGGATGTGACGGTGGGCATCAGCCAGACCCGCGGCCTGCCGGCCAACGCCAAGCGTAAAGTATTACGTACCATGCAAGCGCGAGTGCTCAGGGCCGACAGGTCAGCGCAACCGCTGACCCTGGAGGAGTTCTGCCAGCGCCCCCACGTGCAAGTGTCGCCAACGGCCAATACCCAGGGCGTGGTCGATGACTGGCTGAAGGAGATCGGCCACTCGCGCAATGTGGTGTTGTCGGTGCCCCAGTTCAGTTCATTGCCGGCGATTTTGGCCGACACCGAGCTGCTCGCCTGCTGCCCGGACTATGCCGCCGAGGCCATGGCCAGCTGGGGCAACCTGCAGGCCGAGACGCTGCCGTTCGACACCGTGCCGCTGGAGTTGGCTATGGTCTGGTTGAGTACCACGGACAGTGACCCGGCCGAGCGCTGGCTGCGCGGGCGGTTGGAGTACTACATGAGTGGTAATCGTGAGATCAGGGTTGGGTAGGGGAAATTGGGATTTGATGCTGGGGGTGTTCGCCTTGGCATTTTGGGCGCCTGTGGGATCGAACGCCGCCCGCGCGGCGCTCGATCTCACAGGCGCTGAAAATCCCAAGCCAGGCACCGCGATGGGGATCAGTGCCCGCCCTTCATCCGCCGTGCCACCAGGTAGATCACCAACCCCGCCAATGCTGTCGCAGCACCAATGTACCCAGTACTGGTCCAGCCCATACCGGCGCTGATGGCCATGCCGCCAAACCAGGGCCCCAAGGCGTTGGCCAGGTTGAACGCAGCATGGTTGGACGCGGCCGCCAGGCTTGGCGCTTCGTGGGCGATGTCCATCAGGCGGATCTGCAGTGGCGCGGCCAGGGCGATCATGGTGCCGACCAGGCCGATCCCCAGCAGCACCGACCACAGCGCATGGGCGGCGAAGCTGAAGAACAGCAGCACGGCCGCCGACCACACCAGAACGATGCCCACGGCGCGGAACTGCAGGCGGTCGAACAGCTTGCCACCGGCAATGTTGCCGATGATGCCGCCAGCGCCGAACGCGGCCAGGCCGAAGGGGATCCACTCCGGTGCCACCTGGGTCACTTGCAGCATGGTCGGCGCCAGGTAACTGAACACGCAGAACATGCCGGCAAAGCCGATCGCGGCGATGCCCAGCGCCATCCACACCTGGGGCAGGGTAAAGGCTTGCAGCTCCTTGCGCGGGTCGCTGCGCGGTTCATCAACGGGCTGCGGAACGTATCGCCAGACCAGCGCAATGGTGCACAGGGCGATGGCACCGACCAGGATGAACGCCGAACGCCAGCCGAAGAACTGGCCGAGGAAAGTCGCCACCGGGTTGCCCAGCAGCATCGCCAGGGTCAGGCCCATCATCACTCGCGCCACGGCGCCGGCACGCTGGTTGCTCGGCACCATGCTCGACGCCACCACCGCGGCGATGCCGAAGTAGGCGCCATGGGGCAGGCCGCTGATGAAGCGGAAGGCGACCATGCTGGTGAACGACGGGGCAAAGGCGGTGGCCAGGTTACCGATGGCGTACAGCGCCATCAGCAACAGCAGCATGTGCTTGCGCAGCAGCTTGGCACCGAGGATGGCCAGGGTCGGCGCGCCAACCACCACGCCCAGCGCGTAGGCGCTGATGGCATGGCCGACTTGCGGCTCGCTCAAGTGCAGGTTGCTGGCGATATCGGGCATCAGGCCCATGATGGCGAACTCGCCGGTGCCGATGGCGAAGCTGCCCAGCGCCATGGCAGCTTCCATCTTGCCGACGCCACCCTTGGATGCGGCGAGCGGCGGTAATTCCTGAACAGACATTACGGTCCCTTTTTAAGCACATTGAAACATACTGAAACGTTTAATGCGGGATCATACCATTCAGGATTGCTGTGGGTGGGCGAATCAGGCTGGCTCGCTCAAGGGCGCTGCGAATGCCTGGGGCGCGGCCTGCAGCCGTTCGGTCAGGCGCGCCACGTAGGCTTCGGCGTCTGCCAGGTTGCTGAACGACACCGGGTGCCCGTCAATGACGACCTTGCAACCTGCATCCTGTTCGTTGCGTTGGATTTCGATCTTCATGCCCACTCCTTGCTGTTATTTTGGCGCGGCGAGGGTAGCGCAGTTTTTCCTCGGTAAAAAGTGAAATAACCGCTCTAAATCGCGCATTTCAGACTGACTAATCGGTCAGTTTAAGGTGGCGCATGCAGCCGTCCCTGGCTTAGCCGATCATTCGGCCATCTGCAACTCGGGCAATTTCACCCGGAATGCTTTGGTCAACCCGAGCAGGCAGAGGAAGCCGATGCCCATCCAGCTCAGGCCAATGGTGAAGGACATGCTCGACAGGCTGGTCCACAGCCAGATCGTGCTGAGGAAGCCGAGTGCCGGAATGGCACCGTACAGCAGGCAGTTGCGCATCCCTCGCAACTGCTGGTCCACCAGGTAGTGCTTGACCACCGCCAGGTTCACCGCCGAGAAGGCGAACAAGGCGCCGAAGCTGATCATGTTGGCCACGGTGTCCAGGGTGATGAACAGCGCCACCAGCGACAGCAGGCTGACCAGCATGATCGCCGTCGCTGGCACGCGTTTCTTCGTCACCAGCTGGCCAAACACCCGGGGCAGCGCGCCATCGCGGCCCATGGCGAACAGCACCCGCGACACGCTGGCCTGGGACACCATCGCCGAAGCGAAGCAGCCGGCCACATAGGTGGCGGTGAAGGCTGTCACAAGCATTTCGCCGCCGACCCGGCGCATCACGTCCACCGAGGCCGAATCCGGGTCGGCGAAGCTGGCCCAGTCGGGGAACACCATCTGTGCGCAGTACGACACCACCAGGAACAGCAGGCCACCGATCAGCGACACCGCCATGATCGCCTGGGGAATGCGCCGGGTCGGGTTGCTGGTTTCCTCGGCCATGGTCGACACCGCATCGAAGCCGAGGAACGACAGGCACAGCACCGCCGCGCCGGTCATGATCAGCGGCACGCTGAAGCCTTCGTGGTGGAACGGCGCCAGCAGCGAGACCGGTGCGGCCTGGCTGTCCATATGGCGTATCGACAGCGCGACGAACACCACGATGAATACCAGTTGTGCCACCACCAGGACCCAGTTGACCCGGGTGATCGACTCGATGCCGATCAGGTTGAGGAAGGTCACCAGGGCTATCGACCCGGCCACCCACACCCAGGCGTGGATGGCCGGGAAGTACTCGGACATGTAGATGCCGATCAGCAGGTAGCTGAGCAGCGGCAGGAAGATGTAGTCGAGCAGCAAGGTCCAGCCGGCGATGAAGCCGAAGTGGCTGCCGAAGGCCTTGCGCGTATAGGTGTAGACGGAGCCGGAGTAGGGATGGGCCTGGACCATGCGGCCGTAGCTGTAGGCGGTCAGCAGCATGGCGGCGAGGGTGAGGATGTAGGCGATGGGCAGGTGGCCCTTGGTCATCTGGGTGACCAGCCCGTAGGTGGTGAAGACGGCGAGCGGGACCATGTAGGCAAGGCCGAACAGCACCAGCGCGGTCATGCCCATGGATTTGCGGAAACGGCCGGAGGTGTTGCCGGGCGACGCAGGATGCTGGGGTTGGGCTGTATTTGTTGTTGTATGCATTTGCTAACTCCTGAAATGGGATGCAGGAAGCCGCAGCAGGCGAGCGGGCTCGCTACTGGTGAGGAAATCTGATCAGAGGTGTGGCTCAGGTGGGGCGGCTCGAATGCTCCCACACTCGGGCAGGCCTCGGAATCACCCTTTCGGGGGAGCAGTTTTTTCCTCTGCAAGGGGCAGAAAAAAGCTGGTTTCGCCCGGCCCGTGGCTGCGCCAAGAATGTTGCCCAGACCCATAACAAGCGGACCGCACGGACGGTCGTCAGGAGTGTGTATGTACGATCTCGGATACTGGCAACAGCGCGCGGCAGGCCTGAGCTTGCCAGACAAGGCCTTGATCGGTGGCCGCCAGCTCGGGGCCGCCAGCGGTGCAACGTTCGACGCCATCAACCCGGCGACCAATCAGGTCCTCGCCCGTGTCGCTGCCTGTGACCAGGCCGAAGTCGACCTCGCCGTCAGCACTGCGCGCAAGGCCTTCGAGCAAGGGCCGTGGCCCCGCATGGCGCCGGTAGAGCGCAAGAAGGTGCTGCTGCGCCTGGCCGAGCTGATCATGGCCCACCGTGAAGAACTGGCGCTGCTGGACTCGCTGAACATGGGCAAGCCGGTCATGGATGCCTACAACATCGACGTACCGGGCTCGGCCCACGTCTTTGCCTGGTATGGCGAGGCGCTCGACAAGCTTTACGATCAGGTCGCACCGACCGCTGCCAATGCCTTGGCCACCATCACCCGCGAAGCGCTGGGCGTGGTCGCGGCGGTTGTGCCGTGGAACTTCCCGCTGGATATGGCCGCCTGGAAGCTCGCCCCAGCGCTGGCAGCAGGCAACAGCGTGGTCCTCAAGCCCGCCGAGCAGTCGCCGTTCTCGGCCTTGCGCCTGGCCGAACTGGCGCTGGAAGCCGGCTTGCCGGAAGGGGTGCTCAACGTGGTCCCGGGCCTTGGCGAAACGGCGGGCCGTGCGCTGGGCCTGCACCCTGACGTCGATTGCCTGGTGTTCACTGGCTCCACCCAGGTCGGCAAGTACTTCATGCAGTACTCGGCACAGTCCAACCTCAAGCAGGTGTGGCTGGAGTGTGGCGGCAAGAGCCCGAACCTGGTGTTCGCCGACTGCCAGGACCTGGACCTGGCCGCCGAGAAGGCCGCTTTTGGCATCTTCTTCAACCAGGGCGAGGTGTGCTCGGCCAATTCGCGGCTGTATGTGCAGCGCTCGATCCATGACGAGTTCATCGAGCGCCTGCAGGCCAAGGCCCGCCAGTGGCAGCCAGGCAACCCGCTGGACCCGGCCAGCCGTGCCGGCGCCATTGTCGACGCCGAGCAGGCCACGCGCATTGCCCGTGCCATCGGCCAGGCCCGGGAGGAGGGCGCACGCCTGGTCTGTGGCGGGCAACGCCTGACCATCGGTACCTCGGACAACTTCATCGAACCGACCATCTTTGCTGGCGTCGACAACCGCATGAGCCTGGCCCGGGACGAGGTGTTCGGGCCGGTGCTGGCGGTCAGTGCGTTCGATACCGAGGAAGAGGCTGTTCGCCTGGCCAATGACAGCATCTACGGCCTGGCGGCGTCGGTGTGGAGCGATGACCTGAACCGTGCCCACCGGGTGGCGCGTGCGCTCAAGGCCGGTACGGTGTCGGTGAACACGGTCGATGCGCTGGATGTGACGGTGCCGTTTGGGGGTGGCAAGCAGTCCGGGTTTGGCCGTGACCTGTCGTTGCATTCGTTTGACAAGTATTCGCAGTTGAAGACCACCTGGTATCAGCTGCGCGGGTGACAGAAGTCTGCGGCTTCGGGGGCTTGGCGCAAGATGTTCAGCGCCTGTGAGATCGAGCGCCGCCCGCGCGGCGCATCGCGGGCAAGCCCGCTCCCACATCTGTTTCGGGCCAATGTCTCCTGTGCCGCCAACAGGATCAGCCTTGGTGCATGACAGGAGGCAGGTGGAGTGGCATCAGCGCCCACCGAGAGGCACTGCCATGCCAACAAGGCGGTCCCTGTTGGCTTCACAGGAGTGACTGGCCCGAAACAGATGTGGGAGCGGGCTTGCCCGCGATGCGCCGCGCGGGCGGCGCTCGATCTCACAGGCGCTGAAAATCTCAACTCAGGAACATCGAGACACATCGATATCTCCCGCCAGCCTGATGGATTGCTGCATCATGGCAAGCTCGGCCATCCACTTACCCAGGAGACAGCGATGATCAAACCCGGCGAGCAACTGCCTGACATTACCCTGTACGAATACAGCAACGGCGAGGGCGCCTGCCCGATCGGTCCGAATGCGTTCTCGGTGCGTGAGCGCTGCAAGCAGAAAAAAGTAGTGATTTTCGCTTTGCCCGGCGCGTTCACGCCCACCTGTTCCGAGCGTCACGTCCCCGGCTATGTAGCTGCGGCACAGGAGCTGTTCGCGGCCGGCGTTGACGAAATTCTCTGTGTTTCGGTGAACGATGCCTTCGTCATGAACGCCTGGGGCAACAGCCTGCAGGTTGGCGAGGCGGTGAAGATGATCGGCGATGGCAACGGCGAGTTCAGCGAGGCGCTGGGGTTGATCCAGGACCTCTCGGCCCGTGGCTTGGGGCGGCGCTCGCAGCGCTACGCCATGCTGGTGGACGACGGTGTGGTCAAGCACCTTGCGGTCGAAGCGCCCGGCAAGTTCGAGGTCAGCGATGCGGCGAGCATGCTGGCCGTGGTGCGGGGCTAGGGTATGACTTGAACTCATGGCGCTGTGACTTTATGTGGTTAATGCCCGCCACAGCGCCGGTGCTAAAAAAGCAGACACGACACGTTCAATAACAAGAGTGTTTGCACATGAAAGATCTCGACCTCTACATCGGCGAAGGGTTCGAAGGCCCTGGCGTCAACGCTGCGCACATCAACATCCTCATCGGGCCGCGCAATGGCCCGGCCGGTCAGGCCTTCGCCAACAGCCTGGCGTCGCCCAGCCAGGGCCACTGCCCGTTCATGGTGATCGCCCAGCCGAACATCCCCGTCAAGCCCATGACCCTCTACGTCAACAAGGCGGCCATCGTCGGCGAGCTGCATGGCAATGCCACCTGGGGAGCGTCCCAGGCAGGGATCGCCAAGGCGGTCACCGAGGCTCTGCTCGACGGCACGCTGCCGGCCGAGGCCGAAGATGAATGGGCGATCGTCACCGCCAACTGGGTCAACCCGGCCTGCGATGACCTCGATGCGGTCTACCTGAACAACTACAACGCCTGCCGTACGGCAATCCGTGCCGCGCTCGGCGGCAAGCCGGAGCGCGCGCAGCTCGCCGATGTGGTGGGCCGTATCAGCAACCCGTTCTACACCCCAAAAGCCTGAGGCCGCCGCCATGCAATACATTCGTTTGGGCAACTCCGGCCTGGAAGTCTCGCGCCTGTGCCTGGGCACCATGAACATGGGCACCCCGGACTGGAAACCGTGGATCTTCGATGAAAAGCAGAGTGAGCCTATCGTCGCCCACGCGTTGGAACATGGGGTGAACTTCATCGACCTGGCCGACTTCTACTCCGCCGGTGTCGGCGAGGAAGTGGTCGGGCGTATCGTCAAGCGCCTGGCCCGTCGTGAAGACCTGGTGATCACCACCAAGGTAGGCTACGGCACCCGCACCGGCATCAATGCCAGTGGCCATTCGCGCAAGCATATCCTCGACAGCATCGATGCCTCGCTGACCCGCCTGGGCATGGACTATGTCGACCTGTACATGCTGCATTTCTTCGACGTCAGCACCCCGGTGGAAGAGGTCATGGGCGCCTTGAACGACATCGTCAAGGCCGGCAAGGCGCGCTATATCGGCGTCTCGACCATGCTCACCGGGCAGCTGGCGAAAATCCTCATGTGCTGTGAGCGCAATGGCTGGGTCAAGCCAATCAACATGCAGCTGCAACTGAACTGCGCCTACCGCGAGGAAGAACGCGAGATGATCCCGTTCTGCCGTGACCAGGGCCTGGGTGTTTCGGTGTTCAGCCCACTGGCGCGGGGCCTGCTGACCGGTGATGTGCAATCGACCCGCAACCAGACCGACTTCTTTACCCAGCAGATGTACAGCGACGAGGCGTCGTTCGAAATCGCCCATTCGGTGCAGCGCGTCGCCCGTGCCCGTGGTATGTCCAACGCACAGGTGGCCCAGGCCTGGGTGCTCAACCATCCGGGTGTCGACTGCATGCTGGTAGGGGCCGACAGTACCGCGCAGTTCGACAGCGCCCTGGCTGCCCTGGAGACTCGCCTGGATGCCGAAGAGCTGCACGAGCTGGAGCGCAACTACACGCCGTGCGACCTGATCAACGACTACACCGCCGGCAAGCGCATCCTGCGTAGCGCCCGTCCGGGGCTGGAGCGTTTTGTCCTGAGCGAGGCGGTGGCATGAGCGGGCTGCTGCGCTACGGGCATTTCATCGATGGCCAATGGTCGAGTGGTGGGCCAAGTTACCCGGTGATCGACCCTGCCACCGGCGAGCGGATCGCCGAGGTGCAAAAGGCGGGCGCCGAGGAAACGCAGCGGGCGATCGCCGCCGCCGATGCTGCCTTGCCTGCCTGGAAGGCACTCACCGCCAAGGCTCGCAGCCAATACCTGAAGCGCTGGGGCGAGCTGATGCTGGCGCACCAGGAAGAACTGGCGACGCTGCTGTGCCGCGAGCAGGGCAAGCCGCTGGCCGAGGCCAGGGGCGAAGTCGCCTACGCGGCGAGCTTCCTCGAGTGGTTTGCCGAAGAAGCCAAGCGCGCTTACGGCGATGTGATCCCCAGCCACAAGGCCGATGCCCGGATCGTGGTGATCAAGGAAGCCATTGGCGTGGTCGCGGCAATCACCCCATGGAACTTCCCGCTGGCGATGGTCACCCGCAAGGTCGGCCCGGCGCTGGCGGCGGGTTGCACCCTGGTGCTCAAGCCTTCCGAGGAAACACCGTTGTCGGCCTTCGCCTTGGCGGTACTGGCCGAACAGGCCGGTATCCCGCCCGGGGTGTTCAACATAGTCTCGGGTGATGCGGTGGCCATTGGTGGTGCACTGCAGGCTTCGCCGGTGGTGCGCAAGCTGTCGTTTACCGGGTCGACTGGCACCGGCAAGCTGCTAATGCGCCAGGCGGCGGACACCTTGAAGAAGGTCTCGCTGGAGCTGGGCGGCAACGCGCCGTTCATCGTCTTCGACGATGCCGACCTCGATGCCGCGGTCAGGGGCGCCATGGCCTCGAAGTTCCGCAACACCGGGCAGACCTGCGTGTGCGTGAATCGCTTCTTCATCCAGGATGGGGTCTACGACGCGTTCGTTGCCAAGCTCGCCGAGGCAGTCAAGGCCATGCGGGTGGGGGCGGCGCTGAAGGGTGATACCGAACAGGGGCCACTGATCAATGCCGCTGCCCTGGCCAAGGTCGAGGCCCATGTCGGTGACGCGCTGGAGAAGGGCGCACGGCTGGTGTGTGGCGGCCGCCGCCATGCCCTGGGCGGCACGTTCTACGAGCCGACGGTACTGGCCGAGGCGAGCACGGACATGCTCATCGCCAGCGACGAAACCTTCGGCCCGGTGGCCGCGTGCTTCCGTTTCAGCGACGAGGCCGAAGTGCTGCGCCTGGCCAACGACACACCCTACGGCCTCTCGGCGTACTTCTACAGCCGTGACATCGGCCGGGTGTGGCGCATGGCCGAAGGCCTGGAAGCGGGCATGGTCGGCATCAACGAGGGGGTGATTTCCACCGAAGTCGCGCCTTTCGGCGGTATCAAGGCCTCGGGCCTGGGCCGTGAAGGTTCGAAGTACGGCCTGGAAGACTATCTGGAGATCAAATACCTGTTGATGGGCGGGCTCTGACCGCCATTCCCGCCGCCGGCCAACGGGCAGGCGGCACCCTGACTTCCTCTCTCCTTCAAGAACAATAACCGGAGACGAACATGTCCAAGCAACCCGTCATGATCGACGACCTGCCCATCGGCCGCTTTCACCTGAAGATCGCTGGCCTGACCTTTGGCGCACACTTCACCGACGGCTATATCCTCGGCCTGATCGGCATCGCCTTCACCCTGTTGAGCCCACAGATGCAGCTGGACGCCTTCTGGCAAGGGTTGATCGGTGCCTCGGCGCTGATCGGCCTGTTCCTCGGCAGCCTGTTTTTCGGCTGGGTGTCGGACCACCTGGGCCGGCAGAAGATCTTCCTGATCAGCTTCGTGCTGATCACCTTGGCCTCGGTAATGCAGTTCTATGTCGAGAGCGCGGCGGCGCTGCTGGCCTGCCGGATCATCATCGGCATCGGCCTTGGCGGCGACTTCAGCGTCGGCCACGCCATGCTCGCCGAGTTCGCACCGCGCCGGCACCGGGGCGTGCTGCTGGGTTCGTTCAGCGTGATCTGGACGTTCGGCTACGTTGCCGCGACCTTCGTCGGCACGGCGATGCTCAGCCTGGGCGATGATGCCTGGCGCTACATGCTGGCCTCTTCGGCGATCCCTGCCGGACTGATCCTGCTGGCGCGCATCGGTACGCCGGAGTCACCGCGCTGGCTGGTCAATCGCGGGCGGGTGGACGAGGCCCGGGCCATCGTGCGCAAGCACCTGGGTGAACACGTGGTGCTGGACGAGGAACCTGCCGGCGAACAGCGCTCGGGCTATGCGGCGCTGTTCAGCCGCGAATACCGCAAGCGTACGGCGTTCAACTGCCTGTTCTTCGTGTGCATCGTGATGCCGTATTTCGCCATCTATACCTTCTTGCCGACAATCCTGGCGAAGATGGGGCTGGCCGAGGGCTTCGGCACCGAGCTGATGCTCAACCTGCTGTTGATTCTCGGCGCGCTGACCGGGATCTGGTGCACGGTGAAGTTCTCCCGACGCGGGTTCCTGATCGGTTCCTTCGTGGTCCTGGCCGTGGCGCTGGCATTGTTGGCGGTGTTGCCGGGCAGTGCGGCGTGGCTGATGGTGCTGGTGTTCGGGGTGTTTACCCTGGTGCTGTCGGCGGTGAGCAACCTGGTCGGGGTGTTTCCGGCCGAGAGCTTCCCGACCCCGGTGCGCGCCAGTGGCATTGGCCTGGCAACTGCGGTTAGCCGGTTGGGCTCGGCGGTGAGTACCTTCCTGCTGCCGCTCAGCGTGGCGGGGCTGGGGCTGAGCCCGACCATGGGCATCCTCGCGGCGATCCTGGCGTTCGGGGCGTTGGTGTCCTGGGCCTGGGCGCCGGAGACCAAGGCATTGACCTTGAGCCAGGCGTGCAACGTGGGCCCTGACGAGCAACAGACTAAGCCGGCTGTGGTTGCGGCGGCCTAATGATTGCCCGGCAGCTGGCGCGGTACCTGTAGGAGCGGCCTTGTGTCGCGAAAGGGCCGCACTGCGGCCCCGGCAATTTCTGCTGTGAAGCTGAAGATCGAGGGGCCGCGTTGCGGCCCTTTCGCGACACAAGGCCGCTCCTATGTATGGACTCGCCCACACTGTCTAGCTGCTTTTGAACATAGGAACCCGGTTGCATCTATGTATCAGGCCTGTTCGAGGAAGCTTTTTGCTTCTGGCCAACATCGTGGTGAGCTCGCAGTGTGCCGTTTACATTGAGGCCACTATTAGGCCTGTAGGAGCGGAGGCATCTATCTGCGACGGTCTTACCTAGGGTCAATGTTCACTAGCAGGGGTTGGAGCGCTTGGCGCCCCGGTGGCATTACTCGGGTGGTCAGAGGCTCATAGCAGCCTCCGGGTTGTTGTTCGGTTTGCGTTGATAAACCTGATCACTCTGTAACAGGGCC
>NZ_QEQQ01000046.1 GCF_003097235.1 Pseudomonas sp. CC120222-01a | reverse complement strand
CCGATCATCATCGGTTCGGCTCGTATGGCGCTGGAAGGCAAAGACGACAACGAAATGGGTACTACCGCTGTCAAGAAGCTGGTAGAAACTCTGGATGCCTACATCCCTGAGCCAGTTCGTGCCATCGACCAGCCATTCCTGATGCCAATCGAAGACGTATTCTCGATCTCGGGTCGTGGTACCGTTGTTACCGGCCGTATCGAGCGTGGTATCGTCCGCGTTCAGGATCCGCTGGAAATCGTTGGTCTGCGTGACACCACCACCACCACCTGCACCGGTGTTGAGATGTTCCGCAAGCTGCTGGACGAAGGCCGTGCTGGCGAGAACTGCGGCGTTCTGCTGCGTGGTACCAAGCGTGACGACGTTGAGCGTGGCCAGGTTCTGGTCAAGCCAGGTTCGGTCAAGCCGCACACCAAGTTCACCGCAGAAGTCTACGTCCTGTCGAAGGAAGAAGGCGGCCGTCACACTCCGTTCTTCAAAGGCTACCGTCCTCAGTTCTACTTCCGTACCACTGACGTGACCGGTAACTGCGAACTGCCGGAAGGCGTTGAAATGGTAATGCCAGGTGACAACATTCAGATGACTGTTACCCTGATCAAGACCATCGCAATGGAAGACGGTCTGCGCTTCGCTATCCGTGAAGGCGGTCGTACCGTCGGCGCCGGCGTCGTAGCAAAAATTATTGAATAAGTAGTTGATTTTCCTAATCAGGCCGGTATAATGGCCGGCCTGATACAGCGTTACAGGTCAGTAGCTCAATTGGCAGAGCGACGGTCTCCAAAACCGTAGGTTGGGGGTTCGATTCCCTCCTGACCTGCCATTTCACCTCGGTGTGATGGCTTTCTTCTTACAGGATCCTCCTCGATGACCCCCAAAACTGAAGCCCAAGAATCGCGTTTTGATCTGTTCAAGTGGCTGGCTGTAGTGGCTTTGGTGGTTGTTGGTGTTGTGGGTAATCAATATTACTCCGCCTCTCCGATCCTGTATCGCGTCCTTGCACTTCTCGCCCTGGCTGCTGTCGCTGGCTTTGTAGCTCTGCAGACTGCGAAGGGTAAGTCGTTCTTTGCGCTGGCGAAGGAAGCTCGTACTGAGATCCGTAAAGTCGTGTGGCCGACCCGCCAGGAAACCACCCAGACCACGCTGATTGTCGTGGCTGTCGTGCTGGTTATGGCACTGCTGCTGTGGGGTCTTGATTCCCTGCTCGGCTGGGCGGTCTCCCTGATCGTTGGCTAAAGGTGTCCCGTGGCTAAGCGTTGGTATGTTGTGCATGCTTACTCGGGTTACGAGAAGCATGTAATGCGCTCCCTGATCGAGCGTGTGAAGCTGGCAGGCATGGAAGACGGCTTCGGCGAGATTCTGGTCCCGACCGAAGAAGTCGTTGAAATGCGCAACGGCCAGAAGCGCAAAAGTGAGCGAAAATTCTTCCCTGGCTATGTATTGGTCCAGATGGAGATGAACGAAGGGACTTGGCACTTGGTCAAGGACACCCCTCGTGTGATGGGCTTTATCGGTGGTACTGCAGACAAACCTGCGCCGATTACCGATAAAGAAGCTGAGGCTATCCTACGTCGCGTTGCCGACGGTAGTGACAAGCCGAAGCCGAAGACGCTGTTCGAGCCAGGTGAAGTGGTTCGTGTCATTGACGGTCCGTTCGCTGACTTCAATGGTAGTGTCGAAGAGGTTAACTACGAGAAGAGCCGTCTGCAGGTTGCAGTGCTCATTTTCGGTCGCTCTACTCCGGTGGAGCTCGAGTTCAGCCAGGTCGAAAAGGTCTAGGCGGACGAAGCATCCCATACCCCGCAGCCCTGTGTGCTGCGGGGTTTTGTCGTCACTGGGATAAAACGCAAGTCATCCGGGGAGCCAATAGGCGTTCGTACCCGATTTTGGAGTAGCTCATGGCTAAGAAGATTCAGGCTTACATCAAGCTGCAAGTTAAGGCCGGCCAGGCCAACCCAAGCCCACCCGTCGGTCCAGCTCTGGGCCAACACGGTGTGAACATCATGGAGTTCTGCAAGGCCTTCAACGCCCGTACTCAGGGTCAAGAAGCCGGTCTGCCAACTCCAGTGATCATCACTGTCTACAGCGACCGTAGCTTCACCTTCGAGACCAAGAGCACCCCTGCCTCGGTTCTGCTGAAGAAAGCTGCTGGCCTGACCAGTGGTTCGGCTCGCCCGAACACCGTTAAAGTCGGTACCGTTACCCGTGCTCAGCTGGAAGACATCGCCAAAGCTAAACAGGCTGATCTGACCGCCGCTGACCTGGACGCAGCTGTACGCACCATCGCTGGCTCTGCCCGCAGCATGGGCCTGAACGTGGAGGGTGTGTAATGGCTAAGCTGACCAAGCGCCAAAAGGCAATCGCCGAGAAAATCGAAGCAGGCAAGGCCTACAACTTCGAAGAAGCTGCAACCCTGCTCGCTTCGCTGCCGGCTGCCAAATTCGTAGAGTCCTACGACATCGCCGTTAACCTCGGCGTTGACCCACGTAAATCCGACCAGGTCGTTCGTAGCGCTACCGTGCTGCCACACGGCACTGGCAAGACCGTACGTGTTGCCGTCTTCACCCAGGGTCCAGCTGCTGAGGCCGCTCTGGCTGCCGGCGCTGACCGTGTAGGTATGGACGATCTGGCTGCCGAAATGAAAGGCGGCGACCTGAACTATGACGTCGTCATCGCATCGCCTGATGCCATGCGCGTTGTAGGTCAGCTGGGTCAGGTTCTGGGTCCTCGCGGCCTGATGCCTAACCCGAAAGTTGGTACCGTGACTCCAGACGTAGCCGGCGCTGTCAAAAACGCCAAGGCTGGTCAGGTTCGCTACCGTACCGACAAAAACGGTATCATCCACACCTCCGTTGGCAAAATCGGCTTCGAAGCTGACAAGCTGAAGGAAAACGTTGAAGCCCTGATCGCTGACCTGAAGCGTATCAAGCCGGCCTCTTCGAAAGGTATCTACGTTAAGCGCGTTACCCTGAGCACCACCATGGGCCCAGGTCTGGTCATCGATCAGAGCTCGCTGAACGTGTAAGAACATGGTGGCGCGACGTGTCGCGCCACCAGCAAAAATTGGGGTCCCTGCCTGGCGGGGGCTATCCAAGACCGTAGGCGGCGCAAGCCTTAAAACTCCAGCCCACGCAGATGGTGCTCCCGATTCGTTTACCGAATCAGACACCAAAACGACATCCGGCTTCGGCCAGATGAAACGGTAAAAACCAGGAGTAAACCCGTGGCAATTAAACTCGAAGACAAGAAGGCCATCGTCGCTGAAGTCAACGAGGCTGCCAAAGTCGCTCTGTCCGCTGTCGTGGCCGATGCCCGTGGTGTGACTGTAAGCGCAATGACCGGACTCCGTAAAGAGGCCCGCGAAGCTGGCGTATACGTACGTGTCGTACGTAACACCCTGCTCAAGCGCGCTGTTGAAGGCACCGAATTCTCGATCCTCAACGACGCGTTCAAAGGCCCGACCCTGATTGCTTTCTCCAACGAACACCCGGGCGCTGCTGCTCGTCTGTTCAAAGAGTTCGCCAAGGGTCAGGACAAGTTCGAGATCAAGGCAGCCGCATTTGACGGCAATCTGATTGCAGCGAACCAGATCGACGTGTTGGCTTCCCTGCCGACCCGCGACGAAGCTATTGCACGACTGATGAGCGTTATTCAAGGCGCCACCAGCAAGCTGGCTCGTACTCTGGCAGCCATTCGCGACCAGAAAGAAGCTACCGCTGCCTAAGGCACGCGAATTCTTTCAAAATCATACGTTTAATTTGATGGCTGCGTAGGCTGTCACCCCAATACAGGATTTAAGTCATGTCTCTGACTAACGAACAAATCATCGAAGCAATCGGCCAGAAAACCGTTCTGGAAGTTGTTGAGCTGATCAAAGCTATGGAAGAAACCTTCGGCGTTACCGCTGCTGTTGCCGCTGCTGGCCCAGCTGCTGCTGCTGCCGTTGTTGAAGAGCAGACCGAGTTCAACGTTGTTCTGGTTGAAGCCGGCGACAAGAAAGTGAACGTGATCAAAGCCGTTCGCGAACTGACCGGTCTGGGCCTGAAAGAAGCCAAAGAGAAAGTCGACGGCGCTCCTCAGGTTGTAGCTGAAGGCGTTTCGAAAGAAGCCGCTGAAGACGCTAAGAAGAAGCTGGAAGAAGCAGGCGCTAAAGTCGAGCTGAAGTAATCTCGACTTTGCGATGCCAGCCTGAGCGTTGAGCGAAAGGCTGATGGCTGGTGGCTTATGCCACCGGCCTTTTTCCGTTATTGGTGGCTGGTCAAGCCGGCCCCGATAACACGCTGCAAGACACCCATGTGGGTGCGCAAACCAAGGGGTTTGCACGATTTTCTGGCTGCTCCCGCCGGGAGAAGCCAAACAAGCAGGTGACCAAGCTGGGGAACGCTGATGGCTTACTCATACACTGAGAAAAAACGTATCCGCAAGGACTTTAGCAAGTTGCCGGACGTCATGGATGTGCCATATCTTCTGGCCATTCAGCTGGATTCGTATCGCGAATTCCTGCAAGCGGGAGCATCCAAGGATCAGTTCCGTGACGTCGGCCTGCACGCGGCCTTCAAGTCGGTATTCCCGATCATCAGCTACTCCGGCAATGCTGCCCTGGAGTACGTAGGCTACCGCCTGGGCGATCCCGCCTTCGATGTGAAGGAATGTGTCCTGCGTGGCGTGACCTTCGCGGTCCCACTGCGGGTCAAGGTGCGCCTGATCATCTTCGACAAGGAATCGTCGAACAAAGCGATCAAGGACATCAAAGAGCAAGAAGTCTACATGGGTGAAATCCCCCTGATGACTGAGAACGGTACCTTCGTTATCAACGGTACCGAACGAGTAATCGTTTCCCAGCTGCACCGTTCGCCTGGTGTGTTCTTCGACCACGACCGTGGCAAGACGCACAGCTCCGGCAAGCTGCTGTACTCCGCTCGCATCATCCCTTACCGCGGTTCGTGGCTGGACTTCGAGTTCGACCCGAAAGACTGCGTGTTCGTGCGTATCGACCGTCGCCGCAAACTGCCGGCTTCGGTACTGCTGCGCGCGCTGGGTTACAGCACGGAAGAAGTGCTCAACACCTTCTACACCACCAACGTATTCCACATATCCGGCGAAAAACTCAGCCTGGAACTGGTACCTCAGCGTCTGCGTGGTGAAGTTGCGGTCATGGATATCCATGACGACAGCGGCAAGGTCATTGTCGAGCAGGGCCGCCGCATTACTGCGCGCCACGTCAATCAGCTCGAGAAGGCCGGTGTCAACCAGCTGGACGTGCCGATGGAGTACGTCCTGGGTCGCACCACCGCCAAGGCCATCGTTCACCCGGCCACCGGCGAGATCCTGGCCGAGTGCAACACCGAGCTGACCACCGAGCTGCTGATCAAGATCGCCAAGGCTCAGGTTGTTCGCATCGAGACCCTGTACACCAACGACATCGACTGCGGTCCGTTCATCTCGGATACCCTCAAGATCGACACCACCAGCAACCAGCTGGAAGCTCTGGTCGAGATCTACCGCATGATGCGTCCAGGCGAGCCGCCGACCAAGGATGCTGCCGAGACCCTGTTCAACAACCTGTTCTTCAGCGCCGAGCGTTACGACCTGTCCGCCGTTGGCCGCATGAAGTTCAACCGTCGTATCGGTCGTACCGAGATCGAAGGGTCGGGCGTGCTGAGCAAGGAAGATATCGTCGAGGTCCTGAAGACCCTGGTCGATATCCGTAACGGCAAAGGCATCGTCGACGACATCGACCACCTGGGTAACCGTCGTGTTCGTTGCGTCGGCGAGATGGCCGAGAACCAGTTCCGCGTAGGCCTGGTACGTGTTGAGCGTGCGGTCAAGGAACGTCTGTCGATGGCCGAAAGCGAAGGCCTGATGCCGCAAGACCTGATCAACGCCAAGCCGGTAGCGGCGGCGGTGAAGGAGTTCTTCGGTTCCAGTCAGCTCTCGCAGTTCATGGACCAGAACAACCCGCTCTCCGAGATCACCCACAAGCGCCGTGTTTCCGCACTCGGCCCTGGCGGTCTGACCCGTGAGCGTGCTGGCTTCGAAGTCCGTGACGTACACCCGACCCACTACGGCCGCGTGTGCCCGATCGAGACCCCTGAAGGTCCGAACATCGGTCTGATCAACTCCCTGGCAGCCTATGCCCGCACCAACCAGTACGGCTTCCTGGAAAGCCCGTACCGCGTGGTGAAGGAAGGCGTGGTCAGCGACGACATCGTGTTCCTGTCCGCCATCGAAGAAGCCGATCACGTCATCGCCCAGGCCTCGGCCGCGATGAACGAGAAGAAGCAACTGATCGATGAGCTGGTAGCCGTTCGTCACCTGAACGAATTCACCGTCAAGGCGCCGGAAGACGTCACCCTGATGGACGTTTCGCCGAAGCAGGTTGTTTCTGTTGCTGCGTCGCTGATTCCGTTCCTCGAGCACGACGACGCCAACCGTGCGTTGATGGGTTCGAACATGCAGCGTCAGGCTGTACCAACCCTGCGTGCCGACAAGCCGCTGGTAGGTACCGGCATGGAGCGCAACGTTGCCCGTGACTCCGGTGTCTGCGTGGTTGCTCGCCGCGGTGGTGTGATCGACTCGGTCGACGCCAGCCGTATCGTCGTTCGCGTCAATGATGACGAAGTCGAGACCGGTGAAGCAGGTGTGGATATCTACAACCTGACCAAGTACACCCGTTCGAACCAGAACACCTGCATCAACCAGCGTCCGCTGGTGAGCAAGGGTGACAAGGTTCAGCGCAGCGACATCATGGCCGACGGCCCGTCCACCGACATGGGTGAACTGGCACTGGGTCAGAACATGCGCATTGCGTTCATGGCGTGGAACGGCTTCAACTTCGAAGACTCCATCTGCCTGTCCGAGCGTGTGGTTCAGGAAGACCGCTTCACCACCATCCACATCCAGGAACTGACCTGTGTGGCGCGTGACACCAAGCTTGGCCCAGAGGAAATCACTGCGGACATCCCGAACGTGGGTGAAGCCGCTCTGAACAAGCTGGACGAAGCCGGTATCGTCTACGTGGGTGCCGAAGTCGGCGCTGGCGACATCCTGGTCGGCAAGGTCACGCCAAAAGGCGAAACCCAGCTGACTCCGGAAGAAAAACTGCTGCGCGCAATCTTCGGTGAGAAGGCCAGCGACGTTAAGGACACCTCCCTGCGCGTGCCAACCGGCACCAAGGGTACCGTCATCGACGTACAGGTCTTCACCCGTGATGGCGTCGAGCGCGACAGCCGCGCCCTGTCCATCGAGAAGATACAGCTGGACGAGATCCGCAAGGACCTCAACGAAGAGTTCCGTATCGTCGAAGGTGCAACCTTCGAGCGTCTGCGTGCTGCCCTGAACGGCCAGGTGGTCGACGGTGGTGCGGGCCTGAAGAAAGGCACCGTGATCACTGACGAAGTGCTGGACGGTCTGGAGCACGGCCAGTGGTTCAAGCTGCGCATGGCCGAAGATGCACTGAACGAGCAGCTGGAAAAGGCTCAACAGTACATCGTCGACCGTCGCCGTCTGCTGGACGACAAGTTCGAAGACAAGAAGCGCAAGCTGCAGCAGGGCGATGACCTGGCTCCAGGCGTACTGAAGATCGTCAAGGTCTACCTGGCAATCCGCCGTCGCATCCAGCCGGGTGACAAGATGGCCGGTCGTCACGGTAACAAGGGTGTCGTCTCGGTGATCATGCCGGTAGAAGACATGCCGCACGACGCCAACGGTACTCCGGTTGACGTGGTACTGAACCCGCTGGGCGTACCTTCGCGTATGAACGTCGGTCAGATCCTCGAAACCCACCTGGGCCTGGCGGCCAAGGGTCTGGGCGAGAAGATCGATCGCATGATCGAAGAGCAGCGTAAAGCCGCTGAACTGCGCACCTTCCTCACCGAGATCTACAACGAGATCGGTGGTCGTCAGGAGAACCTGGAAGAGTTCACCGACGAAGAGATCATCGCCCTGGCGAACAACCTGAAGAAAGGCGTGCCGATGGCCACTCCAGTCTTCGACGGTGCCAAGGAGCGTGAGATCAAGGCCATGCTGAAACTGGCAGACCTGCCAGAAAGCGGCCAGATGGTGCTGTTCGACGGCCGTACCGGCAACAAGTTCGAGCGTCCTGTGACCGTTGGTTACATGTACATGCTCAAGCTGAACCACTTGGTGGACGACAAGATGCACGCGCGTTCCACTGGTTCCTACAGCCTGGTTACCCAGCAGCCGCTGGGTGGTAAGGCGCAGTTCGGTGGTCAGCGTTTCGGGGAGATGGAAGTGTGGGCGCTGGAAGCATACGGCGCGGCATACACCCTGCAAGAAATGCTCACAGTGAAGTCGGACGACGTGAACGGCCGTACCAAGATGTACAAGAACATCGTGGATGGCGATCACCGTATGGAGCCGGGCATGCCCGAGTCCTTCAACGTGTTGATCAAAGAGATCCGTTCGCTCGGTATCGATATCGATCTGGAAACCGAATAACACGTGACGCGAAGGGGAGTGGGGCAGGTAATGCCCGCTCCCTGCTCCGCCAGGAGGAAAGGCCTTGAAAGACCTACTGAATTTGCTGAAAAACCAGGGTCAAGTCGAAGAGTTCGACGCCATCCGCATCGGTCTGGCGTCGCCTGAAATGATCCGTTCGTGGTCGTTCGGTGAAGTTAAGAAGCCGGAAACCATCAACTACCGTACGTTCAAGCCTGAGCGTGACGGCCTGTTCTGCGCCAAGATCTTTGGCCCAGTCAAGGACTACGAGTGCCTGTGCGGCAAGTACAAGCGCCTCAAGCACCGCGGCGTGATCTGCGAGAAGTGCGGCGTTGAAGTTGCCCTGGCCAAGGTTCGTCGTGAGCGCATGGCGCACATCGAACTGGCCTCGCCGGTTGCCCACATCTGGTTCCTGAAGTCGCTGCCGTCCCGTATCGGCCTGCTGATGGACATGACCCTGCGTGACATCGAGCGCGTGCTCTACTTCGAGAGCTACGTGGTGATCGATCCGGGCATGACCACCCTCGAGAAGGGTCAGCTGCTGAACGACGAACAGTACTTCGAAGCGCTGGAAGAGTTCGGTGACGACTTCGACGCCCGCATGGGTGCCGAGGCTGTCCGCGAGCTGCTGCACGCAATCGACCTGGAGCACGAGATTGGCCGCCTGCGCGAAGAAATTCCGCAGACCAACTCGGAAACCAAGATCAAGAAGCTGTCCAAGCGCCTGAAGCTGATGGAAGCTTTCCAGGGCTCGGGCAACCTGCCTGAGTGGATGGTCCTGACCGTCCTGCCAGTGCTGCCGCCGGACCTGCGTCCGCTGGTTCCGCTGGATGGCGGCCGCTTCGCGACCTCCGACCTGAACGACCTGTATCGTCGGGTGATCAACCGTAACAACCGTCTGAAGCGCCTGCTTGATCTGTCGGCGCCGGACATCATCGTGCGCAACGAAAAGCGCATGCTGCAGGAAGCGGTCGACGCCCTGCTGGACAACGGCCGTCGCGGTCGCGCCATCACTGGCTCGAACAAGCGTCCGCTGAAGTCCCTGGCCGACATGATCAAAGGTAAGCAAGGTCGCTTCCGTCAGAACTTGCTCGGTAAGCGCGTGGACTACTCCGGTCGTTCGGTAATTACCGTAGGCCCGACCCTGCGTCTGCACCAGTGCGGTCTGCCGAAGAAGATGGCCCTCGAGCTGTTCAAGCCGTTCATTTTCGGCAAGCTGGAAATGCGTGGTCTGGCGACCACCATCAAGGCTGCCAAGAAGATGGTCGAGCGCGAGCTGCCAGAGGTGTGGGACGTGCTCGCCGAGGTGATCCGCGAACACCCCGTGCTGCTCAACCGTGCACCGACCCTGCACCGTCTGGGTATCCAGGCCTTTGAACCGGTTCTGATCGAAGGTAAGGCTATCCAGCTGCACCCGCTGGTCTGTGCCGCCTACAACGCCGACTTCGACGGTGACCAGATGGCCGTTCACGTGCCGCTGACGCTGGAAGCCCAGCTCGAAGCGCGCGCGCTGATGATGTCGACCAACAACATTCTGTCGCCAGCCAACGGTGAGCCAATCATCGTTCCGTCGCAGGACGTTGTACTGGGTCTGTACTACATGACCCGTGAAGCCATCAACGCCAAGGGCGAAGGTCGCGTGTTCGCTGACCTGCAGGAAGTTGACCGCGTGTTCCGCGCCGGCGAAGCTGCCCTGCACGCGAAAATCAAGGTTCGTATCAACGAAACCGTGAAAGACCGCGATGGCAGCATCACCAAGAACACCCGCATCGTCGACACCACCGTCGGCCGTGCGCTGCTGTTCCAGGTTGTTCCGGCAGGCCTGCCGTACGACGTGGTCAACCAGCCGATGAAGAAGAAGGCGATCTCCAAGCTGATCAACCAGTGCTACCGCGTGGTTGGTCTGAAAGAGACCGTTATCTTTGCTGACCAGCTGATGTACACCGGTTTCGCTTACTCGACCATTTCCGGCGTTTCCATCGGTGTTAACGACTTCGTTATCCCGGACGAGAAAGCCCGCATCATCGGTAACGCTACCGACGAAGTGAAGGAAATCGAGAGCCAGTACGCCTCCGGCCTGGTAACCCAGGGCGAGAAGTACAACAAGGTCATCGACTTGTGGTCCAAGGCGAACGACGAAGTGTCCAAGGCGATGATGGCCAACCTCTCGAAAGAGAAGGTCATCGACCGCGAAGGCAACGAAGTCGACCAAGAGTCCTTCAACTCGATGTACATGATGGCTGACTCGGGTGCGCGGGGTTCCGCAGCCCAGATCCGTCAGCTGGCCGGTATGCGTGGCCTGATGGCCAAGCCGGACGGCTCGATCATCGAGACGCCGATCACCGCGAACTTCCGTGAAGGTCTGAGCGTACTCCAGTACTTCATCTCCACTCACGGTGCTCGTAAGGGTCTGGCGGATACCGCACTGAAGACTGCGAACTCCGGTTACCTGACTCGCCGTCTGGTAGACGTTGCACAAGACTTGGTCGTGACCGAGATCGACTGCGGCACCGACCAGGGCCTGCTGATGACCCCGCACATCGAAGGCGGCGACGTTGTTGAGCCGCTGGGTGAGCGTGTACTGGGCCGTGTCATCGCCCGTGACGTGTTCAAGCCAGGCACCGAGGACGTCATCGTTCCGGCCGGTACCCTGGTCGACGAGCAGTGGGTCGAGTTCATCGAGCTGAACAGCATCGACGAAGTGATCGTGCGTTCGCCGATCAACTGCGAAACCCGCTTCGGTATCTGCGCCAAGTGCTACGGTCGTGACCTGGCTCGTGGTCACCAGGTGAACATTGGTGAAGCTGTCGGCGTTATCGCTGCGCAGTCGATCGGTGAGCCTGGTACTCAGCTGACCATGCGTACGTTCCACATCGGTGGTGCTGCAAGCCGTACTTCGGCTGCCGACAGCGTCCAGGTGAAGAACGGCGGTATGGTTCGCCTGCACAACCTGAAACAGGTTGAGCGTGCCGACGGTAACCTGGTTGCCGTATCCCGTTCGGGCGAACTGGCCATTGCCGACGAATTCGGTCGTGAGCGTGAGCGCTACAAGCTGCCTTACGGTGCGGTGATTTCGGTCAAGGAAGGTGACAAGGTCGAAGCTGGCGCCATCGTCGCCAAGTGGGACCCGCACACCCACCCGATCGTTACCGAACTGAAAGGTACCGTGACCTTCGTGGGCATGGAAGAAAACATCACCATCAAGCGTCAGACCGATGAGCTCACCGGCTTGACCAACATTGAAGTAATGGACGTCAAGGATCGCCCTGCCGCAGGCAAGGAAATCCGTCCGGCAATCAAGATGGTCGACGCCGCTGGCAAGGACCTGTACCTGCCGGGTACCGACGTACCTGCTCAGTACTTCCTGCCAGCTAACGCCTTGGTAGGTGTGGCTGACGGTGCTCAGATCGGTGTTGGTGACGTTATCGCGCGTATCCCGCAAGAAACGTCGAAGACCCGTGACATCACCGGTGGTCTGCCGCGCGTTGCCGACCTGTTCGAAGCGCGCCGTCCGAAAGAAGCCTCGATTCTGGCTGAAGTCAGCGGCACCATCGCGTTCGGTAAAGAGACCAAGGGCAAGCGTCGTCTGGTCATTACTCCGACCGACGGCAGCGATCCGTACGAAGAGCTGATTCCGAAGTGGCGCCACCTGAACGTGTTCGAAGGCGAACAGGTAAACCGCGGCGAAGTTATCTCCGACGGCCCGAGCGATCCGCACGACATCCTGCGTCTGCTGGGCGTGAGCGCGCTGGCGAAGTACATCGTCAACGAGATCCAGGACGTTTACCGTCTGCAAGGCGTTAAGATCAACGACAAGCACATCGAGACCATCCTGCGTCAGATGCTGCGCAAGGTCGAGATCGCCGAGTCGGGTGACTCCAGCTTCATCAAGGGCGACCAGATGGAACTGACCCAGGTGCTGATGGAAAACGAGCGCCTGGCAGGGGAAGACAAGTTCATCTCCAAGTTCACCCGCGTGCTGCTGGGTATCACCAAGGCCTCGCTGTCGACCGAATCGTTCATCTCCGCGGCTTCCTTCCAGGAAACCACCCGCGTACTGACCGAAGCGGCGGTAACCGGCAAGCGCGACTACCTGCGCGGCCTGAAAGAGAACGTGGTCGTGGGTCGTCTGATCCCGGCCGGTACTGGTCTGGCCTACCACAGCGAGCGCAAGCGTCGCCGTGATGCCGACAAACCGCTGCGTGTAAGCGCCAGTGAGGTGGAAGCCGCACTGACCGAAGCGCTGAACTCCAGCGGCAACTAAGTACAGGGCAGGGCCCCGGCAAGCCTCGAACGGCCATCGGTGACATGAAATGTTGCCGATGATCGGGCGAGGAGGGCCGGGGCCTCGTCTTGACTGGGTGCAAGATCCTCCGTAGACTTTTGTACCCTTAAATTTGGTGAGGCTCCGTCTCGCCAATTTTTGGCTTTCTTGCAAGACAATAGAGTCGCAAGACAATCAGTGGAGCTAGTAGATGGCAACTATCAACCAGCTGGTACGTCAGCCGCGCAAGCGTTCGGTCGAGAAGTCCGACGTTCCTGCGCTGCAGAACTGCCCGCAGCGTCGTGGCGTGTGCACCCGCGTGTACACCACCACGCCGAAAAAACCTAACTCGGCACTGCGTAAAGTATGCCGTGTGCGTCTGACCAACGGTTTCGAGGTTTCCTCGTACATCGGTGGTGAAGGCCACAACCTGCAAGAGCACAGCGTCGTCCTGATCCGTGGCGGCCGTGTAAAAGACTTGCCAGGTGTTCGTTACCACACCGTTCGCGGCTCTCTGGATACTTCGGGCGTCAAAGGCCGTAACCAGGGTCGTTCGAAATACGGTACCAAGCGTCCGAAGTAATCGGTCGTTTGCAGACATCCATTTTTTTGAGTCGATAAGAGTAAGGTCGGGCAGGGGTCGAAGACCCACGTCCCGGGCTAACCTGAAGACCGTTTGAGGGCTTATCATGCCAAGACGTCGTGTAGCAGCAAAACGTGAGATCCTTGACGATCCGAAGTACGGATCTCAGATCCTCGCCAAGTTCATGAACCACGTGATGGAAAGCGGCAAGAAGGCTGTAGCCGAGCGCATCGTTTACGGTGCCCTGGATACCGTCAAAGCACGCAAGAACAGCGACCCCCTGGAAATCTTCGAGAAAGCTCTCGACGCCATCGCTCCGCTGGTCGAAGTTAAGTCCCGCCGTGTAGGCGGTGCCACTTACCAGGTTCCGGTTGAAGTTCGTCCATCCCGTCGTAACGCTCTGGCAATGCGCTGGCTCGTAGACTACGCCCGCAAGCGCGGCGAGAAGTCGATGGCTCTGCGCCTGGCCGGCGAACTGCTGGATGCTGCCGAAGGCAAAGGTGCTGCAGTCAAGAAGCGTGAAGACGTGCACCGTATGGCTGAAGCCAACAAAGCGTTCTCGCACTACCGCTTCTAATTCAAGCATCAATCATTTTGCGAGGGCTTTATGGCTCGTACTACAGCAATTAACCGCTACCGTAACATCGGTATCTGTGCCCACGTTGACGCGGGCAAGACTACCACTACCGAGCGGATCCTGTTCTACACAGGTCTGAGCCACAAGATGGGCGAGGTGCATGACGGCGCCGCGACCACCGACTGGATGGTGCAGGAGCAGGAGCGCGGTATCACCATTACCTCCGCTGCCGTTACCACCTTCTGGAAAGGTTCCCGTGGTCAGTACGACAACTACCGCGTAAACGTCATCGATACCCCCGGCCACGTTGACTTCACCATTGAAGTAGAGCGTTCGCTGCGTGTACTCGACGGCGCGGTCGTTGTGTTCTGCGGTACTTCCGGCGTTGAGCCACAGTCCGAAACCGTATGGCGTCAGGCCAACAAGTACGGCGTTCCACGTGTTGTCTACGTGAACAAGATGGACCGTGCTGGTGCCAACTTCCTGCGCGTTATCGGCCAGATCAAGAACCGCCTGGGTCACACCCCGGTTCCGGTCCAGCTGGCTATCGGTGCGGAAGACGACTTCCAGGGTCAGGTCGACCTGATCAAGATGAAAGCCATCTACTGGAACGACGACGACAAGGGTACTACCTACCGCGAGGAAGAGATTCCTGCCGAGCTGGTGGACCTGGCCAACGAGTGGCGCAGCAACATGGTCGAGGCTGCTGCCGAGGCCAGCGAAGAGCTGATGAACAAGTACCTTGAAGAAGGTGACCTGTCCGTCGAAGACATCAAGGCTGGTCTGCGCGCCCGTACCCTGGCGAGCGAGATCGTTCCTGCTGTCTGCGGTTCCTCGTTCAAGAACAAGGGTGTTCCCCTGGTTCTTGACGCCGTCATTGACTTCCTGCCTGCGCCAACCGAGATCCCTGCGATCAAGGGTATCCACCCTGATCTGATCGACGTGCCGAAGGATGAGGTCACTGCAGAGCAGTACGACGAGCGTCCTGCTGACGACAACGAGCCGTTCTCGGCCCTGGCGTTCAAGATTGCCACCGACCCGTTCGTTGGTACTCTGACCTTCGTTCGCGTTTACTCGGGCTTCCTGACCTCCGGTGACTCCGTCATCAACTCGGTCAAGGGCAAGAAAGAGCGCGTTGGTCGTATGGTCCAGATGCACGCCAACCAGCGTGAAGAGATCAAGGAAGTACGTGCAGGCGACATCGCTGCTCTGATCGGCATGAAGGACGTCACCACCGGTGACACCCTGTGCAACGCCGACAAGCCGATCATCCTTGAGCGTATGGACTTCCCTGAGCCGGTGATTTCGCTCTCCGTAGAGCCGAAGACCAAGGCTGACCAGGAGAAGATGGGTATCGCACTGGGCAAGCTGGCCCAGGAAGACCCGTCGTTCCGCGTCAAGACCGACGAAGAAACCGGTCAGACCATCATCTCCGGTATGGGTGAGCTGCACCTGGACATCCTCGTTGACCGCATGAAGCGCGAGTTCAACGTCGAGTGCAACGTCGGCAAGCCGCAGGTTTCGTACCGCGAGAAGATCACCAAGTCCAACGTCGAGATCGAAGGCAAGTTCGTTCGTCAGTCGGGTGGTCGTGGTCAGTTCGGTCACTGCTGGATCCGCTTCTCGGAGCCAGACGTCGACGAGAAGGGCAACATCACCGAAGGTCTGGTGTTCACCAACGAAGTCGTTGGTGGTGTGATTCCTAAGGAATTCATCGCCCCGATCCAGAAGGGTATCGAAGAGCAGATGAAGAACGGCGTTGTTGCCGGCTATCCGCTGCTCGGCCTGAAGGCTACGGTATTCGACGGTTCGTACCACGACGTCGACTCCAACGAAATGGCGTTCAAGATCGCTGCTTCGATGGCGACCAAGCAACTGGCCCAGAAGGGCGGTGGCGTGGTGCTTGAGCCGATCATGAAGGTCGAAGTTGTAACCCCGGAAGATTACCTGGGTGACGTGATGGGTGACCTGAGCCGTCGTCGTGGGATGATCCAGGGTAACGAAGACTCGGTGTCCGGCAAGGTAATCACTGCTGAGGTACCGCTGGGAGAGATGTTCGGTTACGCAACCGACGTTCGTTCCATGTCTCAGGGTCGCGCAAGCTACTCCATGGAATTCTCGAAATACGCTGAAGCTCCGTCGAACATCGTCGAAGCTCTCATTAAAAAACAAGGCTGATTCAGCCCCTTTAGGCTAGGAGTTCACTGTCGTGGCTAAAGAAAAATTTGATCGTTCCCTTCCCCACGTTAACGTTGGCACCATCGGCCACGTTGACCACGGTAAGACCACTCTGACCGCAGCTCTGACTCGCGTCTGCTCCGAAGTTTTCGGCTCGGCCGTCGTTGAGTTCGACAAAATCGACTCGGCTCCAGAAGAAAAAGCGCGCGGTATCACCATCAACACCGCTCACGTCGAGTACAACTCGAACATTCGTCACTACGCTCACGTTGACTGCCCGGGTCACGCTGACTACGTGAAGAACATGATCACCGGTGCTGCCCAGATGGACGGCGCGATCCTGGTTTGCTCGGCCGCCGATGGTCCGATGCCACAAACCCGTGAGCACATCCTGCTGTCCCGTCAGGTTGGCGTTCCGTA
>NZ_QEQQ01000045.1 GCF_003097235.1 Pseudomonas sp. CC120222-01a | reverse complement strand
CTTCATCCGGGGCGAGTTTAAAAGCAGTGACTCGTACATAGCGTTCTTAGGAATGGACCTAAGAGTGATTGATTCTGGGCAAAAAAGTGGCCGCCGTCGCCTCACTAAGCGAGGCTGCTCTGAGATCCGTCGTCTGCTGCATAACGCCGCGATGGCTGCTAGCAGGTCGGCTGCCTGGAAAGAGGTCTACGAGCAACACCGGCGTGCTGGAAAAGCAACGACACAAGCTCTGGTAATCCTGGCTAGAAAGCTCGCACGGGTGGCATTCGCCCTGATGAAAAATCAGGACGAATACGTCACCAAAGGCGGGAAACTGGCTTGTTGAAAACCATAGAATCTCCCACAGGAGCACCACAGGTTTCGAAAGCGGTGCAGTACCTGTGGGAGCGGGCGTGCCCGCGAAAGGGCCGGTACAGACAATAAAAAAGGCCGCACCCTGCAGAGGATGCGGCCTTTTCATTTGAAGCAGCGCGGATCAGTTATCCAGCGCCACCCGCCCGGCAGCTTCACGCTTGCGGTGCACCATCAAGCCCGCCGCCACCACACCAATGCTCAGCAGCGCAGTCGCGATGATCTCGGCACGGTGATCTTCACGCAGCGCCATCACCGCCAGCACGGCAACGATGAAGGCAATGGTCGCCCAGGTCAGGCCCGGGAACAGCCACATCTTGAAGGCGATCTTCTCGCCACGCGCCTCGCGCTGGCTGCGCATGCGCAGTTGCGACACGGCAATCACCAGGTACACCAGCAGGGCGATGGCGCCGGAGCTGGCCAGCAGGAACTCGAACACCTGGGCCGGGGCCACGTAGTTGGCGAAGACGCAGAGGAACGCGGCAGCGGTCGACAGCAGCACGGCCACATGCGGGGTCGCTGCCTTGGTGGTGCGCTGGGCGATGGCCGGGGCGTCGCCACGCTTGCTCAGCGAGAACAGCATGCGCGACGAGGTGTACAGCGCCGAGTTCAGGCAGCTGGTCACAGCGACCAGTACCACGATGTCGACGATCAGCTTGGCGTTCGGCACACCGATACGGCTCAGCACGGTCTGGTAGGAACCCAGTTCAGCCAGCGCCGGGTCGTTCCACGGCACCAGGGCCACGACCAGGAAGATCGACACCAGGTAGAACAGGCAGATACGCCAGATCACCGAGTTGGTGGCGCGGCTGATCTGCTTGCCCGGGTCTTTCGATTCGGCTGCAGCGATGGTGACGATTTCGGTACCCATGAACGAGAACATGGTGGTCAGCATGGCCGCCAACACCGCGCCCAGGCCGTTAGGCATGAAGCCCTGGGTGTCGAACAGATGCGAAACGCCGCTCACCTGGCTGCTTGGCGCCAGGCCGAACATGGCGATGCAGCCAACGACGATGAAGCCAATGATCGCCAGCACCTTGAGCAGGGCGAACCAGAACTCGAACTCACCGTAGTTCTTCACGCTGCACAGGTTGGTCAGGGTCAGCGCCAGGGTAATAAGGAGGGAGAAGGCCCACAGCTCCACGGACGGGAACCAGGCGTGGAGAATGGCCGCAGCGGCGTTGGCTTCCAGCGGAATCACCAGCACCCAGAACCACCAGTACAACCAGCCAATGGTAAAACCGGCCCAGCGGCCAATGGCGCGGTCGGCATAAGTAGAGAACGAACCCGTGTCCGGCGAGGCGATCGCCATTTCGCCGAGCATGCGCATCACCAGTACCACCAGGGTACCCGCGGCGGCGTAGGCCAGCAGCACGGCCGGGCCGGCCGCTGCGATAGCATGGCCGGAACCCACGAACAGACCGGCGCCGATAACGCCAGCAATGGACAGCATGGTGACATGCCGTTGTTTGAGCCCCTGAGCGAGGTCATTGGAATTGTTACCGCTCATTAAAACTACCTTTGTAAGGAGTGGACCACTCCGACTGCGGGAACAGAGCGCACCTGGGGTTGACCTAGGCATCGCTGCAATCGGCGGTTTCCTACTGGCAATAAGCTGGCAATAAGCGCGCCATGTGCTGAATGCATTCGTCAGATTGATGCACCGACCTTTTAACGACGCGGGTTGCAGGGCATTCGGCCAAGCTTTGACCGAAAGGCCGCCAAATCCCCCTGCCGGGTCCAGATTACGGAAATACCCACTTACAAACGCACCAAAGGTGCTCCCCGGTAACACCTTTGCACCAGTGCAACGCATAAAAGCGCAACCCGTAGGTACAACCTTTCACGCCGGTATCCACAGGCCACGGTCGCACCCGCAGCAGCGGGACTGATCCGCAAATGGCCCGCGAATGGTCTAAAACAGCTTCCCAGTGCCGGCCAAAACTGGCACCATCGCGCCTTTTTTCCATCAAGGCTATGGAGCTGGGCGAGACCCTTTGCGGACATCTGCGCGACGTTGCACTGCAACGATGCGACAAACTGCCCCGGCAACGCCTTGAGCCCCCTGCGACCCTGTTGGCCGTCATATTGCCGCTATGCTAGCGTGGCGCTCGCCAGGAAGGCCGCCAACAGCTGGGAACGCACCCGATCACATGAGGACCGCACATGGCCCAGGCCACGCCCGCGCTGGAAATCCGCAATCTGCACAAACGCTACGGCGAGCAGGAAATTCTCAAGGGCATTTCGCTAACCGCGCGCGACGGTGACGTGATCTCCATCCTGGGGTCGTCCGGCTCCGGCAAGTCCACCCTGCTGCGCTGCATCAACCTGCTGGAAAACCCGCACCAGGGTGAAATCCTCGTTGCCGGCGAAAGCCTCAAGCTCAAGGCCGCCAAGAACGGCGACCTGATCGCCGCCGACAACCGCCAGATCAACCGCCTGCGCAGCGAAATCGGTTTCGTCTTCCAGAACTTCAACCTGTGGCCGCACATGTCGATTCTCGACAACATCATCGAGGCGCCACGCCGCGTGCTCGGCCAGAGCAAAGCCGAGGCCATCGAAGCCGCCGAAGCCCTGTTGAACAAGGTCGGCATCTACGACAAGCGCCACAGCTACCCCGCCCAGCTTTCCGGTGGCCAGCAACAGCGTGCTGCCATCGCCCGCACCCTGGCCATGAAGCCCAAGGTCATCCTGTTCGACGAACCGACCTCGGCGCTCGATCCGGAAATGGTCCAGGAAGTGCTTAACGTTATCCGCGCACTGGCCGAAGAAGGCCGTACCATGCTGCTGGTGACGCACGAGATGAACTTTGCCCGCCAGGTGTCCAGTGAAGTGGTCTTCCTGCACCAGGGCCTGGTTGAAGAGCAAGGATCGCCGCAGCAGGTCTTCGAGAACCCGACCTCGGCGCGTTGCAAGCAATTCATGTCCAGCCACCGCTAACGGAGCAATACATGCACACTTACAAGAAGTTCCTCCTGGCAGCCGCTGCCACCCTGGTGATGTCGGCAAACGCCATGGCCGCGGAAAAACTGCGCATGGGTATCGAAGCCGCCTACCCACCGTTCAACAACAAGGATGCCAGCGGTAACGTCGTCGGCTTCGACAAGGACATCGGCGACGCCCTGTGCGCCAAGATGAAGGTCGAGTGCTCGGTGGTCACCTCCGACTGGGACGGCATCATCCCGGCCCTGAACGCCAAGAAGTTCGACTTCCTGGTGTCGTCGCTGTCGATCACCGACGAGCGCAAGCAGGCCGTCGACTTCACCGACCCGTACTACTCCAACAAGCTGCAATTCATCGCGCCGAAGAATGTCGACTTCAAGACCGACAAGGCTTCGCTCAAGGGCAAGACCATCGGCACCCAGCGCGCCACGCTGGCAGGCACCTACCTTGAAGACAACTTCCCGGATGTCAACGTCAAGCTCTACGACACCCAGGAAAACGCCTACCTCGACCTGGTTTCCGGCCGTATCGACGGCATCCTCGCCGACAAGTACGTGCAGTACGAGTGGCTGAAAAGCAAGGACGGCATGAACTACGAGTTCAAGGGCGAACCGGTGATGGACAGCGACAAGATCGGCATTGCCGTGCGCAAGGGTGATACCAAGCTGCGCGACGATCTGAACAAAGCCCTGGCAGAAATCAAGGCTGACGGTACGTACAAGAAGATCAACGACAAGTACTTCCCATTCAGCATCGAATGATCCGCCCTGACCTGCGCGCCCCAGCGGCGCGCAAGTCCCTAGAATGACCTGCCCATGAATATCGACCTGCACGGATTCGGTCCGGCCATGATGGCCGGCACCCTGATGACCGTAAAACTGGCGCTTTGCGCCCTGCTGCTGGGGCTGGTCCTGGGCCTGCTCGGCGCCCTGGCCAAGACTTCCACGATCAAGCCGCTGCAATGGCTTGGCGGCTTCTACTCGACCCTGGTGCGCGGCGTGCCCGAGCTGCTGTGGGTCCTGCTTATCTACTTCGGCACCGTCGGCCTGATGAACAGCCTCGGCGAAGCCCTGAACATGCCCGGCCTCGAATTGAGCGCCTTTGCCGCGGGTGTCATCGCCCTGGGCCTGTGCTTCGGTGCCTACGCCACGGAAGTGTTCCGTGGTGCGATCCTGGCGATCCCCAAGGGCCACCGTGAGGCCGGCCTGGCACTGGGCCTGTCCCAAGGCCGCATCCTGTCGCGGATCATCCTGCCGCAGATGTGGCGCATCGCCCTGCCGGGCCTGGGCAACCTGTTCATGATCCTGATGAAGGACACCGCGCTGGTGTCGGTGATCGGCCTGGAAGAAATCATGCGCCACGCGCAGATCGGCGTGACCGTGACCAAGGAGCCGTTCACCTTCTACATGGTCGCTGCCTGCATCTACCTGAGCCTGACCATCATCGCCATGACCGGCATGCACTTCATGGAAAAACGCGCCGCTCGCGGCTTTGCGAGGGCCGAATAAATGAACTGGGAAGTCATCATCAAGTGGCTGCCGCGCCTGGCCCAGGGTGCGACCCTGACCCTGGAGCTGGTGGCCATCGCCGTGGTTGCCGGGTTGATCCTGGCCATCCCGCTGGGCATCGCCCGCTCCTCGCGCCACTGGTACGTGCGCGCCGTGCCGTTCAGCTACATCTTCTTCTTCCGTGGCACGCCACTGCTGGTGCAGCTGTTTCTGGTCTATTACGGCCTGGCGCAGTTCGACGCAGTACGTTCCAGCTCGCTGTGGCCGTACCTGCGCGATCCGTTCTGGTGCACGGTGCTGACCATGACCCTGCACACCGCCGCCTACATCGCCGAGATCCTGCGCGGTGCGCTGCAGTCGATCCCCAAGGGCGAGATCGAAGCCGCCCGGGCGCTGGGCATGTCGCGGGGCAAGACGCTGTTCTACATCATGCTGCCACGTGCCGCTCGCATCGGCCTGCCGGCGTACAGCAACGAAGTGATCCTGATGCTCAAGGCCAGTGCCTTGGCCAGTACCGTGACCCTGCTGGAGCTGACCGGCATGGCCCGCACGATCATTGCCCGGACCTACCTGCCGGTGGAGATCTTCTTCGCGGCCGGGGTGTTCTACCTGGTGATCTCGTTCGTGCTGGTGCAAGGCTTCAAGCTGCTGGAGCGCTGGCTGCGCGTGGACGCCTGCCAGGGTCGTTGAAACTCTCACTGCCGTCTTCGCGGGCACGCCCGCTCCCACAGGTACTGCGCTATACCTGTGGGAGCGGGCGTGCCCGCGAAGAGGCCCCCAAAACCACCACCCACCTCAAGCCCAGCCCCATGTCCACCTACCTCCACAGCCACCACCTGCAAGACCGCTTCCAGGCCCTCGACCAGTTCCTGACCGAGCACCAACCGCTGTGGAAACCCCGGCCCTTCACCGCCCTGCGCCTGGACTGGGAAACCGAATACCCCGACCTCGCCGCCCACCTGCGCCAATGCTCACTGGCCGACGCCGAAGCCGACATCACCCCACAAGCCCTGCCCGCCCCGTTCCCGCAACTGGCCGCGCAAGCCGAACAGCTGTCAGCCCTCGGCGAACTCCCCGACACCGGCCTGCCCACCGCCGGCCACCGCCTCGACGTCGCCGTACCCGGCCGCAAATGGCAGCAGATCGAAGCCTTCAGCCGCCGCCTGGGCTTTCGCGAACACACCCGCCACTGGCTGGATTGGTGCTCCGGCAAAGGCCACCTCGGCCGCCGCCTGCTGCAACCCGGCCAGCAACTCACCTGCCTGGAATACAACCCCGAGCTGGTCGCCGCCGGCCAGGCCCTGAGTGATCACCATCACCTGCCTGCGACCCACGTCCACCAGGATGTGATGGCTGCCAGCAGCACCCAGCACCTGAACCACGAGAAAAGCGTGGTCGCCCTGCACGCCTGCGGCGAACTGCACGTGCACCTGCTGCGCCAGGCCAGCCAGCAAGGCTGCCGCCACCTGGCCGTGGCCCCTTGCTGCTACAACCGCATCCCGGGCGAGCACTATCAGCCGTTATCCACAGCCGCGCAGAACTCGTCACTGCAGCTGAGCATGATCGACCTGGGCCTGCCGCTGAACGAAGCCGTCACCGCCAGCGCCCGCGTGCGCCATCAACGCGACTGCTCCATGGCCCGGCGTCTGGGCTTCGACCTGCTGCAGCGCGAACAGCGCCAGTGTGATGAATACCTTTCCACCCCTTCGCTGCCGATCGCCTGGCTGGACAAGCCTTTCGAGCAGTACTGCCGTGAGCTGGCCGACCTGCGCGGTGTGGCGTTACGCGGTAACCCGGACTGGGCCGCGCTGGAGGCCGCCGGCTGGCAGCGCCTGGCCGAAGTACGCAACCTCGAACGCCTGCGCAACCTGTTCCGCCGCCCATTGGAGCTGTGGCTGGTGCTCGATCGCGCCCTGTTCCTCGAAGAACAAGGCTACGACGTTCGTTTGGGCACTTTCTGCGACTACCCGCTCACCCCACGCAACCTGTTGCTACTGGCCGAACGTGACCGTTAGCCGCAGCACAACCTGTGGATAAGTCTGTGAACAAGCTTTTGATGACTGGATGGAGCCAAGCGCTATTTCAAGCGTTTGGCTTATTCCAGCATGGGCCACAAGCCCAGTAAAAACAGGCGTTTGCGCAAAGACCGGCGGTACGCAGAAGCGGCATGCCTTTCGCGCACGGCGGCAATGCCTCTTGTGCATAAACAAAAATTCGATTAGGCAATGGGCCCCCTGTGGAAGCGGGCGTGCCCGCGAAAGGGCCCCTGAATCAATGCACCTTGTTCTTGGCAATCTCGATATCGTTCATCAGCGCTTTGGCCAGGGCCAGCAGATAATCCGCAGCGCCCAAAAGCTTATGGTCGTCCTCCATATCCCCCTCGCGCACCAGGTGTTTGATATAGCCGAGCAACACCGACACATGTTCGTAGGCATGGTCGATCGGGATACCCGGCTGCACCCGTAGCAGATCCACTGTCGGGTTTCCTGCTTCCAGGAAGGTTTCGACGCCTGCCGTGACGATGGTATTAGTGGTATCACTCATGCGCCTGGCCCTCCTTCATCGCTCATGCTCGCCAACGCATGCTGGAACAGGATCAGTGCCGATTCGGCCGCAAAGGCGGCGTTGGCCAGCGTGTTCAAGCCAGGCTCGCCGGCGTGGAGACGGCAGTGTTCATCGATGGTTTCGGCGACACCGCGGATGAGCTCCGCGCCATGGGTGATGGCATCTTCGGAGGAGATGTCGCTGTGGACGGAGAAATAGGGGGTTTGGATTAATAGATGGGGTGGATCGGGTACGATCTTTTTCATGGCAAAACTCCTTATTCCAAAGAAAGGAGCCGCCATCCGAATCTTTCTCACGGATTAGGGTGGCAGCCTTACGCGGGGTGAGAAACCGAGGGAATAAGGAAGCTCGGCCAGACCGAAGTCTGCCCGCGTATGGCCGCCATGAAAGGCTACCGATTATTCGCCTCGGGTTCTCACACCCGGTCGCCGAAACGACCGGGAAACGTTATCCCCAAGGCGCTTGTCAGCCAACAGCGATAGTTCAGTAGCGCGCGTAGGATAATTCCCAAATACCTCAATCCTGAAGCATTTGGTCTCAAGTTCAGAATTTCCTCACAAAATCACCACGATCCCTGTGGGAGCGGGTTCACCCGCGAAGAGGCCCGACGGTGTATCATCCGCCCCCCAAATCATTAAAAAGCTACGTCGCACGCTGCCCGCCAGCCCTGCGACCGTCTGGCGTTGCGCCAGAATCGACAATGGACTAACGGACTAAACCATCGTGACCCAAGCCAAACCCCTTGCCCTGCTGGCCTTCACCCTGACTCTGGGCGCCTGCGCCAGCGATCCTGCCCCGCACCCTGCCAGCAACCTGGACTGGAACACCCCCGGCATGCAGCTGGGCGGCGACAACGGCCTGCCCCTGCGCGTGGAAAGCCCCTGCCGCAAGCGCGGCTGCGACAACGACAAGCTGTTTTTCAACCCCGGCAAGACCGAGCCGAGCGTCAACACCATCCACCGCGGCTGGTAAGAAAATATCCTTTTGGGCCGGTGACTTAGGCTATTTGCACGCTTTCGCAAGGAAGTGGTTTACAGGCGCCAACCGATCGTTATAATGACGCCCCATTGCCGGTATAGCTCAGATGGTAGAGCAACTGACTTGTAATCAGTAGGTCCCGGGTTCGATTCCTGGTGCCGGCACCATTCAAGGTTCCATAGAAAGCTTTCAAAATCTCTGGAACCCCCGAAAAACCCGCCTTCTGGCGGGTTTTTTCGTTTTGGCGTTCCGTCGGATTCCGAGGGTAGCCAGCGCTAATAAGGGTAGTTTTAAGGATAGAGGTCCGTTTCGATACCGGAGACTACCCTTATGGCCCGCACCACTGCCCCGCTTACAGACACCGCCTGCCGCACGGCAAAGCCCAGAGAGCGCGAGTACAAGCTCTTCGACGGCGACGGTCTTTACCTGCTTGTGCAACCCAACGGCCGCAAAGGCTGGCGGCTCAGGTACGTGAAACCCGATGGCCGCGAAGGCCTGACCGCTCTTGGCAGCTATCCGGTGGTCGGGCTGGGCGACGCACGCCGCAAGCGCTTCGAGATCAAGCAGCAGCTCGCCAACGGTATAGATCCCATCCAGTACAAGCAACAAACCAAGACCCAAGCCGTGATCAACGGCCGCACCTTCGAAAGCGTTGCGCTCGACTGGTATGCGAGCATGGTGCCGAAGTGGGCGCCGGGCCACGCTAAGACTGTGCTCAGCCGGTTGAAGACTCACGTATTCCCTTTGTTAGGTGCCAGGGCAATCGTTGAGTTAGACACCCACGACCTCATGCAGCCACTGGAGGCTGTGACGAAGCGCGGCACCATCGACGTGGCGCTCAGGATCAAGAATTACCTGCAAAGCATCATGCGTGAAGCCAAACGGCTGCGACTGATCACGGCGAACCCGGCTCACGACCTTGATGGCTCGATCAAGACACCACGGGTAACTCACCGACCCGCACTACCCTTATCGCGGCTGCCAGAGCTACTGGCATGCATTGAGGATTACAGAGGTCGCCCGCTCACGCGCCTTACCGTGATGCTATCGCTGCATGTATTCGTACGCTCCAGTGAACTGCGCTTCGCCCGCTGGAACGAGTTCGACCTAAAGCGCGGAATCTGGGAAATCCCCGACACCCGCCCGGCGCTGGACGGTGTGCCCTTTTCCACAAGGGGTACAAAGATGGCCGGGGATATCCACGTTGTACCCTTATCGCCGCAGGCAGTGGCATTGCTTGAGCAGATCCACGCGATCACCGGCAAGTTCGAGCTGGTGTTCGCGGGGGATGCCAAGCCGTGGAAACCGATGTCCGAGAACACGGTGAATGCCGCGCTCAGGACGATGGGCTACGACACCAAGGTGGATATCTGCGGCCACGGGTTCCGAGCCATGGCGTGCAGTGCGCTGGTCGAGTCTGGGCTGTGGTCGGAGACGGCCATCGAGCGGCAGATGAGCCACAAGGAGCGCAACAACGTGCGCGCCGCCTATACCCACAAGGCCGAGTTCCTCGAAGAGCGCCGGATGATCATGACCTGGTGGAGCCGGTTTCTGGAGGCAAACCGCGAGGAGCATGTCACCCCGCATGAGTTCGCCAATCAGTCAGGTGAGAACGTCACGCGCCTTCGCAGTGCCAAGAGGACCGAGTAACCCGCCGCACCACCACCTCAACTAGCTGTGAAGTTACCCACAGCACCGCATGAAGCTCCTCCGCGCGGGTCCTTTCAAACGGGGCTGCAAAGCCGCCCCGTTTGAAAGGACCATACCTAGGAAAAAAACCGCTGGCACAGCGTACGTCTGTGGAAAACCACAGATGTCCACCGGGGGATAGTTTTATCCACAGGCGCTAAATCCCTGAAATCGCTTTGCTTGACGAACATTGTCCACAGGCGTAGACCGGGAGTTGCAAGCGCTGTCGATGACAGCACCCTAGGTGGCCCGAACCTTAAAGGTCACGCCGCTCCCGCGGTGGTTCTTCCCAAGGGCGATTCGCATCCGGCAGCTCGCCCGGTCACTACCCATGTGATGGATGCTCTTACACATAAAGCGCTCGTGCGCCAGATGCTCCGTACCTCGCTGCCCTGCAGCAACCTATCCGCTTGGCCGAATACTCCGCCAACCTGTGCCCGTCTCTTTTCCTGAAAAGAGACGGGCACTTCTACCACTGCTGCAGCCCTGATCGCACATGGCTTTGCGGCATTCCCCCTCGTGACAATCAGCGTGATAAACGCCGATGTCACCAGCAACAGCGCTGTAGATGATGGTGCCGCAGACCAAGGAATGGACTGCACCTGACTGACAGTCAGGCACGCCCCGGTCATCGCATTGCTGCTTGCACATGGCTCAGGATCTCGCGGCACTGGTCTCGTCAGCCAATGCAGCCTCCACCCGCCCACCGGTAACGGTGTTCAGGAGGCCAGATCATGAGATGCCCGTGCTCCCGGTCGTAAGGAGCCGCCAGTCCCGCGTAGAGGACACTCCCCACAGGTCGCAGGGGCCTTGATCCCTGATAACACTCAGCATTCTTGGCGGGATGACGTGGGGCTGGGATCAGAGAACATCAGAAGAGGTGACCGACATGGCACTGGTGGGTAGGCGTGACGGCCGCAATTTCGGCTACGGCAGGCAATTGAGTTACGCAGGACCTCAGGCGTTGAAAGACATGTTCGGCGGTGGCCACTACGGCACGGTCAAGGCGCACAGTGATCGATGGTTGGCATTCGTGAGGTGGTGCCGCTCCGAACAGGGGCCCGGCATCAATGATGCGCGGCAGATTGATCGCAAAGTGTTGGCCGACTACGCGGCGTATCTGCGTGAAGTGGTTAGGCGCGGTGACCTCGCCATCAGCACCGCACAAAACCGGCTATCCAGCGTTAACAGAACCATGGCGGCGCTTCGCGGTGATCAGTATGTGAAATTGCCCAGCCCGAGCAAGGCGTTGGGTATGCAGCGCACCGGGGTGCGACGCTCGGTGCCGCAGGGCCAAGACCGCGAACAGGTTAAGCAGATTGTCTATGCACTTTGCAGTCGTGATCATCTGCGGGCCGCCGCGATCGTTCTGTTGGCGCGAGCTACCGGCATGCGCTTGCGTGAGGCCATCTTGGCTGACTTGCCACGGCTAAGCCGTGAGGCTAACGGCCTAGGCAAGATCAATATTCAGGATGGCACCAAAGGCGGCCGCGCTGGCGCCTCGGCGCCACGATGGATTACGGTGGACGACCATGTTCTAGGTGCACTTGGGTTTGCTCGGCAGGTGTCGCCTGCGGGTAGCCACAACCTGATTGCGTCCAACGAAAGCTACCTGAATGTTCTGCAAGAAATCATCCGCCCTGCACGGGACACCCTTCATGCACACAATCTCAAAGGCTTACATGAGCTACGAGCGGCGTACGCATGTGAGCGCTATAAGCAAATCACCCAACATCGCGCGCCTATCAATGGAGGCCAATGTTGCCAGGTAGATAAGAACCTTGATCGTGAAGCCCGACGGCAAATCAGCTATGAACTGGGGCACGGTCGAATCGACGTGGTCGCTGCCTATGTCGGAGGGCGAACATGAGTAAGCCGTTCGATATGGAGCTGTTTTTAGCAGGAGTGCTAACAGGGTCCCACACAACCCGAAAACGCCATCTTCGGCAGGCAAAGATTATTCAGGCCGAGATTGCACGACGCTGGCAGCGAGAGACGCCTTGGATGTGGCAGAGGAAACACATGGTTTGGTTTTTGGAAAAGCGACTGAACCAACGTAGTGAAGCGACCAGATATTACTACGTGCTGACGGCTCGGTTACTCGCTCAACGTCTAGACAAAGCGTGGAGTTTCGACCTCTGATGCTAGATCTTTATAGTCAAGACCGACAGCAATTGCCCCATCACTACAATTGTCAGAAGGAGGAGGCACCATCAAAATATCACACACTGTTAGAAATTACTGATCAAAAGTCGTCTAAGGTATATCAAAACAGCCAATTATAAATAGGGCGTGTGTGAACCACATAATAGACAGAGCACCAACAAAGCATTGCAGCATCCAGCACAAAAATAGTTGCCACTGCGAAGTACTGCCACCATATTCTGTCGTCAACTGACTTGAGATCTTCGGTGTATGCAGCAGGGTTACCTTCAAAACGTTTCTCGAAAATCTTCCGCTGCCGGTTTACCTCGGACTCAATAGTGCGTAGTGTCGCACGTTGATTTACGAGAAACCCCACGAGTAACACGCAGAAGATAAATACTCCTGCAAAAATTGCGGTATTGGCAGCGAACTGTGCGTCCAAGGAGCGAGTAACTTTTAACTGGCTCAGCGCAACAAAGGTAGCAATGGGTATCCCAAGCACTTGGGCCTGGATATCAGAAATGGCCTTGTGAACCTTAGTTATAGCGTCGACTTTAAATGAATGGACTTCCGCGACTGCTTTATCGTAAGTATAATCCGACGCAAATATACTGTAACTGGCCTGCAGGCGCTGGTATAGCTCGTTAATATTGTTAACCAGATAAGAGAAACGATCTTTTTCCGGAGTAAGCGCCAACATCTCGATAAGATTTTCACCCAGCATTTGCACCTTTTGCTCATGATGGTAGCGATCCAACACGAAATTTTCAAGTCGCTCAAATGCTGAAAAATCTAGACAATTTACGTCTTCTTCGCCGTATATAACCGGCACAAGAAAGCGGCCATTCTTGTAGAAAATCAATTCCTCTCTTTGTGTATCGAGGTAATGTGCAGAGTTCGCAAGTAGCTTAACGAATCTTAAGACTTGGCGGTATCGATTGACAACCACAAGCGCGGGCTGATCTATTGAGCAAAAGCGCTCCGCGATCAGGTAGTAATTGTCTCTTTCCTTGACGCGCGCGCCTGTGGTGGTAGTTAGATACGTCGCGAAGTTAGGGGCAAGGATGCCGAGCCCAACGCGAGGTTGTGAAACGTCCAACGAAAAGGTGTCACCCAAGTTAATTCGAGTATAGTCACCCTGGATAACAGTTATACCCGATTCGTCAGCATTATTCTCATCCACCGCTTGGGCGAGAGAGCTCTGCAACAGCTCATTGGTTATGCTGATAATTTGGTTACCATCATCAGAGCTTTCAATCGCCCTGTAGATTGGAACCAAATCAGAAAACCTAATCCTCTTCGCCATCTTGGCTGACTTCCATTCGTAAGCGTGCTAGCAATTCGTTCGGCAATTTTTTGATTACGAGTGCCTCAGATTCTGTATCGAACTCAATCTCGCCATTGCTCAGGGCTGCACGATCGAACGTGATTCGCCAATTTTTGGAACCACCTGTAAATTTGACAAGGCTACGCAGTGAGCGTTTATCTGGAATGAATCCATCTGATATGTCGAGCCCGGAACCTTCGAATACATCGCTCAAGTCCTCGGGTGACTCAGGCCACAGTTCATTCGCAAACGCTTTAACCTCAAATGGCAGGTCCTTATCCGCGTAGCGCTTGCATATTGAATAGGCGCTTCTCAGGAATTCTTCTCGCTGATTTTCGGACATTTCTTTGGACTGAACAAATTCCTCCAAAGCTTTTCCAAGCTTTTGTGTTTCCAAGACAGCGGCTACAGAGTTGTTACAGCCCAGGAAAAGCTTGAAGAAGTCGGAAACTTTATCCTGTCCACGCCCCTTAATAAAACTCAGATACTTATCAGCACCCTCAGCCCAACTTGAGAGATTCACCCTACCAGCCAAACGGAAGCCTTTAATGTCAAGATGAAGGGCGTCCACCACTTCTTTTGATTTATTTAGTGCCGCGCCTAGCTCATCATTCAAAATTGCAACAATGAAAAAGTCAGTTTTGTCTGTAACGCGCCTAAAGTGGGCAAAAAAGACGTGCCCCCCCGTTGACGCTGTACCCTGAACCGACTTCCTCAAGCTCTTCGCCATGTTCAGAGTCGTGGAAACAAAGTCGCTACTACCCTTTTGAAAATAGTCTTCTAAGAATTTTGAGACTGGATAGTTTTCAGCGTCCTCTTCGAAACGACCGTGCGATTTACCAGTTTTGGCTGCATAAATTTTGGCCAGTTGATCGATCAGGCGCTGGACAGTTTCTCCGACCTCCAAAACTTCCTTACGATCATCCACGACAAAGCCGCCGTCGCCTTTATTAACGGTATGAACGATAACATTAACAATCTCGTTATCGAGTAAAGCGTCAGAGACCATCTGGGCCTCATCACGACCATCCGCCATCTTCAATCCCTATGCATTTTGACCCACAGAGCCCCGAACGGAAGGGCGAGAGCACTGTCCATCCGTTGAACGCGTAGCATAGGCTGGCATTTTGATGGCCGCAAGCACCTATTCACTGGCCTGTAATCTGTCAGCCTTTGGCTAGATAGTTGCAAGCAAGCTGAAAATACGCCCTATCCCGTATTTATTTTGGCATAAGCTTAGCGCTGTCGCAGCCGGAGCATAATCCGGAACCTGGGCGAACGGCCCCGTTGTCCCTCAGAATCCGCTAGACAACCTCCAGTGGCTTTACTATGTATCAGATGCCCCTCAACCCGTCGTGCGGGAGCATGTTTTTTCTCGCTCCAACGTCCGAGTTGATGAGAGTACTAATTGCAGCGAAGGTAATTATGATATCCGCTAGAACAGTATAGATCTACAAACGTCGGTTCCTTCCTCTGAGTACTGCCAAAACCTTAGCAAACCTCAAAAGATGCAGATCTGGAGCCCCTGAGAAATTAGCGGCAACTTGTATGCAATTCTACTATCCTAGATATATCCGACCTCAGAGACCTTTTATGATAACCGTGATGTTTAATTTTTAACATAAACTCATCATCGCGATGTTCCCCGTTTAAAATTGCTCTTTCCACCAACCTTTCGCTCCAGTAGTCTCCTCGAGACAGCCTAGCCCAATTTGTCATTCCACCTCTTGCGATGTCAATAGTCTCTGAGAGCACTGCGTAACACGCTTTCTGGGCTAGATCAGAATCGAATTCAAAGTTGACTCGATCTGAATCATTAGTCGAATTCCTGTACAGATATTTACCTTCCCTTAATAGAAGCATTATATCTATCTGGCCGCGGGTTAAACCACAGGCCTTTAACGCATCCAGATAGCCAAAACTGTAAATCCCCTCTGCGGCATTTTTGCAATATACGCAAGTCCTTAAAGCAACATACAGCACATCACACAGCCAAAGTTCCCCCAAAGCACAATCAGGAAACCACTCCAAGGTAGTTAGGAAGCTTTCTGTACTTCTGTATAGACTGCGAACCTGTCTAGCAGAAGGGCGAAATCCGCGAAACTCTTCTAGTAAAGCTTCGTCCCCACCAATAAAAACACCATCCACATCCAAGTGCGCTAGAAACAATGAGCCTTTGGAGCGCATTCGTCGAATGGTTTCGACAGAATAAAATGTTATCTCACCATATTGATGAATGAGACGGGTAAAATCAGGCGACTCTTCCGACCAAATGCAGATCATGTCTACATCACTATTAACGTTAGCGTCGCCTCTAGCTGTAGATCCGCACTGAACAATGGAGAATGCCACTACTTTACTATCCTCTTCACAATGATTGCGGTGACAACTGCGCACCAAGCAATAGATAAAAGAAGCAGAACAATTGTAATAGCGAGAGGTAAAACCTCATGGCGGGGAGTAATCTCACCATACCCAACAGTCGTCAGCGAAACAACAGTAAAGTACAGAGCCTCAAAAAAAGTTCCGTTTTCAGAAACTATTTTATCGTCAAGAATCCACGCAAATCCGAAAATAGAAGCCACTGTCACTACAAGGCTATTTTTAATGCCATAGCCGTAACCCAACAGATAGTCAAATAGCAATGCTTTTAGAAAGCTATAAATAGCTGGCCTATCCCCATAAAGGTACTGATATCTCCGATAAAATTGAAACCTCCGATCCGCACGCATGGCAAATTCTTCTTGATGCATGGTTTTGGAGTTATTATACAGCGATTGAAATAGACCTGAATTGACATTAGCGCGAATCCAGTGCCATTTTTTAGAAAAATGGAAGGTAGCAGGATCAACGTATGTATCTTTGAATTTAGCCTTATAGAAGAAACACTCTCGGAATTCGCAGTCGTGGAATTCAGTCCCTAACAACACGGCGCCGTTGAATGAGCAGTTTAGGAAAGTGCAATCTTGAAACGTAAAATTTTCTATTACTTCATGTGAGAACAAACATTTTAAAAAAGTTTTTCCTGAGATCTGCCTTTCCTTTGGAGTTATTGACTCAAAACTAAAATTAATGAAAGACAAAGAAATCTCAGCAGAGTCCGGCAGGCTCTTAATGGATGTGCGCTGAGTAATCACTTCAGAAACACCAAAGGTTCTGATTTCCCTGGGAACAATCCAGTCCCTGAGTTTTTTGATTACCTTCACCACTATCCCATTGAGCATTTATTCAACTCCATTACTTCAAATTCCATTTTGCCCCCTCCGAGATCGCCTAAAGTCATGAGTCTTCAAAAGCGTGTAACAAGTTGTTGACGCAGGGAAGCCCCAAAAAACAAAACTGAGTGGGCTGGCGACACATCCCTCAGTCAACCACACACGTATGCAGAAAACCATCTAGAGATCTCCTCGGAAGGCCTCCGTGACAACGTCTTTCCGACGATGCGGTGCGCATCATGTCTTCGCGGAAAAGGCTTCCAGATAGGGGCCTCCTGTGACTCATTTGTGGCGCCACACCGAGCACACTGGCCAGTTTCCTAGAGTCAAGCGAGGGCCATAGGATAGCTTTAGAGATAGCACCGCACACCACAACAAATAAAAATATTGTAAATCATATATTTATATGGTTTTTCGACTCCTGGTGCCACCATACGCAATACTCAAAAGGCTCACCGAAAGGTGGGCCTTTTTTGTTTTCAGTGCACTGCATCCGCGCACTCACCATGCTCCGATACGAACACCAATCAGCGCCAACAGGTTAGCGGATAGTCTGAACGCTTCGCGATCGGTGTGGGAGCTGGCTCGCCTGCGATGGGCTGCAAAGCAGCCCCAGCAATCTTGACCTGCACACAGACCGAATTGACGGATCGCCATCCCAGCTCAAAGACAAATCCATCGCAAAAAAACGCTTTGACTCGCCACCCAGAGGCCGCTACGATTTTATCGTAAATTTTAGATATCCCTACTGAGGCCAGCCCATGGCGCTTCAATTCCACGAAAGCCCCTTCCACGCCACCCATGATGCCGACACCGCCAGCAAGATGGCCTTGAAGATGGACCTGTCGATCTTCATCACCGACTGCATCAAAAAAATGGGTCTCAAGCAGCATGATGCGGCGGTCAGGCTGAACGTCACCCAATCCCGCATTTCCGAGCTGGCAAATGGCAAGATCGAAAAATTCACGCTGGACGCCATGATGGACATGCTCGACAAGCTCGGCTTTCGCACCAGCCTGACCTTGCCCTCGAACGATGCCGGCTCCCCTCCGCAGATCGTCATCTCTCAAACGCCTGGCAACTAGACCCGATACCCCATCTTGCGAAGCTCGTGCTTGAACTCCTTCATCCGGTCTTCAGCAACCTGCATCGCATGCCGGTCGGACCTGTTGGTCGTTTTCACAAACGAATGCAGCACTACGACCATGTCCGCAAATTTGGCCACATACACGCAGCGAAATGCAGGGCTGCCGTTGATGATGAGCTCTATCGCACCCGCCCCCACCGACTCCGTCAGCGATTTGATCGGCCGCTCGGGGTCCTGGCCATATTGAATACGGCGCAGGTCTTTGCCGAAGTCGTCCTGAACATCCTGCGGCAGATCCTTGTACTCACGCTCAGCGGCTGCACTCACAAACGCAAACTTTCTCAACGGTCTACCCAAAAAGGAAAGGCTGTAATCGTGGACGGCAGAAATGCCGGAGAAGGACGAATTTAGCGCAGTCGACTGCCGTGGACGGGGATAGAAATGTTTCGGGATATCAGCCTGAAATATGATGTTTCTTACACATACTTAGCTCGCGTTAGCCTTACTTGAGCAGATCCACGCGATCACCGGCAAGTTCGAACTGGAGTTCTCGGGGGATGCCAAGCCGCCTGATACATCTGCTCCGTTACTGCCATCTTCGCCACATCGGCTCTCCTTGAGAAAAGTCGTCTGATCTTATTCGCAGACGCACATGATGGCACTCTTACCATCATCGGCTGGTGCTAGCCCTGAGATTCGTGGTTTTGTTGTGGTCGTTCGAGCTGGGCTATTTACCACTGGGAAGGCTGCAATTTGTGGAAACCAGCGTGGAACCACCGTCTGGCCACCTCAACATTTCTCAACATGCAGGCCGCCCCAGTTCGCGCCGGCGCCGCGGACCAATGTAGTGGTCAACTCATCCCGGACACGGTTTTGAGTTTTTCTTCAGCTTTTGCCGGAGCCAGTCCATCGTTGAATTGATGGGGTCGGATCCAGTTGTAGTGGCTCATCAGGTACTGGCTAATGTCTCGTTGAGCTTGCTGCCCGGTCAGGTAGCCCGTGGTCGGTATCCACTCTGATTTCAAGCTGCGAAATACTCGCTCCATCGGCGCGTTATCCCAGCAGTTGCCTCGGCGGCTCATGCTCTGGCGCATACGGTAGCGCCACAGTCTCTGCCGGAACTGACGGCTGCCATATTGCGAGCCCTGGTCGGAGTGGAACAGC
>NZ_QEQQ01000044.1 GCF_003097235.1 Pseudomonas sp. CC120222-01a | reverse complement strand
CCCTGAAAAACAAAACGCCCGATGCGGTGCATCGGGCGTTTTGAGGCCTGTCGGCCTACCTGAACAGGTGTAAACCTATTTCAGGACTAGACACTCGAATTTATTCTGCAAGATCTTTGGGCCTGCTTCGCAGGCCTTTCGCGACACAAGGCCGCTCCCACAATGTCCGCGTTTACCCTCTAGATTGGGCTTGCACGGTCGGTGTGGGAGCGGCCTTGTGTCGCGAAAGGGGCGCAAAGCGCCCCCAGCAATCTCAGTGCAGTTTCAATCGCGGCTCAGTGCCCCGACCGATCTTGCTGCCCAGCATCATCAACGCCGTGCGGAAGAACCCATACAGCGCCATCTGGTGCATGCGGTACAGCGACACGTAGAACATCCGCGCCAGCCAGCCCTCCAGCTTCACGCTGCCCATCAGGTTACCCATCAGGTTGCCCACCGCCGAGAAGCGTGACAGCGACACCAGCGAGCCGTAATCCTTGTACTCGTAGGTCGGCAGCGCCTTGTTCTCCAGCCGCGCCTTCAGGCTCTGCGCCAGCATCGAAGCCTGCTGGTGTGCAGCTTGGGCCCGAGGCGGCACGTTACGGTCGCTACCCGGTTGCGGGCACGCAGCACAGTCACCGAAGGCAAAGATGTTGTCGTCGCGGGTGGTCTGCAGGGTAGGGCGCACTACCAGCTGGTTGATGCGGTTGGTTTCCAGGCCGTCGATGTCCTTGAGGAAGCCCGGCGCACGGATACCTGCCGCCCATACCTTGAGGCTGGCCTGGATCACTTCACCGTCCTTGGTCTTCAGGCCATCCTCGGTCACTTCACTGACGGCCGCATTGGTCATCACCTTCACCCCGAGTTTTTCCAGGGTCTTGTGCACCGGTACGCTGATGCGCTCCGGCAGCGCTGGCAGCACGCGCGGGCCGGCCTCGATGATGGTGATGTGCATGTCCTTGGGCTGGATGCGATCCAGGCCATAGGCCGCCAGTTCGTGGGCCGCGTGGTGCAGCTCGGCCGCCAGTTCCACACCGGTGGCACCGGCGCCGACGATGGCCACGCTGATCTGCTCGCTGGCCACGTCACCGGCGTGGGCACGCAGGTAGTGGTTCAGCAACTGCTGGTGGAAGCGCTCGGCCTGCTTGCGGGTATCGAGGAACAGGCAGTGCTGCGCCGCGCCCAAGGTGCCGAAATCGTTGGTGTTCGAACCCACGGCAATGACCAGGGTGTCGTAGCCCAGGGTACGTGCAGGCAGCAGCTCGCGGCCCTCTTCATCGAGGGTGGCGGCCAGTTGGATCTGCTTGCCTTCACGGTCCAGGCCGCTCATGCGCCCCAGCTGGAAGTTGAAGTGGTTCCACTTGGCCTGGGCCACGTAGTTCAGTTCGTCTTCCGAGGAGTTCAGCGAGCCGGCGGCCACTTCGTGCAGCAGGGGTTTCCAGATGTGCGTGAGGTTGGCGTCGACCAGGGTGATCTCGGCCTGCTTGCGCTTGCCCAGGCTTTTACCCAGGCGGGTCGCCAGTTCCAGGCCGCCGGCGCCGCCGCCGACAATCACGATGCGATGAGTCATGGGGATATCTCATAAGGTTTACGGAATTCTTGGCCCCAGGGGCCGGCCGCAAACTGCACGAGGGGAGGGCGAGCGCAATGCAGCTCATAGCACCAGTCCACTCAGCAGGCGGCTGATGAGACCCAACCCGATGGTCACGGCCAGTACCAGCACAAGGAGCAGCCAGGGCCGGAAAGGCCGGCGCTCGACTTGGTGCTGGGGGGCTCGCAGATACTCATCGACACGACGCTGATCTTCCGGGTTCAGGCGACTGGTCATGGTGGGCCTCGTCAGGTAGACGTTTGTGACTGCCCGAACGCCACAGCGTTCAGGCAAGCGCTTCAAACAAATGATAATGCTTTCTATCCCTGGCGCCGAGTTTACGCCATCGCAAAGACTCTCGGCAGTGGATCAAAGACTGATGCCCACGTCGAAGACGATGCTGCGGCCCAGGTTGCCGCGCAGAAAATCCGGTGCGTCGGGGTGGGCGAACAGCACCCGGGCGAACGTCGGCCCGACCAGCGACAGCGAGCGCCAGCCCTGGCGCAGGTATTCGGTGGGCGGCGGAAAGTGGGTGTTGAGGTCGAGTACTTCGCGCTTGAGGCTGGCGAAGGCGATGATGTCCAGCTCGCTCAGGTCCAGCCCACGCTCACGGTAGTTGTGCGCCTTCTTGCGCAGGGTCGGCGCCAGGCGCCCAAGCAGCTCGGTGGCGGCGATGCGCCGGGGGCGGGCTTCACGGCGCACCAGCTGGGCCAGGGAGAAGGCACTGCGCCGACGCTGCAGCTCTTCACGCCACTCGTCGTTGAGGCGGCGGCCTTCGTCGAGTACGAAAAACACCTCGAATGCCGCATCGCGGAACAGCACGTCTGGGGGCTCCTGGCCCGCCGGGGTGAAGTCCTCGCTGCGGTAAGGGATGTTCAGCCCTTGCAACAGGCGCTGGCACACCCATCGCTCCCGCTCCCACTTGCGGGCGTTGGAGAGAAAGGCATTGGCTTGTTCGGCCTGGATGGTAAGCAGGCGCAGGTAGTCTGAGTCATCCATGGGAACAAGCTTAGCCGCTAATCGATGACGGTAAGATGCTGTTTGTGCGTAGGAAACGGGGCAGGGTGTAGACTCAGTTTGTCCACACGGCCAAAAGGGATATGTTCCAGGTGATCAGCGCGCAGGTTTTATCCACAACCAGCCTTGCCGTTGGCTGGCTTGGCTACGTGCCGTTGCTGGTCTGGGCAGCCAGCCGCACGCGCTGGGTCGAGTTGGTGACCGACCGACGCCGCCAGCACCTTTTGTTTGGCACGGTATTCTGCCTGTTTGCCCTGTGGCTGGTCAGGCGCGATTTCGATACGGGTGTGTCGTATCACTTCATCGGCATGACGGCGGTGACCTTGCTGCTGGACTGGCCGCTGGCCGTTCTGGGCGGGTTCCTCGCCCAGCTCGGTTTGCTGGCGCTGGGCCGACAGGACCTCGCAGCGATTGGGGTCAACGGTTTGCTGCTGGTGGGTTTGCCGGTGCTGATTACCGAGGTGTGCGCGATCCTGGTCGAGCGGGCGCAGCCGCGCAACCTGTTCGTCTATATCTTCTGTTCGGGGTTCTTTCCCGCTGCGCTGACAGTGCTGATTTGCGTGCCGGTGGCGCTGGGAGTGCTATGGCTGGATGGCCGCTTTGCGATGCCAGAGTGGCTCAGCGACTTTATCGGCTACCTGTGGTTGATGATGTTCCCGGAGGCGTTCATCAACGGCATGGTGATCAGTGCGCTGGTGGTGTTTTGCCCGGAGTGGCTGGAGACGTTCAACCGAACACGTTATCTGCAGGCGCCGTGGAAGGATGATGAGCGCTGAGAGTTGGATTGGCAGCGCCGGCCTTTTCGCGGGCACGCCCGCTCCCACAGGTTGACCACCAGCTAGAAGATTGTGGTGCCCCTGTGGGAGCGGGCGTGCCCGCGAAGAGGCCAGTGCAGGCTTCCGAGAATCAGCTCAGTGCCGCGGCTCCAGCTCCCCGGAAAACAGCTCATCCTCGGCATCCGGCGCCACCGGAATCTTGTGCTCCTCGGCCGCCCAGGCGCCCAGGTCAATCAGCTTGCAGCGATCGGAACAGAATGGCCGGAACGTGTTCTTCTCGTTCCATTCCACAGGTGCGCCACAGGTCGGGCAATCGACGGTCAATGGCTGGCTCATGGCTGGCCTCCTCGTAAAGTCAGGTAAAAGTGGTGCAGGCGGTCAATCTGCTCGTACAGTGCGGCCAAATCGCCGTCATTGACCACCACATCGTCGGCATGGCCCAGGCGCTCCTCACGGGCCAGCTGGGCCTTGAGAATGGCCTGCACCTGCTCAGGGCTGGTGTTGTCACGTGCCAGGGTACGCGCCACCTGCAGCTCCTGCGGCACATCGATGACCAGCACGCGCTGGACCTTCTGGTGCTGGCCCGACTCGATCAGCAGCGGCGATACGTACACCGCATAGGGCGACTCGGCCTTGGCCAGGTAACTGAAGATCTCCTGCCCGATCAGAGGGTGCAGCAGTTGCTCCAGCCACTTGCGCTGGGCCGGGTCGGCGAAGATCAGCTGGCGCAAGGCCGCACGATCAAGCTGGCCATCGTCCTGCAGCACGCCGGGGCCGAAGCGCTCGACGATGCTGGCCAGTGCCGGGCGGCCGGGCTCGACCACCCAGCGTGCCGCCTGGTCGGCGTCGACCAGGTGCACGCCAAGTTCGACGAAGCGCTCGGCGGCGGCGCTCTTGCCGCTGCCGATGCCGCCGGTCAGCCCGAGAATCCAGGGGGTGAAGGCCTTGGTGGTCATCACATTCCAAACAGTTGCAGGTAGAGGGCGTATATTTCATCACCCCAGAGCACAGCAATCCACCCCGCAATGGCCAGATAAGGGCCAAAGGGTATGGCCGTGCCGACGGATTGCCTGCGCACGCGCAACAGGCACAGGCCCGCCGCCACGCCGATCACCGATGACAGCAGCAAGGTCACCGGCAATACCTGCCAGCCGCCCCAGGCACCGATCAGCGCCAGCAGCTTGAAGTCGCCATAGCCCATGCCTTCCTTGCCGGTGATCAGCTTGAACACCCAGTACACCGACCACAGGCTCAGGTACCCGGCCACCGCGCCCCACAGTGCATCGGACAACGGCACCACAGTGTCAAAGGCGTTGACGATCAAGCCCAGCCACAGCGTCGGCAGCACGATGACATCGGGCAGAATCTGCTGGTCATGGTCGATCAGGCTTAGCGCCATCAGGCTCCAGGTCAGCAGCAGCAGGGCCAGCGCCTCGATGCCCGCGCCGGAATGCCAGGCCACCACCAGCGACAACAGCGCACAGGCCAGCTCGACCAGTGGATAACGCGCACTGATCGGCTGCTTGCACGCCGAGCAGCGCCCTCGCAATGCCAGGTAACTCAGCACCGGGATGTTCTCCCAGGCGCGGATCGCGTGCTTGCAATGCGGGCAGTGGGAAGCGGGGAGCGAGAGGTTGAAGCGCTCGTGCTCCATGGTCGGCAGGCCCAACACCTCCTGCGCCTCACGCTGCCACTGGCGCTCGAGCATGATCGGCAGGCGATGCACCACCACGTTGAGGAAACTGCCCACCAACAGGCCGAGCACAGCCGCCAGGGTAATGAAGTACGCCGGCTGCTCGGCCAGCAAAGTCCATGAAGTCATGTTCAGATCAAGCTACCCAACTGGAAGATCGGCAGGTACATCGCCACCACCAGGCCACCGACCAGTAGGCCCAGGATGAGCACGATGGCCGGCTCCAGCAGGCTGGTCAACTGGTCCAGTGTCTGGCTGACCTGTTCCTCGTAATGGCTGGCGGATTTCTCCAGCATCTGGTCCAGCGTGCCGCTGGATTCACCAATGGCGGTGAGTTGTACCAACAATGGCGGAAACAGCGGTTCAATCGCCATCGCCTGATTCAGCGCCTGCCCGTTGGCCATTCCCTGGCGCAAGCGCTGCACCGCCTGCTCGTGCAGGTCATCGCCACAGGCCTTGGCCACAGTGACCAATGCATCCAGCAACGGCACCCCCGCAGCATAGGACGTGGCCAGGGTGCGAGCGAAACGCGCCAGGGCTGCCTGGCTCAACAGCTTGCCGAACACAGGTAAACGCAGGGCCTGTGCAGTTATCCACAGGCGTGCTGGCGCATGCTTCTGATACAGCCGGGTCACGGCAAATACTAAGGCAAGCGCGGTTATCAACAGCAGCGGCGCATAACGCCCCAGCCCTGTGGACAAGTCGATCACCCACTGCGTAAAAGCTGGCAACGCTGCATCGAAACCGGCAAACAGACTTTCGAAACGCGGAATCACCTCCAGCAACAAGACCGCAGAAACCCCCAACCCGGTCAGCAACAGCAGCAACGGATAGAGCATCGCCTTGCGCACGCGTTTACGCAGCACCTGGCGCTGCTCCAGCATCGCCGCCAGTTGTTCCAGCTGCCGGTCGAGCGTGCCGGACTGCTCACCCACGCGAATCAGGTTGCAGTACAACCCATCGAACCACGCCGGATGCCGCTGCAGCGCATCCGCCAGCCCCAGGCCCGAAGCCACATCCCGTTTCAATTTATCCAGCAACGCTGCCTGCCCCGCACTGCAGCCGCTGCGCCCCATCACCTCGAAGGCCTGCAACAGCGGCACCCCGGCCTTGAGCAAGGTCGCCAGCTGCCGACTGAAGCCTGCCGGGTCGGTCTTTTCCCGAGCCTTTGGTAAACGCCATTCAAACCCGCCAGCCGCCCGCAGGCTGACCACGCGGATGCCCTGGCGCTGCAAGCCGGCCCGCGCATAGGCCGGGCTGCGCCCGCTGACCTGGCCGCTGACCGCGGCGCCACTGGCGTCGGTGCCGCGCCAGGTATAGAGGTGTGTGGATGGGTTCATGCAAAGGTCCTTTTCTGCTCGTGCGACAAGCCTGGAAACAGCTTGCCGCGTCCATGAGCGGGCGTGCGTCCGTGATGCTCACTAGAGTAGTTCAGCGAAGATGACGCCCTGGCAGGCAGGGGTGACAAAAGGTGTCTGTTCAGGCCTACTGCGCCGCTGCCAGCTGGGGGCGAACCTGACCTCCACGAGTACACGTATCAAAAGGAAATCGTTCATGAAAGGGCAACGCGGTATCACCCTGATCGAACTGATGATCGTCGTCGCGATCATCGGCATTCTGGCGACCATCGCCATCCCGATGTACACCAACCACCAGTCCCGCACCAAGGCTGCGGCCGGGTTGCTGGAGATCAGCGCGCTGAAGACGGCGATGGAGGTGCGGTTGAATGAAGGCAAAGATGTGGGGAGTGTGGCCGAATTGGGTGGCCAGCCGGCTACGGCGAACTGTGCGATTGCGGTGAGCAGCAAGGCGGCTGACGGGGTTGGCACGATTGCATGCACCCTGGTTGATGCGCCGACCAATGTGGTTGGCAAGAGCCTTGCCCTGACGCGCTCGCCAACTGGCTGGACCTGCACGACCGATATCGAGGAAGACCTCGCTCCGAAGGGCTGCAAAGCGCTCTGAGGGAAGGGGAATAAGGCCGGGGAAACAGGGGTTTACGCGACGGGTGCGGCAGTGGTACGTTGCGCTACACGCCGGTGTAGCTCAGTCGGTAGAGCAGCGCACTCGTAACGCGAAGGTCGCAGGTTCGATTCCTGTCTCCGGCACCAGTTCAGGTTCCAGTGAAAGCTACCAAAATCTCTGGAACCCCCGTAAAACCCGCCTTCTGGCGGGTTTTTTCGTTATGGCGTTCCGTCGGATTCCGACAGCTACCAGCCGACTTAGGGGTAACGTTTGGGATAAAGTCGATTCGATAAAGGGGTTTACCCTTATGGCTCGTACTACTGCTCCCCTAACCGACACCGCATGCCGCTCGGCCAAACCTACTGACCGCCCGTACAAGCTTTTCGACGGTGACGGTCTTTACCTCCTTGTTTACCCCAATGGCCGCAAAGGCTGGCGCTTCCGGTATGTGAAACCGGATGGGCGAGAGGGGCTGACCTCGTTTGGCAACTATCCCGTAATCGGTCTCGCAGATGCTCGGCAGAAGCGTCTGGAGACTAAGCGGATGCTGGCTGAAGGCATTGATCCGATTGCGTCCAAGCAGCGGGCCAAGGCTGAGGCGGTTGTCAGAGGCCACACATTCGAGCGCGTTGCCTTGGACTGGCATAAGGAAATGTCCGTGAAGTGGGCGCCTGGCCATTCGCGGACTGTGCTCAGTCGTTTGAAGACTCACGTATTCCCGCTGCTAGGCGCACGCGCCATCGTTGATCTGGATACCTTCGATCTCATGCAGCCGCTGGAAGAGATCAAAAAACGCGGCACGATCGATGTGGCCTTGAGGGTGCAAAACTACCTACAGAGCATCATGCGTGAGGCTAAGCGGCAGCGGCTGATCACGGTGAACCCTGCATATGATCTTGAGGGCTTCATCAGCGCGCCACGGGTTACGCACCGGCCTGCACTCCCGCTGTCACGTCTGCCTGAGTTGATGGATCGCATCGAGAACTACAAGGGACGCACGCTCACTCGGCTGACCGTCATGCTGTCGCTGCATGTGTTCGTACGCTCCAGCGAACTGCGCTTCGCACGTTGGAGTGAGTTCGACCTGAAGCGCGGCATATGGGAGATACCTGACACGCGGCCCGCGTTGGACGGCGTTCCGTATTCGACCAGAGGGACGAAGATGGCGGGTGACATCCACCTGGTCCCGCTTTCACCGCAAGCGGTGGCGTTGCTCGAACAGATTCATGCGATCACGGGGTACTTCGATCTGGTGTTCACCAGTGACGCTCGCTCGTGGAAGCCTATGTCCGAAAACACGGTCAATAGCGCTCTGCGGAACATGGGCTACGGCACCAGGACTGAAATCTGCGGGCATGGCTTCCGGTCCATGGCGTGCAGTGCCTTGGTCGAATCCGGGCTTTGGTCAGAGACGGCTATCGAGCGGCAGATGAGCCACAGGGAGCGCAACAATGTTCGGGCGGCGTATATCCACAAGGCCGAGTTCCTGGAGGAACGGCGAATGATCATGAGTTGGTGGAGCCGTTACCTCGAAGCGAACCGGCAGGAGCATATCTCGCCGCATGAGTTCGCGAATCAGACCGGGGCAAACGTTTCTAGCCTACGAGCAAGGCGTGGCGCAGTCGACTGAGCGCACGGCTTTGAAATTTCGGTGATCCGCTTTCCATTCGGGTCCATCCAAACAGGGCTGCAAAGCCGCCCTGTTTGGATGGACCTCATCTGAAAAATCAAAAGCACCCAATCTGCCACTGGAAACCACGGGATTCCGTACACGCCCAACGTCATTTTCAACTGCAAAATCCAGCGGGCGAGTCGCTTGACCCTCTCGGATTGCGGGCGTAGAAAAGACAGTGCAAAGGCTGTTGTTGACAGCACCCAGGTGGCCAGAACCTTCAAGGTCACGCCGTTCCCGCGGTGGTTCTCCCTCCAAATGGCGATTCGCGTCCGGCAGCTCGCCCGGTCACCTCCCCGGTGATGGATGCCTACTTCAGATCATGGCCCTCGTGTGCCAGATAGCACCTTCTACTTAGCTGCCCTGCAGCAACCTATCCGCTTGGCTGAATCTTGCGCCAGCCTGCGCCCGTCTCTTTCTCCTGGAAAGAGACGGGCGCTTCTAACACTGCTGCAGCCCTCATCGCATTTGGCTTTGCGGCAACTTCACTCGTGACAATCAGCGTGACAAACGCCGATGTCACTAGCAACAGCGCTGAAGATGATGGTGCCGCAGGCCAAGGATTGGACTGCACCTGACTGACAGTCAGGCATGCCCCGGTCATCGCATCGCTGTGTTCACCCGGCTCAGGATCTTTAGGCACTGGTCTCGTCAGCCAATGCAGCCTCCACCCGCCCACCGGTAACGGTGCTCAGGAGGCCAGATCATGAGATGCCCTTGCTCCCGGTCGTAAGGAGCCGACAGTCCCGCGTTAGAGGACATCCCCACAGGTCGCAGGGGCCTTGATCCCTGATAACACTCAGCATTCTTGGCGGGATGACGTGGGGCGAGGATCGGAGAACGGCAGATGAGGTGACGAACATGGCATTGGTAGGAAGACGCGATGGTCGCAATTTCGGTTATGGCAGGCAACTGAGCTATGCAGGGCCGCAGGCGCTGAAAGACATGTTCGGCGGTGCACGGTTAAAGCGCACTGTGATCGATGGCATACATTCGTCAACTGGTACCGTTCAGAACAGGGACTCGGTATCAATGATGCGCGGCAGATTGATCGAAAAGTTTTGGCCGACTATGTCGCGTATTTGCGCGACCTGCTGGACGCGGTAGCCTCGCTGTCAGCACCGCACAAAACCGGCTATCAAGCGTTAACAGGACCATGGCGGCGCTTCGCGGGGATCAGTGCGTAAAGTTGGCAAGCCCGAGCAAGACACTGGGAATGCAGCGCACCGGGGTTCGACAGTCGGTATCGCAGGGTCAAGACCGTGCGCAGGTGAAGCAGATTGTCGATGCGCCTTGCCGCCAACATCAGCTACGGGCCGCCGCAATTGCTCTGTTAGCGCGAGCCACCGGCATGCGTTTGTGCGAGGCCATCTTGGCTGACCTGCCAAGGCTAAGCCGTGAGGCCACCAACCTAGGTGGGATCAACATCCAGGACGGTACCAAAGGCGGCCGCGCCGGCGCCTCTGCACCCGTTGGATTACGGTGGTCGATTGACGTCAAATACTAGGCATCTAATAATCAAATATTATCGTATTGTTATTTGCCTGCTAATGCCTCATAATGCTCTTGCTATCCGGCCGCAATTTCGTGGTCGGGAGCTTTGGAGATAGAAAAATGAGCGATATCGTTGGCATGCTGGACGAGTTGATCTCGTCCAGCATTTTCAAGTCCTCCCAGTCGGGAATCATGGTTCACGATTACCGGGTTCCGCTTAGTGAGCTTGGGCGTCAACGCCTCACCGATCAACTGGTTGGGGAGTTCCGCCGTGTTTGTGAGCGGTATGACATTGTTTGCGAATACGACGAAGAAATGTCGGCCTTCCGTGTCCGTATTGACCTGCGGCGTTGCGTGATGACGCCTTCTCAGGCCCGAGCAATGGACACTGCCATGTCTCACTACCAGCTTAACGAGTGAGATGCTTTAGAAAGGGGGCCATTTCAAGGACGGCTGCGCTGAAGCCAACCAGTTTCGCCAGTCTTACTGGAAAATTCCCAAGCCCAGCACCTGCTGGGCCGAGGCCTTAGGAGAGGGACACTTTTACCCTCGCGATTAGGTTCAAAAGGAGCTGCATAATGGCAACACTTACCCCGGAACAGATTGCGGCAATACGTGCCGAGGCTCCCGAAAATGCTCGCGGGAAATTTTTGGACATTACGGAGTCTGCGACGGAGGAAGATGCGCAGAAACACACCGAGCAGGCTAAAGCCTACATCTCGACGCTGCGCGAGTATCTGCTCATCGAACACGCTGAGTTCAAAGCTTTGGATCAAGGTGCAGACCAAGCGTTGCGAGATTGGGCTAAGGCGCATCGAAAGTCGTAGTGATCGAGTAAACGAGCCATTGTCCCATCAAACCGCCATTAAGTAAGAGCCATATTCTATGAGTAATTCATTGCTGCAGGAAAAAGAAAAGCACTGGTTCGTTGTCGACAGAAAACTCAAAGTTAGACTTGTCGAGTGGCTGGAAAAATGCCCAAACCCGGGTATCTGTGAAGGAAGGCAAATCTACAAGTCGAGCACCGAACTCCTGCATCAGTGCGCCTATGAAATTTGTGATGGCAACACTCCTGAAACCGCTGGTTTCATTCTGCTGAAGCTTTACACCGATGTTCTATCGTTAGAGCAAAGCTTTTTGGCGGCTTTGCGCGATAATTTTAAACCTAGCAAATCGTCAGAGCCGTTGTAAAAAATAAAATCTGACATCGTGTAGAAAAGGTCGTGGCACCGCCCAAGCTAGGGACCTGCAGGGCCGAAGCCATAGAGGGGCGCGGTTTTCGCTTCCGCGAACTTGTAAATCATATTGTCAGCTTTATGCTAGGTCGCAAGTACAAGTTCGTCCTCAGTGATCGAAGAAAAATCATACTTCGTTCCGATGGCGTCGACTCTCCCTTGCGGCAAATCTGGATAGAGCCGGAATTAGGCCACGAAGTAAGCTTTGCGACATACAAGGGAGGTGAGAAGTAAAATGGCAGACAAGGATTTAGTTCGGCCAAGCCGCGACGGGGATCAGTTCCACTATCACTGGGCAGCTAGGCAGTGCCTGGCCTTGTTGCCGGGTTCAAGCGACCTAAAAGCAGTCACCGTCGAAGGCCCGTCTGCTGATGAAGGGGATGAGGAGATTGAGCAAGGCATCGACCTCATCGACGTTGGGCTCTATTACGGCTCAGAAACGCTAATGAAAGCCCGATGTGTTCGCTACATACAGCTCAAACACTCAACGCGGCAGGTCGTGGAACCATGGCAGGCTGGCGGTTTGAGCAAGACTCTGCGTGGATTCACTAAACGGTATAAAAAACTTCTCGAGCAGTTTTCCGTTGGTGAAATGAAGCAAAAATTTCGCTTCGAGTTCACCACCAACCGGCCCATCGATCCTAGGCTGAAAGAAGCACTCCAAGACCTGGCTAAAGGCACCAGGGCGCGCCATTCCTCCATTGAAAAGACGCTGCTGGGGTATTCAGAGCTTTCCGGCACGCAGAACAGCGACTTCTTCAGTTTATTTTCATTTGATGGGGAGGAGCCAAGCCTGTGGACGCAGCGAAATCTGTTATCCCAAGATGTCGCCAGATATCTTGCGGACGCCGATTACGATGCTCCAGTTCTGTTAAAGGAGCTTGTCACGCGCAAGGCCGGCAGCGAATTTACAAAAGACCCTGCAATCCGGCGACATGATGTTCTTCGGGCTCTAAAAGTGAGCGAGCTGGTACTCCTACCGGCACCCTGCCAAATTGTTCGTCCAGAGAATGTCTTCGCGCGAGAGCAGGAAGACGAGATTCTTGAGACTATCCTGCATTCTGCACACCCGGTAATCGTTCATGCAGATGGCGGCGTAGGAAAATCGATTCTGGCTCAGCGGCTGGCTACTTCAATGCCTAGTGGCTCGGAGTCGGTGTTGTACGACTGCTTCGGCGATGGGCTATACCGCAATGCGCTGCACTATAGGCATCGTCAACGTGACGCCTTGGTACAGATTTCGAACGAGCTTGCCTCGCGAGGACTTTGCCATCCGCTAATTCCGTCCCCCCTTGCTGACTCCAAGCAATTCATGCAGGCATTTTGTAGCCGACTTACCCAGGCGATCGGAATATTGCGAGCTGAAAAAGCAGACGCAAGTCTTTGCCTGATCATAGACGCTGCTGACAACGCGGAGATGGCAGCCGAAGAGCTCAACGATCAGGCCTTTGTCAAAGATCTAATACGAACGCCGATGCCCGATGGAGTACGCCTAGTTTTTACCTGCAGGACTCATCGACGACATCGCCTGAACGCTCCGCTGGATAGCACACAGGTAGAGCTCAAGTCTTTCAATGAGGTTGAGACTGCGCAACATCTACGAACTCGCTATCTTGAGGCGACCGATGCCGAAGTTGCCGAATTCGCATTTTTGAGCAGCTCAAATCCGCGAGTTCAGGCTCTGGCTCTTGAGCGGCGGTTACCCATTCTGGAGATGCTGAAACAGTTGGGTCCAGAACCTACATCCGTGGAGCGTGCGATCGGGGATTTGCTGCAATGTGCGGTCGATAAACTGAAAGATCAGGCCGGTGTTGAATCCGATCAAATCCACTTCATTTGCCAGGGCTTGGCAGTCTTGCGTCCCCTCGTGCCGATAGGAGTACTCGCACGGATTTCCGGTACTTCGGAAAGCGCCGTGCGATCGTTCGCGCTTGACCTTGGCAGACCACTCTTTGTGAAAGGCGAAAGCCTCCATTTTCTCGACGAACCTGCAGAAACTTGGTTTCACGAAACGTTCAAACCGGATGCAGACGGTTTGAACCAGTTCCTAAATCGCTTGCGTCCGCTTGCCAGTGAAAGCTCCTACGTCGCATCGACGCTTCCCCAGATCCTCCTCGCAGCAGGACGGATGGATGAGCTAATCGATCTTGCGCTTTCCGGAGAAGGGTTGCCCGAAGCAAAACCCCTCGAACGCCGAGATGTCGAGCTGCAGCGGTTGACGTTCGCTCTCAAGGCCTGTCTTGAACAGGGACGCTACCTGCCCGCAGCGAAGCTGGCGCTAAAGGCTGCGGGAGAAAACGCAGGAGAGGCACGGCAGACAAAGCTGATTCAAGAAAACACAGATATCGCTGGCCGCTTAATGCCACCAGATCGAGTCAACGAGCTTGTTTCACGACGAATCTTCGAGTCCACTTGGATGGGGTCGCACCATGCCTATGATGCGTGCCTGTTATCGGGAATAAAGGAGTTCACTGCCGAGGCCTCGAGCCGGCTGCGGATGGCGATGGACTGGTTATATGCGTGGGCAAGAAGCGTCTCTGATGACGGTCCACGCGAACATGTCACAAACGCCGATAGGGCCGAAATTGCATTAGCGACGCTTCGACTCCAAGGCCCCGAAGCCGCCGCGCGATTTTTGAGACTCTGGAAGTTCCGGCACCTCGCGATGATGAGCGGCAAGTCCATTGCTCAGAGACTGATAGATCTAGGCGAGTACGCGGATCTTGAGGCCTTGGCGCATGCTGCAGGAAATGATGTCTGGCTTCTTCTCGGCCTTGCCAGTGAAGTAGCACATGCCGGCGTAAACTTTCCTGCGCCGCCGTTGGCACGGCTCATCCGTCTCCTGGCTGATCGACGTGTGAAGCTGCCAGAATCCAAGGGCTGGGACGAGCAATGGGAGGTGCTGTATGCCGTGCAAGCGGCGCTTTCACTTGCAATGCGAACCCTTCCGATTGATCGTGAAACTTGGGTAGCTATTATTCAGCGCTATCTCCCTCAGTCGCCTCCTAATCTGCTATCCGAATCATACGGATCTGAACGTGCTCCGATGATCCGTGCTTATGCGCTCGAAGCTGAGCTGCGCGGGATTGAGCTAACGCTGATCGAGTTAGCCCCTACCGAAGTGCGCCAACAACTCGCCAAAGCGAATTCTTACGGGCAAAGCCGCGAAACAGAGGTATTCAAGCGTGACGTTGGGGGATTACTTCCATGGATAATGCTTTCAGTGAAAATCAGCTGTGGTCGATGCCCTTCTGATCTGGGAGCGCACATTGCCGCCGCGATTCAAGCCATCACAAATGCAGAATCACGCGACTATCAACGCCATTCGACGATTCGTCAGACCGCTGCGATTGAATGGATTCGAATCCTGCGCGACTCACGGGCCGTGGGTTCGCAACACCACTCGGCGTTTCAGGACTGGATCGATAACCGAGAACTGCCGCTGTGGCCAGATACCCTGACGACCTTATGTCGTCTTGCTGCTCGAACCCAAGCGCTGACTCAACTCTCATTCGATTTTGCCTTCGCCGCCTATGAAGCTCTGGAGCAACTGCGTGACGACGCAGAAACACGAACAAATGCATACGTGCGTCTGGCTCGTGCCATTCTGCCGTTAAGCCCATCGGAGGCGAATGCTTACTTCAACCGAGCCGTCGAAATCGCAAGTCGAATCGGTGATGAGAATTTGTCTCGCTGGACGGCAATGCTCTTTCTGGCCCAGGCAGCTTCATCCACGGAATCAAAGCCTGAGACAGCCTATCGTTTATCCAGGGTAGCCGAGTTGACATACGAATTTGTCGCTCGCGATAAGCACTTTAACTGGAATGGGACTGTAGAGGCGCTCGCCGACCTATGCCCCTCATCAGCCATTGCAATTTTGAGCCGCTGGCGGGATCGGCGATTTGGCGATGAGGATCGATTGCTCCCGGTTGCCATTAATCATCTTGTGAGCCGAGGCCATCTTCCGACCATCACTCCAGTGGCGCTCGCAGGGATTGATGCCCACTGGGGTAGGATGAAGGACCTACAGACCACACTTGAGGACGCGAAGTCGGCATTCGATGGTCGCACGGTTACGCAAATTGCCTACCGGTACCTTCGCACACAGTCTCATACGGCAGACACTTGGCAGGCATTAATAAAGATTGGCCGCGATGTTGATCTCGAATTACCGGATGCTCAACGTTTGTGGGAGGACAGCCAGGCTGCATCTGAAGTTCATCGCACAGAAAAGGCTATTGCTGAGAGCTCGCCACACGAATCCATAGTCAGAAGTACACCAGATTGGTTGCACTTTTTCGACGGGACTGACATGGCGGATTCCTCAGCATTGAGGACTGCGTACGCCGATCTGAAGACGTACGATACGCCGTACCAGTTCGACGAATTTTTTCGTGAGGGAATTCGTCATGTCGGTCTCGCGGGGATGCCCGGATTCATCCAAGCGGTCACGGCCTGGGTCGATTTTGGCGTATTTGAACTACGCTATTTGCTCGAGGCAATTCCAGATACAGCGTTACGGATGGTGTCTTCAAAAATAGCTTTGCGTGAAGCTGTGCGCTGTGTATGTAAGCGTGAGCCTGAGTGTGCGGGACGCCATGGATGGGGAAGCATACTGCCGTTTGAGAAGATAGTCGCGTCAGGGATAACCACCGATCGAGATATCGCGCAGGCCACCGTAGAAGGCTTTGCGATGCATGCTGACAAGTTAGGCGCTAGTGGACTATTCCAGTTGATTGAGCCGGTAGCTTCATTTCTAAACGCCATTGAGGCGAGTGAGGCTTTGAGTTACGGGCTCGATCTGCTTGAGGACGCCTTGCGCCCAGAAGATGGTGATGGGGCTTGGTCTGAAGCTTTACGTACGCCAGCAAACACTGTCGATGCGCTTGCAGGTTATATCTGGGCAGGGCTGGGGTCGCCAGTTGCAGCTACGCGGTGGGAGTTTGCGCATGTCGTGCGAGCATGTTCCGAACTGTCGTGGCTCGAGCTGTTGGATGCACTTGAGCGCTGCGCACTAGCAAGGACAGCTTCATCCTTCGTTGATCAGGGGCTAGAGTTCTACGAGTGGCATGCTCGGCAGTGGATGCTGATCGGCTTGGTCCGGGGCGGGCGTGAGAACGCCCAAAGTCTCATCCCATTTCTCCCCTTCCTCCATACATGCTTGAAAGAAGAGCATGTGCTTTTGCGTGCATTCTCTGCACAGGCGCTGCGTTTGGCACAGGATGCGGGCTTGATCACAAAGGTTGTCGACCCCGATCTCGACGCTGTTAATATGCCCCACCTTCCGCCAAAGATTTACAGCGGTTGGGATGAGCTCGACGCAGATGACGATAACCTGACTAATACCACTGTTGGGAATGACGAGCGCTACTATTTCGGTGTCGACATAGGCCCATACTGGCTCGCGCCTCTCGGCAGAGCGTTTGGGGTCAGTGAGGGCGCGATGGAAGTCCGTGCCCGCCAGGTCATCCACGACCGGTTCGGAGGCCCTACAGGTTGGTCAAGAGATGATGCACGCTACCTCAGAAAGGTTTTTGTAGAGCGTGAAACCATGCACTCTCACGGCAGCATGCCTCAAACGGACGACCTTTGCGCATATCATGCGTATCACGCAATGATGATCATTGCATCTGCTCTCTTGGAGCAGCGAGCGATTCGGCACGAAAGTGACAATACAAAAAATGACTTTGACCAGTGGCTGAGTGAGCATTTGCTCACTCGCGCGGATGGTGGCTGGCTTGCTGACCGCAGAGACCCGCCGCTTGTATTGCGACCTCCACCGAAGGTGCGTTATTCCGATAATGATTGGTGCTGGCGACTAAACCGTGATTATCTCGACCAGCACTTGCTCACCGACGACGGTCTGCATGTATTTTGGGGATATTGGAGCACAGGGGACCAGGACAATAGAGAGATGGTATCCATCCGAAGCGCGTTAGTGTCTCGAACCGGCGCTGATGCATTGATTGCAGCGCTTCAAACTGCACCGCAACTCGAGGCATTTTCCTTGCCGTCTACCAATTATCATGAGCTGCAAACGATCGGCAGTTTTTCCCTGAAAGGTTGGGTCGCACACGACGGAAATTCCCTAGGCCTAGATGAATACGATCCGTGGGCTGCTGAGATTGGTTATCCTGTAGTTTCGCCCGGTGCTGCAGCAATTGAAGATCTTGGACTTCATGTGTCAGAGGATGGGCGGTGGTGGAGTTCCGAATCCGGTGGGCAACTGCGTGGTGAGTCTTGGACTCAGGCTGTAGGATACGGACGCGAGACAGAGCGTGTGAAGGGCGAGCGCCTAAGTGGTAACCCTGCATTCGTTCAATCGTTGCTCGAAAAATACCCACAGGATTGCTTGATATTTAGCGTTTCGGTTAAACGAGTCCCCCCTCGGAGCCGGAAAAAAGGTGAAGAGTTTGAACCCTATCCAGCCCCTTATGTGCGCTATTACCTAATGGATCACGATGCAATCAAGCACTCACTCTAAAGCAGTACTGGAACTCGGTAAGCGGTTGGTCGCGAAGCTTGGGCTTGCTGACGACTTTCTTGGCCAATGGATGGCGCATGACATCTCGGCCCGCATCGACGCGATCGAAAGTAATCCCATGCAAGCTACCCCAGCGATGCGCGACGAATGTGTAAAAGCCATTCTTACTCTCTGGGGGCACCGGAATACGTTACCCCCCCACCTGAGGCCGTTCCAGAAAATTGAGCCAATCACCAGAACACTGGCGGCGCTGGATGTCGAACACGGCGATGACTATCGCTATTTTCGGCCAAATTTGAGAGAGGCAGCACTGGATGCCGTTGATGAGGCTACCCATCACTGGCTGGAGCTCGCTTTCAGCCTCGATTACTCCGCGCGAGTGCTCATCCAACACGCCCTGCGGACTGCAGGTGCAGCGGCAGCGTCCCAAACGCAGTCATGGGTGGAGGCTGCACTGAAGGCAGGTGTAGAAGCAGAACCTGATCGACAGACCATCGATTTTCTGCTGGGGCGCTTGTATTCGGACGATGCTGACCGTGAAGAAAAATCGGAACTAGCTAGAAAGAAAAGCCTAAGTGACAAAATCGCCAAACTCGAAAAATTTTCCATGCTGGCCAGCACCCTAGCTACCGAGCTTCGTGAGCAGCTGGACACCGGCCTCGATCCTAAAAACGAGCTGTGAAACACTACAGTCGCTGGCGCTGCATGAAAATTCGCGTTCACATTGTCCAATGTGGGTCCAGGCTGTGTGAAAACGCCTGCGATTGTCTAACCTTCTGATCGTCGAGATCGTGGCGGGGACGATCATGAAGCGATTCATAGAAGGTGAGTCTCGGACGCAAGTCACGTTGCTGCCGGAGTGCCTGGACGACTACATCACCGAAGAAAACCCAGTTCGGGTAGTCGATGTTTTTGTCGATGAACTTGACCTTGGAACACTCGGGTTCGAGGGTGTCGATCCTGCGGCAACGGGTCGTCCGGCTTACCATCCAGCAGTGCTGCTAAAAATCTACATCTATGGCTATCTCAATCGGATTCAGTCCAGCCGCCGGCTTGAGCGTGAGGCCGAGCGTAATGTC
>NZ_QEQQ01000043.1 GCF_003097235.1 Pseudomonas sp. CC120222-01a | reverse complement strand
GTTAACGACGTCCCACGCCGACATTCGGCGGAACAGCGCCATGCCGATGATGCACCACACCAGGCTTTCAAGCGGGAGGCGGCGCTTGCGGATGGTCGAGACACCTGCGGCTTCAAAAGCCTGCTTCACAATGTCCGGATCAAGCAAAGCACCTAGTCCTTCAAGGGCATTTGGCCTTGAGGCCATTTCGTGAGTGAGGGACAGTGCTTTTGCTAGGCGCATAAAAAATCCGATGCTCGTTTCCAAGCATCGGATTTTGCGGCCTACGGGCTAAAGCTTAAAGTGTCAGTCTTAACTGACTGGCATTACCCTAGGGCGTCTTCTTTCTTGGATTTGGTGGGCCGGGGTGATCTGAATTAAGTCAGTAACATATTGATTAGTAGAGGGAATTCCGGTTTGTAATTTAGGCTGGAATACCGATTGGAATACTGCGACAAGTATTTCTGGCCTGCCGATAACCGGCTCGGGCGCCCAGCGTAGGGCGACCCAGGTCCAAGCGTGGCCACTGAGCTAAACGACCACGGGATAACATGCATCTCCCCACAATGTATCCGGGTTATCTAACATCAGCAGAATGATGACCGGAACCAGCTTGCCGAGCAGGTTGGCACAGTCGCGCAGTTGATCTCGATTGACGCTGCTGTTCCAAGTGGCACCGCCATGCATGATCTGGTTGCGCAGGGTGTAGATCCGGTTGAACAGCACCCCTAGCACGGCCGCGGTGTTGCGATTGGCCAGTGCTTGCTGCGCGGTTTTACGACCGTTGGCAAAGCGTTCGGTCCACAGTGGCTCGCTGATCTTGCCGTTCTGGTAATCCCAGAAACTCTGAAACACATAAGGGTTGTCAAGCAAGACGCGAATACTGCCAGAGAACTCGGACCACACCAGATTTTCGATCAGGCTGTTCTTGTCCAAGGCACAGAGTTTTTCGAGAAATGCCTTAAAGGTGGCCTGTTCGGACAGGCGGAACTCTTCATCAATGTCCGTCGCGTATGCCGAGTTGAAGGCGATCCACAGAAAGATAAAGCGTCCATCAATATCATCCGTCTGCTCGGCGCGGTTCAGCCAGCTCAGTGCTCGATGAACACGCAAGGTGAGGTTGGGGTGATGGCCCTCACGTTCTTGGCGGTGTCGGGTCTTGAGTGCTTGATGGTCCATGAGGTGATGATCCTTGAGGGGGCGTGCGGTCCGTAAAGAGGTGATGTGTGTCTGAAAACTTTACAGTTAAATGAGCGACTCGCCGCTGGCGCTGGAAACTATCTGGCCAGGGCACTCGAACCTGCTCCAATTGTTTACCTGTATGAACAGACAACGTGGACGCAGCCTGTCATTTTGCTTAGGGTATGGCCATTCGACACTACCTGCAAGGCGGCTGGTATGAAGCGTGATATGTTCCTGGCACAACCCGAAGTCGAGGCTTTCATTGAATGGCTGGCAGCCAACTTGCCGGTGCTCACCTTCAAGCTGCGATTCAAGTCCAGCAAGTTCGTGCCCGGTGGTTTGACGGTCGATGTACAGGGGATTGAGCAGGTCCTTGAGCATTACCGCTGGAAGGCAAGCTGGCGCGACAGCCACCAGAGCGCGGTCGACTCTGAAACCTGGAGGCAGACCCAGGGCTCGCTTAGGCAATTGCGTGAGTGGCTGTCTGCTGGAGTCCGCGCCGGTGATGAGCAACAAGCGCTTCAGGCCTGTTTGCAGATTCTGCGCTGGGGCGGCGTGCGGGGCGCCATTCCATTCTTGCATCGGCTGGCGGCCAGCGGCGAGTTGTCGAGCTACCTGAAGAAAATGGCTGGGCTCATGGCGCTCGATTCCAACAATGACCTGGATGACCTCAGCAGTGTCGAGCGTTTCGATTCGGGCCTGACCAAGATTCACGCCTTGCTCGACTTGTCCGGTTCGCCGATCTATGACAGCCGTGTGGGCGCCGCGATTGCCATGTTGTATGCGCTGTTCCGCCAGCAGTGGGCAGGGCGTGGCAAACCTCTGCTGAGGTTCCCGTCCGGCGGCGCGCGTGGCGACCAAGTCCGCAACCCCGGAGCGTTTGCTAATTGTTTGGCAGCGCCGCAGTTCTCGGCGATCGAATACGCTGAGTGGGCGCGCTGGCAGGTCCGCTTGGGCTGGATTGTCCGCGAGTTGCTCGGGCGCACAGGCTGGTTTGCCGACCAAGGGGCAATGCCCGCGCGATGCCATGCATTCGAGGCGAGCCTTTTCATGCTCGGCTATGACCTTCGCTGCTTTGGCCTGACACCGGTACCTGAGGCCCAAGCTGTTGGCGAGCAGGGCGAAGTATTGCTGCGCGAGTCTGGCAATAGCGGCTGGGTGCCCACGGGTCATCCTTTTGGCCAGGTGCTCAGTGACTACTTGGCCTTCCGTCACAGCGGTGCGCCAGACAATAAAGACGCGTTCGTTGACTGGCTGGTGGCTGAGCAGCGCGATGGAAAAACGCTCTCACGCGCTACTGCACAGGGCTATTGCTTCCCGTTTTCCATCGACGAGTTTGACTTGTTCGGCCGCTCGCTTGCTGCCCTTGAACGCATAGTTGAAGGTGGTGAGGACGGACTGCGGGCAGCCTTGTCTGGTGAAACGCTCGAGCCGTTCACGGTGGGGGACGAGCGCGTCAATGTCTGCCTGGTTGATGTATTTATCACTGGCAATGCCTATGCCCGCGCAGAGACCGACAAGGAACGTGTCGACTACGTCGTAAAGGCTGGCTATGCCGGTACCGAGAACTCCGCGAGAACACTCATGGCCGTAGGGCGCAGCGTAGGCAAGCACTTCGGCCTGCTCGATGTGCAGCACTTGCCAACGCCCTTGTTCGAGCAGTTCTACCAAGGTTGCTCGCTCGACGCCTGAGCCACGCCGGAGGCAATACAACCATGCAAACTCGAAATGGGACTCAGCTGTATTCCGCCTCGGACATCTGCGGCTTCCTGGAATGCCAGCATCTGACAGCGCTGGACCTGCAACACCTGGTCGCGCCGATGGAGAAAGCCCCGGCAAGCGAGCAGAACCGCTTGATCCAGGACAAAGGGCTGGCCCACGAAGCAGTATTTCTTGAACGGCTCAAAAGCAACCATGCCCACGTAGTCGACATCGCTGAGGGTAATCCGAGCTTCCCTCGACGGGTGGAGCTGACCATCCAAGCCATGCAGGCTGGTGCGGACATCATCTTTCAGGCCTCGCTTCAGGAAGGCGCCTTTATCGGGCATGCCGACTTCCTGCGCAAAGTGCCTCGGCCGTCGGCGTTGGGTGGCCACAGCTATGAAGTGATCGACACCAAGTTGGCCAAGAGTGCAAAGGCCAAGTTTCTGGTGCAGGTTGCGCTTTATTCGCGGATGCTGATAGCGATTCAGGGCGTACAGCCACAGTTCATGTACATCGTGCTGGGTGATGTTGCGCGTACCGAGCAGGCCTATCGGGTTGCTGACTACGCGGATTACCTAGAGCAGGTGCTGCAGCGTTTCACTGCGTTCGTGAACATTGACGGACCTCGGGTCACCTACCCGGACCCGTGTGGGCATTGTGGTTTTTGTGGGTGGCGTGATCGTTGCACTGAACAACGTCTGCAGGATGATCATCTTTCGGCAGTCGCTGGTATCAGCCGCTCGCAAATCAAGAAATTACAGGTTGGCGGTGTGACCACCTTGCAACAGTTGGCGGCCAGTGGCGATGACTTGCGTATCCCCAAGCTGCAAGTGGAGTCACTGAACAAGTTACGCCATCAGGCGCGCCTGCAGTTTCAGGGGCGCTCCAGCGATACCCCGTTGTACGAGCTGTTGCCGGTCATGGGGCCGCGGCGTGGCTTTGGCCGTATGCCTTCTGCAGTCGAGGGTGATCTGTTCTTCGATATGGAAGGTAATCCTCTGGAGGAGGGTGGCCTGGAGTACCTCTTCGGCCTGTATATAGACGAAGGCGGTGAACAAACCTTCAAAGCTTTTTGGGCGCACAGCCGGGACGAAGAAAAGATCGCGTTCGAGCAGTTCATCGACTGGGTCATCGCGCACCTTGAGCGTTACCCGAATGCGCATGTCTACCACTATGCCAGCTATGAAGAAACGGCCATCAAGCGCCTGATGAGCCAGCACGGTACGCGAGAGGCGCAAGTGGACTGGCTGCTGCGCAATGGCAAACTGATCGACCTTTACAAGGTGGTGCGCGAAGCGATCCGGGTGTCGGAACCCAGCTACTCGATCAAGAACATCGAACACTTCTACATGACAAAGCGCGACGGCGACGTTACCAATGCCGGTGCGAGCATCGTGTTCTATGAGCGCTGGAAAGAGACTGGTGAGTCAGCATTGCTCGAGCAGATCGAGCGGTACAACGAAGACGATGTGCTTTCTACCTATCTGTTACGCAACTGGCTTGCAAGCATAAGTCCGTTGGGCGTGGAGGCTCCTGTCGTGCCGCAAGCTGAAGGCGAGAAGGCGGTAGCGGAGCAAAAGGAGATCGAGGTTCGGCTGGCAGATTATCGTGATCGACTGCTTGCTGGCTTGCCGTCCGAGGACTGCGACCTGAGCGACGAGGATCAGGTCAGGGTACTGACCTTCCAGCTGCTCGACTTCTACCGTAGAGCAGAAAAGCCGGTGTGGTGGCAGCTGTTCAGCCGCCAGGACATGACGACCGAGGAGTTGCTGGAGGATATCGAGAGCCTCGCCGGTTTGCAGCGTACAAAAACACCACCGGAACCGATCAATAATTCGTTCCTGTTCGAATACAGTTTCGAGCCGCAGGAAAGCAAAATGCGTTCGGGATCCCAAGGTGTCATCCCAGAATCGTTGGCCAGTGTGCAACTGGTCAGTCTGGACCATGACGCGTGCCTGGCGACATTCAAGGCCACCGCAAAAAAGGCGCCACCGGAAGTCTTTGACATGATTCCCGGTAGGCCAATACCGTCCACGCCGCTGCGCAAGGCACTGTTTCGTTATGCCGATAGCGTCTTGGCTGGTGAGCAACGCTTCCAGGCGGTGGCGGATTTCCTCCATCGACGCGCACCACGGGTTAAAGGCATCGAGCCGGGTGCGCCTTTGCTTGATCCGGACCTGGCAACGACCGATGCCATCAAGCAGGTGGTACGCAACCTCGAGGACAGTGTGCTGTTCATTCAGGGGCCGCCAGGTGCCGGCAAGACCTACACCGGCTCGCAGGTGATCGTTGACCTGCTCAAAGCCGGCAGGCGCATCGGGGTAACCTCCAATTCGCACTCCGCCATCAACAACCTCTTGGCTGCTGTCGAGGCGCGTGCACAAGTGGAGGGTGTTATATTCAAGGGGCTGAAAAAGTCATCGGAAGGCGAGGGCACGGAATTCATCGGCCGTTGCATCCGCTCCATTGAGGACAAAACGGAATTTCTCGACAACTGGGGGCCGGATATCAACCTGACCGCCGGTACTGCCTGGCTGTTCGCCGATGCGAGCTTCACCGAGCAGTTGGATTACCTGTTCATCGATGAAGCAGGCCAGGTGAGTGTGGCGAGCCTGGTCACCATGGGCATGGCGGCCCGTAACATCGTCTTGATGGGTGACCAGATGCAATTGTCGCAACCTGTGCAGGGCGTGCACCCGGGCCGCTCCGGTGACTCCATCCTCGACTATCTGCTGGCCGGCACGCCCGCCATCGCACCTGACCGAGGGGTGTTCCTGGCACAGACCTGGCGGATGCATCCGCAGGTTTGCTCTTTCATCTCCCAGGCGGTGTACGAAGGTCAGCTTTCATCGGCTCCAGGGACCGAGCGGCAGTTGTTGCTGCTCGATGGGGAGCGACCGGAAGTACCGCCCAGCGGGCTGATGTTCTGCCCTGTCGAACATGACGGCAACAGCCAGAGTTCCGATGAAGAAGCCGCCTGCGTCAAAGCGCTGTACCTGTATTTCCTACGCCAGCGCTATGTGGATAAAGCCGGCGTGGAGCATGCGCTGTGCCTTGAAAATATCCTGGTCGTGGCGCCTTACAATCTGCAGGTACAACTGTTGAAGCAAGTGCTCCCGGCGGGCGCGCGCGTCGGCACTGTGGATAAGTTTCAGGGGCAAGAGGCGGAAATTGTCATCGTATCGATGGCGACGTCGAATGAAGACTACCTGCCAAGGGACATTGGCTTCCTGTACTCGAAAAACCGTTTGAATGTGGCGGTCAGCCGAGCCAAGACGCTGGCGTGCATCGTTGCCAGCCCGGACCTGACGGCCATTCGCTGCCAGACGCCGCAAGACATGAACCTGGTCAACGGCTTGTGCATGGCGACCCGTCATGGGCGACAGGAAAACCGGTCGTCCCGGTGTGAATAGTGGCCTTGGTCTTTCTGTGTATCCGGGAAAACGTGTCATTACCTATCCGCCCGCTTTCCTTGCCGTGATGGAAAAGACGCTCAGGACTACGCGCTTCGGCATCGACGACCTGCTGGCGCTGGAAATAGGCACCTGGCATGCCGCCGTGCTTTTTGACGATGCCGAGCACCTGATGGCGTTTGCTCCCGTGGCGATGAACGACCGAGACCGCGCCGAAAACACGCCACTGGATATGGCCTACCGGCTTAACCGAACGGCATGGATCGACACGCTGGAGGCGCTCGGGGCTGAGGGGGAAAAAGAACTTCTGGATTGGAAAGGCCTCGGCAGCTTTCTGACCCCTGTCAACCATGATCGTTTGCCCAGCACACGCGGCATCATCAAGGCGCTCGCCAATCGATACCGGCAGGGCCGCAGTCTGAATGACCGTGATGCGGCAGGTAATACTCCACTCCATTGGCTGGCCGCGCACGGCCACAGCAAGGCTGCGAACTACTTCGCCAACCACTATCGGACCTTCTGCCTGGACCTGAGCGCGAGGAACAACGAGGGCCACACCGCCCGAGACGTTGCCAGGCTGGCGGGCCATCACGACATAGCGGCGCAGCTGTTAATCCGGGAAATCGACAACTACCTGGGCGCGGCATATATCTGGCAGCAGATGTGTGCAGACCGCAGCAGTTACAGCCGTAGCTGAACCTCTGTGAGCGGGCCATCGACCAAGGGCATTGAGCCCCTCGTCTGAGAGACTCGCGATTTCAATCATGCAACAACCACGGCTTCAGCTCTTTGAGGTTGCTCACGACAATCTGCTGGGCCTCGGGGCTCATGGCCAGGCTGCGCCGGTCAATCTGATAGCGCTGCAGCACATACTTCACCAGCGCCCTGCGGCTGGGCACAATCAACTGCCCCTGGGTCATACCGAAGTCCGTTTCGATGATTGCCTTCTGCGCCTCGTTCAAGCGTCCATCGGGCTCGATGATCACCGGAATCTCGGTGTTCCAGTCTTCATCCAGCTCGCGCGTGTTCGGTGAGGCGTCGAGCAAATCCGGCTGCCCGCGCAAGCGGCTCAGCACGAAGTCGCGGTATTGGCCATTCTTTTCGCAGTAAGCCCGCACATGCCAGCGCATGCCGGTATAGACCAGCGTGTGAGGGGCGATCAGGCGAACCTCGACGTTGGGGGTGTTGAACGACACGTACTCGGTTTCCAGGCGCAGGCCCTCACGGCAGGCCTTGAGCAAAGGGCGCAGGACCTCCGGGCGGATGGGTCGATCCGGCACCTCCAGCACCTTGGTGTGCGCATAGGCCAGTGCGAGGCCGTCGATGTGCGGGGCCCGCTCATTGTTCTGGTAGAGCAGGTGCAAATAGGCACTGGCACTGTCGTCGATGAACAGCGGCTTGAACTGCTTGCTCGGCACATACCCCTTGAGCTGCTTGTCATATGTCAAGTTTTTGGGCGCATGCTCGGTGATGTAGGTGTTGATGTCCTTGGACGCCTGTTGGCGACTGATTCCAAAGCTCTGCATCAAGTGCACCGTGGTCAGCCGGCCTTCCCACCAGGCAACGGTCTCAATCAAACGATAGCGAAGTGCCAGGTCCCAGCGTACCTGTTCGATGGATTGCTTGCGTTTCATACCCGCTCCATGTGCGCGATTACTTTACCTGTATAAGTCTACATTCTAGACCTGTCATTAATCACTACATATCTTGTCGCTGTCTTCGAAATAAATCGAAGCCACAAAGGAAGTAGGCATGACTATGTCTGTAGCGGTTTCGACAGGCGCGCTGATGTTGATCGGGTTGATCCTGACAGTGCTCCTGATGCAGTACCTGAGGTTGCGAGAGATCTGGCGCGTGGCACTTGCCTGCCGCAAGGTCACACGTTGGGCGCAGATAGGGGAACTGGAAAACCGCGAACTGCGCTCGGCACTGCGTGCCGAGAAAGCGCACCTCGAGCAGTTGCAAAGAAAGCTGGTGATCTTGCAGGACCTGATCTGTGCACAAGAGCGATAAGGGAAGGCATGAGCAGAGTTGAACGGATCAAAGGCTGCCTGCTGGGCGGCGCTGTAGGCGACGCGCTTGGCGCTCCGGTGGCGTTTCTTGAGTGGCCTGTGATCGAGGCTAGGTTCGGTGCGCAGGGCGTCAGGGATTTTGCCCAGGCTTACGGCATCACCGGTGCCATCAGCGACGCTACGCAGATGATGCTGTTTACCGCTGAAGGCCTGCTGCGGGCTTTTGTGCTTGGCAGTTCGCGGCAGCCATGCCATGTGCCCAGCGTAATTCACCACGCGTTGCTACGCTGGCTGACGACCCAGGATCATCCCTCGGTTATACCGGTCGTAACGGATGGCTGGCTGATCGAGCATATGGCGCTCTGGTCGCGTCGTGCCCCGGACACCACCAGCCTGAATGCCCTCAAGGCCAGCGGCCGGTTGGGTGCGGTCGCCGAAAACCACAGCAAAGGCTGCGGTGCTTTGGTACGCGCTGCACCCTGCGCATTCTTCGCCAACGCATTCGACTACGCAGCGCAGTCCGGGCGCCTTACGCACGGGCACCCGACGGCCTACTTGGCGGCAGGGCTGTTCGCCGACCTGCTTCAGCGTGTTGTCGATCGGCAAGCCAGCCTGGAACACGCAGTGACGCAAACTTTGACCCGGTACGGGAAAGTACCTGGGATGGAAGAAATCAGCAGCCTTGTCGAGCGCGTGCTGTTCTTCTTTTACGAGGGTTATGCACCGACCCCGCATCGCATCGGTGATTTTGTCGGTGGCTGGGCTGCCGAGCAGGTGCTGGCGATTGGGCTGTGGTGCGCGCTGACGGCGCCCTCGTTCGAAGAAGGGGTGATCATGGCGGTGAATCACAGTGGTGACAGCGCCAGCACGGGGCTTGTAGTCGGGCACTTGCTGGGGGCGCTGCATGGTGCTGGCGGCATTCCGGCCCGCTGGCTCGAACGCCTGGAACTGCGCCAGGTGATTGCGCAGGTTGCCGAAGACATTGAGCGCGTTCCGCTTGACTACTGTGGGATTGGCGGCGCGTTCGATCAGCAGATCGAGCTGGCTTATCCCGGTAGTTGAATGTGGTTGATGCAACGAGTTTGTACAGGGACCAAGGAGCTTAAACATGCCCATCAAACCCAGGCCCTTCACTGTTGAATGTGAAGGTTGCGGTTGGACGAAAACAGTGGCGCCGCGAAGTGATGCGTTGGCGCCGGGGGAGTGGGTCGACCATTGCCCGAAGTGTAGGGGCAAGGAATTGAAGGTGCGCGCTGATGGGTGGTTGGCCGGAACGGTGGCGGAGTTGCTGGCGCGGCGGCGGTTTTAGAGCATGGGCGGGCAAATCAATCAATAAGGAGCATGCAGCCATGAAGAATATCTTTGCCGTTGTTGGGTTTATCGTGATCGTTACCAAGGGGTACGAGTTGTATCGCGAATATAGTGAGATGAAGCGTGAGAAGGCGGCGCGGGAGGCCGGTGGCGGCTCGGTGTGACGTATGTCCAGCGAGGCTGGTAGTCGAAGCAGGTGCTGGTCGAGCTGGAGTCAAAAAACAGTGATATCATATAGCCTTCATTGGCGTCGTTCAGGCTTCGAGGGTTTTACCGTGATGGACCAAATTTCTGATGCTGATCTGAAGGCCCTGCAGAATGCAAAAAATCTTCTGGAGAATCCTGGCGTTGCAGTGAAGGTTACTAACCTGATAGGTGCCCCAATCGAAAAGGGCTTTGAGTTGCTGCCCGAGGATTGGAACAAAAATATCGGAGATGTTGTAAAGACGGCTTTGCTCAAAGCGTCGGATATGGCCACCTTCACGATGAAAGATATTCCGGGTGAAGAGTCCTCAAATATTTGGCATAAGCTTGGAGTAGCAATCACCGGCGGAATCGGAGGTTTTTTTGGATTGCCAGCTCTGGCAGTCGAACTTCCGATCTCTACCTCAATCATGTTGCGATCTATCGCTGACATAGCAAGAAGCGAAGGCGAGTCAATATCTGACGCTGACACTAAACAGGCTTGTCTGACCGTATTCGCGCTCGGCGGTGAAAGTGTTGATGATGATTGCGCTGAAAGTACTTATTATGCGGTGAGGACAGCCCTCGCTAAGTCAGTTGCGACTGCTTCTGAATTTCTTGTTAATAAAAAGCTTACCGAGGAGAGCGCCCCTGTTCTGGTGAAGCTGATAGCTGCAATTGCAGAACGGTTCAGTATTCAAATCACTGAGAAGGTTGCGGCGCAAGCAGTTCCGGCAATTGGTGCGGCAGGAGGTGCGTTTATAAATACTATATTTATGGATCACTTCCAGGACATGGCAAAAGGGCACTTCACCGTCAGGCGTCTGGAGAGAAAATATGGTGATGAGCTAGTGCGGTCAGTTTACGACGGGCTTCCAAAGCTCGGATAAGTCTAAAGGCTGCAACCTAGGCGGCCTTTATACGGAATGTATCGCAAAAATTTGTCAATTAAATTGTGTAGGGCTCTGCAGGGTGAGGACTGTCAAGTGAAACACTTTTACGAGGCCTCTTCATTGCTCGGAGTGCGAGCTCGGGATTTTCAATAAATCTTGAGCGTTTCATCACCCTCTAGCGGGAAGCCGCGAGCTGCAGCCGGCATTGAGTAGGATAAAAGGGGACAAGATTTATATCTTGCGTTCCGGTTTTCAATCAACACCGGAACGTGGGTAGGCATGGGGTAGGATCAATTCAGCTTGGCTACCGTTGCGGCATCCTTGCTTAATACAGGAGCGGCTACATGCACCTTGGCCTCGGACAACGCAATACAGCGATGTGCGTAGCTGTCGATCTCTTTCAAAGCGATATTTCGGCGGCTAGCGGGACAGATCAACAGCGTATTGCCGAAGCGGAACTGACGGAACGCCCTGACGCTGTACAAACCATTCGGCCCCTCGTAGCTTTCCATTTGCCACGGGGCGCTACTGAATACCTCCTTTGGATATCCGGGCAGTTGAATGCACCGATGGCAATACATCAGCGAAGGGACCAAGGAGCTTTAGAATGCCCATCAAACCCAGGCCCTTCACCTTTGAATGTGAAGGATGCGGTTGGACCAAGACAGTGGCACCGCAAAGTGATGCGCTGATGCCCAGCGAGTGGTTTGACCAGTGCCCGAGGTGCGGGAGCAAGGCACTGAAGATGCGCACCGCAGGGTGGCTTGAAGGGGCGTTGGCGGAGTTGCTGGCGCGGCGGCGATTTTGAGCGCACAGGGCAGGGTTCAGCGCCCTGGCCTGCAACGGCCTGCCAGCAGGCAGGCCTGGGTTAGTAACACGCTGTGTGCCGGCGTTTACCGGCGTATTCGAGTGCGAAGGAAGTCATCAGACTCGACAGAGGTTCTGGTGCGAACGAGTTCGCAAACCTCTAGGGCTTTTCGAGCGGCCAGCTTGAGCGTTCGACGAAGGCCTTCGCATTCCTCAACGAGTTTTTCCAGCCCGGAAGAATCGAACATTTGCTCAGAGATGGGGAATGCTCGATCAATTCTGTCAAACAGCGCCGTTCCGCCTATTTCCAGCGCATCGAGCTTGAACGCATTGAACTCGCCCTTGCGGCCTTCCAGTTGCGCAATATCGGTCTGGATGGCCTGCTTGTAGGCATCGAATACGGTATCGAGCTTGCTGTTAACCTTGCCGACTACATCCACTTTACGGTTGATCGAGCGCAGGAACTGCTCGAACGTCAGGCCGCTGGAGGGGTAGTCTTTCTTGCGCGTGGACGAATAGGCGCACATGCCGGCGTACTCGATACCCGCGAAACTCAGGTCGTCGGCTACTTGCTCCATGATCTCAAGAATATCGTCCTGAGACTTCACATCCGCCTTGTTCAACACGATATACAGCGACTCTGCGCGGAACGGCGTGGACTCGATGAACTCGATGTCGGACTGGTCGATGGTCCCGGCCGGGTCAAGGCCGATGACCCAGACCAGCGCCGAGGCCTGATTGACCAGGGAGGCTGCAGTGCTACGGTCGGAGGCCGCGGCCCCACCCGTGGTACCCGGGTTGTAGCCGGGCGTGTCGATGATGCACAGGTTGCCGAACAGCTCCGGGTCCATGGGAACCTTGACGCTGATGAAGGGCAGGATGCGCCGCAGGTCGAAGCCGAAGGCCTGAACATATTCGTGGCACATCGACGCGTACAGGCTGGGCTCCAGGTCGACGGCCCCACCGGTATACGAATAACCCTTGATCCGGGTTTCTTCGGAGCACACCACGTAGCTGGGGACCACGGTCACCGGGTTGATGCCGGTCGCCAACTTCACGCTCGGGTTTCGGATGAAGCTGTTGACGAACGCCGACTTTCCGCTGCTGAAACCACCCGCAATGCTCAGGATGGTTTTGCCGGCAATGCTCGGGAAGTTGTTGAGCATCTGCATTTCGGCGAGGATCGCCTGCATGTCGAGCACTGCTTGGGCTTCACCGGCCAACGACGATTCTCGGCTGGCGAACTCCATGTAGTCGTGGTTGATCAGATCGGCGAATTTGGCCAGCTCTTCATTACCGGGCGGTTGCTGGGCCAGGATTTTGCTCACCAGGGAAAATTTCTCGGTTAGCGACAGGTGCTGCTTGTTGATGTCGGCGTAATTGTCTTCCAGGCGCTGCTGGGAGGCCTTCAGTTGTTCGGTCAGGCTTTCCAGTAGGTCGACGTTCTGCTCCGTGGAAATCAACTGGTTCTTATGTTCCTCCAGGTACGTCTCCAGCTCGGCAATTTGTGCCAGCGCCTGTACCTTGCGTTCCTCCAGCTCGGCCGCATTGGCTCGTTCTGCCTGCAACTGGGTTGTTAGCGCTTCATTGTCCGACTCCAGCGAGTCGATCTGTACAGCCTGCCCGGTGCACTGTTCGGCCAACTGCTGTTTGGCGTCGTTCAGTGCTTCGATCTGCTGTTGCGCGTCCGAGAGGGTGTGACCAAGTTCAGCGATACGCTGTTCTTTTTCCACCAGCGCTTGCTTGCGATCTGCTAGCTGCTGTTCAAGGGTGGCGATCTCGGCAAGCGCCTGGTTCTTGCGTGCTTCCAGCTCTGCCGTATTGGCCTGTTCTGCCTGCAACTGGTCGCTGAGCGTCTGATTGCGCGACTCCAGCGTGCGGATCTGCTCAGTCTGCTCGGCGCACTGCTCGGTCAACCGCTGTTTGACGTTGTTCAGCGCTTCGATCTGCTGTCGAGTATCGGCCAGGGTGTGCTGGAGTTCCTGAATGCACCGCTCTTTGTCGACAAGCTCCTGCTTGTGATCGGCAAGGTGCTCTTCGAGCCCTGCGATCTGTGTCATTGCCTGAGCCTGCCGCTCTTCCAGATCCTTGGCGTACACCTTGGCCTGGGCCAGTGCGAGCATAGCCTTCTGGAGCTTGCCCCTCTCCTGCGCTAACGCTTCGGAGGTCGAGGCCAAATTGGCTGTTTCAAGCTGCAACGCATCGACTAGCGAGCCGTTGCGCGATTTTAGCTCGCCGATTTCGTCGTTCTGGCCCGCGCACAGCGCGGACAATTGCTGATTGGTGCTGAAAAACGTGTCGAGCTGGCACTGGGCATCATCCAGGTGGCCCTGAAGTTCAGCTGCCAGCTTCTTGCGTTTGAACTGCCAGAAGCGGGACAGCGACTCCAGCGTCGAGCGTGCCTGTTCATGAATGGCTGGCGGGTTGCTCACAGGGTGACCTCTTCGGCCTTGCGTGCCAGACGTTCAAGCCGGTCAATGGTTTGAGCCGCGTTGTCGACCTGATCCTTGAGCACATTGATCCGGCGTTGAATTTCATCGACGAAGGAGTTGGAGATGGTGGAAGGTGCGTTGCGTTCAACATCGTTGATGAACGAACTGATCTTGCTTTTGACCTTGCTACCCAACGAGCCAATGAAGTCATCGGCGGCATCCTTGAAACGTTCGGCCTCGTATCCCTTGAGCGTGCCGTTGCTTTTCAGGGAGTCAGGCAACGGAATGCCCAAGTCAAAGTCATCGTCAGGAATCGATTGAATGATCGAAAGAATCGCGAGCTTGATCATTTGCGCATTGGCATCCTGTTCAAGCACCTCACGGATCTTCGGCGTGAGGGTCCTGGCCAGTTCTTCGTTCAACCCGCGATGAGAGCTCTCCACCTTGGCGCCCAGCTCATCCTGGATGTCGTTCATGAACTCGTTGATGGTGGAGATGACCTGACTACTGATGATCTTGGAGCGGACGACCGTTTTCTCGGTAGTGCCGCCGCCCCAAAGCTTGCGGGCAAACCAGCTGCCAACCCCAGGGTTGTCGACGACAATGGTTTCACTGAAAGAGCCTTCCGCGTCTTTGACAGTGGACTGCGTCTCGCGAAGCAATTGCGCAGCTGTCTTGCGCATGTCGTCACGCAACTTCTGGCGGTAGTCGGCCATGGTGTATTTGAAGCTGATATCCAGTTCCAGCGAGAGATCCAGTCGCTTCGATTCCAGCGAAGCCAGTTGTTCGTCCAGCTGATCGACGTTGGCGTTCTTGATCTGGATGACCTGGTTGCGTGCCAGGGTGATGATCAGCGCCTTGAATGCCTCAAGGTTCTTTTGTTTGCGAACCATCAGGTTGGCGATTTTTTCCCGCGTGATCTCCGTTTTCTTCTCGCGGACCTGGGCAAGCATGGCGTTGATCGCGTCAATGTTTGCCAAGCTGTCCAGGCTGCTCAACGACAGTGCCTGGTTGTCACGAGTGAAGTAATCCGGGTAATCGGTGGACAGATTGTCCCAGGTCACCTGCTCGTTCGAGTCCCAGGTTTCGGGCGTTTCGAAGCGGCGGTTGAGGCTGTGGCACAAGCCGGAGCTATGCAGCAGGTTACGGTGTACTGATCCGATCAGGTTGTCGAACACCGAGCCCACTTCCGGGCTGCTCATCTTGAGGTCTGCAAGGGTGCTCTGTGCCCGTGCCGACAGCTGGACACGGATGGCTTCCACGGCATCGCTCAAGCGCGCGCGTTTTTCGCTGCCGTACAGTTGTGTGTCGATCTGGCTGGCCACCAGTACCAGTTCCTGAATGCCTTCCTTCTGGGTAATACGCCCCATCACCTCAAGGTCTTGCTCGTTGAGGAACTGGCCGGCCGGGCTGACGATGAACACCACGTCGCAGGTTTTCAGCAATTCGACCGTGCGCTCTTCGCGCGACTGGACCGGATCGTTCATGCCGGGGGTATCGATGATGCAGATATCGCGCAGTGCCTCCAGCGGCATGGCGACATGAACCGTCTTGGTGAACGGCATGTATGTGCCGTCGGCACCGACATAGTGGTGCAAAAGCGCCGCCAGCTCTTTCGGGTTACCTGCCTGAATCTCGCTGTGCAGGTGCAGGGTGGCTGCATCGAGCTCTGACTTCTTCATGCGCTGGAACTGGTCGTATGCCGCGAACAAGCCTTCTTCGCGTTGCAGTTCGCTCAAGGCTTTTTTATCGGCCATGCTCGTCAACTGCGCCATATCGAGGGGCGCGCCATTGGCCTGGGCGTTTCGACGCTTCACCAGTTCTTCCAGGCATTCGCGCTTGCGCGTGGCCAGGCGTTGCTCGAACTGGTCCGATTTGAAGCGGATCGCGGCGATGTCCGTTTCGCTGTAGAACTCAACCTTGGCCTGGAACACTTCGCCCCAGGTAATGGTGGTCAGTGCAGCGGTCATGGGTGTTGCGGCCTTGGGCAGGATCGGTTCGCCATTAAAAATCAGCGCATTGAGCAGCGATGACTTTCCGGCTTTCACACGACCCACAATGCCGATGTTCATCAGCCGGTTCTGGTCCTGCAACGTCTGGCACGCTTGCGCGAGCTGTTGCGGTTGGTCTATGCCGTTCAGCCGCTTGAACTGCTCGATTTCGCGCTCAAACAGGTCCTGGTTGCTTGCTGCCAGCGTGTGCAAGCTTTCGCTAAAAGCGACGAGTGATTGGTAATCCATTAGGTCGTTCGCCTTACTTGTAGAGGTGTTCGTTTGCAGCGGCTTTTACTGCGGTGGCAAGGTTTTCCAGCACAGCAGTCTTCTCGCTGATCTGTGCTTCAAGCTGCAGGCTTTCCTGTGCAATTGAGTCGATCACATGCTTTTGCTTGGTGATCTGCTCTTCGAAACCGTCGCTGATCTTCTTCAGCATGGCGTTGAGCTGCTCGTCGATGATTGCAGGAATTTTTCCCCGCAGTTCCGCCTTGATGTTGGGGAACACTTCGCCGGTCAGTTTCTGGCGAAACTTCTCGCGCTCGTTACCGCCACCGTTAAACATCTTGAGAATTTCGGGCAAGAAGATGATCACCAGCTCTACCAGCGGATTGACCACGGTGGTGGTGACAGCGAGCACGGTAGAGAGGCTGCGGTAGAGCATGACGCCGCTGTTCTTGTCTTCCTCGGCACGATTGCTCAGGCGTGTCGACCAGTCGCTGAGCATTTCCGTGGTGCGTTCCAGCGAGAACTTGACTTTGTTGGAAAGCTCCTCGCTCCAGTTGCCGCTGATGTCCAGTACGGACATCTGGCTGCTGGTGGCACTGAGGTTGCTGGCAATCCGGTCGACCATGTTGGTGGAGATGTCCTGCACTTCAGATTTGATCGTGCTGGACAGGCTGCTGCGGATGATGTCGGAGAGTGCATTCGACAGGGCACTCGGGTTTTTGCTGCTGCCCAAGGTGAGCAGCTCGTCGAGGGAGTCGTTAAACGCGTTGTCCAGGCCGCGCAGGCTACGGTCGAGCATTTTTCCCGAGTAGCGATCTTTCAGGTCCGACTCGACGTCTTCGCGCTGCTCCAGCAGCTTGGCCAAGGCCTGCTCGAGTGCACGTGCGGTTTGCTCGCTCTCGGCCTTGTCCTTTTTCAGCATGCTCAGCGCCAGGTTGATCTGCGCCAGCACTTCAAAGTTCTGGTCCTTGAGGATGTCGATGAACAGGCGCGAGAACAGCACGTCAGGCTGCAATGCGGTCAGTGCATTTGTCAGTTCCTCACCACCACGGTTGCCGATAGTGATGCTGCGGTAGTGCTCGCCGAAATACACCCCGAGCTGGTCGTCAATGTAGGCCTGTACGTCTTCAACCTGGTCGGCGGCGCGCAGGTTACATTTGCTCAGCAGGAAGGTGAAATCGGTGTTGTAGTTTTTTAGCTCGTCGAGTTTGCGCAGCATCGACTGCGTAATGTTGCCGTCCTCGATGCTGGTCAGCACCACGAAGTGCACACCGCGCGGCAGGTAGTAAGCAATGGCCTTATTGTGGTTTTCCAGCGAAGAGCCGAAGCCCGGCATGTCGACCAGCACCAGGGGCGCAATGGCTTTCAACGCCTCGCTGTCGAGGTACAGGCGCAAGTGTGAAAACTCGCTGGAACGACGATTGATGGTACTCAGCGCTTCAACAGGCAAACGTTCCTGCACACCGTCGGGTTTGATTGCCAGCAGATAGGGCTCAGATGAATAACGCAGTTCGGTCGCCAGTTCAGTTTCCGGCGCAATTCCAACTGGCAAAATGTCCTGGCCCATCAGCGCGTTCAACAGCGAGCTCTTACCGGCGCTGAAGGCCCCGATTACGGGCACTACAAGCTCGGTCTCCATCACTTTTGGAAGCAATGACTGATCGAATGAAAACGCTTGGTCATTGAGCAGCACCTGCATTTTCTTCAAGTAAGTGGCGAACGCTTTCTGGCTTTCGAGCATGGTGATATTCCTTTAAGTGTTGATGGTCTGCGCGAAGGCATGGCATAGGGTGCACAGAAGCTTATGCGCTGGGATATTCAAGTAATCGCTGGTCTTTTCTCGTCGTGCGAGAAGGGGGCCGGCCCGAGAAGGTTACAACCGCAGTTGCCGCATTCGGGTCGCGTTCAGGGCCGTTCACGAGGTCAGTGCGTCACTGCTTCGCTCGTGGTCTTGTTACAGAAGCATTGAGTGCAATGGAAGGGGAGGGCAAAGGCATGTACACGTCCTTGTCTGTAGGATGTTGATCGCGCATGCCCAATAACTGATGGCATATCGCATCCCGGATGAGATTGCGTTGGGTGAAACCAATAGGTCGGCGCAATCTGTTCTGTCTGTATGATGGCACTTTGATTGGACATGGTAAACTGTCAACAAAACACCCATATCCCGGGGGTTTCTCCAGATGCAACGCGCATTTTCAAGGCCTTGCGCGGAGGCGCATGATCGAAATATTTTCCTGTATGTTTAACCAGTATTCAGGCGCTGCAGGTGTAACTGCAAGCGGTAGGAATAGAACGGAAGCCGGCCATGCTATTTTCTCGCCAATAACCATTTGGCGAAGGCTTCATTTTTTAGTGGTGGCGTATTGGCATTATGCTGGTCGCGTTTTTTGGTGATGGACCTCGCTTGGTTATCCAGCGAACTGGCAGGAGCAGCAATGAATGGTGTGGGTTATTGGTATCGTCGTCGCATTGATCGGCTTTGCGATGATGTCTCGTCCTTTCAGGATTGGTTTCGCCCTCTATTTGGCCTTCCTGGTTTACTACGTCTACCTGTATGGCGGTAAAGGGGATCTGGCAGAGGCGTCCACCGCACTTTCACTCGTGTCCGGGGCGGTAGGCCTTTTGGTCCTCGGGGCAGTGCTGGGTGGCATACGGTCGAGTGCTGGAAGTGAGTCGGAGTACATAGCCAAACGTAAGCGAGTCTGGTTTTTTCTGCTGAAATTTGGTGGCGCATACGTTGTGTTTACCCAGCTGCTGACTGTGGCCTTGTTTTTGGGCGGAGGGGGCGGTTCCTGGGAAGACTGGACAGCAGCAGGGTTCATGGTGAAGTTACTGCCCTACAAGTGGGTTGGGTATTTGCTGATGTTGGCGGGGTACTACTGCTTGAAAGGCAAATCCAAAACGCCCCGGCCCCTACGCACTTGATAGCTTTTTATCTCTTTCAGAACTATCAAGCATTACCACCACTGCTGGACGTGCGCTGGCACTGTCGTCGATGAACAGCGGCTTGAACTGCTTGCTTGGCATATAACCCTTGAGTTGCTTGTCATATGTCAAGTTTTTGGGCGCATGTTCGGTGATGTAGGTATTGATATCCTTGGACGCCTGCTGCCGACTAATGCCAAAGCTCTGTATCAAGTGTCCCGTGGTCAGCCGGCCTTCCCGCCAGGCTGCGGTTTCAATCAGGCGATAGCGAAGAGCTAGGTCCCAGCGAACCTGTACGGTGGATTGCTTGCGCTTCATACCCTCACCGTATGCTCGAATTCTTTACCTGTATAAGTCTACATTCTAGACGTGTCACTTTCAGATACATATCGTCTTGCTGTCTTCGGAATTATCAGGGTTTTGAGGGGGGCGAGCATGGCTGCGTGGGATGGGGTTTCTATAGGCGCATTGCTGTTGTTCTTCGTTCGAAATGCAAAGCCGCTACGCCACGTTCAAGGAGGAAGCCCAGTACCTGGCCACCGCTCAAAAGATTCGCTCGTTCAAACTCGAGGGCAGTATCAAGGAGTGCGAGCGGTTGATGGAGCGATTGTCCACCGACACTGTGGTATTCAACAAGGTCGAGGCAGGTGCGTTGGTAGTCATCGGTGATGAGTGTAAGCCAGCTCTGGAAAGAAGCTTTTTCATCGTGCCTGACTGTGCTGGCGAATGTGTTTCGGTTGGTGGCAAGCAGGTACTATGCGTTACACCGGATGCGCCAGTGATCAAGTCATTCATCGGCCTTGAGCAAGGCGACTATTCAGATGACTTCGTGGGCGACAGCACATTAGTAGGTGCCTAGGTTAAGAGTGTTCGATAGGCGCTGGACATGTCGAGAAGCCAATCGCAGCAGCCCGGAAGCAAGCCTGGACGTTCCCCTGCCATAGGTTTGGGTGAAGAGTCGATAACCCCCATCTCCAGCCCCATCTGTAGTGGTCAACTCATCCCGGACACGGTTTTGAGTTTTTCTTCAGCTTTTGCCGGAGCCAGTCCATCGTTGAATTGATGGGGTCGGATCCAGTTGTAGTGGCTCATCAGGTACTGGCTAATGTCTCGTTGAGCTTGCTGCCCGGTCAGGTAGCCCGTGGTCGGTATCCACTCTGATTTCAAGCTGCGAAATACTCGCTCCATCGGCGCGTTATCCCAGCAGTTGCCTCGGCGGCTCATGCTCTGGCGCATACGGTAGCGCCACAGTCTCTGCCGGAACTGACGGCTGCCATATTGCGAGCCCTGGTCGGAGTGGAACAGCAGCCCGTGAGGCTTTC
>NZ_QEQQ01000042.1 GCF_003097235.1 Pseudomonas sp. CC120222-01a | reverse complement strand
GAAAATGGTCGGGGTGAGGGGATTCGAACTCCTGACATCCTGCTCCCAAAGCAGGCGCGCTACCGGACTGCGCTACACCCCGAGATTGGCTCCGCGACCTGGACTCGAACCAGGGACCCAATGATTAACAGTCATTTGCTCTACCGACTGAGCTATCGCGGAACTGAACTTCGGTACATCTTTACAGCTTCGAAGCCTGTGTTAGCTTCGGACTCTTTGGCTATCCGCTTTCGCGTTGTCGCTGCTGAGGCCGGCTATTCTACATTCTTCGTTTTGCTTGTCAACCACTTTTTTTCATTCAACTTACTGATTTGTAAGTTGTTTTGCGGTCACCGATGTTGCTGGTGATTCGCTTAGTGCCTGACAACGCGGCGTATATTAGGGGCACTCGAATTTTGATGCAAGCAGAAATTTCAAAAATTTCAGCAAGTTATCTCAAATCCCCGGAAAGCCCCGGATTTGCTGGGTCTGTGCGGGCCTCTTCGCGGGTAAACCCGCTCCCACAAGGTCACCACAAGCCCTGAGACCTGTGCAGTACCTGTGGGAGCGGGTTTACCCGCGAAGGGGCCGGCACAGGCAAACGCGCAAAAAAAAGCCCCGCCGAAGCGGGGCTCATTTGCAGCAACAATCAGGCAAAGACGATTTCGTCGCCTTCCACCTTGGCGGTAATCGCCGTCCCTGGGATGAACTTGCCAGCCAGGATCAGCTGCGCCAGCGGGTTTTCGATCCAGCGCTGGATCGCCCGCTTCAGCGGCCGTGCGCCATACACCGGGTCGTAACCCACGGCGATCAGCTTGTCCAAGGCCTCTGGGCTCAGGCTCAGCGACAGTTCGCGTTCGAGCAGGCGGCTGCGCAGGCGGCCAAGCTGGATCTCGGTGATACCGGCGATCTGCTCGCGGCCCAGTGGCTCGAACACCACCACTTCGTCGATCCGGTTGATGAACTCCGGACGGAAGTGCGAACCCACTGCGTCCATCACCGCCGCACGCTGCGCCTCGCGATCCCCCACCAGCTCCTGGATCTGCGCCGAGCCCAGGTTGGAGGTCATCACGATCACCGTGTTGCGGAAGTCCACGGTGCGGCCATGGCTGTCGGTCAGGCGGCCGTCTTCCAGCACCTGCAGCAGCACGTTGAACACATCCGGGTGAGCCTTCTCCACTTCATCCAGCAGCACCACCGAGTACGGCTTGCGGCGCACGGCCTCGGTCAGGTAGCCGCCCTCTTCGTAACCGACATAGCCTGGCGGGGCGCCGATCAGGCGAGCCACGGAGTGTTTCTCCATGAACTCGGACATGTCGATGCGCACCATGGCCTCTTCGGTGTCGAACAGGAACTCGGCCAGCGCCTTGCACAGCTCGGTCTTGCCCACGCCGGTCGGGCCGAGGAACAGGAACGAACCACTTGGCCGGTTCGGGTCGGACAGCCCGGCACGCGAACGGCGCACGGCGTTGGCAACCGCAGTCACCGCTTCGCCCTGGCCGATCACCCGCTGGTGCAGCAGGTCTTCCATCTTCAGCAGCTTCTCGCGCTCGCCTTCGAGCATCTTCGCCACCGGGATGCCGGTCCACTTGGACACCACTTCGGCGATCTCTTCCTCGGTGACCTTGTTGCGCAGCAACTGGTTCTCGGTCTTGCCGTGCTGGTCGACCATCTGCAGGCTGCGCTCCAGGTCCGGGATCACACCGTACTGCAGCTCGGCCATGCGGCTCAGGTCACCTTTGCGACGGGCGCTTTCCAGCTCCTGACGAGCCTGCTCGATCTTTTGCTGGATCTGCGCCGAGCCCTGCACTTCGGCTTTCTCCGACGCCCAGATTTCTTCCAGGTCGGAATACTCGCGTTCCAGCCGCTCAATTTCCTCGGTGAGCTTCTCAAGGCGCTTCTTGGCCGCCTCGTCCTCTTCCTTCTTCAGCGCCTGGGATTCCACCTTCAGCTGGATCAGGCGACGGTCGAGGCGGTCGAGCACTTCCGGCTTGGAGTCGATTTCCATGCGGATGCGGCTGGCCGCTTCGTCGATCAGGTCGATGGCCTTGTCCGGCAGCTGGCGGTCGGTGATGTAGCGGTGGCTGAGCTTGGCCGCAGCAATGATCGCACCGTCGGTGATGGCCACCTTGTGGTGCACTTCATAGCGCTCTTTCAGGCCGCGCAGGATGGCGATGGTGTCTTCCTCGCTCGGCTCTTCCACCAGGACTTTCTGAAAACGCCGCTCCAGCGCCGCGTCCTTCTCGATGAACTGGCGGTATTCGTTGAGCGTGGTGGCGCCAACGCAGTGCAGCTCGCCACGGGCCAGGGCCGGCTTGAGCATGTTGCCGGCGTCCATGGCGCCCTCGCCTTTGCCGGCGCCGACCATGGTGTGCAGCTCGTCGATGAACAGGATGATCTGGCCTTCCTGTTTGGAAAGCTCGTTGAGCAGGCCTTTGAGGCGCTCTTCGAACTCGCCGCGGTACTTGGCACCGGCGATCAGCGCACCCATGTCCAGCGCCAGCAGGCGCTTGCCTTTCAGGCCATCAGGCACTTCACCGTTGATGATGCGCTGGGCCAGGCCTTCGGCGATGGCGGTTTTACCCACGCCAGGCTCACCGATCAGCACCGGGTTGTTCTTGGTACGACGCTGCAGCACCTGTACGGTGCGGCGGATTTCGTCGTCACGGCCGATCACCGGGTCGAGCTTGCCTTCTTCGGCGCGCTTGGTCAGGTCGACGGTGTACTTGTCCAGGGCCTGGCGCGACTCTTCTGCGTTGGCGTCATTCACCGCCGCACCGCCGCGCAGGTTGTTGATGGCGTTTTCCAGGGCCTTCTTGCTCACACCTTGGCTGAGCAGCAGCTTGCCGAGCTTGCTGTTCTCGTCCATGGCGGCGAGCACTACCAGTTCGCTGGAAATGAACTGGTCGCCCTTCTGCTGGGCCAGGCGGTCGGCCTGGTTGAGCAGGCGCGCCAGGTCCTGCGACATGTTCACGTCACCGGTAGGGTTCTGGATTTTCGGTAATTGGTCGAGTTCTTTCACCAATGCCTGGCGCAGGCTGTTGATGTCGAAGCCAACCTGCATCAGCAGCGGCTTGATCGAACCGCCCTGCTGCTCGAGCAGTGCCTGCAACAGGTGCACGGGCTCGATGGCTGGGTGGTCCATGCCAACGGCCAGGGATTGGGCATCGGATATTGCAAGCTGAAGCTTGCTGGTCAAACGGTCTATTCGCATGGTGTACCTTCCTTTAAAGGGCAGGTCGGAGCGATGGACAGCGCCTGTTCATGAAGAAACCTGCCTGAGATGACCTTATAGATAAGGCTGATTCTGGAAGATTCAAGCGTAGCGGGGTTGACCGGGATCAGCTTGCTGGATCAGCGCGGGGCCAGCCAGACCAGCGAGGCGAAACGCCCACCTTGAGGGGTGCGGCGATAGGAGAAGAATCGGGCATCACTGACCGTGCAGTAACCACCACCATAAACAGCCGTCACCCCGCGCGCCGCCAGGCGAATGCGCGCCAGCTCGTAGATGTCGGCCATCAACTTGCCCGGCCGCTCGCCGTCGACGAAGGCCCTGGCCGCTTCAGGATGCACGGCGGTGAAGGCATCGCGCACTTCCAGCCCCACTTCGAAGGCCTTGGGGCCAATGGCCGGCCCGAGCCACACCAGCACCTCTTCAGGCGCCAGCGCCAGGCGATCAAGGGTGGCCTCGAGCACACCACCCGCCAGCCCGCGCCAGCCGGCATGCGCTGCGGCCACACGAGTACCAGCACAGTCACAGAACAGCGCCGGCAGGCAATCGGCAGTCATCACGGTGCAGGCGATACCTGGCTGGTCAGTCCAGCTGGCATCGGCCTCGGCTACCACGGCCGGGTCGGCATCCGCCACCACCAGGCCATGCACCTGCTTGAGCCAGGCTGGCTGGATGGCGAAGGTGTCACTCAGGCGACGGCGGTTCTCGGTAACCGCGACCGGGTCATCGCCCACGTGGTCGCCGAGATTGAAGGATTCGTAGGGCGGCAGGCTGATGCCACCCTCGCGGGTAGTGACGCAGGCGCGAACCGAGGCCGGGGCTGGCCAGTCGGGGATCAGCAACGTCTGCGTCAGGCCGTTCATCCGATAAAGCTCTCGCGGTCCTGGTTGAGCAGCGACAGCAACCAGACGAAGTCGTCCGGCAGTGGCGACTCCCACTTCATCTTCTCACCGGTGATCGGGTGGACCAACGCCAGGAACCGCGCATGCAGCGCCTGACGCGGGAAGGTCTTGACCGCCTCGACCATGGTTGGGCTGGCTGCCGGCGGAATGCGGAAACGCACACCGTAGGTCTGGTCGCCGACCAGCGGATAACCAACATGTGCCATGTGCACGCGGATCTGGTGGGTACGGCCGGTTTCCAGCTTGACCCGCACATGGGTGTGCGAACGGAAGCGCTTGAGCACCCGGTAGTGGCTGACCGCAGGCTTGCCGCCGTCAGTCACCGCCATGCGCTGGCGCAGCCCGCCATGACGGCCGATCGGGGCGTCGATCTTGCCGCCGGCGATCACCACGCCAACCACGATGCACTCGTAGATGCGGCTGACAGTGCGGCTCTGCAACTGCTCAACCAGCTTGGTCTGCGCCTGCAAGGTCTTGGCCACCACCATCAGACCGGTGGTGTCCTTGTCCAGGCGGTGAACGATACCGGCGCGCGGCACATTGATGATGTCTGGCACGTGGTGCAGCAGCGCATTGAGCAGCGTACCGCTGGCATGCCCGGCGGCAGGGTGCACAACCAGCCCGGCAGGCTTGTTGATCACCATGATGTGGTCGTCTTCGTAGACGATATCCAGTTCGATATCTTCTGCGATCCACTCGCCCTGGGCCTCTTGCTCGGCCTCCAGGACAAGTTGCGATCCACCATGGACCGGGTCCCGAGGGCGCACGACCGCGCCATCGACCGTCAGGCGGCCCTCTTTGATCCACGAAGTAAGCCGCGAACGCGAATACTCGGCGAACAATTGGGCGGCGACCTGGTCGAGGCGTTGGCCGCCCAGTTCGGACGGGACCTCTGCGCTAAGTTGAATGATCTCGGACATGCTCGATTCGGCGGGCGCACAGCCTTTGGTTTCGGCTGCGAGCTTGTGGTTAAATACGGCTTCTTTTGTCCCGGGGTTGGCCGGGGCGCTCATCATAACAGGACGGCACCGCCCAAGACAGCGGCCGTCAAAGGGACGCAAGCCGCCATGCAAGTGAAACACCTGCTGCTGATCGCCATCCTCGGGCTCACCGCGGCCTGTTCCTCCAATAAGGAAGTCATTGACGAGAACCTCAGTGAGGCCGAGCTGTATCAACAGGCTCAGGCTGACCTGGACAACTCCAGCTACACCAGTGCCGTGAACAAGCTCAAGGCCCTGGAGTCGCGTTACCCGTTCGGCCGCTATGCCGACCAGGCGCAGCTCGAGCTGATCTACGCCAACTACAAGAACTCCGAGCCTGAGGCCGCCAAATCGGCTGCCGAGCGCTTCATCCGCCTGCACCCGCAGCACCCGAACGTCGACTACGCCTACTACCTCAAGGGCCTGACCTCGTTCGACCAGGACCGTGGCCTGCTGGCGCGTTTCCTGCCGCTGGACATGACCAAGCGTGACCCAGGTGCCGCCCGTGACTCGTACAACGAGTTCGCCCAGCTGACCAGCCGCTTCCCCAACAGCCGCTACTCGCCGGACGCCAAGCAGCGCATGATCTACCTGCGCAACCTGCTGGCTTCCTACGAAATCCACGTGGCCGACTACTACCTGAGCCGCCAGGCTTACGTGGCCGCTGCCAACCGTGGCCGTTACGTGGTCGAGAACTTCCAGGAAACCCCATCGGTCGGCGACGGCCTGGCAGTCATGGTCGAGTCGTACCAGAAGATGCACCTGGACGAGCTGGCGGCCACCAGCCTGGAAACCCTCAAGCTCAACTACCCCGACCACCCGAGCCTGGTCGATGGCCAGTTCCAGCCCAAGCAGACCGAGTCTGACGGCCGCGGCTGGCTGTCCAAGGCCACCCTGGGCCTGATCGAGACCGAAACCCCGCTGCCGCCGGGCGAGACCCGCGCCAACCAGGACGTGGTCAAGCAGTTCCAGGACGCGCGCGACGAGATGCCGCAAGAGCTGCTGCCGAAGGACGAGAACGGCGACCCGATCGTGCCGGCCGGCCCGAAAGAAGCCGAGAAAGACCGCTCGTGGTTCAGCTACATGACCTTTGGTCTGTTCGACTGATCCAAGCGCAATGAGAAAGGGAGGCCCGAGGCCTCCCTTTTTTTATGCCCGCGTCCTAGACTGTCGGCTTCTACAACCAACAAGCTGGACACCATGGTTCGCCTACTTTTCTGGATCGCCCTGATCGCCGCCGCGTTCTGGCTGTGGCGCAAGTTCAAAGTCAGCCAGCAGTCGCACTCCGAGCCGAAGCTCGACGCGCCACTGAAGATGGTGCGCTGCGCCCACTGCGGCGTGCACCTGCCCAACGACCGGGCGCTGCAGCAGGGGAATGACTGGTATTGCAGCCAGACGCACTTGCAGCAGGGGCCTGGGCGACAAGGCTAAGCCCTCGCCACAGCCCCGCGAAGGTGGTGCAGATCAATCGTCGTAGTGGTACCGGCACTGCAGGATTGTCATGTGCCCGCCTTCGCTGAGACTCATGCTCTGCTGAATGCTGTTGTAGTCTTCAAGCGAGATAATGACCACCGGTTCTCCGCGCTGGCGCGTAATGACTGCAGGTGCATGGTCGCGGCAGACATCATCCATTGTTTGTTTCAGGTCGGCGCAAGCTTCACTGAAAGTTAGTAAATGCATTTATACGAGTCCTTCGGGGACGCAAGTGGCGACAGGTTCTTCGTTGCCCAGACAGCACTAAAGAAAGTGCAATCAGACGCAGAGCTAGGTGGAGCGGATTTGCGAGCAACCTTCCAAGCCTAGATACGAACCTCTACACACCATGATCGGAAATTGAGGGAGCACGAAGGATAGATTGGTGGCTTGCTGAGGGGGAGGTGACTGTTTGCTACAGCCCGTGTAGGAAACTTCTAAAACGGCGGTTCGTCTCGCTTACGAACCGCCACTTAAGGTATCTCAGCCTAGACGGCCCACTGGCGCATAAGGCGCCGGATCGATAATCGGCTCGGCCCCCGTCAGCAGGTCGGTGAACAGCTGACACGAAGCCGGTGCCAGCACCAACCCGTTGCGGTAATGCCCGCAGTTCAGCCACAGACCGTCATGCCCCGGCACTGGCCCGATGTAGGGAATGCCTTCCGGCGAACCGGGCCGCAGTCCGGCCCAGTGCCCCACCACCGTGGCATCCTTCAGCTCTGGCAGCAGTTCGATGGCCGAAGCCTTGAGGCTGGCCAGCGCGTCCTCGGTCGGGGTCTTGTCGTAACCGGCATGCTCCAGCGTACTGCCCACCAGGATGTGCCCGTCACGACGCGGGATCGCATAGCGCCCCTTGGCCAGCACCATGCTCGGCAGGAAGTCCTCGGCGCACTTGAACAGGATCATCTGGCCCTTCACCGGCTCGACCGGCAGCTCGAGCCCCAGGGTGCGCAGCAGGTCACCGCTCCAGGCGCCAGCGCTGAGTACCACTTCATCTGCCGTGAGCACACCGTCCGCCGTCTGTACGCCAGTTACGCGCCCGTGTTCATGCACGAAGCCGCTGACCTGGCAGTGCTCACGCAAGGTCACGTTGGGCAGCGCCAGCAAGGCTGCCTTGAGCGACTTCACCAGGCGAGGGTTACGCACGTTGGCCACACCGGCCATGAAGATCGCGTGCTTGAAACCTGGGCCAAGCACCGGCACTGCATCGTAGGCGGCGGAGATATCCACAGCGCTGAGTGGCCGCCGTTCGCGCTCGGCCCAGGCCAGCGCCTCGGCTTCGTCATCCAGATCGAGCCAGTACAGGCCAGTGGTGTGCACCTCCGGATCGAGGCCAGTGCTGGCGAACAGGCGCTCGCCCAGCTGTGGATAGAAATCCTGCGACCAATGCGCCAGTGCGGTCACCGCCGGGCTGTAGCGCCAGGGGTACAGCGGCGAAACGATGCCGCCACCAGCCCAGGAAGACTCGCGGCCAACTTCGCCCTGATCACACACCACCACCTGGCCGACCTTCGCCGCCAGGTTGAACGCGGTCAGCAGGCCGATCACCCCGCCGCCGACCACCACTACTTGCTTGCTCATCTGTCGATCCAACACCTGAAGTAAATCCGCGATGCCTGGGCATCATTCAACCTTCAGCTTCCCCAGCAGCGCTCGCTGCTTTCCATGGCGCCCGGATTGCGCTGCACACCGGCCTGGTCGAGCTGGAAGTCGCCACAGCGATCATCGGCCATCAGGCCATCGGGCAGCCGGCGGGCGGTCAGCGTGAAGGTGTCGCTGTCGCGTTGGGCCTGCAGGCGGTAATGACGGTTGCCGGCGGGCAGCTGTGGGTCGCCCTCGGCGTACTGGCCGGTGCGCACGCGATGGCGCTCCAGGCGCAGGGCAGCGTCATGCAGCAGGCCAACCACTTCGCTGCGTGCGGCTCGCCTGAGCTGGTCGCTGTAACTGGGGTAGGCAATGGCTGCCAGAATGCCGGTCACGGCCACGACAATCAACAACTCGATCAGGGTCATACCTTGCTGCATGTCAGTCCTGCCTCAGTCTTTGTCGCCAGAGGATGCGCTGGGGGGCTTGTGGTTGAGCGGTTGGTATGGCGTAGACGGCTTCGAGGACCTGGCGAGCTGCCAGTTGCTGGCTGACGGCTGTTATTCGGTACAGGGTGAACTGTTCGCCCTTGGGCATGTGTGCCGCTCGGTCGGTAACACCCAGGTTCTGCAGGTGAAAGTAACCTTCCTTGATTTTCTGCCATTGGCCTTGCAGGTCGTGCGGACGTGGAGGTGGCTGGCAGTCGCTGCACTTGTCGGGCGGGGAACGCTGCAGTTCTTCGGCACCGGACTGCAGCACGATCTCCGCTTGTTCGAATGCCAGCAGGCCATCACTCATGGCGCCAGTCATGCGCGTTTCGACCAGTGCATCGCGCAGGGCTGAAGCCGCGAGCAGGCCCAGCAGCAGGCTGAATACCAGCGCCAGCAACAACACGATCCCGCGCTGATGGCTCATGGCTCGGATACCGGGTTGCGAAGCGCTACGCTCAGCTCGTGACGTTGTTCGAGGCGAAGCGTTGGCTCATACAACACCAACGCCAGGTCCACCCGATCCCCCAAGCGTTCCACTCGCCATTCGCGCACATGGTCGACCAATGGCTGGAATTTGCTCTTGTTGTTGCGCTTGAAGCTCAACGTATTATCGGAGAACCGATAGCTGTGCTGGCTAATGGGATAGGCAAAGGGGTAATCCGAACTCGTAGCATGTCCATCGCCCACCTTCGCCTTTTCCTTACAGTCGGTCAGCACGGTCCAATCCGGCGCTCCTGGGTACCCAGGCAACTCCGCGACAATCAAGTCCAGCCTGGAAGGGTTTAGCTGGATCGGCTGGGCGAATGCCTGCCGAGCAATCGGGTCTTTGAAGTCCTCCGACGCCAGTCGTAGGCAACCGAACATGCCCGCCATGCGGATGTCCTGCGCCAGGCGCAAAAGCGCCAAGCGCGCATCGTCCTGAAGGCGCAGCCCCGCATCTTGAAGTCGCCAGGTTTGATGGACTGACACAAAGAGCTGGCTTGCAGCGGCCAACACTATCAGCCCGATCGCCAACGCCAGTGTCACTTCGAGCAAGCCGAAACCGCCCTGCCCCCGCTTCATCGCCGGCGCCGCTCATGTTTGCTGTGCTGCTCCAGTGCCACCTGCCCATCGCGACGAGCACTGTCTGTGGCCTGCAAGGCTTTCAACTGCAAACCCGCTGCGGCGAAGATACCCACGACCACCACCAGCACAGCCAACAGTACTTCGACCAGCGTCATGCCCCACTGTTTCTTGTGCATCCCTGCACCTCCTGCGACATTTCCCGCAATTGCGTTGAACTTGGTCGACTGGACCTCCTGTCCAACGACCGTGAAGCTATAGCCAAGCACTTCCAGGGAGGAATGCACGGTGAAGCAACGTGGCGTAACACTGATTCAAATGATGTTTGCACTGGCCATGGCCGCCGCGCTGACACAACTCGGCATGCCGGCCTACGCCAGGTTGAGCGATGACCTACACAGAGCTGCGGCAGCCCGAGATCTGGCCCAGGCACTGCGCAGCGCGCGCAGCCACGCCATGCTGCAAAGCCAGCCTGTGCTGGTGCGACCTCTGGAAAATGATTGGGGAAAGGGCTGGCTTGTGCAGCTGGAGCACAATCAGCAAGTGCTGCGCGAACACCGGCTAACGCGTTCGATGAGGATCGTCGAAAACACCAAGGGACAAGTGAAATTCGGTGCTGTGGGAATGCCAGTGGGCCAGTTCGGCGCGACGCTGGAAGTTTGCGAGAACTCTTCTGCGAGCAACAAGTATCAGGTGGTGATATCAAGCGCTGGCAGGGTCGACCTGCGCACAGTCAAGGAAGCAGACTCCCTGTGCGCAGGCCGCTGACTCAGATCAGCGAGCGAACCCGCAACTCTTTAGGCATGGAGAACGTGATGTTCTCCGGCCGCCCATCCAGCTCTTCGGCGCCGGTAGCGCCCCAGGCCTTGAGCTGTTCGATCACACCCTGCACCAACACTTCGGGGGCCGAAGCACCGGCAGTGATACCCACCCGCTCCGCCTTCTCAAACCATCCGCGCTGCATGTCCTCAGCGCCATCGATCAGATAGGCCGGGGTGCCCATGCGCTCGGCCAGCTCGCGCAGGCGGTTGGAGTTGGAGCTGTTGGGGCTGCCAACCACCAGCAATACATCACTCTCACTGGCCAGCTGCTTGACGGCGTCCTGGCGGTTTTGCGTGGCGTAGCAGATGTCGTCCTTGCGCGGGCCGCCAATGTTCGGGAAGCGTGCGCGCAGGGCATCGATGACACGGCTGGTGTCGTCCATCGACAGCGTGGTCTGGGTGACGAAGGCCAGATGGTCCGGGTCGTTCACCTGCAGCTTGGCAACATCCTCCTCGTCTTCGACAAGGTAGATGGCACCGCCATTGCTGGCGTCGTATTGCCCCATGGTGCCTTCGACTTCCGGGTGCCCCTCATGACCGATGAGAATGCACTCACGGCCATCGCGACTGTACTTGGCAACTTCGATGTGCACCTTGGTGACCAGCGGGCAGGTCGCGTCGAACACCTTCAGGCCACGACCGGCAGCTTCCTGGCGCACGGCCTGGGAAACACCGTGGGCACTGAAGATGACGATGACATCGTCCGGCACCTGGTCCAGTTCTTCGACGAAGATGGCGCCACGGTTGCGCAAGTCTTCCACCACGAACTTGTTGTGCACCACTTCGTGACGCACATAGATCGGCGGGCCGAAGACTTCCAGCGCGCGGTTGACGATCTCGATCGCCCGGTCGACCCCCGCGCAGAAGCCGCGCGGGTTGGCGAGTTTGATTTGCATGATCGGCTCCAGGCTTACAGGGCCTTCACCTCGAGGATCTCCACCTCGAAGGTCAGGGTCTTGCCAGCCAGTGGGTGGTTGAAGTCGATGGTCACCTGGTCGTCATCGAACGCTTTGACCACACCCGGCAGCTCGGTATTGGCGGCGTCGTTGAAGATGATGAGCAGCCCTTCGGACAGCTCCATACCTTCGAAGTTGGACCGCGGCATGACTTGCACGTTCTGCGGGTTGGGCTGGCCGAAGGCGTTCTCCGGGGCCACCACCACAGTGCGCTTGTCGCCGGCCTTGAAGCCGAACAGCGCGCTCTCGAAGCCTGGCAGCAGGTTGCCGTCGCCGACCTTGAAGGTGGCCGGGGCCTTGTCGAAGGTGCTGTCGACGGTGTCGCCGTTTTCCAGGTGCAGCGCGAAGTGCAGGGTGACTTCGGTGTTCTGGCCGATACGGGTGTCAGTCATGGACCGGATCCTCGGACTTCTTGCTCTTGAACATATCCAGCGCCAGCATCACCGCACCAACGGTGATGGCGCTGTCGGCCAGGTTGAAGGCCGGGAAGTAATGACGGTTCTGCCAGTGCACCAGGATGAAGTCGACCACATGGCCGAGCACGATGCGGTCGTACAGGTTGCCGATCGCACCACCCAGTACCAATGCCAGCGCCACCGCCAGCCAGGTCTCGCCGCGCCCCAGGCGCTTGAGCCAGACCACCAGCACCGCACTGACCACCACGGCGATCAGGGCGAACAGCCAGCGCTGCCAGCCAGCGCCATCGGCGAGGAAGCTGAACGCTGCACCGGTGTTGTAGGCCAGGGTCCAGCTGAAGTAGTCGGGGATGACGACGATCTGCTGGTACATGGTCAGGGCATTGTTGAAGTACAGCTTGGTGGCCTGGTCGAGGACCAGGACCAGCAAGCTCAGCCACAGCCATGCAAGGCGCCCGAAGCGCCCCGCTGCAGGGTTAGGCATAGTGGCGCACCTCACCGGAGCCGGTCAGGTTGTCGACGCAACGGCCGCAGATTTCCGGGTGCTCCGGGTGGCTGCCAACGTCGGCGCGGAAGTGCCAGCAACGGCCGCACTTGACGTGGCCAGACTTGACCACCTGCAGCTTGAGACCTTCGACTTCGGTGACCACGGCTTCGGCCGGCGCCTGGGCGAATGGCACCACGCTGGCGGCCGAGGTGATCAGCACGAAGCGCAGCTCGTCGCCCAGCTTGCTCAGGTCGGCGCTCAAGCCTTCCTCGGCGAACAGGGTGACTTCGGCCTGCAGGTTGCCGCCGATGACCTTGGCGGTACGCTGGTTCTCCAGCTCCTTGTTGACCGCAGCCTTCACGGCCATCACGCGGTCCCAGTAGGCGCGGTCCAGCTCGGTGCCTTCCGGCAGCTCGGTCAGGCCCTGGTACCAGCCGTTGAGCATCACCGACTCATTGCGCTCGCCCGGCAGGTACTGCCAGATTTCGTCGGCGGTGAACGCCAGGATCGGTGCGATCCAGCGCACCAGCGCTTCGCTGATGTGGTACAGCGCAGTCTGGCAGGAACGGCGGGCGACACTGTTGGCGCCAGTGGTGTACTGGCGGTCCTTGATGATGTCGAGGTAGAAGCCACCCAGCTCCTGCACGCAGAAGTTGTGGATCTTCGAGTAGACGTTCCAGAAGCGGTATTCGCCGTAGTGCTCTTCCAGCTCGCGCTGCAGCAGCAGGGTACGGTCCACTGCCCAGCGGTCCAGGGCCAGCATGTCTTCCGGCGCCAGCAGGTCGCGGGCCGGGTCGAAGCCGGACAGGTTGGAGAGCAGGAAGCGCGCGGTATTGCGGATACGGCGGTAGGCATCGGCGCTGCGCTGCAGGATCTGCTCGGAAACAGCCATCTCGCCCGAGTAGTCGGTCGCGGAAACCCACAGGCGCAGGATGTCGGCACCCAGGGTGTTGTTGACCTTCTCCGGCTCGATGGTGTTGCCCAGCGACTTGGACATCTTGCGGCCGCTTTCGTCCACGGTGAAGCCGTGGGTCAGCAGTTCGCGGTACGGTGCGTGGCCGTCGATGGCGCAACCGGTCAGCAAGGAGGAGTGGAACCAGCCGCGGTGCTGGTCGGAGCCTTCCAGGTACAGGTCGGCGCGCGGGCCGGTGGCGTGGCCGATGTCGTGCGAGCCACGCAGCACGTGCCAGTGAGTGGTACCGGAGTCGAACCAGACGTCCAGGGTATCGGCGATCTTGTCGTACTGGCCGGCTTCGTCACCCAGCAGTTCGGCGGCGTCCAGCTTGAACCAGGCTTCGATGCCCTCTTGCTCGACGCGCTTGGCTACCGCTTCCATCAGCTCGACGGTGCGCGGGTGCAGCTCGCCGGTCTGCTTGTGCAGGAAGAACGGAATCGGTACGCCCCAGTTGCGCTGACGCGAGATGCACCAGTCCGGGCGGTTGGCGATCATCGAGTGCAGGCGCGCCTGGCCCCAGGCCGGGACGAACTTGGTGTCTTCGATGGCTTTCAGGGCACGCTCGCGCAGCGGCTCGCCGGTGCTCGGCTGCTTGTCCATGCCGACGAACCACTGCGCGGTGGCGCGGTAGATCAGCGGGGTCTTGTGGCGCCAGCAGTGCATGTAGCTGTGGCTGATGGTTTCGGTGTGCATCAGCGCGCCGACTTCGCTCAGCTTGTCGACGATGGCCGGGTTGGCCTTCCAGATGAACTGACCGCCGAAGAATGGCAGCGACTCGACGTACACGCCGTTGCTCTGCACCGGGGTGAGGATGTCGTCGTTGACCATGCCGTAGCGCTTGCAGGTGACGAAGTCGTCTTCACCGTAGGCAGGTGCCGAGTGCACCACGCCAGTACCGGCGCCCAGCTCGACGTAGTCGGCCAGGTAGATCGGCGACAGGCGGTCGTAGAACGGGTGGCGGAAGTTGACCAGCTCCAGGGCCGAGCCCGGGGCGGTGGCGATCACCGAACCTTCCAGGTTGTAGCGCTTGAGGCACGACTCGACCAGCTCTTCGGCCAGCACCAGCAGGCGCTCGCCGGTGTCGACCAGGGCGTACTTGAACTCTGGGTGGATGTTCAGCGCCTGGTTGGCCGGGATGGTCCACGGGGTGGTGGTCCAGATCACGATGGCGGCCGGCTTGGCCAGCGAGGCCAGGCCGAAGGCGGCAGCCAGCTTGGCCTCGTCGGCGACCGGGAAGGCTACGTCGATGGTCTGGGATTTCTTGTCGGCGTATTCGACTTCGGCTTCGGCCAGGGCCGAACCGCAATCGAAGCACCAGTTCACAGGCTTGAGGCCCTTGAACACGAAGCCTTGCTTGACCATCTCGGCCAGGGCACGGATTTCACCGGCCTCGTTGGCGAAGTTCATGGTCTTGTACGGGTTGTCCCAGTCACCCAGCACGCCCAGGCGGATGAACTCGGTCTTCTGCCCTTCGATCTGCTCGGCGGCGTACTCGCGGCACAGCTCGCGGGTGCGGTCGGCGGTCAGGTGCTTGCCGTGGGTGACCTCGACCTTGTGCTCGATCGGCAGGCCGTGGCAGTCCCAGCCCGGTACATACGGCGCGTCGAAGCCGGACAGGGTCTTGGAACGGACGATCATGTCCTTGAGGATCTTGTTCAGCGCATGACCGATGTGAATCTTGCCGTTGGCATAGGGCGGGCCGTCGTGCAGGACGAACTTCGGACGATCCTTGCCAATTTCGCGCAGCTTCTGGTACAGGCCAATGCTGTCCCAGCGCTGCAGGATCTGCGGTTCGCGCTGAGGCAGGCCGGCCTTCATGGGGAAGGCGGTGTCCGGAAGGTTTAGCGTGGCTTTGTAGTCGGTCATTTCAGGCTCTTCGTTAGCGGTTGAGCGTGCCAATGTGCACGTGCGGCGGCGATATCCGCATCGATCGCCGACTTCAGCGCCTCCAGGGAGGCGAATCGCTGCTCTTCACGCAGCTTGTGGTGGAATTCCACCGTCAGGCGCCGGCCATACAGATCGCCGGCATAATCCAGTAGATGTATCTCGAGGTGCGGGCGGCCGTCGCCGGCCACCGTCGGGCGCACGCCGATGTTGCCGACACCCGGCCAGGCCTTGCCGTCGATCTCGATGCTGGCCAGGTAGACCCCGGACAGCGGCACGCGGCGGCGCTTGAGCTGGATGTTGGCGGTTGGCGTGCCCAACTGGCGCGCCAGCTTCTGGCCATGCAGCACACGGCCGGTAATGCGGTATGGGCGGCCCAGCAGGTGCTCGGCCAGCTCGAAGTTGCCCTCGGACAGCGCCTTGCGCACCTCGGTGCTGCTGACCCGCAGGCCGTCCTGGATCACCGTGTTGGCGGCTTCGACGGTAAACCCGTACTGCTCGCCGGCAGCGACCAGGAAGGCGAAGTCGCCGGCACGGTCGCAACCGAAGCGGAAGTCGTCGCCTACTTCGAGGTGGCGCACGCCCAGGCCGTCGACCAGGATCGCCTTGACGAACGCATCGGCGCTGAGCTTGCTCAGGCGCTGGTTGAACGCCAGGCACAGCACCCGGTCGATGCCTTCGGCGGCCAGCAATTCGACCTTGTCGCGCAGGCGCGCCAGGCGGGCGGGTGCGGTGTCCGCGGCGAAGTACTCGCGCGGCTGCGGCTCGAAGATCACCACGCAGGTCGGCAGGCCCAGCTCCTGGCCGCGCTCGCGCAGGCGCGCCAGGATTGCCTGGTGGCCGCGGTGAACCCCGTCGAAGTTGCCAATGGTGGCGACACAGCCCCGGTGCTCGGGGCGCAGGTTGTGAAGACCTCGAACCAGCTGCATAACGCGCTTCTTGCTCATAAAGTGGCCGATTATAACCACACCCGGGCGCTGGTGACAGGCAGCAGCGCCAAGGGGTGGCGTGGAATGCGAAAAACCGACGCCTGACCCGCCCTCTACCTCAATGCAGGGCCTTGCGGGCGAAATGCCGGGGGCGGAAACCACACAGGTACAGGCAACCGAAATAGGTCACCACCCCCGCCGCGATCAACACGCCGAGGCGCAGGAACCGTTCGAGCATGTTGCCCTGTTCCCAGGCTGGCAGGTAGTGCATGCCCACCAGCAGCACCGCTGCCATGAGGGAGACCGCCAGCACAAGCTTGAGCAGATACATCGTCCAGCCCGGTTGCGGCTGGAACAACCGCTGGCTGCGCAGCTTCCAGAACAGCAGGCCCGCATTCAGGCAGGCCCCCAGGCTGATCGCCAGGGCCAGGCCGGCATGCTGCAGCGGGCCGATCAACGCCAGGTTGAACAGCTGGGTGCAGACCAGGGTGAAAATCGCGATCTTCACCGGCGTACGGATATTCTGCTGCGCATAGAAGCCCGGTGCCAGTACCTTGACCAGAATGATCGCCAGCAGGCCGACCGAATAGGCGATCAGCGCACGCTGGGTCATCGCGGCGTCGTGGGCGCCGAACTTGCCGTACTGGAACAGCGCCACGGTCAACGGCTCGGCGAGGATCGCCAGGGCCAGGGTGCACGGCAGCACCAGCAGGAAGCACAGGCGCAGGCCCCAGTCCATGATTCGCGAATATTCCTCGCGGTCCTTGTTGGCGTAGGTCTTGGCCAGGGTCGGCAGCAGGATGGTGCCCAGGGCCACGCCCAGCACGCCCGAAGGCAGCTCCATGAGGCGGTCGGCGTAGTACATCCATGACACCGAGCCGGCCACCAGGAAGGAGGCGAAGATGGTGTTGATGATCAGCGAGATCTGGCTCACCGACACCCCGAGGATCGCCGGCAGCATCTGCTTGAGCACCCGCCATACGCCCGCGTCGCGCAGGTTCAGGCGTGGCAGCACGAGCATGCCGATCTTCTTCAGCGCTGGCAGCTGGTACAGCAGCTGCGCCAGGCCACCGGCCAACACGCCCCAGGCCAGGGCCATGATCGGCGGGTTGAAGTACGGCGTCAGCAACACGGCGAAGATGATCATCGCTACGTTGAGCAGGGTCGGGGTGAACGCCGGGACGGAAAAGCGGTTCCAGGTGTTGAGGATCGCACCAGCCAGGGACGACAGCGAGATCAGCAATATATAAGGGAACGTCACCCGCAGCAGGTCCGTTGTCAGCGCGTATTTCTCTGCGCTGTCGACAAAGCCCGGGGCGGTGGCCCAGACCACCCACGGTGCAGCGAGGATGCCGAGCGCCGTGACCAGGGCCAGCACCAGGGTCAGCAGGCCGCTGACGTAGGCGATGAAGGTGCGCGTCGCCTCCTCGCCCTGCTGGGTCTTGTATTCGGCCAGAATCGGCACGAACGCCTGGGAGAATGCCCCTTCGGCAAAGATCCGCCGCAGCAGGTTGGGCAGCTTGAAGGCGATGAAGAAGGCGTCGGTGGCGATACCGGCACCGAAGACACGGGCCAGGATGGTGTCGCGCACGAAGCCCAGCACCCGTGAAATCATGGTGATGGAGCTGACTGCAGCGAGGGATTTGAGCAGATTCATCGAAAAGATTCACGCCAAAGACAGAGGGCGCTGCCAGACAGCGTCCGAATGTGCGATACTCCCGCGCCTTCGCAGGGGAGCCAAAAATTCCCGAGTGTACAGGTAGCACGGCAGAAAGGAATATTTCCCGCCTGTTGCTGCACCACTCGGCGGAACCCTGCAGGTGGCCTTGACATCCAGTCGACTCATCGGCATGATTCGCGGCCTATTTTGTTTGCTATTTACCTAAAGTCTTTCGAGGAGCTCGACGGTGGCCAACACACCTTCCGCCAAGAAACGTGCAAAACAGGCTGAGAAGCGTCGCAGCCACAACGCCAGCCTGCGTTCCATGGTCCGCACCTACATCAAGAATGTAGTTAAAGCCATCGACGCAAAAGACGCCGAAAAAGCGCAAGCCGCTTACGTTCTGGCTGTACCTGTAATCGACCGTATGGCCGACAAGGGTATCATCCACAAGAACAAAGCTGCTCGCCACAAAGGCCGTCTGAATGGCCACATCAAGGCGCTGAAAGAAGCTGCAGCTGCCTAAGCGACGCTTGTCGAAAAAACCGGCCCTAGGGTCGGTTTTTTTATGCCTGCAATTTGTGCAATTCCCACAAAAGCAGGGCCGCGCTTGACGGCCCTGCTCACTATCACTTGGCGATCTGGATCTTCGGGGCCCACTGCAGCCAGGCATCCTCGGGTTTGTCGAACAAGGCGAAGGTCTGCTGCGGCCGTGCCGGGTTGCCCATCTGCTCGCCTTCGGGCGTGGCGAAAGCAATACCGCCATCGATGAGCGTCTGCAGCGACTCGGTACGCACCGTGGCCCCCTTGAACAGCCCCCAGTCAAAGCCGAAGCCACTGCTGTTCCAGAACCGGCTGCCTCCGCGCACCAGGGCGGCATAACGCGGCTCGATCAGAATGTGGATCAGCACACGATCCGCAGTCTGACCCAGCTCGAAACCGGTCACCTTGCCCACCGCCACCTCGCGATAGGTAACAGGCACCCCCGGCTTGATCGAACCACGCCGCGGCGCACTCAGGGTCAACGGCAGGCCCACTTCCTCTCCGACGATCTCAGGTGCTTCGCCCAGCGCGATGAAATCACGCTGCGGCCCTTTGTCCTTCGCCGCCGGCTGCACTTCGATGTACTGTCCGCCAATCAGGGTATCGAGGTTCTCTGTACGCACCAGCCCAAGCGCCGGCTTGACCACCCAGAACTGCGTGCCCGCACGGGCAATGCGATCAGCCGCTTCGGTGATACGTGCTCGCAGCAGTACCGCCTGAAGGTCTTTTGTCAGGTCCACACTCTCGACGCTACCCACATCCAGGCCACGGAAGCGGATTGCCGTACCCGGCTTGAGGCCGTCGGCACGGTCTACCCGAATGGTGACCAGGGTACCGGTGCGGTTCACCGCCTCCTGGCTCTCCAGCAGGCGGAAGCGCGGGATACGGCGCTTGAGCGCAACATTCGGCGTTGGCGTATCGAAGGCGATACCGCCGGCCATCAGGGTCTGTAGTGACTCACTCTTGATCTTGATACCCGAAAGGCCACCAGTCAGGGTAATACCGCTGACGTTCCAGAAGCGCGAGGAGCCGTTGACCAGGTTTTCGTATTCCTTCTCGATGTGCACACCGATCAGGATCCGCTTGCTGTTACGGGCAAACTGGTAGCTCTGCACGCTACCGACCTTTACCTGGCGATACATCACCGGGCTGCCAATTTCCAAAGAACCGAGGGTATCGGCGAACAGCACCATGTGCAGACCTGGCGCCTTCAGGTCTAGCGGCGGGGCCTTGGGCCGGGCCTCGAACTCGCGCTGTGGCTTGGCGCCCTTCTCGCCTGGGCGAATCGCAATGTAGTTACCTTTGACCAACGCTTCCAGGCCGGTGATACCGGCAAGGGAAATCGACGGTTTGACTACCCAGAACTGCGTGCCATCGACCAGATAGTCTTCGGCAAGCGGGTCCAGCGTCAGCTCGGCCGTGGCGCTGGCCAGGTTGTCTTCCATTTTCAGGGCTTTCAACGAGCCGACCTGAATACCCTTGTACATGACTGGCGTACGGCCCGCCTGCAGGCCTTCATAGTCGCTCAATTTCACTTTGACACGGATACCCGCCTGGGCCGCATCGAAGTCCTCATACAAGCGGAACGGCAGGCTCGGATCAGTCGGCGGGCTGTCCTTGCGATACTCCGGCGTGGCGAAAGCGATACCACCCGCCACAATGCTCGACAGCGACTCGCTGCGCACCTTCACACCCGACAGGTCAGCGTCGATGCTGATGCCGCTGGCGTTCCAGAAACGCGTGTGCTTGCGCACCAGGCTGGCGTACGCAGGCTCGATGAACACTTTGACTTCAACCGTGCTCTGGTCATCGGACAGGCGATAGCTTTTCACCCGGCCAACCTGGATCTGCTTGTAGAACACCGGGCTGTCCCGATTGAGCGAACCCAGGCGTTCGGCCTTGAGGGTCAGGTGCAGGCCAGGCTCGGTGTCGGACAGCGGAGGCGCGACCTTCAGCGCCGTAAAGCGCTTGGTCCGCTCGCCCTCACCCGGGCTGACGGCGATGTAGTTGCCGGATACCAGTGTTTCCAGGCCCGAGATACCGGCCAGGCTGACACTAGGCTTGACCAGCCAGAATCGCGTGCCTTTGGTCAGGTGCGGCTCGGCGGCCTTGTTCATCTCGATGGTGGCGATCACCCCCTGGTTATCGCCCTGGGCGTCGAGCACCAGCTTCGTGACTTTGCCGACCGACATGCCCTTGTAGATCACCTCGGTCTTGTTGGCGACGATGCCTTCACCGGTCTCGAAGCGCACCTCGATCTCCACACCAGCATCGCGGTAGGCCTGCCAGGCCAGCCAGCCACCGATCATCAGCGCAATCAGTGGCAGGATCCAGATGGCCGACCAGTTCGAGGCAGGGCGGGTTTTAGCCGTTGGCATGTCACTCATGGTCGTCATCCGACTCCGTGTTATCCCAGATCAGTCGGGGATCGAAAGTTAAAGCAGCAAGCATCGTGAGGATCACCACAGTTGCGAAGGCGACAGCGCCCAGGTTGGCTTCGACACTGGCGATGCGACCGAAATTCACCACCGCCACCAGAATGGCAATGACGAAGATGTCCAGCATGGACCAGCGCCCTATGAACTCGATGAAGCGGTACATCAGTATCCGTTGCCTTGCCGACAAGGGCTGGCGGCGCTGGACCGAATACAGCAATAGACCGATGCCCACCAGCTTGAAGGTGGGCACCAGGATGCTGGCAATGAACACCACGGCGGCGATTGGCACCATGCCGTGTTTGAGCAAGGTGATGACGCCGGACATGATGGTGTCGCCGCTCCCCTGCCCCAAGGTGCTGATAGTCATGATCGGCAACAGGTTGGCCGGGATGTACAGGATCGAGGCGGTGATCAGCAATGCCCAGGTACGGATGATGCTGTTGGGCCGGCGCGCGTGCACGATGGCGCCGCAGCGCGTACAGGTCTGCGAGTCGCTTTCGGCATCCTGACGGTTCAGCTCATGACATTCATTGCAGACCAGGATGCCTGCATCAATCGCCCGCATGGAGATCCTCCCCCGACAACGCACTCCAGATCTGGTGTGGCGACATCACCACTTCGAGCCAGACCTGGACCAGTAACAGGCTGATGAAACAGAACAGGCCCAGGCCAATGGTCAGTTCGGCCAGGTCCACGAGTTTGACGATCGCCACCAGCACGCCCATGAAATAGACCTCGAGCATGCCCCAGTCACGCAGGTGGTGATAAAAGCGGTAGAACACCAGCCCGTAATCACGCCCCACATTCAAGCGGATGCTCAGCAAAACGACCAACTGGCACAGCAGCTTGAGCAGCGGAACGGCCATGCTGCAGAGGAACACCACCACTGCAACGCCGCGCATCTCTGAGTTGTACAGGCCTAGCACACCACTCCAGACGGTATCGTCTGAAGTCTGGCCGAGCAGGTGCAACTGCATGATGGGCAGGAAATTGGCCGGTATGAACAGCAGCAAGGCCGTCAGCACAAGGGCCAGGCTGCGGTTGACCACATTGTGCCGGTGGGCGTACAGCTCGTAGCCACAGCGTGGACATTGGGCTTTTTCGTCATGCTGCAGCACCGGCTTGCGCATCAGCAGGTCGCACTCGTGGCAGGCGACCAGCTCGTCCAGCGGCAACTGCTCTAGGGCTTGGGTTTCGACGGGATCGGGCATCTCGATATTCTGAATAGGTACGTCGGCTCTATTCTAGTGTTCCCAGCTCGAAATGTGGGAGATGGCTAATGCCTGGCAGAGACGCAGAAAGACAAAACCCCTACCTGCATGTGCAGATAGGGGTTTTGCGAAATGAATCTTGACGATGACCTACTCTCACATGGGGAAACCCCACACTACCATCGGCGATGCATCGTTTCACTGCTGAGTTCGGGATGGGATCAGGTGGTTCCAATGCTCTATGGTCGTCAAGAAATTCTGT
>NZ_QEQQ01000041.1 GCF_003097235.1 Pseudomonas sp. CC120222-01a | reverse complement strand
AGGATCCAGCCGCTGACCTTGAAGCCGATGGCGGTGCCGGCAACGCCGCCGGGAATGGCACCGGCACCGCCGGCGAAGGCACCGATGCCGGCGCCGAGCAAGCCGCCGGTGAGGGCAGTGCCGGCGACGATCATCGCCATCTGTTCGGCGACGCCGATGAGGTCGTTGAGGATGCTTTTGATGTCGAGGTCTGCGAAGCGCTGGCGCAGCAGCTGGCCGGCTACCGATTCGGCCTTGTAGAACGCGCGCCGCACGCTGTCCACGCGGCGCAGGTTGAGGGCCAGTGATGGCACTGCTTCGTTGAGGTAAGTACGGAAATGGGCGCCTCCTTGATAGCCCATTTCATCGGTGATGCGTGTCTCGATATCGTGCCAGGTGGGCACGATGTGCCAGAGCAGCATGAGGCGTCTCCCTGCCAGTTTTGTGCAGGGGAAATCACATCATGGAGTGGGTGTAGGACGTTCCTGAGTCGGCTGTAGGAAAAGTCTATTTCGTTGTTGGCGGGGGTAGAGGGGGTGGGATTGAGGTGTTGCTGCGAGGGTACGGCTGGAGGGATTTGGCGCCTTGAAGATCGAGCGCCGCCCGCGCGGCGCATCGCGGGCAAGCCCGCTCCCACATCTGTTTCGGGCCAATATCTCCTGTGCCGCCAACAGGATCCGCCATGGTGCAGGACTGGAGACAGGTGGAGCGCCATCAGCGCCCACCGAGATGCATCGCCATGCCAACAAGGCGGTCCCTGTTGGCTTCATAGGAGTGATTGGCCCGAAACAGATGTGGGAGCGGGCTTGCCCGCGATGCGCCGCGCGGGCGGCGCTCGATCTCACAGGCGCTGAAAACACCAAGGCGAGCACCCCTCAGGCGCTGAAAGCATCAAGGCGAACACAAAAAAGGTCCATAATCCCCCCTTAATCCCCCCATAGTGCAATGCCAGCCACACCACTCCGGGAGCCCCACCATGCACGTTCTGCTCTGCGAGGACGATGACCTGATCGCCAGCGGCATTTGCGCCGGCCTCACCGCCCAGGGCCTGACCGTCGACCGCGTGGCCAATGCCGCCAGCGCTCGGGCTCTGCTGCAGGCGGCGCAGTTCGACGTGATGATCCTCGACCTCGGCCTGCCCGATGAAGACGGGCTGAAACTGCTGCGCCGCCTGCGTCAGCAAGGTGTGGACCTGCCCGTGCTGGTGCTCACCGCACGCGATGCGGTCACCGACCGCGTCGATGGCCTGCAGGCCGGTGCCGACGACTACCTGCTCAAACCCTTCGACCTGCGCGAACTGGCCGCACGCCTGCATACCCTGTTGCGTCGGGTAGCGGGGCGGGCGGTGAACGTGATCGAGCATGGCCCGCTGCGTTACGACCCGAGCAGCTGCGAGGCGACCCTGGCCGGCCAGCCGGTCGACCTGTCGCGGCGCGAGCAGGCGCTGCTTCAGGCGTTGATGCAGAACCCCGGCCGGGTGCTGTCCAGCGAACAGCTCAAGGACTGTGTGTACGGCTTCAGCGATGAGGTCGAGAGCAACGCGTTGAACGTGCATATCCATCACCTGCGGCGCAAGCTCGGCAACAGCATCGTCGAGACCGTGCGTGGCCTGGGTTATCGCCTGGGGCCGGCTCAGGCGCCGGAGCAAACCTCCGAGAGAAGCACCTCATGAGCCTGCGGGTACGCCTCAGCCTGATCCTCGGCACCGCCTTCATCATCATCTGGGCACTGGCAGCGGCGTGGATGCTGCGCGACCTGCGCCAGCAGATGATGTTTTCCCTCGACCAGCGCCTGGTGGCCTCGGCGCGCATGGTCGCCGGGCTCGTCGACCAGCTGCCGCAACCGCTGGCGGCCAAGGGCGAGGATGCGCATTTTTCCGCCGACCAGTTGAGCGTGCCCGACGGCATGGCCTGCCAGGTCAGTTCCCTGCGCGGCGAGATCCTCGCCAGCAACCACAAGCATGACGGCGCCATGGATGACCAGCGCAGCGGCTTCCGCGACCAGACCATCGACGGTGCGTTGTGGCGCACCTTCACTTACAACCACGGTGACGTGCGTATCACCACCGCCGACCGGCACATGGAGCGCGAGGCGCTGAACCAGTCGATCCTGCTGGCCGCCTCGGCACCGGTGCTGATGGCCTTGCTCGGTAGCCTCGGGCTGCTGTGGATCGGCCTGGGCAAAGGCCTGGAGCCGCTCAATCGCATGCGCGACGCCTTGCGCCGACGGCGTGCCGACAGTGTCGAGCCATTGCAGGTGGCCGGCTTGCCCAGCGAGCTGCAACCCTTGCTCGACACCCAGAACCAGCTGTTCCTGCGCATCGCGCAGACCATCGAGCGCGAACGGCGCCTGACCGACGATGCGGCCCACGAGCTGCGCAGCCCGCTGACGGCGATCAAGACCCACCTGCAAGTGGCGCGCATGACCGACGGCGCGGTACGCGAGCAGGCGCTGGAGCATGCCGAGCAAGGCGCCGACCGCATGCACCGAACCCTGGAGCAGCTACTGATGCTGGCGCGGGTCGAGGGCAGCCTGTCGTTCGAGGACGGGGTGCAATGCAGCGCCGAGCAGGTCGCCCGCCAGGCGGTGCAGGATGCCGGGGGCGGTGACAATCGACGCATCGTTTTGCACCTGCCGCAGGAGGCTACGCAGATCTACCTGGGCATGCCTGCGCCGCTTGCGGTGGCGGCCTTGCGCAACCTGCTGGACAACGCCCTGCGCCATGGGGGTGATACCGAGGTGGAGCTGGAAGTGCAGATGGCCGATGGGCAGGTGGGGTTCATGGTGCGTGACCATGGGCCGGGCATAGCTGATGGCGATCTGCAGCACCTGACCGAGCGCTTCTGGCGCAACGGGCAGAGTGGGGGGTGTGGGTTGGGGTTGGCGATCGTTCAGGCGATCGTGCAGCGCTGTGCCGGCAGCCTCAGGTTCGATAGTCGCCATGATGGGTTGCGGGTTCTGCTGCAGGTGCCAGCGCGCTCGGCCAGTTGATCTTCATTGTTTGTGCCGGCCCTTTCGCGGGCAAGCCCGCTCCCACAGGTACTGCACAGGGCAGGAGGTCCACGCAATACCTGTGGGAGCGGGCTTGCCCGCGAAAGGGCCGGCACAGGCTAACGAATTTCCCGCAACAACCGCTAAATCCTCCCCGCACTCAAGCGTTTTCCAAGCGATAACTGCCCATTCGCTTGCTTGCGAGGATTCACCCATGTCCACCGCTACCAGCCTTGCCCAGGTCCCGCCGGCCAGCGCGCCGCAACCTTTGTACGAATTCAGTGACTCGCCCCTGCTGCTGCGCCAGCAGCAACAGGAATCCAACGCCCGCAGCTACCCCCGGCGCATCCCGCTGGCGCTCAAGCGCGCCCGTGGCATCCACGTCGAGGACGTCGAAGGCCGCCAGTTCATCGACTGCCTGGCCGGCGCCGGGACCCTGGCCCTGGGCCACAATCACCCGGTGGTGATCGAGGCTATCCAGCGCGTGCTGGCCGACGAACTGCCGCTGCACACCCTGGACCTGACCACGCCGGTCAAGGACCGCTTCGTCCAGGACCTGTTCGGCATCCTGCCTGAGGCCCTGCGCCGCGAAGCCAAGGTGCAGTTCTGCGGGCCGACCGGCACCGACGCGGTGGAAGCGGCGCTCAAGCTGGTGCGCGGTGCCACCGGGCGCAGCACCGTGCTGGCCTTCCAAGGCGCCTATCACGGCATGAGCCAAGGCGCGCTGAGCCTGATGGGCAGCCACGGCCCCAAGCAGCCACTGGGCGCGCTGCTGAGCAATGGTGTGCAGTTCATGCCGTACCCCTACGACTACCGTTGCCCGTTCGGCCTGGGCGGTGAAGCCGGGGTCAAGGCCAACCTTCATTACCTGGAAAACCTGTTGCTGGACCCGGAAAGCGGCGTGCCGCTGCCGGCGGCGGTGATCCTTGAAGTGGTGCAAGGTGAAGGCGGGGTGATCCCGGCCGACATCGAGTGGCTCAAGGGGGTGCGGCGCATCACCGAACAGGCTGGTGTGGCGTTGATCGTCGACGAGATCCAGAGCGGCTTCGCCCGGACCGGGCGGATGTTCGCCTTCGAGCATGCCGGCATCGTGCCGGATGTGGTCACGCTGTCCAAGGCCATTGGCGGCAGCCTGCCACTGGCGGTGGTGGTGTACCGCGACTGGCTGGATACCTGGAAGCCAGGCGCCCATGCCGGTACCTTCCGCGGCAATCAGATGGCCATGGCCGCCGGTTCGGCGGTGATCAACTACCTGGTCGAGCACCGCCTGGCCGAACATGCCGAGGCCATGGGCCTGCGTTTGCGTGAGCATCTGCAGCGGCTGCAACGGGACTATCCACAACTGGGTGATATCCGTGGCCGTGGCCTGATGCTTGGGGTGGAGTTGGTCGACCCACAAGGTCAGCCGGATACGCTTGGCCACCCGCCTGCCAATCGGGTGCTGGCACCGAAGGTCCAGCGCGAATGCCTCAAGCGTGGTCTGATTCTCGAACTGGGCGGGCGCCATGGCGCCGTGGTGCGCTTCCTGCCGCCACTGATCATCAGTGCGCAGCAGATCGACGAGGTGGCGCAGCGCTTCGCCGAGGCGGTTGCTGCAGCCATTTGAGTCCGGGAGGGCCGCGCTGCGGCCCTCTCATGCAGCCTGATCAGTCGCTGTTTTCACCCAGGCGCCAATACCCCATCGTCATCAGGCTGTCGCGCTGCAGCCCACGCTGTTTTGTCAGGTACCGGCGAATCTCCAGCACCGTCGCCGACTCCCCGGCCACCCAGGCATAAAAAGCGCTTTCCAGCGGCAGGCTGGCCAGTTCGCGGACGGCGTGCTGCATGGCCTGGCCATGCTCGCAGCGCAGCACTTCACGGGGCAGCCAGTGCAGGCGGGTATTGGCGCTGTGCCGCAGGGGCAGGCAATCAGCCTCCTGAGGGACTTCGATGAAGGCTTCCACGGCCAGTTCGGGCTGTTGCTCTGCCAGCACTTCGAGAATGCCGGCGATAGCGGGCAGGGCCGTTTCGTCGCCGATCAGCAGAACGTGGCGGGTACCGTGTGGCGGCTTCCATTCATAGCCGCCGGGGTCGCCGGCATGGGCCAGGTTCGGCGCCACCATCACCAGCCGGTCGCCCTCCTGGGCATGGGTTGCCCACGCCGAGGCTGGCCCGTTGACGCCGTGCAGCACAAAGTCCACGTCGACTTCCAGGGCATCCGGGCGCAAGGCACGGATGGTGTAGGTGCGCATGGGTGGGCGCTGTTCGAGCGGCAGCGCGCTGTGCGCCGTTTTCCAGTGTACGTCGTGGGGTAGGGTTGGCAATGAGCCGTCAGCGGCGGGAAATAGCAGTTTCACGCGCTGATCGGGCGCCAGGGTGTGCATGAGCTCGACATCCGGGCCGGTGAACACCAGGCGGGCGAACGATGGGCTGAGGGTGATGCGCCGGGCGAGCACCAGATCGAACGCGCGGTAGGGGCGGGCGCCTGGCGATTGGCTCTGGATCAGGCGGCGCAGGCCTTGTTGCCAGGCCTGTAGCATGCTGGCGGAGCGGGTCATGGGGAAATCCTCTTGCAAGCGGCTTTCCCTATGAACGAGTTGCGTGGACGGCGAATTAACCGTTGCCCGCTTTCGCCACCTGCCAGCCACCGCCCAGCGCCTTGTACAACGCCACGCTGCCCTGCAGGCGAGCCAGGCGCAACTGCGCCTGCTGGTCCTGGGCGAGATAGAGCGTGCGTTGGGTTTCCAACACGCTCAGCAGGGTCTCGGCCCCGGCCGCGTAACGCCGCTGGGCCAGGTCGAAGGCCAGGCGCGCCTGTTCGACCTCCTGGTCCTGCCACTGGCGCTGCTGCTCAACGCCGTGGATGGCATTGAGGGCCTTCTCGACATCGGCGAAGCCGGCCAGGATGCTGCTGCGGTAGCTTTCCAGCAGCTCGTCCTGCTCGGCTTGGGCCAATTGTTGCGCCGCTCGTAGCCGGCCATTGTTGAAGATCGGCGCGACCAGGCCGGCGGTCAGGGTGTAATAAGAGCTGTCGAATACCTCGGGCAGGGTGCTTGCGCCGGTGCCGAGGTTGGCGCCCAGGGTCACTTTTGGCAGCAGGGCGGCCCTGGCCACTTGCACATTGGCGTGGGCGGCGGCCAGGCGTGCCTCGGCAGCGGCGATGTCCGGGCGGCGGGCGAGCAGTTCGCTGGGTACGCCGCTGCCAATGCGAGGCCAGTTCACGGTTGCCAGCGCTTCACCCGTGGCGGGCAGGGCCTGGACCGGGTCGCCCAGCAGCGTGGCCAGGGTCACACGGTTGTCCTGCCACTGCTGCTCAAGCAGCGGCACTTGCCGCTCCTGGGCGGCCACCAGGCTGCGCTGCTGGGCCAGTTCCAGACGCGTCGCGGAGCCGGCACGCTGACGTGTCTCGACCAGCGCCAGGACATCACGGGCGTTACGCAGGTTGAGGCGGGCAATGCGCAGCTGTTCTTCCAGGGCCAGGCCCTGCAGGTAACAGCTGGCCACACTGCTGACCAGCGTCAGTTCGACCGTCTGGCGATCGAAGCGGCTGGCGTCGAGGCTGTGCAGGGCGCTCGAACGCGCAGCGCGCAGGCCTCCCCAGAAATCGATCTCGTAGCTGGCGACCAGCTGCATGCCGAACGACGTGCTGGTTCGCTCGTACTTGCTGACATCGAGCTGGTCATAGCCCTCGCCATGCAGCAGGCGCTGTCGGCTGCCATCGAGCGCGAAGCTGAGCTCCGGCAATAGCGGCGCTCCGGCGATGACCGCCTTGGCCTGGGCCTGGCGCACGCGGGCGGTGGCGGCGGCAAGGTCGTGGGCATTGGACCGGGCGCGTTCGACCAGGCGGTCCAGTTCGGCACTGTGAAAGGCCTGCCACCACTGCGCCGAAGGCAGGCTGGCAGAAGGCTGGAGGGTTTCGCCTTGCCAGGCGGTGGGTGCAGCGATGCCGCTGGATGGCGTGGGCGGCAGGCTGCAGGCGGCGAGGCCCAGGCACAGGGACAACAGGCTGATGCGGCTTGGCAGGGTCATGGGCTATTCGCTGGTGAGGGCTTTGACCGGATCGAGTCGGGCGGCTTTGCGGGCTGGCATGAAGCCGAACACGATGCCGGTGAGAACGGCGCAGGAAAACGCACCGAGCATGGCGGGCAGGGTGAAGGCCACGGCGACCTTGCCCAGCATCAATGCGCCGCCGATCAGCAGGGCCAGGCCAATGCCGGCCATGCCGCCGACCATCGACAGCATCACCGCTTCGCTGAGGAACTGGCGCAGGATGTCGTGCTGGCGTGCGCCGGTGGCCATGCGGATGCCGATTTCCCGGGTGCGCTCGCGCACGGTCATGAGCATGATGTTCATCACCCCGATGCCACCGACCAGCAGCGAGATCGCGGCAATCGCCCCGAGCATCAGCGACAGGCTGTTCTGGGTGCGTGCCTCGGCCTGGATCAGTGCGGCCGAGTTGGTCAGTTCGAAATCGTGACGGCCCTGGTGGCGCTGGCGCAGCAGGCGGTCGACGGCGGCTTCGGTTTCATCGACGCGTGCTGCGTCGACGGCGGCGACGGTGATGTAATCGGGGTCGCGCTGGCCGAACAGGCGGATGGCTGCGGCCGAGTAGGGCACCACGATGCGCCCGTCGGCATCCTGGTCGCCGGAGCTGGCACCTTTGCCAGCGAGAATGCCAATGACCTGGAAGGGCACATTGCCGATCAGCAGGTACTGGCCAAGTGGGTCGCGGTCAGGTGCGAGCATCTTTTCCCGGACTTTCTGGCCGATCACGGCCACTGCTGCGCCACTGGCTTCGTCGGCGTCGGTGAAGAACGTCCCTTCGACCGCCGGCCAGTTGAAGATCAGCGGGAACTGGTTGTTGTTGCCGCCCACGTAGAAGCGCTGGCTGTTGTTGCCGTGGCGCACCATCACCTTTTCGCCCAGCACCGGCATGATCTGCCGGACCTGCGGCAGTTGGCCGATGGCGGCGACGTCATCGAGGGTTATGGTGCCGGCCGGTTCGCCCAGGGTGGCGGGCTTGCCGTTGAGGTAGAGGATGTTCGAGCCGAAGGCGGCCATCTGCGCCATCACCTGGCGCTTGCTGCCTTCGCCGACGGCCAGCATGACCACCACCGAGGCAACGCCGATGACGATGCCGAGCAGGGTCAGGGCGGTGCGAAAGCGGTTCACCCACATCACCCGCCAGGCGGCTTGCAGGGCTTCGACCAGCTCACCTTTCCAGGCCCCGCGCAGGGTCGCGCCACGGTCCAGGCGCTGGCGCAGGTCGTCGGCTTGCAAGGCTTGGCGGGGAGCGTTGGGTGCCTGGTCGGTCGCGGTGTCGCTGATCATCTGGCCGTCGCGGATCTCGATCACCCGCTGTGCCCGCGCCGCCACCTTGTGGTCGTGGGTGATCAGGATGATCACATGGCCCTGGCTGGCCAGTTCGTCGAGCAGCGCCATGACTTCGGTGCCGCTGTGGCTGTCGAGCGCACCTGTGGGCTCGTCGGCGAGGATGATATGGCCGCCGTTCATCAGCGCCCGGGCGATCGACACCCGTTGCTGCTGGCCGCCCGAGAGCTGGTGCGGGCGGTTGGCGCTGCGGCTGGCCAGGCCCAGGCGGGCGAGCAGGGCGGCGGCGCGGGCATGCCGCTCGCTGGCGGGCGTGCCGGCATAGATGGCCGGCATCTCGACGTTTTCCTGGGCCGAGCCCGAAGGGATCAGGTGGTAGCCCTGGAACACGAAGCCGAACGCTTCGCGGCGCAGCCAGGCCAGTTCATCGCTACCCAGCTCGGCCACGTTTTTGCCGGCGAAGCGGTAGCTGCCCGACGTCGGGCGGTCGAGGCAGCCGAGTATGTTCATCAAGGTCGACTTGCCCGACCCGGACGCCCCGACGATGGCGACGAACTCGCCGGGGTGGATGCTCAGGCTGATGCCACGCAGCACATCGACCTTGGGGCTGTCCTGGCCACCGTAGGATTTGCGGATATCGACCAGTTCGATCAGCGGCGCAGTCATTCAGCCTCCGCTGGCGCTGGGGGCGCCCATCAGCAGTTGCTCACCCTCGCTGAGCCCGTCCAGCACCTGGACGCGGAGGCGGTCGCTGAGGCCGGTGCGCACCTGGCGCTGCACCACCTTGCCGTGCGGGTCGAGCACCCGTGCCATGAACAGGCCGCCGTTTTCGTCCAGCGCGGCCAGTGGCACGGTCAGGACCTGGTTGGCCTGGCCGGCGACGAAGAACACCTGGGTGGTCATGTCGGCCATCAGCGCACCATCCGGGTTATCGACATCCAGCAGCACGGTGTACTGCACCACCTGGTTGCCGGTACTGCTGGCGTTGGCCGGACTGCCACCGCCCTGGCTGGTCTGCTCGAGCGGTTTGGGGGGGATCGGCAGAATCTGCCGCACCGTGCTGCTCCAGCGACGCTTGCCGCCGGACAGGGTGGTGAAGTAGGCGGTCATCCCCGGCTTGACCTTGCCGATGTCGGCTTCGGACACCTGGGCCCACACGGTCATGGGTGACAGCTTGGCGATGCGCAGGATCAGCGGCGTGCGTTGCTGGGCGTTGAGGGTCTGGCCTTCGCGGGCGTCGACGGCGACCACGGTGCCGTCCATCGGCGCATAGATGCGCGTGTAGCCCAGTTCCGCCTCGTCGCTGCGCAGGCTGGCCTGGGCCTGGCGGATCTGCGCCTGGAACATGTCGATACGCGCCTGGGTGACCTTGAGCTGGGCCACAGCGGCCTGGACGTCTTCATCGCGGGTGGCGCCGGCAGCGGCCAGATCGCGCTGGCGCTTGAGCTGCTGGCTGGCCAGCTCGAACTGCGCACGCTGCTCGGCGAGCTGGGCCTTGAGGTTGTCGATCGAGAAGCGCCCGGCATCCAGCCGTGCCTGCTGGGTGGAGGGGTCGATCTCGACCAGCAGTTGGCCCTTGCGCACCGGGTCGCCCGCTTCCACGTGCAAGGTGCGGATTTGCCCTGACGCCTGGGCGCCCACATCCACATACCGTCGGGGCTGCAAGGTGCCCAGGGCGGTCACGCTGCTTTCGATGTCTGCCCGGGTGACCGTGACGGTACCGAGCGGTTGCGCGCCAAAGGGCAGGGCTTGCCAGGCCAGCAGGCAGCCCAGGCTCAGCAGGCCCACGCCAGCGAGGATGAACTGGCGGCGGGGGGAGGTTAAACGGCTCATGCGGACTTCCAGCCTGGGTAGTGGTCACGCGCTGCCAATCGAGGTGCGCACCGAAGTCCCAGATAAACGAAGGCTGAGCAGGCGGATTTAGCCTGAACGAGGGGGCGGAGGGCGTGTTGCTGAGAATAGTTATAATTTGTACTATCACAGCCCGGTATCACTCAGTCCCGCACGTGGGTTGCAAGGACGATTTCAGGTGCTGTTGTGGAACATTACTATCGCGAACTGGTGAGCTTCCTTTGTACCCGCCTGGGCAACCGTCAGGCTGCGGAGGACGTTGCCCACGATGCCTATCTGCGGGTACTTGAGCGGACCGAAAACGGGCAGATCGAGCATCCGCGGGCGTTTCTCTACCGGACGGCACTCAACCTGGTGATTGACCGACACCGGCGCCATCAGGTGCGCCAGGCCGAATCACTGGATGCGCTGGAGGCCGATGGGCGCTTTCTCAGCGCAGAACTGCAGCAGGACATGCAACTCGACCAGCGCCTGGCCTTGATGCAAAAGGCCCTGGACGAGCTGAGCAAGGTATGCCGGGACTGCTTTCTGTTGCGCAAGCTCGAAGGCCTGTCACATCAGCAGATTGCAGAGCGCCTGGGTATTTCCCGCAGCCTGGTGGAAAAGCACATCGTCAACGCGATGAAGCATTGCCGTGTGCGCATGCGGCAGTGGGAGTCCTGAATGTGGGGTGAAGGGCAGGTGAAAATTCTGTGTGATGGCCACTTGATTTCTCCCTGTTTCCCGACAACTATCTAAATTGACCCCTCCAGGTGCAGCCCTGGTGGTTGCCTGTTGCTGGCGCAGTTTGGTCAGGGAGCTGTCCCTCATTCACCTGACGGCCCAGGTCCGACAATGACAAACAAGACCCTGCGCATCCTGATTGCCGACGAGCACCCGCACCAGCGCCTGCAGCTGGAAAAACTGCTCAATGGCCTTGGCTATTACCGGATTGCCCCGGTCGAATCCTTCGAAGAGTTGCAACGCCTGGTGCAGTGCGCCCTGCAACCGTTCAATCTGCTGCTGGGCAACATCGAGCTGGCCAGCCATGCCGGCGTCGACCTGGCCCGCTTCTGCCGGGTCAGTACGCAGATCCAGCATGCCCTGCTTTACCATTCGCAACACCTGAAAGTGCCCGTGGTGCCGCAGACCGAGCGCCAGGCCGTCAGTGTGAGCCTGCCACAAGTGCCGGATAACGACGCGCTGCAATCCTTCATGGCGATCATCGACAGCCCGGTGCTGGTCGGCAAGATTGCCCTGCCTCCCGGGCTGGCGGGTGACGCAGCCCATGCGCGCAAGCCCAGGAACTTCGGCCACACCGTCTTCAGCCGTTAGTGGCGATGCTGGGGCAAGGCGGCGGGCATTTGCTATCCTCTTGCCCTTTGCCGATTTGCGGACCCTGCCATGACTGACATCGATACCGCTCGCCCGCCCCGGTTCAGCCGCGGCGACCACCGGACCCTGGGCCTGGCGGCACTGGGCGGCGCGCTGGAAATCTACGATTTCATCATCTTCGTGTTCTTTGCCCTGACCCTCAGCCAGCTGTTCTTCCCGCCGGAAATGCCCGAGTGGCTGCGCCTGCTGCAGAGCTTTGGCATCTTCGTCACCGGTTACCTGGCGCGGCCGCTGGGCGGCATCCTGATGGCGCATTTTGCCGACCACCTAGGGCGCAAACGGGTGTTCAGCCTGAGCATCCTGATGATGGCCTTGCCGTGCCTGCTGATCGGGGTGATGCCGACCTATGCCGACATCGGCTATGCGGCGCCGCTGATCCTGCTGGCGCTGCGCATCCTGCAGGGCGCCGCCGTGGGTGGCGAGGTGCCGAGTGCGTGGACCTTCGTCGCCGAGCATGCGCCAGACGGGCGTCGTGGCTATGCCCTGGGCTTCCTGCAGGCGGGGCTGACCTTCGGTTACCTGCTGGGTGCGCTGACGGCGACCCTGCTGGCGCACCTGTTCACGCCGCAGGAGATTCTCGATTACGCCTGGCGTTACCCGTTCCTGCTCGGTGGGGTGTTTGGCGTGATCGGTGTGTGGCTGCGCCGCTGGCTCAGCGAAACCCCGGTGTTCCTGGCCTTGCGCGAGCGCCAGGAGCAACCGGTGAAGTTCCCGCTGCGGCGGGTATTGGGGGAGCACCGCTCGGCGTTGATCCCGGCGGCACTGCTGACCTGCGTGCTGACCTCCGCAGTGGTGGTGCTGGTGGTGATTACTCCGACGGTGATGCAGCAACGTTTTGGCATGACGGCGGGGCATACTTTTGCCTTGAGCAGCGTGGGTATCGTCTTCCTCAATATTGGCTGTGTGCTGGCCGGGTTGCTGGTTGACCGCCTGGGCGCCTGGCGCGCCCTGATGATCTACAGCCTGTTGCTGCCGCTGGGCATCGGTGCGCTGTACGCCAGCCTGGTGGGGCAGTGGGGCATGACCTGGCTGGCTTATGCGCTGGCTGGCTTGGCCTGTGGCGTCGTGGGGGTGGTGCCGTCGGTGATGGTCGGGCTGTTCCCGGCCGAAATCCGCGTTTCGGGGATTTCATTCACCTACAACGTGGCGTACGCCCTTTGGGCCAGTACCACGCCGCTGGCGTTGATTGCACTGATGCCGTGGAGCCCGTGGGTGTGTGTCGGCTTCTGCCTGATCATGGGCACGGTGGGGCTGCTGACCGCCTTGTATTTCGGGCGTCGTGAACCATTGGCGTTCGCCGCCGAGCCGATGCCGATCATGTGTGCTGACAAGTAGCAGCAGCCGATACGAAAAAGCCCCCGGCTCTCACGAACCGGGGGCTTTTTGTTGCTGCAAGGGCCGTGGCCTTACATGTTCGGGTAGTTCGGCCCGCCAGCGCCTTCAGGGGTGACCCAGGTGATGTTCTGGGCCGGGTCCTTGATGTCGCAGGTCTTGCAGTGCACGCAGTTCTGCGCGTTGATCTGGAAGCGCTTGCTGCCGTCTTCCTGGCTGACCACTTCGTACACGCCCGCCGGGCAGTAGCGCTGGGCTGGCTCGTCGTACAGCGGCAGGTTGCTGGCGATCGGCACGTTCGGGTCGGTCAGCTTCAGGTGGCAGGGTTGTTCCTCTTCGTGGTTGGTGCTGGAGAGGAATACCGAGCTTAGCTTGTCGAAGCTGAGCTTGCCGTCCGGTTTCGGGTAGTCGATCTTCTTCGACTCGGACGCAAGCTTGAGGCAGGCGTAGTCCGGCTTGGTGTCGTGCAGGGTGAACGGCAGCTTGCCGCCGAACCAGTTCTGGTCGACATAGTTGAAGGCGCCACCGAGCAGCGGGCCGAACTTGTGCAGTGCCGGGCCGAAGTTGCGGCTGGCGAACAGTTCTTCGTGGAGCCAGCTGGTCTTGAACGCGCTGACGTAGCCGTCGAGCAGGTCGCCACCTTCGCGGCCGGCAGCCAGTGCATCAGCCACTGCCTCGGCGGCGAGCATGCCGGATTTCATCGCGGTGTGGCTGCCCTTGATCTTCGAGAAGTTCAGGGTGCCGAGGTCGCAGCCGATCAGCGCGCCGCCGTTGAAGACCATTTTCGGCAGCGAGTTCAGGCCGCCTTTGCAGATGGCGCGGGCGCCGTAGCTGATGCGCTTGCCGCCCTCGAGGTACTGGCTCATCACCGGGTGGTGCTTGAGGCGCTGGAATTCATCGAACGGCGACAGGTACGGGTTGGCGTAGGAGAGGTCGACGATCAGGCCGACCACCACCTGGTTGTTTTCCAGGTGATAGAGGAACGAACCACCGGTGTTGTCCTTGCTGGTCACGTCCAGCGGCCAGCCGGCGGTGTGCACCACCAGGCCCTGCTCGTGCTTGGCCGGGTCGATTTCCCAGATTTCCTTCAGGCCGATGCCGTAGTGCTGGACGTCGGCTTCGCTGTCGAGGTTGAAGCGCTTGATCAGTTGCTTGCCGATATGGCCACGGCAGCCTTCGGCGAACAGGGTGTACTTGGCACGCAGTTCCATGCCCGGGGTGTACAGGCCGTCCTTCGGATTGCCTTCGCGGTCGACACCCAGGTCACCGGTGACGATGCCGCGGACCACGCCGTTCTCGTCGAACAGCGCTTCCTGGGCGGCGAAGCCCGGGTAGATTTCCACGCCCAGGTTCTCGGCCTGCTGGGCCAGCCAGCGGCACAGGTTGCCCAGGGAGATGATGTAGTTGCCGTGGTTGTGCATGGTCTTGGGCACGAACAGGTCCGGGACCTTGGTCGAGCTGCCGGCGTCCTTGAGCACATAGATATCGTCGCGCTTCACTTCGGTGTTGAGCGGCGCGCCGAGCTCTTTCCAGTCGGGGAACAGCTCGTTCAGGGCACGGGGTTCGAAAACTGCGCCGGAGAGAATATGAGCACCTACTTCGGAGCCTTTTTCCACCACGCAGACGCTGATCTCGCTACCGGCTTCGGCGGCCTTCTGCTTCAATCGGCAGGCGGCGGACAGGCCCGCGGGGCCTGCACCGACGATGACCACGTCGAATTCCATGTATTCGCGTTCCACAGGTTCTCTCCTACTCATCAAGGCTCGTGCTGTTGCTTTGTCTTATGGGTGCTTGCGTGCAGCGGCGCTTCACTGGCGCGAAACTGTAGCTACGCAATGGACGGACTACACCGTTTTGTCTTGGCGCGCATTATATCTACACCACTTGGCGGGTCCAATACAAACGTTTGTTTGAATTTGCCGGAGCCCAGTAAAATCACTGGAACGCGGCTGGAGGGTGACCGATTTGCCGTATTGACCGGATTGGGTGTTACGGTCAAGATACGAGCGGTTTTACGTTCGCCGTAGGCTTGCAGCCGGGCGCAGGTACACCTCTAAAGACCAGGTGTGGAGCAGGGTTTTCGGCGGGAAAGCCGATTTGTAGTGGAGTTTACACGCCACGACAGAAAATGACCCGTGGGCATTTGCCGCAACAGTCGCGACAAGACTGTTCGGTCACCATGAAGTTTGCCCCTCCCGGTACGTTTTTAGAGGTGCCCTTGTACCCACGCGCATCGCCGGGCTCTGCCCCTGGCGACTATCTATTCACCGGAGAGTAACGAGGAATCCATGAAGGTTCTTGTAGCTGTCAAACGAGTGGTCGACTACAACGTCAAGGTTCGCGTCAAGGCGGACAACTCCGGCGTCGACCTTGCTAACGTCAAGATGTCCATGAACCCCTTCTGCGAAATCGCCGTGGAAGAAGCCGTACGCCTGAAAGAGAAAGGCGTTGCGACCGAGATCGTTGTCGTCTCCGTCGGCCCGGCCACTGCCCAGGAGCAGCTGCGTACTGCCCTGGCCCTGGGTGCCGACCGCGCCATCCTGGTCGAAGCCGCTGACGAGCTGAATTCCCTGGCCGTGGCCAAGGCTCTGAAAGCCGTTGTCGACAAGGAACAGCCGCAGCTGGTGATTCTCGGCAAGCAGGCCATCGACAGTGACAACAACCAGACCGGCCAGATGCTGGCCGCGCTGACTGGCTTTGCCCAGGGCACCTTCGCCTCCAAGGTCGAAGTCGCTGGCGACAAGCTGAACGTCACCCGTGAAATCGATGGCGGCCTGCAGACCGTTTCGCTGAACCTGCCAGCCATCGTCACCACCGACCTGCGCCTGAACGAGCCACGCTACGCGTCGCTGCCGAACATCATGAAGGCCAAGAAGAAGCCGCTGGAAACCGTGACTCCAGATGCGCTGGGCGTTTCCCTCGCCTCCACCAACAAGACCCTGAAAGTCGAAGCGCCGGCTGCCCGCAGCGCTGGCATCAAGGTCAAATCGGTGGCCGAACTGGTCGAGAAGCTGAAGAACGAAGCGAAGGTAATCTGATATGACTATCCTGGTTGTCGCTGACCTTCTACAAGGTCCAGAGAACGGTGCCGTAGCCCCGGCCACCCTGAACACCGTTGCCGCTGCCGCCAAGATCGGTGGTGATATCCACGTGCTGGTCGCAGGCGCAAACGTCGGCGGCGTTGCCGAATCTGCTGCCAAGATCGCTGGCGTGGCCAAGGTGCTGGTTGCCGATAACGCTGCCTACGCCCACGCCCTGCCGGAAAACGTCGCGCCGCTGATCGTCGAGCTGGCGAAAGGCTACAGCCACGTGCTGGCCCCGGCCACTACCAACGGCAAGAACATCCTGCCACGCGTTGCCGCGCTGCTGGACGTCGACCAGATCTCCGAGATCATCTCGGTTGAATCGGCCGACACCTTCAAGCGCCCGATTTACGCCGGCAACGCCATTGCCACCGTGCAATCGAGCGCTTCGGTCAAAGTCATCACCGTGCGTACCACCGGCTTCGACGCCGTGGCCGCCGAAGGTGGTTCGGCTGCTGTAGAAGCTGTCACTGCTGCGCACAACGCTGGCATCTCGGCCTTCGTTGGCGAAGAGCTGGCCAAGTCCGACCGCCCAGAGCTGACCGCTGCCAAGATCGTCGTTTCCGGCGGCCGCGGCATGGGCAACGGTGACAACTTCAAGCACCTGTACAGCTTGGCCGACAAGCTCGGCGCTGCCGTCGGTGCGTCGCGCGCCGCGGTCGACGCAGGCTTCGTGCCGAACGACATGCAGGTCGGTCAGACCGGCAAGATCGTCGCGCCACAGCTGTACATCGCCGTCGGTATCTCCGGCGCGATCCAGCACCTGGCTGGCATGAAAGACTCCAAGGTGATCGTGGCGATCAACAAGGATGAAGAAGCGCCGATCTTCCAGGTGGCCGATTACGGCCTGGTTGCCGACCTCTTCGAGGCCGTTCCAGAGCTGGAAAAGCTGGTCTGATCCGCCTGCTTCACTTATAAAGAAGCCCGGCCCTCGCACTGAGGGCCGGGCTTTTTTGTTGCCGGGCAAGGAGTGAAGGATGGTGTTGCGCGAAGCGGGCAGGGTGCTGGCATGCATGGCGGCGCTGCTGTCGCCGGTGGTGATGGCGGCAGGCAAGTGCGAGCGGCTGGTGGCAACTGGCAGCCCGGACGCACCGCCGTATTCCTGGCAGGACCCGAAAGACCCGAAACACCTGATCGGTGCCAATGTCGACCTGCTGCGCCAGGTCCTGGGCGAGCTGGGCGTGAAAGTCGAGGTGCTCAGCGCCGGTCGGCGCGATCAGGCGCTGGAGGAGGTGCGCAGCGGGCGCATGGACCTGTTGCTCGATACCCCCATGCAGGTGGAACAGCTGACGGCTCTGGACTACATCCACCCGGCCTTGCAGCTCAATGAGTATCTGGTCTGGACCCGTCATGACGCCACGCTGGAATTCGACGGCCCGGCCGACCTGGCCAAGTACCAGGGTAGCCTGTCCGAACGCGCGCGCCTGACCCCGGCGTTTGCCGCCTTCGCCAAGGCCCAGTTGAAGCTGGCGCCCGCGCAGAACCTCACCCAGGCCTTCCAGAAGCTGGTGCTGGGCCAGGTCGATTATGTATTGGCCGGGCGCTACTCGGGCATGGCCATGGCCCAAAGCCTGGGCATGAGCAATAACCTCATTGCTCGCGGCTTGCCGGTTGACCGCCCTGGCCTGTACCTGGCCGTGTCGCACAATTCGGCCTGCAATGACGCGTGGTTGCGTGGGCAATTGGCGAAAAAGCTGACAGAATTGCCGATCTCCGGTGCGTCCGAAGCCGTGCTGCAACGTAATGTCGAGCGTTGGAAAGCGCAGATGCAAGTGCAGGCGGACGCCCCAAAACATTAGGAAGAGTGCGTGAGAACCCAATCCCTTATCCTGGCCGTGGCCATGCTCGGCCTGGCTGGCTGCGCCAACGACCCGGCGCCCAATGAGCAGATGCGAATTTCCGAGCAGGCGCTGGAGCAGGCCAAGGCAGTCGGCGCCACCGACCAGGTCGAGGCGCTGAAGCTGGCTCAAGACAAGTTCGCCCGGGCCAAGACCAACATGTTGACCGAGGACTATCGAGACGCACGCATGCGCGCCGAGCAGGCCGAACTGGACGCCCGTCTGGCCGAAGCGCAGGTACTGAGCCAGAAGAGCGATGAACAGCTTCAGCTGCTGCAGACGCGGGTCAAGCGCCTGCGCAAGCAACTGGAGGTGCAGCCATGATGCGCCTCGATGCGAAAGCCGCGCTGGCTCTGCTGGTGCTGACGGCAGGCTTGCAGGGGTGTGCCAGCCAGCGCAGTTCAGCGGCGCTGGATGATGCGACCGTGGCCTTCCAGAAGGTCAAGGACGATGCCGACGTACTGCGTAGCGCCCCGCGTGACGTGATCCGTGCCGGTGAGTCGCTGTCCCGCGCCGAGCGCCTGTCCGGCTACATCGGCACGGGCAGCGACGTGCGCCACTATGCCTACCTGAGCCAGCGCTACAGCGAGATTGCCAGCGAACACGCCAAGCTGGCGTTGAGCGAGGAGCGTCGGGCCAAGCTCGATCTCGAACGCCAGCGCCTGCAACTGGCCTTGCGTGAGGCCAAATTGGCCAGTGTGCAGCAGCAGGGCAAATGGGTGGAGAACCAGATTGCCGCGCTCGCCTCGGAGCAGGCCGACCGAGGCCTGGTGATGACCCTGAGCGATGTGCTGTTCGACACCGGCAGTGCCGACCTGAAGAACTCGGCCAGCCGCACCGTGCTCAAGCTGGTGCAGTTCCTCCAGCTCAATCCGCGTCGCGTGGTGCGCATCGAAGGCTATACCGACAGCACCGGTACGCCAGAAGACAACCTCAAACTGTCGCGCGATCGTGCCCAGTCGGTGGCAGACATGCTGGTCGACCTGGGGATCGATGAGAAGCGCCTGCAGGTCGAAGGCTATGGCGACCAGTACCCGATCGAGGCCAATGCTTCGGAGCGGGGCAGGGCGCAGAACCGCCGGGTTGAAATCGTCTTCTCTGACGACAAAGGGCGACTCGCTCCAGCGCGCTGATCACCTTGAAAAAGGGGCCGCTTTGCGGCCCATCGCCGGCAAGCGCGGCTCCCACAGGTTCCATCGGCATGGCGCGGATTAATCGTTTTGACAGGTGTCACGCCACGGTTTTGTTGACTACTTAGCCATCTGTCCCAGTACACTTTGCAACTGTTACGGTATGCTCTACCGTCAGTGAGTCGTACAAGAATAACGAGCCGCCTGCGCGTCGAGATACCGCCATGACCAACCTGCTGCTGTACCAGCGTATCGCCCAGCAACTGGCCGATGACATCCGCCGCGGTGTCTACCAGCCAGGCGAGCGCGTACCGTCCGTGCGCAAGATGAGCGCCCAGCTCAACGTCAGCCATGCCACGGTGTTGCAGGCCTACGCCAATCTCGAGGATCAGGGGCTGATCCGCGCCCGGCCGCAGTCGGGCTACTACGTGCACCAGACGCCCGCGCTGACTGCGCAGACGCCGGATATCGCCCGGGTTGAGCGCCCTGGCCTGGTCACGCGTGCCAGCATTATCCAGCAGGTGCTGACCGAGGCGCGTCGCGATGGCGTGTTCCCGTTCGGCGCTGCCGTGCCGCACGTCGATTACCTGCCGGTGCGCGCCCTGCACCAGCAGATCGCCAAGGTCACCCGCTTTCACAGCCCGCGTGCTTTCAGCTACATGTTCAGCCCCGGGTTCGAGCCGCTGCGCCGGCAGATCGCGATTCGCATGCGCGATGCCGGTGTGCTGGTCGATCCGCGTGAGGTGATCGTCACCCATGGCTGTGTCGATGCCCTGCAGATGTCGCTGCGGGTGCTGACCCGCCCGGGTGACTTGATCGCGGCCGAGTCGCCGACCTATTACGGGCTCCTGCAATTGGCGGACCTGCTGGGGTTGAAGGTGATCGAGATTCCTAGCGACCCGTCCACCGGCATCAGCCTTGAAGCCTTGCAACTGGCCGCCAACCAGTGGTCGATCAAGGCGTTGGTGCTGACCACGCGCCTGAGCAATCCGCTGGGCGGCACGGTGCCTGAGGAGCGGCAGAAACAGCTGTTGCGCCTGGCGTCGGACTTCGATATCCAGATCGTCGAAGACGACATCTATGGCGAGTTGATGTTCGAGCAGGGCAAGACCAAGGCGCTCAAGGCCTTCGACCGGCTTGACCGGGTCATCTACTGCTCGAGCTTTTCCAAGACCCTTTCGCCTGGGGTGCGGGTCGGCTGGATGGTGGCGGGGCGTTATCAGGATGAAATCCAGCGCCTGCAGACGTTCACTACCCACTCGGCGTGCAGCGTGACGCAGATGGGCGTGGCGGCGTACCTGGAGAACGGTGGCTACGACCGGCATCTGCGCTACATCCGCCAGGAGTACCGCAAGAACCTCAGTGCCTACCAGCTGGCGGTTCAGCAGCACTTCCCGGAAGGTACCCAGATGACCCGGCCAACGGGCGGTTTCATTCTCTGGGTCAGCCTGCCGGGGCGGGTGAACACGCAGGAACTGCATGTGCGTGCACTGGAGCAGGGCATCAGTATCGCGCCCGGGCTGATCTTCAGTAACACCGAGCAGTTCAACCACTGCATACGGCTCAACTGCGGCATTCCATGGAACAAGGAGGCCGAGCGGGCAGTCATCACGCTCGGGCTTTTGGCCCAGCAATTATGCAGAGAATCGCAGCCCTCACTTTTGTAGGCTTGCCAGCAGCGGGCGGAACAGAGAGCATACGCACTTTTACAATCCCGCCTGTCTGTCGATGTCCATGAATCTGTTGCGTAGTGTCGCCCTGATGATCTGTATTGCGCCGTTCTGCCTGCCTTTGGGTGTGGCTCAGGCTGCGCAGCCTGCTGCCCAGGCACAAGCAGGGCATGACAAGGCAGCAAAGCCTGTAGTCAAAGCCAAGCCTGCGGCCAGCAAGGCCAAAGCCAAGCCCAAGCCCAAGCCCAAGAAGCCGGTCAGCAAGGCGGTCACGCAGCCGTTGCCTAAAGCCAAGCTGGACCTGAGCCTGCCGACCGACATGGTCAAGAATCTCGAACCTGAAGTGGGCGATCCTTCGACTCGTCGCAAACCTTTGCTGCCTGCCATGTTCACGGAAAAGCCGGAAACCAACGACAGCCCGTTCCAGCTCAACGGCCGCTTGATCAGCAACGAGATGCAGCTGCAGCTACGCAACGACAGTCGCCATGATGTGGAAGGCGCAGCAATCGATTTCCAGTTCCGCAACTGAGCGGTCTCAACTGACTGCCGGGTCACGACCGATTTCATCGGCTCAGCAATTTAAAACGCATGTTTGAGCGGTTACTATCCAGGGACGATCGTCCCGTTTTGTTCCAGGGAGTCCTGATTTAGCCATGAATTGTCGTGAGGGTTGTGGGGCCTGCTGCATCGCCCCGTCCATCAGCTCGGCGATGCCGCGTATGCCCCAGGGCAAGCCGGCGGGCGAGCGTTGCCTGCACCTGACAGCGGAAAACCTCTGCGAACTGTTCGGCAAGCCCGAGCGGCCGGCGGTGTGCGGCGGATTCAAGGCGGACATCGAGGTATGCGGCAATGACCGCGACGAGGCAATCAGGATTCTTGGCTGGTGGGAGCAGATGACGGCGGCGTGAGAGGCTGGATCTTCGACAACAAGGATAAACATGATGAGATCGTTCAAGCGTATTGCACTGCTGTGTGGCATGGGTGTCCTGCTGGCGCCGGCTGCCTGGGCCGAGAACTGGCAGGTGGCCAAGGACGAGGAGGGGATCAAGGTCTCGCTCAGTGAAGTGCCGGGCTCCAAGTACAAGGCATACCAGGGCGTGACCCTGATCAAGGCGCCGCTGGCCAAGGTCCAGGCGCTGCAGGAAGACGTGGCCGGGGCTTGTAAGTGGATTCACGAGTGCAAGTCGCAGAAGCTGCTCAAGCATGAAGGCGACCAGAGCTGGACCTACACCCAGTTCAATACGCCGTGGCCGGTGACGCCGCGTGATTCCGTGTTGCATGTCACCACCATCGAGGGGGCGGACGGCAGCCTGACCCGCAATCTGGTCGGAGTACCGACCTACATCCCGGATGAGAAAGGTTTTGTACGGGTGGCGAAGGTGCAGGGCTTCTGGAAGCTGGTACCCAAGGGTGACAGCACTGAAGTGACCTATCAGGTGCACACCGAGCCGGGCGGTAGTGTGCCCTCGATGATCGCCAACAAGTTCGTGGTCGATTCGCCGTTCAATACCCTCAAGGCGCTGCGCGAGCGGGCCGAGAAAAACTGAAGCCTGGCGCGGTTCATGTGGGAGCGGGCGTGCCCGCGAAACAGGCGAAGCAGTGCATGGCACGGCTTTGCCGGTGTTCGCGGGCTCGCCCGCTCCCACAGAGTCTGCGAAAGCGTTCAGATTTTGAACAATAAAAAAGGCTGCCCGAGGGCTAATGCCAGTCAGTTAAGACTGACACTTTAAGCTTTAGCCCGTAGGCCGCAAAATCCGATGCTTGGAAACGAGCATCGGATTTTTTATGCGCCTAGCAAAAGCACTGTCCCTCACTCACGAAATGGCCTCAAGGCCAAATGCCCTTGAAGGACTAGGTGCTTTGCTTGATCCGGACATTGTGAAGCAGGCTTTTGAAGCCGCAGGTGTCTCGACCATCCGCAAGCGCCGCCTCCCGCTTGAAAGCCTGGTGTGGTGCATCATCGGCATGGCGCTGTTCCGCCGAATGTCGGCGTGGGACGTCGTTAACCACATGGACATCATGCTGCCCGGCAAACGGCC
>NZ_QEQQ01000040.1 GCF_003097235.1 Pseudomonas sp. CC120222-01a | reverse complement strand
CGCGGGATGGAGCAGCCTGGTAGCTCGTCGGGCTCATAACCCGAAGGTCGTCGGTTCAAATCCGGCTCCCGCAACCATATTCGTCAGAACAAACCCCGCCTGTATAACAGCAGCGCGGGGTTTGTTGCATTTCGTCGCCTGATAAATCCTTGCGCTACACCCAAACCCGCTCGTTTGAGGTGTCGTCTTGAGGATGAACTATCTTTAACACTGCCGGACGACTGAAAGTAACGTTGCCCGGAGTAATATCTGGATACGTTTACCAAAGGGACTTTCACTTGGCCGCAGCTCTTCCCCACCTCGCGCAACTCGCACGAGGCATCTCATGACATCGCACACCCCCGAACCCCAGGTGCCACTCGCCTCGGCACTGCCGACGGCTGCCCAGCGCCTGCCTTGGCTGGAACGAATGAGCCGTTACCGTCAGCCGATTGGCCTGGCCGTTACCTTGCTGCTGTTTGCCATGGCGCTGATCGCTTGTCGGCATCTGTTGAGCGAACTGGACATCTACGCCCTGCACGATGCCATGCTCGACGTCCCGGCAAAGTCGTTGATCGGTGCCCTGCTGGCGACGGTGGCAGGCTTCGTGATCCTGCTGGGCTACGAGTGGTCGGCCAGCCGTTACGCGGACGTCAAGCTGCCCCCGCGAACCTTGGTGATGGGCGGCTTTAGCGCCTTTGCCATTGGTAACGCGATCGGCCTGTCGATGCTCTCGGGTGGCTCGGTGCGCTACCGCCTGTATGCACGCCAAGGCCTCGGTGCCGCCGAAGTTGCGCGCATGACCGTGTTTGCCAGCCTGTCTCTGGGGTGCGCACTGCCACCACTGGCGGCGCTGGCCACCTTGAGCAACCTGCCGGCAGCGGCAACCGCCCTGCGCTTGCCTTCGACAGTGCTGGCCAGCATCGCCATCGCCGTCCTGGCCATCACCGCCGTGCTGGTGATCGGGCTGTATCGCCGTCGCCTGCCGGAACAACCGCTGGCCGACAACCTGCTGGTCCAGCTGGGCCGTCGCACGCTGCGCCTGCCCGGTGGCCGCCTGGCGGCCCTGCAGCTGCTGATCACCGCGCTGGACGTGGCCGCTGCAGCCACCGTGCTTTACCTGCTGCTGCCGGAAGCGCCTCCTTTCGGTGCCTTCGTGCTGGTCTACCTGCTGGCCTTGGCCGCTGGTGTGCTCAGCCATGTACCGGGTGGCGTCGGGGTGTTCGAAGCGATCCTGCTGGCCGCCTTCGCCGACCAGCTTGGCGCCGCGCCACTGGCCGCCGCACTGCTCCTGTACCGGCTGATCTACGTGGTGCTGCCGCTGCTGCTGGCCTGCGTGCTGCTGCTGGCCAACGAAGCACGCCGCCTGCTGTTCGCCCAGCAAGCGATCAAGGCTGCCTCGGGCCTTGGTGCGCCGATCCTGGCGATTCTGGTGTTCCTGTCGGGCGTGGTGCTGCTGTTCTCCGGCGCCACCCCGGAAATCGACACGCGCCTGGAGCACATGGGCTTCCTTGTGCCACACCGGCTGATCGATGCCTCGCACTTCGGCGCCAGCCTGATCGGCGTGCTCTGCCTGCTGCTGGCCCAGGGCCTGCGCCGGCGCCTGTCGGCAGCCTGGCTGCTGACCACGGTGTTGCTGCTGGTCGGTGCACTGTTGTCGATCCTCAAGGGCTTCGACTGGGAAGAAGCCAGCCTGCTGACCCTGACCGCTGCCCTGCTGGCCATTTTCCGCCGCTCGTTCTACCGGCCGAGCCGGCTGCTGGAGCTGCCGTTCTCACCGGTCTACCTGGTGGCCAGCGCCTGCGTGGTCGGCGCTTCGGTGTGGCTGTTGCTGTTCGCGTATCAAGACGTGCCCTATACCCACAAGCTGTGGTGGCAGTTCACCCTCGACGCCGACGCCCCGCGCGGCCTGCGTGCCGCCTTGGGCAGCGCGGTGCTGCTGGTGATCGTCGCACTGACCTGGCTGCTGCGCACCGCCCGCCCGGTCATTCACCTGCCTGACGACGTCGAGCTGCAGCGCGCCAACCGCATTCTGCTGGCCTCCGACCAGCCCGACGGCGGCCTGGCATTGACCGGCGACAAGGCACTGCTGTTCCACCCCAGCGACAATGCCTTCCTTATGTATGCCCGTCGCGGCCGCAGCCTGGTAGCGCTGTACGACCCGATCGGCCCGGCCCAGGAACGCGCCGAGATGATCTGGCAGTTCCGTGACCTGTGCGACCTGCACCATGCCCGCCCGGTGTTCTACCAGGTGCGCGCGGAGAACCTGCCGTTCTACATGGACATCGGCCTGACTGCCCTGAAGCTGGGCGAGGAAGCGCGGGTCGACCTGCGCCGCTTCGACCTCGAAGCCAAGGGCAAGGAAATGAAGGACCTGCGCTACACCTGGAACCGTGGCGGCCGGGATGGCCTGAGCCTGGAGATCCACGAACCCGGCCAGGCTCCCTTGGCCGAGCTCAAGGAAATCTCCGACGCCTGGCTGGGCGGCAAGAACGTACGCGAGAAAGGCTTCTCGCTGGGGCGCTTCAGCCCTGAGTACCTGCAGCACTTCCGTATCGCCCTGATTCGTTTCCAGGGCCGGCCGGTGGCCTTCGCCAACCTGCTGGAAACCCACAGCAACGAACTGGCCAGCCTCGACCTGATGCGCGCACACCCCGAGGCGCCGAAGCTGACCATGGAATTCATGATGATCGGCTTGATCCTGCATTACAAAAGCCATGACTACGGCCGCTTCAGCCTGGGCATGGTCCCGCTTTCCGGCCTGCAGCCACGCCGCGGCGCACCCTTGACCCAACGACTGGGCTCGATGGTGTTCCGCCGTGGCGAGCAGCTCTACAACTTCCAGGGCCTGCGGCGCTTCAAGGACAAGTTCCAGCCGGACTGGGAACCTCGTTACATGGCCGTACCAGCCGGGCTCGACCCGCTGGTTGCACTGGCCGATACTGCCGCCCTGATTGCCGGCGGCCTGACTGGATTGGTGAAACGCTGATGATCCGACGCTATTGGCTGTATGTACTGATTCCCCTGCTGCTGGCCGCCCTGGCTGGCGCTGCGGGCTTTTGGCTGTGGGCCCGCCCTGCCCCTGAGGCACGGCTGGAGCAGCTGACCCTGAATGACACCAGCATCATCCGCGTCACCCCGGGCGTGCACGCCAAGGCCCGGGTCGCCATCGGTGTGCCTCAGGACCAGGCCCTGACCGACAAGCAGCTGCTGGACCTGAGCCAGGCTGGCGAGGCGCAGCTGGTGCAGGTGATCCTGCCGCCGAACGACTGCACCAAGCAGCAACAGGCCATGGATCAGGCACTGACCCAGCTGTCCGACAAACCGACCCTGGTCGCCGGCATTGGCCCAGGTGCAGCCCAGGCATGGCGCTGGCTGGCCACCCAGAGTGACGACAAGGCCCGGGCCATTTCCGTCGACTTCACCCTGGAACAACCAGGTTGCAAGGTCGAGCTGCCGAAGTCGGCCGCCCACGGCCACTGGAACGTCGCCTGGAACGACAACCCGGACGACGCCAGCGCTGCCTTCGTGCGCGACCAGTCCAACGCCGAAACCAGCATCAGCGACTATGATATCCACTTGCCACAGGTGCTCAAGGCCCAGCTGACCCAGGCCCTGGTCGGCCGCGACGGCAACGCCCTGGCCATCCCGGTGGTGGAAGTTCCGGCCGGGCAAACCACCGACACCGTCACCCTGTTCCTGTCCGGTGACGGCGGCTGGCGCGACCTCGACCGCGACGTGGCCGGTGAGATGGCCAAGCTTGGCTACCCGGTGGTCGGTATCGACACCCTGCGCTATTACTGGCAACACAAGACCCCGGAGCAAAGCGCCGCCGACCTGTCGGAACTGATGCAGCACTACCGTCAGAAGTGGGGCACCAAGCGTTTCGTACTGACCGGCTATTCGTTCGGCGCCGACGTGCTGCCGGCCATCTACAACCGCCTGCCGGCCGAAGACCAGCAGCGTATCGACGCGGTCGTGCTGCTGGCGTTCGCCCGTAGCGGCAGCTTCGAGATCGAGGTTGAAGGCTGGCTGGGCAAGGAAGGCCAGGAAGCGCCTACCGGGCCGGAAATGGCCAGGCTGCCGGCGTCCAAGGTGGTCTGCGTGTACGGTATCGAAGAGACCGACGAGAGCGGCTGCACCGACAAGACTGCAGTGGGCGAACGCATGAAGCTGCCAGGCGGCCACCACTTCGACGAGAACTACCCGGCGCTGGCCAAGCGCCTGATCGACGAGATCGAGACCCGCCAGGGCAAGTCCAGCGTCGCTGCACAGAACTGAAAATGATTGGGGCCGCTTTGCGGCCCCAATAACTCAGATCTCGACCTGGGTACCCAGCTCGATCACTCTGTTCAACGGCAAGTTGAAGAAGCGCAAGTTACCGTTGGCATTCTTCAGCAGGAACGCGAACAGGTTCCCCCGCCAGCGCGACATTCCCTCCAGACGCGACGCAATCACCGTTTCCCGGCTCAGGAAGTAGGTGGTACGCATCGGGCTGAAATCCAGTTCGTCCAGGTGACACAGCCTCAATGCCGCAGGCACGTCCGGCTCATCCATGAAGCCAAAGTGCAGCAACACGCGGAAGAAACCATCACCGTAGGCCTCGACCTCGAAACGCTCCTGCTCCGGCACCCGGGGGCGGTCTTCACTGACCACCGTCAACAGCACCACCTGGCTGTGCAGCACCTGGTTATGCAGCATGTTGTGCAACAGCGCGTGAGGCACCGCATCTGCCCGCGCCGTCAGGAACACCGCCGTGCCTTCGACCCGATGCGGCGGCTGCACGCGGATGCTGCTGATGAAAACCGGCAGTGGCAGCCCGCCTTCATCGATCCGTTCCACCAGGATCTGCTTGCCGCGCTTCCAGGTGCTCATCAGCAAGTACAGCACCAGGCCTGCGAGTACCGGGAAGGCGCCGCCTTGAACGATCTTCGGTACGTTGGCGGCGAAGTACAAGCCATCGACCAGCAGGAAACAGACCACCAGCGGCACCGCCAGCATCGGCGGCCACTTCCACAGCAGCAGCATCACCGCTGCCACCAGGATGGTGGTCATCAGCATGGTCCCAGTCACTGCCACGCCGTAGGCTGCGGCCAGCGCGCCGGACGACTCGAAGCCGATTACCAGCAGCACCACGCCGACCATCAATGTCCAGTTAACTGCGCCGATGTAGATCTGCCCCTGCTCGTCGCTGGAAGTGTGCTGGATCTGCATGCGCGGGATATAGCCGAGCTGGATGGCCTGACGGGTCAGCGAGAAGGCCCCCGAGATCACCGCCTGCGAGGCAATCACTGTGGCCATTGTCGCCAGCCCGACCATCGGCAGCAGGGCCCAGCCCGGCGCCAGCAGGTAGAACGGGTTGCGCGCCGCGTCCGGGTTCTGCAGCAGCAGCGCGCCCTGGCCAAAATAGTTGAGTACCAGCGCCGGCAGCACCAGGGCAAACCAGGCACGGGCTATCGGTTTGCGGCCAAAGTGGCCCATGTCGGCGTACAGCGCCTCGGCGCCGGTCAGTGCCAGCACCACCGCACCGAGTATGGCCACCCCCATGCCGGGGTGAACGATGAAGAAATTGACCGCCCAGACCGGGTTGAACGCCTTGAGCACTTCCGGGCTCTGGCTGATGCCATGCACGCCCAGGACGGCCAGCGCCAGAAACCAGGTGACCATAATCGGGCCGAACAACTTGCCGATCTTCTCGGTGCCATGCTTCTGCACCACGAACAGCGCCACCAGCACCACCAGCGAGATGGGCACCACCCAGTGGTCGATACCTTCGAAGGCCAGGCCCATACCCTCCACCGCCGAAAGCACCGACACAGCCGGGGTGATCATGCTGTCGCCGTAGAACAGCGAGGCGCCGATCAGCCCACAGATGAGCATCAGCGAACGCAACCGCGGGTACGCAGCCGTTGCCCTCAGGGCCAGGGCGGTGAGCGCCATGGTACCGCCCTCGCCCTGGTTGTCGGCGCGCAGGATGAACATCACGTACTTGAACGACACTACCCACAGCAGTGACCAGAGGATCAGCGAGAGGATCCCCAGCACGCCATCATGATTGACCGGCACCCCGTAACCGCCGGTAAAGACTTCCTTGAGGGTATACAAGGGGCTGGTACCGATATCGCCATACACCACCCCGACCGCTGCCACGAGCAGCCCCAGCGACCGTGTCGCACCCTGCTTTCCCGCGTGCCCGCCTTCGGCGTGACTGCTTGCCTGAACCATCGAACACTCCCGCAGATGGCCTTGAAGGCCGGTAGAATTCACGCCTGCGTCAGGGGCATGAATAAACCCCGGCGCAATGGCGCGAAGCATAGCGCAGCGTTCGTCGCTTTTCTGCTGGTCAGGCTCCCGGTTCAGCCAAACATAGCTCGAACGCGTTAGAGATCCAGAGACTGCACCGCAATGCCCAACGCCGCCGCAATCTTCTCCCGGGTGGCTTTGCGCGGCCTTTCGGCAGCTTCCTGCTGAGCATAGGCCGACTGCGAGATACCCAGGCGCTGCGCGACTTCAGCCTGGGTCAGGTCCAGATGCCTGCGCCAGGCGGCTATGGCGGTCATGCCTTCCTTCACCATGTATCCAACGACTTCATTGGGCACCAGGTCGTGCTGGGGGCGGCTGGCAATGTAGTCGGCATATGGCAACACCACGAAGGCGGGACGACCATCGGCGCCGTGGATGATTTGTACGTTAGTAGGTGTGCTCATCGCGTTTCCTGACCTCCTCGATATTGACGATTCTGACGCTGCCATCCCAGTCAAAGAGGATGCGGTAATTGCCGACCCTCAGTCGGTAGCCATAATGGTGATTGGCCAATGCCTTGACGCTCTGAACATCCGGCATATGGGCCAGCGCCTGTGCGGCATCGTAGATCTTCGGCTGATCGAACTTGTTGATTTTCCTGAGTTGCTTCACTGCTTTGCGTGACCAGTTGATCGTATTCATATCCACGCCGTTCTTATAAGAAAACTATAAGTCTTGAATAAGTTCAAGAGTACGTTTGACAGGCGAGGAGAAGGGTGACGAGTGGGCACATTCCACTCAAGGGGAACCATTGCCGAGCTGTGTTTCCAGGTTTTGCCATGCACACGCCGCAGTCGCTAACGGCATAGCGCAGCGTTCGTCGCTTTTCTGCTGGTCAAGCGACCGTGCGCTCGCTAGAATTGCGCACTTTTTGATCAGAGGCGCCGAAAGCGCCCGTCAAGATCGCCCCCGACTGCGGCAGGGCGAACTGCATTCAATACCGAGGTTAGTCATGTCCACCACTCCCGCCACCCCCAAGGTTGGTTTCGTCAGCCTGGGTTGCCCCAAGGCCCTGGTCGATTCCGAGCGCATCCTGACCCAGCTGCGCATGGAAGGCTATGAAGTCGTGCCCACCTACGAGGACGCCGATGTAGTGGTGGTCAACACCTGCGGCTTCATCGACAGCGCCAAGGCCGAGTCGCTCGAAGTCATCGGTGAAGCGATCAAGGAAAACGGCAAAGTCATCGTCACCGGCTGCATGGGTGTCGACGAAGGCAATATCCGTGACGTGCACCCGAGCGTGCTGTCGGTGACCGGCCCGCAGCAGTACGAGCAGGTGGTCAACGCCGTGCACGAAGTGGTGCCGCCACGCCAGGACCACAACCCGCTGATCGACCTGGTGCCGCCTCAGGGCGTCAAGCTGACCCCGCGCCACTACGCCTACCTGAAGATTTCCGAAGGCTGCAACCACAGCTGCAGCTTCTGCATCATCCCGTCGATGCGCGGCAAGCTGGTCAGCCGCCCGGTCGGTGAAGTGCTGAGCGAAGCCGAGCGCCTGGTCAAGGCCGGCGTCAAGGAAATCCTGGTGATTTCCCAGGACACCAGCGCCTACGGCGTCGACGTCAAGTACAAGACCGACTTCTGGAACGGTCGCCCGGTCAAGACCCGCATGCTCGAACTGTGCGAAGCGCTGAGCAGCCTGGGTGCCTGGGTGCGCTTGCACTACGTCTATCCATACCCGAACGTCGACGACGTGATCCCGCTGATGGCCGCTGGCAAGATCCTGCCGTACCTGGACATCCCGTTCCAGCACGCCAGCCCCAAGGTACTCAAGTCGATGAAGCGCCCAGCCTTCGAAGACCGTACCCTGGCACGCATCAAGAACTGGCGCGAGCAATGCCCTGAGCTGGTGATCCGCTCGACCTTCATCGTCGGCTTCCCGGGCGAGACCGAGGAAGACTTCCAGTACCTGCTGGACTGGCTCACCGAAGCCCAGCTCGACCGCGTCGGCTGCTTCCAGTACTCGCCAGTCGAAGGCGCCCCGGCCAACGACCTGGGCCTGGAAGAAGTACCGGATGACGTCAAGCAGGACCGCTGGGACCGCTTCATGGCGCACCAGCAGGCCATCAGCGCCGCCCGCCTGCAAATGCGCATCGGCAAGGAAATCGAAGTGCTGATCGACGAAGTCGAGGAGCAAGGTTCGGTAGGCCGCAGCTTCTTCGATGCCCCGGAAATCGACGGCAGCGTGTTCATCGACGGTAACCACGGCTTCAAGCCGGGCGACAAAGTGCGTTGCCGCGTGGTGGATGCCGACGAATACGACATGTGGGCCGAGCCCGTTTAAGGCAGCCTGCACATGAAAAAGCCCCTGCCCGGTATTCCCAACGAGGAAATACCCGGGCAGGGGCTTTTTTGTCAGAAGGTGTGAAACACCATCAAGCCACCTTCTGCATCAGGGCTGGCATCGGAAAAACCCTTGACCGCATACAGTTGGATCTTCCATTCCCGGTTGAGCTTGTGGGTCAGGAACAGGGTCAGCTCCTGAATCTCTGAGCCTGTCGAAACGACTTTCTGCCGCCAGTCGTACGAGGCGCCCGCCGAGGTGCCTTTCGCCACAGGAAAGGCAAAGCCCAGGCTGGTAAAGATCGGATCTCTGAAATCGCTGTCGGGCGGGTCGCCGAACTTCTTCCAGCCCAAGGTTGCGAAGCCGGTCACCGGGCCGAATGCCTGGGCGATATCGACCTGCCCGGTGTAGTCGTACTCGCCCGTGCCCAGACACTGCTTTTCATCGGCAGTGGGGAATTTGACCTTGCCGATGAGATCGAGCATCAGGCCGCCGTCACTGCCGTCGAGCAGTGCATAGTCGGCGCTGGCAACCGTGTCGCCCAGCCCGCTCTCCACCGCATGGCATCCTCCGGGCAACGGGTCGCCATTCGGGCCAACTTCAGGGTTGGTGATGCGCAGCCAAGGCACAGTGACCTTGTATGTCATGGGGCCGGTTTCATACTTGCCGACCACGGGGACATACCAGATTTCCGAAGTGGTACCCGTGCCATAGTCGCCACTCGAATAATCCATGCCAATGGAGGCACTGAAGGTATCGGCCAGCGCCGAGGCACCGGTACAGGACAGCAAACAGGCGAAAAGAGGGAGCGTGGGTCTCATCTGCACCTCGGGTTCCGTCGGGAAGTGTGATCGGACTTACCCAGCCTAGTTGCCTAATGCCCGGACCGCTCCGGATGCTCTACTTTTTCGACCTTCTCGACTTTTTCTACCGTTTCTGGCTTTTCGACTCTCTCTACTTTTTCAACTTTTTCCACTTTCTCGACTTTTTCAGGCTTTTCCACCTTCTCGACTTTCTCAGGCCTTTCGACCTTCTCGACTTTCTCCACCTTCTCGACTTTCTCGGGCTTTTCTACCTTCTCGACTTTCTCCACCTTCTCGACTTTCTCGGGCTTTTCGACTTTCTCTACTTTCTCGACCTTTTCAACCTTCTCGACTTTTTCGAGCTCTACTTTTTCAACAGGCTCGACCTTCTCCACCCGATCGGAGCTGCCACTGTTGCTGGTCTCGCGCTGCTCCACGCTGTCGACATGCCCTGACTTTCCAGACCTGTCCTCACTTTCAACGCTGTCATGGCCACTGGAGTCGCTGGTCGAACTCCGTCCACTGTGATCGTCACTGTCTTCGCTGCGGCTGCTGGAGGTCCCACGCTCACTCTGGCTACTGTTGCTCGAGCTACCCGAGCCGCTGGTACCGTGCTCGCTGTTGCGCCCGGAATGCCCTCTGTCCGCACGGTCGCCGCGGTCATCATCGAACTCGACGCGGGATGCCCGTAGCTCATGAGTGGCACTGAATACCCCGCTTACCCGCACCCGTTGGTCGAGCGCGATGGATGCAGGCTGCTTGCCGACGATCACGGTATCCTGCCCCAGCGTCACGTTGATGCCACCGACTACCAGCTGGCGCGCCTGAGTGCGCTGCACCAGCCCCTCGATCACCGCAGTCTGCACCCTGCCGGCAAACGGCAGGCTCGGGTCAGGGCGGGTTTGCGCGACTTCCAGCTGGCTCCCGGTCCATTGGCCGCGCACCAGCATTTCCCGCGCCGGCGCCACGCGGGTGCCCAGCTTCAGCCCCTGCAGGCTGCCGGGTCGATCAACGGTACCGATGGCACTGGCCTCCCTGAGCCCTGGCGCCCGCTCGATACGGCTAGCCACCACCTCACCTGCCGCATCGCGCAGGCCGCTGACCCTGACTGGCTCACCTGGGCGCAGCCCTTCAGCCACGCGCGCGCCGGCGGCCAGGCGCACAGGTTGACCCATGACCCGCAGTGGCCCCGAAGCATTCGGCAGTGCCGTCAGCGGTCCCTCGTAAACGTTGAGGATCGCGATGCGCCCGGCTTGCAGGCCACGCTGTGTGCCATAGGCCTCCACCGCGACGACCTGGCCGATTGCCAGATGAGCGCTGCTGGCAGGGGCACCATTCTCACTTACAGGGACATCCTTGCCATAGTGCACCTCCTGGCCGTTGACGCAGATTGATGCGAACCCGGTGATGGTGCCAACGATCCCCGTGCCACCGGTACCGCCTGGGCGCTGGATCGGGGCGCCGCTACCGCCCACGCCGCCGTGGCCGCGATCGATGACGGTACCGTCTACACCCTCCGCCACTGCGCCGGTCCCCCCCGTGCCGCCGGGGCGCTGCTGAAGTGGCGCACCGGTGCCGCCCACACCGCCGTTCTCGCTGCGCACACCGGTGCCGCCAACACCACCGGTTCTGGCACCGGTGCCACCGACACCTCCAGGGAACTGCATGCCCGCTGCGCCGGCCATACCCACTTCATCACGGCTGACACAGACCGGCGCTGCAGCCACCTCGGCAGGCGCCACCAGGTCCAGCCCGAATGCCAGGACGAGTGCGACGAGACTGAGGCAGCGCGCGAGGGGGGTCATGAGTCGGCTGTCTTTGACGAATCGGGATCAGTGGCTTCAGTGTAGAAATACAGCCCGACGGTGATGCGCTGACGTTCCTCGTGGCTTGGCACGTCGGTGTTCTCCAGCTCTGCGGCCAACCGGCTGAATGCCAGCAAGGTTTGCATGCCGTCCCTGGAGACCGCTTCACGCAGCGTGCCGACGCTGGCCGAGGTCAGGGCATCGTAGTGCACGCTGCGCTCGAAAAACGGCAGGCCTTCGCCACTGAGGTTGTGCACCGCAGCACAGGCGTGATCATGCAGGTTATGGCCAAAATACGCGGCCTTCTCTTCGAAGCCCTTCTGCGGCACGAAAGCCTGGGCCTCAAGGTGGACGCAATCCTGATCATCCAGGCGGACGATCCCCAGGCGCAGCCACTCATCCAGCACTACCCGCCCGCGGATGTCCGTGCTGATCTTCGCCACCAAGGCATCGAAAGAGCAATCGCCGCCAACGCTGGCTAGCCGTGGCAACGCCAACGCCTGCCCGGCCTCGGAGCAGAATGGCGGGCTGGTGGTCCATACATTCACCAGTTGCGCACCCAAGGTGATGTTTTCCGGCAACTCGGCAGTCGACGCGTCACTCTCGCTTCGCAGCCGCCGCACATCCTTGCGATGCACCCCCGTAAGCAGGCTGATGCGGCTGTCTGTCGGCACCTTGTCGTCCAGGCGAAACTCGCGATGGGCCACATCGACGAAGACTTCCTTGAGCACGTCGGTGAACATCGTGTAGGTCACCCCTTTGCGCAGCATCAGGCGCACCAGGGGGCGCATGACCCTGCGCAGTGCGCTCAACATGGACGGGGGGATAGAGGGCGATTGCATGGAGCGCATTCCTTGACAGTTGAACCCAGCATACGACGCGGGAAAACATCCCGCACGAACTGTAACCACTTCCCACACTGAATGAGAAAAAGCTGCCAGCGCTCATTGCAAACGCGTGATAGGGCTGCACCGCCCGAGACCCGCTCATACAAAGCCCGTCCCCTGGGCCTTGTATGGGCTGTTCACTGCCAGTCAGCTCCTGCTGTTGTCATCGCCGACTTCGCCGGCGGCATGAGCACCGCGGTCATCACCCTGTTCGCGACCCACATGGTTGCCATTATCGTCACCAGGTTCACCACCAACGTGATTGCCATGATCGTCGCCAGGTTCACCGCCAACATGATTGCCATGATCATCACCGGGCTCACCGCCAACATGATTGCCATGATCGTCACCGGGTTCGCCGCCAACGTGATTGCCATGATCGTCGCCGGGCTCACCGCCAACGTGATTGCCATGGTCATCACCCCTTTCAGCATGGCTGCTGCTGCGTCCGGAGTTTGAATTGCCATCGTGGCCCTGGCCTGCTTCACCATGGCCGCTGCCACTGTTGCCGGCATGGCCGCCACTCCCGCCGCCACCGCTGCCGCTGCCACCACCGCTGCCGCCGCCGTGGCCACCACCACCACCACCACCACCACCACCACCACTTCCGCCGCCACCGCCGTGGCCACCACCACCGCCACCGCCACCGCCACCGCCACCACTTCCACCGCCACCGCCGTGACCACCACCGCCGCCGCCATCCTTGGCATAGGCGCTGGAGCCATGAGAAATCGAATCTGGAACCAAAACGATGGCCGTCGACAGCACGCCTGCAACGGCAACCGCCAGTAGAGCCCTTTTGAACAGCACGTGGATTTGCATTTTCCGTCTCCAGGTCTTCGCCATGAGAACGCCAAATCAAGCCGGGAATCTGTTGTAAGTTCTTTCTTTTCTTTGCGTGGGAATTTTTCCCACGCCTAATTAATAGACCTCTGCGTCCCAGGCTTCAAGCCACGCGCGGAGAAGCCGACCAGTGGTTGGCCTGCTATGTTTGCTTTATCGCCTTGGAGGAACACCGGCATGCATTCGGTTCTGACGCTGCACACCCCGCGCTACAGCGACTACAGCGAGCTGGTGCAGATCTGGGAAGACTCGGTGCGAGCGACCCATGACTTCCTTCCAGAGGCCTACATCCTGTTGCTGCGCGAACAGGTGCTGCGCCGCTATCTCGACGCCGTGATGCTGATCTGCTGCAAGGACCGCCAGCGCATCTGCGGCTTCGCCGGAGTCGCCAACGGCTACGTGCACATGCTGTTCGTAGCACCGGACTACCGCAGCAAGGGCGTTGGCAAGCGACTGCTGCGTTGTGCGATCGATGAATTGAATGCCGACCGCCTGGACGTCAATGAACAGAACCCGCAAGCCCTGGGCTTCTACTTGCACGAAGGCTTCGAAGTGGTCGGCCGCTCGGAAACGGATGGCTTGGGGCAGCCCTATCCACTTCTGCACATGAGGCTGATTCCTACAGCGTCCTAAGGCGGCGTCCGAATATGCCGTGGTCTGCGTCCAAAACGGCGCATTTGACACAGATTCCCATCATCAACCGCGCACGGGCAGGTACAATGTAGGTCTTTCCCTGCCTTGCGAATTGCCCCATGTCCGAACCCGTCCGCCTGTCCAAACGCCTCATCGAGCAGCTTGGTTGCTCCCGCCGAGAGGCCGAGCTGTACATCGAAGGAGGCTGGGTCACGGTCGATGGCGTGGTGGTCGAGCAACCTCAGTTCAAAGTCGACGACCAGCACGTTGAACTGCTGCCGGGAGCACGCGCCGAGGCATTGGACCCCGTCACCCTGTTGATGCATCAAGCAGCCGGTGTCGACAGCGAAACCGCCCGCGCCAGCATGAACATGGGCAATCTCAGCGAGGCCCACCGCGAAGGCGTACGGCCCCTGCACGGGCACTTTGCCCGCCTGACCTGCCTGGCGCCGCTGGAACGCGGCGCCAGCGGCCTGCAGGTGTTCACCCAGGACTGGCGCGTCACCCGCAAGATCGACGCCAACCTGCGCCGCATGGAGCAGGAGTACATCATCGAAGTGCGCGGTGAGACCACGCCCCAGGCCCTGGAGCGCCTGGCGCGCGGTGCGACGCGCAATGACCGGGAGCTGCCCAAGGCCAAGGCCAGCTGGCAGAACGAGACCCACTTGCGCCTGGTCGTGAAAAACCCGCAACCCGGGCAAATCAGCGAGCTGTGTGCCTACCTGCGCCTGGAAGTGCTGGGCATGCGCCGCATTCGCCTGGGCGGTGTATCGATGGGCAAGCTGCCCGTGGGGCAGTGGCGTTACCTGGCAGCCACCGAACGTTTCTAAGCAATACGCCACGCCCCGGCGTGGCTACTGAACAGGATTTTGCAGCAATGAACCACAACGATGTCCTGCGCAGCCTGCGCTACATGCTCAAGGTGAACGACGCCAAGATGGCCGAAATCATCGCGCTGTCCGGCCTCGAAGTTAACCCGATCGTGCTCGCCACCTACTTGAAGAAGGAAGACGAAGCCGGTTTCGTGCGTTGCCCGGAGCGGGTCATGGCGCACTTCCTTGACGGCCTGGTGATCCACCGCCGTGGCAAGGACGACAGCCGCCCACCACTGCCGGTCGAGCTGCCGGTGACCAACAACACCATCCTGAAAAAACTGCGGGTGGCCTTCGAGCTCAAGGAAGAAGACCTGCACGCCATCCTCAAGACGGTCAATTTCCCGGTGTCCAAGCCTGAGCTCAGCGCGCTGTTCCGCAAGGTCGGGCATGACAACTACCGCCCGTGCGGCGACCAGCTGCTGCGCAATTTCCTCAAGGGCCTGACCCTGCGCGTGCGCGGCTGAGTGGCCATGCAGCATACGGTTGCACCGGTCGGCATCGTCCGCTCCTGCTTCAAGGAGAAATTTGCCATCCCGCGCCAGCCGCAGCTGGCGCCAGCCGCCCGTGGGGTGCTGGAGCTGTTGCCGCCGTTCGATCAGGGCGATGCGGTGTCCGGGCTGGAGCAAGTCAGCCATGTCTGGTTGCTGTTCCTGTTCCATCAGGCACTGGAAGACAAACCGCGCCTGAAAGTGCGCCCGCCACGCCTGGGCGGCAACAAGAGCATGGGCGTGTTCGCCACCCGCGCCACCCACCGCCCCAACGGCATCGGCCAGTCGGTGGTGCGCCTGGAGGGCGTGGAGCCAGGGCGCCTGCTGCTGTCCGGAATCGACCTGCTGGACGGTACGCCGGTACTGGACATCAAACCCTATGTCCCCTACGCCGACAGCGTTACCGGGGCAAGCAACCTGATGGCCAGTGATGCGCCGGTCGCGATTGCCGTTGCCTGGAGCGACACTGCCCTGCCCCAGGCCCACGCGCATGGGCTGCGCCTTGGCGAGCCGCTGGTGGAACTGATCGAGCAATGTTTGGCTCAGGACCCGCGTCCGGCCTATCAAGTACCACCGCCGGAGCGGGTGTACGGGGTGAAGTTCTGGGACGTGCAGGTCCGCTGGCATTACCCGCAACCCGACCAGATCCAGGTGCTGGAAGTCGTGCAGGAGGGCTGAAAATCCCCGCCCTGCAGGCATAAAAAAACGCAGACCTCGGTCTGCGTTTTTTCTTTGTTGCGTTCGTCTTATTTCTCGACGAAGGCGCGCTCGATCAGGTAGTCACCCGGCTCACGCATGCGTGGGGAGACCTTCAGGCCGAAGCTGTCGAGCACTTCGCTGGTCTCGTCGAGCATGCTCGGGCTGCCGCAGATCATTGCGCGGTCGTCCTCTGGGTTGATCGGTGGCAGGCCAATATCGCTGAACAGCTTGCCGCTGCGCATCAGGTCGGTCAGGCGGCCCTGGTTTTCAAACGGCTCGCGGGTCACGGTCGGGTAGTAGATCAGCTTGTCACGGACCGACTCGCCGAAGAATTCGTTCTGCGGCAGGTGCTCGGTGATGAACTCTTTGTAGGCCACCTCGTTGACGTAACGCACACCGTGAACCAGGATCACTTTTTCAAAGCGCTCGTAGGTTTCCGGGTCCTGGATCACGCTCATGAACGGCGCCAGGCCGGTGCCGGTGCTCAGCAGGTACAAGTGCTTGCCCGGTTTCAGGTCGTCAAGAACCAGGGTACCGGTTGGCTTCTTGCTGATGATGATCTCGTCGCCTTCCTTCAGGTGCTGCAGCTGCGAGGTCAGCGGGCCATCCGGGACCTTGATGCTGAAGAACTCCAGGTGCTCTTCCCAGTTCGGCGAAGCGATGGAATAGGCGCGCATGAGCGGACGGCCATTGTCCTGTTGCAGGCCGATCATCACGAACTGACCGTTCTCGAAGCGCAGGCCCGGGTCGCGGGTGCACTTGAAGCTGAACAGGGTGTCGTTCCAGTGGTGCACACTGAGGACACGTTCGTGGTTCATGTTGCTCATCTATGGGGCTCCTGAAGAAAAACGCAGCGCGCAAGACGCGCAGTTGCGCGATAGTTTAGGGGCAGCGAGAATATCTGTTAACTGAATTATCAAGATATGTGTTATCGGTTATATAGATATGCGATTTACACTTCGTCAGCTTCAGGTATTCGTCGCCGTGGCGCAGCACCAGAGTGTGTCGCGGGCAGCCAGCGTGCTCGCACTTTCGCAGTCGGCGGCGAGTACTTCCATCACCGAACTTGAGCGGCAATCGAGCTGCCAGCTGTTCGATCGTGCCGGCAAGCGCCTGGCGCTCAATGCCCTGGGCCATCAGTTGCTGCCCCAGGCTGTCGCCCTGCTCGACCAGGCCAAGGAAATCGAAGACCTGCTCAACGGCAAGTCCGGCTTCGGCTCGCTGGCGGTCGGCGCCACGCTGACCATCGGCAACTACTTGGCCACCCTGCTGATCGGCAGCTTCATGCAGATCCACCCGGAGAGCCAGGTGAAACTGCATGTGCAGAACACTGCACATATCGTGCATCAGGTCGCGCAATACGAAATTGATCTAGGTCTGATCGAAGGTGACTGCAACCACCCGGACCTGGAGGTGCAGCCATGGGTCGAGGACGAGCTGGTGGTGTTCTGCGCACCGCAACATCCACTGGCCAAGGCCGGCCGCGCCGATGTCGAAGCCCTGTCGCAGGAGGCCTGGATCCTGCGCGAGCAGGGTTCCGGTACACGCCTGACCTTCGACCAGGCCATGCGCCATCACCGCACCAGCCTGAACATCCGCCTGGAGCTGGAGCACACCGAGGCGATCAAGCGTGCCGTGGAATCGGGCCTGGGTATCGGCTGTATTTCCCGACTGGCCCTGCGCGATGCCTTCCGCCGCGGTAGCCTGGTACCGGTGGAGACACCTGAGCTGGACCTGATGCGCCAGTTCTACTTCATCTGGCACAAGCAGAAATACCAGACCTCGGCGATGCGTGAATTCCTGGAGCTGTGTCGCAACTTCACTGCGGGCTTCACCCGCAGTGACGAGATCGTCTTGCCGCCGATCGCTTAAAGCAGAATCACACCCCACACCAGCGCGACCATGGTCAACGCTACCAGCTGCGCGGCGCTGCCCATGTCCTTGGCGTTCTTCGACAACGGGTGGCGCTCCAGCGAGATGCGGTCGATGGCGGCTTCCACTGCCGAGTTGAACAGCTCGACGATCAGGCCGAGCAGGCACACGGCGATCATGATTGCCCGCTCGGCACGGCTGACCGGTAGCCAGAAGGCGATCGGGATCAGCAGCACATTGAGCAGTACCAGCTGACGGAAAGCAGCCTCGCCCTTGAAGGCGGCGCGCAGGCCGTCCAGCGAATAGCCAGCGGCGTTGAAGATGCGTTTCAGGCCGGTCTGGCCTTTGAATGGCGATGTCATGTGAGTCACTTCACAACAGAAAGGCCAGCAGACTAGTGCGGCGCGGGTCAAAAAAGCGTGAATCCAGGCGCCTTCAGTTACTGGCAACCGATTCAAGTTGTTGCAGCAACAGCGCCGCCTGGGTGCGGGTGCGTACGCCCAGCTTGCGGAAGATTGCGGTTACATGGGCCTTGATGGTCGCTTCCGAGACACTCAGCTCATAGGCAATCTGCTTGTTCAGCAAGCCTTCGCAGACCATGGTCAGTACGCGGAACTGCTGCGGGGTCAGGCTGGCCAGGCCTTCGCTGGCGGCCTTGGCTTCGGCCGAGACATCGACCTTTTCGAACGCTTGCGGTGGCCACCAGACATCGCCATCGAGCACTTTTCTCACGGCATCCTGAATGACTTCAAGGCCGCTGGACTTCGGAATGAAGCCGCTGGCACCGAACTCGCGTGACTTGACCACCACAGCGGCCTCTTCCTGCGCCGAGACCATTACCACCGGAATCTGCGGGTACTGGCCGCGCAGCAGGACCAGCCCGGAGAAGCCATAGGCTCCCGGCATGTTCAGGTCCAACAGGACCAGGTCCCAATCGGCTTTTTCGCTCAGGCGGGTTTCCAGTTCGGCGATACTCGCCACTTCAACCAGGCGTACATCGGCGCCCAGGCCGAGGGTAACGGCCTGGCGCAGCGCGCTACGAAACAGCGGGTGGTCATCGGCTATCAGGATTTCGTATGTGGCCATCGATCTATGGATCCTGTTCTGTGCCAGGCGCATGCGGGGTGGTGAAGCGCCTGGCGGGGAATCGGCGCCAAGGATGCCGAGCACGGCCGGAGGTGGTCAAGCCAACTACCCTGCCGTCTCGCCCACCCTGGCTGCCAGCCCCGTCATTATGAACCAAAGTGAGACATATGCCCCTTGGACTATAGGAAGGTATGCAAACGCTGGTGGGTGTCGTCCTGATCATCCAGCGGCAGGCGTCGCTTGCCACTGAGGTAATGCAGGCTGAACACGTCCAGGTAGGCATCCAGCGCCTGGGACGCCTGGCTGTCACCCGCCAGGTCCAGGCACATGGCCGCAACCTCGGCAGTGCAGAAATGGTCGTCGCGCTTGGACCGGCGCAGGCGATAGCGCGACATCTGCTCGGCTTGCAGGCTCAGCACCGGGAAGCGATCCAGATACGGGCTCTTGCGGAACATCTTGCGGGCCTCGGTCCAGGTGGCATCGAGCAGGATGAACAACGGGCGCTTGCCCGGTTCGCGCACGACCTCACTGACCACACGCTCCTGGGCGACGAATTCGCCGGGGAAAACGATGTAGGGCTGCCACTGAGGGTCGTCGAGCAACGCCAGCAGGCCCTCGTCCACCGAGGTGCGCAGCCAGCCGAAGGCGCTGGTGTCCTCGATCAGGTCGGCGATCAGCCAACCGGTGTTGGTCGGCTTCAATGGCTCGGTGTCATGCATGATCAGGCACACGCCGGAATCGGCCTGTACCTTGGGCTTCCACGCACACAGGCAGTGGGTGGCGATCACCCGGCAATCGGGGCAACGCTCGGCGCGTGAACCACGGGCAATGAAAGGTTTGATGCTGCGTGCCAGGCGCTCGGCACGCAGGCGTGCTACCGCGTGGCTCATGCTGGCAAGCCTGTGGACGGGTTGTGACTGGACACTGCAGGGACTCGGAAGATGCAAAACGCCAGTCTACCAGAGCAGGTGCCATTTGGCCGTGCAGTGCAAGCAACCGGTCCCTTATAATCGGCGCAATTGGCCACCGTGAATTTGCCTGCGCTGCAGCGGGTTTCATGGAACGCCCGCCGCAGGCGCATGTCAAAGCGCCAGTCATCGAACCAGGAGAGATTCATGCTGCGTCTTATCGTCCCGACCCTGAGCCTGTTGCTCACCCTGCCACTGGCAGCCCAGGCTGCCTCCAAGCAAGAGTTCGAGCTCAACAAGCTGCTGCAGAAGGTCGCCACGGAAAGCAGTGTCGGCACCCCCCGCGCCATCAACGAAGACATCCTCGATCAGGGCTATACCGTTGAAGGCAAGGCGCTGGTCAACCACCTCAGCGTACGCGCCGAACATGCCGCACGCATGCAGCAGAACCCGGAGCAAGTCCGCAGCCAGCTGGGTGACAGCGTTTGCCGCAACAGTGGTTTCCGTAACCTGATGTCCAAAGGTGCGGTGATGGTCTATCGCTTTACCGTATACAAGACCAACCAGCCGGTCATGGACCAGGCCTTCGATGCTGCCAGCTGCATCGCTGGCAACAAGAAGAAGTGACGGCTAGATAACCCGCTCTCCCTCGGCGCGCTGCGGCTCTTCGTCGGCGCGCATCTCTGCCAGCAGCGCCTGCAAGTAGCGTGACTGGCATTCAAGTGCTGCCAGCCTGCGACGGCACTCGGCCTCCAGGCTCACATGGTGATCCTGGGCTGCATGTTCCAGCTGCTGATAGAGCTGCCGGTCTACCTCGATGACCAAGCGATGCATACCGCCACCTCCTGCATCGACACGTTTCGCTTCTCCAGTTAACCAAACCCTCGCCAGGGCTGGTCACAGGCCGACGAGTGGCCATCGTATTCGCGCCTGCACGATCAGGTGCAACGGTCTAGATTGATAGCGAAGGCCCGAAAAACGACACGTTGGACAGACACGCCTGCACCACGGTCTTGAAGGCCTACTGCAATGCTCGAGATGCACACTCGAGTCACGGCAGCCAGCGACACACGTAGTGTCGCGGCCGGGCCACAGCATCGGCCCGGTCAGTGGTTTTGCTGCAGAAGGAGACGTTGAATGCCTTACCAATCGAATGAACACCTGTTCAATCACTTCAGGGACCACGGCATCGACCTGAGCAAGATCGACCAGCAACTGCAACTGGTCGCGCCGGGCAGCCCCAACCTGCCGCTGTATCGCGACATGATGCTCACGGTCTTGCGCATGGCCCATGACGACAGCGACCGCTGGAGCGCCAAGATCACCCTGCAGGCCTTGCGCGAACTGGACCACTCGTTCCGCATGCTCCAGCGCTACCGGGGGCGACGCAAAGTCACTGTGTTCGGCTCGGCACGCACCCCCGTGGAACACCCGATGTACGCCCTGGCCCGCGAGCTGGGGGCGACCCTCGCCCGCTCCGAACTGATGGTCATTACCGGGGCTGGCGGCGGCATCATGGCGGCGGCTCACGAAGGCGCTGGCAGTGACCATAGCCTGGGCTTCAACATCACCCTGCCCTTCGAGCAGCACGCCAATGCCACGGTGGACGGCACCGACAAGCTGCTGCCGTTCCACTTCTTCTTCATTCGCAAGCTGTTCTTCGTCAAGGAAGCCGATGCACTGGTGCTCTGCCCTGGCGGCTTCGGCACCCTGGATGAAGCACTTGAAGTAGTGACGCTGATCCAGACCGGCAAAAGCCCATTGGTGCCGGTGGTACTGCTGGACTCACCGGGCGGCACGTTCTGGCGCGACTGCCTGGCGTTTATCAGCCGCCAACTCGAAGAAAACCGCTACATCCTGCCCAGTGACTTGAAGCTGTTGCGGCTGGTGCACAGCGCCGATGAAGCTGTCGAGGAAATCAACCAGTTCTACAGCAATTACCACTCCAGCCGCTGGCTGAAGAATCAGTTCGTGATCCGCATGCACCATCGGCTCAGCGAGGCCGCACTGCATGACATCCAGGAGGGGTTTGCCGACTTGCGCCTGAGTGGCCGCTATCACCAACACGCCGACAGCGGTACCGAACACGAGGTGGGCAACTTCAGCCATCTGACGCGGCTGACGTTTGCCTTCAATGGCCGTGATCAAGGGCGACTGCGGGAACTGGTCGATTTCATCAACTTGCCGGAAAACTGGGCCAAGCCCGAGCCAATGCACACCACCCAGCGGGCTCGGGAGGCGTTGAAGGTCAGCTGAAGGGTAATTTTCGTGATAAAGCAAATGGCCTCATCGCTGGCGTGCCAGCGATGAGGCCATTTGACTAGTAATCATCCAGATCCCGGCCGCTGAGCAACCTGCCGATCATGTCCATGGGGAAACCGCGGTAGGCAAGAAACCGGGTCTGCTGGGCGCGACTACGAGGGTCCTGGGGACGAAGCCCGGCGAACTTGCGCTGCCAGGTATCTTGCAGCAGCGCAGCCCAATCCACTTCGCTGTCACGCAGGGCCTGCTCGATATCACTTCGATTCAGCCCGCGCTGGCCAAGCTCCTCGCGAATACGCGCAGGACCATAGCCGGAGCCAGAACGGTATCGGATGAAACTCTCGAGATAACGGGCTTCGCTAAGCAGCCCTTCTTCGGCGAGCCGATCGAGCGCTGGCTCGATCAGTTCATCCGGGGCACCGCGCTGACGCAACTTGCGCGTCAGCTCGACGCGACCATGCTCGCGGCGCGCGAGCAGGTCCATGGCTGTCCGCCTGACGGCGACGGGGGTGTCGAGTACGGCGGACATACCAGCTGCTATCAATAACCGGCGTCGGCGTCAGCCATGTCGTCGGCATCAGCTTCAGCGGCAGCAGCCTTGCCGGCTTCGGCAACAGCACCGGCCTTGAGCAGCTTCTCGCGAATCTGCTTCTCGATCTCGGCACCAATGGCCGGGTTCTCTGCCAGGTACTTGGCCGCGTTGGCCTTGCCCTGGCCGATCTTGTTGCCTTGGTAGGCGTACCAGGCACCGGACTTCTCTACCAGGCCTTGGGAAACGCCCAGGTCGATGATTTCGCCGTTGCGGTAGATACCCTTGCCGTAGAGGATCTGGAACTCGGCCTGACGGAACGGAGGCGAGACCTTGTTCTTGACGATCTTGACGCGGGTTTCGCTCCCGACCACTTCGTCGCCTTCCTTGACCGCGCCGGTACGGCGGATGTCCAGGCGCACCGAGGCGTAGAACTTCAGGGCGTTACCACCGGTGGTGGTTTCCGGGCTACCGAACATCACGCCGATCTTCATACGGATCTGGTTGATGAAGATGACCAGGCAGTTGGCGTTCTTGATGTTACCGGTGATCTTGCGCAGCGCCTGGGACATCAGACGAGCCTGCAGGCCGACGTGCATGTCGCCCATTTCGCCTTCGATCTCGGCCTTCGGCACCAGTGCAGCCACGGAGTCGACGATGATCACGTCAACGGCGTTGGAGCGCACCAGCATGTCGGTGATTTCCAGGGCCTGTTCGCCGGTGTCCGGCTGCGAGACCAGCAGGTCGTCGACGTTGACGCCCAGCTTGCCGGCGTATTCAGGGTCGAGGGCGTGTTCGGCGTCGACGAAGGCGCAAGTTGCACCGTTCTTCTGAGCTTCGGCGATGACCGACAGGGTCAGGGTGGTTTTACCCGAGGATTCCGGGCCGTAGATTTCGACGATACGGCCTTTTGGCAGACCGCCGATGCCGAGCGCGATGTCCAGGCCCAGGGAACCGGTGGAAATGGCCGGGATGCCCTGGCGCTCGTGGTCGCCCATGCGCATGACCGCGCCTTTGCCGAATTGGCGTTCGATTTGACCCAGGGCCGCAGCCAAGGCGCGCTTCTTGTTGTCGTCCATTGAAATCCTCACGTGTTCGACTTGGCCCTGACGGCCGGATACCTGTATAAGTAGCCAGTATTATTCCACAGGCTGACGCGCGCGCAAACCCCTGTCGTCGATTTACTCGGCGCCAAGCTGTAACAAGCCGTCTAACGCGGCGATCACCGTCTGTCGGCGCACGGCTTCGCGGTCACCGTCGAAGTGCCGGCGCTCGCTGCTGACGTGATCGCCATCGGCCCAGGCCAGCCAAACGGTCCCGACCGGCTTGGCCGGCGAACCACCGTCGGGCCCGGCCACGCCACTGACGGCCACGGCAAAGCGTGCACCGCTGGCGACCTGGGCGCCCCGGACCATGGCCTCGACCACCTCCTGGCTGACCGCGCCAACCTCGGCGAACAGCGCCTCGGGCACGTTCAGCTGGCGGGTTTTCTGGGCATTGGAATAGGTCACGTAACCGACCTCGAACCAGGCCGAGCTGCCAGGTATACGGGTGATGGCCTCGGCGATGCCACCGCCGGTGCAGGATTCGGCGGTGGTCACCTGGGCGTTGAAGCGGCGCAGGTGTTCGCCGAGACGGGTGGCGAGAACGGTGATCGGGTCCATGGATGGGTCCTTGAAGGGCCTTGAGGAGAATGGGGACACCGTAGCATTTGGGGAGAGGTATGGGGATGGTTGAATGATTGATCGATGTCGGCTGAGTGCATGCCTTGAAAGCTTTAGCGACTGTGAGATCGAGCGCCGCCCGCGCGGCGCATCGCGGGCAAGCCCGCTCCCACATCTGTTTCGGGCCAGTCTGTCCTGTGCCAGTTAGGCCGCCCGCCTTGGTGCCTGCCTGGAGGATTGTGAGAAGCCTCAGCGATACCTTCGATATCGAATGGAACAAACAAGGCGGGTCCTGTTGGCGGGTCAGAAGTGACTGGCCCGAAACAGATGTGGGAGATTCTATGGTTTTCAACAAGCCAGTTTCCCGCCTTTGGTGACGTATTCGTCCTGATTTTTCATCAGGGCGAATGCCACCCGTGCGAGCTTTCTAGCCAGGATTACCAGAGCTTGTGTCGTTGCTTTTCCAGCACGCCGGTGTTGTTCGTAGACCTCTTTCCAGGCAGCCGACCTGCTAGCAGCCATCGCGGCGTTATGCAGCAGACGACGGATCTCAGAGCAGCCTCGCTTAGTGAGGCGACGGCGGCCACTTTTTTGCCCAGAATCAATCACTCTTAGGTCCATTCCTAAGAACGCTATGTACGAGTCACTGCTTTTAAACTCGCCCCGGATGAAG
>NZ_QEQQ01000039.1 GCF_003097235.1 Pseudomonas sp. CC120222-01a | reverse complement strand
CTGATTGGCGACCAGGTTTTCGTAGTTGCCGCCGCTGACACTGGTGATGCTGTTGGTGACGGCCGCATGACCCTGATAGACGTCATTGGACACCGCGCCAGTGGCGGTGCCGGAGCTTTGCCCAACCGGTATTGTGATGCTCTGGCCGTTGGCAAGACTGACCACGACTGGGCTGCCGGTGACCGGCGCGCCGACAGTGGCGGTATAGATGATGGTGCCGCCCTCGGCCACGGTTGGCGTGGCGGTGAGGGTGACGGTGGTGGTGTCCTGGACGTCAGTCACCGTGGTGCTGATCGCTGCCTTGTTCGCCACCAGGTTTTCATAATTGCCACCCGACACATTGCTGATGCTGTTGCTGACGGCAGGATGGCCCTGGTAGACGTCGTTGCTGACTGCAGCCGTGGCGGTCCCCGAACTTTGCCCGACCGGGATGGTGATGGTCTGCCCATTGGCCAGTGTCACAACCACGGCAGAGCCGGTCACCGGCGCGGTCACCGTGGCGGTGTAAACGATCGTCCCGCCCTCGGCCACCGATGGCGTGGCGGTCAGACTGACGGTCGAGGTGTCGACGGTATCGGTGACATTGGTCACTGCCGGCGTGCTGTTGACCGCGAGATTCTCGAAGTTGCCGCCTGACGCGTTGGTGATACTGGCGCTGACCTGACCGGCATCGAGGTACGGGTTGTCGCCGTGGGTGGCAACCGCGACGCTACCGGAGGTCTGGTTGGCGGCGATAGTGATGGTCTGCCCGTTGCTCAGGGTCACCGTCACTGGCGACTGTGCAGCATTGGTCAGTGTCGCGGTGTAGACGATCTGCCCGCCCTCAGCCACGTTCTGGGTGGCCGACAGCGAGACGGTGGTAGTGTCCTGCACATCGGTGACGCTGGTGCTGACCTGGGTTTTGTCCGCGACAAGGTTTTCATAGTTGCCGCCGGAGACATTGCTGATGCTGTTGCTGACGGCCGGATGGCCCTGATAGACGTCGTTGGATACTGCGGCCGTGGCGGTCCCGGAGCTTTGCCCGACCGGGATGGTGATGGTTTGCCCGTTGGCCAGGGTCACCACCACAGCAGAGCCGGTGACCGGAGCGGTCACCGTGGCGGTGTACAGGATGGTCCCACCTTCGGCCACCGATGGCGTGGCGGTCAGGCTTACGGTCGTGGTGTCGACGGTATCGGTGACATTGGTCACTGCCGGCGTGCTGTTGACCGCAAGACTCTCGAAGTTACCGCCTGAGGCGCTGGTGATGCTGGCGCTGACCTGACCGGCATCGAGGTACGGGTTATCGCCGTGGGTGGCTACCGCGACGCTGCCGGTGGTCTGGTTGGCGGCGATGGTGATGGTCTGTCCGTTGCTCAAGGTCACAGTCACAGGCGACTGTGCGGCATTGGTCAGGGTCGCGGTGTAAACGATCTGGCCACCCTCAGCCACGGTCTGGGTGGCCGACAGCGAAACCGTGGTGGTGTCCTGCACATCGGTGACCGTGGTGCTGACCTGAGCCTTGTCGGCCACCAGGTTCTCGTAAGTACCGCCGGATACGTTGGAGATGCTGTTGGTGATCGGTGCATGGCCCTGATAGACGTCGTTGCTCACGGCGGCGGTGGCGGTGCCGGAGCTCTGGCCGACCGGGATGGTGATGGTCTGGCCGTTGGCCAGGCTCACGACGACCGGGCTGCCCGTGACTGGCGCGCCCAAGGTGGCGGTGTAGAGGATGGTGCCACCCTCCGCCACAGATGGCGTGGTGGTCAATGTGACCGTGGTGTTGTCGGTCACATCGGTAACGGTGGTATTGACCTGAGTCTTGTCTGCGACCAGGTTCTCATAGTTGCCGCCAGACACGTTGCTAATGCTGTTGCTGACTGCTGGATGGCCCTGATAGACGTCGTTGGATACTGCGGCCGTGGCTGTACCCGAACTTTGCCCGACCGGGATGGTGATGGTTTGCCCGTTGGTCAGGGTCACCACCACGGCAGAGCCGGTCACTGGCGCAGTCACCGTAGCGGTGTAAACAATGGTCCCGCCCTCGGCGACTGAAGGCGTGGCGGTCAGGCTGACGGTCGAGGTGTCGACGGTATCGGTGACATTGGTCACTGCCGGCGTGCTGTTGACCGCCAGGTTCTCGAAGTTGCCGCCCGTTGCGCCGGTAATGCGCGCGCTGACCTGACCAGCATCGAGGTACGGGTTATCGCCGTGGGTGGCAACCGCGACGCTGCCGGAGGTCTGGTTAGCGGCGATGGTGATGGTCTGGCCATTGCTCAGGGTTACGGTCACTGGCGACTGTGCGGCATTGGTCAGGGTCGCGGTGTAGACGATCTGACCACCCTCAGCCACGGTCTGGGTGGCCGACAGCGAGACCGTGGTGGTGTCCTGCACGTCGGTGACGCTGGTGCTGACCGGTGACTGATTGGCGACCAGATTTTCGTAGTTGCCACCGCTGACGCTGGTGATGCTGTTGGTGACGGCGGCATGGCCTTGGTAGACGTCGTTGCTCACGGTGCCAGTCGCGGTGCCGGAGCTTTGCCCAACCGGGATTGTGATGCTCTGGCCGTTGGCCAGCGTGACCACGACTGGGCTGCCGGTGACCGGAGCGCCGACGGTGGCGGTATAGATGATGGTGCCGCCCTCGGCCACGGTTGGCGTGGCGGTCAGGCTGACGGTCGAGGTATCAATGGTATCGGTGACGTTGGTCACTGCCGGCGTGCTGTTGACCGCCAGGTTCTCGAAGTTGCCGCCCGATGCATTGGTGATGCTGGCGCTGACCTGACCAGCATCGAGGTACGGGTTATCGCCGTGGGTGGAAACCGCGACGCTGCCGGTGGTCTGGTTGGCGGCAATGGTGATGGTCTGGCCATTGCTCAGGGTCACAGTCACCGGAGACTGTGCAACATTGGTCAGGGTCGCGGTATAGACGATCTGGCCACCCTCAGCCACGGTCTGGGTGGCCGACAGCGAAACCGTGGTGGTGTCCTGCACATCGGTGACCGTGGTGCTGACCGCTGCCTTGTTCGCCACCAGGTTTTCATAGTTGCCACCCGACACATTGCTGATGCTGTTGCTGACGGCAGGATGGCCCTGATAGACGTCGTTGGAGACCGCAGCCGTGGCGGTCCCCGAACTTTGCCCGACCGGGATGGTGATGGTCTGCCCGTTGGCCAGGGTCACCACCACGGCAGAGCCGGTGACCGGAGCGGTCACGGTGGCGGTATAAACGATGGTTCCGCCTTCCGCCACCGAAGGCGTGGCGGTCAGGGTCACGGTCGAGGTGTCGATGGTGTCGGTGACGTTGGTCACTGCGGGCGTGCTGTTGACTGCCAGGTTCTCGAAGTTGCCGCCCGATGCATTGGTGATGCTGGCGCTGACCTGACCAGCATCGAGGTACGGGTTATCGCCGTGGGTGGAAACCGCGACGCTGCCGGTGGTCTGGTTGGCGGCAATGGTGATGGTCTGGCCATTGCTCAGGGTCACAGTCACCGGAGACTGCGCGGCATTGGTCAGGGTCGCGGTATAGACGATCTGCCCGCCTTCAGCCACGGTCTGGGTGGCCGACAGCGAGACCGTGGTGGTGTCCTGCACATCGGTGACGCTGGTGTTCACGGTAGCGGTATTGGCGACCAGGCTTTCGTAGTTGCCACCACTGACGGTCGTGATGTTGTTGGTGACCGAGGCGTGACCCTGATAGACATCATTGGTCACCACCTCAGTGGCGGTACCGGAGCTCTGACCCTCCGCAATGGTGATGGTCTGCCCATTGGCCAGGCTGACCACTACTGGGCTGCCAGTGACGGGGGAGCCCACACTCGCCGTATAGGTGATGGTTCCACCCTCTGCCACGCTTGGTGTGGCTGTCAGGGTAACGATCGTGGTGTCGGTCACATCGGTAACGGTGGTGCTCACCTGAGTCTTGTCTGCGACCAGGTTCTCGTAGTTGCCACCGGATACGCTGCTGATGCTGTTACTGACTGCAGGGTGGCCTTCGTAGACGTCGTTGGACACCGCAGCCGTGGCGGTCCCCGAACTTTGTCCGACCGGAATGTTGATGGTCTGTCCGTTGGCCAGGGTGACCACGACGGCAGATCCCGTGACCGGAGCGGTCACCGTGGCGGTGTAGACGATGGTCCCACCTTCTGCCACGGACGGCGTGGCGGTCAGGGTGACGCTCGAGGTGTCCATGGTATCGGTGACATTGGTCACTGCTGGCGTGCTGTTGACTGCCAGGTTCTCGAAATTACCGCCAGTCGCATTGGTGATCTGCGCACTGACCTGGCCGGCATCGAGATACGGGTTATCGCCGTGGGTGACAACGCTGACACTGCCGGAGGTCTGGTTGGCGGCGATGGTGATGGCCTGGCCATTGCTCAGGGTCACGGTCACTGGCGACTGTGCGGCATTGGTCAGGGTCGCGGTATAGACGATCTGCCCGCCTTCAGCCACGGTCTGGGTGGCCGACAGCGAGACCGTGGTGGTGTCCTGCACATCAGTGACGCTAGTACTGACCTGGGTCGTGTCCGCGACCAGATTCTCGTAATTGCCGCCGGCCACGTTGCTGATGCTGTTGGTGACAGCGGCGTGGCCTTGGTAAACGTCGTTGCTGACGGTGCCCGTGGCGGTGCCCGAACTCTGGCCGACGGCAATGGTAATGGTCTGGCCGTTGGTCAGGCTCACGACGACCGGGCTGCCCGTGACCGGCGCGCCCAAGGTGGCGGTGTAGAGAATGGTGCCGCCTTCGGCCACGCTTGGTGTGGCGGTCAGCGTGACGGTGGTGGTGTCGGTCACATCGGACACGGTGGTATTCACCGTGGTGCTGTTGGCAACCAGGTTTTCAAAGTTGCCACCGCTGACAGCCGTGATGTTGTTGGTGATCGGTTCGTGGCCCTGATAGACGTCATTGCTCACGGCCGCAGTGGCGGTACCTGAACTCTCGCCGACGGCAATGGTGATGGTCTGGCCGTTGGCCAAGCTGACCACCACCGGGCTTCCGGTGACCGGGGCTTCCACACTCGCCGTGTAGACGATGGTGCCGCCCTCGGCCACGGACGGTGTAGCTGTCAGCGTCACCGTGGTGGTGTCGGTCACATCGGTGACAGTGGTGCTGACTTGGGTCTTGTCGGCGACCAGGTTCTCGTAGTTGCCGCCGGACACATCGCTGATGCTGTTGCTGACTGCGGCATGGCCTTGGTAGACGTCGTTGGATACCGCAGCCGTGGCGGTCCCGGAACTTTGCCCGACCGGGATGGTGATGGTCTGCCCGTTGGCCAAGGTCACCACCACGGCAGAGCCGGTGACCGGTGCGGTCACGGTGGCGGTGTAAACAATGGTCCCGCCTTCAGCCACCGACGGTGTGGCGGTGAGGCTCACGGTCGAGGTGTCGACGGTATCGGTGACCTGGGTTACCGCAGGCGTGCTGTTGACTGCCAGATTTTCAAAGCTGCCGCCCGATGCGCTCGTAATTTGTGCACTGACCTGTCCAGCATCGAGGTACGGGTTATCGCCATGGGTGGCAACCGCGACGCTGCCGGAGGTCTGGTTGGCGCCGATAGTGATGGTTTGGCCATTGCTCAAGGTGACGGTCACCGGAGACTGCGCAGCATTGGTCAGTGTCGCGGTGTAGACGATCTGCCCGCCCTCAGCCACGGTCTGGGTGGCCGACAGTGAAACGGTGGTGGTGTCCTGTACGTCGGTGACGCTGGTGCTGACCGGTGATTGATTGGCGACCAGGTTTTCATAGTTGCCACCGCTGACGCTGGTGATGCTGTTGGTGACGGCGGCGTGGCCTACATAGACATCGTTGGTTACTGCGCCGGTGGCGGTTCCTGAACTCTGGCCGACGGCAATGGTGATCGACTGGCCGTTAGCCAGAGTAACCACCACCGGGCTGCCGGTGACGGGAGCGCCGACCGTGGCGGTATAGAGGATGGTTCCGCCTTCGGTCACGGATGGCGTGGCGGTCAGAGTGACGGCGGTGGTGTCCTGCACATCGGTGACGGTGGTGCTGACTTGAGTCTTGTCGGCAACCAGGCTCTCGTAATTACCGCCGCTGACGTTTGAGATGCTGTTTGTGACCGGGGCATGGCCCTGATAAACGTCGTTGGACACTGCGCCCGTAGCGGTGCCGGAGCTTTGCCCGACGGCGATGGTGATGGTCTGGCCGTTGGCCAGATTGACTACGAGCGGGCTGCCGGTGACGGGCGCATCCACGCTGGCCGTGTAGAGGATGGTGCCTCCCTCGGCCACGGACGGTGTGGCTGTCAACGTGACCGTGGTCGTATCCGTCACATCGGTCACTGTGGTGCTGACGATGGCGGTATTGGCAACCAGGTTCTCGTAGTTGCCGCCACTGACGGCGGTGATGCTGTTGGTAACCGGGGCATGGCCCTGATAGACATCGTTGTCCACGGCACCAGTGGTGGTGCCGGAGCTCTGACCCACCGCGATGGTGATGGATTGGCCGTTGGCCAGACTGACCACGACCGGGCTGCCGGTGACCGGGGCATCCACACTCGCCGTGTAGACGATGGTGCCGCCCTCGGCCACGGACGGTGTGGCGGTGAGGGTAAGGGTGGTGGTGTCGGTCACATCAGTGACGGTAGTGCTAACCGCCGTCTTGTTCGCCACCAAGTCCTCATAGTTACCGCCCGACACGTTGCTGATGCTGTTGCTGACTGCCGGATGCCCCTGATAGACGTCGTTGGATACCGCGGTCGTGGCGGTCCCCGCACTTTGCCCGACCGGGATGGTGATGGTCTGCCCATTGGCCAGTGTCACCACCACGGCAGAGCCGGTCACCGGCGCAGTCAACGTGGCGGTGTAAACGATGGTCCCGCCCTCGGCTACAGACGGCGTGGCGGTCAGGCTGACAGTCGAGGTGTCGACGGTATCGGTAACGTTGGTCACCGCTGACGCGCTGTTGATTGCCAGATTCTCGAAATTGCCGCCAGTCGCATTGGTGATCTGTGCGCTGACCTGGCCGGCATCGAGGTATGGATTGTCGCCGTGGGTGGCGACGTTGACGCTGCCGGAGGTCTGGTTGGCGGCGATGGTGATGGTCTGGCCATTGCTCAGGGCCACGGTCACTGGCGACTGTGCAGCATTGGTCAGTGTCGCGGTGTAGACGATCTGGCCGCCCTCAGCCACGCTCGGCGTGGCTGACAGCGAAACGGTGGTAGTGTCCTGCACATCGGTGACGCTGGTGCTGACCTGGGTTTTGTCCGCGACAAGGTTTTCATAGTTGCCGCCGGACACGCTGTTGATGCTGTTGGTGACTGCCGCGTGGCCCTGATAGACGTCATTGGACACTGCGCCAGTGGCGGTGCCGGAGCTTTGTCCAATGGCAATGGTGATGGTCTGCCCACTGGCCAGATTGACTACGACCGGGCTGCCGGTGACGGGCGAATCCACGCTGGCCGTGTAGAGGATGGTGCCACCCTCGGCCACGGACGGTGTGGCTGTCAACGTGACCGTGGTCGTATCCGTCACATCGGTCACTGTGGTGCTGACGATGGCGGTATTGGCAACCAAGTTCTCGTAGTTGCCGCCACTGACGGCGGTGATGCTGTTGGTAACCGGGGCATGGCCCTGATAAACGTCGTTGGACACTGCGCCCGTAGCGGTGCCGGAGCTTTGCCCGACCGCGATGGTGATGGACTGGCCGTTGGCCAGGCTGACCACGACCGGGCTGCCGGTGACCGGGGCATCCACACTCGCCGTGTAGACGATGGTGCCGCCCTCGGCCACGGACGGTGTGGCTGTCAGCGTCACCGTGGTGGTATCGGTCACATCGGTGACAGTGGTGCTGACTTGGGTCTTGTCGGCCACCAGGTTCTCGTAGTTGCCGCCGGACACATCGCTGATGCTGTTGCTGACGGCGGGATGACCCTGATAGACGTCGTTGGATACCGCAGCGGTAGCGGTTCCGGAACTTTGCCCGACCGGAATGGTGATGGTCTGCCCGTTGGCCAGGGTCACCACCACAGCAGAGCCGGTAACCGGAGCGGTCACGGTAGCGGTGTAAACAATCTGCCCGCCTTCAGCCACGCTCGGCGTCGCCGACAGCGAAACCGTGGTGGTGTCCTGCACATCGGTGACGCTGGTACTGACGGTTGCCTGGTTGGCGACCAGATTTTCATAGTTGCCGCCTGTGACCGTGGTGATGCTATTGCTGACGGCAGCATGCCCTTGATAGACGTCGTTGCCCACAGTACCCGTGGCGGTGCCTGAACTCTGGCCAACTCCAATGGTGATGGTCTGCCCATTGGCAAGGTTGACCACGACCGGGTTGCCGGTGACCGGCGCATTTACTGTCGCGGTGTAGATGATGGTGCCACCCTCTGCCACGGACGGTGTCGCGGTGAGGGTGACGGTGGTGGTGTCCTGCACGTCCGTGACGGTAGTACTGACCTGGGTCTTGTCGGCGACCAGCGCTTCGTAATTGCCGCCGGACACGTTGCTGATGCTGTTGGTGACCGCGGCGTGCCCCAGATAGACGTCGTTGGATACAGCAGCCGTGGCGGTCCCGGAGCTTTGCCCGACCGGGATGGTGATGGTTTGCCCGTTGGCCAAGGTCACCACGACCGCAGAGCCGGTGACCGGCGCGGTCACCGTGGCGGTATAGACGATTGTTCCGCCTTCAGCCACCGACGGCGTGGCGGTCAGGCTCACGGTCGAGGTATCGACGGTATCGGAGACATTGGTTACCGCGGGCGTGCTGTTGACTGCGAGATTTTCGAAGTTGCCGCCCGATACGCCGGTAATTTGCGCACTGACCTGACCGGCATCGAGGTACGGATTATCGCCATGGGTGGCAACCGCGACGCTCCCGGAGGTCTGATTGGCGCCGATACTGATGGCCTGGCCATTGCTCAGGGTCACGGTCACCGGAGACTGTGCGGCATTGGTCAGTGTCGCGGTGTAGACGATCTGCCCGCCCTCGGCGACGTTCTGGGTGGCCGACAGCGAAACGGTGGTGGTGTCCTGTACGTCGGTGACGCTGGTGCTGACGGGTGTCTGATTGGCGACCAGATTCTCGTAATTGCCGCCTGTGACTGATGTGATGTTGTTGGTTATCGAGGCATGGCCTACATAGACATCGTTGCTGACAGCACCGGTGGCGGTGCCGGAGCTCTGGCCGACCGCAATGGTGATGGTCTGCCCGTTCGCCAGGTTGACCACGAGCGGGCTGCCAGTGACCGGCGCGCCCACGCTTGCCGTGTAGAGGATGGTACCGCCTTCGGCCACGGACGGTGTGGCGGTGAGGGTGACGGTGGTGGTGTCCTGCACATCGGTGACTGTGGTGCTGACCGGAGTCTTGTCGGCCACCAGGTTCTCGAAGTTTCCGCCCGACACGTTGCTGATGCTGTTGCTGACGGCGGGATGGCCCTGGTAGACGTCGTTGGATACCGCCGCAGTGGCGGTCCCGGAGCTTTGCCCGACCGGGATGGTGATGGTTTGCCCGTTGGCCAGGGTCACCACTACCGCAGAGCCGGTGACCGGCGCGGTCACCGTGGCGCTATAGACGATGGTTCCGCCTTCAGCCACCGAAGGCGTAGCGGTCAGGCTGATGGTCGAGGTGTCGACGGTATCGGTGACAATGGTTACCACGGGGGTGCTGTTGACCGCCAAATTCTCGAAATTGCCGCCTGATGCATGGGTGATGCTGGCGCTGACCTGACCGGCATCGAGATACGGGTTATCGCCGTGGGTGGCGACGCTGACGCTGCCAGAAATCTGGTTGGCGGCAATGGTGATGGTCTGGCCATTGCTCAGGGTCACGGTCACTGGCGACTGTGCGGCATTGGTCAGGGTCGCGGTGTAAACGATCTGGCCGCCTTCAGCCACGGTCTGGGTGGCCGACAGCGAGACCGTGGTGGTGTCTTGTACATCGGTGACGCTGGTGCTGACCTGGGACTTGTCGGCGACCAGGTTTTCGTAATCGCCGCCGGACACGCTGTTGATGCTGTTGGTGACCGGTGCGTGCCCTTGGTAGACATCGTTGCTCACGGCACCTGTCGCCGTGCCGGAACTCTGGCCGACCGGAATGGTGATGGTCTGGCCATTGGTCAGGGTGACCACGACCGGGCTACCAGTGACCGGGCCCCCCACGCTGGCCGTGTAGATGATGGTCCCACCTTCGGTCACGGATGGCGTGGCGCTCAGGGTCACAGTGGTGGTGTCTGTAACATCGGTAACGGTGGTGCTGACAGTGGCGGTGTTGGCGACAAGGTTCTCGTAGTTGCCACCACTGACGCCGGTGATGCTGTTGGTAACCGGGGCGTGGCCCTGATAGACATCGTTGTCCACGGCGCCAGTGATGGTGCCGGAACTCTGACCGACCGCGATGGTGATGGATTGGCCGTTGGCCAGGCTCACAATGACTGGGCTGCCGGTGACCGGCGCGCCCACGCTGGCGGTGTAGAGGATGGCCCCACCCTCGATCACGGACGGTGTGGCCGTCAGGGTGACGGTAGTGGTGTCCTGCACGTCAGTGACGGTGGTGCTGACCTGGGTCTTGTCCGCGACCAAGTTCTCATAGTTGCCGCCACTAACGTCAGAGATGCTGTTGGTGAGTGCCGGATGGCCCTGATAGACGTCGTTGCTGACGGCAGCCGTGGCGGTCCCCGAACTTTGCCCGACCGGGATGGTGATGGTTTGCCCATTGGCCAGGGTCACCACCACAGCAGAGCCGGTGACCGGTGCGGTCACGGTGGCGGTGTAGACGATGGTCCCACCTTCTGCCACGGACGGCGTGGCGGTCAGGCTGACGGTCGAGGTGTCGACGGTATCAGTGACATTGGTCACCGCTGGCGTGCTGTTGATTGCCAGGTTCTCGAAATTGCCGCCAGTCGCATTGGTGATCTGTGCGCTGACCTGGCCGGCATCGAGGTATGGATTGTCGCCGTGGGTGGCGACGTTGACGCTGCCGGAGGACTGGTTGGCGGCGATGGTGATGGTCTGGCCATTGCTTAGGGTCACGGTCACTGGCGACTGTGCGGCATTGGTCAGGGTGGCGGTGTAGACGATCTGGCCGCCCTCAGCGACGGTCTGGGTGGCCGACAGCGAAACGGTGGTGGTGTCCTGCACGTCGGTGACGCTGGTGCTGACCGGTGACTGATTGGCGACCAGGTTTTCGTAGTTGCCACCGCTGACACTAGTGATGCTGTTGGTGACGGCGGCATGGCCTTGGTAGACGTCGTTGCTCACGGCACCGGTGGTGGTGCCTGAACTCTGGCCGACTCCAATGGTGATGGTTTGACCATTGGCCAGGTTGACCACGACCGGGTTGCCGGTCACCGGCGCATCCACCGTCGCCATGTAGACGATGGTGCCGCCTTCGGTCACGGTTGGCGTGGCGGTGAGGGTAACGGTGGCGGTGTCCTGGACGTCAGTCACCGTGGTGCTGACCGGCGTCTTGTCTGCGACCAGGCTCTCGTAATTGCCGCCACTGATATTGGAGATACTGTTGGTGACGGCTGGATGGCCTTGATAGACATCGTTGCTCACGGCGACCGTGGCGGTGCCCGAGCTCTGCCCGACCGGAATGGTGATGCTCTGGCCGTTGGCCAGGGTCACCACCACGGCGGCGCCCGTGACCGGTGCAGTCACGGTGGCGGTGTAGACGATCATGCCACCTTCGGCGACAGAGGGCGTAGCAGTCAGGCTGACAGTCGAGGTGTCGACGGTATCGGTGACATTGGTCACCACTGGCGTGCTGTTGACCGCCAGACTCTCGAAATTGCCGCCGGCTGCACTGGTAATGCGCGTGCTGACCTCGCCGGCATCGAGGTACGGGTTATCGCCATGCGTAGCGACCGCGACGCTGCCGGAGGTCTGGTTGGCGGCGATAGTGATGGTCTGGCCATTGCTCAGGGTCACGGTCACCGGAGACTGCGCGGCATTGGTCAAGGTCGCGGTGTAAACGATCTGGCCACCCTCAGCCACACTTGGCGTTGCTGATAGCGAGACCGTGGTGGCGTCGGTCACATCGGTGACGCTGGTGCTGACCTGGGTCTTGTCCGCCACCAGGTTTTCGTAGTTGCCGCCGGACACGTTACTGATGCTGTTGGTGACTGGCGCATGGCCCTGATAGACGTCGTTGCTGACGACACCAGTTGCGGTGCCAGAACTCTGGCCGACCGGGATGGTGATGGTTTGCCCATTGGCCAAGGTCACCACCACAGCAGAGCCGGTGACCGGTGCGGTCACGGTGGCGGTGTAGACAATGGTCCCGCCCTCGGCCACCGACGGCGTGGCGGTCAGGCTCACGGTCGAGGTATCGACGGTATCGGTGACGTTGGTCACTGCCGGCGTGCTGTTGACCGCGAGATTCTCGAAGTTGCCGCCAGTCGCATTGGTGATCTGAGCACTGACCTGACCGGCATCGAGGTACGGGTTATCGCCGTGGGTAGCAACCGCGACACTGCCGGAGGTCTGGTTGGCGGCGATGGTGATGGTCTGGCCGTTGCTCAGGGTCACGGTCACCGGAGACTGTGTCGCATTGCTCAGGGTGGCGGTGTAGACGATCTGGCCGCCCTCGGCCACGGTCTGGGTGGCCGAGAGCGAAACGGTGGTGGTGTCCTGCACGTCGGTGACGCTGGTGCTGACCGGTGCCTGATTGGCGACCAGGTTTTCGTAGTTGCCACCGCTGACACTAGTGATGCTGTTGGTAACGGCGGCATGGCCTTGGTAGACGTCATTGCTCACGGTACCGGTAGCGGTGCCTGAGCTTTGCCCGACCGGAATGGTGATGGTCTGCCCGTTGGCCAAGGTCACTACCACGGCAGAGCCGGTCACCGGAGCCCCTACCGTCGCGGTGTAGAGGATCGTACCGCCCTCGGCCACGCTTGGGGTGGCCGTCAAGGTGACGGTGGTGGTGTCCGTCACATCGCTGATGGCGGTGCTGACCGTGGCGGTGTTGGCCACAAGGTTCTCGTAGTTGCCGCCGCTGACGCTGGTGATGTTGTTGGTGACCGGGACGTGGCCCTGATAGACATCGTTACTCACGGCACCGACAGCGGTGCCTGAGCTCTGGCCAACCGGAATGGTGATGGTTTGCCCGTTGGCCAGGGTGACCACGACCGGACTGCCGGTTACCGGGGCATCCACACTGGCGGTGTAAGTGATGGTGCCGCCTTCGGCCACCGACGACGTGGCGGTGAGGGTGACAGTGGTGGTGTCCTGAACATCGGTGACGCTGGTGCTGACCGGCGCCGGGTTTGCCACCAACTGCTCGTAATTGCCGCCGCTGACACCGGTGATGCTGTTGCTGACCGGTGCATGGCCCTGATAGGCGTCATTACTGACGGCCGCCGTGGTGGTGCCTGAGTTTTGGCCGACGGCAATGGTGATGGTCTGCCCATTGGCCAGGGTCACCATTACGGGTGAGCCTGTGACCGGCGCGTTGGCAGTGGCGGTGTAGACAATGGTGCCGCCTTCGACCACCGACGGCGTCGCGGTCAGGGTCACGGTCGTGGTGTCGAGGGTATCGGTGACCGAGGTCACCGCTGGCGTGCCGTTGACCGCCAGGCTTTCGAAATTGCCGCCCGTGGCACTGGTGATGCGCGCGCTGACGAGGCTGGCATCGGCATAGTGGTCATCGGCAGGTGCGGCCACGCTGACGCTGCCCGAGGTCTGGTTGGTCGCGATAGTGATGCTCTGGCCGTTGCTCAGGGTCACGGTGACAGCGGTCTGGCCCGGGTTGCTGAGGGTCGCTGTGTAGATGATCTGGCCGCCTTCCGCCACGCTCGGGCTCGCGCTCAGGCTGACGGTGGTGACGTCCTGGATATCACTGACGGTCGTGCTGACAGGCGTGGGGTTGGCGACCAGATTCTCGAAGTTACCCCCGGAAACCCCGGAGATGCTGGTACTGACCTGGCTTTGCCCTTGGCCCTGATAAACATCGTTGCCGACCGGCACGCTGACCGTGCCGCTGCTCTGGCCGACCGCCACGGTGATGGTCTGGCCGTTGGCCAGGGTCACCACCACCGGCGTACCGGTCACTGGTGCCGAGAGGCTGGCGGTGTAGACAATGGCGCCGCCTTCGGCCACGGAGGGCGTGGCGGTCAGGGTAACGGTGCTGGTATCGGTCGAATCGCTGACCACGGTCAGCACGGGAGTCGGGTTGGCTTCCAGGTGCTCGAAGTTGCCCCCGGTGGCGGAGGTGATGTGGGCGCTGAGGGTGGTCGTGTCCTTGTACACATCATTGGCCGTCTGCAGCACCACGCTGCCGCTGCTCTGACCCGCAGCGATGCTGATGACCTGGCCATTGGACAGGGTGACCGTGACAGGCGTCTGGGCCGGGTTGCTCAGGGTCACGGTGTAGGTGATCGCACCGCCTTCGGTCACGCTCGGGCTGGCGCTGAGGGTGGCGGTGGTGGTATCGACGGTGCCGACCACACGGGTGTCGGCCGGGGTGCCATCGATGCTGACGGCAATGCCGCCGCCACTGGTGCTTATGATCGTGGTCGACACGTGACGGTCATCGGCATACACCGTGGAGCCTGGCGTGACTGGCACGCTCACCGAGCCACTGGTCTGCCCGGCGGCAATCACGATCACTGCGCCATTGGACAAGGTTACGGTCAGTGCGCTGAGCGGCGCCTGGCCGACCGTGGCGACATACACGATGCTGCCGCCGGCCTCGCTGATCGACGGCGTCGCGCTCAGCACCACGGCGGTAGCCAGTTCGGCGACCAGCGCAGTGGTGGCGGTCTGTGGCCCGGCGGCGAAATCGAAGTTGAGGCTTTCGCTGAAATTCAGCGGCCCGGTCTGGAAGCCGATGTTCGGGTCGACACGGGCAGCCGTTTCCTCAAGCAGGACGAAACTGTGCCCACCGCCAAGCGCGCCGCTGCCACTGCTGCCCGAGGAGGTCGGGCCGGCTGCGGTAGCTTCCAGCGCCGTGGTCGGGTCGGCACCCGCCTGGATCGCCTGCTGCAGCTGCTCCACCGACGGTGCCGTCTGCGCGGTGGCCAGGCACATGTCGGTACTGTGGTCGGAGGCGCTGGCGCTCCACTGGCTGTCGCGGCCCAGGTCCACATAGCGGCCATCGGTCAGCTGCAGGGTGACGGCACCGCCCACGCCTGTCAGCACCTGCTCGCCTGCGAACAGGCGGTCTCCTTCGATGAGCACGCGGCGGATGCCTTCTGGCGATACCGCGATGACTTGGCCAACAATGCTTTTGACGATGGCGACGACGGTGCTCATGGGACTCTCCAGATGACTCGACCAGTGTCTTCCATGCCCCTCCGGCGCTCGAAACCGGCGGGTTGTGGAATGATTTGAAAGTGCCTCTATGGGATGCCTGTCAAACTTTCGTAACTTGAATGCGGGTGCGTTCTTTCACTGACGAAATATTGACTGGTTCGCTGTTTTGCGAACGACGGCCAATCTAAAGTCATATCTTTAAATGGCTGCTTGCCAATTCTTACTTTCGTATTAGTTATATTGTCGCTGCACCGGCATGATCAGGCGTGCATACACGAAAGCCCCGTCAGCTCTGGTCCTGAGCCTGGCGGTCGATTGTCGGGGAAGTTGTAGTGCAGGTTTGGCTTGCGCCTGAGGTATCACGCGTTAGTCTCTGTATAGCGCTGTTAATGGCGCTGGCTATATTCAGAAAGTGAAACCTTTGGCCAGCGATGTCGTCCGTTTGAAAGAGCAGCCGGCCATTGTTGGTGGGTGCCTGCCCCAACTACCGCAAGGAAGAGAGCGCCACGTGGAATCCGAAGTCCGTCGAGCCCAGCTCAGTCACGACCCGCGTAGTCAGCACGACGATCCGTTGCTGGATTGCCTGCTGACCCTCTGTGTGCTGCATCAGAAGCCCGCCAGCCGGGTCATGCTGACCACCGGCTTACCCTTGCCGGCCCAGCGCCTGAACGCCGAGCTATTGCCCCGGGCCGCCGCCCGCGCCGGCCTGCAGGGGCGCCTGCTGCAACGCAAGCTGGAGCAGATCCCGAGCATCGCCATGCCGGCCATGCTGCTGCTCAAGGAAGGCCGCGCTGCGGTGCTGCTGGGTTGGGAAAACGCCGACACCGCGCGCCTGCTGCTCAGCGAGAGCGATGGCGGCGAGGTTTTGATAAGCCGCGAGGCGTTACTTGGGGACTACAGCGGCAAGGTGTTCTTCGCCCAGCCGCAGCACAAGTACGACGTCAACCACGGCAATCTCATCCCGCGGGCCCAATCCTGGTTCCGCGACACGCTGCTGCGCAGCAAATGGCTGTACATGGATGCCATTGCCGCCAGCCTGGTGATCAACCTCATCGCCCTGGCCGCGCCGCTGTTCGTGATGAACGTCTACGACCGAGTAGTGCCCAACCAGGCCACCTCGACCCTGTGGGTGCTGGCGGTGGGCATTACCGGTGCCTACCTGTTCGACCTGATCCTCAAGGGCCTGCGCAGTCTGTGCCTGGACCTGGCCGGCAAGAAGACCGACCTGATCATCTCGGCCACGCTGTTCGAGCGCATCGTCGGCATGTCGATGAAATACCGCCCGGCGCGGGTCGGCAGCTTTGCCCAGAACATCCACGAGTTCCAAGGGCTGCGTGACTTCCTCGCTTCGCTGACCCTGACCAGCCTGATCGACCTGCCATTCACCCTGATCATCCTCATGGTCATCGCCATCGTCGGCGGCCATCTGGTGTGGATCCCGGTCCTCGCTTTCCCATTGGCGCTGGGCATCGGCTACGCCCTGCAGAAACCCCTGATGGCGACCATGGAGCGGACCATGGCGCTGGCCTCCGAGCGCCAGTCGAGCCTGATCGAAACCCTGGCCGGCCTGGACGCGGTCAAGGTCAATAACGCCGAGAGCGAGCGCCAGTACCGCTGGGAGCAGACCCTTGGGACCCTCAGCCGCCTGGAACTGCGGGTCAAGGTGCTGTCGGGCCTGGCGATGAACATCACCTTGATGATCCAGCAGATGGCCGGCGTGGCGATGATCTGCGTCGGTGTGTATCAGATCATCGACGGCAACCTGAGCATGGGCGGCCTGGTGGCCTGCTACATGCTCAGTGGTCGTGCTCTGGGCCCGCTCGGGCAGTTGAACGGGTTGCTGGCGCGTTACCAGCAGGCCAAGGTGACCATGGTCTCGACCAACCAGATGATGGAGCTGCCGCAAGAGCGCAATTTCGAAGAGCGCCCGCTGAGCCGCCAGGTGCTGCAGGGCGCGATCGAGTTTCGCGGCGTCGACTTCACCTACCCGAACCAGCAGAACATGGCCCTGAAGAACATCAGCCTGAACATCCGCCCGGGCGAGAAAGTCGGCATCATCGGCCGCAGTGGCTCGGGCAAGAGTTCGTTGGCCAAGCTGATCGTCGGGCTGTACGAGGCGGACAACGGCTCGTTGCTGGTGGATGGCGTGGACATCCGCCAGATCGACGTCAGCGAACTGCGCCACAACGTCGGGTACGTGCCGCAGGACATCCAGCTGTTGGCCGGTACCTTGCGCGACAACCTGGTCAGCGGTGCCCGCTACATCGAGGACGAGCTGATCCTGCAAGCTGCCGAACTGGCTGGTGTGCACGAGTTCGCCCGGCTGCACCCGGACGGTTACGAGCTGCAGGTGGGTGAGCGTGGTCAGAACCTCTCCGGCGGCCAGCGGCAGAACGTCGCCCTGGGCCGTGCGCTGCTGCTCAACCCGCAGATTCTGCTGCTCGACGAGCCCACGGCGGCCATGGACAATACCGGCGAAGAGCGCCTCAAGCAGCGCCTGCAGGCGGTGATCGAGAACAAGACCGTGCTGCTGGTGACCCACCGGGCCTCGCTGCTGACGCTGGTCGACCGGCTGATCGTCATCGACCGCGGCCAGGTAGTTGCCGATGGCCCGAAAGCCGCCGTCATGGATGCACTGAAGAAGGGGCAGATCAGTGTTGCATAAGCTCGATATCGGTCAGTTCAAGGACAGCCTGCGCCGCTATTTCAAGGGCTCCGACTCGCTGCACGGGCAGCCGCTGCCGGAGGTCAACAAAGCGCTCATCGAAGACGCCCCGCGTGTCGTGCGCCTGACCATCTGGGGCGTGATCGCGTTCTTCCTGTTTCTCATCGTCTGGGCCAGCTTTGCGCCCATCGACGAAGTCACCCGCGGCGAGGGCAAGGCCATCCCGTCGTCCAAGGTGCAGAAGGTGCAGAACCTCGAAGGCGGCATCGTTGCCGAGATCTTCGCCAAGGAAGGGGAAATCGTCGAAGTTGGCCAGCCGCTGCTGCGCCTGGACGAAACGCGCTTCATCTCGAACAAAGGCGAAACCGAGGCCGAACGCGTGGCCATGGCCCTGCGGGTCGAGCGGCTCAGTGCCGAGGTCGAGGACACGCCGCTGAAGATCGACGAAGAGCTGCGCAAGGCCGCGCCGAGCCAGGCGGCCAGCGAAGAGTCACTGTTCGCCAGCCGGCGTCAGCAGTTGAATGACGAGGTCAATGGCCTGCAGCAGCAACTGGTGCAGAAGCAGCAGGAACTGCGTGAGTTCAACTCCAAGCGTGCCCAGTACGCCAGCAGCCTGCAGTTGCTGAACCAGGAGATCGGCATGTCCGAGCCGCTGGTGGCCAAGGGGGCGATTTCCCAGGTCGAGATCCTGCGCCTGCGCCGCTCCGAGGTGGAGACCCGTGGCGAGCTGAGCGCTACCGAACTGGCTATTCCGCGCGCCGAGGCGGCGGTGAAGGAAGTGCAGAGCAAGATCGAGGAAACCCGCGGCAAGTTCCGCAGTGACGCCCTGACCCAGCTCAACGAGGCGCGCACCGACCTGAACAAGGCCACTGCCACCACCAAGGCGCTGGATGACCGCGTCAATCGCACCCTGGTCACCTCGCCGGTGCGCGGTATCGTCAAGCAGCTGCTGGTGAACACCATCGGCGGGGTGATCCAGCCGGGCAGCGACATCATCGAGATCGTGCCGCTGGACGATACGCTGGTAATCGAGGCGAAGATCCTGCCCAAGGACATCGCCTTCCTGCACCCGGGGCAGGAGGCCATGGTCAAGTTCACCGCCTATGACTACACCATCTACGGCGGCTTGGAGGCCAAGCTCGAGCAGATCGGCGCCGACACCATTACTGACGAAGACAAGAAGACCACCTACTACCCGATCCGCCTGCGCACCGAGAAGAGCCACCTGGGCAGCGACGCCAAGCCGCTGCAGATCATCCCCGGCATGGTCGCCACGGTGGACATCAAAACCGGCAAGAAGACCATCATGAGCTACCTGCTCAAGCCGATCATCAAGGCCCGCACCGAGGCCCTGCGCGAGCGCTAGCCTGTGCCGGCCCTTTCGCGGGTAAACCCGCTCCCACAGGGATCGCGTGACCCTGTGGGAGCGGGTTCACCCGCGAACACCGGCGAAGCCGGTGCCATCCACTACAGGTTCAGATCAACCCAGTGTCTTCATCTTCCTGGATCAGGTTGTTCAGGCTGCCCAGTGCCTGGCGCGCGTTGGAACGGTTGAGCAGCTTGGCCTGGGCGCCGGCCGGCAGGTCGGTGATGCTGATCACGCCCTTGGTGGTCAGTACATCGATCAGGTCCTCCAGCACGCGGATCATGTCCAGGTCGCTCTGCTTGAGCTGGCGCAGGCTGTTCTCGACCACGTCGTCGGCAAACCATTCGAGGATGTCGGCATGGTCGGCCGGGAGCATTTCCGTGAATTCGGCATAGGGGGCAGCTTCTACCCGCAGCAACTGGCCGTCGGCGTCGCGTTGCACGTAGAACATGGCGTCGTCCCTCGTCACGATGGTTCCTTAGTTGGTAATCCGCAGCATAGGCAAAGTTCACCAGGCAGGTGAGCCCGGCGCGTGAGTATGCGCTGCGCGAGGGTGGCAGGGAAGGCCGCCTCCGCGGTGGCCAGGGCTGGCCACCGCGGGACGGGTATCAGTGATCGACCTTGATGGTCGGGTCGGCACCGCTGATCAACGAGTTGACCGTGGTGTTCGACCAGTTCACGCCTTCGAGCTTGATGGTCACGTCGGCGCTGCCGCCGGCGTTGAGCTTGCCTTCGGAGCTGACCTGCAAGGTCGAGGTGCCATCTGCGGCGGTGGTGATCTTCAGGTAGTTGTCGATGGTGCTGGCGGTCTCGCCCTGCAGCAGGTCGCGCAGGTCGAGGCGGTCACCCTCGCTGGCCTTGAAGTCCTTGATCACGTCGTTGCCGACGTCACCGGCCTTCCACACGAACAGGTCGGCACCGCTGCCGCCGATCAGGATGTCATCGCCCTGGCCGCCGATCAGGGTGTCGTTGCCGCTGCCGCCGAGCAGGATGTCATTGCCCTTGCCGCCATCGAGGTAGTCGTTGCCACCCTGGCCGAAGATGATGTCATTGCCTGCGCCGCCCATCAGGGTGTCGGCTCCGTCGTTGGCCCCCGAGATATCGAACTCGGTGTAGTGCTCGCTGACGTACTGGTGCATCGCCCGCGCGTCCACGTCACCGACATCGACACCGGTCTTGCCGGCGACATAGGCCTGGATGGCCTCGACACCGGTACCGGCGATGGACGGGAGGGTCACCAGGTCGCCGAAGATGATGTCGTTGCCGTCGCCACCGTTGACCGTGTCGTTGCCCGGCAGGGTAGCTTCGGTGTGGCCGAGGATGGCATCGGCGAGCTTGCTCGGGTCGATGTTGGTCTGCGGCTTGCCATCGGTGTCGTACGGCTTCAGGTCGTTGGCGTTGACGCCGCTGTTCAGGCCGATCGCTTCGACGTCGGACAGGCCCGAAAGGATCTTGAAGCTGTCCAGCGAGTTGGCCAGGGTGGCGTCGTTGGTGCTGCTACCGGTACCGGCCCGGGTCGACATCTCGTAGGTGCCGTCGCCCTGGGCGTGCAGCGTGCCGGAGTCATAGTACTTCCAGTTGCTGCTGGTGGCACTGTTCCTGTACTGGATGGTGATGGAACCGTCGGAGTCGATGGATACGCGGGTCTTGCTGTCCACGGTGCCATTGCTGACGGTATCGCCCAGCTTGTAGTTGATCGACGACAGGTAGCTGTCCAGGGTGACGCTGCCGTTGCCCAGTGTCGGGTTGGTCTTCTCGTTGGTCTGGTAGTAGGTCGGCTGGCCGTCGGTAATGAAGAACGTCTGATTGCTGCCGGTGCTACCCGCATCCTTGAGCGTCTGGAACCAGTTGGCGGTGGTCTTGAAGGCATCTTCGTAGTTGGTGCCGCCGCCGGACGAGAGGGTGTTCAGCGCCGCGAGCAGGGTTTTCAGGCCCGCGTCGTTTAGGGTCACCGAAACCGTGCTCTTGACCTGGGTGGCGAAGTCCACCAGGAGGATGTTGACCACACCCGACTGGGCGCCTTTGACGCTGGCGGCCAGGGTCTTGAACACCGACTCAAGCGAAGACTTGGCCGCGCTCACGCCCGACGAGCCCATAGAGCCCGAGGTGTCGACGATGAAGGCGATGTTGTAGTTCTGCCCTGGCACCACGTGCAGGCCGTTGACGTCCGAGACGATGATGTCGTTGCCATCGGTACCGGTGATGGTGTCGCTGTCGGACGAGAGGTTGCTGGTGGTGTAGGTCTGTGGGTAGACCGTGACCTTGATGGTGCCCTCGGTGGTAGCGGTGCTGCCGCCGACGCTTTCGCTCGAAGTCGAGCTGACCTTCACGTCGAACTGGCCCTGGTAGTAGGCCGGTGGCTTGATGGTCAGGCTGCTCAGGTTCCAGCCGGTGACGTCTACCGCGCCGCTGCCAACGGTAATGGTGTGGCCCGCGCTGTCAGCCAGCACCGAGCCTGCCGGGATGCCCGAGAGCTTGACGCTCAGGGATTCCGAACCGTCGGTGTCGGTCAGCGCGGTGTTGATGCTCACCAGCTTGATCGGGGCGCCGTTCTCGCCGCCTTCGTTGAGCTTGTAGCCGTCGTAGTAGCCCACGCCGTTGCTGCCATGCAGGTCCGACACCGTTACACCGGCATTCGCCAGCGCACTGACGTTCGGGTACATCGGGATGTTGGCGCTGCTGAGGTCGGTGACCGCACCGCTGCCCACCTGGATATTGACGTCCAGGCTGCCAGGGCCGGCCTGGTTGGCGCTGTAGATCTCCAGGGTGTAGTAGCCGCTGGTGGTCGGGGTGAAGCTGCCCGAGATGCTGCCGCTGGCGTTGGCCCAGGTGGCGCCGGCGACGTTCTTGCCGCCGATGACGATCTGCAGGCTGTCGTCGGCGGTGCCGCTGAAGGTGTAGGTCTTGCCCGCTTCCAGGTAAATCAGGCCGGAAGTCTTCGAGCCCGAACCCGCAGTGATGCTGGCATTGGTGTCGACCGTGGTCACGGTTTCGGTCTTGCCCGCCTTGCCGGAGTTGGCGAACACGTTCTTCAGCGCGTCACCGGTAATGCCGTTACCGTTGGTGCCCAGGCCGGTGAGGCTGGTCCAGGTTTCCTTGGTCAGGCCCAGCGAGTTGACGCTGTTGTTGCCGATGCTCAGCGACGGGGCGTCGGCGACCGGCTTGATGTCGACCTTCAGCGTGGCCTGGTTGCCCGCATCCTTGCCGTCGGTAGGCGTGTACTTGATCTGCGCGTAGTCGGCCTGCTTGTTGCCCACGCCGGTGCCGCCGTAGCCGTCGACACCCGACTCATTGGCGGCCGGTACGAACTTGAGCTTGCCGGCGGCGATGTCGGCCTGGCTGACGGTCTGGCCGGCCTTGACGTCGGTCCAGGTCGAGCCGACCAGCAGCTGCAGTTTGCCGGCGCCCGGCAGGGTGTTGATGGTCACGCCCAGGCTGCTCAGCGGCGAATCGACGTCGCTGACGTTGAAGTCGCTCCAGGCCAGTACCAGGTCGGTGTCTTCATTGCCGGTGACCGCGCCGCCGGTGGTGGTCGGTGCGTCGTTCACGGCAATCACGTTGACCGTGGTGGTCGCGGTGTTCGAGGTGTTGACGCCATCGGTCACCGTCACCGTGATGATCCGCGGCGTGGTGCTCGGGTCTTCGCTGGTGTTGATGAAGGTGATGTTCTTGATCGCCTGGATGTAATCAGCCAGCGACGCGGTACCACTCAGGGTCAGCACCACCTTGCCGTCGGTGCTGTTGGCGTTGATGGTGATGCCGTTGATGCTGTTGCCCAGGTTCAGCGCATCGCCCGGCTGACGGTTGGTCAGGGTGACGGTGGCGCCGGTCAGCATCGAGCTGTCGTAGTCGGTGATGCTCACGTCGACATCGCCGATCGACACACCCTTGCCGTTCTCGGTGAAGGTGGTCTGGTAGTCGGCGCCATTCTTGCCGCTGGAGTCGTTGGCGTCCAGGTCCAGCACCGGGGCCGGTTCGTAGATCACCGTGGTGGCGCTGCCGGCGCTACCGCTGATGGCCAGGTTCTCGAAGTTGCCACCGGTGGCCGAGTCGATCTTGACGGTGAACTGCTCGGTGCCTTCGGTGACGTTGTCCTTAATGGTCGGGATGGTGAAGGTGGCCGTCGAGCTGTTGGCCTTGATCACCACGCTGACCACGCCGGTGTAGTCGGCACCGTTGGTGGCGGTGCCGCTGTAGCTCAGCTTGACGGTCACGTCGGTCTGCGCCGGGTTGGTCAGCGTCAGGGTGTAAGTGGCCGTGCTGCCCTCGGCCACCGCGGCGGTGCCGTTGATGCTCAGGGTGGTGGTCTGGATGGTGTCGGTCACGGCGGTGACCGCAGCCTTGTCGCTGACGGTCAGCTGCTCGAAGTTGCCACCGGTGGTGCCGGTGATGGTCGCCGAGACGTTGCCCGCATCGATGTACACGTCGTCGGCCGGGGCCGCGACGGTGACGGTGCCGGAAGTCTTGCCGGCATCGATGTGGATCACCGCGCCGTTGCTCAGGGTCACCGTCATCGCGGTACCGGCCTTGTTGGTCAAGGTGGCGGTGTAGACGATCTGGCCGCCCTCGTCAACGGTCTGGGTAGCGCTCAGGCTCAGGCCGGTGTTGTCGATAGTGTCGGTGACCTTGGTTTCGGCATACGTGGCGTCAGTGGTCAGCAACTCAAAGTCGCCACCGGTGGAGCCCGTGATGTTGACCTTCACGGTACTGGCATCGATGTACGGATCATCGGTTGGTGCGTTGATGGTCACGCTGGCTTCGCTCAGGCCCTTGCCGATGGTGATGACTTCACCATTGCTCAGAGTCACCTTCATCTCGGTGCCAGCCGGGTTGGTCAGCTTGGCGGTATAGGTGATCTGGCCACCTTCGGCGACGGTCGGGGTGGCCGTCAGGCTCAGGGTGGTCAGGTCCTTGGTGTTCGGACCATCGTTCACCGTGGTGCTCGGCGTGCCGACGGCAACCAGCTTCTCGTAGTTACCGCCGGTCATGCCGGTGACGCTGTTGGTCAACGGCGTGTTGGTGATGTAGACGTTGTTCGGTGCGGTGTAGTTGACCGACCCGCTGGTTTCGTTGATGCCGATGGTGATGGTCTGGCCGTTGGCCAGGCTGATCACCAGCGGATGCTCGGTCACTGGCGAGGTCACGGTCGCGGTGTAGGTGACCACGCCGCCTTCGGTCACGCTCGGGGTGGCGGTCAGGGTTACGGTGCTGGTGTCGATGGTATCGGTCACGGCCGTTACCGCCGGGGTCGGGCTGACATTCAGCTTCTCGAAATCACCGCCGGTGGTGCCGGTGATGGTCGCGCTGACGCTGCCGGCGTCGACGTACACGGTGTTCTTCGGTGCGTCGACGGTGACGGTGCCTTCGCTCTGGCCCTTGGCGATGCTGACCACCGAGCCGTTGCTCAGGTTGATGGTCATGGCGCTGCCGGCCGGGTTGCTCAGCTTGACGGTATAGGTGATCTGGCCGCCTTCCTGGACGGTACCGGTAGCGCTCAGGCTGACGTTGGTGGTGTCCAGGTTGTTCGGGTTGTCGGTGACCGTGGTGCTCGGGTTGCCAGCGGTGACCAGTTTTTCGTAGTTGCCGCCAGTGACGCCGGTAATGCTGTTGGTCACCGCCGGGTTGGTGGCGTAGACGTTGTTCGGCGCAGTGAAGTTGACCGAGCCGCTGGTCTCGTTGATGCCGATGGTGATGCTCTGGCCGTTGGCCAGGGTGATCACCAGTGGTTTCTCGGTGACCGGCGCGGTGACCGTGGCGGTGTAGGTGATCACGCCGCCTTCCACAGCCGACGGCGTGGCGGTCAGGGTCACGGTGCTGGTGTCGATGCTGTCGGTGACCGAGGTCACGGCCGGGGTCGTGCTCACGGCCAGTTTCTCGAAGTCACCGCCGGTGGTACCGGTGATGGTCGCACTGACGCTGCCTGCATCGACGTAAACGGTGTTTTTCGGTGCGTCGACAGTGATGGTGCCTTCGCTCAGGCCTTTGGCAATGGTGATGACCGCGCCATTGCTGAGGGTGACTTTCATCTCGGTGCCGGCCGGGTTGGTCAGCTTGGCGGTGTAGGTGATCTGGCCGCCTTCCTGGACGGTGCCGGTGGCGCTCAGGCTGAGCCCGGTGGTGTCCAGTTTGTTCGGGTTGTCGGTGACCGTGGTGCTCGGCGTGCCGCTGGCTTCGAGCTTCTCGTAGTTGCCGCCGGTGACGTTGGTGATGCTGTTGGTCAGCGGCGCGTTGGTGTTGTAGACGTTGTTCGGCGCAGTGAAGTTGACCGAGCCGCTGGTCTCGTTGAGGCCGATGGTGATGGTCTGGCCGTTGGCCAGGCTGATCACCAGCGGGCTGCCGGTCACCGGGGCGCTGACGGTCGCGGTGTACACCACCACGCCGCCTTCGGCCACGCTCGAGGTGGCGCTCAGCACAACGGTGCTGGTGTCGATGCTGTCGGTCACCGAGGTCACGGCCGCATTCGGGCTGACGGTCAGGTGCTCGAAGTCGCCGCCGGTGGTGTTGGTAATGGTCGCTTTGACTTCGCCGGCATCCACGTAGACGGTGTTCTTCGGCGCATCGACGGTGACGCTGCCTTCGGCAGCACCCTTGGCAATGGTGATGACCGCGCCATTGCTCAGGGTCACCTTCATTTCGGTGCCGGCCGGGTTGGTCAGCTTGGCGGTGTAGGTGATCTGGCCGCTTTCCTGGACGGAGTTGGTGGCGGTCAGGGACAGACCGGTATTGTCCAGCTTGGCCGGATCGTCGTTGACGACGGTGGTCGGCGTGCCGCTGGTTTCCAGCTTCTCGTAGTTGCCACCCGTGACGCCGGTAATGCTGTTGGTCAGCGGGGTGTTGGTGTTGTAGACGTTGTTCGGCGCAGTGAAGTTGACCGAGCCGCTGGTCTCGTTGACGCCGATGGTGATGGTCTGGCCGTTGGCCAGGCTGATCACCAGCGGGCTGCCGGTGACCGGCGCGCTGACGGTGGCGGTGTAGACCACGACGCCGCCTTCGGTGACCGATGGCGTGGCACTCAATACAACGGTGCTGGTGTCGATGGTGTCGGTGATCGTAGTCACTGCCGGAGCAGTGCTGACGTTCAGCTTCTCGAAATCACCACCGGTGGTGCCAGTGATCTTCGCCTCGACCGTACCGGCGTCCACGTAGACGGTGTTTTTCGGCGCATCGACGGTGACGCTGCCTTCGCTCAGGCCCTTGGCGATGGTGATGGTTTCACCGTTGCTGAGGGTGACCTTCATCTCGCTGCCGGCCGGGTTGGTCAGCTTCACGGTATAGGTGATCTGGCCGCCTTCATCGACGGAGCCGGTGGCGGTGAGGTTGACGCTGGTGGTGTCCAGGCGTGCCGGGTCATCGTTGACCGTGGTGCTCGGAGTGCCAGCGGTATCCAGCTTCTCGTAGTTGCCACCGGTGACGCCGGTGATGCTGTTGGTTACCGGGGTATTGGTGGTGTAGACGTTGTTCGGCGCGATGAAATCGACCGAGCCGGAGCTGGCGTTTACCGGAATGGTGATGGTCTGGCCGTTGGCCAGCGAGATCACCAGCGGGGTGCCGGTCACAGGTGCAGTGACGGAAGCGGTATAGGTGATGACTCCACCTTCGACAGTCGAGGCGGTGGCGGTCAGTGTGACGGTCGAGGTGTCGATCGAATCGGTGATTGCAGTCACGGCCGGGGTCGGGCTGACCGCCAGCTGCTCGAAGTCACCGCCAGTGGTGCCAGCGATGGTGACGCTGACATTGCCGGCATCGACGTACACGGTGTTGGCTGGTGCATTGAACGGCACGCTGCCTTCGGTCTCACCCTTGGCGATGGTAATGACCGCGCCGTTGCTCAGGGTGATGGTCATGTCGCTGCCAGCCGCGTTGGTCAGCTTGGCGGTGTAGA
>NZ_QEQQ01000038.1 GCF_003097235.1 Pseudomonas sp. CC120222-01a | reverse complement strand
GTGAGCTACAGCTACACCCTGACTGGCAACGAAAGCCACCCGGACGGTGCGGGCACCAACAGCATCAGCGAGCACTTCGAGGTAGTAGCCAAGGATGTCGATGGCAGCACTGCCACCGCCAGCCTGGACGTGAACATTGTCGATGACGTGCCACAGGCGAGTGCGGATACCACCAGCGTGGTGGAAGGCGGGACAGCCACGGGCAACGTCCTGTGGAATGACAAGCTGGGGGCGGACCAGGCGGGCACCAGCAATGTCGTGGTCGGTGCACGCGCCGGTTCCGATACGTCGACTTCGGCCATCGGCAATCTCAACACCGCGATCGTTGGCCAGTACGGCACCTTGACCATTGATGCGGCGGGGAATGCGGTCTATCACGCCAACCCGAATGCGGTGCTGCCGCAGGGCGCCAGCGATGTATTCGTCTACACCATCCGCGACACTGACGGTGACGAGAGCACCACGACCATCACGATCAATGTGCAGGACTGCTCGCTCGTTGCCGGGCCCGTTGGCGGGGTAACGGTCCACGAAAGTGCCCTGGATACCCATCAGGACGGCAACGACCTGGCCGCTGGCAGCGTCACCGGCAGCGACCCAGATTCAACCCGCGAAACCGCGTCCGGCAGCCTGGCCGGCACGGCCAGCGGCGGTGTCGGTGCGTTGACCTACAGCCTCGTAGGCAATGCCACCGGCCAGTACGGCCAGCTTCACCTGAACGCCGACGGTTCCTACACCTACACCCTGACTTCACCGGCCAATTCGCCGACCCACGCCAATGACGGCCCCAACACCGTCACCGAAACCTTCACCTACCAGGTAAAAGATTCGGTCGGCAACACGACCACCAGCACTATCGTCATCTCGATTGTCGACGACGTGCCGCAAGCCCACAGCGACTACACCAGTGTGTACAAGGGCGACGAGGTGCGCGGCAATGTGCTGTACAACGATGTGGTCGGTGCCGATGTACGCAGCGACGGCAACTATGTGGTCGGCGTGCGCGCCGGTAGCGACACTTCCACGTCGGCCATCGGCCAGCTGAACACCCAGGTCAACGGCCAGTACGGCTACCTGACCATCGACGAGAAGGGCAACGCGGTCTACCACTCCAACCCGGATGTGGTGTCGCCGCGGGATGCCGTCGACACCTTCGTCTACACCATCCGCGATGCCGACGGTGACGAAAGCACCACGACGATCACCATCAACGTCCACAACTCACTGATGGCTTGTGAGGACCGCGATGTCACGGTGTACGAAAACGCCCTGGACCTGCATAAGGACGGCAACGACCTGGCCGCAGGCAGCGTCACCGGTAGCGACCCGGATTCGACCCGCGAAACCGCCAGCGGCACCTTGGTCGGTTCTGCCAGTGGCGGTGTCGGTGCGTTGACCTACAGCCTGGTGAGCGATGCCACGGGCCAGTATGGCCAGCTTCACCTGAACGCTGACGGCACCTACACCTACACCCTGACTTCACCGGCCAATTCGCCGACCCACGTCAATGACGGCCCCAACACCGTCACTGAAACCTTCACCTACCAGGTGAAAGACTCGGTCGGCAATTCGACCACCAGCACCATTGTCATCACCATCGTCGACGACGTGCCGCAAGCCCACAGCGATTACACCAGCGTGTACAAGGGCGACGAGGTACGCGGCAATGTCATGTACAACGACGTGGTCGGCGCCGATGTGCGCAGCGATGGCAATTACGTGGTCGGCGTGCGTGCCGGCAGCGACACGTCCACATCGGCCATCGGCCAGCTGAACACCCAGGTAAACGGCCAGTACGGCTACCTGACCATCGACGAGAAGGGCAACGCGGTCTACCACTCCAACCCTGATGTAGTGTCTGCCCGGGACGCCGTCGACACCTTCGTTTACACCATCCGTGATGCCGACGGTGACGAAAGCACCACCACGATCACCATCAACGTGCATGACCCACGCATAGAAGTGTGCATGGACGGCGGTGTCACGGTGTTCGAAAAGGCCCTGGACTTGAGCAAGGACGGCAGCGATCTGGCCGCCGGAACGGTCACCGGCAGCGATCCGACTTCACCTCTGGAAACCGCCTCTGGCAGCCTGGCCGGCTTGGCCAGTGGCGGCATTGGCGCCTTGTCCTACAGCCTGGTCAGCAATGCCGTTGGTCAATACGGCCAGATTCACCTGAATGCCGACGGCAGCTACACCTATACCCTGACCTCGCCGGCCAACTCACCGACCCATGCCAACGATGGCGCCAACACCGTCACTGAATCCTTTACCTATCAGGTTCAGGACGCCTACGGCCACTCGGCCACCAGCACCATCGTCATCAGCATTGTCGACGACGTGCCCCAGGCCCACTGCGATTTTGTCAGCGTGTACAAGGGCGACGAGGTGCGCGGCAATGTGATGTACAACGACGTGGTCGGCGCCGACGTACGCAGCGATGGCAACTATGTGGTTGGCATTCGCGCCGGTAGCGACACCAGTACCTCGGCCATCGGCCAGCTGAACACTCAGGTGAATGGCCAGTACGGCTACCTGACCATCGACGAGAAGGGTAATGCGGTCTACCACTCCAACCCGGACGTGGCGTCGCCGCGGGATGCCGTCGACACCTTCGTCTACACCATCCGCGATGCCGATGGTGACGAAAGCACCACGACCCTGACCATCAACGTCCACGACGCCACCCTCGTGGCCTGCGGGGACCGTGATGTCACGGTCTACGAGAAAGCCCTCGACCTGCACAAGGATGGCAACGACCTGGCTGCGGGCACTACCACCGGCAGTGACCCGACCTCGACCGGCGAAACGGCGTCCGGCTCGCTGGTTGGGTCGGTTTCCGGTGGCGTGGGGTCACTGACCTACAGCCTGGTGGGCAACGCAGTCGGTCAGTATGGGCAGATCAGCATCAACCCGGACGGCAGCTACACCTACACGCTGACCTCGCCCGCCAATACCCCAGGTGCCGATTCGACGGTGGAAAACTTCACCTACAAGGCCACCGACTCGCTGGGCCACAGCATCACCAGCAACATTGCCATCACCATTGTCGACGATGCGCCCACGGCGGTTTGCGCCGAGCGCAGCATCACGCCAGGCAAGTTGGATTCCAATATCCTGTTGGTGATCGATGTGTCCGGTAGCATGGATTCTGCTTCCGGCATACCCGGCCTGACCCGGCTGGACGCGGCCAAACAGGCCATCGCTGCGCTGCTCGACAAGTACGATGGCATGGGCGACATCAAGGTGCAGATCGTCACCTTCAGCGGTGGGGCGCAGGTCCAGTCGGCGGAGTGGGTCGGCATCGACGTCGCCAAGTCGATCGTCAACGGCCTGCACGCCGGTGGTTCGACCTACTACGACAGCGCGGCCACTGCTGCCCAGGCGGCCTTCGAGCAGAATGGCAAGCTGGCCGGCGCACAGAATGTCAGCTACTTCTTCTCCGATGGCGAGCCCAGCTCCGGGCATGCCATGACCGCCTCCCGCGAAACGTCCTGGGAGACGTTCCTCGACAGCAATGGCATCAAGTCCTACGCCATTGGCCTGGGCAAGGACGTCAACGCGGGCAACCTGAACCCGTTGGCCTACGACGGCAGCAGCCATACCGACACCAACGCGGTGATCGTCAACGACTTCAACCAACTTTACGGCGTGCTGTCGGGCACCGTGCAGGGATCGCCGATTACCGGCAGCCTGCTCAGCGATGGTACCTTCGGTGCCGATGGCGGCTTCATCAAGGCACTGCTGGTGGATGGCACCACCTACACCTACGACCCGAAAGCCAATGCGGGGCAAGGTGGATACCTGGCCAGCGGTGGCGCCGACAACGCCAGCTTCGACACCACGGGCAACACGCTCACCATCAAGACCAACCTGGGCGGCAGCCTGCTGGTGAACATGGACAGCGGCGAGTTCACCTATACGCCACCCACTGGCAATGGCAGCAGCTCGCCTGAGCGTATCGGCTTCATGGTCAGCGACAATGACGGCGATACCAGCAGTGCCGACCTGCTGATAATGATCAATGGCAACCATGCCCCGGTGGCGGTGGCCGACCATGTCATCACCAACATCACTGGCGCCAGCATCACCTTGCCGTCCGAAGTATTGCTGGCCAATGACAGTGATGCCGACAACGACCACTTGGACGCGGCGCCGATCACCGTCAACACCAACTTTGCCGACAAGGGGGCCGGGTTCACCCTCGGCAATACCGTCCCGAACATCACCTTCGATGGCCATGGCAATACGCTCGACAACCAGTTCAAGGCCTTGGACCGCAGCGCCTTCACCACTGCCGCCGGCAGCATGACCGCAGCGCTGGTGGTGCTCGGCTACCTCGGCAATATCAACAGCAGCAACGCCAATAGCGAGGATGTGATCACCGTCAGCCTGCGCAAGGGCGAGACCCTGCAACTGGACCATGACCGCCCCGACGGCAATCTGAGCCTGGAGTGGAAGGATGCCAACGGCAACTACCAGCCCATTGCCGATGGTGGCAGCTTCACCGCCAGCCATGACGGGGTGTACAGCATCCATGTGATCAATCAGGCCAACCCGTCGGACAACAGCAGGGCCGCCGAGAGTTACAAGCTGAGCCTTGTCGTCGACTACAGCAATGCCGTGAACGAAGTGCATCAGGCCAGTTACACGGTCAACGATGGCCATGGCGGCAGTGCGGTGGGTGCGGTGGATATCACTTACCACGCCGGCAGCACGTTGAACGGCACGGCAGGCAATGATGTATTGATGGCAAGCAACGCCGACACCATCCTCAACGGGGGTGACGGCCATGATGTGCTGGTGGGTGGCGCGGGCAATGACACTTTGCACGGCGGTAACGGCGATGACCTGCTGATTGGTGGCCTTGGCAACGATCTGCTCGATGGCGGGGCGGGCAACGACACCGCCAGCTATGCCTCCGCCACCGGAGGGGTAACGGTCGACCTGAGCCATGTTGGCCCGCAGAACACCGGTGCCGCCGGCATCGATACCTTGACCGGCATCGAGAACCTGATCGGCTCCGACTACAACGACACCTTGATCGGTGATGCCGGTGACAACGTACTCAACGGCGGCCTGGGCAACGATGTGCTCAAGGGCGGTGATGGCAACGACATCCTCATCGGCGGGCCGGGCAACGACATCATGACCGGAGGCAATGGCAACGACACCTTCGTCTGGCAGAAGGGCGACACCGGGCATGACACGGTCACCGACTTCACTCCGGGCAGCGATCATCTGGACCTGTCACAGCTGCTGCAGGGCGAGAATGCCACGGCGGCTTCGCTGGATGACTACCTGCACTTCAAGGTCAGCGGCAGCGGCAGCAATGTGGTCTCGACCATCGAAGTCAGCAGCGTGGCTGGGGCGGCGCCGACCCAGACCATCGACCTGGCGGGGGTCGACCTGGCCCAGCATTACGGGGTGACGGCGGGGGCGGGTGGGGTGATTTCGGCGGGGCATGATACGGCGACCATCATCAACGGGATGATCAATGACCATTCGCTGAAGGTGGATACGGTGTAAGCGGGTCGGTCATCTATTGACTGTGCTGGCCTCTTCGCGGGCAAGCCCGCTCCCACAGGTACAGTGCCGCTCTCAAGGGCTGCAGGGTCCTTGTGGGAGCGGGCTTGCCCGCGAAGGGGCCGGAACAGGAAATAGCAGGGCTCAACCTGGTCGACGCAGGGTCTTCTGCTTGAGGATGTACAGGCTGACCAGTACCGCACTGGTGAGCATGAAGGCCCTGGCCCAGAACAACGGCACCAGGTAGCAGGACAAGCCGATGCTCGCCCACATCAGCCCGATGGCGTAGACCTTGCCCTTGAGCGGAATGCCCTCGCCACTCAGGTAGTCACGAATCCACGGCCCAAGCTTGGGGTGGTAGACCAGCCAATCGTGAAAGCGCGGAGAGCTGCGGGCGAAGCAGGCCGCCGCCAGCAGCAGGAACGGGGTGGTGGGCAACACCGGCAGGAAGATCCCCAGCACCCCTAGCGCAACACTGAGCCAGCCGATGGCCAGCAGCAGGTAGCGCACAGCCGACTCAGTGGTGACGTGGCTTGAGCAGCGCCGGTTTTTCGTCTGGAGCGTGCAGTAGCAGGAACAGCGCACTCAGCGCTTCCGGGATCTGCACGATCATGTCGTCCTGCAGGTTGGCGTTGCTGGCGATGTCGGCGAATTCAGGCTGTTCGTCGAACAGGCCGGAACCGACCATGATCGGCAGCAGCATTTCGCTGACTTCTTCCTCGGCGTTCTCGAACCAGGCCTCTTCACGCAGGAACACACCTTCCATGAAGCCGATGCACCAGCCGCGCAGGTCGGAATCGTCCGGCTCGTCGGTCAGGTCCAGCTCGCATGGCAGGTCGAATTCTTCGTCGCTGGCCAGCTGGCGGGCGATGTGGCCTTTGAGGGCGACCAGCGTCGCTTCGATCTCGGTGCGCTGGGCATCGCTTGCGTAATGGGGTTCTTCGGCGAACAGCGCGTCGATCCATTCACGCTCGGGTACGTCCTCGGAGCAGATCGACAGCGCGGTCAGGTAGCCGTGTGCGGCGACGTAGTCCAGCGCTTCTTCGTGCAGCTCATCGGCGTCGAGGAAGGCTTGCAGGCGGGTCAGTTGCTCGGCGAAGGACATTACAGGGCTACCTTGGGGAATAAACGATAGTGAATTCTAGCACCTTGCGGCGGCAGCGGGGCAAAGGGAACGTCTGTCACCGGGCATCCTGTGCGGGCCGTCACTACGGTATACTCCGCCGTTTTTCATCCAGGGGCGGGTTTTCCCGACCCTCTGGCAAAAGCCGCTTACGCTTTTGGCGTGTGCGGGGCGGGTTTTTCGTCCAGCCTGTGTCCAGGATGGTACGGCGATTTGTGGAGTTGCACATGCTCGAACAGGCTCAGCGCGTTCTCAAGGATATCTTCGGTTACGACAGTTTCCGTGGGCGCCAGGCAGCGATCATCGAATGCGTGGCCAATGGCGGCGATGCCTTGGTGCTGATGCCTACCGGTGGCGGCAAGTCCCTGTGCTTCCAGGTGCCTGGCTTGTTGCGCCCCGGCCTGACGGTGGTGGTGTCGCCGCTGATCGCGCTGATGGACGACCAGGTCGCCACCCTCGATGAACTCGGCGTTGCCGCAGCGGCGCTGAATTCCACCCTGAGCCCGGAGCAGCAGCGTGACCTGGCCGGGCGCCTGCGCCGGGGCGAGGTGAAGATGCTCTACCTGGCGCCTGAGCGCCTGGTGCAGCCGCGCATGCTGGACTTCCTGCGTGACCTCGACATCTCGCTGTTCGCCATCGACGAAGCCCACTGTGTTTCGCAATGGGGCCATGACTTCCGCCCGGAGTACCTGCAGCTCGGGCAACTGGCCGAGCTGTTCCCCCATGTGCCGCGGATCGCCCTGACCGCCACCGCCGACATGCGGACTCGCGAGGAGATCGTCCAGCGCCTGCACTTGCAGGGGGCCGAGCGCTTCCTGTCGAGTTTCGACCGGCCGAACATCTTCTACCGCATCGTGCCCAAGGAGGCGCCACGCAAGCAGCTGATGGCCTTCCTCGGCGAGCGTCGCGGCAATGCCGGCATCGTCTACTGCCTGTCGCGCAAGAAGGTCGATGAGACCGCTGCGTTCCTCTGCGAGCAAGGTTTCCCGGCCTTGCCGTACCACGCCGGCCTGGCCGCCGAGACGCGCGCCGCCAACCAGCACCGCTTCCTCAACGAGGAAGGGTTGATCATGGTCGCCACCATTGCCTTTGGCATGGGCATCGACAAGCCCAACGTGCGCTTCGTTGCCCACCTCGACCTGCCCAAGTCGCTCGAGGCCTATTACCAGGAAACCGGCCGTGCCGGCCGTGACGGCCTGCCGTCGGATGCCTGGATGGCCTACGGCCTGCAGGACATGGTGATGCTCAAGCAGATGCTGCAGAACTCCGAAGGTGACGAGCGCCACAAGCGCATCGAGCAGCACAAGCTCGACGCCATGCTGGCCCTGTGCGAAGAAACCCGCTGCCGCCGTCAGTCGCTGCTGGCCTATTTCGACGAAACCCTCGAACAGCCGTGCGGCCACTGCGACAACTGCGTCGACCAGATCCAGACCTGGGATGCCACCGAGCCGGCCCGCCAGGCGTTGTCGGCGGTGTTCCGCACCGGCCAGCGCTATGGCGTTGGCCACCTGGTCGACGTGCTGCTGGGCAAGGACACCGAGAAGGTGCGCAATTTCGGCCACGAGAAACTTTCGGTGTTCGGCGTCGGCAAGGGCCTGGCCGAGGCCGAGTGGCGTTCGCTGTTCCGCCAGCTGGTGGCGCGCGGCCTGGTCGATATCGACCTGGAAGGCTACGGTGGCTTGCGCCTGTCCGACAGCTGCCGGCCGCTGCTGCGCGGCGAGGTGAACCTGCAGCTGCGCCGCGACCTCAAGCCACAGACCGTGGCCAAGACGTCCTCCAGCGGCGGCAGCCCGGCCAGCCAGTTGGTACGTGCCGAGGAGCGCGAGCTGTGGGAGGCGCTGCGCACCCTGCGGCGCAAGCTGGCCGAAGAGCACAGCGTGCCGCCCTACGTCATCTTCCCCGATTCAACCCTGCTGGAAATGCTCCGCAGCCAGCCGACCAGCCTCAGCGACATGGCCCAGGTCAGCGGCGTGGGGGCGCGCAAGCTGGAGCGCTATGGCCAGGCCTTCCTCGAAGTGCTCAACGGCGCCGGTGGCACCGAGGAGGCGCCGAAGGTGGTGCTCGACCTGCGCCACGAACTGGTCAGCCTGGCCCGCGCCGGCATGACCCCGGCGCAGATCGCCGGGCAGCTCAACTGCAGCGAGAAGAACGTCTACAGCCTGCTGGCCGAAGCCCTCGGCCGCCAGGAACTGAGCCTGGAGCAGGCGCTGGACCTGCCGGAAGAGCTGATGATGGAAGTGCAGGATGCCTTCCTCGATGGTGAGGGCGAGCTGCCGCCAGTGTCGGCGATTGCCCCGCTGTTCGGCGCAAGGGTGCCGGAAGGCGTGCTGTACTGCGTGCGTGCGGCGCTGGCGGCGGAGTTCGAGCTCTGATGGGCGGCATTTCAGTCAACTGCTGATGTTTGTCATCCTTTTTGACGATTATCGGACGTTTCCGCGGCGGGCAGCCTTGCCTGATGCCCCGGAGCATGGTTAGCTGACTAATAATTAGTTCTAGTCTATGAGTTGCTTATGCCCCTGACCGACAACCAACACCGCTTCGGCATGCAGCTGGCGCAGATGTCCCGTGGCTGGCGTGCCGAGCTGGATCGCCGCTTGGCCGGGCTCAACCTGTCCCAGGCACGCTGGCTGGTGTTGTTGCACCTGGCCCGTTTCGAAGAAGCGCCCACCCAGCGCGAGCTGGCGCAGAGCGTGGGCGTCGAGGGCCCGACCCTGGCGCGGCTGCTTGACAGCCTTGAAAGCCAGGGGCTGGTGCGTCGCCAGGCGGTGATGGAAGACCGGCGGGCGAAGAAGATCCTGCTGTGCCCACCGGCCAAGCCGCTGATCGAGCAGATCGAGACCATTGCCAATGCCCTGCGTCTGGAGCTGTTCACCGGCGTGGACGAGGCCGATCTGCAAGTGTGCATGCGTGTGCATGCCAAGATTCTCGCCAACCTCGAAAAATCCTGAGTCTTCTGGGGCCGCAAAGCGGCCCCGATCAATTAGAAGGTATGCCCCAGGTTCAGGTACACCGCCTGCTCATTCGCCGTGTTGGCCCCATAACTCAGGTTCAACGGCCCCAGCGGCGTCTCCAGCCCCAGGAAGATGCTCGCCGCGTTGATGTAGCCACTGTCGAATTCGTTGTCGTTGTTCCATGCCCGCCCTCGCTCCAGCGAGCCACCGATATACAGTGGGAAGTCCAGCGGCAGATAGGCCCGTGGTGTCAGGCGCCGGTAGTACACCATCCGCAGCAGGCTGACGTTCTGCCCTGACACCGAGTCCTGGCGGAAGCCGGACAGTTCCCTCGCGCCCCCCATCACGAAGCTCGAAGTGACCACCTCGGTGGCGTCCAGCGTGCGTCCATAACGCCCACCCAGCACGAAGGTGTTCGGGCCGACGCTGAAGGCCTTGTCCAGGTTCAGCAGCCACTGCCGGTAGTCCTCGTCCGAATCCAGCGACTTGTCGTACTTGCGCAAGGTCAGGCCGATGTCCTCGCCACGGTGCGGGAAGTACACATTGTCGAGGGTGTCGAACGAATACTTCAGCTCGTAGAAGCCTTCGTTGAAGCTGACGCTGGGCAGGTCCTGATCGCCAATACGCACGTCAGCCTCGCCCCAGGCCTTGCCCACACCCAGGCGCACCTCGCCGGAAGTGCCAATCTGGCGGCCTACATTGAGGCCGAAACCATAACGCTCCAGCCGGTACTCAGCGATCGGGTCGTTGTCCAGAGTCGCTTCGATGTTTTGCGAGCCGAGGTCCAGATAGGGCGCGACGAAGTAGCGTGAACCCACGTCCAGCGGCTGGTAGAACTCACTGTACAGTTCCTGCTGGTCACCGATCTGGGCACGGGTCAGCCATTCCGCGCCCAGTCGGTTGATGCCGTTCATGCGGTAGCTGGCGCCAAGGTTGAAGGCGCTGTCGCCGCGCAAGTCGTCCGACAGGTTGAGGCCCAGGCGCAGGTAGTCGGTGCCGCCGCGCTTGCCGCGGGCATTGATCACCAGGATGTTGTCGTCGCCCTTGTGCACCACGCGGTACTGCACCCGATCAAAGTAGTCCAGGCCATAGAGGGTGCCCATGTCGGTCTGCAGACGGTCGAGCGCCAGTGGCTCGCCAATCGGCTGGCGGATGTAATAGCGGATCACGTCGTCGCTGACTTTCGAGTCGTTCTCTATCCTGATCGCGGTGATCACCGGGGTGCGCTGGCCCGGTGAGCGGGCCACGGCGAGGCTGGCGTCGCCCTCTGGTTGGCGCAGCGCGGCCAGGCGCGTGTCGAGCAGGCGGGTGGCGCGATAGCCGGCGTCGATCATGTCCTGGGCACGGCCGAAGTCGGTGACGCCGAAGGCTGCAAGCTGTGGCTGTATCAGGATGTCATCGCGGTGCAGGCTGGCCAGCTGCTCCTCGGAGTTGCGCCGGGTCATCAGGGTAATCGACTGGTTGAGCACGTCGACCACCGTGGCCAGTTGCTTGCGGTCGCGCAGCGGAGTGCCGATGTCGACCACGATGGCCAGGTCGACGCCCATCTCCCGGGCGACGTCGAGCGGGATGTTGTCGGTCATCCCGCCGTCTACCAGCAGGCGGCCATCCAGCTCGACCGGGGCGAACACCGCCGGGATCGACATGCTTGCGCGAATCACCTGCGGCAGGTGGCCACGGCTGAACACCACCTTCTCGCCGCTGGCGATGTCGGTGGCCACGGCACGGAAGGGGATCGGCAGCTTGTCGAAGTCGCGGATGTCGGCGGTGTGGGCCAGCTTGCTTTCCAGCAGCAGCGCCAGGTTCTGGCCCTGGATCACCCCCAGCGGCAGGCCGAGGCTGCCGTCGTCGCGGAAGCTCAGCTTTTGTTTGACCAGGAAGTCGCGGTCATCCTGCTTGCGCCGGAACGGCACGTCCTCCCGTGGCGGTGCATCGGACAGCGCCTGCTGCCAGCCCAGCGTGGTGGCGAGTTTTTCCAGCTCCTCGATACTGTAGCCGGAGGCATACAACCCGCCCACCACGGCGCCCATGCTGGTGCCGGCGATGGCATCAATGTGCACGCCCTGTTCTTCCAGGGCCTTGAGCACACCGATATGGGCCAGGCCACGGGCGGCACCGCCAGACAACACCAGGCCGACCTTGGGGCGGGCAGGCTCGGCGGCGAATGCGGTGAGGGCAGTGAGCGTCAGCAAAAGGCATAACAGCAGGCGGCGCATCGTGAGTCTCAAACCGAAGGCTAAAGACCGCTAGTATAAGCGGCCCCTTACCTGGAGATGCCTCAGCATGGCCGACAACAAGCCGGAAATCGTCATCACATATTGCACGCAGTGCCAATGGCTGCTGCGCGCCGCCTGGCTGGCCCAGGAGCTGCTCAGCACCTTCTCCGACGACCTTGCCCGGGTGGCGTTGGAGCCGGGCACCGGCGGCATCTTCCGCATCACCTGCGATGGCGTGCAGATCTGGGAGCGCAAGGCCGACGGTGGCTTCCCCGAAGCCAAGGTGCTCAAGCAGCGCGTGCGCGACCAGATCGACCCGCAGCGCGACCTGGGCCACAACGATCGCTGATCAGGCGCCCTCGGCCACAACCTTTTGCCGGGGTGGCTGCTCGGCGGCCATGCGGCTCGACAGCACGATGGCGAAGATGATCAGCACGCCACCCAGCAGCATGCGCAGGGTTGGCGTTTCGGCAAATACCGCCCAGGCCACGGCGATGCCGTAGACCGGTTCCATGGCAAACACCACGGCGGCGGTGCGCGCCTTGATCACCGCCAGGCTGGCCACGAAGAGGCTGTGGGCGACGCCGGTGCAGAAGACCCCGAGCAAGGCGATCCACAACCAGTCGATGCGGGCGACCTGGCTCAGCCCCGGGCCGGCGAAGGGCAGCAGGCACAAGCCGACCACCAGGTTTTGCCACAGCGCCGCCTGCACGGCGGGCAAGCGCCCGGAGCCGGCACGGTTGGTCAGCGACAGCAACGAGAACAGCAAGCCGGAGAGCAAGGCCCAGAGCAGGCCGCCGGTGGCCTGGCTGGCCAGGTCGAATTCTGGGGTGACCAGTATCAGGCCGATGCTGACCAGCACCACCAGCACGCCTTCGTTGCGTCGGATGCGCTCGCGGAACAGCAGGCCTTCGAGGATCACGGTGAAGGCCGGGAAGCTGGCGAAACCCAGGGTGGCGATGGCTACGCCGCCAACCTTCACGGCGATGAAGAAACTGACCCAGTGGCCGGCCAGCAGCACGCCGCCGAGCAGCAGGCGTCGCACGTCCTGGCCGCTCAGGCGCCGCCAGCCGGGGCCGGTGAGGCTGGCGAACAGCGTCAGGGCCAGCACGGCGAAGGCGGCGCGGCCGAAGACGATGATCGCCGGGCTGGCGCTGGCGGCCAGTTTGCCGAAGACGCCGGTCAGGCCGAAGAACAACGCGCCGATGTGCAGGGCGCCGAGGGCAGTGCGGTGGTTCATTGCAAGTCCTTTGATTCTTTACTGGCTTTGCTGGCCTCTTCGCGGGTAAACCCGCTCCCACAAGTACTGCACTGGTTTCAGAATCTGCAAGATCCCTGTGGGAGCGGGTTTACCCGCGAAGGGGCCGGTGCAGGCAAAGTGTATTGCCCCAGGCCAATGCATTCTGTCGCCATCCTGCCGTCAGTTGTCGCCAGGCTCTCGCCGCATGGCCAGCGGCGAGCAACCAAACGCCCGCAGCATCGCAGCGGAAAATGCACTCTGCGAGCTGTACCCCACCTGCGCCGCAATCTCCCCCATCGGCAGCAAGGTCTGAATGACCAGCCGCCTGGCCTTGAGCAGGCGCCGCTGGCGGATGTAGTCCATCGGCGTCATACCGCACTCGGCGCTAAACCGTGCATGCAGCCGGGCACTGGACAAACCCGCGATGCGCGCCAGGTCGGCCACCTGCAAGGGGTAAGCGGCATGCTGCTCGATATGCGCATCGAATGCGGCATAGGGCAGGCGATGGCTGGGCGTGACCCTGGCCGAGGCGCTGGGGTTGAGGCTGGCGAGCAATAACACCGCGCCTTGCCGGGCAATCAGCGGGTCGTCCATGGGGCTCGCCGCCAGCCAGTCCACCAACTGCTGCTGGCGCTCATCCAGTCCCCGTGCGCCTGGCTGGTCGAGCAGGCGCCGGCTGGCATCGGCATGCGTGCCGAGTTGCTCGTGCAGCCAGTGCTCGTCCGGTACATCCAGCACCAGGCAATCGCTGCCGACATCACTGGCGCAGGTGTGATGGGCGCCAGCGGGCACCACCATCAGCCCCCGGCGGGCGACCTTGGCGCCGTGGCCCTGCACCTCGAAGTCCAGGCGACCGTGCAGGCCGAACACCAATTGCGGGTGTTCGTGACTGTGGGCGATCAGTTCGTCGCGGTAGTGGCGCAAGGAAAGTATCGGGCCGGCCATGGGGCATCCTCGTGGGGCTGTCCGCCATTGTGCCGCATTCGTGGCAGACCATCACTCGTCACATCCCTGCCACCAACCTGTCATCTGGGCCTGCCAGTCTCCAGCAAACAGCGCCGGAGCCTGCCCATGACCCATGCCGAACTCTCTCGCCCGTCACGCAAGCAGCGCGTGCGCACGTTGTGGATATCCGACGTGCACCTGGGTACACGTGATTGCCAGGCCGAACACCTGTCGCAGTTTCTCAAGGGTTATCAGGCCGATCGCATCTACCTGGTTGGCGATATCATCGATGGCTGGAAGCTGCGCAGCGGCATCTACTGGCCGCAAGCCCACACCAATGTGATCCGCCGCTTGCTGACCATGAGCAAGCGCGGTACCGAGGTGATCTACGTCACCGGCAACCATGACGAATTCCTGCGGCGTTACTCGAAACTGATGCTGGGCAACATCCAGTTGGTGGACGAGGCCGAGCACCTGACCGCCGATGGCCGTCGCCTGCTGGTGATCCATGGTGACCAGTTCGACGTGATCACCCGCTATCACCGCTGGCTGGCCTTCCTTGGCGACCGCGCCTACGAATTCACCCTGGTGCTCAACCGCTGGCTCAACCATTGGCGGGCGCGCTACGGGTATGGCTATTGGTCGCTGTCGGCGTACCTCAAGCACAAGGTCAAGGGCGCGGTGAACTTCATCAGCGACTTCGAGGATGCGATTGCCCATGAATGCACCCGTCGCGGCTTTCACGGGGTGGTCTGCGGGCACATCCACCATGCCGAGATTCGCCAGGTGGGGGAGGTGGAATACCTCAACTGTGGCGATTGGGTGGAGTCGTGCACGGCGCTGATCGAGCACTGGGATGGCAGCATCGAGCTGTATCGGCTGGCCGACGCACAGGCCCGCCAGGCCGAAGCCGAGACGGCCCTGCGCGAGCCGGCCTAGAGGCTGATCCTGCCGAGCAGGATGTCGCGGAACATGGCGAAATCACCGATCAAGCTGTACCACGGGTGCTTGAACGTCGCTGGCTTGTTCCGCTCGTAGAAGAAATGCCCGACCCAGGCGAAGCCGTACCCGCAAAACGGTACGGCCAGCAGTAGCCACCACTTGCCGCTGCCGATGGTGTAGGCGAGCAAGGCAATCACCAGGCTGGTGCCGACGAAGTGCAGGCGTCGGCAGGTGGGGTTGCTGTGTTCCCCCAGGTAATACGGATAGAACTCGGCGAAACTGCGAAACTGCGCGGTGCTGGTCATGGGCAGTGCTCCGGGATTATCACTTTTGGACAGGATACACGGCGTGGAGCCTGAATCGAGTCTAGAGTCATTGGCGGTGCCGGCCAGTGACAATAGGCGCCAAATGAGTATCCTTGGGGTTCACCGCAAGTAGCGGTCAGTATAAGAAGCCTGCCATGAGTGAAAGAACCACGTCAGCCAGCTGGGCATCAGGGATTGTCAAGGCGCTGGAGCTGGAAGGGCTCGATTGCCCGGCCATGTTCAAGCAGCTGGGGCTGGATTTCGCTGCACTCGACGACCCGGATGCACGCTTTCCGCAAGACGCCATGACCCGCCTCTGGCAGCTCGCGGTCGAACTCTCGGGCAACGAAGCCATTGGCCTGAACATGGCGCGGGTGGTGCGCCCGGCTTCGTTCCATGTGGTGGGCTATGCGTTGATGTCCAGCCGCACCCTGGCCGAAGGTTTCGAGCGGCTGGTGCGCTACCAGCGCATCATTGCCGAAAGCTCGGACCTGAGCTTCATCCTCGGCCCTGAAGGCTATTCGCTGATTCTGACCGTGCACGGCGATCACCTGCCACCCACCCGGCACAGCGCCGAAGCGTCGCTGGCCTGCGCGCTGGCCTTGTGCAAATGGCTCAGTGGCCGGCCGGTGCAGCCACGTCGGGTGCTGGTGCAAGGGCCGCAGCCGAAGGATATCGAGCCGTACAAGGTGGCATTCCATTCCCCGCTGATTTTCGGTGCGCCGCACGATGCCCTGGTATTCGAGCGGGCCGACATGGAAGCGCCATTGCCCACTGCCAACGAAGCCATGGCCATCCTGCATGACCGCTTTGCCGGCGAGTACCTGGCGCGTTTTTCAGAAAGCCGCGTGACTCACCGGGTGCGCCAGGTCCTGTGCCGCATCCTGCCGCAAGGGGAGCCCAAGCGCGAAACCCTGGCCCAGGCCCTGCACCTGTCCCAGCGCACCTTGCAGCGCCGCTTGCAGGAAGAGGGCACCAGCTTCCAGACGTTGCTCGACGACACTCGCCGTGAGCTGGCCGAGCAATACCTGGCCCAGCCAGGCATGACCCTGCTGGAAACCGCCTACCTGCTGGGCTTTGCCGACCCGAGCAACTTCTACCGGGCATTCCGCCGCTGGTTCGATGTCACCCCCAGCGAATACCGCGCCCGGCTGGGTGCGGAGCCCGCCGAAGTCAGTGACGCCAGAACGCCGGCATACACAACACCAGCACCGTGATGATCTCCAGGCGGCCGAGCAGCATGCCGGTCGACAGCACCCATTTGGCGGCATCCGGCAGCGTCGAATAGTTGCCCGAAGGGCCGACCACTTCGCCGAGGCCCGGGCCCACGCCCGACACGGTGCCGGCAGCGCCTGTCAGTGCGGTCATCCAGTCAACGCCCAACAGCGACAGCAGCAGGGCCATCACGCAGATGGTGATAGCGAAGAAGAACGAGAAGGTCAGGATCGAGCGGACGATTTCCTCGTCCAGTCGGTGACCGTTGTACTTCTGCTTGATCACCGCGCGCGGGTGGATCAGCTGGTTGAGGCTGGCCTTGAGCAGGATGTAGGCCACCTGGAAGCGGAAGATCTTGATACCGCCGGCGGTGGAGCCGGAGCAGCCGCCAACGAAGCCCAGGTAGAAGAACAGCATCAGCGAGAAGTTGCCCCACAGGCTGTAGTCGCCCAGGGCGAAACCGGTGGTGGTGACCACCGAGGTCACGTTCAGTGCTACGTGGCGCAGGGCATCGAGCCAGTGCAGGTTGGTGGTGTACCAGTACCAGGTGCCGAGCACGATCCAGGTGACCACCAGCATGCCCAGCAATCCTTGAACCTGCTGGTCGCGGATAAGGGCCTTGCGGTTGCCACGCAAGGTCGCCACGTACAGCGTGAAGGGCAGGCTGCCCATGATCATCACCACCACCGCGACCCAGTGCACGGCGGGGATGTCCCACTTGGCCAGGGACTGGTCAGAGGTGGAGAACCCGCCGGTGGAGATCGCCGACATGGCGTGGTTGATGGCATCGAACGGGCTCATGCCGGCCCACCAGAAGGCCAGTGCGCCGAAGATCGAGAAGCCGACGTACACGCCGACGATCGACTTGGCGACCATGTGCGAGCGCGGCATGACCTTTTCCGAGCGGTCTGATGACTCGGTCTGGAACAGGCGCATGCCACCGATGCGCAGCAGCGGCAAGATCGCCACCGCCATGGCGATGAAGCCGATGCCGCCGAGCCAGTGCAGCATCGAGCGCCACATCAGGATGCCCGGTGACATGGTGTCGAGCCCGCTGAGCACCGTGGCGCCGGTGGCGGTGATGCCGGACATGCTCTCGAAGAAGGCGTCGGTGTAGCTGATGTGCTGGGTCAGCAGGAAGGGCAGGGCGGCGAAGATGCACACCACCACCCAGCTGCTGACGGTCAGCAGGTACATGTCGCGCGGCCGCAGGTGGACGTGCTCGGGGCGGCCCTGCAGGACCATGGCCAGGCCGGCAATGAAGGTGATCAGGCTGGACCAGAGGAACGACGGCAGGTCGCCGGTGCGTTCGAAGATCACCAGGGTCGCCATGGGCACGACCATGCTGACCGCCAGGGTGATCAGGAAGATGCCGATGATGAAACCAATGATCCTTAAGGTCGGCAACGCCATGTGATCTGCTCTGACTCGAAACGGAAGGGCGCCATTCTACCTATGGGTCTGGTGATGTAAACGCTAGAATGGCCGCACATTCACCTGCCAGGAGGGTAGCCGATGGAGGCTCTCGACGCATTGCTCAACCGTGTATCCGTGCCGCGCCTGACCGAACCTGCGCCCAACGAGGCCCAGCGCGAGGCGCTGTTCCAGGCCGCCTTGCGCGCACCGGACCACGGCCAGCTGCGGCCGTGGCGCTTCCTGACCATCGAGGGTCAGGGCCGCGACAAGCTCGGTGAGCTGTTTGCCGAAGCGGTGCAGCACAAGGGCGACGCCAGCCAGGCTGCGCTGGACAAGGCACGTGCGATGCCGCTGCGTGCGCCATTGCTGATCGTGGTGATCGCCAAGCTGCAGGACCACTTCAAGGTGCCCAAGTCCGAGCAGCGCCTGGCGGCGGGTTGCGCGGCCCATGGCATCCTGATTGCGGCGCATGCCCAGGGGATCGGCGCAGTGTGGCGCACCGGTGACATGGCCTTCGATGCCCATGTGCATAAAGGGCTGGGCCTGGCCGAGAACGAGGAGCTGATTGGCTACCTGTATGTCGGTACGCCGATGGCTGAACCGCGTACGGCGCCGATTCTGGAAACCGCCGATTATGTCGCTACCTGGGGCGAGTAACGCGTTGGCTTCTTCGCGGGCTTGCCCGCGAAAGGGCCGGCGGCCCCAGCATCACGTTAACTGCCCGTCACTACCGCCAGCGGCAACTCCACCCGAGCCACGAACCCACCCTGTGGATGATTCTCCAGCACCAGGCTCCCGCCATGCCGCTCGGCCGCCTTGCGCGCAATCGCCAACCCCAGCCCGTGCCCAGCCGCTTCCTGCCCCGGCGCCCGGAAGAACGGCTCACCCAACTGCGCCAGGTGCTCCGGCGCCGCCCCTGGCCCATGGTCGCGCACGCTCAGCACGATCTTGTCCTGCTCGCGCTGCGCACTGATCTCGATCGGTTGCCCCTCCGGGTTGAAGCGCAGGGCATTGCGCACCAGGTTGTCCACGGCACGCTCGATCAGTGTCGGCCAGCCTTGCAGCGTCAGCCCCGGCTGCGCCTCCAGCTTCACTTCCTGCTCCGGCGCACTGAGCTGAGCATCCTTGCGCACGCTGCCGAGCAGCGCGTTAAGGTCGACAGGTTCGGCATGGGCCTGCTCGGCATCGACCCGGGCCAAGGTCAGGATTTCGCTGATCAGGTCTTCCAGGCGGTCGCATTCACGGGTCAGGCGTGGCCACAGGGCCTGGCGCTGTTCGGTTTCGGCGCGCTCGGCCAGAGCCAGGGCAATGCGCAGGCGCGCCAGCGGTGAACGCAGCTCGTGGGACACGTCGCGCAGCAGCTGGCGCTGGCTGCCGATCAGGCTCTGCAGGCGTGCACCCATCTTGTTGAAGTCCTTGGCCAGCACGCCGAACTCGTCACGCCGTGCCGCCAGCCGGGCCAGGCTGTTCTGTTGGTAGCTGGCCTGGCCAAGGTCGTGAACGGCGCCGCGCAGGCGGCTCAGCGGGCGGGTGATCGACAGGGTTACCAGCAGGCTGAACAAGGTCAGCACCACCAGCGCGATGCCCAGGGCACTCAACGGCCAGAGCAGGCTCTCGCGGTGCCAGGCGTCCAGCTCCGGGTGCGGGATGCGGTAGATCAACAGGTAGGTGTTGCCGCTGTCGGGGCTGGTGTATTCCTCGGTCAGCCGGCGCCACGGCAGGCGGCGCTCGTCATTGTGCTGGCGCGCCTCAAATGCCGCCGCGCGGCGCGGGAAGGTGCCAGGCACCACGGCATCGCCACTGTCGTCGAGCACCTGCACATCAATCTTGTAGCGCTCCTTGCGGCGCTCCAGGAAGGCCTGGGCCGACTCCAGGCCCTCCTGCTCATAATGCTTGGCCCAATGGCTGGCCATGGTCTTGAGGCCGGGGTGGCGGCTGAGGATCCAGGCGTCCTGGTTGAGCATGTGGCCGAGCAGGATCGACAGGCCCGCGACCAGGGTAATGGCCAGCCAGAAGCTGGCCAGGATGCGCCAGAACAGAGAACGCAAGAGCACCTCCTGTAAACGGGAAAAGCCCGGCCCGCTTGAGGCGGGCCGGGCATTGAGCGAGAAGCTTACTGGGCCTTGGTGGCTTTTGCAGCTTTCCAGGCCTGGAACTCTTTCCATTCAGCCTTGCGTGCTTCGCGTTCCTTTTGCAGTTCATCGAACTTCTTCTGCTGATCAGGCTTGAGCAGCGCGCGGACCTGGCTGTCGGTCTTGTCGTGGCTGGCCTTGAGCTCGTCTTTCATGGCCTTCTGGTCGGCTGCCGGCAGCTTGTCCAGGTAGCGCTCGGTGATCTCGCGGCGGTGCTGCATCTGCTCGCCCATCAGCTTGCCGATCTGCTGGCGCTGGTCGCGGCTCAGGTCCAGTTGGGCGAAAGGCGCATCACCGCGATGATGCGGGCCGTCGTGACGCGGGCCGCCTTCAGGCATGGCCATGGCCACGGTCGGCAGGGCGGCGGCGAACATCAGGGCGATAAGGGTCTTGCGCATGGTGTCTCTCCTGTCATGGGCCGGTGTTTACCGGATGAGCTCAGTCTAGGGAGATCAAGGTCAAGCGCAGTCAGCGGACGGTAAAGGCAGGGTAAAGATGGGGCACAGGCGGCCCCATGCAGGTTTACAGGCTGTAGTAGTAACCGCGGCTACGCAGTGCCACGATCCGCGGCCGACCATCGGGGTGTGGGCCGACCTTCTTGCGCAGGTTGCTGACGTGCATGTCCAGGCTGCGGTCATACAGGGTCAGCTTGCGCCCCAAGGCGATCTGCGCCAGTTCCTGTTTGTCCAGCGGCTCGCCCGGCTGGCGCAGCAGCGCTTCGAGGATGCGGCTTTCGGACAGCGTCAGGCTCATGTCGCGGCCGTCGATGCTGACCACGCCACGCACCGGGCTGAACGCCAGGTCGCCGATCTCCAGCTGGGTGGTGGTGGCGGTGGGGTGGCTGCGGCGCAGCACGGCGCGCAGGCGGGCGGTGAGCTCACGAGGGTCGCAGGGCTTGGCCAGGTAATCGTCGGCGCCCAGTTCCAGGCCGAGGATGCGGTCCAGGGGTTCGCCGCGGGCCGACAGCATTAGCACCGGCAGCTCGGCGTGTTCGCTGCGCAGCTGCTTGAGCAGCTCCAGGCCGCTGCCGTCGGGCAGCATCACATCCAGCACCACGGCCGCCGGAGCCTGCTCGGCCAACGCCTGTCGCGCGCTCTGGCCATCGTGGCAGGCGCGTACCGCAAACCCTTCCTGGGTCAGCCAGCTGCCGAGCAGCTCGCAGAGTTCCTGGTCATCATCAATCAGTAACAGCTCGCTCATGACTCACTCAATTCAAATCGACGGCGTCTGACGCGCTCGCCAGTGGCAAAGATACCGCAGACTGGGGACGACTGTGTAATTCGAGCGTGCAATTAGAAGGGGCAGACCGCGTCGCCAGAGTGATCGGCGACGCGGTGGCCGGTCAGGGCAGGACTTGCTTGAACGGCTTGACGATGACCTTGTCGTACACGCCCGCGGCGATGTACGGGTCGGCATCGGCCCAGGCCTGGGCGGCGGCCAGGGAGTCGAACTCGGCGACGATCAGGCTGCCGCTGAAGCCGGCTTCACCTGGGTCGTTGCTGTCGATGGCCGGGTGCGGGCCGGCCAGCACCACGCGGCCTTCGGCCTTGAGCTGCTGCAGGCGCTCGATGTGCGCCGGGCGTGCGGCCAGGCGTTTTTCCAGGGAGTTCGCGACGTCGCTGGCGATGATGGCGTAGAGCATGTCAATCCTTGGGTTTGGAGGTGGAAGGGTCGTCGTGCAGGTGACGCGACAGGTACACACCCTGCGCCACCAGGAAGATCACGGTCATGCCCAGGCTGCCGAACACCTTGAAGTCGACCCAGAAGTCCTGGAAGGTGAAGGCCACGAACAGGTTGGCGGCGCCGCAGAACACGAAGAAGGCGATCCAGGCCACGTTCAGGCGCGACCAGATGGCATCGGGCAGGGTCAATGCGTGGCCCATGATGCGCTTGATCAGCACCCGGTCGCCGATGAAGTGGCTACCGGCGAAGCCCAGGGCGAACAGCCAGTTGACCACCGGCGCCTTCCACTTGAGGAAGGTTTCGCTGTGGAAGGTCAGGGTCAGGCCGCCGAACACCAGGCAGGCGACCAGGGTCAGCCACTGGCCCTTCTCCAGCTTGCGCTGGCGCAGGAACAGCGCGCCGTACACCACCAGCGAGCTGATGATCAGCATCGCCGTGGCGCTGTAGATGCCGCCGAATTCGAAGCTGTGGCCGGCGACGTCCAGCGGACGCGGGTCGAGCTTGTAGACGATGAAGAACAGCAGCAGCGGGATGAAATCGATGAATTGTTTCACAATGGCAGCCAGAATCGGGATGTGACGGCATAATAACAAACATCGATTCCAGCGAAAGCGCTCCTCCATGAATGTTGATCTGCACTGTCACAGCACGGCCTCCGATGGCGCCCTGTCGCCCACGGACCTGGTCGCCCGGGCCCATGAGCACGGGGTGCAAACGCTGGCACTGACCGACCACGACACCCTCGAAGGGCTGCCCGAAGCGCGCCAGGCCTGCCACGCGCGGGGCATGCGCTGGGTCAGCGGGGTAGAGCTGTCGTGCACCTGGGGTGGCGCGACCATCCACGTGCTGGGCTACCACTTCCCGCTCGATGCACCGCCCTTGCTCCAGGCCATCGAGGCCCTGCACCGTGGCCGCTGGTTGCGTGCCGAGGAAATCGACAAACGGTTGGCGGCCAAGGGCATGCCAGGCGCCCTCGACGGCGCGCGGGCCGTGCAGCAGGAACTGGGGGACAGCGGCAACGCCCCGGCGCGGCCGCATTTTGCCGAGTTCATGGTGCGCGCCGGTCATGTCAAGGACCGTGCCGAGGCCTTCCGCAAGTGGCTGGGGGCCGGCAAGCTGGGCGACGTCAAGCAGCACTGGCCGACGCTCGAGGAAACTGTCGCCACCCTGCGCCAGTCAAACGCCTGGGTGAGCCTTGCGCATCCCATGCACTACGATCTGACCCGCAGCAAGCGCAGGCGGCTGATTGCCGACTATATTCAGGCAGGCGGGCAGGCACTTGAAGTGGTCAACGGGATGATGCCGGCCGAGCAGGTGGGCACGATGTCCATCCTTACCCGTGAGTTCGGCCTGCTGGCAAGCGCTGGCAGCGATTTCCACGGCCCCGGCACCTGGGGCGAGATCGGTGCCTACCGGCCATTGCCCGAGGACTTGCCACCTCTGTGGCGTCGATTCAGTCATGAACAGCTTATGGCGCTATGAACAGGACGACTTCGTGAGCCAATTTTTCCAGATTCATCCGGAGAACCCTCAGCCGCGCCTGATCCGCCAGGCGGTGGAAATCATCCGCAAGGGCGGCGTGGTGGTCTACCCGACCGACTCGGCCTATGCCCTGGGTTGCCAGATCGGCGACAAGGCGGCGATCGAGCGGGTGCGCCGCCTGCGCGGCCTGGACAAGACCCACAACTTCACCCTGATGTGCTGCGACATGTCGCAACTGGGGCTGTACGCCAAGGTCGACACCGGCATCTTCCGCCTGCTCAAGGCCCATGTACCCGGGCCCTATACCTTCATCCTCAACGGTACCCGCGAAGTGCCGCGCCTGCTGCTGCATGAAAAGCGCCGCACCATCGGCCTGCGCGTGCCGGACCACGCTATCACCTTGGCGCTGCTGGCTGAACTGGGCGAGCCGCTGATGAGCGTGAGCCTCATCCTGCCGGGCGACACCGAGCCGATGACCGACCCCTACGAGATTCGCGAGCGCCTGGAGCACCATGTCGACCTGGTCATCGACGGTGGCTTTGGCGACCTCAAGGCTTCGACCATCATCGACCTGTCCGGCGACGAGCCTGAACTGATCCGCGAAGGCTGCGGCGACCCCACGCCGTTCATGGTCAACGCGTGAGCCAGGTGGAAGCACCCGAGGCGCCGGCAGAACAGATCGAGCCGCCGCCACAGCAGTTGCAGCTGGCGCTGGTCTACGGCGAAGCGCTGACCGAAATGCCGGTGGACCTGTACATTCCGCCGGACGCCCTGGAAGTCATCCTCGAAGCCTTCGAGGGCCCGCTGGACCTGTTGCTGTACCTGATCCGCAAACAGAACATCGACATCCTCGACATCCCGGTGGCGGAAATCACCCGCCAGTACATGGGCTACGTCGAATTGATGAAGAGCGTGCGCCTGGAGCTGGCCGCCGAATACCTGGTGATGGCTGCGATGCTTGCCGAGATCAAGTCGCGCATGCTGTTGCCGCGCTCGGCCGAGGTCGAGGAAGAGGAGGGCGACCCGCGCGCCGAGCTGATCCGCCGCCTGCAGGAGTACGAGCGCTTCAAGGCTGCCGCCGAGGGCATCGACGAGCTGCCGCGGGTGGGTCGCGAGATCGTCGTGCCGCGTCTTGAAGCCCCGCAAGCCAAGGTGCGCAAGCTGTTGCCGCAGGTCAGCCTGGAAGAGCTGCTGGTGTCCATGGCCGAGGTCATGCGCCGCAACGACCTGTTCGAAAGCCACCAGATTACCCGCGAGACACTGTCTACCCGCGAGCGCATGAGCGACGTGCTGGAGCGCCTCAAGGGCGGCGCCTTCGTGCCGTTCGTCGCGCTGTTCACGCCCGAGGAGGGCAAGCTCGGCGTGGTGGTGACCTTCATGGCGATCCTCGAGCTGGTGAAGGAATCGCTGGTCGAACTGGTGCAGAATGAGCCCTTTGCGCCGATCCATGTGCGGCTGCGCCCCGAGTCTGTCGAAGAACCTGATGAATCTGAATGAACCCCGCGACCTGGCGTCGCTGATCGAAGCCTTTCTGCTCGCCTCGGGCAAGCCGCAGTCCCTCGAACGGCTCTACGAGCTGTTCGAAGAGGCCGAGCGCCCCGAGCCGAAAGTCTTCAAGAAAGCCCTGGAAGTGCTCGACAAGTCCTGCGCCGGGCGGGCTTTCGAGCTCAAGGAAGTGGCCACAGGTTACCGCTTGCAGATTCGTGAAGATTTCGCGCCCTGGGTTGGCCGGCTGTGGGAGGAGCGCCCGCAGCGTTATTCCCGCGCCTTGCTCGAGACCATGGCGCTGATCGCCTACCGCCAGCCCATCACCCGTGGCGAGATCGAGGATGTGCGGGGCGTGGCGGTCAACAGCAACATCATCAAGACGCTGATGGAGCGCGAGTGGATTCGTGTGGTCGGCTACCGCGAGGTGCCTGGGCGCCCGGCGATGTTCGCCACCACCAAGGCGTTTCTCGATCACTTCAACCTCAAGAGCCTGGACGAGTTGCCAGCGCTGGCCGAACTGCGCGAGATGGAGCCAGAACCGCTGCTCGACCCGGATGATGCCCCGGTGCCGGCGCATATACAGGCCTTGGCCGATGCCAGCCTGGGCGAAGAGGAAGCCGTCGGCGAGCCGAAGGAAGAGACCAGCTTCCGCAGCTTGCTGGTGGAGCTGGACCAGATGGAGGAAGGGTTGAAGACCGACTTCGACGACCTGCGTGAAGAGGAGCCCGAGGCCTCGGTGGAGGAAGAGGGCAAGTCCGAACCTTGATATTGCCTGTACCGGCCTCATCGCGGGCTTGCCCGCGATGAGGCCGGTACAGGCAGCATCAAGCCCGCTGGGCAGAATTTACCCTCCAGCCCTACAAAACCCTCTACCCTCCAGTGCGTTCCTCCAGGGAACCGCGTATGATGCGCGGCCCTTTGGCGCGTTCGTCGCCAAGACCCTGTTTTCATTCCTACACCGGGAGGTGCCCAGATGAGTGAGCAAGACCTGCAAAATACCGAAATCACCCCGCCAGCCGGCGAAAAGCTGCAGAAAGTGCTGGCGCGCATCGGCGTTGGTTCGCGCCGTGACGTCGAAGCCTGGATCAGCCAGGGCCGCATCAAGGTCAACGGCGTCGAGGCCACCCTCGGCCTGCGCGTCGACCTGCACGACGCCATCACCGTCGACGGCAAGCTGATCAAGCGCGAAGAGGCCGCCGAGGCCACGCGCCGGGTGATCATGTACAACAAGCCCGATGGCGAGATCTGCACCCGTGACGACCCGGAAGGCCGCCCGACCGTATTCGACCGCCTGCCGCGGCCGAAGGAAGGCCGCTGGATCAACATCGGCCGCCTCGACATCAACACCACCGGCCTGCTGCTGTTCACCACCGACGGCGAACTGGCCAACCGCCTGATGCACCCGTCCTACGAGATGGACCGTGAGTACGCCGTGCGTGTACGTGGTGAAGTCGACGACGAGATGATCGATCGCCTGAAGGCGGGCGTGATGCTCGAAGACGGCCCGGCCAAGTTCACCGACATCCAGAAGGCGCCAGGTGGCGAAGGCTTCAACCACTGGTACCACTGTGTGGTGATGGAAGGCCGTAACCGCGAGGTACGCCGCCTGTGGGAATCCCAGGGCATGGTGGTCAGCCGCCTGAAGCGCGTGCGTTTCGGCCCGGTGTTCCTCAACTCCGACCTGCCGATGGGCCGCTGGCGCGAAATGACCCAGGGCGAAATCGACATCCTGGCCGCTGAAGTGGGCCTGCAGCCGGTGGCGCTGCCGACCCTGAACCTCAAGGCCAAGGACAAGATGGAGCGCCTGCAGCGCAAATCGAGCCGCCCAATGGGCCGCAACGAGCGCGTGCGCAGCCTGCGCCCGGCCCATGAAGGCGGTGCTGCAGCCGCTGAGCGCCCGGCACGCCAGCCACGCGATACCTCGGGTGAGCGCCCAGCACGTCAGTCGCGTGACGAGGCCCCGCGTAGAGGCAGTCGTGGCAGCGCCGTGGCCGAACGCCCGAGCGAAATGCGCAAGCGCCCAGGCAAGCCTGACGGTGACAAGCCGGCTGGCCGTGGCCGCGGCAAGCCGCGTGGTTGATTGCTCTGTGCAGCGATGAGAAACCAGCCTTCGGGCTAATGCCAGTCAGTTAAGACTGACACTTTAAGCTTTAGCCCGTAGGCCGCAAAATCCGATGCTTGGAAACGAGCATCGGATTTTTTATGCGCCTAGCAAAAGCACTGTCCCTCACTCACGAAATGGCCTCAAGGCCAAATGCCCTTGAAGGACTAGGTGCTTTGCTTGATCCGGACATTGTGAAGCAGGCTTTTGAAGCCGCAGGTGTCTCGACCATCCGCAAGCGCCGCCTCCCGCTTGAAAGCCTGGTGTGGTGCATCATCGGCATGGCACTGTTCCGCCGAATGTCGGCGTGGGACGTCGTTAACCACATGGACATCATGCTGCCCGGCAAACGG
>NZ_QEQQ01000037.1 GCF_003097235.1 Pseudomonas sp. CC120222-01a | reverse complement strand
GCCCTGTTACAGAGTGATCAGGTTTATCAACGCAAACCGAACAACAACCCGGAGGCTGCTATGAGCCTCTGACCACCCGAGTAATGCCACCGGGGCGCCAAGCGCTCCAACCCCTGCTAGTGAACATTGACCCTAGGTAAGACCGTCGCAGATAGATGCCTCCGCTCCTACAGGCCTAATAGTGGCCTCAATGTAAACGGCACACTGCGAGCTCACCACGATGTTGGCCAGAAGCAAAAAGCTTCCTCGAATAGGCCTGATACATAGATGCAACCGGGTTCCTATGTTCAAAAGCAGCTAGACAGTGTGGGCGAGTCCATACATAGGAGCGGCCTTGCGTCGCGAAAGGGCCGCAAAGCGGCCCCGGGCATTTCAGCGTTAATGCAAAAATCGAGGGGCTGCTACACAGCCCTTTCGCGACACAAGGCCGCTCCCACAGGGTCGACTCAGCTACCCGACCAACTGCAATACCGCTCGCCAATCCCGCTGCTAGTCTTCGACAGACCATACCTGTCAAAAAGCCACCATCATGCCAGCCACCGCTCGCTTGCTGCTTTTCTGTGCCTTGTTTTCGGCCTCGGCGTCGAGCATGGGCATGACGATCTACAAGACCGTCGACAACACTGGCGTGGTCTCATACTCCGATCGCTACAGCCCGGGGGCAAAAACCTTCGAGCTAAGCGAACCGATCCTCGATCACATCGACGGCAAGGTACGCCTGCAGGCCGAAACCTTCCCGGGCGGCGTGCGCTTCATGGTGCGCAACGACTTGTATGTGCCGATGCAGGTCGAGCTGCGTATCGACAAGCTGACCAACGCCTTCGGTGGCAACCAGCCGCGCAACATACGCGCCGTGGTGGGGCCGCGTTCGAGCAAGGTGCTGAGCTCGGTGCTGGCTGCGCCCGGTGGCAAGCTGCAATACGTCACCAGCTTCCAGTACGCCATGGGCGACCCTGGCCAGCGCTCTCTGGCCTACCGCTATCCGTTTCCCTGGAAGGGCGGGCCATTTCGCCTGACCCAGGGGCCCAACGGCCGCTTCAGCCACTTCGGCCCCAGGAGCCGTTATGCAATGGACATCGCCATGCCGGAGGGCACGCCGATCATTGCGGCCCGGGGCGGTATGGTGGTGAAGGTCGAGAATGGCCAGAGTGGTCGAGGCAACAACCCGGGGGGCAATTTCGTGCGGATTCTGCACCCCGACGGCACCATGGGCGTGTACCTGCACCTGATGCGCGGTTCGGTGGTGGTGCGCGAAGGGCAGCAGGTGGTGGTCGGGCAGGCCCTGGCCAAATCGGGCAATACCGGTAACAGCACCGGGCCGCACCTGCATTTCGTAGTGCAGCGCAATGTGGGCTTGGCGCTGGAGTCGATACCTTTCCAGTTCGCCCGGCCGCTTGGCGGGTTGCCGGACTTCACCGCCGGCAACCCATAAGGCCGCTTGCCTGAATGTGATTTATAAGCTACAAATTATCCATGAAGAGTATCAAGCAGACAGCCACCTACAGGAATTGGGAGCGCAAGCTAAGGGACAAGCAGGCAAGGGCAATCATTGCTGCACGCGTTTTCCGCTTGGCGCATGGCTTGCTTGGTGATGTACAGCCAGTAGGTCAAGGCGTTAGCGAACTGCGTATCCATCATGGCCCCGGTTATCGTGTCTATTTTCAGCAGCGCGGTAATCAGTTGGTGCTGTTGCTATGTGGTGGAGACAAAAGCAGCCAGTCGCGGGATATCGAGACAGCCAAATCACTGGCCAGCCAGTGGAGTGATGATGAATGAAAGAACAGTTCTATGACTACGACCCAGCAGAAGCGCTGACCGACGCAGAGTCCATTGCCATATTCATGGAGGATGCCTTTGAGACGGGTGACGCAGCCTACATCGCGCAGGCCCTTGGTGTAGTCGCCCGTGCCAAAGGTATGACGGCTATTGCTGCTGAGGCGGGCGTTTCCCGGGAGCATCTGTATCGCTCGTTCTCGGAGAAAGGTAACCCTACACTCAAGACAATGTTGGCTGTGATGCGAGCCGTTGGCCTGGACCTCACGTCTCGCAGGCACAGCAAACCTGCGCACTGACTAGCAGGACGCTGCGGGGGCCTTGAAGCGGCCCCTCAGGTCAGTCGAGCTTGAGCACCTTGGCCAGGACGATCTTCGGCCCTTTCATCTTCTTGATGATGATGCGCAGGCCTTCGACTTCCAGCACTTCCTCTTCCTCAGGCACGCGCTTGAGGGTCTCGTAGACCAGGCCGGCGAGGGTTTCTGCCTCGATGTGGTCGAGGTCGACACCGAGCAGGCGCTCGACCTTGAACAGCGGCGTATCGCCCCGCACCAGCAGCTTGCCTGGCTGGTAGGCGAGGATGCCGCGTTCGGTCTTGCGGTGTTCGTCCTGAATGTCACCCACCAGCACTTCCAGCACGTCTTCCATGGTCAGGTAGCCGATCACCTTGCCGTCGGCTTCCTCCACTAGCACGAAGTGCGCGCCACCTTTGCGGAACTGCTCCAGCAGCTGCGACAGCGGCATGTGCCGCGACACGCGCTCCAGCGGGCGGGCCAGGTCGTCCAGGTCGATGGTTTCGGGAAGGTGTTCGAGTTCGGCCAGCTCCAGCAGCAAGTCCTTGATGTGCAGCAGGCCGGTGAACTCCTCGCGCTCGGCGTCGTACACCGGGTAGCGGCTGAACTTGTGCCGGCGTACCAGGGCGAGGATTTCCTTGAGCGGGGCCTGGGCGTCGATGCTGACCATGTCCTCACGCGAGTTGGCCCAGTCCACCACTTCCAGCTCGCCCATTTCCACGGCCGAGGCGAGTACGCGCATGCCTTGGTCGCTTGGGTCCTGGCCACGGCTGGAGTGCAGGATCAGCTTGAGTTCTTCGCGGCTGTAGTGGTGCTCGTGGTGCGGGCCGGGCTCACCCTGGCCGGCGATGCGCAGGATGGTGTTGGCGCTGGCGTTGAGCAGGTAGATGGCCGGGTACATGGTCCAGTAGAACAGGTACAGCGGCACGGCGGTCCACAGCGACAGCAGCTCGGGCTTGCGGATCGCCCACGACTTGGGCGCCAGTTCGCCGACCACGATGTGCAGGTACGAAATGACGAAGAAGGCGACGAAGAACGACACCGCCTTGACCAGTTCGGCGCTGTCCACGCCCAGGTAGGCCAGCAGCGGCTCCAGCAGGTGGGCGAAGGCCGGCTCACCGACCCAGCCCAGGCCCAGCGAGGCGAGGGTGATGCCCAGCTGGCAAGCCGAGAGGTAGGCGTCGAGCTGGTTGTGGACCTTTCGCAGGATGCTGCCGCGCCAGCCATGCAGTTCGGCGATGGACTCGACGCGGGTGGCGCGCAGCTTGACCATGGCGAACTCGGCGGCAACGAAGAAGCCGTTGAGCAGCACCAGCAGGAAGGCGAAGATGATCATGCCGAAATCGGCGAATAACGAGGTGAGGCTGATACCAGGGGAAGGGTCCATGATGGAGTTTTTACGGGGTCCGTCTTTGAGATAGAGAGAAAAAAAGTGCCAGCTCTTGCTGGCACAGGGGGTCCAATGTAGCGGCTGGGGCTGCAAAAGCAAAGGGCTGCAAAGCAGCCCCCAGTCCCTCAGGCCTTGCCGTTGGCCAATTGTGCCGGCCCAAAGTGACAGGTGAAGGTACTGCCATGCCCCGGCACGCTGCTGATTTCCAGCTTGCCGCGGTGGCGCATCAGCACGTGCTTGACGATCGCCAGCCCCAGGCCGGTACCGCCGGTATTCGATGCACGGCTGGAGTCGACCCGGTAGAAGCGCTCGGTCAGCCGCGGCAGGTGCTTGGCGTCGATACCGACCCCGGAATCCTGCACCGACAGGTGCGCGCCGTGTTCGTCGCCCCACCAGCGGATGCGGATGCTGCCTTCATCCTGGGTGTACTTCACGGCGTTGAACACCAGGTTGGAGAAGGCGCTGCGCAGTTCCGACTCGCTGCCCTTCAGGCGCAGGCCCGGTGCGGCTTCCAGGGTGATCTTCTGGTTACGCGGCCCGGACAGGGCCTGGGCATCGTTCTTGATCGCGGTAAGCAGGGCATCGACCGCCACCGGCTGGTTGTCCGACGGGTAGTCGGTGGCTTCCAGCTTGGCCAGGAGCAGCAGGTCGTTGAGCAGGGTCTGCATGCGCGAGCCTTGCTGGGTCATCTGTTGCAGCGCCCTGGCCCAGCGCGGGTTCACGTCCTCGACGTTGTCCAGCAGGGTTTCCAGGTAGCCGGTGATCACCGTCAGCGGCGTGCGCAGCTCGTGGGAGACGTTGGCGACGAAGTCCTTGCGCATCTGCTCGAGCTGATGAATGCGGGTGACATCGCGCACCAGCATCAGGTGCTCGTTGTTGCCGTAGCGGGTGATGTGCAGTTGCACGCGCAGGCGGTCGTTGATCGGCGAGGGGATTTCCAGCGGCTCGACGTAGTTCTCCGCCTCGAAATACTCCTTGAAGCGCGGGTGGCGCACCAGGTTGGTCACCGGCTGGCCGCCGTCCTGCGGGGTCTTGAAGCCCAGCAGCGTCTCTGCGGCGCGGTTCCACCACTCCAGGTTGCCGTCGCTGTCGAGCATGATCACGGCGTCGCGCAGCGCCGCAGTGGACTCCTGCACCCGGTCGATCACTGCCTGCAGGCGCCCGCGCACGCGCTGGTCGCGACGTTGCAGGTGGTAGATGCTGTCGAACACCTCACCCCACAGGCCGTAGCCATCGGGCGGTGCTTCGTCGGGTTGGTGGTTGCGCAGCCAGTCGTGCAGGCGCAGCAGCTGCTTGAGCGTCCAGCCCAGATAGAGCGCCAGGCCGATGGCCAGGCTCCAGCCGTAATAGCCGCTGACCAGGCCGCCGATCAGGCAGACGGTGATCAGCAGCAACAGGTGGCGAATCAGGGTCGCGTGCCAGTTCTGGTTCAATTGACGGTCCTTGTACAACGACTTGCAGCTTGGCGCTTGTCGGCTCGATCAGCTCTTGGTCGAGAAGCGGTAGCCAGTGCCCCGGACGGTTTGTACCAGATTTTCGTAGGCTTCACCCAGTGCCTTGCGCAGGCGACGGATATGCACGTCGACGGTGCGCTCCTCGACATACACGTTGCCGCCCCACACCTGGTCGAGCAACTGGCCGCGGGTATAGGCGCGTTCCTGGTGAGTCATGAAGAACTGCAGCAGGCGGTATTCGGTAGGGCCCATCTCGGCCGGCTTGCCGTCGATGGTCACGCGGTGGCTGATCGGGTCGAGCAGCAGGCCGCCAACTTCGATTGGCGCTTCGCTGTCGCTCGGGCCGGTGCGACGCAGCACAGCCTTCAGGCGGGCGACCAGCTCGCGGGGCGAGAACGGCTTGGTGATGTAGTCGTCGGCGCCGACTTCCAGGCCCTGGATCTTGTTGTCCTCTTCGCCTTTGGCGGTGAGCATGATGATCGGGATATCGCCGGTCAGCTCGTCGCGCTTGAGGCGGCGTGCCAGCTCGATGCCGGAGGTGCCGGGCAGCATCCAGTCGAGCAGGATCAGGTCCGGTTTGCGGTCGACGATGATCGCGTGGGCTTGCTGGGAGTTCTCGGCTTCCAGGCAGTCATAGCCGGCCATTTCCAAGGCAACGGCGATCATCTCGCGAATCGGTGCTTCGTCGTCGACGATCAGAATGTTTCTGCCAACCATGCTCAAAACCTCTCCCAGGAATCGTGTCTTGGCCCGCATTAGATAACGGAATTATTGCAGCTGTGTGACAGGGTGTTGGCCGTTCTGGCGACATTCCATGACTGGGCTAGGCTTCACAGGGCCGCTGCGACGGCAAACAGAATGCAATCCACCCCCGAATTCATGGTGATTCCAATGACACGACATACGCTGAGCTGGATGGCCCTTTTCGCTGCACTGGCGCTTCCGGGGGTGGCGTCCGCCCACCATGCCATGGAAAAAGACGGCATGTGGGTCGACCACAAAGGCATGACGCTGTACACCTTCGACAAGGATGCAGGCGGCAAGTCGATGTGCAATGGTGATTGTGCGACGAACTGGCCTCCACTGATGGTCGAGAAGGGCGAGAAGGCTGAAGGCAAGTGGACACAGATCAAGCGTGACGACGGCAAGATGCAGTGGGCCTATGACGGCAAGCCGCTGTACACCTTCGTCAAGGACAAGAAGGCCGGGGACATGACCGGTGACGGCATGAAGGACGTGTGGCACGTCGCCAAACCGTAAAGCCTGCCTCCGGACTCTGTGGGAGCGGGTTCACCCGCGCACGCTGCGGTGCAGCCACCATCGCATTCGCCGGTGAACCCGCTCCCACAGGTGGAGGCAAGGATCAGCGCAGGGCGTAATCCAGCACCACCCCGATGAACACCAGCAACCCCGCCCAGTGATTGTGCAAAAACGCCTTGAAGCACGACTCGCGGTCCAGCTTGCGCGTCGACCAGTATTCCCAGGCAAAGCACGCCGCCGCACCCAGCAACCCCAGGTGGAACCAGCCGCCCAGCTCGAAGCGGCTACCCGCCAGCAGCAGACAGCCCAGCGACAGCATCTGCAAGGTCAGGATGATCGTCCGGTCCGCATCGCCGAACAGGATCGCAGTCGATTTCACGCCGATCTTCAGGTCGTCGTCGCGGTCGACCATGGCGTAGTAGGTGTCGTAACCCACCGTCCACAGCAGGTTGGCGATGTACAGCAGCCAGGCACTGGCCGGCAGCTCGCCACCGGCTGCGGTAAAGGCCATGGGGATGCCCCAGGAATACGCGGCACCCAGCACCACCTGCGGGTAATAGGTGTAGCGCTTCATGAACGGGTAGCAGGACGCCAGCGCCACCGCGCCGAAAGACAGCCATACGGTTCGGCTATTGGTGCACAGCACCAGCAGGAAGCTCACGCCGACCAGGATGGCGAACAACGCCAGCGCCTCGCGCGACTTGACCCGGCCACTGGCCAGCGGCCGGTCAGCGGTACGTTTCACGTGGCCATCGACCTTGCGGTCGGCGAAGTCGTTGATGCAGCAGCCAGCAGCGCGCATCAGCACCACGCCCAGGCCGAAAATCAACACATTGGCGAAGGTTGGCGAACCGTGCCCGGCAATCCATACCGCTGACAGGGTCGGCCAGAGCAGCAGGTAGATGCCGATCGGCCGGTCCATGCGGCTGAGCTGGACGAAGTCCCAGGCCCGTGGGTGCAGGCGGTTGAGCGACTTGAGCAGTTGCAGGTACATCAGCGGTTCTCCTCCTTGGCCGCTTGCCACAGTGCAGGCAGGAACACCTCGGCCACCAGCAGGTCGAGGCCGTCACGGGCGAAGCGCGAGCGGCGCCCCCACAGGCCGGCTTGCGCGGCATCGGCTGGCAACCAGCCTTGTGGGTAACGGCACACTTCGATCGGGTGACGGATGAATGCCTGGTCGCAGAACAGCAATTCGCCAAGCGAACGGCTGCCCAGGGTTTCCAGGTCCAGGCCGCCGCGCTCCAGGGCGCTGCGGCTGGCCACGCTGCGGGCGAACACCCAAGGTTCGCCATGCCCGCGCAGGAACACCTCGCGCACCCAGCCTTCGGCACCTGGAGCGATGTTCAGGGCCAGGCATTCGTCTTCGCGCAGCGGTTGCCAGCCTTCGAACAGGGGGGTGACACTGAAATGGTCCTGGGACAGCTGGGTGAGACGGCGAGTCAGGGAGCCTTCGTCGAACAGCCAGTCCAGGGTTGGCTGGTCGATTTCGGTGGCCAGCTGTGAATACGGCAGCCACGCGACAGCGGCTGCTTGCGGGGATTCGTACGACACGTCGGTATGCTTGATGACAGCCAGAGAGGCGGCGAGCTTAGCATGATTGCCCCAACTGCTTGCATAATGCCCGCCTACAACAAAGCCTGAGCAACACCGAGGAAATTGACCTGATGAAAAAGTGGCAGTGTATTGTCTGTGGCCTGATCTATGACGAAGCCGAAGGTTGGCCGGACGACGGCATCCCGCCCGGTACCCGCTGGGAAGACGTACCGGCAGACTGGCTGTGCCCTGACTGCGGCGTGGGCAAGAGCGACTTTGAAATGATCTCCATCGGCTGATAGAGGAAAGCGGCATGACGTCCCCCGTAGTCATCATCGGTACCGGCCTGGCCGGCTACAATCTGGCCCGTGAATTTCGCAAGCTCGATGGCGATACGCCGCTGCTGCTGATTACTGCCGACGACGGCCGTTCCTACTCCAAGCCCATGCTGTCCACCGGCTTTGCCAAGCACAAGGACGCTGACGGCCTGTGCATGGCCGAACCTGGCGCGATGGCCCAGCAACTCAAGGCCGAGATCCGCACCCATACCCGCATCAGCGGTATCGATCCGGGCCACAAGCGCCTGTGGATAGGCGAAGAAGCGATCGAGTATCGCGACCTGGTACTGGCCTGGGGGGCGCAGACCGTGCAGGTGCCAATCGAAGGCGATGGTGCCGGGCGGGTATTCCCGATCAACGACCTTGAAGACTATGCGCGCTTCCGTGCCGCTGCTGCGGGCAAGCAGCGTGTACTGATTCTCGGTGCCGGCCTGATCGGTTGCGAGTTTGCCAACGACATGCGCCTGGGTGGCTTCGAGGTCGACGTGGTGGCGCCTTGCGAGCAGGTCATGCCGACCTTGTTGCACCCGGCCGCCGCTGCTGCCGTGCAAGCCGGCCTGGAAGGGCTGGGCGTACACTTCCACCTCGGCCCGGTGCTGACGCGCTTGCAACAGGCGGGTGAAGGGCTTGAGGCGCATCTGTCCGATGGTCAAGTGATCACCTGCGACCTGGTGGTATCGGCCATCGGCCTGCGTCCACGTACCGACCTCGCCGCTGCCGCCGGGTTGCAGACCAATCGCGGGGTGGTCGTAGACCGCCAACTGCGTACCTCGCACAACAACATTTTCGCCCTTGGCGACTGCGCCGAAGTCGACGGTATCAACCTGCTCTACGTCATGCCGTTGATGGCCTGCGCCCGTGCCCTGGCGCAGACCCTGGCCGGTAACCCGACCGCGGTCAGCTACGGGCCGATGCCGATCACCGTGAAGACCCCGGCGTGCCCGCTGGTGGTGTCTCCGCCGCCAGTGGGCCGTGAAGGCAACTGGCAAGTCGAAGGGCAGGGTAGCGATCTGAAAGTGCTCTGCCATGCCGCCGACAGCCAGTTGCTCGGCTATGCCCTGACCGGCAGCGCCGTCATGGAAAAACTGGCGCTGAATCGGCAGTTACCCGCGCTGATGGCGTGAATAGCGGGCGTTCTGTCGGATTTATCCTGTTGTTGCCAGCACAATGGCCGCCCAGATACTGGCGCGGCCTCGGTGGGCGTGCCATTCTCAGTTCCGTCTGCCGCAGATTAGAGCCTGCGGTGCCTTGAACGCTGCTTCAATGGCAGCACGGCAATAACAACAAGAAATCCCGTCAAAGAGGCTTCACTATGCGTAAACCAGAACTCGCCGCTGTCATCGCTGAAAAGGCTGACCTGACCAAGGAAAAAGCCAATCAGGTGCTGAACGCCATCCTCGACAGCATCACCGGTGCCCTGGACAAGGACACGGTTACCCTGGTCGGTTTCGGCACCTTCGAAAAACGTCATCGTGGTGCCCGCACTGGCAAGAACCCGCAAACCGGTGAGCCGGTGAAGATCAAGGCCAGCAACACCGTTGCCTTCAAGCCTGGCAAGAACCTGCGTGACAGCGTCAATGTTCCCGCCAAGCCAGCCAAGAAAAAGTGATCGACTGCTGACCCCCAGTGTCATCCAAGCGGGCGCCCCAGGGCGCCCGTTATGCATTCTTGGGGCTAAGTGTTGCGAACTTGCGTAATTAGTTCAGGAAAAGGATAAACTGCGCGCTTCAGTCATTTTTTATTCGAGGCGCGTTGATGAAGTTTCGCTTTCTTCTCTGGGCCATGGGGCTGTTGATGGCCAGGGCCAGCCGCAACAACCCGGCATTCCAGCAGCAACTCAAGGGCAAGGACCTGGTGTTCCAGATGCAGACGCTGGACGGCAAGGTGGCGCGGCACTTCATCGTCAGCGGCGAGCGCGTCAGCAGCAAGGGCGGCAGCCATCCGCAGCCGGCCTTCGCCATCGCCTTCAAGGATGCCGCCTACGGCTTTGCCACGATGCAGGCGGGGAACAAGCAGTTGGCGTTCATGCAGGGTATTCAGGACAAGAACATCCAGATCAAGGGCAATCCGGCGCTGGTGATGTGGTTCCAGGGGCTGATGAAATACCTGAAGCCGAAGAAGAAAGGCTGAAATTGCTGGGGGCCGCAAAGCGGCCCCAATGTTCTCAATGCGGGGCGTTGAGTTGCGACGCCAGGTCCCGCAACAAGGCCTCGGCCTCGAGGACCTTGTTCACCACCTCCTCCGCCTTGTCCCGGGTGATCCCCAGACGCTCCAGCAGTTCATCGGGAATCTGCTCCTGTGGCCCCGAACCAATCCCCCGCGAGCGCAGCAGGCGGGTCGCCAGGCACACCAGGTTGGGGTATGCCGAGTATTCGCCGTCATACGCCGGGTCATGCTGGAAACGCAGTGCGGTCGACAACTCTTCGGGCATGTCCCACAGCTTCATCAACCAGGCGCCGATCTGCTCGCGGCTGATGCCCAGCAGGTGTTGTTCCACGTAGGTGTGGCACAGGTGCGGGTTGACCTCCAGATGACGGCAGATCAGCGAGAAGTGCGGTGGGAATACGTGCGCCAGCAGCAAGTAGCCGAAGTTGTGCAGCAGCCCTGCCAGGTAGGTCAGGCCGGCTTCCGGGCGTTCGGCGCGCGGCATGGCGCGGGTCAGGCCTTCGATGATGGCGGCGGTGTAGATCGACTGCTGCCAGTACGGCGTGGCCTGCTGCGGGTGGTCCTTGGGCAGGCTCAGGGTCTTGCCCAGCGCCAGGCCGAGGGCCAGGTTGATCACCAGGTCGAAGCCCAGGACACGGACGATGGCGTCTTCCACCGAGCGGATCTTGCCGGGTGAAGCGTAGTAGGGCGAAGCGGCCCAGCTGACCACTTGGGCGGCCAGGGCCGGGTCGGTTTCGACCACGCCGGTGATGTCGTCGATGCTGGCGTTGGGGTCGACCCGCAGCTTGATGATTTTCTGCGCGGTGTCGGCCAGTGGCGGGATCTCGATGGTCTCTTCCAGGCGCTTCTGGATGCGCCGGGCGGTGAAGGCCTGGACTGCCTGGGTGATTTCCTTGGGGTCGTCATCCGGGCGATCGAGGTTGGGGCGGATGTCGCGCACAGGCTGGCCGAAACTGCCAGCACTGGCCTTGGCGAGCATGCGCTTGAAATCATCACGGCGCACTTTCAGCAGCAGGCCGGCCTCACCGGACTGGATGAACAGGTCTTCGGCCTCGAGCAGCTTGCCTTCGTACAGGCAGGGCGAGCTGGTCAGGGCCGGAATGGCCGGCAAGGCCTTGAGCTGGTGCTTGTCGAGCATCTGCTTGAGGCGTGGCAACGGCACGGCCTTGAGCTTGCGACCGGTCAGCTCTTCGAGACGGTTGAGGTCCAGCAGCTTGCTCTGCGGGAACAGCACCAGCAGGGCGCCGATCTCGTCGTCGAGCAGGACCGCCTGCACTCGGGACGCGGCTGGCAGCTCCGGATGTTCCGCCACCTCTTCGAAGGCAACGTGCAGTTTTTCGAGCAACAGCCGGATGACAGACGGTGCGTGTGGGGTTGCGGTGTCCAGGGCAACTTCAGTCATGGTCTGTATCCACAAATTCTTTTAAACGCGAAGTATAACCAGCCTGTTGGCAAAGCTGGATCCATTCTGGGACAGGCGTCACACCTGGCCATATTGTTGACCGTGGCGCAGCCAGCGGTCGAGCAGCGGGCTGACGTGCTCGGGCCAGCGCGCCAGCAGCGCCTGGGCCGCGTCACGCACGGCCGGCAGCAGGTCGGCGTCGCGCATCAGGTCGGCGACCTTGAACTGCAGCAGGCCGGTCTGGCGTGTGCCGAGCATTTCGCCGGGCCCGCGCAGTTCGAGGTCTTTCTCGGCGATGATGAAGCCATCGTTGGTTTCCCGCATGATCCCCAGGCGTTCGCGGCCGATCTGCGACAGCGGCGGGTGATACAGCAGCACGCAGTGGCTGACCGCGCTACCCCGGCCAACCCGTCCACGCAGCTGGTGCAGCTGGGCCAGGCCAAGTCGCTCGGGGTTCTCGATGATCATCAGGCTGGCGTTGGGCACGTCCACGCCAACCTCGATCACCGTGGTGGCGACCAGCAGTTGCAGGTTGCCTTGCTTGAACTCGGCCATGACTTCGGCCTTTTCTGCCGGCTTCATCCGGCCGTGGATCAAGCCCACGCGCAGTTCGCCGAGTGCGCTGCCAAGCTCTTCGTAGGTGCTTTCGGCCGCCTGGCAGGTCAGCTCTTCGGATTCTTCGATCAGCGTGCACACCCAGTAGGCCTGGCGCCCTTCGGCACAGGCGGCGCGAACCCGCTCGACCACTTCGAAGCGGCGGCTGTCGGCGACCAGCACGGTATTTACCGGCGTACGTCCTGGCGGCAGCTCGTCGAGCACCGAGGTGTCGAGGTCGGCATAGGCGCTCATGGCCAGGGTGCGTGGGATCGGCGTGGCGGTCATGATCAGCTGGTGCGGGCACAGCTCGCCGGCCACCCCTTTCTTGCGCAGCGCCAGGCGCTGCTGCACGCCGAAGCGGTGCTGTTCGTCGATGATCGCCAGGGCCAGGTGCTTGAAGCGAACGTCTTCCTGGAACAGCGCGTGGGTACCGACCACCATCGGCGCACCGCCGGCGATCTGCTCCAGCGCGCTGGCGCGGGCCTTGCCCTTGAGCTTGCCGGCCAGCCAGGCGACTTCGATGCCCAGCGGCTCCAGCCAGCGCTTGAAAGTGATGTAGTGCTGTTCGGCGAGGATCTCGGTAGGCGCCATCAGCGCCACCTGGTAACCAGCTTCCAGGGCCTGCAGTGCGGCGAGGGCGGCGACCACGGTCTTGCCGGCGCCGACGTCGCCCTGCACCAGGCGCATCATGGGCTCGTGCTGGCTGAGGTCATAGGCGATTTCGTTGGCTACCCGCTGCTGCGCCCCGGTCGGCTGGAAACCCAGGTTGGCCAGGTACTGTGCCTGCAGGCGCTTGGCCTTGGGCAATACCGGCGCTCGCAGGCTGCGCAGGCTCTCGCGCAGGCGTTGCTGCGACAGCTGATGGGTCAGCAGCTCTTCGAAGGCCAGGCGATGCTGGGCCCAGTGCTGGCCTTCGGCGAGCTCGTCGAGGTCGGCATCGGCCGGCGGGTTGTGCAGGTAGCGGATGGCATCGTCCAGCGGCGCCAGGTGGTAGTCGCGGGCCAGCTCGTCGGGCAGCCAGTCAGGCAGGCTGCGCGGCCCGAGCATCCCAAGGCTCTGCTGGCAGAGCAGGCGCAGGCGCTGTTGGGTAAGGCCTTCGGTGGACGGGTAGATCGGCGTCAGGGTCTGCTCGACCGGTGGCGGCGGCTCGTCGCCATTCAGCGCGCGGTACTCCGGGTGGTAGATCTCCAGGCCCGAGGCGCCGGGGCGGGCTTCGCCGTAGCAGCGCAGGTGGGTGCCGCGCTTGAGGCCTTCCTTCTGCGCATTGCTGAAATGGTAGAAGCGCAGGCTCAACACGCCTGTGCCGTCACCCAGGCGTACCACCAGGCTGCGGCGCTTGCCCATGGTCACGTCGGCACCGCTGACCACGCCCTCGATCACCGCGTCCTGGCCCGGGCGCAACTGGCCGATGGGTACCACGCGGGTACGGTCCTGATAGCGCAGGGGCAGGTGGAACAGCACGTCCTGCAGGTTCTCCAGGCCGACCTTGGCGAGCTTTTCCGCCATGGCATCGCCTACGCCCTTGAGCGCCGTGACCGAGACCTTCGACAGCTCAGTCATGGATCAGGCCGGTTGTTCCACAGGCGGCTTGGCCACCGAGCAGAGGCGGATCGAGTCGGCAAGGATCTCGATCGCCTTCGGCCGCGGGAAGCTGGCGCGCCAGGCAATGGCCACGGTACGGAACGGTGCAGGCGGGGTAAGCGGACGCACTTCGATGATCCCAGGCGCATAGTGATGGCTGTGCACGGCCGACAGCGGCAGGATCGACACCCCCAGGCCGGACGCGACCATGTGGCGGATGGTTTCCAGCGAGCTGGACTCGACCGTGGTGTGCTTGGAGCCTTCGCCACCTTTGTTCAGCGTCGGGCAGGCTTCCAGCACCTGATCGCGGAAGCAGTGGCCCTCGCCGAGCAGCAGCAGGCTCTTGTCGTTGAGCATGGCAGTGTCGATGGTCTTCTTCGCCGTCCACGGGTGGTCGGCCGGCATCAGCGCACAGAAAGGCTCGTCGTACAGCGGCAGGGTCAGCACATCGGCTTCGTTGAACGGCAGGGCGATGATCACTGCGTCCAGCTCGCCGTTGCGCAGCTTCTCGCGCAGCACGTGGGTGAAGTTTTCTTCGATATACAGCGGCATCTGCGGCGCCACCCGGTGCAGCTGAGGGATCAGGTGCGGGAACAGGTACGGGCCGACCGTATAGATGGCGCCGACCTTGAGCGGGGCGGTCAGCTGGTTCTTGCCAGCCTGGGCCAGCTCGCGAATGCCCTGGGCTTGCTCCAGTACCTTCTGCGCCTGGGCCACGATGCTTTCGCCGACCGGGGTCAGGCGCACCGCGCTCTTGCTGCGCTCGAAGATCAGCACGCCAAGCTCGTCCTCAAGCTTCTTCACGCCGACCGACAGGGTCGGCTGGCTGACGTGGCAGCGCTCGGCAGCATGGCCGAAGTGCTGCTCCTGGGCGAGCGTGACGATGTAGCGTAATTCTGTGAGGGTCATAACGTGCGTCCATGAAGTTGCGGGCCCAGCATAGCGGCTGCAATCGATAGACGCACGTTATCAGACTTGCCGATTTGTGACAGAAACAAAAGTATCAGCGGCGGTCCAGCGAGTAGACGAACGGTGCCACTACTTCGATCGTGCCATTGGTCAGCAACTCGGCGGGAGGCTTGGGTACCGTGCCGGCGCGGCGGATCATTTCCATGGTCGCCCGGTCCAGGGCCGCGCTGCCGGAGCCGCCTGCCATGGAGTAGGAAACCACCTTACCTTCGGCGTCGACCACGAAGCGCAGGCGGTTGATGCCTTGCAGGCCGCGACGGCGAGCATCTTCCGGATAGCGCTTGTACTTCGCCAGGTGGCGCAGCAAGTCGCTCTGCCAGGTTGGCAGCGCCTGGCTGTTGGAGGCGATGCTTGGCGCCGGTGCCGCCGACTTCTGCGGTGGCGTGTTGCTTGGCGGCGTATCGGCTACCTGTTCCTTGGCCGGTGGCTCATCCTTCGGCGGCTCAGGCTTCTTCTCAGGCTTCGGTGGCTGAGGCTTGGGCTTCGGCTTGGGCGGCTTGGCGATGGCGATCTTCGGTTTCGGCGCCTCGACCAGCTTGGGCAGCGGTGGCTCTTCGACCGGTGCCGGTGGCTGTGGGGCGGCTTTCGGTGGTGGCGGCGGCGCGGGCTCGGGCAGCGGTGCCAGTTCGACCATCATGGCTGCCGGGGGCAACTCGATGGCCTGGGGCACCGACCAGTTGAGCGTCAGCAGCACGGCGACCACGTGCACGCCCAGCACGATCGCCAGGCTGCCAGCGTAGCGCGCCACGTTTGAGCGCGGTTTCGTCATTTCTTGGCTGCCGTCTCGAGACCTACCAGACCGACCTTGAGGTAGCCGGCCGCGCGCATGTTGTTCATCACTTCCATCAGGTCACCGTAATCCACGCCCTTGTCGGCCTGGAAGAAGATGGTGGTTTCCTTGTCGCCCTTGGTCTTGGCGTCGAGCATCGGGCCAAGCTGTTCGGGGGCAGGTACCTGATCGTCGCCGACATACAGCTTCTGGTCGGCCTTGACGCTGACGAACACCGGTTTCTCGGGCCTCGGTGCCGGCTTGGCAGTCGAGGCGGGCAGGTCGACCTTGATGTCGACCGTGGCCAGCGGGGCTGCGACCATGAAGATGATCAGCAGCACCAGCATCACGTCGATGAACGGCGTAACGTTGATTTCGTGGTTTTCGGTGAGGTCGTCGCCACCTTCGTTGAGATGCAGGCCCATGGTTTACCCCACTTTCACCATGTGCGGGGCGGCGCGGTCGCCACCCTGGTGGTCCAGATCACGGCTGACCAGCAGCAGCACCTGGGCGGAGGCGTCGGACACCTGTGCCTTGTAGCCGGCGATGGAGCGGGCGAAGACGTTGTAGATGACCACGGCCGGGATCGCGGCGACCAGGCCCAGTGCAGTGGCCAGCAGGGCCTCGGCGATACCTGGGGCAACCACGGCCAGGTTGGTGGTCTGGGTCTTGGCGATACCGATGAAGCTGTTCATGATGCCCCACACAGTACCGAACAGGCCGACGAACGGCGCGGTGGAACCGATGGTGGCGAGCACGCCGGTGCCGTTGCTCATGGCGCGACCGCTGGCGGCTACCAGGCGCTCCAGGCGGAAGCTGACGCGTTCCTTGATGCCTTCTTTCTCGCGGGCATTGGCCGACAGGCGCATCTCTTCGAGGGCGTCGTGGACCAGGGTGTGGGCCAGGGTGCCTTCTTTATTGGAGACGGTGCTGGCTTCTTTCAGGCTTACCGACTTCTTCAGCGCGGCAATCTCGCCACGCAGGCGGCGCTTGGCGCCCATCAGCTCGAAGCCCTTGGCGATCCAGATGGTCCAGGTGATGATCGAGGCGATGGCCAGGCCGATCATCACGATTTTGACGACGATGTCAGCGTTCTTGTACATGCCCCATGGGGACAGGTCGTGGGCCATGCCCAGCGAGGTGTCTTCAACCAGTTCCTGAACGGCCGGATCAGCGGCGACAGGTGCATCGACCGGCGTCGCGGCCTGGCCTTCGACAGCAGCAGGTGCTGGAGTGGCAGGGGTAGCTGCGGCAGCAGCAGCCGGGGCGGCGGTGTTAGCAGCAGGCTCATCGGCCATGGCCACCGGGGCCAGCACCAGGCTGAACATCAGCGCGGCGATGGCGCGCCAGGCGCGCGACGGGGTTGGCGAAGCGGAAGGTTGAGTACGTGTCATGCTGGCCGGACCTGATGAAGAAGAAAGTGTGCGTTCTCCAAGGCCTCGAGATAGGCCGAGAACAGATAGGGGTGCCATTATTGCAAGTAATTCTTGTTAACAAAAGTAATCTTGTTGCTTTTTTCACCTACGGTCTAGCCGCCTATCGTGTAATACGGCTAGCCTGATCCTTTGGTCTAGGGAGTTTTGTGATGTCAGACCTTTCCGCAATTATCGTGGGATGTGGTGATGTAGGCGGCCGTTTGGCCCGCCAGCTGCTGGCCAAAGGCTGGCAAATCAGTGGCCTTCGCCGCTCGGTCGAGCAGTTGCCTGAGGGCATCGCGCCGATCGCTGCCGACCTGTCCGACCCTGCCATTCCACAGGCATGGCCACAGCGTTCGCCGGACTACCTGGTGTATTGCGTCGCCGCCAGCCAGCATGACGAGGCGGGTTATCAAGCCGCTTACGTCGATGGTTTGCGCCATGTGCTGGCGTGGCTGGCCGAGCGTGGTCAGCGCCCACGGCGCTTGCTGTTCGTCTCCAGCAGCAGCGTGTTCGCGCAAAAGGAAGGCGAATGGATCGACGAAACCGCACCCACCGAACCTGAAGGGTATTCCGGGAAGGTGATGCTGGAGGCCGAAGGCTTGGCGCTGGCCAGCGGCATGCCTACCAGCGTGATTCGCCTGACCGGCATCTACGGCCCGGGTCGCGAGTGGCTGCTGAGCCAGGTGCGGCAGGGCTATCGGGTGGCCGAAGAGCCGCCGCTGTATGGCAACCGGATTCATGCCGAGGATGCGGCGAGCCTGATGGCGTACCTGCTGCAGGCCGATGCCGAAGGTGTGGCGTTGGAGGATTGCTACATCGGCGTCGACGACGACCCGGCACCGCTGGCCGATGTGGTGGCCTGGCTGCGGGAGTACATGGGAGTTACCGAGTGGTCCGATGAGCAGCGGGTGCGCCGTACTGGCAGCAAGCGTTGCAGCAATGCCCGGGTGCGGGCGTTGGGCTGGGCGCCGGAGTATCCGAGCTACAAGGAAGGCTATGCGGTGATTCTGGAAGGCAAGCGCTGATCTCTAGTTGTGGGAGCGGCCTTGCGTCGCGAAAGGGGCGCGAAGCGGCCCCAGGTTTCAGCTTCGCCGCATAGATTGCCGGGGCTGCTTCGCAGCCCTTTCGCGACGCAAGGCCGCTCCCACAGAGATGGCGTTCGGTCTGAGAGCGGTCTTCAGTCCCGCTCCAGCACCCACTGCTGGGCGCCGGCTGCCAGCTGCGGAATCTCGTCCGACTGGGCAGTGTTCACCGCCTGGAAGATCGCCATCTTGTTGCCATCACGCTTGAAGATGAACGGCGCGCCGCGCTGATTGCGCTCCAGCCACAGGCTGTCGTTGTTGCCACCCATGCTGGCGCAGTCACCGGCCAGGCACAGGGCAAAACGGTCAGGGCCTGGCAGGCCGGTGACGTTGCCGGTATCGCTGAAGTGTACGGTGGCGCCCTTGCCCTGACCCTCGATGATCTTCCAGTCGCCACCGAGGTAGGCCTGGTACAGCGCCTTCTCGAAGCTGCCACCCAGCGGCGTATTGCCGGGCTGCTTGGCGCGCACGAAGGTCTGCTTGGCGCCGCTCTGGTCGGTGGCTTCGAGTTCGTCGCCGTCGAGTGCCAGCAATTCGGTCTGGCCGCCCGGGAAGCTGGCCTGCCATTGCTTGTCGTTGGCGCTCAGCTGGCCGTCGGCCGCCTCGAAGCCATTGCTGTAGCTGGCTCGCTGGCTGCTCACGTCGAGCTTCCATTCGAAGACCGGGCCGTGTTCGTTCAGGGCTTGGCGCAGGCTGTCGCCCTTGATGGCGGCCTTGATGGCGTCCTGGTTGATCCAGGTGCCGTTGAAATCTTCGGGTTTGTGGCTGGCGCAGCCGCCCAGAAGCAGGGCTGCCAGCGCGAGGGGCAGTGCTTGACGCATGACGGGATAACCTTGCAGAGGAGGGTGACGGGCAGGCTGCCCGTCACCAGGGGCATCATTCGATGACCAGAATGGCGTCCATTTCGACCTGGGCGCCTTTCGGCAGTGCAGCAACGCCAATGGCGGCGCGGGCTGGGTAGGGCTGTTCGAAGTAGCGGCCCATCACCTCGTTGACCTTGGCGAAGTGGCTCAGGTCGGTGAGGAAGATGTTCAGCTTGACGATGTCCTTGAACGAACCGCCAGCCGCTTCAGCCACGGACTTGAGGTTCTCGAACACCTGTACGGTCTGGGCTTCGAAGCCTTCGACCAGTTCCATGGTCTTCGGGTCCAGCGGGATCTGGCCCGACATGTAGACGGTGTTGCCGGCCTTGATCGCCTGGGAGTAGGTGCCGATAGCGGCAGGGGCCTTGTCGCTGTTGATTACGGTCTTGCTCATGATGACTCCTTGCGGTTGGCGGACTACGTACGCATGCGGGTGATGCGGACCACGCCGGTCAAGGTACGCAGCTTCTTGATCACACGCGCCAGGTGCACACGGTCGTGCACGCTGACCACCAGTTGGACCACGCTGATACGGCCGTCGCGTTCGTCCATGCTGATCTTCTCGATGTTGCCGTCGGCAGCGTTGACGCTGCTGGCCAGCAGGGCGATCAGGCCGCGCTGGTGTTCAAGCTCGACACGCAGCTCGACGTTGAATTCGCCAGTGATGTCCTTGGCCCACGAGAGCTGTACGCACTTCTCCGGGTTGTGGCGAATTTCGCTGATGTTGCGGCAGTTTTCCAGGTGCACGACCATGCCTTTGCCTGCTGACAGGTGGCCGACGATCGGGTCGCCCGGGATCGGCGTGCAGCACTTGGCGTAGCTCAGCACCAGGCCTTCGGTTCCGCGGATCGCCAGCGGGCCTTCCGGCGCTGGCAGCTGTTCGCCTTCGGCCGACAGCAGGCGGCGGGCGACCACGTAGGCCATGCGGTTGCCCAGGCCGATGTCTTCGAGCAGGTCCTCGATCAGCTCCAGGCGGTACTCGGCGAGAATCGCCTGGATACGCTCCTGGGGGATTTTCTCCAGGCTGCTGTCGAAACCGGTCAGCACCTTGTTCAGCAGGCGCTCGCCGAGGCTGATCGACTCGGAGCGGCGCTGCTGCTTGAGGGCATGGCGAATGTGCGTGCGCGCCTTGCCGGTGACCACGAAATTGAGCCAGGCCGGATTCGGCCGTGCGCCCGGGGCGCTGACGATTTCCACCGTCGAGCCGCTCTGCAGCGGCTCGGACAGCGGCGCCAGGCGGCGGTTGATGCGGCAGGCGATGCAGCTGTTGCCAACGTCGGTGTGCACCGCGTAGGCGAAGTCGACGGCGGTGGAGCCTTTGGGCAGCTCCATGATCCGGCCTTTGGGCGTGAACACGTAGACCTCGTCCGGGAACAGGTCGATCTTCACGCTTTCGATGAATTCCAGCGAGTTGCCGGCACGCTGCTGCAGCTCGAGGATGCCCTTGACCCACTGACGCGCCCGGGCATGGCTGCCCTTGGGTTGCTCGTCCTCGTTGGACTTGTACAGCCAGTGCGCGGCGATGCCGTTGTTGGCCATCTCTTCCATTTCGCGGGTGCGGATCTGGATCTCGATGGGCACGCCGTGCATGCCGAAAAGCGTGGTGTGCAACGACTGGTAGCCGTTGGCCTTGGGGATCGCGATGTAATCCTTGAAGCGACCGGGCAGCGGCTTGTACAGGTTGTGCACGGCGCCGAGCACGCGGTAGCAGGTGTCGACCTTGTCGACGATGATGCGGAAGGCGTACACGTCCATGATCTCGTTGAAGGCGCGGCGCTTGCCACGCATCTTCTTGTAGATGCCATAGAGGTGTTTCTGCCGGCCGCTGACCTCGCCCTCGATGCCGTCTGCGGCCAGGCAGTTGGCCAGCGAGTGCTCGATCTTGGCGACGATCTCTTTACGGTTGCCGCGTGCGCTCTTCACCGCCCGGTGGATCAGCGACGAACGCATCGGGTGCATGGCCTTGAAGCCGAGGTCCTCGAACTCCACGCGCACGGTGTGCATGCCCAGGCGGTTGGCGATGGGGGCGTAGATCTCGAGGGTTTCCTTGGCGATGCGCCGGCGTTTTTCGCCAGACAGCACTTCAAGAGTGCGCATGTTGTGCAGGCGGTCGGCCAGCTTGACCAGGATCACGCGGATATCGCGGGCCATGGCCATGGCCATCTTCTGGAAGTTTTCGGCCTGCGCCTCGGCCTTGGTCTCGAAGTTCATCTGGGTCAGCTTGCTGACCCCATCGACCAGTTCGGCCACGGTCTCGCCAAACTGCTGGCAGAGGGCTTCCTTGGCGATGCCGGTGTCTTCGATCACGTCGTGCAGCATGGCGGCCATCAGGCTCTGATGGTCCATGTGCATGTCGGCGAGGATGCTGGCCACTGCCAGCGGATGGGTCACGTAGGGCTCGCCGCTGCGGCGGCGCTGCCCGTCGTGTGCCTGTTCGGCGTAGAAATAGGCGCGGCGAACCAGGTTGACCTGTTCGGGGCCCAGGTAGGTCGACAGCCGTTCGGCTAAGGCTTCTATGCCCGGCATGGTTTCACCTCTTGCCGAGGAAGAGGGCCTTGTGCCGCGCGACGTCGACAGGGCATCGATCAGACAGCCTCGTTGGACTCGTCCTCGAACGCGGCGAAGACCGGATCCTCGGTGACGATCTCTTCGGCGGCGATGAACTCAGGGGTAACGATACCTTCGGCGATTTCGCGCAGGGCGACCACGGTCGGCTTGTCGTTTTCCCACGCTACGCGTGGCTCTTTGCCGCCGGTAGCCAGCTGACGGGCGCGCTTGGTCGAGAGCATGACCAGCTCAAAACGGTTATCCACGTGTTCCAGGCAGTCTTCAACAGTTACGCGGGCCATGGTCTTCCTCAGTAGCAAATGCGGTAGGCGTGCAGCCCAATATGGGCAGGCGGACTCGATAGTTTAAAAAATCACCAGCCAATAGGGAAGCGCTGTTTTGTCGGCTACCCCGTCGGGCCTGCGTATCACCGTACCCTGTGGGAGCGGCTTCAGCCGCGAAAGGGCCGGAACAGACACCCTCGATGCATGCTTCTGACGATAACCTCAGAGCATCGCATCCCGCAACCGCGGCGTAAGCTCCTCAAACAAGGTCTGCACCGAGCGCAGCGCCCGGCAATCCGGCCGGGTCAGCAGCCACAACTGGGTATCGCAGCCCGGCAGCGGCCCGCTCAGCGCATCAACCCCCGGTAGCGCATGCACCATATAGTCGGGCAATGCCGCCACGCCAAGCCCGGTGCTCACCAGCTGGGCGATGGTCGACATGCCACTGCACTGGTAACGCGGGTTCAGCCCCGGGAATTGCTGGTTGCGCCAGACCACGGTGGGGTGGTCCTGCATGGAATCGTCCGGGGCGATCCACGGCACGCTGCTGGCCGACTCGTTCAGGCGCTCGCGCCACTGCGGCTGACCGCAGATCACATAGGATGTGGAACCCAGGCAACGACCCACCAGGTGTTCCGGCGGCGTATTGGTCAGGCGCAGGGCGATGTCGGCATCGCGCCGGCTGAGGTTGGCGAAGGTGTTGGAGGTGCCCATCTCCAGCGACAACGCCGGGTAGTTCGGCATGAACGCCGCCAGCGCCGGCAGCAGCAGGCTGTGCATCACCGCCTCGGTGCAGGTCAGGCGCACGGTGCCGCTGACCACTTGTTCGCCGCTGGTCATGGCGATCCGTGCGGCATCCAGCGCCTGTTCGGCGCGCTCGGCCTGCTCGGCCAGGGCCTGGGCCGTGTCGGTCGGCAGGTAGCCTTTGCGGCTTTTCACGAACAGCGCGGTGCCCAGCGCCGACTCCAGTCGGCGAATCGAGCGGAACACGGTCGAAACGTCGACCTTGAGCAGTTCGGCGGCCTTGGCCAGTGAGCGCCCGCGTTCCAGTGCCAGGACCAGGGAGAGGTCGGCGTGGGTAATCTGATATTGCATTGGTGCACGCTCTGCTTGCCGAATTGCCAATGTCTGTTGCGTGAGGGCCATTTTATAGTGAAACGGCCCCCCGGAATCAATGCGCCCGGTCGGGTAACCAATCCCCACGATGGGAAAGTGAAAAAAACAACAGCTGCAACCATCGTCGCCCGTGAGGCGCCAGCCGTATCCCCACATCGCCGCAGCAAATCATAGGATGTAAGCCATGACGTCGGTCACCCCGTGCGCCAGTACTTCCAGCGAGATGAATGACTTCCTTCAGGCCCATCCGGATACGCAGTACGTCGATCTGCTGATTTCCGACATGAACGGCGTGGTACGCGGCAAGCGCATCGAGCGCGCCAGCCTGCACAAGGTGTACGAGAAAGGTATCAATCTGCCGGCCTCGTTGTTCGCCCTCGATATCAATGGTTCGACCGTGGAAAGCACCGGCCTGGGCCTGGACATCGGTGACGCCGACCGCATCTGCTACCCGATTGCCGGCACGCTGTCCGACGAGCCGTGGCAGAAGCGCCCGACCGCGCAGCTGCTGATGACCATGCACGAACTTGACGGTGAGCCATTCTTCGCCGACCCGCGCGAAGTGCTGCGCCAGGTGGTGAGCAAGTTCGACGCCATGGGCCTGGATATCTGCGCCGCGTTCGAGCTGGAGTTCTACCTGATCGACCAGGACAACCTCAACGGCCGCCCGCAGCCGCCACGCTCGCCCATCTCGGGCAAGCGCCCGCAGTCGACCCAGGTGTACCTGATCGACGACCTCGACGAATACGCCGACTGCTTGCAGGACATGCTCGAAGCGGCCAAGGAGCAAGGCCTGCCAGCCGATGCCATCGTCAAGGAAAGTGCCCCGGCGCAGTTCGAAGTCAACCTGCACCACGTCGCTGACCCGATGAAGGCCTGCGACTATGCGATCCTGCTCAAGCGCCTGATCAAGAACGTCGCCTACGACCATGAAATGGACACCACGTTCATGGCCAAGCCCTACCCGGGCCAGGCGGGCAACGGCCTGCACGTGCACATTTCGTTGCTGGACAAGAAAACCGGCAAGAACATCTTCGCCAATGAAGACCCGCTGCAAAGCGACGCCCTGCGCCACGCCATCGGCGGTGTGCTCGAGACCATGCCGGCGTCGATGGCCTTCCTGTGCCCGAACATCAACTCCTACCGCCGCTTCGGTGCGCAGTTCTACGTGCCGAACGCGCCGAGCTGGGGCCTGGACAACCGCACCGTGGCCGTGCGCGTACCGACCGACAGCAGCGAAAACGTCCGTATCGAGCACCGCGTGGCTGGTGCCGATGCCAACCCGTACCTGATGCTGGCGGCCATCCTGGCCGGCATCCACCACGGCCTGACCAGCAAGATCGAGCCGGGTGCACCGATCGAAGGCAACTCCTACGAACAGCTGGAGCAGAGCCTGCCGAACAACCTGCGCGACGCCCTGCGTGCGCTGGATGACAGCGAAGTCCTCAACCAATACATCAGCCCGGACTACATCGATATCTTCGTGGCCTGCAAGGAAAGTGAGCTGGCCGAGTTCGAAGTTTCGATTTCCGACCTCGAGTACAACTGGTACCTGCACACGGTGTAAGCCCATGAGCGCAATTGCGGTCCCCTTGATCGGTATCAGCGCCTGCCGCCAGCAGGTGGGGAAGAACTCGTCGCACACAGTAGGCGACAAGTACGTGGAGGCCGCCGGCTTCGCCGGATTGCCGCTGATTCTGCCGGCCCGCGATGGCGGCAGTGACACCCAGTCGCTGCTGTCCCGGCTTAACGGCATTGTTTTTACCGGCTCGCCTTCTAATATCGAGCCGCATCATTACAATGGCGCCGCCAGCGCTGAAGGGACCCGGCACGACCTTGCCCGTGACCGGTTGACCCTGCCGCTGCTGCAGGCGGCGATTGCCGTCGGCGTGCCGGTGTTCTGCATCTGCCGTGGCTTCCAGGAACTGAACGTGGCCCTGGGCGGCAGCTTGCACCAGCGTGTGCAGGAACTGCCCGGCTACATGGACCATCGTGAACCCGAGGATGCACCCCTGGAGGTGCAATACGGCCCTCGTCATCCCGTCAGCGTTGCGCCTGGCGGGTTGTTCGAGCGCCTGGGCCTGGCTGCGCAGTTCGAGGTCAACTCGCTGCACAGCCAGGGCATCGACCGCCTGGCCCCAGGCCTGCGGGTCGAGGCACAGGCCCCGGATGGCCTGATCGAAGCAGTGTCGATGCCTGACGCGCCGGGCTTTGTACTTGGCGTGCAGTGGCACCCTGAATGGCGTTTCGCCGACAACCCGGTCTCCCTGAGCCTTTTCCAGGCGTTCCGCGAGGCCTGTATTGCCCATGCTGCACGGGAGGTCTGACAGCAAGTCAGCCAAAAGTCCGGGATGACTCACCCCCGGCAGCGCGCTTTCAATGAGTGGAAGCAGGCCTTGGGAACAGGGCCTGTGAAAACAATTCCAATAGTTACGGCAAAAACTCATGAGCAATTACACAGAAGCCGGCCGCCCACCCGATGTGGCCGACTCGGGCAGCACTCAGCGCAGCAAAGGCCTGGCCAAGGGCCGACTTGGCCTGCTGGCCAGCGTGGTGCTGGGCATTTCCACCATCGCCCCGGTCTACACCCTGACCGGCGCCCTTGGCCCGACCGTACGTGAGGTCGGTGCTCATCTTCCCGCCGTATTCATTGTCGGCTTCCTGCCGATGCTGCTGGTTGCCTTGGGCTACCGCGAGCTGAATTCGGCCGAGCCGGACAGCGGCACTTCGTTTACCTGGTCGGCCCGTGCCTTTGGCCCGATGATCGGCTGGATCGGTGGCTGGGGGCTGGTGGTGGCCACCACCATCGTGCTGTCCAACCTGGCGGGCGTTGCCGTCGACTTCTTCTATCTGTTCCTCAGCCAGATCACCGGCCACCACGAACTGGCGGCATTGGCCGACAACCTGTTGATCAATGTCACCACCTGTTGTGTGTTCATTGCCATGGCGGTGTGGATCTGCTGCCGCGGTATGGCCACCACCATGACTGTGCAATACGGCCTGGTGGCGTTGCAGTTGATGGTACTGCTCGGCTTTGCCTTCGCGGCCTTCGGCGGCACCACTGCACCGCCGCCGCTGGAGTTCGATTTCGCCTGGTTCAACCCGTTCGGTGTCGAGTCGTTCTCGGCCTTCGCTGCGGGGCTGTCGCTGTCGATCTTCATCTTCTGGGGCTGGGACGTGTGCCTGACCGTCAGCGAAGAGTCGGTCGGCAGTGACGAGGTGCCGGGCAAGGCGGCCACCTGGACCGTGCTGCTGATTCTTGGCCTGTACCTGGTTACCGCCATCGCCACCCTGCAGTTCGCCGGTATCAGCGAGCAAGGCCTGGGCCTGAACAACCCGCGCATCCAGGAAAACGTGTTCGCCCACCTGGCCGGGCCGGTGATGGGGCCGCTGGCGATCCTGATGTCGATTGCCGTGCTGGCGAGCACCGCGGCGTCGCTGCAGTCGACCTTCGTGTCGCCGGCGCGCACGCTGTTGGCCATGGGTTACTACGGCGCGGTGCCGCAGAAGTTCGCCAGCGTCTGCCCGCGTTCGCAAACGCCGCGTTACGCGACCATCTGCGCCGGTGTGGCGGCAGGGCTGTTCTACGTGACCATGCGTACCCTGAGCGAGAACGTGCTGGCTGACACCATCACGGCGCTGGGCATGATGATCTGCTTCTACTATTCGCTGACGGCGTTCGCCTGCGTCTGGTACTTCCGTGACAGCCTGTTCGGCAGCCTGCGCCACTTCTTCATGCGCGGCCTGTGCCCGCTGGTGGGTGGGGTGATCCTGTCGGTGATCTTCGTGCGCACGGCGATCGACAGCGCCTCGCCGGACTTCGGCAGCGGCTCGCATGTGGCGGGGCTGGGGTTGGTGTTCGTGATTGCGGCGATCATTTCGGCACTGGGGATCGTGCTGATGATGATTTCGCGGATGCGTGCGCCGGCTTACTTCCTCGGGGCGACCCTGCGTCAGCAGGCCACCCTGCCACTGCAGGACTAATGCTGGGGGCGCTTTGCGCCCCTTTCGCGACACAAGGCCGCTCCCACAGAGGGCAGCGTACGCCGATCAATTTGGGAGCGGCCTTGTGTCGCGAAAGGGCTGCAAAGCAGCCCCGCTCGGTGAATCAGGCGAGCAGTTCTTTCAGCAGTTCGCTGTAGCGCTGCTGCTGCTTGCCCAGCAGCAGCCGGTTGGCCACGAACACCGCTTTCAATTCCTCAAGCGCCACGCCGAAGTCGTCGTTGATGATGACGTACTCGTATTCGTCGTAGTGCTCCATCTCGCTGACCGCTTCCTTCATGCGCCCGGCGATGATTTCTTCGCTGTCCTGGCCACGGCCATCCAGGCGCTCGCGCAGGGCCTGCTGGCTCGGCGGCAGGATGAATACCGAACGTGCCTCGGGCATCAGCTTACGCACCTGCTGGGCGCCTTGCCAGTCGATCTCCAGGATCAGGTCGTTACCCCGGTCCAGCACCTCTTGCAGCGCACTGCGCGAAGTCCCGTAGAAATTACCGAACACTTCGGCGTGCTCGAGGAAGTCACCCTTGGCGATCAGCCCCTTGAAATCGTCATGGCTGACGAAGTGGTAGTTCACGCCGTGTTCTTCGCCCGGGCGCATGGCGCGGGTGGTGTGCGAGACCGAGACGCTGACGCGCGGGTCGGCCTTGATCAGGGCGGTGACCAGGCTGGTCTTGCCGGCGCCGGACGGTGCCGAAACGATATAGAGGGTGCCGCTGCTTTGATTCATGGTCGGGGTGGCCTTACTCGATGTTCTGTACTTGTTCACGCATCTGTTCGATCAACACCTTCAGGTTGACCGCCGCTTGCGTGCTGCGTGGGTCGAAGGCCTTGGAGCCCAGGGTGTTGGCTTCGCGGTTGAGTTCCTGCATCAGGAAGTCCAGGCGCCGGCCGGCGGCACCGCCGGACTTGAGCACCCGGCGCACTTCGTTGACGTGGGTGCTGAGGCGGTCGAGCTCCTCGGCGACGTCGCTCTTCTGTGCCAGCAGCACCATTTCCTGCTCCAGGCGCTGCGGGTCGAGCTCGGCCTTGAGGTCACCGAAACGGTCGATGATCTTCTGCCGCTGGGCGGCGAGCATCTGCGGCACCAGGGCGCGCAGGGTGGTGACCTCGGTGGTCATGTTGTCCAGGCGTTCGTTGATCAGCCGGGCCAGCTCCTGGCCTTCGCGCAGGCGCCCGGCCTTGAGCTCGGCCAGGGCCTCGTCGAACAGCGTCACGGCTTCGGCGTTCAATGCCTGGGGGTCAGTGGCGTCGGCCACCAGCACGCCCGGCCAGGACAGCACTTCCAGCGGGTTGAGCGCGGCCGGCTGCTTGATCAGGCCGGCCACCTCTTCGGCGGCAGCGACCAGCTGCGCAGCGCGCTCGCGGTCGACCTTGAGCGGTTTGCCATTGCTGTCTTCGTGCAGGCGCAGGGTGCATTCGACCTTGCCGCGCGACAGGCCCTGGCGCAGGCCTTCACGTACCGCGCCTTCAAGGTCGCGCAGGGCGTCCGGCAGGCGCAGGTGAGGCTCAAGGTAACGGTGGTTGACCGAGCGCAGTTCCCAGACCAGGGTGCCTTGGCTGCCTGCGCGCTCGACACGAGCAAAAGCGGTCATGCTGTGCACCATGGGAAGTACCTCGCGTAAATGAATTGAAGGCGCGGGATTGTAGCGCAGTGCGCAGGCGGCGCCCAATCCGCCCATGTTACAGAGCGCGTGCCCGCGAGTGGGAAAAGGCGACAGGCTGCCGGGGGCGCGACAATAGGCATGTCCTCTGCGGGCGACGGGCTCTATAATGGCGGGCAGATTCAAAGTCCCAGTACAGGTATCCCAGATGAAACGTCCAAGTGGTCGCGCCGCCGATCAGCTCCGCTCGATCCGCATCACCCGCAACTACACCAAGCACGCCGAAGGGTCGGTACTGGTCGAGTTCGGTGACACCAAGGTCATCTGCACGGTCAGCGTCGAAAATGGCGTACCGCGCTTCCTCAAAGGCCAGGGCCAAGGCTGGCTGACCGCCGAGTACGGCATGCTGCCGCGTTCCACCGGCGAGCGTAACCAGCGCGAAGCCAGCCGTGGCAAGCAAGGTGGCCGCACCCTGGAAATCCAGCGCCTGATCGGCCGTTCGCTGCGTGCCGCACTGGACATGAGCAAGCTCGGTGACATCACCCTGTACATCGACTGCGACGTGATCCAGGCCGATGGCGGCACCCGCACCGCATCGATCACTGGCGCCATGGTCGCCCTGTGCGACGCCCTGGCCGTGATCAAGAAGCGCGGTGGCCTGAAGGCCGGCAATCCGCTCAAGCACATGATCGCTGCCGTGTCGGTGGGCATGTACCAGGGCGAAGCGGTACTCGACCTGGACTACCTGGAAGACTCCGCTGCAGAAACCGACCTCAACGTGGTCATGACCAGTGCCGGCGGTTTCATCGAAGTACAGGGCACTGCCGAAGGTGCTCCGTTCCAGCCTGAAGACTTCAACGCCATGCTGGCGCTGGCGCAGAAGGGCATGAGTGAAATCTTCGAACTGCAGAACGCCGCGTTGGCCGACTGACTGTTCCTGCAGACACAAAAAAGCCGACATCACTGTCGGCTTTTTTGTGTCTGAGCAGCACTCAGATGGTCAACGTCCAGTCGTAGTCGACGATCAGCGGCGCATGTTGCGAGAAGCGCGGCTGACGCGGCAGGCGGGCGTTGCGCACGAAGCGGCGCAGGCCCGGGGTGAGGATCTGGTAGTCGAACCGGTAGCCCAGGTTGAGCATTTCGGCCTGTTCGTTGTCCGGCCACCAGCTGTACTGGTCGCCTTCACGGCTGACTTCGCGCAAGGCATCGACATAGCCCATGTCGCCGGTGATCGCATCCATCCATGCCCGTTCTGGCGGCAGGAAACCCGGCGACTGCTGGCTGTCACGCCAGTTCTTGATGTCGAGCTTCTGCTGCGCCACGTAGAACGAGCCGCAATAGATGTATTCGCGACGCTTGCGACGCTGTTTGTCCAGGTACTTGGCGAAGTCGTCCATCAACTTGAATTTCTGGTTCAAGTCTTCGTCGCCGTTCATGCCCGAAGGCAGCAGCAGGCTGGCAATACTGACTTTGTCGAAATCTGCTTGCAGATAACGCCCGTAGCGGTCGGCTGTCTCGAAACCCAGGCCGGTGATGACTGCCTTGGGCTGCATGCGCGAGTACAGTGCCACGCCACCTTGGGCGGGTACCTCCGCGTCGCAGGCATAAAGGAAATAGCCATCGAGCTGGAAAGCTGGGTCGTCGAGTTCAAAGGCCGAGGCGCGGGTATCCTGAAGGCAGATGACGTCGGCATTCTGGGCTTGCAGCCAGCTGAGCAATCCACGCTCGGCCGCAGCCTGAATGCCATTCACGTTCACACTGATGATCCGCATAAATGGCCCCAAAAATCTCGTGCGTGTATGATACCCGAGCTCAACCCATTTAGCTAAATCCGTGGTGTCCGGGACCTTACATGCAGCCGTATCAGCGCGACTTCATCCGTTTTGCCATCGATCGCGGCGTGCTGCGCTTCGGTGAATTCACCCTGAAATCGGGGCGTACCAGCCCGTATTTCTTCAATGCCGGCCTGTTCAACACCGGTTCCGCCCTTGCGCAACTGGGCCGTTGCTACGCGGCAGCCATCGTCGACAGCAAGATCCCGTTCGATGTGCTGTTCGGCCCGGCCTACAAGGGTATTCCCCTGGCAGCAACCACTGCCGTGGCCCTGGCCGATCAGCACCAGCTCGACGTGCCGTGGTGCTTCAACCGCAAGGAAGCCAAGGATCACGGCGAAGGCGGCAGCCTGGTAGGCGCACCGCTGGCCGGTGATGTGCTGATCATCGATGACGTGATCACTGCCGGTACCGCGATTCGCGAAGTGATGCAGATCATCAACGCCCAGCAGGCCAAGGCCGCTGGCGTGCTGATTGCGCTGAACCGTGAAGAGCGCGGCAATGGCGAGCTGTCGGCGATCCAGGAAGTGGAGCGTGACTTCGGTATTCCTGTGGTCAGTATCGTTTCGCTGACCCAGGTACTGGAGTTCCTGGCGGACGATCCGCAGCTCAAGCAGCATCTGCCGGCGGTCGAGGCTTACCGGGCGCAGTACGGGATCTGATCCCGGCCGGGTAACGAAAAAAGGCGACCTTCGTGAGAGGGCCGCCTTTTTTGTTTCTGCTGTCCCGGCCCTTTCGCGGCGGTTCGACGCCTCGATAAACCCGCTCCCACAGGTACAGCGCTGGCTTGGAGGGCTGCGACATTCCTGTGGGAGCGGGCGAGCCCGCAAAGAGGCCGGTGCAGGTTATGCGTGACGCTTGCGGTTGGTGATCAGGGTGCCGACGCCGCTGTCGGTGAAGATCTCCAGCAGCACCGCGTTCGGCACGCGGCCGTCGACGATGTGCGAGCTGTTGACGCCGCCCTGGACCGCTTCCAGCGCGCACTTGATCTTCGGCAGCATGCCGCCGTAGATAGTGCCGTCGGCGATCAGTTCATTGACCTGCTCGGTGGTCAGGCCAGTCAGGACCTGGCCCTGCTTGTCCATCAGGCCGGCGATGTTGGTCAGCAGCATCAGCTTCTCAGCCTTCAGCGCTTCGGCAACCTTGCCCGCCACCAGGTCGGCGTTGATGTTGTACGACTCACCGTTGGCACCCACGCCGATGGGCGCGATCACCGGGATGAAGTCGCCTTTCACCAGCATGTTCAGCAGGTCGGTGTTGACGCTGACCACTTCGCCGACGTGGCCGATGTCGATGATTTCCGGCTGGGTCATCTCTGGGGTCTGGCGGGTGACGGTGAGCTTTTTCGCACGAATCAGCTCGGCGTCCTTGCCGGTCAGGCCGATGGCGCTGCCGCCATGGCGGTTGATCAGGTTGACGATGTCCTTGTTGACTTGGCCGCCGAGGACCATTTCCACCACGTCCATGGTCGCGGCGTCGGTGACGCGCATGCCATCGATGAAGTGGCTCTCGATCGACAGGCGCTTGAGCAGGTCACCGATCTGCGGGCCGCCACCGTGCACGACCACCGGGTTGATGCCCACGGCCTTCATCAGCACGATGTCCCGGGCAAAGCCGGTTTTGAGCTCTTCGCTCTCCATCGCGTTGCCGCCGTACTTGATCACCAGGGTCTTGCCGACAAAGCGGCGGATGTAAGGCAGTGCTTCGGACAAAACCTCGGCTACATGGGAAGCGGCATCGCGATCGAGGGTCATGCAGGGCTCCTGTAAGGAACAGATAGTCGGTCAGAACGGCAGTTGCAGCTCAGGGGCAACCCGCAGCAACTGGGCGCGGAAAACATCCTTGATACGTTGCAACTCGGCGTCGCTTTCAGCCTCGAAACGCAGCACCAGCACCGGCGTGGTGTTGGAGGCGCGGACCAGGCCCCAGCCTTTCGGGTAGTCGACCCGCACACCGTCGATGGTGGTCAGGTTGGCTTCGCCCCACTGAGCGTCGCGTTGCAGTGCATCAATGATGCTGAATTTACCCTCGTCGGTCACATCAATATTGATTTCCGGCGTGGAAATATCGTTCGGGAAGGCGGCGAACAGGTCTTCGGCGTTCTGCGAGGCCTTGCTGAGGATCTCCAGCAGGCGTGCGGCGCTGTAGATACCGTCATCGAAACCGTACCAGCGCTCCTTGATGAAGATGTGACCGCTCATCTCGCCAGCCAGCAGCGAGCCGGTCTGCTTCATCTTCTTCTTGATCAGCGAGTGGCCGGTCTTCCACATCAGGGCGCGGCCACCGTGCTGTTCGATCAGCGGGGTCAGGCGGCGGGTGCATTTGACGTCGAAGATGATCTCGGCGCCTGGGTTGCGCTCCAGCACGTCGAGGGCGAAGAGCATCAGCAGGCGGTCTGGGTAGACGATGCTGCCGGTGTTGGTCACCACGCCTACGCGGTCACCGTCGCCGTCGAAGGCCAGGCCGATGTCGGCGCCGGTTTCCTTGACCTTGGCGATCAGGTCTTCGAGGTTTTCCGGCTTGCCCGGGTCCGGGTGGTGGTTGGGGAAGTTGCCGTCCACCTCGCAGAACAGCGGGATGACGTCGCAGCCCAGGGCTTCGATCAGCTGCGGCGCAATTACGCCAGCGGCGCCGTTGCCGCAATCCACCACGACCTTGAGCTTCTTCGCCAGCTTCACGTCACCGACGATTTGCTGGAAGTAGCGATCGAGAATCTCGACCTTTTGCACGCTGCCTTCGCCGCGCGGCACGTCATTGGTCTTCAGGCGGGTCAGCAGGGCCTGGATCTGCTCGTTGGCCAGGGTATCGCCCGCGATGACGATCTTGAAGCCGTTGTAGTCCGAAGGGTTGTGGCTGCCGGTGAGCATCACGCCGGACTTGCCGGCCAGTACGTTGGCGGCATAGTACAGGGCGGGGGTCGGCACCAGGCCGACGTCGCTGACCTGGCAACCGGCATCGACCAGGCCTTTGATCAGTTGCTCGACCAGCATCGGGCCGGACAGGCGGCCATCACGGCCAACGGAAATCTGCGGTTCGCCCTGGGCAAGGGTCTGCGCGCCGATGGCGCGGCCGATCCAGTAGGCGGTTTCGCCGTGCAGGGTCTTGCCGACCACGCCGCGGATGTCATAGGCGCGGAAGATGCTTTCCGGCAGTGCCGGGACCAGGTGGGCCATGTCGTTCATCTCGGGAAACTCCATTAGTCAAAGGCTTTTCTGGGCAGGCGCAAACTGAACGCTTGGACGGTGGAATCGCCAGAGAGTTCGCCATCCTTGGCCTGAACGGTCGTTGGTCGGCTCAGTGGCTACCGGAATGGCCGAAGCCGCCCGCGCCACGCTGGCTCTCGTCGAAGCGCTCGACGATGTCGAAATGCGCTTGTACCACAGGCACCAGGACAAGTTGAGCGATGCGCTCGCCGACGGCGATGGTGAACGGCGTATTGCCACGGTTCCAGCACGACACCATCAGTTCGCCCTGGTAGTCCGAGTCGATCAGGCCGACCAGGTTGCCGAGCACGATGCCGTGTTTGTGGCCCAAGCCCGAGCGCGGCAGGATCATGGCCGCCAGGCCCGGGTCGCCGATGTAGATCGACAGGCCGGTCGGGATCAGCAGGGTCTGGCCCGGCTCGAGGACGGTGTCTTCTTTCAGCAGGGCGCGCAGGTCGAGGCCGGCGGAGCCAGGGGTGGCGTATTGCGGCAGCGGGAATTCGCTGCCCAGGCGTGGGTCGAGAATCTTGGCTTGAAGAGCGTGCATGTAACTTATTGAACCTGATTGAGCCGTTCGGCGATGAAGGCGACCAGTTGCCGGGCGATCTTGCCCTTGCTGGTCTGCGCGAAGAGGGTCTGGTGCTGCTGGCGGTCGATCACGGTCAGGGCATTTTCCTCGCTGTTGAAGCCGATGCTGGGGTTGGCCACATCATTGGCGACGATCAGGTCGAGGTTCTTGTCCTTGAGCTTGCGCGTGGCGTAATCGAGCAAGTGTTCGGTTTCGGCGGCGAAGCCGACGCTGAACGGGCGGTCGGCACGGCCAGCGATGGTGGCAAGGATATCGGGATTGCGCACCATCTGCAGCAGCATGCCGTCGCCGGTCGTAGGATCCTTCTTGAGCTTTTGCGGGGCGACCACCTCTGGGCGGTAGTCTGCGACCGCCGCGGACGCGATGAACAGGTCGCACGGCATGGCGGCTTCACAGGCTGCGAGCATGTCCCGTGCGCTGACCACGTCGATACGCTGCACGCGGTCGGGGGTCTGCAGGTGCACAGGGCCGGTGACGAGGGTCACCCGAGCACCGGCTTCGGCAGCCGCTTCGGCCAGGGCGAAGCCCATCTTGCCGGAGCTATGATTGGTGATGTAGCGCACGGGGTCGATGTTTTCCTGGGTCGGGCCGGCGGTGATCAGCACGTGCTTGCCGGTCAGTGCCTGGCGCTTGAAGCTTTCTGCGGCGCACCAGGCCAGGTCGGTAGCTTCGAGCATGCGCCCCAGGCCCACGTCGCCACAGGCTTGGCTGCCCGAGGCCGGGCCGAACACCTGGATGCCACGGCGCTTGAGCAGTTCGAGGTTGTCTTGCGTTGCCGGGTCGCGCCACATCGCCTGGTTCATCGCCGGGGCCACGGCCACGGTGGCGTCGGTGGCCAGTACGAGGGTGGTCAGCAGGTCGTCGGCCATGCCCTGGGCCATGCGCGCCATGAGGTCGGCGGTGGCCGGGGCGATCAGTACCAGGTCGGCCCATTTGGCCAGTTCGATGTGGCCCATGGCCGCTTCGGCGGCAGGGTCGAGCAGATCCATGTGCACCGGGTGGCCGGACAGCGCCTGCAGGGTCAGCGGGGTGATGAATTCGGCACCACCACGGGTCATGACGACGCGCACCTGCGCGCCGTGCTCCAGGAGTCGGCGAATCAGCTCGGCACTTTTGTAGGCGGCAATGCCACCTCCAACGCCGAGAACGATGCGCTTGCGATACAGCCGCTGCATAGGCTTGCCTTTTTCCAGTGAGAGCGGGCGGCGACGTTTGAAAATGCCTGCGGCAGAACGTCGCATGTACGAGGCGAAATAGATTAACACAGGGCCGAAACGGGCCGCAGCAAGGGCAGGGAGCAGGGATGAATATCAGGGAGTGGCCGGCTGAAGAGCGGCCGAGGGAGAAGTTGTTGCAGCGCGGAGCTGGCAGCCTGACCGATGCGGAGTTGCTGGCCGTGTTTCTAGGCTCTGGCGTGCGTGGGCGCAATGTCGTGGAGCTGGCGCGAGGTCTGCTGGTGAAGTTCGGCGGCTTGCGTCAGTTGCTGGAAGCCGACCGTGAAGCCTTCGTCGGTGAGCTTGGGCTGGGCCCGGTGAGGTACAGCCAGCTGCAGGCATTGCTGGAGATCGGGCGTAGGCACTTGGCCACTGCTATCAAACACGAGTCGGTCATGGACAGCCCGGCTGCGGTGCGACGCTATCTGAAGTCCATGCTGCGCCATGAAGCGAGCGAAGTGTTCGGCTGTCTGTTCCTGGATACCAAGCACCGGCCGCTGGCGTTCGAGATCCTGTTCAGGGGCACCATAGACCGTGCGAGTGTCTACCCGCGCGAAGTGGTGCGCCGGGCGCTGCAGCACAACGCGGCGGCGCTGATCCTGTGCCACAACCATCCTTCGGGCAACAGCGAACCGAGCCAGGATGATGTGCACCTGACGCTGTCGCTGAAGCGGGGGTTGGGGCTGATCGATGTGCGGGTGCTGGATCACATCATCATTGGTGATGGGGAGCCGCTGTCGATGGTCGAGCATGGGTGGATTGTGGCCTGAGGCTTTGTGCTGCCTGCACCGGCCTCTTCGCGGGCAAGCCCGCTCCCACAGGGACGGCACAACACCTGTGGGAGATTCTATGGTTTTCAACAAGCCAGTTTCCCGCCTTTGGTGACGTATTCGTCCTGATTTTTCATCAGGGCGAATGCCACCCGTGCGAGCTTTCTAGCCAGGATTACCAGAGCTTGTGTCGTTGCTTTTCCAGCACGCCGGTGTTGCTCGTAGACCTCTTTCCAGGCAGCCGACCTGCTAGCAGCCATCGCGGCGTTATGCAGCAGACGACGGATCTCAGAGCAGCCTCGCTTAGTGAGGCGACGGCGGCCACTTTTTTGCCCAGAATCAATCACTCTTAGGTCCATTCCTAAGAACGCTATGTACGAGTCACTGCTTTTAAACTCGCCCCGGATGAAG
>NZ_QEQQ01000036.1 GCF_003097235.1 Pseudomonas sp. CC120222-01a | reverse complement strand
AGTTTTTGAGCCTGATGATCTCATCGCAATCATCGTGATGAATCACCAGTTCAGCTTTTGCGACATCCGCACCCACGATCAGCTTTCCAACCTGCATTGCCATGGGAGCCACCTCACGTTATGGTTTTTCGGCTTGAAGGGGTTTCACCAAGAGGCGCTGGCTTGCTTCTATCGTCGCTTGCAAACGATGCATTCTTTATCGGCGCTTTGGTGGAAGGGGTGGGGCGATGTCTCCCACGGTCTGTACTGCTGCGAACAGTCAGAATCGGGCATTTAGTCCCACCACCCCTTCAAGTCTAACCATACAAGCGGGCTTGCCCGCGAAGAGGCCGGTGCAGGTTCAGCGAGTAGCCGAGACCTTGCTGAAGTCCAGCCGCCCGAACGGGCTCACCTGGTACCCCTCGACCCCCTGGCGCAACAGCGTCGCCGCCGTCGGGTGCGCCAGCGGCACCCACAGTGCCTGCTGCTGGATCAAGGTCTGTGCCTGTTGGTACAGCCGGCTGCGCACGCTCTGGTCGTTGGTGGTGCGTCCGGCACTGATCAGCTGGTCCAGGCGGTCATCGCAGAACCGTGCGAAGTTGGTCCCCGACTTTACCGCCGCGCAGGAAAATTGCGGGCTGAGGAAGTTGTCCGGGTCGCCGTTGTCGCCGGCCCAGCCCATGAACAGCAGGTCATGTTCGCCGGCTTTGGCCCGGCGGATCAGCTCGCCCCACTCGATCACGCGGATCTCGGCCTTGATGCCGATCTTCGCCAGGTCAGCCTGGAGCATCTGTGCCCCCAGGCTCGGGTTGGGGTTGAGCAGGCTGCCCGACGGGCGGGTCCAGATGGTGGTGCTGAAGCCGTCAGCCAGACCGGCCTTGGTCAGCAGTGCCTTGGCCTTGGTCAGGTTGAGCGGGTAGCCGGGCAAGTCCTTGGCGTAGCTCCAGGTGTTGGGCGGGTAGGGGCCGTTGGCGGCGGTGGCGGTGTCTTCGAACACGGCCTTGAGGTAGGCCTGCTTGTCGAAGGCCAGGTTGATCGCCTGGCGCACTTCAGGCTTGTCCAGCGGCGGGTGTTCGCTGTTGATGGCGACAAAGGCGGTCATGAACGCCGGGGTGGTGGCAACCTTGAGGTTGCCGTCCTTGCCGGCTTCGGCGATGTCCACCGGCTTGGGCGACAGGGCTACCTGGCATTCGCCGCGCTTGAGCTTCTGCAGGCGCACGTTGGCGTCGGGGGTGATGGCGAAAATCAGTGGGTCGACTGCCGGCTTGCCGTCGAAGTAGTCCGGGTTGGCGCGATAGCGCACCACGGCGTCCTTCTGGAAGCGCTGGAAGACGAACGGGCCAGTGCCGATCGGCTGGCTGTTGAGTTTCTCCGGGGTGCCGTCCTTCATCAGCTTGTCGGCGTACTCGGCCGAGTAGATCGAGGCGAAGCCCATGCTCAGGGTGGCCAGGAACGTGGCGTCGGCGTGGGTCAGGGTGAAACGCACGGTGTTGGGTTCCGGGGCCTCGATCGTCTTGATCAGGCTGCCCAGTTGCAGTGACTGGGCGTGCGGGTAGCCGCCCGGCGCGGTCTTGTGCCAGGCGTGGGCGGGGTAAAGCATGCGCTGGAAGCTGAACAGCACGTCGTCGGCGTTCAGTTCGCGGGTCGGCTTGAAGTACGGCGTGGTGTGGAACTTCACCCCGTCGCGCAGCTTGAAGTCGTAGGTCAGGCCGTCAGCCGACACCGTCCAGCTCTGCGCCAGGCTCGGCACCACCTTGCCCTGGCCCGCGTCAAACTCGACCAGGCGGTTCATCAGCACGTCGGCCGAGGCGTTGGTGGTGGTCAGCGAGTTGTACTGGACCACGTCGAAGCCTTCGGGGCTGGCTTCGGTGCAGACGCTCAGCGGGGCGGCCTGGGCAACGCCAGCGGCGAACAGAGAGGTGAACAATAAGGAAAGGGCGGCAGCACGCATCGTGGCTCCTTGGCTGGTCAGTGGCCCATCTGCCGGCGCAGTCTGGAAACGTCCTACCCTAGTGTGCGTTTTCGGAAATGACCACCTTCTTTTTCAGTCGCTTGGCGACGAGCGGTCGACAGCTCGGCGGGCGAGTCGCTATGCTGCTCGCGCGCGATTTGCAGCACACGAATGCTCATCTTCTGTTGTTGCGGCGTAGTCTTTCTGGTATAAAGCAGCGCTCTTTTCTAGGGGCTCGGCCTGTCGCATCAGCGGATCCGGTCGATAAGACCTCCAGAATCACGGCGCCTGGCGCCAAAGACTGAGAGATTAAGCGGCCAACCCATGCCGGGTTGGGCATGTGGTTTTAGAGGGCTGAGTCATGTCGAGAGTCTGTCAAGTTACTGGTAAGGGTCCAGTAACCGGGAACAACATTTCCCACGCAAACAACAAAACCCGTCGTCGTTTCCTGCCGAACCTGCAGCACCACCGTTTCTGGGTTGAATCCGAGAAGCGTTTCGTGCGTCTGCGCGTATCCGCCAAAGGCATGCGTATCATCGACAAGCGCGGCATCGACGCCGTTCTGGTTGATATCCGTAAAGCTGGCGCCAAGGTTTAAGGGAGAACATCATGCGTGAATTGATCCGTCTGGTTTCGAGTGCCGGTACCGGCCACTTCTACACCACCGACAAGAACAAGCGCACCACCCCGGACAAAATCGAGATCAAGAAATACGATCCGGTTGTTCGCAAGCACGTGGTGTACAAGGAAGCCAAGATCAAGTAATTGATCGGCGACCTGAAAAAAACCCGCATCCGAAAGGACGCGGGTTTTTTTATGACTGCAGCCAGGTCAGTTGAAGCTGAAGCCCTGAATCAGCTGGTTGGCATCGGTGCGGATGTGAATCCGGTTGATATCGTACTCGCGTGTGCTGATCTCGTTGGGACCGACGACGCGGGGGCGGCCAGTGATCTCGGTGATGGTGTTTTTCACCGATGGTTCGTAGGGGGTACCGATCAGGTGATCGAGGGTTTGCAGCACTTGGTCGTTGTTCATGGACAGCTTCCTTTAGCATGAAGATGGCCCGATAGGGGCGCGACCATCCTCACGCAGCTGTTCAAGTGACCAGCACTACATAGTTACTTCTGCTCGAACATCACATAAATCTTGCGGCAAGGCTCCAGCACCTCCCAGGTGCCCTTGAAGCCTGCCGGGATGACAAACCGATCACCGGTACGCAAGGTTTTGGCCCCGCCATCCTGGTCACGTAGCACCGAAACACCCTGGACGATCTCGCAGTACTCATGCTCGGTGTAGTTCACCGTCCACTGGCCAACTTCACCTTCCCAGACGCCCGCAGCGAACTGCCCGCATGGGCTGGAATAGTGGTTGTAGACAGCCTGGTCCGGCTCGCCCTTGAGGATTTTTTCCGCGGCCGGGCGGTAGCGTTCGGCCTCGGTGAGAACCTGGGCGAAGTCGATGATGCTGGCGATGCTCATGGTGCGGCTCCTGTTGTTGTTTAATAAAATGCACATCAGTAGGCTTTTAGGCCGCTCGTGTCAAATATATTGATACTTTACCCCGCCTGGTTTAGGGTATCGCTTGCCAGTGTGCGCTCGTCGCCCGGCCAGAATTCTGACAACGCCAGTGAGTCCTCAGTGCGGCGTTGCACCTAAACAAGAGGAGGAGTTTCGTATGACCACCCTGACCCGTGCGGACTGGGAACAACGTGCCCAGCAACTGAAGATCGAAGGCCGCGCCTTCATCAACGGCGAATACACCGACGCCGCATCCGGTGAAACATTCGACTGCCTGAGCCCGGTCGACGGACGCTTCCTGGCCAAGGTTGCCAGCTGCGACCTGGCCGACGCCAACCGCGCCGTGGAAAACGCCCGCGCCACCTTCAATTCCGGCGTCTGGTCGCAACTGGCCCCGGCCAAGCGCAAAGCCAAGCTGATCCGCTTCGCCGACCTGCTGCGCAAGAACGTCGAAGAGCTGGCGCTGCTCGAAACCCTGGACATGGGCAAGCCGATCGGCGACTCCTCCAGCATCGACGTGCCAGGCGCGGCGCAAGCCATTCACTGGACCGCCGAAGCGATCGACAAAGTCTACGACGAAGTCGCCCCGACCCCACACGACCAGCTCGGCCTGGTGACCCGTGAGCCGGTTGGCGTGGTCGGTGCCATCGTGCCGTGGAACTTCCCGCTGCTGATGGCCTGCTGGAAAATCGCCCCGGCCCTGGCTACCGGCAACTCGCTGGTGCTCAAGCCGTCCGAAAAATCCCCGCTGACCGCCATCCGCATCGCCCAGCTGGCGATCGAAGCCGGCATCCCGGCTGGCGTGCTGAACGTGCTGCCAGGCTACGGCCACACCGTGGGCAAGGCCCTGGCACTGCACATGGACGTCGACACCCTGGTGTTCACCGGTTCGACCAAGATCGCCAAGCAACTGATGGTCTACGCTGGCGAGTCGAACATGAAGCGCATCTGGCTGGAAGCCGGTGGCAAGAGCCCGAACATCGTCTTCGCCGACGCCCCGGATCTGCAAGCCGCCGCTGAAGCTGCCGCCAGCGCCATCGCCTTCAACCAGGGCGAAGTCTGCACCGCCGGTTCCCGTCTGCTGGTCGAGCGTTCGATCAAGGACAAGTTCCTGCCAATGGTGGTCGAGGCCCTCAAAGGCTGGAAGCCAGGCAACCCGCTGGACCCACAGACCACCGTCGGTGCCCTGGTCGATACCCAGCAGATGAACACCGTGCTGTCGTACATCGACGCCGGCCACAAGGACGGCGCCAAGCTGCTGGCCGGCGGCAAGCGCACCCTGGAAGAAACCGGCGGCACCTACGTCGAGCCGACCATCTTCGACGGCGTGACCAACGCCATGAAGATCGCCCAGGAAGAGATCTTCGGCCCAGTGCTGTCGGTGATCGCCTTCGACACCGCCGAAGAAGCCATCGCCATCGCCAACGACACCCCGTATGGCCTGGCAGCCGGCATCTGGACCTCGGATATCTCCAAGGCCCACAAGACTGCCCGTGCCGTGCGCGCTGGCAGCGTCTGGGTCAACCAGTACGACGGCGGCGACATGACCGCGCCGTTCGGCGGCTTCAAGCAGTCGGGCAACGGCCGTGACAAGTCGCTGCACGCACTGGAGAAGTACACCGAGCTGAAGGCGACCTGGATCAAGCTGTAATCCGGTAGTCTTTTTCGCGGGCAAGCCCGCTCCCACAGGTACTGCGCTGCTCTCAATGCCAGCGCCGGACCTGAGGGAGCGGGCTTGTCGGACCGCCGCACCGCCGCGAACGGGCCTGGAAAAACCTGCCTGGGAGGCTGCAATGCGTTGGGGAACCTATTTTGCCGTGCTGGCGTCGGTGCTCAGTGTCGGGCTCGCGCTCGGTGTGAGTATGCCGCTGGTGTCCCTGCGCCTTGAGGCCTGGGGCTACGGTGGGTTCGCCATCGGCGTGATGGCGGCGATGCCGGCATTGGGCGTGCTGCTCGGGGCCAGCCTGGCCAGCCGCCTGGCCGGCTGGTTCGGCGTGCCCTCGGCGATGCGCCTGTGCCTGTGGGGCGGGGCGCTGTCCATTGGCCTGGTGGCGCTGCTGCCGAGCTACCCGCTGTGGCTGGCCCTGCGCCTGCTGATCGGCATGTCGCTGACCGTGGTGTTCATCCTTGGCGAGAGCTGGATCAACCAGTTGGTGGTCGAGCAGTGGCGTGGTCGGCTGGTGGCCTTGTACGGCAGTAGCTACGCCTTGAGCCAGCTGGCCGGGCCACTGGTGCTGGGCTTCCTGGGTTCCGACGATGACTTCGGCTTCTGGGCCGCAACCGGGCTGTTGCTGCTGGCACCCTTGCTGCTGCTCGGGCGTGGTGGTGCACCCAGCACCGAAGCCTGCAGCGTGACTTTTGGCGACCTGTTCGTCTTCTGCCGCCGCTTGCCGGTGATTGCCTGGGCTGTCGCCTTGTTCGCTGCCTTCGAAGCGATGATTCTGACGCTGTTGCCGGTGTATTGCCTGCAGCAGGGCTTCACTACCGAAATTGCCTTGTTCATGGTCAGCACCGTGGTGGTCGGCGATGCGGTGCTGCAGCTGCCGATCGGGGCACTGGCCGATCACATGTCACGGCAGTCGCTATTCACCGGTTGTGCGGTGACTTTGATGGTCTCCAGCCTGGCGATTCCGTTGCTGCTGGATACGCCGGCGATCTGGCCCCTGTGGGTACTGTTCGGGGCCAGCGCCGGTGGCCTGTTCACCTTGTCCCTGATCTTGATCGGCGAGCGCTATCGCGATGACGCGCTTGTGCGGGCCAATGCTCATGTGGCGCAGCTGTGGGGTATCGGTTGCCTGCTCGGGCCGTTGCTGGCCGGGGCGGGGAGCCAATGGATCAGCGGGCATGCGCTGCTGTGGCTGATGGCGGCGGGGGCGGCTGGCTTGGTGGTGCTGACCCGCAGGCGCGGAGCGTTCGAGCCAGCTTCGGCCTGAGCCTACAACATCTTCTCCAGGCCAACGGCCTTGCTGATCCAGGCGTTGAACCGCCGCCAGATGCCTCCCGGCTCCGAGGTCAGCATGTGCCGTTGGCCATTGTCCTCGGTCGCCCACACCAGCTTCTCGCCCACCAGCTTGACCTGGTAACTCAACGCCGGCGCCATGCCCTGCTGGGCCAGCTCGCGGGTGTATTCGGCGAGCTCCGGGCTGTCCACCAGCACGCCGACCTCGGTGTTCCACAGCACTGAGCGAGGGTCGAAGTTGAACGAGCCGATAAAGGTCTTGCGCCGGTCGAACACGATGGCCTTGGTGTGCAGGCTCGAATCCGAGCTGCTGCCGTGGAAGCTCAGGCGCGCTGGCACCGGGTCGCCCGGCTGACGACGCAGTTCGAACAGCTGCACGCCGTGCTCGAGCAGTGCGCGGCGATAGGGTGCATAGCCGCCATGCACCGCCGGCACGTCGGTGGCCTCCAGCGAATTGGTCAGCAACTTCACTGAAGCCCCGGCGTCGGCCCGGCCGGTCAGGTACAGCAAGCCCGGCTCGCCCGGTACGAAATAGGCCGACATCAGGATCAGCTCGTGCTGCACGCTGGCCAGGTCCGGTGCCAGTTGCTGGCTCAGCAGCAGGTGCGGGTCCGGCTCATCTTCGGCCAGCACCTTGCTCGGTGCGTCCCACAGTGCCTGGGCGTGGGCCCAGATCAGCTCGTTGCGCCAGACATCCAGGCGCGGCTGCGACTGGTAGGACATGAGCCGGTCGTACAGGGCCTTGCGCTCTACCCGTGCCTGGGCCAGGGACACTTCCAGGCGCTGGCGGCTGGCGCGCAGGTCGTCGGCATCCGGTTCGCTCCAGAGGAAGTCGGTGATCGGTCGGCTCAGGGCGCTGTTCCAGTACTGGTCGAAGCTGTGCCCCAACTGCTCGGCGATCGGACCCACGCCAAGCAGGTCGATGTCGGTGAAGTTGAGGTTGGGCTCGGCATCGAAGTACTCGTCACCCAGGTTGCGCCCGCCGACGATGGCCATGCTGTTGTCTACCAGGAACAACTTGTTGTGCATGCGCCGGTGCTGGCGCGACAGGTTGAACAGGCGGCCGACGGCGCGTGTCGCGCCGGTGCTGCGCCCCAGATGCAACGGGTTGAATACGCGGATCTGGATGTTCGGGTGGGCGTCGAGGGTGCCCATGATGGTGTCCAGGCCATCGCTGGTGGTGTCATCGAGCAGAATGCGCACGCGCACACCGCGGTCGGCTGCACGCAACAGCTCGTGCACCAGGGCGCGGGTGCTCAAGCCATCGTGGACGATGTAGTACTGCAGGTCGATGCTCGCCTGGGCGTTGCGGATCAACTCGGCGCGGGCACGGAAGGCCTCGTTGCTGTTGGGTAGCAGGCGAAAGCCCGAGCGCCCGTCATAGGGCGCGGCCTGGCGCAGCACCGAACGGCCGAAGGCTGACTCGCTGGCGGGCAGTGCTTGGCTGGTTTCGCGGGGCGTGCCGATGCTGGCACAGCCGTTGAGGCCGAGCAGCAGCACCAGCAGCAGAGGCAAGGCTCGCTGGAGTCTCAAGGGTGGATCGTCCTGTACGGCAAAGCGCTAAGGGGTTGGACTACGAAAGGCGGCGCAAAGTTACGCCTCGGCGTGGTCTTCATCCAGTAGACGAAGGGCGGTTTCACCTACCTTGCGCACGGCTGCCTCGATCTGCGGCGTTGGCCGCGCGGCGAAGTTCATGCGCAGGCAATGGCGGAAATTGCCCGAGGCCGAGAAGATGCTGCCCACGGCAATCTGTACACCCTGCTCCAGTAAAGCGCGGTTCAGCCGCAGCGTATCGAAATGTTCGGGCAATTCCACCCACAGCATGAAGCCACCTTGCGGTCGGCTGACCCGGGTGCCGGGCGGGAAATAGCGGTTTACCCAGTCGCTCATCAGGTCACGACCACGCTGGTACTGGCTGCGCATGCGTCGCACATGGGGCTGGTAGTGGCCGGCGGCGATGAAGTCGGCGATCGCCAGTTGCGGCTGGCTCGCAGTGCTGCCGGTGCTGATGTACTTCATGTGCAGCACCCGTTCCAGATAGCGGCCGGGGGCGACCCAGCCGATGCGCAGGCCGGGGGCGAGGGTCTTGGAAAACGAACTGCACAGCAGCACGCGGCCGTCGTCGTCGAACGACTTGAGCGTGCGTGGGCGCGGGTAGGTGTAGGCCAGGTCGCCATACACATCGTCTTCGAGGATCGCCACATCGTAGCGTTGGGCCAGGTTCAACAGGGCTTTCTTGCGCGCCTCGGGCATGATGTAGCCGAGCGGGTTGTTGCAGCTCGGGGTGATCTGGATGAGCTTGATCGGCCATTGCTCAAGGGCCAGCTCCAGGGCTTCGAGGCTGATGCCGGTGACCGGGTCGGTAGGAATTTCCAGGGCCTTCATGCCCAGGCCTTTGAGGGTCTGCATGGCGCCGTGAAAGCTTGGCGAGTCGACCGCGACGATATCGCCCGGCTCGCACACTGCGCGGATGCTGCACGACAGCGCTTCATGGCAGCCCGTGGTCACCACCAGGTCGGCCGGCCCCAGGCGGCAGCCGGAGTCGAGCATCAGCCGGGCGATCTGCTCGCGCAGGGCCAGGTTGCCATGGATGTTGTCGTAGTACAGGCCCGGCATGTCCTGGCGCCGGCTCAGCTGGGCGAGGCTGCGCAGCAGCGGCTTGAGGGTCGGGCTGTCGATGTCGGGCATGCCGCGGCCAAGCTGGATCACGTCCTGACGCGGGGTACTGCGTACCAGTTCGAGCACCTGTTCCCATTGCGAGATATCCACCGGGCGTTGGGCCGGGCGGCTGACTGCGGGCAGGGCAGGGAGGTGGCGATGGTCGCTGACGAAGTAGCCGGACTTGGGCCGTGGCGAGACCATGCCGCTGTCTTCGAGCATGCGGTAGGCCTGCTGCACGGTGCTCAGGCTGACCCCGTGCTCCACGCTCAGGGCGCGCACCGATGGCAGGCGCTGGCCGGGCCGGTAGAGGCCCTGTTCGATGCGCGCACCGAGCAGTTCGGCCAGGTTAAGGTAGAGAGTCACGGCATACTCCTACGCTTCTTGTAGGAAGCGACCAGTACAGTTGCGTTGAAAATACAACATTCAGGCGCCAGACGACCAATTCTGTATGGGAATAATAAGCCTGTATTGGCTCTGTATTGCCACACTGGTCGTCGCGCATGCTTTCTCCACGGTTACACACTGAATGGGAGAGAGCAGCGATGGGTGGCATGAGCGATGTGCGCTTGCAACTGTTGGCCAAGGAGCTGGACGCCGGGCAGCAGACCAAGGTTTTCAACGCACCGGCAGGGCTTGGGCGTTGGGGGCTGATGCTGCATCGCTGGCACACTCGCCGGGCCCTGTTGCAGCTGGATGATGACCAGCTGCGGGACATCGGGCTGAGCTGGGAGCAGGCACGTAGCGAGGGGCGCAAACCCTTCTGGAAAGACTAGGAATCCAGGGCCTCAGACCAGCTCTTTGAGCCGATGCCAGAGCATCCCCAAGGCCAGTACTGGCGAGCGCAGGTGCTTGCCGCCGGGGAAGGTGACGTGCGGCACCTTGGCAAACAGGTCGAAGCGCCCGCTTTGCTGGCCGCTGATCGCTTCACCCAGCAGGCGCGCGGCCAGGTGGGTGGCGTTGAGGCCGTGGCCCGCGTAGGCCTGGGCGTAATAGACGTTAGGCTGGCTGGCCAGGCGGCCGATCTGTGGCAGGCGGTTGGCGCCGATGCCGATCATGCCGCCCCACTGATAGTCGATGCGCACATCCGCCAGCTGCGGGAACACCTTGAGCATCTTTGGCCGCATGTAGGCAGCGATGTCCTTGGGGTCGCGCCCGGAATAGTGGCAGGCACCGCCGAACAACAGGCGGCGGTCGGCCGACAGGCGATAGTAGTCCAGCGCCACGCGCTGGTCGCACACGGCCATGTTCTGCGGCAGCAACTGATGGGCGCGTTCTTCGTCCAGTGGCTCGGTGGCAATGATGTAGCTACCGGCGGGCAGCACCTTGCCGCCCAGTTCGCGGTTGAGGTCGTTGTGGTAGGCGTTGCAGCACAGCACCAGGGTCTTGGCGCGCACCCGGCCCTGGGCGGTGTGCACCTGGACTTCAGGGCCGTAGTCGATACGTGTGACCTCGGACTGCTCGAACAGCTTCACGCCCAGGCGACTGGCCACAGCCGCTTCACCCAGGGCCAGGTTGAGTGGGTGCAGGTGGCCCGACCCCATGTCGATCAGGCCGCCGACGTAGCGGTCGGAGCCCACCACGCTGTGCATGTCGTCCTTGCCGACCAGGCGCAGTTCGTGGCCGTAGCCCAGGCTGCGCAGTTCTTCGGCATCTTCGGCAAAGCCCTTCAGCTCGTCGGGTTTGTTGGCCAGGTCGCAGTAGCCCCAGGTCAGGTCGCAGGCGATGGCGTGGCGCTCGACTCGTTCGCGAACGATTTGCACGGCTTCCAGGCCCATCAGCCTCATGCTGCGTACGCCTTCCTCGCCGATCACCGGGAGAAACTGCTCCAGGCCGTGACCGACGCCGCGAATCAGCTGGCCGCCGTTGCGCCCGCTGGCGCCCCAGCCGAGCTTGCGCGCTTCCAGGAGGATCACCGAGAAGCCGCGCTCGGCCAGTTCGATGGCGGTGTTCAGGCCCGAGTAGCCGCCACCGACGATACACACGTCGGCGCTGTGTTCGCCTTGCAGGAAGGAGTGATCCGGGTGGGGCGCGCTGCTGGCGGCGTAGTAGGAGGCGGCGTGCTGCGCGCTGTGGATCATGTGGCAGGTCCTGGCATTGGGCTGGAGGAGGGAGGATAAGCTGCGACCTCAGGGTGGGCAACCGGACTGTGGGAGCGGCCTTGTGTCGCGAAAGGGGTGCGAAGCGCCCCCAGGATTTCAGCCTCGCAGCACATATTGCCGGGGCCGCTTTGCGGCCCTTTCGCGACACAAGGCCGCTCCCACAGGTGATTGGCCCTATAATCCAGTTTCAGCTTTCAGCCCTGTACTTGGCCATGTCCTGCAACCGTCACAAGATCCACTTCCTGCGCGAGCTCATTCCTTCGTTCGAATGCGAGCCCGGCTGCCACGACTGCTGCGGCCCGGTCACCACGTCGTCCGAAGAGATGGCCCGCCTGCCGCGCAAGACCCAGGCCGAGCAGGATGCCGCGCTGGAGCACCTGAACTGCGTGCACCTGGGCCCCAACGGCTGCACCGTCTATGAAGAACGGCCGATGATCTGCCGCCTGTTCGGCACCACGCCGCGCATGGCCTGCCCGCGTGGGCGTGGCCCGGACCCGATGATCGAGCCCGAAGCCGAACAGTTGGTCCACCAGTTCATCGCCAGCACGCGCCAGGTGCTGGTCTAGTTCAATCTGGGATCGGCAGGCAGAGGCTCTCTTTCACCTCTTCCATCACGATGTAGCTCTTCGACTCGCGCACGTGTGGCAGCTTCAGCAGGATGTCGCCGAGCAGCTTGCGGTACGAGGCCATTTCCGAAATACGCGCTTTCACCAGGTAGTCGAAGTCACCGGATACCAGGTGGCATTCCAGCACATGGGGCAGCTTGAGCACCGCACGGCGGAACTCCTCGAAGGTGTCGCCAGACTTGTAGTCCAGGCTGATTTCCACGAACACCAGCAGGCTGCCCTTGAGGTGCTGCGGATTCAGCCGGGCGTTGTAGCCCATGATGATGCCCTCGCGCTCCAGGCGGCGTACGCGCTCGGTGCAAGGGGTGGTGGAAAGCCCAACTTTCTCGCCCAGTTCGGTGAAGGAAATACGCCCGTCATTCTGCAGGATGCGCAGGATGTTACGGTCGATCTTGTCCAGTTCACGCTTGCTCTGGTGCTGGGTTCTCATAGGGGATGCCCCTCCGTGAAAGGCGATTTTGCCGAGAATTCTCGCCAATAATAGGCTTTTATATAGTGAATTGCACTGGGCTGAGATTCTTATACTGCGCGCATCCATGCCATATCAACAAAATAGCGGTGCGCCGCGTGCGAGGGATGAACGATGCGAGTATTGGTACTTGGTAGCGGTGTGATCGGTACCGCCAGTGCCTATTATCTGGCCCGGCAAGGCTTCGAGGTGACTGTGGTCGACCGCCAGCCGGCAGTGGCCCTGGAAACCAGCTTTGCCAACGCAGGCCAGATCTCGCCCGGCTATGCCTCGCCCTGGGCCGCCCCAGGCGTGCCGCTGAAAGCCATCAAGTGGCTGCTGGAGCGCCACGCGCCCCTGGCCATCAAGCTGACCGGTGATGTCGACCAGTACCTGTGGATGGCGCAGATGCTGCGCAACTGCACCGCCAGCCGTTACGCAGTGAACAAGGAGCGCATGGTGCGCCTGTCCGAGTACAGCCGTGACTGCCTCGACGAACTGCGCGCCGAAACCGGTATTGCCTACGAGAACCGCAGCCTGGGTACTACCCAGCTGTTCCGCACCCAGGCCCAGGTTGACGCCGCGGCCAAGGACATTGCCGTGCTCGAACAGTCCGGCGTGCCTTACGAGCTGCTTGACCGCGATGGCATCGCCCGTGTCGAACCGGCCCTGGCTGGTGTGAAAGACATCCTCGCCGGCGCCCTGCGCCTGCCTAACGACCAGACCGGCGACTGCCAGCTGTTCACCACCAAGCTCGCCGAAATGGCTGTGAAGCTGGGTGTAGAGTTCCGCTTTGGTCAGGACATCCAGCGCCTGGACTTCGCCGGTGACCGCATCAACGGCGTATGGATCGACGGCAAGCTGGAAACCGCCGACCGCTACGTGCTGGCCCTGGGCAGCTACTCGCCGCAGATGCTCAAGCCATTGGGTATCAAGGCCCCGGTGTATCCGCTCAAGGGTTACTCGCTGACCGTGCCGATCACCAATGCCGACATGGCGCCGACCTCGACCATTCTCGACGAGACCTACAAGGTCGCGATCACCCGTTTCGACAACCGCATCCGCGTTGGCGGCATGGCTGAAATCGCCGGTTTTGACCTGTCGCTGAACCCGCGTCGACGCGAAACGCTGGAGATGATCGTCAACGACCTTTATCCTCGCGGCGGCGACCTGAGCCAGGCCAGTTTCTGGACCGGCCTGCGCCCGGCGACCCCGGACGGTACGCCGATCGTGGGTGCCACCGCGTTCCGCAACCTGTTCCTCAACACCGGCCACGGTACGCTGGGCTGGACCATGGCGTGCGGTTCCGGCCGCCTGCTGGCTGACCTGATTGCGCGCAAGAAGCCGCAGATCAGTGCCGAAGGCCTGGACATTTCCCGGTATGGCAACAGCCCGGAAGTCGCCAAGCACGGTCAGACTGCGCCTGCCCACCAGCAGTAAGGTGCCTGTACCGGCCCTTTCGCGGGCAAGCCCGCTCCCACAGGAGCATCACAGGCCTTGAGCACTGTGCAGTCCCTGTGGGAGCGGGCTCGCCCGCGAAGAATCCAACACCGTTTTCAACTTGTGAACCACCATAAGGCAGCCGCCATGCGTCCCGCCCGCGCCCTGATCGACCTGCAAGCCCTCCGCCACAACTACCGCCTGGCCCGTGAACTGTCCGGTGCCAAGGCCCTCGCCGTGGTCAAGGCCGACGCCTACGGCCACGGTGCCGTGCGCTGCGCCCTGGCCCTGGAGCCCGAAGCCGATGGCTTTGCCGTGGCCTGCATCGAAGAAGCGCTGGAGTTGCGTGCCGCCGGCATCAAGGCCCCTGTCCTGCTGCTCGAAGGCTTTTTCGAAGCCAGCGAGCTGGCGCTGATCGCCGAGCACGACCTGTGGTGCGTGGTGCATTCGCTGTGGCAGCTCCAAGCCATCGAACAGACCCAGGTGCACAAGCCGCTGACCATCTGGCTCAAGCTCGACAGCGGCATGCACCGCGTCGGCCTGCACCCCAAGGACTACCACGACGCCTACCAGCGCCTGCTGGCCAGCGGCAAGGTTTCGCGCATCGTGCTGATGAGCCACTTTGCCCGTGCCGACGAGCCGGAGGCCGACGCCACCGAGCAGCAGATCGCCGTGTTCAATGCCGCCCGTGAAGGCCTGGCTGCCGAATGCAGCCTGCGCAACTCGCCCGGTGTATTGGCCTGGCCGCAGGCCCCGAGCGACTGGGTGCGCCCGGGCATCATGCTGTACGGCGCCAGCCCCTTCGAGGCCGACCAGCCCCAAGCCGCACGGTTGCAGCCGGTGATGACCCTGCAATCACGGGTCATCAGCGTGCGCGAGCTGCCTACCGGGGAGCCGGTGGGCTACGGTGCCAAGTTCGTCAGCCCGCGCCCGACCCGCGTTGGTGTGGTCGCCATGGGCTATGCCGACGGCTACCCGCGCCATGCGCCCACCGGCACCCCGGTGATGGTCGCCGGCAAGCGCAGCCAGCTGATTGGCCGTGTGTCGATGGACATGCTCTGCATCGACCTCACCGACGTGCCCGAAGCCACTGTCGGCAGCCCGGTCGAGCTGTGGGGCAAGCAGGTGCTGGCCAGTGATGTGGCGATGCAGGCCGGGAGCATTCCCTACCAGATCTTCTGCAACCTGAAACGCGTGCCGCTGGACTATTACGGCGAATAAGGCGCCGAAGCGGACAGCGTGAGGGGCGGTGTGTTGTAAATACTGAACGGCATTGCCATGATATCGTTCACATTCACCCCGCCATCTCACCGTTTCAGGAGGCTCCAGCTTTGGACGTCGGCGAACGACTGCAAGCCATCCGCAAGCTCAAGGGCCTGTCCCAGCGGGAACTCGCCAAGCGCGCGGGGGTGACCAACAGCACCATCTCGATGATCGAGAAGAACAGCGTCAGCCCCTCGATCAGTTCGCTGCGCAAGGTGCTCAGCGGCATTCCCATGTCGATGGTCGAATTCTTTTCGGTCGAGTTGGAGGCCGAAAGCCCGGCACAGATCGTCTACAAGGCCCATGAGCTGATCGACATCTCCGACGGTGCAGTGACCATGAAGCTGGTCGGCAAGTCGCACCCGAATCGCGCCATCGCTTTCCTCACCGAGGTCTACCCACCGGGTGCCGACACCGGTGCCGAGATGCTCACCCACGACGGTGAAGAAACCGGCATCCTGCTCGAAGGCAAGCTCGAACTGGTGGTGGGCAACGAGATCTTCATCCTCGAAGCTGGCGACAGCTATTACTTCGAGAGCACCCGCCCGCACCGTTTCCGCAACCCGTTCGACGCGCCTGCGCGGCTGATCAGCGCGGCGACACCGTCGAACTTTTGATCCAGCGCAGTGCAATGCTTCGGCAATACCCCTTTCCTGAGTAGGGTCGTTCCACGGTTTCCGGGTTCCCGCTATACTTTTCAACGCTCGCATTACCGTGGCCGCGGGCGTGATTAGCCACCATGAGGGTGTTCGCGTGAACCAAATCAAGAAGATGCTGGCCGTACCAGCAGCCGTATTCGCCCTTTGGGCAATGAGCGCAACCGCAGCGACCAACGATGAGCTTGCCAAACGCCTTGAGCCGGTCGGCCAGGTGTGTGTGCAGGGCCAGGAATGCAAGGGCATGGAAGTGGCAGCCGCAGCCGGCGGCGGCGGGGCCAAGACCCCGGATGACGTGATTGCCAAGCATTGCAACGCCTGCCACGGTACCGGCTTGCTGGGGGCGCCGAAGATTGGCGACGGGGCAGCGTGGAAAAAGCGTGCTGACGAGCAGGGTGGAGTGGACGGGCTGCTGGCCAAGGCCATTACCGGCCTGAACGCCATGCCGCCGAAGGGCACCTGCGCGGATTGCTCGGATGATGACCTGAAAGGGGCCATCAAGAAAATGTCCGGGCTCTGAGCCACAATTGAATTGCACCAAGCCCGCCTATTCCGGCGGGCTTGGTATTTGTGCTGCCAGTGCCGGCCTCTTCGCGGCTAAAGCCGCTCCCACAGGTACAGCGCAGGGTTCAAGGGCTGTGAGGTCCCTGTGGGAGCGGCTTTAGCCGCGAAGGGGCCGGCACAGGCAACCAACCCGTTTGAGCCCATGTCCAACCCCTGACCCCATGGATGATTCAGGAGGCCACGATGCACCTTTGCTCCATCGACCAGGCCGTCGAGCAAGTCCTTTCCCAATTGCCAGCCCACATTCACATGGGCCTGCCGCTGGGCCTGGGCAAGCCCAACGCCTTCGTCAACGCGCTGTACGCCCGCGTGCGCGAATTGCCGGAGCGGAGCCTGACAATCTACACGGCGTTATCCCTGGGCCGGCCACCCTTGGGCGACGGCCTGCAAAGACGCTTCCTCGAGCCCTTCGTCGAACGCGTGTTCGCCGACTACGAAGAACTCACCTACCTCACCGACCTGCGCAACGACAACCTGCCACCGAACATCCGCGTCGAGCAGTTCTTCATGCAGCCCGGCAGCCTGCTGCACAGCGAAACCGCCCAGCAGGACTACATCAGCAGCAACTACAGCCACGCCGCTCGCGACATCAACGCCAAGGGCCTGAACCTGATCGCCCAGCTGGTCGCTGCCACGCCGGAGAAACCGGTCCACCTGAGCCTGGCCTGCAATCCCGACATCACCCTCGACCTGCAGCCGATGATCGCCAAGCGGCGGGCGGCAGGTGAAACCATCCTCATGCTCGGCCAGGTGCATACCGAACTGCCCTACATGCCGGGCGATGCCGAACTGCCGATCGACGCGTTCGACCTGTTGATCGACGAAGCGGAGCAGCGCCGGCTGTTCTCTACCCCGAACATGCCGGTTACCACCCAGGACCACTGCATCGGCCTGCACGCAAGTTCACTGGTGCGCGACGGCGGTACTCTGCAGATCGGCATCGGTGCCATGGGGGATGCGCTGGCGGCCGCGCTGCTGGCGCGCCAGGGTGACAACGAAGGGTATCGCGCCTTGCTTGGCGAACTGGACGTCGGCCCGTGGCAAACGTTGATCGAGCGGGAAGGGGGCCTGGATGCCTTCGCTCAGGGCCTGTACGGGTGCAGCGAAATGTTCGTCAACGGCCTGCTGGCGCTGGCCGAGGCCGGCGTGGTGCGGCGCCCGGCGGACGAGCAGGGCGTCCTGGTGCATGGTGGGTTCTTCCTCGGCCCGCAGGCGTTCTACCAGCGTCTGCGCGAGATGCCGCTGGAGCAGCGCGCCCGGTTCGCCATGACCCGCATCAGCTACATCAACGAACTGTACGGGCAGGAAGACCTCAAGCGCCGCCAGCGCCGCGATGCGCGCTTCGTCAACACGGTGTTCGGCATGACCCTGCTCGGCGCCGGGGTGGCCGATCAGCTGGAGGACGGGCGCGTACTCAGCGGGGTCGGCGGGCAATACAACTTCGTTGCCCAAGGCCATGCACTGGAAGGAGGGCGCTCGATCCTGCTGCTGCGCAGCTGGCGAGAGTCGGGCGGTGAGGTGACATCCAACCTGTTCTGGCAATACGGCCATTGCACCATTCCGCGGCACCTGCGCGATATCGTGGTGACCGAGTACGGCATTGCCGATTTGCGTGGGCAGACCGACAGCGAGGTGATTGCGCGGCTGCTGGCGGTGAGTGATTCGCGGTTCCAGGGTGAGTTGATGGAACAGGCCAAGCGTGCCGGCAAGCTGGCCAGGGACTTTCAGCTGGATGCGCGGTTTACTGACAATACGCCTGAGCGGCTGGAAGCGATCAAGGCGCGGCATGCGCGACTGTTCCCCGAATATCCGCTGGGCACGGATTTCACGGCAGAAGAACGGGATTTGTTGCGGGCGCTGAACTGGTTGAAGAGCAAGTTCAAGCTGAGCGAGGTGTTGGAGCTGGGCAAGGCAGCACTGGAGGCGCCGGGGCCGGAGGGGTATGAGGCGCACCTGGTGCGGATGCAGCTGGCTCGGCCGCAGGGGTTGAAGGAAGAGCTTTACCAGCGGTTGTTGCTGGCGGGGTTGGCGGCGGCCTGATAGAGAGGGTTGCGGCCATTCGCGGGCATGCCCGCTCCCACAGGTACTGCACAGCATTCAAAACCTGTGCGGTACCTGTGGGAGCGGGCTCGCCCGCGAAGCAGGCGACGCGGTTACTCGATGAACGAAACCACACCACCTTCCAGCGACTTCACCCGGGCCAGCGATTCAACGCGGTAGCCCTGGCTGTCCAGCTCGGCACGGCCGCCCTGGAACGACTTCTCGATGACGATGCCCAGGCCGGCAACGGTGGCACCGGCCTGCTTGATGATCGAGATCAGTGCCTGCGACGCCTTGCCGTTGGCCAGGAAGTCGTCGATCACCAGCACGCGGTCGCTGCTGTTGAGGTGGCGCGGCGAGATGGCCACGGTGTTCTCGGTCTGCTTGGTGAAGGAGTACACCGAGGCGGTCAGCAGGTTCTCGGTCAGGGTCAGCGACTGGTGCTTGCGCGCGAAGATCACCGGTACGCCCAGCTTCAGGCCGGTCATCACTGCCGGGGCAATGCCCGAGGCTTCGATGGTGACGATCTTGGTCACGCCGGCATCGGCGAACAGGCGGGCGAACTCGTCACCGATCAGCTGCATCAGCGCCGGGTCGATCTGGTGGTTGAGAAACGCGTCGACTTTGAGAACCTGATCGGAAAGCACGATGCCTTCTTCGCGAATCTTCTGATGCAGTGCTTCCACTGTGGTATTCCTCGATGTAACAAAGGTGGCCGCTGAAAGCGGCAGATTTAAAGAATAAGGGTTGATCAGCGTTTGAGCATCGCCCGGATATCGGCCAGGGCGTTGTTGCCGCGTGCGGCCTTCACCTCGACCGGCGCGTCGTCCAGGCCTTCCCAGGCCAGGTCGTCCGGTGGCAATTCATCGAGGAACCGGCTTGGCGTGCAGTCGATGATTTCACCGTACTGCTTGCGCTTGGCGGCGAAGGTGAAGGCCAGGGTCTGGCGCGCGCGGGTGATGCCCACGTAGGCCAGGCGGCGTTCCTCTTCGATGGTATCGGCCTCGATGCTGGAGCGGTGGGGGAGGATTTCCTCCTCCATGCCCATGATGAACACGTAAGGGAATTCCAGGCCCTTGGAGGCGTGCAGGGTCATCATCTGCACACCCTCGGCGTTTTCTTCCTCTTCCTGCTGGCGCTCGAGCATGTCGCGCAGTACCAGCTTGCCGATGGCGTCCTCGATGGTCATGTCACCCTCTTCGTCCTTCTCGAGGGTGTTCTTCAGCGCTTCGACCAGGAACCAGACGTTGCTGATGCGGAACTCCGCCGCCTTGTCGCTGGCGGTCTGCTGGCGGATCCAGTTCTCGTAGTCGATGTCGCGGATCATCTCGTGCAGCGCGGCAATCGGGTCTTCCAGGGCAACCTTGTGGCGCACGCCGTCGAGCCAGTGCTTGAAGCGCTGCAGGCGCTCGGTGTAGCGGGCGTCAAGGTGCTCGCCCAGGCCCAGCTCCTCGCTGGCGGCGTACATCGAGATGCCGCGCTCGGTGGAATAGTTGCCGAGTTTTTCCAGGGTGGTCGAGCCGATCTCGCGGCGCGGCACGTTGATCACCCGCAGGTAGGCGTTGTCGTCGTCCGGGTTCACCAGCAGGCGCAGGTAGGCCATCAGGTCCTTGACCTCCTGGCGGCCGAAGAAGCTGTTGCCACCCGACAGGCGATACGGCACCTGGTGGTGCTGCAACTTCAGTTCAATCAGCTTGGCCTGGTAGTTGCCGCGGTAGAGGATGGCGAAGTCGCTGTACGGGCGGTTGGTGCGCAGGTGCAAGGTGAGGATTTCCATGGCCACGCGTTCGGCCTCGGCTTCCTCGTTCTTGCAGCGGATCACGCGGATCTCGTCGCCCACGCCCATCTCGCTCCACAGCTGCTTTTCGAAATCATGCGGGTTGTTGGCGATCAGCACGTTGGCGCAGCGCAGGATGCGGCTGGTGGAGCGGTAATTCTGTTCGAGCATGACGATCTTCAGGGAGGGGTAGTCCTCCTTGAGCAGCATCAGGTTCTCTGGGCGTGCGCCACGCCAGGCGTAGATCGACTGGTCGTCATCGCCCACCACGGTGAACTGGTTGCGCATGCCGATCAGCATCTTCACCAGCAGGTACTGGCTGGCGTTGGTGTCCTGGTATTCGTCCACCAGCAGGTAGCGCACGCGGTTCTGCCAGCGTTCGAGCACGTCGGGGTGCTCCTGGAACAGCTTGACCGGCAGCAGGATCAGGTCGTCGAAGTCCACCGCGTTGAACGCCTTGAGCGTGCGCTGGTAGTGGGTGTAGACGATGGCGGCGGTCTGCTCGCGCGGGTTGCGCGCCTTTTCCAGGGCTTCGGCGGGCAGGATCAGGTCGTTTTTCCAGGCACCGATCATGTTCTTGATCTCGTCGATGCCGTCGTCGCCGGAGTATTCCTTCTGCATGATGTCCGACAGCAGCGCCTTGATGTCGGATTCATCGAAGATCGAGAAGCCCGGCTTGTAGCCCAGGCGCTCGTGTTCCTTGCGGATGATGTTCAGGCCCAGGTTGTGGAAGGTGCACACCGTCAGGCCACGGCCTTCCCCCGGACGTAGCAGGGTGGCGACCCGCTCCTTCATCTCGCGGGCGGCCTTGTTGGTGAAGGTCATCGCCACGATGTACTGGGCACGGATGCCGCAGTTCTGGATGAGGTGGGCAATCTTGCGCGTGATCACGCTGGTCTTGCCCGAGCCAGCACCGGCGAGCACCAATAGAGGGCCGCCGACGTAGTCACGGGCTTCCTGTTGCCGGGGATTGAGTCGGGACATGCTAGAAACCGGGGGTCGCCAGAAAATAGCCGCGCATTCTAACAGGCATGGGCCAGTTGTGGCGCGACCGTCTGACGTTTGAGTCAGACTTTTGTTCAGGGATAAGCATTAGTGAAACTAATGCTATTCACCGGAAAAATCGTAATTGCCGGTTTGACGACTTTCCCGCAGGATGCACGTCAAAATGCGACGGGAGGCACTGTAGGCAAAGGATATGTCTAAAAGTGAAAATCATTTTCATTTATGCAGTAGCATGTCCGACATCCAACGCTATACCTTTCGAGCCTTAAGGAGCCCGCTTGTCCACGCCTGTCGAACCTTTGCGTTTGCTGCTGTTGGCTGATGAGCCGGAATGGGCCGCCTTATTACGCGAATGCCTGCTACCGCTGGACGGTACTGCCGTATTGCTGACCGCGCCGAACTGGGCGGCGGTCGATACCCTGTTCAGCCATGACCGCCAGGCCGTGGTGCTGGCCACGCCGGCCTTGCAGCCTGCACCTGGGCGCTGTGAACTGCCGACCATCCTGTTGCTCGACCATGAACCAGACACTGCGCCCACTGGCGTCAGTGACTGGCTGGTACGCGACCAGCTCAACGTCGATGCCCTGCGCCGCTCGCTGCGCCATGTGCGCGAGCGCGGTGTGCTGGTGGCCACCTTGCAGCGCCTGGCCGAGCAGGACCCGCTGACCGGCATTGCCAACCGCCAGGGCTTCCAGGCCCTGCTGACCACGCGCCTGGCCGAGAACGAAGGCCGCGGCGTGGCCCTCGGCCACCTGGACCTGGACAACTTCCGCCATGTCAACGACGCCCTGGGTCATCAGTGCGGCGACCGCCTGATCCTTCAGGTGGTGGCGCGCCTCAAGCAACAGCTGGAGGCTGGCGATCAGCTGGCGCGCCTGGGCAGCGACGAGTTCGCCCTGCTGATCGACACACGCCGCGATGCCAACCGCGCAGAATGGATCGCCGAACGCATCGTCGAGGCCTTGGCCGAACCCTACTGGATCGACGGCGAGAGCCTGTTGCTCGGCTGCAGCCTGGGCCTGGCCCACGCCCGTGCCCAGGGCGGCCCCGACCCGCTGATGTGGCATGCGCACATCGCCATGCGCCAGGCCAAGGGCAGCCAGGGCTGCACCTTCCACGTATTCAACGAACGCATCAACCGCAACGCGCGCAGCCTGGCCGACCTGGAAAGCGAGCTGCGTCGGGCGCTGCGCCGTGACGAACTGGAATTGCACTACCAGCCGCGGCTGAACCTTGCCGATGGGCGCATCGTCGGCCTCGAGGCCCTGGTGCGCTGGCGCCATGCCGAGCGCGGCCTGCTGCCGCCCAGCGAATTCGTGCCGCTGGCCGAACAGAGCGGGCTGATCGTGCCGCTGGGCTACTGGGTGATTTCCCGTGCCCTGCGCGACATGCAGGCGCTGCGCGAACAGGGGCTGGAGCCGCTGCACATGGCAGTGAACCTGAGCTTCCGGCAGTTCCAGGACAGCCAGCTGCTGGCCACCCTGAGCCGGTTGATCATCGAGCACGGCGTGGATGCCCGTTGGTTGGAATTCGAACTGACCGAAACCGCGGTGATGCGCCGCAACGAGCTGGTGCGCCAGACCATGGACGCCCTCGGGCGGCTGGGGGTGCGCTTCTCGCTGGACGACTTCGGTACCGGTTTCTCGTCGTTCGTGCACCTGAACAGCCTGCCGATCACCTTGCTCAAGGTCGACCGCAGCTTCGTTGCCGAGATGGAGATGCGTGAAGAGAACCGCAAGCTGGTGCACGCCATGATCAACCTGGCGCACAACCTCAATCTGGAAGTAGTGGCCGAGGGTGTGGAAAGCCCGGAACAGATGGCCTTGCTGCGCGGGTTCGGCTGTGACCAGGTGCAAGGGTTCCTGGTCAGTAAGCCGCTGCCGGTGGGGGAGTTGATCGATTATCTGATGCAGGCATCCTGCCGCCCCCTCTTGGCTGCCCTCTAGGGCCCTTTCGCGGGCGTGCCCGCTCCCGCAGGAGTATCACCGGCTTCGAAGGCTGGGGTGTACCTGTGGGAGCGGGCTCGCCCGCGAATAGGCCCTCCAGTCAGGCCGGAACGGCAGCCCCAACGCCGGCCTTGCGCAGCAACCGCTTCATCCGCCACTCAAAGCCAATGGTCAGCGCCACCGCCGCACAGGCCAGCCCCAACGCCAGCCCCCACCAGATCCCCACCGCGCCGCCACCGAGGTTGAAGGCGAACAGCCAGGCACTCGGCGCCCCCACCAGCCAGTAGCAGCACAGCCCGATCAGGAACGTGGTCTTGGCGTCCTTCAGCCCACGGATCGAGCCCATGGCGATGGTCTGCATGCCATCGAACAGCTCGAACCACGCTGCCACCATCACCAGTTGCACGGCCAGCTGATAGATCGCTGCAAAGCCAGGATCATTGCGGTCGATGAATGCCCCCACCAGCGCTTCCGGCAGCAGCAGGAACAACGCCGCAAAGGCAAACATGATCGTTGCCCCGAAGCCGATCCCCACACGCCCGGCACTGCGGGCGGCCAGCAGGTTGCCGGCACCATAGTAGAGGCCCACGCGCATGGTCACTGCATACGACAGCCCGGTCGGCACCATGAACGCGGTGGAGACGATCTGCAGGGCAATCTGGTGCGCCGCCAGTTGCGTGCTGCCCAGCACGCCCATGCACAGTGCGGCGAAGGCGAACAGCCCGACTTCCACCATGTAGGTGCCGCCAATCGGCAGGCCCAGCCGCCACAGCTCCCGCAGGGCAGGCAGCGAAGGGCGCGACAGCCCTTTGCGCAGCGGGTAGTCGGCATAGGCCGGGTGCCAGCGGATGTACAGCGCCAGGGCGATGGCCATGCCCATCGACACCACCGCGGTGACCAGGCCGATACCCATCAGGCCCAGCTTCGGCAGGCCGAACATGCCCTCGATCAGGGCGACGTTGAACAGGTAGTTGAGCACCGTGCCGACCAGGCTGATCACCATCACCGGGGTCGAGCGCCCCAGGGCACTGGTGAAGCCGCGCAGGGCCATGAACGTCAGGTAGCCGGGCAGGGCCAGTGGCAGCAGGGTAAGGAACTCGGCGGCCGAGTTGACGTTCTCCGGCTGCTGGCCGAACAGCAACAGCACCGGTTTCAGGTTCCACAGCACCAGTGCCGCCAGCAGCGCCAGGCCCCAGGCCAGCCACAGGCCGTTCTGCGCCAGACGGGTGGCGCCCTCGATATCGTTGGCGCCCTTGCGGATCGCCACCAGCGTGCCGACGGCGGCGATCACGCCCAGGCAGAAGATCGACACGAACGAATAGCTTGCCGCGCCAAGGCCGCCACCGGCCAGGGCCTGCGGGCTGATGCGGGCCATCATCAGGGTGTCGGTGAGCACCATCAGCATATGCGCCAACTGCGAGGCGATCAGCGGCCCGGCCAGGCGCAGCAAAGCCTTGAGTTCTGTGGTGGGCGCGACATGCATGGGGGTGTCCTTCTTCCTGATCCTGTGAACAAGGCGACGATTCTGAGGCTTCGGTCAACTTTGCACAAAAGGATAAATGCGATGGTTGGCATGAGTTGAACTCATGCATATATGATTCTGTGCATTCCATTCCCACCCCCGGATGACAGGTGCCCCATGTCCCGCCAGCTGCCTCCCCTGTATGCACTACGCGCATTCGAAGCGGCTGCGCGGCTTAGCTCGTTCACCCGTGCCGGTGAGGAGCTGTCGATCACCCAGAGCGCGGTGAGCCGGCATATTCGCACGCTCGAAGAACACTTCGCCTGCCGGCTGTTCGTGCGCAGCGGTCGCAGCCTGCAGTTGACCGAAGCGGCACGGGTGCTGCTGCCCGGTGTGCGTGAAGGCTTTGCGGCGCTGGAGCGCGCCTGCGATACCTTGCGCGGGGAGGATGACATCCTGCGCATGAAGGCGCCGTCGACCCTGACCATGCGCTGGCTGCTGGCGCGGCTCAGCCGCTTCCGCCATCTGCAACCCGGCAACGAGGTGCAGCTGACCAGTGCCTGGATGGATGTCGACCATGTGGACTTCAACCAGGAACCATTCGATTGCGCGGTGCTGCTCAGCGACGGGGTGTTCCCGGCGGACTGGGAAGTGCGTCGGTTGTTTTCCGAGCTGTTGATCCCGGTAGGTGCGCCGGACCTGTTGAAGGAGGGGCCGTGGGACGAGCGGCGGCTGGCGGGTATCGAGCTGCTGCACCCGACCCCCGACAAGCGCGACTGGCGCGAATGGCTGGAGCGCATGGGGCTTAGCGACAAGGTCTCACTCAAGGGTGGGCAGGTGTTCGATACCCTGGAGCTGGGCATGATCGCGGCGGCGCGGGGTTACGGTATTTCGATGGGCGACTTGCTGATGGTCGCCGAGGATGTGGCTCAGGGGCGCTTGAGTTTGCCGTGGCCGACGGCGGTGCCCAGTGGCATGGACTATTACCTGGTGTGGCCGCGGACTCGGCCAGGCGGGGAGCGGTTGCGGCGGTTGAGCGTGTTTTTGCAGGAAGAGGCGGAGGCGGTGGCCTTGCCGGTTGTGGATATCCTGCCAGCTCTTTGACTGCCTGTACCGGCCCTTTCGCGGGCACGCCCGCTCCCACAGGATTACCGCAGGCCCGAAGCTGGCACTTTACCTGTGGGAGTGGGCGTGCCCGCGAAAGGGCCGGTACAGGCAAAAGGAAAACGTTTGCGAATACCCCGGCCCGACACTCAAGTATTCAGAAGCGACGCCGATCTAGTGGCACTAGCGTCCCGGAAGAGGACGCGCTTCCCGTCGATATCAAGCGGGTGGTCAGCGTGATCAGGGACGATCCCGGCCTCTTGCCAGGAGCTTCTTCATGTCTCAACCGCGTGCCCGAATTGCCTCGCAACTCGGTGTCGCCCTCGCCGTCGTGCTGGCGCTGGTGATTTCCGGGAGTACCCTGTTCGCCCTGCGTGCGCTGGACGACGCCAACCTCGCCACCCGCCAGGCCCACCTGGCCAGCGAAGCACGGCTGCTGGCCGACCAGCTCGATACCTTCCACGGTTCGCTCAAGGACAACACCCAGCGCCTGAGCGGCCTGTTCGAGCGCCGCTTCGCCTCGGGCCTGTCGCTGCACGCTGGCGAGACCGTGCAGGTCGCAGGCCTTGCCACGCCCGCCCTGTACCTGGGCGATCGGCTGCTGAACAACGATTTCCAGGTGGTCGACGAATTCCAGCAGATGACCGCCGGCATCGCGACCCTGTTCGTGCGCAGTGGCGATGACTTCGTGCGCATCAGCACCAACCTGAAGAAACAGGACGGCACCCGCGCCATCGGTACCCAGCTCGACCGCCAGCACCCGGCCTATACCAAGCTGCTGGCTGGGCAGATGTACGTTGGCCGCGCCGTGCTGTTCGAGCGCAACTACATGACCCGCTACGTGCCGGTCAGCGACAGCAGCGGCCGGGTGATCGCGGTGCTGTTCGTCGGCTTCGACTACACCGACGCGCAAAACGCCCAGTTCGCCAATCTCAAGCGCTTCCGTATCGGTGAAACCGGCTCCCTGGCCATTCGCGATGAAAAAGACCAATGGCTGGTGCCACCGGCCAATGCCGACCAGGACCTGTTCAGCGCCAGCGCGCCGTTCGCCGAGGGCCCCTGGACCGTGGTCGCCAGCATGCCGAAGGCGGAAATTCGCGAAGTGACCTGGAGCGTCGGCCTGCGCCTGGCCATTGGCAGCCTGCTGGCGATGCTGCTGGCCGTGGCTGCCACCCTGTGGCTGCTGCGCCGCAAGCTGCGGCCGCTGGACGACCTGGTGCGCCAGGCCGAGGCACTCGGTGCCGGCGACCTGAATGCGCGCCTGAGCGTGTCCAGCCACGACGAGATCGGCCAGCTGGCGCGCAGCTTCAACCAGATGGGTGAGGCGCTGGCAACCATGGTCGAACACATTCGCAGTGCCTCCGAGCAGGTCAGCAGCCGTGCGCGTTCGCTGTCAGGGCTGTCTACCGGAGCCTGTGAGGGCATGGACCAGCAGTCTGGCGAGATCACCAGCATGGCCGGTGCGGTGGAGGAGTTCAGCGCGACCTCGATGAACATCGCCGACAACATGGCCGGTACCGAGCGCATGGCCCGTGACAACGCTCAGCAGACCCGCATCGGCCGCAGTGCCATGGACGAAGCGTCGAGCTCGCTGCGGCAGATTGCCGAAGCGCTGGGCGGTACTGCCACCGTGATGGACAGCCTTGGTGCGCGTTCGCAGGAGATCGGCGGCATCATCAGCGTGATCACTGCGATTGCCGAGCAGACCAACCTGCTGGCGCTGAACGCCGCCATCGAGGCTGCCCGGGCCGGTGAGCAGGGCCGAGGCTTTGCCGTAGTCGCGGATGAAGTGCGTGGGCTGGCTGCGCGTACGCGCCAGGCGACCGATGAGATTTCTGGGATGATCACCAGCATCCAGCAGCAGACCGGGCACGCCATCAATACCCTGGAGCAGGGCAATCAGCTGATGCAGGAAGGGCTGGCGCGCAACGACAAGGTCGCCGAAGCGCTGGCGCGGATCGATGAGCAGAGCCGTACCGCGGGTGAACAGTTTGCCGTGATCAGCACGGCGACCCAGGAGCAGAGCAGCACGGCCACCGTGCTCAGCCGCAACCTGCAGAGCATTGCCCAGGCCAACAGCGAGCAGCGCGATGTGGCCAATGAACTGGCCTTTACCGCGAAGGAGCTGGAAGGGTTGGCGGCGCAACTGCGCCAGGAAGTGGACCGCTTCCGCTGAGATTGCAGGGGGCCGCTGTGCGGCCCTTTCGCGACACAAGGCCGCTCCCACAGGTACAGCGCAAGCTCAGGGCCTGTGGTGATCCAGTGGGAGCGGCCTTGTGTCGCGAAAGGGGCGCAAAGCGCCCCCGGCCATCCTGAGTCTTACATCGAACCCAGGTTCAGCGCCTGGGCACAAGCCTGCAACGAGCGCCGCTCGCTCTGCGCATACAGCGCCAGCTCATCCTGCACCTGCAGCCCCAGAGCCGCCTCGAAAGCCTCGCGGTTGGCATTGCTGCCATACTCGGCCTGGCCCTCATCCCCCAGGTTCGACTGGAAGATCCCCGCCGCACTCACTGGCAGGAAGTCCTCGTATACCAGCGCCTCGAAGTGCACATGGCCGGCCGCGATCAGGCCTTCCAGCGTCGTCGGGCGGTCCTGCTGGTCGCGCTGCGCCATGCCTTTCTCCGTGGCGAAATAGCGGAAGTACGCCAGGCCCTGTTCACGCATCTGCGCCAGGTCATCCGGGAATGCAGCGAAGCTTTCCTGCAGCAGCGCCATGTAGCGCTCGGCATTGGCCTCGGCTGGCGCGCCACCCAGGGCGGCGCGGGTGGCGTCGAGCAGCTTGTCGTACAGTTGGCGGCCCTTCGGCGTCAGCGCCGCGCCGCGCTGTTCGATCTCGCCGAAACGGGCGGTGTGGCTGCCTTGGTGATCGCTGAACGCAACCTGCTCCTGCAGCGCCTTGAAGCTGGTCTGGCGCAGCAGGATCGGGTGGCGGCGGGTCGGTGGGCCTTCGACCACGGCTTTCGGCGGGATGCCCTTGGCCGGCATGCCGACCTGGATCGCGTCGATGTCCAGGGTGCGCGGGGTCAGGTGGTTGATGTGCGGGCCTTTGAAGGCCACCACGTCGGCGATCAGGCGGTGCTGGTCGTGCAGCTGCTGGTACTGCTCGGCAGTGACCGTGGCGTCCTGGTGCCAGCGGAAGGTGTGCAGGGCTTCGCCGACGAATTCGTCGGCATCGGCTGCGTTCAGGCCGCCATCGCGCTCGGATTGGGCAATGAGTTCGAGTGCGCGAGCGGTGAAGATCTTGCGCTTGGCGAGGATGCCCTGGGCCAGTTCGCGCAGTGGCAGGTTGTCGATCAGCTCCAGGCGCAGCAGCGAGGTGAACACGCGGAACGGGCTGACGTGCAGCGACTGCTCGTGCACGGCGCGGAATGCGGTGGAGTGCACCGGCACGCCAGCGGAGCTGAGGTCGTAGTAACCGACCGGCGCCATGCCCATCACCGCGAACAGGCGGGCGATGGTGGCCAGCTCTTCGGCCGTGCCGACACGGATGGCGCCGTGTCGCTCCTGGTCCAGGCGCTCGATCTCGCCGGTCCAGCGCAGGGCTTCGGCCACCTTGGGCTGCTCGGCCATGACCTGCTGGTTGATTTCGCTCACCAGCTCCAGCAGCGTGCCGTACAACGGCACTTCCTGTTTGTACATGAGCGACATGGCGGCAGAGAACTGCGCGCGGATGCTGTCGGGGCTGACGAAATCGTGGGCGGGCATCGCTAGCTTCCTGGTTAGGTTCGGACGCTTACATGAAAGCTGGGAATGCACTTGGCTCACAAGCGAAAAAAAGTGAGTGTGTCATTCCTTTTTTGATCGACCTCAAGGGCCCTTTCGCGGGCACGCCCGCTCCCACAGGGATTGTGCACAGTCTGAGCCTTATGCAGGACCTTGTGGGAGCGGGCGTGCCCGCGAAGAGGCCCTCAAGCCTGAAGTTGCTCGCGAATCCATTCCACCAGCGCCCGTACCTTCGGCACCTCCGCCGCATGCTCGGCATACGCCAGGTAATGTTTACCGGCACTGCGCATCGCATGATTCCACGGAATGACCAAGCTCCCCTCAGCCAGCTCTTTAGCCACCAGATACCGCGGCACCAACGCCACCCCACACCCGGCCTGCGCCGCACTCAACGCCATATAGAACGTATCGAAGCGCGGCCCGTGGTAGGCGCTGACGCTGTGCAACCCCAGCTCCAGGAACCATTCATGCCAGGCCTCGGGCCGCGACGTGCTCTGCAGCAGCACCATCTCCGCCAACTCACCCGCATCCCCCAGCTCGCGCCCGGCCAGCAATTCCGGCGCACACACCGGCACCACCTCTTCGCCGAACAGCTCCACGCAGGTCGCCCCCGGCCAGGTGCCCTGGCCGTAGAAGAACACCACATCCGCCGAGCCCTGCAACAAGGCGAACGGTTCCATCTCGTTGCGGATGTCGAGGTGGATGTTCCCGTGGCGTTTGCCAAAGCCCTTGAGGTGCGGGATCAGCCAGCGCACGCCAAAACTCGGTTGAGTGGCTACCTTCAATATCTCGGTCTGCTCGCCGTAGGTGAGCACGTAGCGGCTCGACATGTCGACCTGGGTGAGGATCTTGTTGACCTCGGCCAGGTACAGGCTGCCTGCGGGCGTGAGTTGCAGGCGCCGGCGGATGCGCAGGAACAGGTGGTGGCGCAGCATCTCTTCAAGCTGCGCCACCTGCTTGCTGACCGCGCTCTGGGTCAGGTGCAGCTCTTCGGCGGCACGGGTAAAGCTCAGGTGACGGGCTGCAGCTTCGAAGCACTGCAGGGCGGTCATGGAGGGCACCAGGCGTTTGGACATAGCGGTCTCTGCGGCTCAAATCATTACCTGACGGAATGATATGCGGAATAAAGGTCGTTTGTTGCACCGGTGTGATCGGATTAATACTGATCCACATCATTTTTCCACCCCATCACCCGATGTAGGAGAAGCACAAATGGTTGCTGGATTGCTCGAGCGCCTTGGCGTTGCCGCCGAGGCTTACACCCAGGGCGACTACCCTGTTCACACGCCGATCGACGGCAGCCAGATCGCCAAGGTGAAATTGCTCGGCAAGGCCGAGACCATCGCCCGCATCGATCAGGCCCAGAGCGCTTTCGAAGCCTGGCGCAGCGTGCCGGCCCCGCGCCGTGGCGAGCTGGTGCGCCTGTTCGGCGAAGTGCTGCGTGAGCACAAGGCCGACCTCGGCGAGCTGGTCTCGATCGAAGCCGGCAAGATCACCCAGGAAGGCCTGGGCGAAGTGCAGGAAATGATCGATATCTGCGACTTCGCTGTCGGCCTGTCGCGCCAGCTGTACGGCCTGACCATCGCCTCCGAGCGCCCGGGCCACCACATGCGTGAAACCTGGCACCCGCTGGGCGTGGTCGGCGTGATCAGCGCCTTCAACTTCCCGGTGGCCGTATGGGCCTGGAACACCGCGCTGGCCCTGGTGGCCGGTAACTCGGTGGTGTGGAAGCCGTCCGAGAAGACTCCGCTGACCGCCCTGGCTTGCCAGGCGCTGTTCGAGAAAGCCTTGAATGCCTTCGGTGACGCCCCGGCTGGCCTGGCACAACTGGTGATCGGCGGCCGTGAAGCTGGCGAAGCCATGGTCGACGACCCACGCGTACCGCTGGTCAGCGCCACCGGCAGCACCCGCATGGGCCGTGAAGTGGGCCCACGTGTTGCCGCCCGCTTCGGTCGCAGCATCCTCGAGCTGGGTGGCAACAACGCCATGATCCTTGCCCCGAGCGCCGACCTCGACCTGGCCGTGCGCGGCATCCTGTTCTCTGCGGTCGGCACCGCCGGCCAGCGCTGCACCACCCTGCGTCGCCTGATCGTGCACCGCTCGATCAAGGACGAAGTGGTTGCCCGCGTCAAAGCCGCCTACGGCAAAGTGCGCATCGGCGACCCACGCAAGGACAACCTGGTCGGCCCGCTGATCGACAAGCAGTCGTTCGACGCCATGCAGGGTGCACTGGCCAAGGCCCGTGACGAGGGTGGTCAGGTGTTCGGCGGTGAGCGTCAGCTGGCCGAGCAATACCCGAACGCCTACTACGTGTCGCCGGCCATCGCTGAAATGCCGGCCCAGAGCGACGTGGTGCGCCACGAAACCTTCGCGCCGATCCTCTACGTGCTGGCCTACGACGAGTTCGAAGAGGCCCTGCGCCTGAACAACGAAGTGCCACAAGGCCTGTCGTCGTGCATCTTCACCACCGACATTCGCGAAGCCGAGCGCTTCCAGAGTGCTTCGGGCAGCGACTGCGGCATCGCCAACGTCAACATCGGCACCAGCGGCGCCGAGATCGGCGGGGCGTTCGGTGGCGAGAAGGAGACTGGCGGTGGTCGTGAGTCCGGTTCCGATGCCTGGAAAGGCTACATGCGTCGCCAGACCAACACCGTGAACTACTCGCGCGAGCTGCCGCTGGCGCAGGGTATCGTGTTCGACTGATGGATTGATGCTGCATGGCCGGGGGCTTAGCCCCCGGTTCGCGGGCAAGCCCGCTCCCACAGGGTCCCCACAGCCTTCGAAACTGTGAGGTCCCTGTGGGAGCGGGCTCGCCCGCGAATGGGCCGCACAACGGCCCCAACAAGAACAACATGCTGGAGCCGGGCCATGTCCGAACTGCGTCAACAATGCTTGTGGGAACACGTCAGCCAACCGAGCGTCGCCAGCCAGGCCCTGGCCGGGGAACACAAGGCCGATGTCTGCGTGATCGGCGGCGGCATCACCGGCCTGTCGGCGGCCATCCACCTGCTCGAACAGGGCAAGTCGGTGATCCTGCTGGAGGCCTGGAAGATCGGCCACGGCGGCTCCGGGCGCAACGTCGGCCTGGTCAACGCCGGCACCTGGATCCGCCCCGATGACGTCGAGGCAACCCTTGGCCAGAAGCAGGGCAGCCGCCTGAACAAGGTGCTGGGTGAAGCCCCGGCTGAAGTGTTCGCCATGATCGAGCGCCTCGGCATCGACTGCCAGGCCCAGCACAAAGGCACGCTGCACATGGCGCACAACGCCACCGGCATTGCCGACCTCGAGGCCCGCCACGAGCAATGGCGCCGCCGCGGTGCCGACGTTGAGCTGCTGACCGGCGCCCAGTGCCAGGAATACTGCGGTACCGACAAGATTTCCGCCGCGCTGCTCGACCGCCGCGCCGGCACCATCAACCCGATGGGCTACACCCAGGGCCTGGCCGCCGCCGTGGCGCGCCTGGGCGGCAAGCTGTTCCAGCAATCCTCGGTCGAAGGCCTTGAGCGCGATGGCGATGCCTGGCGGGTGAAGACCGCGCGTGGTTCGGTACGCGCCGAGAAAGTGGTGATTTCCACGGGTGCCTACACCGAAGGCGACTGGAGCAACCTGCAGAAGCAGTTCTTCCGGGGTTACTACTACCAGGTGGCGTCCAAGCCGCTGCACGGTGCGGCAGCCGACAAGGTGCTGCCGCACGGCCAGGGTTCGTGGGACACCCGCACCGTACTCAGCAGCATCCGCCGCGACGACCAGGGCCGCCTGCTGCTGGGCAGCCTCGGCCGGGTCGACAACAAGCCGGCCTGGTTCGTGCGCAGCTGGGCCGACCGGATCCAGAGCCATTACTACCCGGAACTGGGCAAGGTCGAGTGGGAAATGCACTGGACCGGCTGCATCGACTTCACCCCGGACCACCTGATGCGGCTGTTCGAACCGGCGCCGGGGCTGGTGGCGGTGACGGGCTATAACGGCCGTGGCAACACCACCGGGACCGTGATTGGCCGGGCGTTTGCCGAGTTCCTGCTGAAGGGCGAGGCGGACAGCCTGCCGATTCCGTTCTCGCCGATGACGGGCGTGAGTGCGCCTTCGCTGCGCACAGCGTTCTATGAGTCCGGGTTCTCTCTGTACCACGCCGGGCAATGCCTGAGAGTGGTGTTGTAAGCACTGGCCTCTTCGCGGGCATGCCCCACAGGTACCGTGCGATCCCTGTGGGAGCGGGCGAGTCGAGGCGTCGAACCGCCGCGAAGAGGCCGGCACAGGCTTACTTGTGCAACCAGCTCAGGAAGCCACCCTTCTTGATCGAAACCGGCTTCTGCAACAACAACGATTCCCGGCTCTGGCGCCTGAACCGCTGCAGCTTGCTCAACGCGGTCTGCACCTCCCCACGCTGTACCAGGCAGCTCTTCACCTGTTCCTTCTCGATCCGGTACAGCACGCAACTGGTCAAGGTCCGGAACTCGGCAAATGAGTCATCTTCATCGATGATCCCCTCGATCCCCAGCACCTCACCCGGCCCCATGCGCCCGGCCTCCAGCAGCTTGTCACCATCGCGCACCGACGCTGAAACCACGCCGCTGCCAATCACCAGTAAATGATCGGACTGCTCGCCCACCTCCAGGATCACCTGGTCGGCCAGGTACTCCACAGCGGTCATGCGCTGGCTCAAGGCATCCCGTTCTTCGCCACTCAGCGAGCGGAACACCCGCACCTCGTCCAGCACTTCGCGCTGGCGGCTGCGCGGTGGCATGGCCAGGTCGACGTTCCACATCACGCCGCTGGCTTCCAGGTGGCGGTGCGCCAGGTCGAACAGCTGGTTGCGGGCCTCGGTCTTGCCGCCCATGTCAGCGATGAAGCCACTGGCCTCGTACTCCACCGACTCCAGGGTCGAGACCTTCACCGAGACCTTGGGCTTGGGTGAGGGGAGGATCGCGCTGGTGCCCTGCAGGGCTTTCTCCAGGGCATCGAAAACCCGCTTGGGGCGTACCTTGGCCGGCACCACCACACAGATCGACACCCCGTTCACATCGGCCGGGCGGCTGTGGTTGAGCAGGCGCGCCTTGGCCGCCACCGAATTGGGGATCACCGCCAGGCTGCCACTGCCGGTGAGCAGGCGCGTGGCGCGCCAGTCGATATCCAGCACCTTGCCCTCGGTGCCGTCGATGGAGATCGAATCGCCAATCTGATAGGGCCGCGTGGTGTTCAGCACGATGCCGCTGAACACGTCGGCCAGGGTGCTCTGCAGCGCCAGGCCGATGACGATGGCCATCACCCCGGAGGTGGCCAGCAGGCCCTTCACCGGCAGTTGCAGCACGTAGCCCGCCGCAGCGACCACGGCCACGAGGAAGATCAGCGCCCCCAGCACATCCTGCAGCAGGCGCCCGCCGTGGCTGCCACGGGCCACCAGCAGCAGGCCGAACACCACCGTCACCGTTCGCGCGCCGAACAGCCACCAGCCGATGGCCAATACCGTGGCGATCAGGTTGCGCGAGACATCGTCGGGCCACGGCGGCGGTTGCAGCGGGCTCATCCCGGCAGCCACCAGCACCGCACTGAACAGCAGGAAGATCACCAGCCGCGTGCCGATGCGCCAGGCCCGGCGCTGGATCGGGATCAACTGCCAGAGCACGAGGTCGAGCAGGATCAGGACGGTACCGAGCAACAACGGGGACGACTGGATGAACGCCAGCATGGAGGTCTCGGGGGTGTGGGGAGGGCTGTGCGTAGTAATAGAGCAGCTTGCTCGGGCAAGCAATGAGGCCAGCAAAACAACTGCCAACAGATCGTTCCTTAAATGGAACGCTAAAGCCAAAAACCGCTATCTACCGCTCCAAAGGTAGTGGTTTTAATCTTCTCCCATCAACGCGAAACACCCAACTTACTGAACTAATCAAAACCCTTAGGAGCTACGACCATGACCAACTTCAAATACAACCGCCTGAACAAAGACGACGCCGCCGTTCTGCTGGTTGACCACCAGGCTGGCCTGCTGTCCCTGGTCCGCGACATCGAGCCGGACGCGTTCAAGAACAACGTTCTGGCCCTGGCCGACCTGGCCAAGTTCTTCAACCTGCCGACCATCCTCACCACCAGCTTCGAGCAAGGCCCCAATGGCCCGCTGGTGCCAGAGCTGAAAGCACTGTTCCCGGATGCCCCGTACATCGCACGCCCAGGCCAGATCAACGCCTGGGACAACGAAGACTTCGTCAAGGCGGTGAAGGCCACCGGCAAGAAGCAGCTGATCATCGCCGGCGTAGTGACTGAAGTCTGCGTGGCCTTCCCGGCGCTGGCGGCCCTGGAAGAAGAGTTCGATGTATTCGTGGTGACCGATGCCTCCGGTACGTTCAACGCGATGACCCGCGACGCCGCCCACGACCGCATGAGCCAGGCCGGCGCACAACTGATGACCTGGTTCGGCGTGGCTTGTGAGCTGCACCGCGACTGGCGCAACGACATCGAAGGCCTGGCCGCGCTGTGCTCCAACCACATCCCGGACTACCGCAACCTGATGACCAGCTACAACGCCTTCAACGCCAACAAGTAAGCCGCTCCCCCGGGCACCGCCAGGCGGTGCCCGGCAAGGGCAGCACACCTATCCAATCCTCCGCCCGTCCGCCGTTGCACAGTGGATGCGGGCAAGCTCATCCCAAGGAACGCTGATGAACACCGCACCCATAGACAACCGCGAAGTAGTGACTGTATGCCTGCAACATAAGGTTATCGCTAGCCCGGAAGGCACCACGGCAGCGCAACCGCCGCGCTGGAAGCAGGCGCTGCTGACCTACCTGGTGATCTGCCCGATGACCATGGTCATCCCGCAATTGCTGGCGCCGCTGTTTGCGCGCTTCCCACAGCTGGGCGGCCCGATCAGCGGCAACCTCATCGTCAACCTGTTCGTCATCCTGCCCGTGGTGTTCTACATCATGCCTTGGGTAACCCGCCGCTGCGCCAACTGGCTGCGCGGCTGAGCCAGCGCCTTCACCTCGACACTTTCAAGGAGATACCGACATGACCACTTTCGTTACCCGCGACGGCACTTCGATCTATTACAAGGACTGGGGCAGCGGCAAACCGGTGCTGTTCAGCCACGGCTGGCCACTGGACGCCGACATGTGGGACTCGCAGATGGAGTTCCTGGCCAGCCGCGGTTTCCGCGCCATCGCGTTCGACCGCCGTGGCTTCGGCCGTTCGAGCCAGCCGTGGAGCGGCTACGACTACGACACCTTCGCCGACGACATCGCCCAGCTGATCGAGCACCTCGACCTGCGTGACGTGACTTTGGTGGGCTTCTCGATGGGTGGGGGTGATGTCAGCCGCTACATCGCCCGCCACGGCAGCGAGCGGGTGGCCGGGCTGGTGCTGCTGGGCGCGGTGACGCCAGTATTCGGCAAGCGTGAGGACAACCCGGAAGGCGTCGACCTGTCGGTGTTCGAAGGCATTCGTGCTGGCTTGCGTGCCGATCGTGCGCAGTTCATTGCCGATTTCGCTGCGCCGTTCTATGGCATCAACCATGGCCAGCAGGTGTCCCAAGGTGTGCAGACCCAGACCTTGAACATCGCCCTGATGGCCTCGATCAAGGGCACCCTGGATTGCGTGACCGCGTTCTCGGAGACCGACTTCCGCCCGGACATGGCCAAGATCGATGTGCCGACCCTGGTGATCCACGGCGATGACGACCAGATCGTACCGTTCGAGACCACTGGCAAGCAGGCGGCGGAGCTGATTCGCGGGGCAGAGCTGAAGGTGTATGCCGGCGCGCCGCATGGGTTTGCCGTGACTCATGCGCAGCAGCTGAATGAAGACTTGCTGGCGTTCCTCCAGCAGTAACGGTGGGAGGCATTCGCGGGACAAACCTGCTCCTGCAGGAGCGGGCTTGTCCCGCGAAGAGGCCAGCCCAGGCAGCAAAAACTTGATCAGGGCTAACCTTCTACGACCCACCGCACATCCGTGCAATCCCTGGCCTTGCACTCAGCGGCATGCTCCGCAGTTGCGCCTGCCGCCGCCGCACCCAGATGGAGAAGCCCATGCCCCAGGACCGCAACGACAAGACTCGTCGCCAGTTCCTCGCCACCAGCACCGTGCTAGGTGCCGCCGGCGCCCTCTGGTCCGCATTGCCCTTCACCGGCCAAGCCGGTTCCGCCCACGCATCCACCCAAGGAGGTTCCATGACCGCCGACCTGATTCTGTTCAACGGCAAACTGCACACCGTTGACCGCGAAAAGCCCACCGCCACTGCCGTTGCCATCAAGGACGGCCGCTTCATCGCCGTGGGCAACGACGCCGAGGCCATGGCCCACAAGGGCAGCGCCACGCAGAACATCGACCTCAAGCAGCGCACGGTGATCCCGGGCCTGAACGACTCGCACCTGCACCTGATCCGCGGTGGCCTGAACTACAACCTGGAACTGCGCTGGGAAGGCGTGCCGTCGGTGGCCGATGCCCTGCGCATGCTCAAGGACCAGGCCGCACGCACCCCGACCCCGCAGTGGGTGCGTGTGGTCGGTGGCTGGAACGAATTCCAGTTCGCTGAAAAACGCATGCCGACCCTGGAAGAAATCAACCAGGCCGCGCCCGACACCCCGGTATTCCTGCTGCACCTGTATGACCGTGCGCTGCTCAACCGCGCCGCGCTCATGGCTGTCGGCTACGACAAGACCACGCCGAACCCGCCGGGTGGCGAGATCCAGCGTGACAAGTTCGGCAACCCGACCGGCATGCTGATCGCCCGCCCCAACGCGATGATCCTCTACGCCACCTTGGCCAAGGGACCGAAACTGCCACTGGAATACCAGGTCAACTCCACCCGCCAGTTCATGCGCGAGCTGAACCGCCTGGGCCTGACCAGTGCCATCGATGCCGGCGGCGGCTACCAAAACTTCCCCGATGACTACTCGGTGATCCAGGAGCTGGCCGACAACAACCAGCTGACCGTGCGCATCGCCTACAACCTGTTCACCCAGAAGCCCAAGGAAGAGCTGGACGACTTCCGCAAGTGGACCTCCAGCGTCAAGTTGCACAGCGGCACCGACTTCCTGCGCCACAACGGCGCTGGCGAGATGCTGGTGTTCTCCGCTGCCGACTTCGAGGACTTCCTCGAGCCGCGCCCGGACCTGCCGCAGACCATGGAAGAAGAGCTGGAGCCGGTGGTGCGCCACCTGGTCGAGCAGCGCTGGCCATTCCGCCTGCACGCCACCTACAACGAATCGATCACGCGCATGCTCGACGTGTTCGAGAAGGTCAACCGCGACATCCCGTTCAACGGCCTGCCGTGGTTCTTCGACCACGCCGAAACCATCACCCCGCAGAACATCGAGCGCGTGCGTGCGCTGGGTGGCGGTATCGCCATCCAGGACCGCATGGCCTTCCAGGGTGAATATTTCGTCGACCGTTACGGCGCCAAGGCTGCCGAGCAGACCCCACCGATCAAGCGCATGCTTGAGATGGGCGTGCCGGTGGGTGCCGGTACCGATGCCACCCGGGTGTCCAGCTACAACCCGTGGACTTCGCTGTATTGGCTGGTCAGCGGCAAGACCGTCGGCGGCATGGAGCTGTACAAGGAAGGCCTGGATCGCGAAACCGCACTGCAGCTGTTCACCCAGGGCAGCGCCTGGTTCTCCAGCGAGCAGGGCAAGAAGGGCCAGATCAAGGTGGGCCAGCTGGCCGACCTGGCGGCATTGTCGCTGGACTTCTTCAGTGTCGATGAAGAATCGATCAAGGGCATCGAGTCGGTGCTGACCATTGTCGATGGCAAGGTCGTGTACGGTGCCGGCGAGTTCGACAAGCTCGGCCCGCCGCAGGTGCCGGTGCTGCCGGAGTGGTCGCCGGTGGTCAAGGTGCCGGGGCATTGGCGCGTGGGCACGCCGTCGCTGGCGGCGGCCGTGCACCAGTGCTCGGGGCCGTGCGGGGTGCATGCGCACAGCCATGACAAGGCGCGTCAATCGAGTGTGCCGGTCAATGACTACCAGGGCTTCTGGGGAGCGTTGGGTTGCTCGTGCTTCGCGTTCTAAGTTGAGCTGTGTCTAGTCCTGAAATAGGTTTACACCTGTTCAGGTAGGCCGACAGGCCTCAAAACGCCCGATGCACCGCATCGGGCGTTTTGTTTTTCAGGGCCATATGGGGCCGTTCTGTGTTGTAGATCTGCACTGCCTCATCAACCATCTTCCTCGCCTGCTCAAGATCTTCAGGGCTCCTCAACAGCAGCTCCGTCTTGAGGATTCCGTTGATGCGCTCCGCCAGCGCGTTCTGATAACAGTCATACCCATCAGTCATGGAGCACTGAACGTCGTGCCGTTGGTGCAGTGACTGGTACAGCGTCGAGCAGTATTGGATGCCTCGATCCGAATGGTGGACTAATGGCTGGCGACGACGT
>NZ_QEQQ01000035.1 GCF_003097235.1 Pseudomonas sp. CC120222-01a | reverse complement strand
AGCAAGACACCAGAGATGATTGCGCAAGAACTTTGGGGCGTGCTGCTGGGCTACAACCTGCTGCGCTATCAGATGGTTCAGATGTCGAGGCAGTGCCCAGGTGTTTATCCCTGCGAAATGAGTTTTACCGCCTGCAGCTGGGCAATCTTGGGCTTGCTGCATGGCACATCACTGAATCATCCCGGCAACCTGCCAGGATTTCTGGCGGACTTGCAGGCATCAGCAGCGCAGTATGTCCTACCTCATCGGCGACCTGATCGTTGGTTCCCCAGAGCAGTGAAGCAACGACCAGCAAAATACCCGACCCGAAAATGAAAATGCCAGTCAGCTTAACTGACTGGCATTACCCCTCGGGGCCCTTTTTTTATGGTTGTGTCCCGTCCTGAATAAGGTTTACACCTTTCCCCCCCGAGAATCTGGAGACCTCGATGGTGCATGGTGTGAAACGAACACAGCGTGATTACTCGCTGACTTTTAAAATGGCGGTAGTGGACCAGGTCGAAAAAGGTGAGTTGACCTGCACTCAGGCCCGGGAGCGGTACGGCATCCAAGGAAAATCTACGGTTCTGGTATGGTTGCGTAAGTATGGTAGGCAGGATTGGAGCCAAGGGGCGTCGATCCGGGCCGAGAGGAACTACGCGATGTCCGACCCTAAAACGCTCACTCCAGAGCAACGGATCAAAGAGCTTGAGCAGCAGCTTGAGTTGATGAGCCAGAAGGCTCAGTTCTTTGAGACCGTCGTTGATGTCCTGAAGAATGACTACGGTGTATCGGTCGTAAAAAAGCGATCCGGCAAGTCCTCTCGCAAGGTCAAGTCGCAGGACTGAGCATTGCCAGGGCTTGTCAGTTTCTAGGCATTAGCCGACAGGCTTACTACAAGCGCAATCGAGCCGCCGACAGCAAAGCGCACCAGGCAGATCGGGTTGTCGAGTTTGTTCAGAAAGTCCGGATACGTCAGCCACGACTGGGTACACGTAAACTGCACTATCTGCTGCATTGCCAGCCTGATAAGCGAGTCCAAGTTGGTCGAGACCGACTGTTTGAGGTTTTGGGAGAGCGCCGCTTGCTTGTGCTGCCCAAAAGGGCGTATCACAAGACAACCCAAAGCTATCATCGCTTCTATCGTCATCCCAACCTACTCAAGCCAGGCCCAAATCAGGTTGTCCCATCAGGGCCGGAGCACGTCTGGGTGGCGGATATTACTTACCTGCCCGCCAGAAGCGGCCCGCTGTACCTAAGCCTGGTGACGGATGCTTACTCCAGAAAGATTGTTGGCCATCATGTACATGAAAGCCTACATGCCGAGTCGGTTGCACAAGCCTTTAGGCAGGCCCTGCGCAAGCGACGACGCCGCCAGCCGTTAGTCCATCACTCAGACCGCGGTATTCAATATTGCTCGGCGCTATACCAGTCGCTACATACGCGGCACGGAGTCCATTGCTCGATGACTGACGGGTACGACTGCTACCAGAACGCGCTGGCCGAACGGATCAATGGGATCCTCAAAACAGAACTGCTGCTGAGTAGCCCAGAAAGTCTGGAGCAGGCAAGGAAGATGGTTGATGAGGCCGTGCAGATCTACAACACAGAGCGGCCTCACATGGCCCTGAAAAATAAAACGCCCGATGCGGTGCATCGGGCGTTTTGAGGACGATCGGCCTACCTGAACAGGTGTAAACCTATTTCAGGACTAGACATTGCCGGGAACCTTTTGCGTACTTGCATCTTGCATGCAGGTTTTCCGGCCTGATTGCAAAATGCACGACGGCCGTTTACTTGAAAATTAGCTAAGTTATTGATTTATAAGGAAACAAGCGAGGCGGAAAAGCTGGCACAGCGCATGCAACTACACTCTTACCTGTCGCCAGGACTTACGGCGCAGACCTTTCAAAAAACAGGAGTGACCCACATGAAGAAGTTCGCCATTGCTGCCGCTACTGCTACCGCTCTGACCCTGACCATGGCTAACGCGGCGTTCGCCCAACAGTCCACCCAGGCCCCCATGACGATCGCGGCCGGTGAGGTGACCAAAGCCAAGGAAGCGACCTCGGACACCTGGATCACTACCAAGGTGAAATCGGACCTCATGACCGAGAAGGGCATTCCAGGCTCCGATATCAAGGTCGAGACCAACAAAGGGGTTGTCTCCCTGTCGTCGACCACTGCCATCACCGAATCGCAGAAAAAAATGGCAGTTGATATCACCAAGAAAATCAAAGGCGTGAAGGCCGTCTCTGCGGATGGCCTCAAAGCCGAATAAGGAATGTCCCGTCGGCCAAACGGACTTGGCCACCTTCACCGAAAGCCCCGGCCTGCGCCGGGGCTTTTTCATGGGCGCTCAATACACCGGATTGCGGGCGATAACATCGCTTTCGAAGCATTCCTGCTCGACGATCAGCGGCTCGACCAGCGGGCGGCTGTCGCGAAAATGGGCTGTCTGGGTGTGCGCTTCGTACGCATCATCGTCACGGTAGATTTCGTACAGGTAGATGATGTCCGGGTCGATCCGGTCCTGGGAGACGTCGAATACCAGGCAGCCTGGCTCGGTGGCGACCGAGGCAGCGGCATTGACCTTGATGGCGGTGAGAAAGTCGTCGGCGCAGCCGGGTTTGACGCGGGTCTTGATGAACAGGCTATACACAGGGCGCTCCTTTTGTTTTAAATTCTATTCTGAATTGTATACAAAAATGGAGTCGCGCCAATGTCCGAATTACCTGTTCGCCCCGGTCGCCTGAATGGTCTGCGCCACATCGCCCTGCTGGTGCCCAACCTTGAGGAGTGCGAGCGTTTCTATGTCGATGTCATGGGCATGGAGGTGCTGAACCGGGCCAACGAAGACCTGGTTTATCTGACCTGCGGTAACGACAACCTGTCGCTGGGGCGTGGGGCGGGTGCGGCCAATGGGCTGCAGACCCTGGATCATTACGGGTTCATCGTGGACAGCGTTGAGGAGCTGGAGGCCTGGTACCAGTACTTCAAGGCGCGTGGGGTGACCTTGCTCGACCGGCCGTTCAATCATGGTGATGGTGCGCGCAGCTTCCACCTGCTGGACCCGGCGGGGAACAAGGTGCAGCCGCTGTATCACCCATCGGTGTCGGGCCAGCGTCTAGTCTGATTGCCGCCCTTACGCGGACCTTGTGGGAGCGGCCTTGTGTCGCGAAAGGGCTGCAGAGCGGCCCCATCAATATCTACAGTTATGCTGAAATCCTGGGGCTGCTTCGCAGCCCTTTCGCGACACAAGGCCGCTCCCACAAAGACCACATCAGGCCAAAGTTTATTCGGCATCCAGGTGCATCGGCGTAATCACCCGCCCATCACTCTCGGCCTGCCCCAGGTTGGTATCGATGAAGTACACCCGGTCATCCTCGAGCTTGCCCTTGTCGACCAGGTAGTCCTTGATGCTGCTAGCCCGCTCCTGGCCAAGGGTACGCAGCAATGCGGTGCTTTCAGCCCAGGACTTGATCACCGCCTCGCGCAACTTGGCGGTGCGCTCGTCACGGCTCAGCTGCTCCCATTCCGCCGGTGGCTGCTGCTTCAGTCGGGTACGGTAGATGCCTTCGAGCATCGCCGGTTTGTCGCTGTCATCGACCAGCAGCATCGAGGCATTGGCCGGTACCTTGTCGCCGCGGCGTTGCAGGATCTTGTACCAGGTCGCCTGGTACTCGCGCTCCAGGCGCTGCTGGGCGATCAATGGGCCGTCGCTGCTCTGGGCGCTGGTGCCTTCGATCTCCAGCCTCAGCTCCGGGCGCTCCTTGAGGGCGGACGCGAGCTTGTCCAGTGTCGACTGCGCATCGCCACTGAGTTCACTGGAGCCTGGGGCAAACGCCACCGTACCGAGGTCTTCCGAGCCACCACCGGAAATCAGCCCGCCGATGAACTTGAACGGTGCCTGGGCCGCACGCAGCACCAGGTTGCGCAGGGTCTGCCAGACGATTGGCATGACGCTGAATTGCGGGTTGTTCAGGTCGCCTGAAACCGGCAGTTCGATGGAGATCCGCCCTTCGGTGTCCTTGAGCAGAGCAATCGCCAGGCGGATCGGCAGGTCCACTGCATCCGGGCTGTCGACCTTTTCACCCAGCTGCAGCTGCTCGACCACCACCTTGTTTTCGGCCTTGAGCTGGCCGTTGGTGATCAGGTAATGCAGGTCGAGGTTCAGCCGGCCCTTGCGGATGCGGAAGCCGGCGAACTTGCCGGAGTAGGGCGTCAAGGTGGTCAGTTCGACGCGCTTGAAGCTGGTGGCGATATCCAGGCTGGCCAGCGGGTTGAACGGGTTGAGCGCGCCCTTGATGGTGACCGGGGCATATCGGTCGACCTTGCCTTTGACGTCGACCTTGGCCGGTGCCGGCTTGCGGTTGTCGATGGTGCCGATCTGGCCATTGAGCTGTTGGATGGCGGTGGCGAAGTTCGGTGTCAGGGTCAGGTCGGCGAAGTTGGCCGAGCCATCGTTGATGTCGATCTGGCCGATGTGGATGCCCAGGGGTTTGCTGGCCGCGGCGCTGGCTGGCTTGGCCGGGCTGCGGGCCGGCGCGCCGGCCGGTTGCGGGATGAGCAGGTCGTCCACGCTGGTGGTGCGGTCTTCGTTGATGATGAAGCGCGCGTAGGGCTGCAGCAGGGTCACTTTGTCGATCGACAGGGCATCACCGTGCACATACGACAGGCCATCGACGTTGACTTGCTGCCATTTGACGAAGTCTCGGCCCTTGATGGTGTCCAGGGTGTGCAGCTGGTTGACCTGCGCCTTGCCGGTGACGCTGAAGGCCAGTGGCTCGGTGCTCTTGAGGTCGACCTTGAGGTCGCTGGCGAGCATGCCGCTGCGCAGTTCAAGGCGAATGAACGGGCTGATGTAGGCCTGGGCGACCCGCAGGTCGATGTCACGGGTGCTGACATCGAGCTTGGCCGTGACCGGTGCCAGGTTCACTTCGCCGGCCGCCTGCAGCTTGCCTTGCTTGCCAATGCCGGTGTCGAGCTTGAGCGTGAAAGGCGACTGGTTGAGGCTGTCGAAACCCTGCATGTCGAGGTTCAGCGGGCCAACATCCAGTGCCACCGGCTCCTTCTGGCTGCGGTCGGCAAGGTGGACCTGATAGTTGCGCAGTTGCACGTCCTTGAGCAGTACCTGCCAGGGCTTGCTCGGTGCTTTTGCGGCTTTTTCTTCTGCGGTCGGCTCGGCAGCAGCTGGCTCGGCCTTTTCCTTCGGTGTGGCCTTGGCCGGCTGGCTGGCGAACAGCTGCTGCCAGTCGAGTTGGCCGTCCTTCTCCAGGGCTGCCCAGGTTTCCAGTTTTTCGCTGCGCACCTTGCCGACGGTGACCAGTTGCTTGGCCAGGTCGATGGATGTCTCGCTCACTTCCAGGCTGGCCAGGCGTGCCAACGGCCGGCCATCCGGGGCCTTGATCGCGAACGGCGCGATCTTGAGCGCAGTGTTGTCCAGCAACAGCTCGGTTTCCTTGGACAGGTTCAGCTTGTAGTGGGTGTCCAGGCTGAATACGCCGTCCTCGAGCACTAGGGGCACGGCATCACGCACATAGGGCCAGAACAGCTTCATCTTGCCGTCGGTGACCTTCAGCGTGCCTTCCGAGGCAATCGGCGCCAGGCTGAGAGTGCCGTTCCAGTCGACCCGCCCACCGTTGGGGCCAAGCGCCACCAAGGTCATGTCGGCGTTGTCATCCGGCAGGGTACTGAGGTTCTTCAGCTCCAGGTTCATGTCGTCGTAGACGAACTCGATCGGCTCGCTCGGGCGCTGATCCTGAAAATGCAGGTAGCCGCCACTGAGCTTGATACTGTCGATACGCATTGGGAACGGGTCGCTGGGCGGCTCGTCCGGCTTGGGTTCGCTGGCAGGCAGCTTGAACAGTTGAGTCAGGTTGAGCGTGCCGTCCTTGGCGAACAGCACTTCGTTGCGTGGCTTGTCGAGCTCGATCGCCTGCAGGTGCAGGGCACGTTTCCACAGGCTGTCGAGCGCCAGGTTGGCGTACAGCCGTTCGAAGCCGACCTGCTCCTTGCCGGGCTCGCCGAGCTGCAGGCCCCATACTGTCAGCTCAAGGCTGAAGGGGTTGAGTTCGATGCGTTGCAGGTGCGCCGGCACGGTGGCGTATTGCGCCAGCTGCTGGTTGGCGATACGCAAGGCGAAACCTGGGAGAATGAGGAAGCCGAGCAGGCTGTAGAGGGCCACGAGAGCCAACAGGGCGCCGAGGGCGCGAGTCAATCCTTTGTACATGTGTCGCTTCGTCTGTCTAAGCAGGAATGCTTGGAGTATGGCACGTTAAATCGGTTCCGCTGGGGCGACCATTTCCCGTCACTCGATACCCATGCGCCGTCTGGCCCGATGCGCCGAACCGTCACGCATGGCCCAGCGCAGGATCGGCGCTGTGCGGCGCAGGCCAAGGCGGATCATGCGCCGTTGCAACGGCCCCTGCTGCAGGCCGAGCATGGCCTGGGTCCAGTCTGGCAGCAGATCGATGCCGGCATGCAGCATCAGCTTGCCGACCGGCTCGGCAAGGCGGCTCGGGGCAGGGGCTTCGAGCAGGATCCTGAGCACTTCCAGGCTATGCGCGCTGCATTGCAGGTGTGGGCGCATCTGCTGCAGATAGTCCTCGACCTGCTGGCAGGAGCGTGGCACCCCACGGGCACCGAGGCGTTCGGCAATCAGGGCGATCTCGGCGTAATAGGCGTCCTGATCGGCGCGTGACAGGTGGGGGTCGCGGTAGCGCAAGTGGGCAGCAAGAAAACTGCTGACTTCGGCCACATGCACCCAGGTCAGCAGGTCCGGGTCGCTGGCGGCATAGGGGCGGCCGTCGGGAGCTGTACCGGTTACCTGCAAGTGGATGGTGCGCACCTTGTCGATCAACCATTCGGCGTCACGGGTGGAGCCGAACGTGGTGCCGGAGATGAACTGACTGGTGCGACGCAGGCGCCCGAGCAGGTCCTCGCGGAAATTGGAGTGGTCCCACACCCCGGCCAGGGCCAGCGGGTGCAGCAGCTGCAGCATCAGGGCGCTGATGCCGCCGACCAGCATGCTTGGGAAGTCGCCATGCACCCGCCAGCTGATGCTGTGCGGGCCAAACAGGCCGGGGTCGCCCTTGGGGGATTCGAGGTCGAGTTGGCCGAGGGCCAGCCCGGTGAGGCTCATGACCTGGGTTTCGATGCGTCGGCGTAAGGCTTCCATGGCGTCCTGTGCGTCAGGACGGCCATGGAGCGTGGCCGCCCGTTATTGATTGAGGCGTTTGTCGATCAGGCCCTGCACCACGCTCGGGTCAGCCAGGGTCGAAGTGTCGCCGAGGTTGTCCAGTTCGTTGCAGGCAATCTTGCGCAGTATACGCCGCATGATCTTGCCCGAGCGGGTCTTGGGCAGGGCCGGAGCCCACTGAATCAGCTCTGGTTTGGCGAAGCTGCCGATCTCCTTGCTGACCAGCGCCAGCAACTCAGCCTTGAGTGCGTCGTCCGGATTGATGCCATTCATGGGGGTAACGAAGGCATATACGCCTTGGCCCTTGAGGTCATGGGGATAGCCCACCACGGCAGCCTCGGCGACGCTGTCGTGCAGCACCAGCGCACTTTCCACCTCGGCGGTGCCGATGCGGTGGCCGGAGACGTTGATCACATCATCGATGCGGCCGGTGATCCAGTAGTCGCCGTCGGCATCGCGGCGGGCGCCGTCACCGGTGAAGTAGTAGCCAGGCATGGGTTTGAAGTAGGTATCGACCATGCGCTGGTGGTCGCCGTAGACGCTACGGATCTGCCCGGGCCAGCTGGCCTTGATCACCAGCAGGCCAGCGCCGGGGCCTTCGATCAGCTGGCCTTTTTCGTCCAGCAGCGCCGGTTGAACGCCGAACATCGGCTGAGTGGCGCAGCCGGGCTTGAGCCTTTGCGCCCCCGGCAGCGGCGTGAGCATGATGCCGCCGGTTTCGGTCTGCCACCAAGTGTCGACGATGGGGCAACGCTTTTGTCCGACCTCTTCGAAATACCACTCCCAGGCTTCCGGGTTGATCGGCTCGCCCACGCTGCCGAGCAGGCGCAGGCTCTTGCGCGAGGTGCCCTGCAGCGGTGCCGAACCTTCACGCATCAACGCGCGCAGCGCAGTGGGCGCGGTGTAGAAGATGTTCACCTGATGCTTATCCACCACCTGCCAGAAGCGCGAGGTGTCCGGGTAGTTGGGTACGCCTTCGAACATCAGTGAAATCGCGCCGTTGGCCAGTGGCCCGTAGACGATGTAACTGTGGCCGGTGACCCAGCCGACGTCGGCCGTGCACCAGAACACCTCGCCGTCGCGATAGTCGAACACCACCTTGAAGGTCATCGTCGCCTGCAGCAGGTAGCCAGCGGTGGTATGCAGCACGCCCTTGGGCTTGCCGGTACTGCCGGAGGTATACAGGATGAACAGCGGGGCTTCGGCATCCATTGGTTCGGGCGGGCAGTCGTCGCCGGCCTTTTCGGTCACTTCGTGATACCAGAGGTCGCGGCCCTCGTTCCACGCGACATCGCCGCCGGTTCGGCGCACCACGAACACGCTGCTGACCGCAGGGCAGCTGCTCAGGGCCTTGTCGACGTTCTGCTTGAGTGGGATGCGCTTGCCACCGCGTACACCTTCATCGGCGGTAATCACGGTGCGGCAGTCGGCATCGAGAATGCGGTCACGCAGGGCATCCGGGGAGAAACCGCCAAATACCACCGAGTGGATGGCACCGATGCGCGTACAGGCGAGCATGGCATAGGCGGCTTCGGGGATCATCGGCATGTAGATGCACACCCGGTCGCCTTTGTGAACGCCGCGCGCCTTCAGGGCATTGGCCAGGCGGCAGACCTGACGGTGCAGCTCGCGGTAGCTGATGGCCTTGGAATCCTTGGGGTCGTCGCCTTCCCACAGCAGGGCAGTCTGCTCGCCGCGCTGGGCCAGGTGACGATCGATGCAGTTGTAGCTGACGTTCAGTTGGGCGCCGTCGAACCAGCGGGCTTTGCCGGTCTTCAGGTCGCATTGCTGCACGCTCGACCAGGGTTTGATCCAGTCCAGTCGTTTGGCCTGTTCGGCCCAGAAGGTGTCGGGGTCATCGACCGACTGGCGGTAGAGGCGCTGGTAGTCGTCGGGGGAGAGGCTGGCGGACTGGCTGACGGCCAGGGCCTGGGGATACTGCTTGATATCGAACATGGCGGGTGGTCCTGCTCTTGTCGGAGGGACGGCAACGGCTATTCGATGGACAGTGTAGCTGGAGGGAGCGTTCAACCTGTGCCGACCCCAAGGTCGGCACAGGTTGGCGATCAACCGCGGTGACGGCCGCGGAAGTAGTTGATCAGGCCCTGGGTGGAGCCATCTTCGGCGCTGTCTTCAAGGCTGCCGACCAGGCGCTGGTAAACACCTTTGCCCAGCTCCTTGCCCAGCTCGACGCCCCACTGGTCGAAGGCGTTGATGCCCCAGATCACGCTCTGCACGAACACCTTGTGTTCGTACATCGCCACCAGAGCCCCCAGGCGACGCGGGCTGATGCGTTCGACCACCAGAGTGTTGCTCGGGCGGTTGCCCGGGATCACCTTGTGCGGCGCGAGCTTTTCGATGTCCGCTTCGTTCAGGCCCTTCTGGCGCAGTTCGGCCTCGGCTTCTTCACGGGTCTTGCCGAGCATCAGCGCCTGGCTCTGCGACAGGCAGTTGGCGTAAAGCCACTGATGGTGGTCGGCCACCGGGTTGAAGCTGACCACTGGCACGATGAAGTCGGCCGGGATCAGCTGGGTGCCCTGGTGCAGCAACTGGTGGTAGGCATGCTGGCCGTTGCAGCCGACGCCGCCCCAGATCACCGGGCCGGTATCGGTCTTCACCGGGGTGCCATCCTGCAGCACGCTCTTGCCGTTGGACTCCATGTCCAGCTGCTGCAAGTGCTTGGTGATGTTACGCAGGTAATGGTCGTACGGCAGGATCGCGTGGCTGTTGGCGCCCCAGAAGTTGCCATACCAGACGCCCAGCAGGGCCAGCAGCACCGGCATGTTCTTGTCGAACGGCGCGGTCTGGAAGTGCTGGTCCATGGTGTAGGCACCCGACAGCAACTCCTTGAAGTTGGCAGTGCCGATGGCCAGGGCGATCGGCAGGCCGATGGCCGACCACAGCGAGTAGCGCCCGCCCACCCAGTCCCACATCGGGAAGATGTTCTCTTCACGGATACCGAAGGCCACGGCGGCGGCCTTGTTGCTGGACACCGCGATGAAGTGGCGGTACAGCTCGGCTTCCGAACCGCCCTGGGCCAGGTACCAGGTGCGCGCGGCCATGGCGTTCTTCAGCGTCTCGAGGGTGTTGAACGACTTCGACGAGACGATGAACAGGGTGGTTTCGGCGCGCAGGTTGGCCGACAGTTCGTGGAACTCGCTGCCGTCGATATTGGCCAGGTAGTGGCAACGCACGCCGCGCTGGGCATAAGGCAGCAGGGCTTCGGAGACCAACTCGGGGCCGAGGAACGAGCCACCGATACCGATGTTGACCACATCGGTAATCGGTTTTTCGCTGTAGCCACGCCACAGGCCGTCATGAATACGGCCGACCAGCTCGGTGATCTGGTTGAGGACCTTGTGTACTTCCGGCATCACGTTGACGCCGTTGACGCTGAGCTTGTCGCCTACCGGGCGGCGCAGTGCGGTGTGCAGCACCGGGCGGCCTTCCGAGGCGTTGATGATCTCGCCGCTGAACATCGACTTGATCGCATCCTGCAGGCCGACCTGTTCGGCCAGGTCCACCAGCAGCTTGCGGCTTTCGTCGGTGATCAGGTTTTTCGAGTAGTCGAGGAACAGGCCGCAGCAGCTCAGGGAGAACTGATCGAAGCGTTTGGCGTCGGCGGCGAAGGCTTCGCGCATGCTGAAGCCTTGCATGGCGTCGCGGTGTTTCTGCAGGGCCTGCCAGGCAGGCAGGGCCGTCACATCGTGGGGTGTACGGTAATACGCCATTGCGCGGAATTCCTTGATGCGTGGTGAGCCTTGGACAGGGCAGTGATTGCCGGGTTCAGACTGGCCATCATTATAGGCAAAGGCCGCGCACAGGGAATGGGTATGAAGGGAGGATTTTGGGGCCGCAAAGCGGCCCCAGGCGGGTTATGCGGTCTTCTCTTCCAGGTGCAGATACAGGTTGTCGATCAACCGGGTGTTACCCAGATACGCAGCAACCAGGATTACCAGGTCCCGGTCGCCAAAGGTCGCCGGGCGCAGGTTCAGTGCATGGCGCACTTCCAGATAATCCGGACGCAGGCCGGCAGCGCTCAGCTGCGCCTTGCCTTGCTCGATCAGTGCCGCAAAATCGACCTGGCCGCGACCCAGCGCCTCGCCGATCTGCTGCAAGGTGTGATACACCACCGGCGCCGTGGCCCGTTGCTCAGTTGTCAGGTAACCGTTGCGCGACGACAGCGCCAGGCCATCTTCGGCCCGCACGGTCGGCTCACCGATGATCTGGATCGGCATGTTCAGGTCGCGCACCATGGCGCGGATCACCGCCAGCTGCTGATAATCCTTTTCGCCAAACACGGCCAGATCCGGCTGGACCATGTTGAACAGCTTGCTGACCACGGTCGCAACGCCTTCGAAATGCCCAGGGCGGCTGGCACCGCACAGGCCTTCGGAAAGGTTGGGCACGCTGACGCGGGTTTGCACGCTCATGCCGTCGGGATACATCTCTTCCACAGTGGGCGCGAACAGCAGGTTGCAACCGGCTTGCAGCAGGCGTTCCTGATCGGCGGCGAGAGTACGCGGGTATTTGTCGAGGTCTTCGTTGGCACCGAACTGCAGTGGGTTGACGAAGATGCTGGCGACCACGAAGTCGGCACGTTGGGCGGCCTTGGTCACCAGCGCGGCGTGGCCGCTGTGCAGGTTGCCCATGGTCGGCACAAAGCCGATGCGCTTGCCTTCGCCGCGAGCACGGGCAACGGCGGCACGCAGTTCGCGGACGGTCTTGACTGTGTTCATGCGCTGAATCCGTGTTCGGCAGCGGGGAAGGTAACGTCCTTGACGGCCTTGACGTAGGCGGTGAGGGCGCTCTGGATGTCGGGCTGGCCTGCCATGAAGTTCTTCACGAACTTCGGTACCCGACCGCTCAGCGACAGGCCGAGCATGTCGTGCAGGACCAGTACCTGGCCATCGGTGGCACTTCCGGCACCAATGCCGATCACTGGAATGTTCACCGCCTGGGTGATTTCCGCAGCCAGTTCACTGGGTACGCATTCGAGCAGCAGCATCGCCGCGCCGGCTTGCTCCAGGGCAATGGCGTCGGCGCGCATCTGCCGCGCCTGCGCTTCCTGGCGACCCTGGACCTTGTAACCGCCCAGCACGTTGACGGTCTGCGGCGTCAGGCCCATGTGCGCGCACACCGGCACGCCACGTTCGGCCAGCAGGCGGATGGTTTCGGCCAGCCAGGCGGCGCCTTCGAGCTTGATCATGTGGGCACCGGCCTGCATCAGCGTGGCGCAGTTGGCAAAGGCCTGCTCGGGTGTGGCGTGGGCCATGAACGGCAGATCGGCGAGGATCAGCGCACCCTCATTGCCGCGTTTGACGCAGGCCGTGTGGTAGGCCATCTCGGCAGTGGTGACGGGTAGCGTGCTGTCATGGCCCTGCAGGACCATGCCCAGGGAGTCGCCCACCAGCAACACGTCGACGCCGGCCTGGCTGCAGGCCTTGGCGAAGGTCGCATCGTAGCAGGTCAGCATGGTGATCTTTTCACCCTTGGCCTTGAGGCCATGCAGGGTGGTCAGGGTTACTTCAGGCATGTAGGAAAATCCTCGTTCAGGCGCTGTGAAAAACGACTGCATACAACGCGTGTAGTCATCTTCCGGAGCGGCACATCATCGCGCGTGATGTTCGGGCACAGGTCCGTCCGGGCCTAAATACGGGTGTGCGGCACTTCGGTGCCACACGGGACGCCTATAGTCGTGAGCGAGGTGGGGGAAGTCAATCACCCTGTTACCGCAATGTTACTAACAGAGTGTTACTGGCGTTACCGTGTTCTGAATAATGTCTCAAACGCCCGGTTTACAGGCGTTCCAGACCGACGAACGGGCACGCTTCGAGCAACTGGGTGAGGGCGCGGCCATCGGCCAGGCAGAAGTCATCCGCCACCAGTTCGGCCAACGGGTACAGCACGAAGGGGCGTGCATGCATGTGGTAGTGCGGCACCTGCAGGCGTGGCACGTCGATTACCTGGTCACCGAACAGCAGGATATCCAGGTCGAGGGTGCGCGGGCCCCAGCGTTCCTGGCGCACGCGGCCCTGGTCATTCTCGATGGCCTGCAGCGCGTCGAGCAGGTCCAGCGGTGCCAGGGTGGTGTCGAGGGCTGCTACCGCATTGGTGTAACGCGGTTGGCCGGGCAGCAGCGAGTCGCTGGTGTACAGCGCCGATGCGCCCGCCAGACGGCTGTCGGCAATCTGGTCGAGCGCCTGCAGGGCGCTGCGCAGTTGTTCTGCGGGCGCGTCCAGATTGCTGCCGAGGCCGATGAAGGCGCGCGTGGTCACTCGAACGCCTCGTCGCCGCCGCTGCGCTTGCGCTTGCCGCCACTGCGCTTGCGTTTGCGCGGGCCGGCACCGGTGCCTTCGTCACGGCTGCCAAGCTCGCGGATCATCTCGCGACGCTCGCTGTCGTTGGCATCCTGGTAGTCGGTCCACCACTGGCCGAGGTCGTCGGTTTCTTCGCCGGCGCTTTCGCGCAGCAGCAGGAAGTCGTAACCGGCACGGAAGCGCGGGTTGTCGAGCAGCAGGTCGGCACGTTTGCCACTGCGGCGCGGCAGGCGTTCCTGCATGTCCCAGATCTCACGGATCGGCAGGGTGAAGCGCTTCGGAATCGCGATGCGCGCGCACTGTTCGGCGATCAGGTCGTGGGCCGCACCGTTCATGGCCGGGATCGGCGGCACGCCTTGGCTCTGCAGGTGCAGCACACGGCCTGGCAGGGCTGGCCAGAGCAGGGCGGCGAACAGGAAGGCCGGGGTGACCGGCTTGCCTTGCTTGACGCGCAGGTCGGTATTGTTCAGCGCCTGGCTGATCAGGGTATGGGTATAGGTCGGGCGCTCGTCCAGGGCATGGGCACTGGCCGGGAACAGCGGCTCGAACAGCTCCAGGTCGACCAGCATTTCGAAGGCAATGGCACCCTGGCCGGAGAGGAACAGCTTGAGGCATTCCTCGAACAGGCGTGCAGGCGGGATCTCGCGCAGCAGCGGGGCCAGTTTGCGGATCGGCTGGAAGGTGTGCTTCTCGATGCCGAAGTCGAGCTTGGCAGCGAAACGCACGGCACGCAGCATGCGCACCGGGTCTTCCTGGTAGCGGTGGGTCGGGTCGCCGATCAGGCGCAACAGGCGGTTGCGGATGTCGTGCACGCCGTTGGCGTAGTCGAGGATGCGCTCGCTGACCGGATCGTAGTACAGGGCGTTGATGGTGAAGTCGCGGCGTTGCGCGTCTTCTTCCAAGGTGCCGTACACGTTGTCACGCAGGATGCGACCACTGGCGTTGTGCGACGAACGGTGGCTGTCGCCTTGGTCATCTTCCGAGTGAGGCGCACGGAAGGTAGCGACTTCGATGATCTCACGGCCGAAATGCACGTGGACCAGCTTGAAGCGCCGACCAATGATGCGCGCGTTGCGGAACTCGGCACGGACCTGCTCGGGCGTGGCGCTGGTGGCGACGTCGAAGTCCTTGGGCGTGATGCCCAGCATCAGGTCGCGGACGCAGCCACCGACCAGATATGCCTGGTAGCCCGCACTCTGCAGGCGCTCGACGATGTTCACCGCGTGGCGGCTGAACTGGTGGCGCTGCAGCGAGTGTTGGCTCTTGTTGATCACCTCAGGCGTGGTGCGCCTGTGGTGCTGGCCCGGTACGGGAGGGCGGAACGACTGGAACAGCTTCTTCAGCATGGGATGCACTGTTTGAAGGAATGTTCGGCCAAGAATAGGAGAATGGCCGCATGATGGGCGGGGATTCTAGCATTTACTCGGGGAATGGTGTAGGCGGTAGCAGGAGAGCCTGCCGAAGGGGAGAAACGACAAGGGGAGCCTAAGCTCCCCAAGAAGTCGTTGCGTGCTCTTATTGTTTTTTTACTGGGCTTCTTGTTTTTGTTGAGTGCCCTGTCCACAAATCTCGAAGCTTGTGGACGACCCCCAATCCAGGGGTAAAGAGCAAACGGATTGCTTTGGCCGCTGATGTCACGTTGATCCTTCGATCCAACCAGTTCAGGTGCTGCTTTTAAGTGCAGTTTTTGTTGTTCTCTGCCTGGTCGTGGGGCAAGCCCCAAACACGCATCCTCTCCAAAAGAATCAGTTAGCTGCGCCTCCGCCGTCTTGTTTTTATTGTGCGTGAGCCGTTTCGTCTTGTTCTTATTCTGAGTTGCTGTGCTTGTTATTGTTCTTGTACCAGACATATAGCAGGTGCCGTGCCAACTTTTCGAAACCCAGTAAAATCAAGGGCTTGAGGTGATTCGGCGGATTTCGACAGGCCGAAAATGTAGATTTTTCGTTACCGTACGCCTCGGGAACTGTTACGCCGGAAAGGTTGGGTAACAGATTTGTGCGGGAACTGAGGTGTTACCCGGGGTGTGTGCATCGGCTTTGCCGGCCCATTCGCGGGCAAGCCCGCGAAGAGGCCGGTAAGGCCAACGGAGATCTGAATCAGTTATCGCTGGTTGCGTTGCTCTTGCGCCGCGGGATGCCCAGGCGCTGGCGCCGTTCCCACAGGCACTTGCGGCTGACACCGAGCTTGCGTGCCAGCTCGGTCTCGGTCATGTGGTCCTGGTGCTCGAGCACGAAGTGCTGGAAGTAGTCTTCCAGCGAAAGGTCTTCGGTCGGCTCATGGCTGGCACTGCTGGCGCTGGCCGCGACCAGGGCATTGTCGAGGATGTCATCCTCTTCAAGGTCGCTCAGCTCGATGTCGATACCCAGCATGTCGGCGGAAATTTCCGCGCTCTCGCTGAGGATCACCGCACGCTCCACGGCGTTTTCCAGTTCACGCACGTTACCCGGCCAGCTGTAATGACGAATGGCTTGCTCGGCCTCGGCCGAGAAGTGCAGGTCGTCACGGCCGATGCGTGCGCTCTGGCGGGCGAGGAAGGCATTGGCGATCTCGTTGACGTCACTGCCGCGCTCGCGCAGGGCCGGCAACTTCAGGGCGATCACGTGCAGGCGGTAATAAAGGTCTTCGCGGAACTGCCCGGCCTTGGCCAGGTTCTTCAGGTCGCGGTGGGTGGCGGCGATCAGGCGCACGTCGACTTTTTGCGACTGTACCGAACCGACCCGGCGAATCTCGCCTTCCTGCAGCACGCGCAGCAGGCGTGCCTGCGCTTCGAGCGGCAGTTCACCGATTTCGTCGAGGAACAGGGTGCCGCCGTCGGCGGCTTCCACCAGGCCGGCACGGCCGGCGCTGGCGCCGGTGAAGGCGCCTTTTTCGTGGCCGAACAGTTCCGACTCGATCAGGGTTTCCGGAATCGCCGCACAGTTCACCGAAATCATCGGCGCCTTGGCGCGCCGCGACAGGTTGTGCAGGGCGCGGGCGACCAGCTCTTTACCGGTGCCCGACTCACCCTGGATCAGCACGTTGGAGTCGGTGGGCGCAACCTTGCGGATCTTGCTGTACATGTCCTGCATCGGCGGGCACGAACCGATGATGCCGATTTCGCCATTGGCGGCACTGGCAGCCTTGTCGGCTGGCGCGGCCTTGCCGTTGGCCCGCGGCTCGGCGGCTGGGGCTGGCGCGGCGGCAGGGGCATTCTGGCGGTCGCGCAGGATGCGCGCCACGGCCTGGAGCATTTCATCGTGGTCGAAGGGCTTGGCGATGTAGTCCACCGCGCCCATCTTCATCGAGTCCACCGCCGAGCGCAGGCTGGCGTAGCTGGTCATGATCAGCACCGGGGTGCCCTGGCCAAGCTTGATCAGCTCGGTACCCGGGGCGCCCGGCAGGCGCAGGTCACTGACGATCAGGTCGAAGGTGGCAATGCTGAAGCGTTCCTGGGCTTCCTGCACCGAGCCGGCTTCGCTGACCTGGTACTGGTTCCGTTCGAGCAGCCGACGCAGGGCCGAGCGGATGATGGTTTCGTCTTCGACGATCAGAATGTGCGGCATTGATTCAATTCTCTCGACGGTCTCGAATTTCAGGGGACGTCGCTACGACATGCCGGGGCAGGGTCACGCGGATCCGGGTGCCACGTTGCCGTTCGATGTCGGCCGGGCTGTCGATGGTGATTTGCCCATAATGCTCTTCCACGATGGAATAGACCAGAGCGAGCCCCAGTCCGGTTCCTTCGCCCGGGTCCTTGGTGGTGAAGAATGGCTCGAACAGGCGGTCCATGATGTTCTTCGGGATCCCGCTGCCTTCGTCCTCGACGATCAGGTCGACGGTGTGCTCGCTGACTTCACTGCGCACCCGCACGGCACTGCCGGGCGGCGAGGCATCACGGGCGTTGGAGAGCAGGTTGATCAGCACCTGGGCGAGGCGCTGCGGATCCCCCTCGGCCCAATGGTCCGGGTCGCAGAGGTTGAAGAACTGGACTTCGAAGTTGCGCCGGTTCAATGCCAGCAGGCCGATGGCGTCTTGCGCCACTTCGGCCAGGCACACCGGTTCTTCGCTGTTCTGATGACTACCACCGGCGTGGGCGAAGCTCATCAGCGACTGGACGATGCGTGACACGCGCTTGGTCTGTTCGAGGATCTGGCTGGACAGCTCGATGATTTCGCCATCGCCTTCGCGCTCCTCGCGCAGGTTCTGCGCCAGGCAGGCGATGCCGGTGATCGGGTTGCCGATCTCGTGGGCCACGCCGGCGGCCAGGCGGCCGATGCTGGCCAGGCGCTCGGAGTGCACCAGCTTGTCTTCGAGTGCCTGGGTTTCGGTAAGGTCCTCCACCAGCAGCACCAGGCCGCTGTTACCCGGCGCCAAGGGCTCGTCGATGGCGGCCTTGTGCAGGTTCAGCCAGCGCGGCTGGCCGTCCAGCGCCAGGCGCTGCTTGTGCAGGTGTTCGTCGGGCACGTTGATGAAGCCCTGCAGCAGGCCGCGCCAGGGTTCGCTGATGGTGACCAGGCGCGAGCCGACCACGTGCTTGGCGGCAATGCCGGTCAGCTCTTCCATGGCCTTGTTCCACATCAGGATTTCCTGGTCCTTGGCCAGCGAGCAGACGCCCATGGGCAGCTCTTGCAGGGTCTGGCGGTGGTAGCGGCGCAGGGCGTCGAGTTCGGCGGCAAGGCCGGTAAGGCGCGAGTGGTAGTCTTCCAGGCGGCTTTCGATGAAGTGGATGTCCTCGGTGACGTAGTTCTCGTTACCGGACTTGTACGGCAGGAAGGTCTCGACCATGTCCTGGGCCACGCTTGGCCCCATCAGGCCGGAGAGGTTGGCCTCGATACGGTCACGCAGGCGGCGCAAGGCATAAGGGCGGCGCTCGTCGAACGGCAGGTAGAGGTCGCGCAGGGCCTGTTCGACTTCCTTCTGCGCCGCCTTGGCGCCCAGCGGCTTGGCCAGCTGGGTGGCGAACTCCTGCGGCGAGGCGGCGTGCAGCTCGCGGCGCTGCGGCCGGCGTACGTTGTCCACTGCGCAGGCTTCGGCAGCGCTGACTTCTTCGCTGCTGGCATTGGTGAACAGCGAAATCAGCGTGAACAGCAGGACGTTGGCCGCCAGCGAGGCAATGGCTGCCATGTGCCAGCTGGTGTCGTCGAGCACATAGATCATGTCCAGCAGCGGAATATAGAAGCCCTGCAGGTTACCCAGCAGCGGCAGTAGCATGGTCACCAGCCACACTACGGTCCCGGCCAGCAGCCCGGCGATGAAGCCGCGACGGTTGGCGGTTGGCCAGTACAGCACCGACAGCACGCCCGGCAGGAACTGCAGGGTGGCGACGAAGGCCACGATGCCCAGGTTGGCCAGGCTCTGGTGGTTGTTCTGGGTCAGGTAGAAGACGAAACCGGCCGTGATGATGGCGACGATCAGCGCCCGGCGGGTCCATTTCAGCCAGCGGTAGATATTGCCTTCGGCCGGCGGCTGGTACAGCGGCAGCACCAGGTGATTGAGGGCCATGCCCGACAACGCCAGGGTGGTGACGATGATCAGCCCGCTGGCCGAAGCGAGCCCGCCAACGTAGGCCAGCAAGGTCAGCGCCTGGTTGTTGGCGGCGATCCCCAGACCCAGGGTGAAGTACTCGGGGTTGGTGCTGGCGCCCAGACGCAGGCCGGCCCACAGCACCAGCGGCACGGCCAGGCTCATCAGCAGCAGGAACAGCGGCAGGCCCCAGCTGGCGCTGACCAGCGAACGTGGGTTGAGGTTTTCGGTGAAGGCCATGTGGTACATGTGCGGCATGACAATGGCCGAGGCGAAGAACACCAGCAGCAGGGTACGCCAGGGCCCTTCCTGCAGCGGGGTGTGCAGCGCCGCCAGGGCGGTCTGGTTCTGCAGCAGCCACACTTCCAGCTCATGCGGGCCACCGAACACGCCATACAGCGCATACAGGCCGATACCGCCCAGGGCCAGCAGCTTGATCACCGATTCGAAGGCGATGGCGAACACCAGGCCCTCGTGTTTTTCGCGTGTGGCGATGTGGCGCGAGCCAAAGAAGATGGTGAACAGGATGATCAGCGTACAGAAGGCAAAGGCTACCCGGGCCTTGACCGGCTCGCCGGTGAGGATGCTGATCGAGTCGGCCACCGCCTGGATCTGCAAGGCCAGCAAGGGCAGCACGCCGATCAGCATGATGATCGTGGTCAGCGCGCCGGCCCAGGTACTGCGGAAGCGGAACGCCAGCAGGTCGGCCAGCGAAGACAGCTGGTAGGTGCGGGTGATCTTGAGGATCGGATACAGCAGCACCGGCGCCAGCAGGAATGCACCGGACACCCCCAGGTAACAGGCGAGGAAGCCGTAGCCGTACTGGTAGGCCAGGCCCACCGAGCCATAGAAGGCCCAGGCGCTGGCGTAGACGCCCAGCGACAGGGTGTAGGTCAGCGGGTGGCGAATGATTGAACGCGGGATCAGCCCACGCTCGCTGATCCAGGCCACGCCGAACAGCACCATGAGGTACGCGGCGCTGATCAGGATCATCTGGGTCAGGCTAAAGCTCATCGGCATCTCGTTGGCTCTGCAGGATGAAGGTGACGACGATCAGGATCAGCCAGAGCAGGTAGGGGCGGTACCAGGCACCGGTCGGTTCGATCCACCAGTCCATGATGGCCGGGGAGAACAGGTAGATCCCCACGACCAGAAGCAGGACCAAACGATAGATGTACATGCTGGCCTCGATGGTTGGGCGCTGCGGGCTTGGACTTATTATTGGCGCAAATGGCTGGGGGGATGCTAGCGGGAATCCATAGGGTTCGCCAAGGGTTTGAATTTGCTGGGCTTTTGATTTCGAGAGGTATTTCGCCAGTACTGGCCCGCGTTAGTGCAACTCAGCCTCTGGGACGGTAGCCTGCCGGGCAATCGCTTCCGGGCGCCAGCGCGTGCGCGCCACTGCCAGCACTTCAGCCGGCGTCGCCAGCAGCAATTCTGGGTCTGCCTCCTGGCCCAAGGCCCGCAACGCCCGCAACAACAGCGGCGTCGCATGCTCCGCCTGTAACGGCGGCGAGCGGTACGACTTGCCCAGCTTGTGCCCATCCGGCTGCACGATCAGCGGAATATGCAGGTAACGCGGCTGCGAAAAGCCCAGTAACTCCTGCAGGTAGAGCTGGCGTGGGGTGTTGTCGAGCAGGTCGGCGCCACGCACGATGTCGGTGACGCCCTGCCAGGCATCGTCCAGCACCACCGCCAGTTGATAGGCATACAGCCCATCACGCCGTTGAATGACGAAATCGCCCACTTCGCGCCCCAGGTGCTGCTGGAACTCGCCCTGTACCCGGTCGGTAAAGCGGTAGATCAGCTCAGGTACCCGCAGCCGGATCGCTGCGCCTTCACGGGCATGCCCGGCGTTGCGGCAAAAGCCTGGGTAAACACCGTTGTGGCCCTCCAGTTGCTTGCGCGAGCAGGTACAGGCGTAAGCCAGGCCCATGCTGAACAGGCGGTCGACCACCGCAGCGTAGGCGTCGTGGCGCTGGCTCTGAAAAACCACCTCGCCATCCCATTCCAGGCCGTAACGCTCAAGGGTCTGCAGGATTGCATCGCGGGCCCCGGGCATTTCCCGGGGCGGGTCGGTGTCTTCCATGCGCAGCAGCCAGCGGCCGTCTACAGCGCGGGCGTCGAGCCAGGAGGCGAGGGCGGCGACCAGCGAGCCGAAGTGCAGGAAGCCGCTCGGGGTGGGGGCGAAGCGTCCGATGTAACGGGAGTCTTTCATGGCGTTGCCGGGCATATAAATGAAACGGGGCGCAAGATGCGCCCCGTTCGGATGGGAGAAGGGTCAGCCTTTGCCGACGGTCTTTTCCTTTTTCTCCGAGATTTCCTTGCAGTCGAAGCACAGGTCGGCGGTCGGGCGGGCTTCCAGACGGCGCAGACCGATCTCGATACCGCAGGAATCGCACCAGCCGTAATCCTGGTCCTGGATCTTCTGCAGGGTCTTGTCGATCTTCTTGATCAGCTTGCGCTCGCGGTCGCGGTTGCGCAGTTCCAGTGCAAATTCTTCTTCCTGGCTGGCACGGTCGGCCGGGTCGGGGAAGTTGGCTGCTTCGTCCTTCATGTGGTCCACGGTACGGTCCACACTGACCATCAGCTCGCCTTTCCAGGCATTGAGGAGTTTGGTGAAGTGCTTGCGCATGGGCTCGCCCATGTACTCTTCGCCCTTGGTCTCTTTATAGGGCTCGACACCGTACATGGTCTGACCGGTTTTTTGCTTTTCTACGGTGGACATGAATAGACCGCCTCTCACTCATCTGATCCAATGCGCAGGATGCTCCATCTCCGGCACCCGCCGGCCCTGCGACTGCGAGCCGCCGAACTTACCAGATAGATCGGGGGTGCGCTACCCCGCCCGATCCTAGGTGTTGACCGCAGCGCGCGGCGCACGTTCGGTACCGTGCAAAGGTAGAATCAACAGTTTAGACCCAATTGAGAGAAGGTCATGGCCCACCCCTACAGTGCGCGCAGCCGCGCCATCGAACCCTTCCACGTCATGGCGTTGCTGGCGCGGGCCAACGAGCTGCAAGCGGCCGGCCATGACGTGATCCACCTGGAAATCGGCGAGCCGGACTTCACCACCGCCGCACCGATCGTCGCTGCCGGCCAGGCCGCACTGGCCGCCGGGCATACCCGCTACACAGCCGCCCGCGGGCTGCCAGCGCTGCGCGAGGCCATCGCCGGTTTCTATGGCCAGCGTTATGGCCTGCAGATCGACCCTGAGCGGATTCTCGTCACCCCGGGCGGCTCCGGGGCATTGCTGTTGGCCAGCAGCCTGTTGGTCGACCCTGGCAAGCACTGGCTGCTGGCCGACCCGGGTTACCCGTGCAACCGCCACTTCCTGCGCCTGGTCGAGGGCGGTGCGCAGCTGGTGCCGGTAGGGCCGGAGGTCAACTACCAGCTGACCGCCGACCTGGTCGAACGTTACTGGGACAAGGACAGCGTCGGCGCCCTGGTCGCCTCGCCAGCCAACCCGACGGGCACCGTGCTGGGCCGCGACGAGCTGGCCAGCCTGTCCAAAGCCACCCGTGAGCACCATGGCCACCTGGTGGTGGACGAGATCTACCACGGCCTGACCTACGGCATGGACGCGCCGAGTGTGCTGGAAGTGGACGACTCGGCGTTCGTCCTTAATAGTTTTTCCAAGTATTTCGGCATGACTGGCTGGCGCCTCGGTTGGCTGGTAGCGCCACCCAATGCCGTGGCCGACCTGGAGAAGCTGGCGCAGAACCTCTACATCAGTGCACCAAGCATGGCCCAGCATGCGGCATTGGCCTGTTTCCAGCCGGAAACACTGGCGATTTTCGAAGAGCGCCGTGCCGAATTCGCCCGTCGCCGCGACTATCTGCTGCCGGCCCTGCGTGAACTGGGCTTCCGCATTGCCGTCGAGCCGCAGGGGGCGTTCTACCTGTATGCCGACATCAGCGCGTTCGGCGGCGATGCCTTTGCCTTCTGCCAGCATTTCCTCGAAACCGAGCACCTTGCCTTCACCCCGGGCCTGGACTTCGGCCGCCATCTGGCGGGTCACCATGTGCGTTTTGCCTATACCCAGAGCCTGCCGCGCCTGGAACAGGCGGTCGAGCGTATCGCTCGTGGCCTGAAAAGCTGGCAGGGGTAAAGGGTGTTTTTTCCTCCTTTAGAGCAAGGGCGCCTGCTGCGCCGCTACAAGCGCTTCCTGGCCGACATCGAACTGGCCAATGGCGAGCAACTGACCATCCACTGCCCGAATACCGGCTCCATGCTCAATTGCATGCGCGAGGGTGGGCAGGTGTGGTTCAGCCGCTCCAACGACCCCAAGCGCAAGCTGCCAGGCACGTGGGAAATCAGCGAAACGCCCCAGGGCCGCCTGGCTTGCATCAATACCGGGCGCGCCAATGCACTGGTTGAAGAGGCGCTGCACGCCGGGGTGATCCACGAACTGGCCGGTTTTACCGCGCTGAAGCGTGAAGTGGCTTACGGCGAAGAGCGCAGCCGGGTGGATTTTCGCCTGGAGTTCGCCGACGGGCCGGCCTATGTCGAGGTCAAGAGCGTGACCCTGGGTTATCCGGAGACTGCCGTGGCGGCGTTCCCGGATGCAGTAACCCAGCGTGGCGCCAAGCACCTGCGCGAGCTGGCGGCCTTGGCCCGCCAGGGCATTCGAGCGGTGCAACTGTACTGCGTGAACCTTACCGGCATCGAGGCGGTGCGCCCTGCCGCGGAGATCGACCTCGCCTATGCCACCGCCCTGCGCGCAGCGGTGGCGGACGGGGTCGAGGTGCTGGCCTACGGCGTGCGCCTGGATGACCAGCAGATCGTCATTGATCGCCCGCTGCCGGTATTGCTCACCCCTTGAGCCAGATGCCCTGGCTGTCTTCATGGCAGTCCAGGGCCTGCAGCATTTCGCCTTCGCACGGGCCGGCCACGCATTCACCACTGTCTATGAGAAACAGCGCGCCATGATGGGCGCAGTGGATCAGGCTGGCGCTGTCGTCGAGAAAGGCGTCTTGCGCCCAGTTCAGCGGGATGCCGCGGTGAGGGCAGCGGTTGCGGTACAGGTATACCTGGCCTTGGCGGCGCACACTGAACAGGTCGATGCCGTCTACGCTGAAGGCGCGGCTGTGGCCCTCGGCCAGGGCCGCGGAAGGACAGAGAAAATGCATTGCAGGGAAGGCTCGTGAAACAAAGTGATGGCTTGACGCGTCAATGCGAATAATTATCAAATTGCCCGCATTTGCTGCGCCGGCCGCCTATGGTGCGCAGTTCCGCCGCTCGCCACAAGGCGTGCGGCCCGCCTTCAGAAGGAATCCGATGATGCGCCGTCCCGCTGCCTTGCTCGCCCTGTGCGCAGCTTTCGTTGCTTCAACCCAGGCCCTGGCCGCCGAATTGCCGCAGCGTTGGGTCAGCGCTGGGGGGGCGCTGAGCGAATGGATCACTGAATTGGGCGGCGAGCCACGCCTGGTGGGCGTCGATACCACCAGCCAGCACCCCGAATCGCTGAAGGCTTTGCCGAGTGTCGGTTATCAGCGGCAGTTGTCGGCCGAGGGCATTCTCAGCCTGCGCCCGGATGTGCTGGTGGGCACCGAAGAGATGGGGCCGCCACCCGTGCTGGCGCAGGTGCGCAAAGCGGGTGTGCGGGTCGAGTTGTTCTCCAGCCAGGCTGAGCTGGCTGCCGTGGACGAGAACCTCAAGCACCTGGGTACTCTGCTGGGCACCGAGGAAAAAGCCGCACAGCTGGCGGCGGGCTACCACCAGCAACTCGAAGCGCTGCAGTTGAAGATCAAGCAGGCTCAGCAGAACCATAAGGCCCCGGGTGTGTTGCTGCTGGTCGGGCATGCCGGCGCCAAGCCGCTGATTGCCGGGCAGGGCACCGCCGGTGACTGGGTGCTGCGCCAGGCGGGGGCTCGCAACCTGGCCGAGCACCAAGGCTACAAGAACTTCTCCAACGAGGCGCTGGCGGCGCTCGACCCGGATGTCGTGGTGTTCTCTGATCGTGCGCTGAGCGGCGAGCAGGCCTTGCAGGCGCTGCTCAAGGAAAACCCGGCGCTGGCCGCTTCCCGTGCCGTGCGCGACAAGCGCCTGGTGTCGCTCGACCCGACATTGCTGGTGGGGGGCCTTGGCCCGCGCCTGCCAACCGCCTTGCAGGCACTGGCGACTGCGTTCTACCCGGCAAGCGCTGCCAAATGAAGCAACGGATTCAGCCACGAACGCTATTTGTTTTCCTGTCATTGCTGTGCCTGCTGGCGGTGTGGCTGTCGCTGGCGTTGGGGCCGGTCAGCCTGCCGCTGATCGATACCCTGCGTGCAGGCCTGCGTCTGTTGGGCCTGCCGATTGCTGCAGACGGTCTGCAGCAGGCCGAGATGATCCTTGGGCAGATCCGCCTGCCGCGCACCCTGCTGGGGTTGGCCGTGGGCGCGGTACTGGCATTGTCTGGCGTGGCCATGCAGGGGTTGTTCCGCAATCCGCTGGCCGACCCTGGTCTGGTGGGTGTTGCCGCGGGGGCAGCGATGGGCGCGGCGGTGGCCATCGTTGGCGGCAGCTGGCTGGGTGGCATGCCGGATGCGCTTGCCCCCTATCTCTTGTCGCTGTGTGCCTTCATCGGCGGGCTGGGCGTGACAGCGCTGGTCTATCGCCTGGGGCGTCGCGACGGTCAGACCAACGTCGCCACAATGTTGTTGGCCGGTGTGGCCATGACGGCGCTGGGCGGTGCTGCCGTAGGCCTGTTCTCCTACCTGGCCGATGATGCCACCCTGCGTACGCTGACCTTCTGGAACCTGGGGAGCCTCAATGGTGCCAGTTACGAGCGCCTTTGGCCTTTGCTGCTGATCGCAGGCGGTGTGGCGATGTGGTTGCCACGCCGTGCAAAGGCGTTGAATGCGTTGTTGCTGGGGGAGTCGGAGGCACGGCACCTGGGTGTCGACGTGGAACGGCTCAAGCGCGAACTGGTGTTTTGCACGGCACTGGGCGTAGGCGCCGCGGTGGCGGCTGCGGGGCTGATCGGCTTCATTGGCCTGGTGGTACCCCATCTGGTACGTCTGTTGGCTGGGCCTGATCACCGCGTGGTACTCCCCGCATCGCTACTGGCCGGGGGCATACTCATGCTGTTCGCCGATCTCGCGGCACGGCTGCTGCTGGCGCCTGCCGAGTTGCCGATCGGTATTGTCACAGCCTTTATCGGAGCGCCGTTCTTTCTGGTGCTGTTAATACGAGGGCGCAGTTGATGTTGCAAGTCGAGGGGCTGCACCTGAGGCGGGGCAGCAATGACGTGTTGCACGGTATTGATCTGCATCTGAGCCCTGGTCAGGTTGTGGGGGTTCTTGGCCCCAATGGCGCGGGCAAGAGCAGCCTGCTCGGGGTCTTGTGCGGCGAGTTGGCGCCGGATCGCGGGCAGGTAACGCTGCAAGGCCAGCCGCTGGCAGACTGGGCAGGGCAGGAGCGCGCCAGGCGCCTGGCGGTGCTGCCGCAGGTGTCCAGCCTGGGGTTCTCGTTCAAGGTCGAGGAAGTCGTGGCCATGGGGCGCATGCCCCACGACACTGGGCAACGGCGTGATGCCGAGATCGTCGAAGAGGCGCTGCAGGCGGCGGATGCAGCGCACCTGGTGGGGCGCAGTTACCTGGCCTTGTCGGGGGGCGAGCGGCAAAGGGTGCACCTGGCCCGCGTACTGGCTCAGCTTTGGCCGGGAGAAGAGGGCACCACGCTGCTGCTGGATGAGCCGACTTCGATGCTCGACCCACTGCATCAGCACACGACCCTGGAAGCCGTGCGCCGTTTCGCCGACTGCGGCGCTGCTGTGCTGGTGATCCTGCATGACCTGAACCTGGCAGCGCGCTACTGTGATCGCATCCTGCTCCTCGAGAGCGGGCGCTGCCATGCCCTGGCCACACCACCGGAGGTACTGACGCCTGCGTCACTCAAGGCCGTGTTCGGTATCGATGTGCTGGTGCAGGCGCATCCGGAACGGGGTCACCCGCTGATCATTACCCGCTAGGAGGCACTGCCCATGGGTCATCCTTTGCTGTGCGGTTCGTTACTGTGTCTGACGCTCGCGCTGGGTGGCTGCCAGGCCAGCCTGCCGCCGTTGCCGGCCTGGCAGAGCAGCGAAGGGCGGGATAACGCCGAGCTGGGGCAGATTCACGATCTGGCCAGCGGGCGGGTGATCAGCCCTGAACAGCTGATCAATGCCCTGGCCGGTGCGCCGCGGGTGTTGGTCGGCGAGCAGCATGACAACCCCGATCATCACGCTTTGCAGCTGTGGTTGATGCGTGCGCTGCAGCAGCGCCGGGCGCAAGGCAGCCTGCTGCTGGAAATGCTGCAACCCGAGCAGCAGGCCCGCGTCGATGCGCTCGCGGGGCAGGCGCAATTGCCAAAGGACCTGCCCAAGGCCCTGGCCTGGGAAGACGGCTGGGACTGGCAACTCTACGGCCCAATCGTGCGAGAGGCCTTGCAACAGCATGTGCCGCTGCAGGCGGCCAACCTGTCGCCTACCGAGATGCGCCAGGCCTACCGGCACCCGGCGGCGCTGTCGGGTACCCGGTCCAATGCGCCAGCGGTGAGGGCGGCACTGCTCGAACAGGTAAAGCAGGGACATTGTGGACTGCTGCCGGAAAGCCAGCTGCCAGCGATGCTTGCCGTGCAACAACAGCGGGATCGGCGGATTGCCGAACGGCTGCTCGCGGCGCCGCAACCGGCATTGCTGTTCGCAGGTGCGTACCATGCACGCAAGGACCTGGGAGTGCCTTTGCACCTTGCCGATCTGGGCGCGACAGGCGAGAGCAAGGTTGTGCTGCTGGCCGAGGTGGGCGAGCAGGTCGAGCCCGGGATGGCCGACTATGTCTGGTATACGGCTGCAATGCCAGAGCAGGACTATTGCGCCCAGTTGCGCCAATAGCGGTTATACGACTGCTCGGGGAAAACCTGCGGGCAAAAAAAGACCCGGCAAAATGCCGGGTCAATAACCGTGATTAGCCTGATGAGGAGATAATCTGAGAGTCCGAACCAGGGGCTCTTAGCTTATCCAACCAGTCTCGCGACCAGTTGTGATAATCATAACGATTCTCATTTCAGCGTCAATCCCCTTCGAGGGTTAATTTCAGATTTTTTTTTGCATAGGGCATTTCGCATCGAGTTGTTGATTGAGCGCTTCCTTGCGTTCAGCTGGCAAATCGTTCCAGTGCATGTCCAGCAATGCACCTTCGATGGCGTACAACAGCACCTTCGACGCCCGGAATCCTCGGGTTTTCACGGCCTGGTAGGCACCTACCGCGCCCAACCGGCGCAAGTCCGATGCACTGTGGATACCGGCCGCGTGCAACCACTGCGCAGAGGTCTTGCCAAGATTCTTCAGGTGCTGCAATTCATCGTTCATCGAGCCTCCTTGCGATGGCTGAACGGGTCTAGGGGATAAATCGCGAGCAGGTCTGAGAGGAGTGTAGCGGGGGTTGGGAAATGCGCGGCCTTTTGCCATCGGGGACGACGAGCTGCCAGTGGCAGCCTGTACCGGCCTCTTCGCGGGCACGCCCGCTCCCACACGCACTGCGCCAGACTTGATGCCGGCAGAGGACCTTGTGGGAGCGGGCTTGCCCGCGAAATGGCCGTTACAGAAGAACGGAGGACTTACAGGCCTGGCAGACGTTGGCGAATCTGGTCGATCACCTGGTCCATGCCGCTGGCTTCCTGGGTATCGATGCGGGTGCTGAGTGCCAGCTCCTGGGCATCCAGTGGCTCACGGCTGGCCTGCTGGGCTTTGACCACGTCCAGTGTGGCATCCGACGGGTCGCTGTTCTCGGCCTGGCGCTGCTCCAGCCAGCTGGCGATCACCGCTTCCGGGGCATGGCAGTCGAGGATCAGGAACGGCACGCCAGTGTCGTTGGCTACGGCTGCGGCGGCTTGGCGCTGTTCAGCCTTGAGGTAAGTGGCATCGAGCACCACCGGGAAACCGGCACGCAAGATCGTCGCCGCCAGCTCATGCAGGCGCTGGTAGGTTGCCACACTGGCGTCCTGGTCATAGATGCCGGCAGCCAGTTGACCGGCGTTTGGCGCCTGCTGTTCACCGAACAGGCGCTTGCGTTCAACATCCGAACGCACGCGAACCGCGCCCAGCGCTTCGACCAGGCGCATGGCCACGTGGCTCTTGCCCACTGCCGACACACCATGGGTGATCGCCAGCAGGCGGGAAGGGATGGCACTGTAGCTTTCCGCCAGGTTGGCGTAGTTGCGGTAGGTGCGCAGGGTGGTGGCGCGCTGCACGGCGTCGGCATCGGCCGACAGGCTGAACAGGGCGACCTTGGCCCGTACCAGTGCGCGGTAGGCCTTGTAGAAGTTCAGCAGTTCCAGGCCGGCGTAGTCGCCGGTCAGCTCCAGGTACTGGCTGATGAAGCGGCGGGCCAGGCACTTCAGGCCACGGTCTTCCAGGTCCATGGCCAGGAAACCGACGTCGGCATAGACGTCGGTCAGGCGGAACGGTTCGTTGAACTCGATGCAGTCGAAGATCACCACCTTGCCGTCGATCAGGGTGGCGTTGCCCAGGTGAATGTCACCGTGGCATTCACGGATGAAGCCATTGGCCTTGCGCGCCTGCAGTAGGCCGTGCAGGCGTTCGAAGCTGCTGCGCGCCCAGGCCTGGAGGTTGTCCAGTTGCAGCAGGTCGGCTTTTTCGCTGAGGAAAGGGCGGATCTGCTCGAAGTTCTGCTCGACCGGCGCCATCACGCTTTCCGGGGTTCCCAGCGGATGCTCCGGCGACACTTTCGGTGCCTGCAGGTGGAATTCGGCAATCTGCCGGGCCATCTGGTCGATGTGGCCAGTATTCAGCTCGCCATTGGCCTGCAGGGTGCTGAGCATCTGGCCCTGGGGGAACTGGCGCATCTTCAGTGCAAATTCGATCGCTTCGCCTTCACCACCGATCTGTGGCGCTTCGGCACTGCCGGTGATCGGCAGGACTTCAAGGTACAGGCCCTCGGTCAAGCGCTGGTTCAGGCGCAACTCTTCGTTACAGAAATGCTGGCGCTGGTCCAGGCTGGTGAAGTCGAGAAAACCGAAGTTCATCGGCTTCTTGATCTTGTAGGCGTACTCGCCAGTGAGCAGGACCCAGGAGATGTGCGTCTCGATGAGCTGGAACCCGTCCACGGGGTGAGAGTACAGGGCAGGGTTCTGCAACGCGTTGATCAAGGCTTGGCTCACTAGAAATCCTTCCGGGGCAGGGAATTCGAAAGCGCCATTATGGTCAATGGTGCCGTCCCTGCCTACCGCCAGAGGGCGCCTGCCTACCCTTTATAAAGTGCGTATAATCCGCCGCCATGACTCGAACCCGAAATCCTCGTACCCCTCAGAAACGCCCGACCGGCCGCTCGCGCGCCTGGCTGGGCTGGGCCTTGAAGCTCAGCCTGGTCGGCCTGGTGATCGTCGCTGGCTTCGCGGTTTACCTCGATGCTGTCGTTCAGGAGAAGTTCTCCGGCAAGCGCTGGACCATCCCGGCCAAGGTGTATGCCCGGCCGCTGGAGCTGTTCAGCGGCCAGAAACTGAGCAAGAGCGACTTCCTCACCGAGCTCGATGCCCTTGGCTACCGGCGTGAAAGCGCGGCCAACGGCCCGGGCGCGGCGGCGGTCAACGGCAATACCGTCGACCTCAACACCCGCGGCTTCCAGTTCTACGAGGGCATGGAGCCTGCGCAGTTCGTGCGTGTGCGCTTCTCTGGCGACTACGTGGCAGACCTTGCCGGCGCCAACGGCAAGAAGCTCGACGTGGTACGCCTCGAACCGCTGATGATCGGCGGTATCTACCCGAAGAACCTCGAAGACCGCATCCTGATCAAGATCGACCAGGTGCCGCCGTACCTGCTCGAGACCTTGGTGGCCACCGAGGACCGGGATTTCTACAGCCACTTCGGCGTGTCGCCCAAGTCCATTGCCCGGGCCATGTGGGTGAATACCTCAGCTGGCTCGATGCGCCAGGGCGGCAGTACCCTGACCCAGCAGCTGGTGAAGAACTTCTACCTGACCAGCGAGCGTAGCCTCAGCCGCAAGCTGACCGAAGCGATGATGGCCGTGCTGCTGGAGATGCACTACGACAAGCGCGAAATCCTCGAGGCCTATCTGAACGAAGTGTTCGTCGGCCAGGATGGTCAGCGCGCGGTGCATGGCTTCGGCCTGGCCAGCCAGTTCTTCTTCAGCCAGCCGCTGTCGGAGCTGAAGCTGCATCAGATCGCCTTGCTGGTCGGCATGGTCAAAGGGCCGTCCTATTACAACCCGCGGCGCTACCCTGACCGTGCGCTGGCGCGGCGCAACCTGGTGCTCGACCTGGTGGCCGAGCAGGGCGTGGCCAGCCAGGCGGAAGTCGATGCGGCGAAGAAGATGCCGCTGGGCGTGACCAAGCGCGGCAGCCTTGCCGACAGCTCGTTCCCGGCTTTCCTTGACCTGGTCAAGCGCCAACTGCGCCAGGACTACCGCGACGAAGACTTGACCGAAGAAGGCCTACGCATCTTCACCAGCTTCGACCCGATCCTGCAGATGAAGGCCGAAACCTCCATGGCCGAAACCTTCAAGCGCCTGGCTGGGCGCAAAGGTGCCGACGAGGTGGAATCGGCGATGGTCGTGACCAACCCGGAAACCGGTGAAGTGCAGGCACTGATCGGTAGCCGCCAGTCTGGTTTTGCCGGTTTCAACCGCGCCATCGATGCGGTGCGGCCGATCGGCTCGCTGGTCAAGCCGGCGGTCTACCTGACCGCGCTGGAGCAGCCAAGCAAGTACACCCTGACCACCTGGGTGCAAGATGAACCATTCTCGGTGAAGGGCGCCGACGGCCAGGTATGGCGCCCGCAAAACTATGACCGGCGCTCGCACGGTACGATCTACCTGTACCAGGGCCTGGCCAACTCGCTGAACCTGTCGACCGCGAAACTCGGCCTCGAAGTGGGTGTGCCGAACGTGATCAAGACCATCGGCCGCCTCGGCGTCAACGTCGACTGGCCAGCCTTCCCGGCAATGCTGCTGGGCGCTGGCGGCATGTCGCCGATGCAGGTCGCGACCATGTACCAGACGATCGCCAACGGTGGCTTCAATACACCGATGCGTGGCATTCGCAGCGTGCTCACCGCCGAAGGCGAGCCGCTCAAGCGCTACCCGTTCCAGATCCAGCAGACCTTCGACCCGGGTTCCATCTACCTGGTGCAGAACGCCATGCAGCGGGTGATGCGTGAGGGTACCGGCCGCTCGGTCTACAACGTGCTGCCAAGCTCGCTGACCCTGGCGGGCAAGACCGGTACCAGTAACGACTCGCGCGACAGCTGGTTCTCTGGCTTCAGCCAGGACCTGCTGGCCGTGGTGTGGATGGGCCGTGACGATAACGGCAAAACGCCATTCACCGGTGCTACTGGCGCCTTGCAGGTCTGGACCAGCTTCATGAAGAAGGCCGACCCGCTGCCACTGGACATGCCGCAGCCAGACAACGTGGTGCAGGCGTGGATTGATCCGTACAGCGGCCACGGCTCTGACAGAAGCTGTCCGGGGGCCGTGCAGATGCCGTATATTCGCGGCAGTGAACCGCCCGCCGGTGCGACCTGCGGCGGTGAGCAGAATCCCGTAGAGTCGGTCATGGACTGGGTCAAGGGCTGGATGAACTGAGCCCTGAGCAGCATTGATGAGGTGTGAATTGAATAAGTGGCTGTTTCCTGCCGTGACGGCGCTGGTAGTGCTCCAAGGCTGCTCCAGCGTGCCGCGTGGCAACATTCCGGTGGTGGACTCGAGCACCCGGGTGTCCAATAGTGAGCGTGTCCAGGCCAATCGTTCGGCAGCGGGCATGAGCAACGGCACCGCGCAGGCACAGTCGCTGCCTGAGGACTCCGGCGTGACCGTGATGATTCCGCAAGGCGCCGGTGCCGCTGGCATCCAGACTTTCCCGGCAGGCAATGGCGCGGCGCCGATCAGCACCGGCCCGATTACGCCGGGCCCTGTTACTTCGGGCCCGGTCAGTTCGGCACCGATGACCACCAACCCCAACCCGATCGCTGACGAACCGTTCGATATCGCTTCGATGAGCAGCGCTCCAGCGGCTTCCAGTGCACCAACCGGCATTCCGCGCAGCAACCCGGCTTCCGGTGGGCTTTCGGCCGATGAACAGCTCGACGGTCCGGTGCTGGCACTGCTGACCACCGCCCAGTCGCAGCAGGGCACCGGTGACTTCAATGGTGCCGCCTCGAGCCTGGAGCGCGCCCAGCGCATCGCCCCACGCGAGCCGCAGGTACTGTTCCGCCTGGCCCAGGTGCGCCTGTCGCAAGGCGACGCGCCTCAGGCCGAGCAACTGGCTCGCCGTGCGCTGACTTACGCCAACGGTCGCCCGGACCTGCAGTCCGAGCTGTGGAACACCATCGCCCAGGCCCGCGAGAAGCAGGGTGACAGCGCCGGTGCCGCCTTGGCGCGGCAGAAAGCGCGGATTAACTCGTAATGGTTGAGCAACGCATTCTCGATATCGCCGACCACCTGCTGCTCATCGAGCGTGAGCTGCAGGTGCAGGGCTGGTGGGATGACGAGCCGCCGAGCGACGAAGCGCTGGCCAGTACCGTACCGTTCGCGGTCGACACGCTCAGTTTCGAGCAGTGGCTGCAGTGGATCTTCCTGCCGCGCATGAAGATCATCATCGAGCTCGGCCACCCGCTGCCCAATGCTTCGAGCATTCTGGTGATGGCGGAAACCGTGTTCACCGATCGTCCGGAAGAAAGCCGCGAGCTGCGCCGGCTGTTGGCAGCATTCGATCAATTGATTGCTCCTTCCGCCTGATTTCTTCAGTTTTTCCTTCAAGGGCCGCAGATTGTGGCCCTTTTTTATGGAAATCTTATTTTTTCTGCTGCTGACTTGGTTTTTAGTGGTGGCAGGAATTCATCTTGGGGAAAAATTGGCAATAATTTTTCTTGACTTGTAGGCGCCAAATCACAAGAATCCAGATTCCGCTGTAGAGGGACTGCCAGAAGCAGACCCGCTAAGCAGATCATGAGGCGCATACCCGCGCCGCCTGTTACACCCCGCAACGCGTTACCTCGCGCTGGGTGGGAACCCCCCGCAACACTCTGGGGAGCTCCCAATACTTGCTCAGTCAGTGCTGACGTTCGCTCATGCTCTGCTTGGCAGTAAACCTATTAAGACCCGTCCACTAGGGACGGTATTCTGGCGTTTTAGAGGTGAACAACGTGGAGCTTTTATCCGGCGCTGAAATGGTCGTCCGCTTCTTGCGTGACGAAGGCGTTAAGCACATCTACGGGTACCCTGGTGGTGCTCTCCTTCATGTTTATGACGCACTGTTCAAAGAGCCGGAAGTGGAACACATCCTGGTTCGTCATGAGCAGGCGGCAACCCATATGGCGGACGGCTACGCCCGCGCCACCGGCAAAGCCGGTGTGGTGCTGGTAACCTCCGGCCCGGGCGCGACCAATGCCATCACCGGCATTGCCACCGCCTACATGGATTCGATCCCGATGGTCATCCTGTCCGGCCAGGTGCCTAGCACCATGGTCGGTACCGATGCCTTCCAGGAAACCGACATGATCGGTATCTCGCGGCCGATCGTGAAGCACAGCTTCATGATCAAGAACCCGACCGAGATTCCTGAAGTACTCAAGAAAGCCTTCTACCTGGCGCAATCCGGTCGCCCAGGCCCGGTCGTGGTCGACATTCCAAAAGATATGACCAATCCGGCCGAGAAGTTCGAGTACGTCTATCCGAAGAAGGTCAAGCTGCGTTCGTACAGCCCGGCTGTGCGTGGTCACTCCGGCCAGATCCGCAAGGCTGCCGAGATGCTCCTGGCCGCCAAGCGTCCGATCGTCTACGCCGGTGGTGGCGTGATTCTCGGCGGTGGCTCCGAAGCCCTGACCGAAATCGCCAAGTCGCTGAACCTGCCAGTCACCAATACCCTGATGGGTCTGGGTGGCTTCCCGGGTACCGACCGTCAGTTCCTCGGCATGCTCGGCATGCACGGCAGCTACACCGCCAACATGGCCATGCACAATGCCGACGTGATCTTCGCCGTCGGTGCGCGTTTCGACGACCGCGTGGTCAATGGCCCGGCCAAGTTCTGCCCGAACGCCAAGATCATCCATGTCGACATCGACCCGGCGTCGATCTCCAAGATGATCAAGGCCGACGTGCCGATCGTTGGCCCGGTCGACAGCGTGCTCAGCGAAATGCTCGGCATCCTCAAGGAAATCGGCGAGCAGCCTGACAAGGCGGCGCTCGATGCCTGGTGGAAGCAGATCGACGAATGGCGTGGCAATGGCGAACTGTTCCCTTACGACAAGGGCGACGGCAACGTCATCAAGCCGCAAAAAGTCATCGAGACCCTGTGCGAAGTGACCAATGGCGACGCCTTCGTCACCTCCGACGTTGGCCAGCACCAGATGTTCGCGGCGCAGTACTACCGCTTCAACAAGCCGAACCGCTGGATCAACTCCGGTGGCCTGGGCACCATGGGCTTCGGCTTCCCGGCGGCGATGGGCGTCAAGCTCAACTTCCCGGACCAGGACGTTGCCTGCGTGACCGGCGAAGGCAGCATCCAGATGAACATCCAGGAGCTGTCCACCTGCATGCAGTACGGCCTGCCGGTGAAGATCGTCAACCTGAACAACGGTGTGTTGGGCATGGTCCGCCAATGGCAGGACATGGCCTACAACGGTCGTCACTCGCACTCGTACGTCGAGTCGCTGCCTGACTTCATCAAGCTGGCCGAGGCCTATGGCCATGTGGGTATCCGCATCACCAGCCTGAAGGACCTCAAGCCGAAGCTGGAAGAAGCGTTTGCGATGAAGGACCGCCTGGTGTTCATCGACATCGCGGTCGACCGTAGCGAGCACGTCTATCCGATGCAGATCAAGGATGGCTCGATGCGTGACATGTGGCTGAGCAAGACGGAGCGTACCTGATATGCGGCACATCATTTCCCTGCTGCTGGAAAACGAACCTGGTGCTCTGTCCCGTGTGGTCGGCCTGTTCTCCCAGCGCAACTACAACATTGAAAGCCTGACCGTGGCGCCGACCGAAGACCCGACCCTGTCGCGTCTGACGCTGACCACCGTTGGCCATGACGAAGTGATCGAGCAGATCACCAAGAACCTGAACAAGCTGGTCGAAGTGGTGAAACTCGTCGACCTGTCGGAAAGCGCTCACATCGAGCGTGAACTGATGTTGGTCAAGGTCAAGGCCACCGGTGCCCAGCGCGCCGAGATCAAGCGCACCACGGATATCTTCCGTGGCCAGATCGTCGATGTGACCGCCAGCGTGTACACCGTGCAGCTGAGCGGCACCAGCGACAAACTGGACAGCTTCATCCAGGCGATCGGCACTGCATCGATTCTCGAAACCGTGCGCAGCGGCGTTACCGGCATTGCCCGTGGCGACAAAGTGCTCAGCATCTAAATTCAAAAATTAGCGATGGCTCCGCAGGGGCCGAGATATAACCAGGGGTATTTTCATGAAAGTTTTCTACGATAAAGACTGCGACCTTTCCATCATCCAGGGTAAGAAAGTCGCCATCATCGGTTACGGTTCCCAGGGCCACGCTCAGGCGTGCAACCTGAAGGACTCCGGTGTAGACGTTACCGTCGGTCTGCGTAAAGGTTCGGCCACCGTTGCCAAGGCTGAAGCCCACGGCCTGAAAGTTGCCGACGTGGCTACCGCCGTCGCTGCTGCCGACCTGGTGATGATCCTGACCCCGGACGAGTTCCAGGGCGCTCTGTACAAGAACGAGATCGAGCCGAACATCAAGAAGGGCGCTACCCTGGCCTTCTCCCACGGCTTCTCGATTCACTACAACCAGGTTGTTCCGCGTGCCGACCTCGACGTGATCATGATCGCGCCGAAAGCCCCGGGCCACACCGTTCGCTCCGAGTTCGTCAAAGGCGGCGGCATCCCTGACCTGATCGCTATCTACCAGGACGCTTCGGGCAATGCCAAGAACGTCGCCCTGTCCTACGCTGCTGGCGTTGGTGGCGGCCGTACCGGCATCATCGAAACCACCTTCAAGGACGAGACCGAGACCGACCTGTTCGGTGAGCAGGCCGTTCTGTGCGGCGGTACCGTCGAGCTGGTCAAAGCCGGTTTCGAAACCCTGGTCGAAGCTGGCTACGCGCCGGAAATGGCCTACTTCGAGTGCCTGCACGAGCTGAAGCTGATCGTAGACCTCATGTACGAAGGCGGCATCGCCAACATGAACTACTCGATCTCCAACAACGCCGAGTACGGTGAGTACGTCACCGGTCCGGAAGTCATCAACGAAGAATCCCGCAAGGCCATGCGCAATGCTCTGAAGCGCATCCAGGACGGCGAGTACGCGAAGATGTTCATCTCCGAAGGTGCTACCAACTACCCATCGATGACCGCCAAGCGTCGTAACAACGCTTCGCACGGCATCGAGATCATCGGCGAGCAACTGCGCTCGATGATGCCTTGGATCTCGGCGAACAAGATCGTCGACAAAGCCAAGAACTAAGTAACATCGCAACATGAAAAACGCGGCTTCGGCCGCGTTTTTTCGTTCTGGCAGTCAGCTTCTGGTATAAAGCAGACCAGTGGCTCGCCGTCAGAACCTGTTTCGCGGGCCCGTGTCGAACATTTTCCATCCTGTTGCAAGGTACCCTCCATGAGCGAACGTCCCGAAGAGCCGAACAAGCCCTCCGACGCCGAAAGCCTGCTACCTGTCGATGAGCACGTTGAAGAAGGGCATGACGCCGAAGGGCGCAAGGTGCGCCATCGCGGCATCTATCTGCTGCCCAACCTGTTCACCACGGCCAACCTGTTTGCCGGTTTCTATTCCATCATCAGCTCGATGAGTGCGCAGAGCGCTGGCGACCCCCGCGAAGCGAGCAAGTATTTCGCCTTCGCCGCCATTGCGATCTTCGTGGCCATGGTGCTCGACGGCCTCGATGGCCGTGTGGCGCGCATGACCAATACCCAGAGCGCCTTCGGTGCCGAGTACGACTCGCTGTCGGACATGGTCGCCTTCGGCGTGGCCCCGGCCTTGCTGGCCTTCGGCTGGGCACTGGGTGACATGGGCAAGGTCGGCTGGATGGTCGCCTTCATCTATGTCGCCGGTGCTGCGCTGCGTCTGGCGCGTTTCAATACCCAGGTCGGCACTGCCGACAAGCGCTACTTCATCGGACTGGCCAGCCCGGCTGCTGCCGGTGTGGTTGCCGGTACCGTCTGGGCATTCAGCGACTACGGCATCCAGGGGTCCAAGCTGTCGTTCCTGGTGGCGCTGCTGGTTGCCGCTGCCGGCATGCTGATGGTCAGTAACATCAAGTACAACAGTTTCAAGGAGCTGGACCTCAAGGGGCGTGTGCCGTTCGTGGCTATCCTTGCGGTGGTGCTGGTGTTTGCCGTGGTGTTCAGTGACCCGCCGCGCATCCTGCTGCTGATCTTCCTCGCCTATGCGGCATCGGGGCCAATCCAGTTCCTGCTGCGCGGCCGTCGGCGCAAAGCGTGATAAAGATTTAATGCTGGAATAACCCTCCGGCTCCATAGTCTTACTGGTACATCCGTTATCCAGTGCTGTGGAGCCGACCATGCTCATCAAGCTTCCCAGGTCTTCTGACTGCAAAGCAGCGGAGATCACCCCCGAAGGCATCTACCTTTCCCGTCGTACCCTGCTGGGTGGCTCGCTGGCCGGCCTGGCCCTGGGGGCGTTGCCCGGTGGGGCGAGCGCGGCTGATGTGTCGCGCTATGCCGATGTGGCGCCCGGCGCTGCGCCAGGCTGGTTCGCCGACAAGCTCCCTGCCACGCGCTGGCAGGCGGTGACGGTCAAGGACGAGGCAATCACGCCGTTCAAGGACGCTACCCACTACAACAACTTCTATGAGTTCGGGCCCGACAAGGGCGATCCGGCGGCCAATGGCGACAGCCTGAAGACCGAGCCCTGGTCGGTCGTGGTGGACGGCGAGGTGGGCAAACCGGGGCGCTATGCGCTGGAGGACTTCGTCAAACCGTATCAGCTCGAAGAGCGCATCTACCGTCTGCGCTGTGTCGAGGCGTGGTCGATGGTCATTCCTTGGCTAGGCTTCCCCTTGGCGCAGGTGCTCAAGCAGGTCGAGCCGACTTCGAAGGCGCGCTATGTCCGCTTCGAGACACTGAAGGATCCGCAGCATATGCCTGGGCAGCGTTCAGGCTTTGCCTTGATCGACTGGCCTTATAGAGAAGGCTTGCGCCTGGATGAGGCGATGCATCCGCTGGCGATTCTGGCCGTCGGGATGTATGGCCGCGAACTGCCCAATCAGAATGGTGCACCGTTGCGCCTGGTGGTGCCCTGGAAGTACGGCTTCAAAAGCATCAAATCGATCGTGCGAATCAGCCTGGTGGCCGAGCAGCCTGGGACTACCTGGCAGGGGCTGGCTCCGGACGAGTATGGCTTCTATGCCAATGTGAATCCGACCGTTGACCATCCGCGCTGGACTCAGGCGCGCGAGCGGCGCTTGCCCAGCGGGCTGTTCAGTCCCAATGTGCGACAAACACAAATGTTCAATGGCTACGCCGATGAAGTGGCGTCGCTATATACCGGGCTCGATCTGCGGAAGAACTACTGATGCGCTATCCCTGGTTGCGCCTGGGCATCTTTGTTGTGGGCTGCCTGTTCCCGGCGTGGTGGTTGTATGAGGCTGCGATGAGCCTGTTGGGGCCGGACCCCGGGAAGATCATGATGGACCGCCTCGGCCTTGGGGCGCTGACCTTCCTGCTGGTTACCTTGAGCATGACGCCGCTGCAGAAACTCACCGGGTGGTCGGGCTGGATAGTGGTGCGCAGGCAGCTGGGGCTGTGGGTGTTTGCCTATATCGTGCTGCACATCCTGGCCTATCTGTTCTTTATCCTCGGCTTGGATTGGGGGCAGTTGGCGGTCGAACTGCGCAAGCGACCTTACATTATTGTCGGTGCACTCGGCTTCCTTGGGTTGCTGGTGCTGGCGGTTACCTCGAATCGGTATAGCCAGCGGCGGTTGGGCGCGCGGTGGAAGAAGCTGCACAAGCTGGTGTATGGAGTGCTTGGCCTGGGGTTGCTGCACTTCCTGTGGATCGTTCGCTCGGATCTGAGGGAGTGGGCTATTTATGCATGCCTTGGTGCTGTGCTCATGTTGATGCGGGTTCCAGCGGTTTCGCGGGTGCTTCCGAGAATTGCCCGGAGGCAGGGGAGGGTGGTTTGAACGTTTCTTTGAAATTAGGGGTTGACGCGCTTTCGAATCCCCTTATAATGCGCCCCACTTCCAGCGACATCGGAACGAAAAACTCCTTGAGATTCAATGAGTTAGGTAGTTAAGGTGATGTTGGAGGGGCTTCGATCGAAAGATCGATAGCGGTTGAGATGAAGGTTGACAGCGGTTTTAAACGCTGTATTATTCGCCTCCCGCTACGAGAGATCGCAGCGAGCCAAGTGTTTGAAGCTAAACGAGTTCCTCGCAAAAAACTTCAAAATAAACGCTTGACAGGCTCTGAGGAAGGCGTAGAATGCGCGCCTCGGTTGAGACGAAAAGCTCTTAACCAAACGCTCTTTAACAAATCGAATCAAGCAATTCGTGTGGGTGCTTGTGAGTACGGACTGATAGTCACAAAGATTATCAGCATCACAAGTGACCATGCGAGAAATAACATAGTCATTTGAGATTGCTGAGCCAAGTTTAGGGTTTCTTAAAAACCCAAGCAGTATTGAACTGAAGAGTTTGATCATGGC
>NZ_QEQQ01000034.1 GCF_003097235.1 Pseudomonas sp. CC120222-01a | reverse complement strand
GCTGACGACCGTCGCCTGGTGGATTCCACCCGTTCGCTGTTCAAGACCGGCTTCTTCCAGGACATCCAGCTGAACCGCGATGGCAACGTCCTGATCATCAACGTGGTCGAGCGCCCGTCGGTATCGAGCATCGAGATCGAAGGCAACAAGGCGATCAGCACCGAAGACCTGATGAAGGGCCTGAAACAGTCGGGCCTGGCCGAAGGCGAGATCTTCCAGCGTGCCACCCTCGAAGGCGTGCGCAACGAACTGCAGCGCCAGTATGTGGCCCAGGGCCGCTACTCGGCCGAAGTCGATGCCGAAGTAGTGCCGCAGCCGCGCAACCGGGTGGCCTTGAAGATCAAGATCAACGAAGGCACGGTCGCCGCCATCCAGCACATCAACATCGTTGGCAACACCGTGTTCGGCGATGAAGAGCTGCAGCAGCTGTTCGAGCTCAAGACCACCAACTGGCTGTCGTTCTTCAAGAACGACGACAAGTACGCCCGCGAAAAACTCTCCGGTGACCTGGAGCGTCTGCGTTCCTACTACCTGGACCGCGGCTACATCAACATGGACATCGCCTCCACCCAGGTGTCGATCACCCCGGACAAGAAGCACGTCTACATCACCGTCAACGTCAACGAAGGCGAGAAGTACACCGTTCGCGACGTGAAGCTGTCGGGTGACCTGAAGGTGCCGGAAGACCAGGTCAAGTCGCTGCTGCTGGTGCAGCCGGGCCAGGTGTTTTCGCGCAAGGTGATGACCACCACCTCCGAGCTGATCACCCGTCGCCTGGGCAACGAAGGCTACACCTTCGCCAACGTCAACGGCGTGCCACAGCCGAACGACCAGGACCACACCGTCGATATCATGTTCGTGGTCGACCCGGGCAAGCGTGCCTACGTCAACCGCATCAACTACCGCGGCAACACCAAGACTGAAGACGAAGTGCTGCGCCGCGAAATGCGCCAGATGGAAGGTGGCTGGGCTTCGACCTACCTGATCGACCAGTCCAAGACCCGTCTCGAGCGCCTGGGCTTCTTCAAGGAAGTCAACGTCGAGACCCCGGCGGTGCCAGGCACCGACGACCAGGTCGACGTCAACTACAGCGTCGAAGAGCAAGCCTCCGGCTCGATCACCGCCAGCGTCGGTTTCGCCCAGAGCGCCGGCCTGATCCTCGGTGGTTCGATCAGCCAGAGCAACTTCCTCGGCACCGGTAACAAGGTGTCCATCGGCCTGACCCGTTCGGAATACCAGACCCGTTACAACTTCGGCTTCGTTGACCCCTACTTCACTGCCGACGGCGTGAGCCTGGGCTATAACGCCTTCTACCGCAGCACCGACTACAGCGACCTTGACGTCGACGTGGCCAGCTATGCGGTGGACAGCCTGGGTGCCGGTGTCAGCCTCGGCTACCCGATCAGCGAGACCTCGCGCCTGACCTACGGCCTGAGCGTTCAGCAGGACAAGATCAAGACTGGCAAGTACACCGTTGACGAGATCTTCGACTTCCTCAAGCAGGAAGGTAGCAACTTCACCAACTTCAAGGCTTCGATCGGCTGGTCCGAGTCGACCCTGAACAAAGGTGTGCTGGCGACCCGTGGTCACTCCCAGAGCCTGACCCTCGAGAGCACCATTCCGGGTAGCGACCTGTCGTTCTACAAGCTCGACTACCGCGGCCAGCTGTTCAAGCCGATTACCAACGACTACACCCTGCGCCTGCACACCGAACTGGGCTATGGTGATGGCTACGGCAGCACTTCGGGCCTGCCGTTCTATGAAAACTACTACGCGGGTGGCTTCAACTCCGTACGTGGCTTCAAGGACAGCAGCCTGGGCCCACGTAGTACGCCGAGCAAGGGTACCAACCCGGGCACCATCGCCGACCCGGATCAGGATCCGCTGCCGTTCGGTGGTAACGTGCTGGTGCAAGGTGGTGTCGAGTTGCTGTTCCCGCTGCCGTTCGTCAAGGACCAGCGCTCGCTGCGCACCTCCGTGTTCTGGGATGTGGGTAACGTGTTCGACACCAACTGCGGCAGCAAGCCAGATTGCGAAAAGGTCGGCTTCTCGGGCATGGCCAGTTCGGTCGGTCTGGGTGTGACCTGGATTACTGCTCTGGGCCCGTTGAGCTTCAGCCTGGCGATGCCGGTGAAGAAGCCGAGCGATGCCGATACCCAGGTGTTCCAATTCTCTCTGGGCCAGACCTTCTAAGGTCGGCCCTTGCTTAACGACAACGGTTTTTCCAGGAGTGCATCGTGCGTAAATTGGCTCAACTGGCCGTAGTGGCCGCGGCGCTGGTCGCCACCCCGGCTTTCGCCGAAATGAAGGTCGCCGTGCTGAATTATCAGATGGCTCTGCTCGAATCCGATGCCGCCAAGAAGTACGCGGTCGATGCCGAGAAGAAGTTCGGCCCGCAACTGACCAAGCTGAAAAGCCTGGAAAGCAGCGCCAAAGGCATCCAGGACCGCCTGATCAAGGGCGGTGACAAGATGCAGCAGCAGGAGCGTGAGCGCCTGGAGCTCGAATTCAAGCAGAAGGCCCGTGACTTCCAGTTCCAGTCCAAGGAGCTGAACGAGGCCAAGGCCGTTGCTGACCGCGACATGCTCAAACAGCTCAAGCCAAAACTGGACGGCGCTGTCGAGGAAGTGATCAAGAAGGGCGGCTACGACCTGGTTCTCGAGCGCGGCGCGGTCATCGATGTCAAACCTCAGTACGACATCACCCGCCAAGTCATCGAGCGGATGAACCAAGCGCGTTGATATGACCGTGACCATGACGCTCGGCCAGCTGGCCGAGGCCCTCGGGGCCACACTCAAAGGCCCTGAGGCGCTGCAGATTACCGGGCTGGCTACCTTGCAGGAGGCCGGCCCCGGTCAATTGAGCTTCCTCGCCAACCCGCAGTACCGCAAATACCTGGACAACTGCCAGGCTGCTGCTGTGCTGCTCAAGGCTGCGGACGCCGAAGGCTTTGCCGGCAATGCCCTGATCGTGGCTGACCCGTATCTGGCTTATGCACGCATTTCCCACCTGTTCGATCCCAAACCCAAGGCTGTGGCGGGTATTCATCCCAGCGCCGTGGTGGCGGAGGACGCCCAGGTGGACGCCAGTGCCAGTGTCGGGCCGTTTGCGGTCATCGAGAGCGGTGCGCGTATCGAAGCCAACGTCAGCATCGGCGCACATTGCTTCGTCGGTGCTCGTTGCGTGGTGGGTGAAGGCGGCTGGCTGGCACCGCGTGTCACGCTTTATCACGACGTGACCATCGGCAAGCGTGTGGTCATCCAGTCGGGTGCCGTGATCGGTGGTGAGGGCTTCGGCTTCGCCAACGAGAAGGGCATCTGGCGCAAGATCGCCCAGATTGGCGGCGTCACCATCGGTGATGACGTGGAAATCGGCGTCAACACTGCCGTTGATCGCGGCGCGCTGTCCGATACCCGGATCGGCGACGGGGTCAAGCTCGACAACCAGATCCAGATCGCCCACAACGTGCAGATCGGTGATCACACGGCCATGGCCGCCTGTGTCGGGATCTCCGGCAGTACGCGCATCGGCAAGCATTGCATGCTGGCGGGTGGCGTAGGCCTGGTGGGGCATATCGATATCTGCGATAACGTATTCATCTCCGGAATGACCATGGTGACCCGTTCGATTACCGAACCTGGCTCCTATTCATCCGGCACGGCCATGCAGCCTCTGGCTGACTGGCGCAAGAGCGCGGCGCGAATTCGCCAGCTCGATGACATGGCAAAGCGGCTCCAGCAGCTGGAAAAACGTGTCGATACCGTGACCTCAGGTGGCGAGCCGACATCAGAAGGCTGATACCATTTCCTGAGCAAGAGTGAACAGTCGCTAGCTGGCTCCTCTTTGGACTGCAAAAGGAGCGTGTGGTCAGCACCTGCGCTCCCTATTCTTATTACAGGCTTCCCCCCGAAATGATGGACATCAACGAGATTCGCGAATACCTGCCTCACCGCTACCCGTTCCTGCTGGTAGATCGTGTGACGGATCTGGACTTCGAGGCCCAGAGCATTCGTGCCTACAAGAATGTCAGCATCAACGAGCCGTTCTTCAATGGCCATTTCCCGGCGCACCCGATCATGCCGGGCGTCCTGATCATCGAAGCCATGGCTCAGGCGGCCGGCATCCTTGGTTTCAAGATGCTTGATGCCAAGCCGGCCGATGGCACCCTGTACTACTTCGTCGGTTCCGACAAGCTGCGCTTCCGCCAGCCGGTACTGCCGGGCGACCAGCTGGTGCTGGAAGCCAAGTTCCTCAGCCGCAAGAGCATGATCTGGAAGTTCGAGTGCCGCGCCCTGGTCGACGGCAAGCCGGTGTGCTCGGCTGAGATCACCTGTGCGGAACGCTCCCTGTGAGTTCGATTGATCCGCGGGCGATCATCGATCCGTCGGCCAAGCTGGCCGATGGCGTCGAGGTTGGCCCGTGGTCGATCGTCGGTCCGGATGTCGAGATCGGCGAGGGCACCGTCATTGGCCCACACGTCGTGCTCAAGGGGCCGACCCGGATTGGCAAGCACAACCGCATCTACCAGTTTTCCTCGATTGGCGAAGACACCCCGGACCTCAAGTACAAGGGTGAGCCGACGCGCCTGGTAATCGGTGACCACAACGTGATCCGTGAAGGTGTGACCATTCACCGTGGTACGGTCCAGGACCGTGCGGAAACCACCCTGGGTGATCACAACCTGATCATGGCCTATGCCCACATCGGCCACGACAGCGTCATCGGCAACCACTGCATCCTGGTCAACAACACCGCGCTGGCCGGGCATGTGCACGTGGGAGACTGGGCGATCCTGTCCGGTTTCACCCTGGTGCACCAGTACTGCCACATCGGCGCCCATGCGTTCTCTGGCATGGGCACGGCGATTGGCAAGGACGTGCCGGCCTTCGTCACGGTATTCGGCAGCCCTGCCGAGGCCCGCAGCATGAACTTCGAAGGCATGCGCCGCCGTGGTTTCAGCGACGAGGTCATCCATGCCTTGCGCCGTTCCTACAAGATCGTCTACCGCCAGGGCCTGACCGTGGAAGAGGCGATCAAGGAGCTGGACGAGCTGGCCGCCAAGCACGAGCAGGTCGAGCTGTTCCGCCAGTCGATCGTGAACTCCGCCCGCGGCATTACCCGCTGACATGGCGCAGCTTTGCGTAGCCCTGGTCGCTGGTGAGGCCAGCGGCGATATTCTCGGTTCCGGTCTGATGCGCGCCCTCAAGGCGCGCCATCCGGATGTCCGCTTCATCGGTGTGGGTGGCCCGTTGATGGAGGCCGAAGGCCTTCAGTCATACTTCCCCATGGAGCGCCTTGCGGTCATGGGCCTGGTCGAAGTGTTGGGGCGCCTGCGTGAGCTGCTCAAGCGACGCAAGCTCTTGATCCAGACCTTGATCGATGAAAAGCCCGATGTGTTCATCGGCATCGATGCCCCCGATTTCACCCTCAATATCGAACTGAAACTGCGTCAGGCCGGGATCAAGACCGTCCATTACGTCAGCCCGTCGGTCTGGGCGTGGCGGCAGAAGCGCGTGCTGAAGATCCGCGAAGGTTGCGACCTGATGCTCACGTTGCTGCCCTTTGAAGCGCGCTTCTACGAAGAGCAGGGTGTGCCGGTGCGGTTTGTCGGCCACCCGCTGGCCGATACCATTCCGTTGTCGGCAGATCGCCAGGCGGCGCGTCACGAACTGGGCCTGGCCGATGGACCGGTGGTGGCGTTGATGCCAGGTAGCCGTGGTGGTGAAGTAGGGCGCCTGGGGGCACTGTTCCTCGACGCCGCCCAGCGCCTGCACGAGCTGCTGCCTGGCGTGCGTTTCGTGTTGCCGTGTGCCAACGCAGCCCGTCGAGCCCAGGTCGAGCAGATGCTCGAAGGCCGCGATCTGCCGTTGACCTTGCTCGATGGCCAGTCGCACCGGGCCTTGGCTGCCTGCGATGCGGTGCTGATCGCTTCCGGAACCGCCACGCTGGAGGCGCTGCTGTACAAGCGCCCGATGGTCGTGGCCTACCGCCTGGCCCCGTTGACCTACTGGATTCTCAAGCGCCTGGTGAAAAGCCCCTACGTGTCGCTGCCCAACCTGCTGGCCCAGCGTGAACTGGTGCCTGAGTTGCTGCAGGATGCCGCGACCAGCGAAGCCCTGGCGCAGACCCTGGCACCACTGGTTACCGATGGTGCCCAGCAGACCGAACGCTTCGATGAGATTCACCGCACCCTGCGCCGCGACGCCTCCAATCAGGCGGCCGACGCGGTGCTCGCTTTGCTCAAGGACCGCTGACATGCAGATTGGACTGGACTTCAACCTGGTCGAAGACCTGGTCGCCGGCGTCGACGAAGTCGGCCGCGGCCCGTTGTGCGGTGCGGTGGTCACGGCGGCGGTGATCCTCGACCCGGCCCGGCCGATTCTTGGCCTGAACGATTCGAAGAAACTCACCGAAGCCAAGCGCGAGGCGCTGTTCGACGAGATCTGCGAAAAAGCCCTGAGCTTCTGCATCGCCCGCGCCGAAGTCGAGGAAATCGACCGGCTGAACATCCTGCAGGCCACCATGCTGGCCATGCAGCGAGCGGTGGAAGGGCTGCACGTGACGCCGAAGCTGGCACTGATCGACGGTAACCGTTGCCCGAAACTGGCGGTGCCAGCTGCACCAGTGGTCAAGGGTGATAGCCAGGTGCCGGCAATCGCTGCCGCCTCGATCCTGGCCAAGGTGACCCGCGACCGGGAGATGAGCGCGTTCGAGCTGATCTATCCGGGTTACGGGATTGGCGGGCATAAAGGCTATCCCACGCCTGTGCATCTGGAAGCCCTCGCGCGCCTGGGCCCTACGCCCATTCATCGGCGCTCGTTCGGCCCGGTGCGGGCCGCCTGGCAAGCCCGTGAAGGCATCACCGACGCGTTGATCTGATGACCTGGGGCCGCTATGCGGCCCCAAATGTTTTAAGCAATTACGCTACAATCCCGCTCTTGTCGTTCAGCACTGCTACAGGACTTTCCATGTCGGTTCCCTTCGTTCACCTGCGCGTCCACTCCGAATTCTCGCTGGTCGACGGCCTGGTACGGATCAAGCCGCTGGCCAAGGCGCTGGCGGGGATGAACATGCCAGCGGTGGCGATCACCGACCAAAGCAACATGTGCTCGCTGGTCAAGTTCTACAAGACCGCCATGGGCGCCGGGATCAAGCCGATCTGCGGTGCCGACCTGTGGCTGGCCGGTGCCGACCCGGAAGCACCGCTGTCGCGCATCTGTTTCCTGGCCATGGACCCCAAGGGCTATCGCAACCTCACCGAGTTGATCTCCCGTGGCTGGACCGACGGTCAGCGCAATGGCCTGGTGATCCTTCAGCGTGAGTGGATCGCCCCCGCCAGCGAGGGGCTGATCGCCCTGTCCGCCGGCAAGGCGGGCGATATTGGCATGGCCCTGATGAATGGTCGCCAGGATGAAGCCGAAGCCCTGCTGCGCGACTGGATGGGCATGTTCCCGGAGCGCTTCTACGTCGAAGTGCAGCGCACCAACCGCGCTGGCGACGAGGAGTACGTGCACGCCGCCGTGGCCCTGGCCGATCAGCTCGGTGCGCCACTGGTCGCCACCAACGACGTGCGTTTCATCAAGCAGTCCGACTTCGACGCCCACGAAACCCGCGTTTGCATCGGCGAGGGCTGGACCCTCGACGACCCCCGTCGCCCGCGTGGCTACAGCGACCAGCAGTACCTGAAATCGGCCGAGGAAATGGCCGAGCTGTTCAGCGACCTGCCGGACGCCATTGCCAATACCGTCGAGATCGCCAAGCGTTGCAACATCCAGGTGCAACTGGGCAAATACTTCCTGCCTGATTTCCCGACGCCCAACGGCATGGGCATCGACGATTACCTGCGTCACGTCTCCCACGAAGGCCTGGAAGAGCGCCTGGCGGTGCTTTGGCCGAAAGAAACCACACCGAATTACGAAGAGAAGCGCCAGGTCTACCTGGACCGCCTGAAGTTCGAACTGGACATCATCATCCAGATGGGCTTCCCCGGTTACTTCCTGATCGTTATGGACTTCATCAAGTGGGCCAAGAACAACGACGTGCCGGTTGGTCCGGGGCGGGGGTCGGGTGCGGGCTCGCTGGTGGCCTACGTACTGAAGATCACCGACCTCGACCCGCTGGCCTACGACCTGCTGTTCGAGCGCTTCCTCAACCCTGAACGTATTTCTATGCCCGACTTCGACGTCGACTTCTGCATGGATGGCCGTGACCGGGTGATCGATTACGTGGCCGAAGCCTATGGCCGCAACGCCGTGAGCCAGATCATCACCTTCGGCACCATGGCCGCCAAGGCGGTGGTGCGCGACGTGGCGCGGGTGCAGGGCAAGTCCTATGGCCTGGCCGACCGCCTGTCGAAGATGATCCCGTTCGAAGTGGGCATGACCCTGGAGAAAGCCTACGAACAGGAAGAAATCCTGCGCGACTTCCTCAAGGGCGACGAGGATGCCCGCGAGATCTGGGACATGGCGCTCAAGCTCGAAGGTGTCACCCGTGGTACCGGCAAGCACGCCGGTGGTGTGGTAATCGCCCCGACCAAGCTCACCGACTTCTCGCCGATCGCCTGTGACGAAGAGGGCGGCGGCCTGGTGACCCAGTTCGACAAGGACGACGTCGAGGCTGCGGGCCTGGTGAAGTTCGACTTCCTCGGCCTGCGTACCCTGACCATCATCAAGTGGGCGATGGAGATCATCAACCGCGAGCAGGCCAAGCAGAACCTGCCCGATCTCAACATCGATTTCATCCCGCTGGACGACCGCAAGACCTACGAGCTGCTACAGAAAGCCGAAACCACGGCGGTGTTCCAGCTCGAATCCCGCGGCATGAAGGAGCTGATCAAGAAGCTCAAGCCCGACTGCCTGGAAGACCTCATTGCACTGGTGGCACTGTTCCGCCCGGGCCCGCTGCAGTCGGGCATGGTGGACGACTTCATCAACCGCAAGCACGGCCGCGCCGAGCTGGCCTACCCGCACTCCGACTACCAGTACGAAGGCCTCAAACCGGTACTGGCACCGACTTACGGCATCATCCTGTATCAGGAACAGGTGATGCAGATCGCCCAGGTGATGGCGGGCTACACCCTCGGCGGCGCCGACATGCTGCGTCGAGCCATGGGTAAGAAAAAACCCGAGGAGATGGCCAAGCAACGCGGTGGCTTCATCGAAGGTTGCGTTGCCAACAACATCGATGCGGACCTGGCCGGTAACATCTTCGACCTGGTAGAGAAATTCGCCGGTTACGGCTTCAACAAATCCCACTCCGCCGCCTATGGCCTGGTTTCGTACCAGACTGCCTGGCTGAAGACCCACCACCCGGCACCGTTCATGGCCGCGGTACTCTCGGCGGACATGCACAACACCGACAAGGTAGTGGTGCTGGTCGAGGAAGTGCGCAGCATGAAGCTGCGCCTCGATGCGCCGGACGTGAATTTCTCCGACTTCAAGTTCACCGTTAACAATGACGGCCGCATCGTCTACGGCCTGGGTGCGATCAAGGGTGTCGGTGAAGGCCCGGTGGAGGCCATTGTCGAGGCGCGTGCCCAGGGCGGGCCATTCAAGGACCTGTTCGACTTCTGCGAGCGCATCGACCTCAAGCGGGTCAACAAGCGTACCCTCGATGCGTTGATCCGCAGCGGCGCGCTGGACCGCCTGGGCCCGCACTTCCATGATGAGATCAAGGCCTATCAGGCCAATATCGACCTCAACCGTGCGACCTTGCTGTCTGCCCTGGGCGAGGCCATCAAGGCTGCCGAGCAGGCGGCGCATACCGCCGACAGTGGCCACGTCGACCTGTTCGGCGGCATGTTCGACGAGGCGGATGTCGACGTCTACGCCAACCACCGCAAGGTGCGCGAGCTGACCCTCAAGGAGCGCCTGAAGGGCGAGAAGGACACCTTGGGCCTGTACCTCACCGGCCACCCGATCGACGAGTACGAGACCGAGATACGCCGTTTCGCCCGCCAGCGCATCATCGACCTCAAACCGTCGCGTGAGACCCAGACCATTGCCGGGATGATCATTGCCCTCCGGGTGATGAAGAACAAGAAGGGCGACAAGATGGGCTTCGTCACCCTGGATGACCGTTCCGGGCGCATCGAGGCCTCGCTGTTTGCCGATTCCTATATGGCGGCACAGTCCTTGCTGCAGACCGATGCCATGGTGGTGGTCGAGGGCGAGGTGAGCAACGACGACTTCTCCGGTGGCCTGCGCCTGCGGGTGAAGCAGGTGATGACCATGGAGGATGCGCGCACCAAGCTGGCCGAGAGCCTGCGCCTGAAAGTGGCGCACGAAGCGCTCAAGGGCGACCGCCTGAAATGGCTGGGCGAACTGATCACCCGCCATCGCGGGGCTTGCCCGATCACCCTGGAGTACACCGGCAGCGATGCCAAGGCGATGTTGCAGTTCGGCGAGCAGTGGAAGATCGACCCGGCCGATGGCCTGATTCAGGCACTGCGTGACCAGTTCGGGCGTGAGAACGTCTTCCTGCAATATCGTTGAATCGACGAAATTTAATCTCGACCTATATGCGCCTGATCCCTTAAGGTAGGGCGCCAAACGGATCAACCGGCCGGCCGCCTGGCCGTAGACCCAAGACGGATGACTATGAACCCGAATTTTCTCGATTTCGAACAGCCGATTGCCGACCTGCAAGCCAAGATCGAAGGCCTGCGCCTGGTAGGCAACGACAACTCGCTGAACATCAGCGATGAAATTGCCCGTCTGCAAGACAAGAGCAACACCCTGACCGAAAGCATCTTCGGCAACCTGACCAGCTGGCAGATCGCCCGCCTGGCTCGTCATCCGCGTCGTCCATACACCCTGGACTACCTGGATCACATCTTTACCGAGTTCGAAGAGCTGCACGGTGATCGCCACTTCTCCGACGACGCTGCCATCGTCGGTGGTACTGCGCGCCTGGACGGCAAGCCGGTCATGGTCATCGGCCACCAGAAGGGCCGCGAAGTGCGCGAGAAGGTTCGCCGCAACTTCGGCATGCCGCGCCCTGAAGGCTACCGCAAGGCCTGCCGCCTGATGGAAATGGCCGAGCGCTTCAAGATGCCGATCCTGACCTTCATCGACACCCCGGGCGCCTACCCGGGCATCGACGCCGAAGAGCGCAACCAGAGCGAGGCTATCGCCTGGAACCTGCGCGTCATGGCGCGCCTGAAGACCCCGATCATCGCCACCGTGATCGGTGAGGGTGGTTCCGGCGGTGCACTGGCCATTGGCGTGTGCGACCAGCTGAACATGCTGCAGTACTCCACCTACTCGGTGATCTCGCCGGAAGGCTGCGCCTCGATCCTGTGGAAGACTGCCGACAAGGCTGCCGACGCCGCCGAAGCCATGGGCATCACCGCTGAGCGCCTGAAGAGCCTGAACATCGTCGACAAGGTCATCCAGGAGCCGCTGGGCGGCGCCCACCGTGACCCGGCGAAGATGTCCGAAAGCATCCGTGCCGACCTGGTGCAGCAGCTGGACATGCTTGGCAAGCTCGACAATGACGCGCTGCTGGCCCGTCGTTACGACCGCCTGATGAGCTACGGCCTCTGATATGCCCTGGGGGCCGCGTCGCGGCCCTTTCGCGACACAAGGCCGCTCCTACAGGGAATCGCGAACTCCTGTAGGAGCGGCCTTGTGTCGCGAAAGGGGTGCAAAGCACCCCCGGCAACCTCAAGCCAAGTGAGGCCCAGATGATCAACCTCACCCCCTGGCTCAACGCCCCCGCCTGGTACATCGCCTTCTCTGGCGGCCTCGATTCCACCGTCCTCCTGCACCTGCTGGCCAATCACGCCCGCAACCATGCATCACCTCCGCTGCGCGCCCTGCACATTCACCATGGCCTGCAGTCCGCCGCCGACGCGTGGCCTGCCCACTGCCAGTCGATCTGCGACCAGTTCGGTATCGAGCTACAGGTCATCCACGTCCAGGTCGCCCCCGGCGCCAGCCTCGAACAGGCTGCCCGCGACGCCCGTTATGCCGCCTTCAGGCACGTGCTCGGCCCAGGCGACATCCTGTTCGCCGCCCAGCACCGTGACGACCAGGCCGAAACGGTGCTCTTCCGTATGCTGCGAGGTGCCGGCCTGCGCGGCCTGGCGGCGATGCCCGGACAGCGCCCGCTAGGGCAGGGCAGCCTGGTCCGGCCATTGCTGGCCACCTCGCGCCAGCAGTTGCATGACTACGCCCAGGCCAATGAGCTGGTGTGGATCGAAGACCCGACGAATGTTGATACCGACTTCGACCGCAACTATCTGCGCGCAGAGGTGTTCCCGCATTTGCACCAGCGTTGGCCGCAAGCCAGCCAGAACATCGCCCGTTGTGCGGAGCATCTGGGCGAGGCGCTGGGCCTGCTCGACGAACTGGCGCAGGGTGATCTGGCCGAGGCCGGGGAGGGCGCCGCTCCGGCCTGGGCAGCCTTGCAGTCGCTCGATCTGGCGACGCTCACCCGCTTGTCACCTGCACGGCAGCGCAATGCCCTGCAGTACTGGCTGAGCCAGCGAACCCGCTTGCCCGATACCCGTCATTGGGCCGGCTGGGCGGACCTGCGCGATGCCGTTGCAGATGCACAACCTGTCTGGCGGCTAGCCGACGGTCGGTTGCTGCGCAGTCATGGCCGTATCTGGTGGTTGAGTGGTGACTGGCTGCAGCAACCCATGGGCGAGTATGCCTGGGCCGACCCCGGGGCGATCCTGGAATTGCTGGGCAACGGCAGTGTGCGTCTTGATGCCGCCGCGCCACTGGGCGAGCTGCGTATCGCCTACCGCCAGGGCGGCGAAGTGCTGGACATCCCCGGCCGCGGCCGACGCGACCTCAAGCGCCTGCTCAACGAGCTGCAGGTCCCGCACTTCGTGCGCCCGCGCCTGCCGTTGCTGTATTGCGGCGAGCGCCTGCTGGCAGTGGCCAATCTGCCTTCGCTGGGGCAGGCCGATTGCCAGCTTCACTGGCAGCTGCCGACGAACGCGCAAGGTTTGAGCTGAAGGGTACATTCCGGTAGACTACCCTCCCTTCTTGATACAACTTCTGTGGCTTCCCCGGAAACACAGCAGTTGCCGATTACCAAGCAGTTTTTTGCTGGGCTGATTCTGGAAATGACGAGCGAGCTCCATGCCGGGGATACCCTGGTCTGTACAGACGCGGCAGTTTTTCGAGATGCACTGTGATTGACGCAGGTGATCGGGGGCTTCGGCCTTCCTTCGCTTTCTCCGGCGGCGCTGGCCGCCTTAACGCAGACTTCTAGGGTTTTTCATGACGCGCTACATATTCGTCACGGGCGGTGTTGTTTCTTCATTGGGGAAAGGCATTGCCTCGGCTTCCCTGGCGGCCATCCTGGAAGCGCGGGGCCTGAAGGTCACCATGCTCAAGCTGGATCCGTACATCAACGTCGATCCGGGCACCATGAGCCCGTTCCAGCATGGTGAAGTGTTCGTCACCCACGATGGCGCCGAGACCGACCTCGACCTGGGCCACTACGAGCGGTTCATCCGCACGACCATGACCCAGAACAACAACTTCACCACCGGCCGTATCTACGAGCACGTGCTGCGCAAAGAGCGCCGTGGTGACTACCTGGGCGCGACCATCCAGGTCATCCCGCACATCACCGACGAGATCAAGCGTCGCATCATCAAGGGCGCCGGCGATGCCGACGTGGCCCTGGTGGAAATCGGCGGTACCGTGGGTGACATCGAGTCGCAGCCGTTCCTCGAGGCGATCCGCCAGCTGCGCGTCGAAGTGGGCTCCAAGCGCGCCATGCTGATGCACCTGACCCTGGTCCCGTACATCGCCACCGCTGGCGAAACCAAGACCAAGCCGACCCAGCACTCGGTCAAGGAGCTGCGCTCCATCGGCCTGCAGCCTGACGTGCTGATCTGCCGTTCCGACCACCCGGTCGACGCCTCGTCGCGCCGCAAGATCGCGCTGTTCACCAACGTTGAAGAACGTGCGGTGATTTCGCTGGAAGACGTTGACACCATCTACAAGATCCCAGGTGTATTGCACGCCCAGGGCCTGGACGACTTCGTCGTCGAGCGCTTCGGCCTGCAGTGCAACAGCGCCGACCTGTCCGAGTGGGACAAGGTGGTCGATGCCAAGCTCAACCCTGAGCAGGAAGTCACCATCGCCATGGTCGGCAAGTACATGGAGCTGCTGGATGCGTACAAGTCGCTGATCGAAGCGATGAGCCACGCCGGCATCACCAACCGCACCAAGGTCAACCTGCGCTACATCGATTCCGAAGACATCGAGAACCAGGGCACCAGCCTGCTCGAAGGCGCCGACGCCATTCTGGTACCGGGCGGTTTCGGCCTGCGCGGCGTGGAAGGCAAGATCACCGCGGTGCAGTACGCCCGTGAGAACAAGGTCCCGTACCTGGGCATCTGCCTGGGCATGCAAGTGGCCGTGATCGAGTTCGCTCGTAACGTGATGGGCTGGAAAGACGCCAACTCCACCGAGTTCGACCGCAACAGCGGCCACCCGGTAGTCGGCCTGATCACCGAGTGGGCCGATGCCACCGGTGCCGTCGAGACCCGTACCGAAGCCTCCGACCTGGGCGGCACCATGCGCCTGGGCGCTCAGGACTGCCAGCTGGCAGCCGGTTCCAAGGTGCACGACTGCTACGGCAAGGACATCATCACCGAGCGTCACCGTCACCGTTACGAGGTCAACAACAACCTGCTGCCACAACTGGTCGATGGCGGCCTGGTGGTTTCCGGTCGTTCCGAAGACGGCGCGCTGGTCGAAGTGGTCGAGGCCAAGGACCACCCATGGTTCGTTGCCTGCCAGTTCCACCCGGAGTTCACCTCCACCCCGCGTGACGGTCACCCGCTGTTCAGCGGCTTCGTCAAGGCGGCTCTGGCCCAGAAGAACAAGGCCTGATTTTTTCAGGTCTTTGATGAGTTTTCCGACGGTTAAAGCCGCGCAAGGCTCATTTCTCGGGTAAAGTACGCCCCGATCTACCCCTGACCGCTCGGTCAGGGGTCGCTTCTGCCAGGCCTGCCTGCTGCGTCCCCGCCTGGTGCAAGGCAAGAATTCCCTAAAGTTGCGTTGTTTTCGTCAATTCTGGAGTGCTTACAACAATGGCAAAAATCGTCGACATCAAAGGTCGTGAAGTTCTCGATTCGCGTGGCAACCCCACCGTGGAAGCCGATGTACTGCTCGACAACGGCATCATCGGCAGCGCTTGCGCGCCGTCCGGTGCTTCCACCGGCTCGCGCGAAGCGCTGGAGCTGCGTGATGGCGACAAGAGCCGTTACCTGGGCAAGGGCGTGCTGAAGGCCGTCGCCAACATCAACGGCCCGATCCGTGACCTGCTGCTGGGCAAGGATCCTTCCGACCAGAAGGCCCTGGACCGCGCCATGATCGAACTGGACGGTACCGAGAACAAGGCCAAGCTGGGCGCCAACGCCATCCTGGCCGTGTCCCTGGCTGCCGCCAAGGCCGCTGCACAGGATCAGGACCTGCCGCTGTACGCGCACATTGCCAACCTGAACGGCACCCCGGGCCAGTACTCGATGCCGGTTCCGATGATGAACATCATCAACGGTGGCGAACACGCCGACAACAACGTCGACATCCAGGAGTTCATGGTTCAGCCGGTTGGCGCCAAGACCTTCTCCGACGGCCTGCGCATGGGTACCGAAATCTTCCACCACCTCAAAGCCGTGCTGAAGGCCCGTGGCCTGAACACCGCCGTAGGTGACGAAGGTGGTTTCGCCCCTAACCTGGCTTCCAACGAAGACGCACTGGCTGCCATCGCCGAAGCGGTCGAAAAAGCCGGCTACAAGCTGGGCACCGACGTGACCCTGGCCCTGGACTGCGCGGCTTCCGAATTCTACGAAGACGGCAAGTACAACCTGTCCGGTGAAGGCAAGTCGTTCGACGCCGAAGGTTTCGCCGAGTACCTGAAAGGCCTGACCGAGCGCTTCCCGATCATCTCGATCGAAGACGGCCTGGACGAGTCCGACTGGGCTGGCTGGAAGATCCTGACCGACAAGATCGGTGCCAAGGTACAGCTGGTCGGTGACGACCTGTTCGTGACCAACACCAAGATCCTCAAGGAAGGCATCGAGAAGGGCATCGGTAACTCGATCCTGATCAAGTTCAACCAGATCGGCTCGCTGACCGAAACCCTGGAAGCCATCCAGATGGCCAAGGCTGCCGGCTACACCGCAGTGATCTCGCACCGTTCGGGTGAAACCGAAGATTCGACCATCGCCGACCTGGCCGTGGGTACCGCTGCTGGCCAGATCAAGACTGGCTCGCTGTGCCGCTCCGACCGCGTCTCGAAGTACAACCAGCTGCTGCGCATCGAAGAGCAACTGGGCGCCAAAGCGGTTTACCGTGGTCGTGCCGAGTTTCGCGGCTAAGCAAGAGATGGTAAAAAGACAGCAGCCGAGGCTGTCGGAAGTTTCATACTGAAATTTCCGACACTTCATGCGGGTTTCTGTCAACGAAGCCTGGCCTCGGCCAGGCTTCGTGCTATATGACGCCCGTGTGCGGCGGTCTTTAACCTGGATACCTTGATGCGCAGTCCCTATTGGTTGTTCCTTGTCCTGCTCCTGCTGCTCGGTGGCCTGCAGTACCGCCTTTGGGTGGGTAACGGCAGCCTGGCGCAAGTGGCCGAGCTCAAGCAGCAGATCGACGAACAGCACGCCGAGAACGAACGGCTGCTGGAGCGTAACCGCGTGCTCGATGCCGAGGTGCTGGAGTTGAAGAAAGGTATGGAGACCGTCGAAGAACGGGCTCGTCATGAACTGGGAATGGTCAAAGAGGGCGAAACCCTCTTCCAGCTGCCGCAAAAATGATTGAAACGCTACCGGCCTTCTGGGCCGTGATTCCTGCTGCGGGCGTCGGTGCCCGCATGGCTGCCGACCGCCCCAAGCAATACCTGGAGCTGGCCGGGCAGACTATCCTCGAGCACAGCCTCGACTGTTTTCTTGGCCACCCCTCGCTCATGGGCCTGGTGGTCAGCATTGCCGAAGACGACCCTTACTGGCCAGGCCTGCGCTGCGCCACCGACCCGCGTATTCAGCGGGCAGCGGGTGGTGACGAACGTGCCGACTCGGTACTCAATGCCTTGTTGCTGTTGCATGCCCAAGGGGCGTCGGACAACGACTGGGTGCTGGTGCACGATGCGGCGCGGCCAAATCTGGCGCGCCGCGACCTGGACAAGTTGCTGTCGGAACTGGCCGATGACCCGGTAGGCGGGCTGCTGGCGGTGCCGGCGCGCGATACCCTCAAACGCGCCGATGCCAACGGGCGGGTGGCCGCGACGGTGGATCGCAGCACCATCTGGCAGGCCTATACGCCGCAGATGTTCCGCCTGGGGGCGCTGCATCGGGCCCTGGCTGAGAGCCTGGTTTCCGATGTGGTGGTGACCGATGAGGCGTCGGCCATCGAATGGTCGGGGCAGGCGCCGCGGCTGGTGGAAGGGCGCAGCGACAACATCAAGGTCACCCGGCCGGAAGACCTGGAATGGCTGCGCCAGCGCTGGGCGGGCAGGCGCTGAGACTGCTGGGACCGCTGCGCGGTCTTTTCGCGACACAAGGCCGCTCCTACAGGGAATTGCGATCTCCTGTAGGAGCGGCCTTGTGTCGCGAAAGGGTCGCAAAGCGGCCCCAGCATCCGATCAGGTCACCCTATACTCCGGCAACACAGCCAACCCTTCCTTCAGATAATCCACCAGCCGCCTGACCTTCGGCGACAGGTGCCGCTGCTGCGGATACAGCGCCCATACCGCTGTATTAGGGGGCTGATGTCCCTCCAGCAATGACACCAACGCCCCACTGTTCAAATGCTCAAGCACGTAATAGTCCGGCAACTGGCACAACCCCATCCCCAGCAGCGCCGCATCCAGCACCGCCTGGCCACTGTTGCAGCGCCAGTTGCCCTGCACCCGCTGGCTGATCTCGCGGCCATCCAGCTGCAAGGCCCAAAGGTCGGAACTGCCGATCAGGCAATTGTGCCTGGCCAGTTCCGACAGACTGTGGGGTCGCCCGTAGCGCTCCAGGTACGCCGGCGAAGCGCACAGATACATGCGCCGCGGCGCAAGGCGGGTGGCCACCAGCCGCGAGTCGGCCAGGCGGCCCAGGCGGATTGCCAGGTCCATGCCTTCGTGCAGCAGGTCCAGGGTACGGTTGCTCAGTTCCACTTCGACCCGCAGTTGCGGATACAGCGCCATGAAACGCGTCACCAGCGGCACGATGAAGCGCTCGCCATAGGCTACCGCACAGGTCATGCGCAGCAGCCCCTTGGGTTCGCTTGCCAGGTCGCCCATGGCGCGCAGGGCTTCTTCGCGGCCGTCCTGCAGGCGTTGGCAATGCTGCAGAAAGGTCTGTCCGGCTTCACTCAAGGCCACCCGGCGGGTACTGCGGTACAGCAAACGGGTCTGCAGGCGTTCTTCGAGGCGGGCGATCTGCCGGCTGATGTGCGACGACGACACGCCCAGGCGTTCGGCTGCCGCCGTGAACTGGCCAGACTCGGCCACGGCGACGAATTCGTCGATGCCTTCCCAGCGGCTGGTCATGGATTATCCCTGTGTGGCAATAATGTTTTGGCTTTGCCTGGATTATTCATCAAAAGCGCCTGGATTACACTGCGGGACTGAACCGATCCACTGTCTGGAGACCCTGTGATGATCAAGTCCCGTGCTGCCGTTGCCTTCGAGGCCAAGAAACCCCTGGAAATCGTCGAAGTCGACGTGGCCATGCCCAAGGCCGGCGAAGTGCTGCTGCGCGTGGTCGCCAGCGGTGTCTGCCACACCGACGCCTACACCCTGTCCGGTGCCGACCCGGAAGGCATCTTCCCGTCGATCCTCGGCCATGAAGGCGGTGCGATCGTCGAAGCGATCGGCGAGGGCGTGACCTCGGTGGCGGTGGGCGATCACGTGATCCCGCTGTATACCCCTGAGTGCGGCAAGTGCAAGTTCTGCCTGTCGGGCAAGACCAACCTGTGCCAGGCCATCCGCGCCACCCAGGGCAAGGGCCTGATGCCGGACGGCACCACCCGCTTCTCGTACAAGGGCCAGCAGCTGTTCCACTACATGGGCACCTCGACCTTCTCCGAGTACACCGTGCTGCCAGAAATTTCCGTGGCCAAGATCCAGAAGGAAGCACCGCTGGAGAAGGTCTGCCTGCTCGGCTGCGGCGTCACCACCGGCATTGGCGCAGTACTCAACACCGCCAAGGTCAAGCCAGGTGACACCGTGGCCATCTTCGGCCTCGGCGGCATCGGCCTGTCGGCCGTGATCGGTGCGGTCAAGGCCAAGGCCTCGCGCATCATCGCCATCGACATCAACCCGGCCAAGTTCGAGATCGCCCGCCAGCTGGGTGCCACCGACTGCATCAACCCGAAAGACTACGACCGCCCGATCCAGGAAGTGATCGTCGACCTCACCGACGGTGGCGTGGACTTCTCGTTCGAGTGCATCGGCAACGTGCAACTGATGCGCGCGGCCTTGGAATGCTGCCACAAGGGCTGGGGCGAGTCGGTGATCATCGGTGTTGCCGGTGCCGGCCAGGAAATCGCCACCCGTCCGTTCCAGCTGGTGACCGGCCGCGTCTGGCGTGGTTCGGCATTCGGCGGCGTACGTGGCCGCAGCGAGCTGCCAAGCTACGTGGATATGGCCGAGAAGGGCGAGATCCCGCTGGATACCTTCATCACCCACACCATGGGCCTGGAAGACATCAACAAGGCCTTCGACCTGATGCACGAAGGCAAGAGCATCCGTAGCGTGATCCACTTCTGAGGTCAGCCATGAGCCTGGATAACATCTCCTGCCAGAAGAGCTTCGGCGGCTGGCACAAGCGTTACCGGCATCACTCCAAGGTGCTGGGCTGCGACATGGTGTTCGCTGTCTACCTGCCACCGCAGGCCGAGCAGGGCGAGAAGCTGCCGGTGCTGTACTGGCTCAGCGGCCTCACCTGCACCGACGAGAACTTCATGCAGAAGGCCGGCGCCCAACGCCTGGCCGCCGAGCTCGGGCTGATCATCGTCGCCCCCGACACCAGCCCGCGTGGCGAGCAGGTGCCGGGCGACCCTGACGGCGCCTGGGACTTCGGCCTTGGCGCCGGGTTCTACCTCAACGCCACCCAGCAGCCCTGGGCGCAGCATTACCGCATGCACGATTATGTGGTGCAGGAGTTGCCGGCACTGATCGAGGCGCACTTTCCGGCCTCCGACCAGCGCAGCATCAGCGGCCACTCCATGGGCGGCCATGGCGCGCTGGTGTGCGCCTTGCGCAACCCGGGGCGCTATCGCTCGGTGTCGGCGTTCTCGCCGATCAGCAACCCGATGGATTGCCCATGGGGCGAGAAGGCCTTCAGCCGCTACCTGGGTGAAGACCGTGCGCGCTGGCGCGAGTGGGATGCCAGTGTGCTGCTGGCGGAAACGCCGGCAGGCGAGTGCCCGCCGTTGCTGGTGGACCAGGGCGACCGTGATGACTTCCTCGAGAAGCAGCTCAAGCCTGAAGCGCTGGAGCAGGCTGCACGCAAAGGCGGGCATGCGCTGACCCTGCGCCTGCAGCCTGGCTATGACCACAGCTACTACTTCATCGCCAGCTTCATCGATGAGCACCTGCGCCATCACGCGATGGCACTCGGACGGGTGTAACAGCCCGGTCCAAAAGCCGCCCAACCACCTGCAAAGCAGGTAGAATCACGCCCTGACTCAATCAGGGCGTTTTTCTATGCGTATTGGCCACGGCTACGATGTGCACCGTTTCTGCGACGGTGATTTCATTACCCTGGGTGGGGTGCGTATCCCCCACAAATACGGCCTCCTGGCCCATTCCGACGGTGACGTGCTGCTGCACGCCCTGAGCGATGCCTTGCTTGGCGCTGCGGCACTGGGCGACATCGGCAAGCACTTCCCCGACACCGACCCGCAGTTCAAGGGCGCCGACAGCCGCGTGCTGCTGCGTCATGTGGTCGCTATCGTCAAGGCCAAGGGCTGGCAGGTCGGCAACGTCGACGCCACCATCGTTGCCCAGGCCCCGAAAATGGCCCCGCATATCGAAACCATGCGCCAACTGATTGCCGAGGACCTGCAGGTCGAACTCGACCAGGTCAACGTCAAGGCCACCACCACCGAGAAGCTCGGTTTCACCGGCCGCGAGGAGGGCATTGCCGTGCATGCGGTTGCCCTGCTGCTGCCAGCATGACCGAACTGGACCTGCTGGGCCCGCGCGCGACGGGTGAATCGTTGGGCAGCGCCGTGCTCAAGGCCGTGGCCGAAGACTTCCAGGTCGACGAGGTGCTGGACATTCCGCTGTCCGGCCAGGGCGAGCACCTGTGGCTGTGGGTCGAGAAGCGCGACCTCAACACCGAAGAAGCCGCCCGCCGCCTGGCCCGTGCCGCTGGCGTGCCGGTACGCGCCATCAGCTATGCCGGCCTCAAGGACCGCCAGGCCCTGACCCGCCAGTGGTTCAGCCTGCACCTGCCGGGCAAGGCCGACCCGGACCTGTCGCGTGCCGAAGACGACACCCTGCGCGTGCTGAAGCAGGTGCGCCACCAGCGCAAGCTGCAGCGCGGCGCTCATTCGGCGAACGGCTTCACCCTGCGCCTGACCGCCCTGGCCGCTGATCGCCAGGCCCTCGATGCACGCCTGGCGCAGCTCAAGCAGCAGGGCGTGCCGAACTACTTCGGCAGCCAGCGTTTCGGCCACGGCGGTGGCAACGTCCACGATGCCCAGGACTGGGCATCGCGCAGGGCCCTGCCGGAGCAGCGCAACGTGCGTTCGCGCCTGCTTTCGGCGGCGCGCAGCTATGTGTTCAACCAGGTGCTGGCGGCGCGTGTCGCCGATGGCAGCTGGCAGCGCGCCCAGGTCGGGGATCTGTTGGCGTTCACCGACAGCCGTAGTTTCTTTCCAGCGGGCGAGCAGGAATGTTCTGATCCTCGCCTGGGAATTCTGGACCTGCATCCCACCGGCCCGATGTGGGGAGAAGGCCCTTCGCCCGCAGCTGGCGCGACTTCCGCGTTGGAGACCGCGATCGGCGAGCAGCATCTGGCACTGTGCCAATGGCTCGCATATGCGGGCATGAGTCACGAACGGCGCATCCTGCGGCTCCCTATTGGCGGCTTGACGTGGCATTATCCCGAGCCTGATATCCTGCAACTGGAATTCGTCCTTCCGGCCGGATGCTTCGCCACCGTGGTGGTGCGCGAACTCGTCGATCTGGTGCCGGCAGGGCAGACGGACAGCCCATGCGTATTCTGATTTCGAATGACGACGGTGTTACGGCACCTGGCCTCGCCGCGCTTCACGGTGCGCTGGCGGATTATGCCGAGTGCGTGGTGATCGCCCCGGATCAAGACAAGAGCGGCGCCGGCAGTTCGCTGACGCTGGACCGGCCGCTGCACCCGCAGACCCTGGCCAACGGCTTCATCAGCCTCAACGGCACGCCGACCGACTGCGTGCACCTGGGGCTCAATGGGCTGTTGCCGGAGCCGGTCGACCTGGTGGTCTCGGGCATCAACCTGGGGGCCAACCTGGGCGATGACGTGATCTATTCCGGCACGGTGGCCGCCGCACTGGAGGGCCGCTTCCTGGGCGGCACCTCGCTGGCGTTCTCGCTGTTGTCGCGCCAGCCCGACAACCTGCCGACAGCCGCCCACATCGCCCGGCGCCTGGTCGAGGCACTGCCGCGCCTGCAACTGCCGCCGCGCACCGTGCTCAACGTCAATATCCCCAATCTGCCGCTGGAGCACATCCGAGGCATCCAGCTCACCCGCCTCGGTCATCGGGCGCGGGCGGCGGCGCCGACCAAGGTGGTCAACCCGCGCGGCAAGGAAGGCTACTGGATCGCCGTGGCCGGGGATGCCGAGGATGGCGGGCCGGGGACCGATTTCCATGCCGTCATGCAAGGCTACGTATCGATTACCCCGTTGCAGCTGGACCGTACGTTCAACGATGCCTTCGAACAGCTCGACGGCTGGCTGGAGGGCCTGCTCTGATGCGTGAACAGGACGATCTGCAGCGCCGTGGCGGTATCGGCATGACCTCGCAGCGAACGCGCGAGCGGCTGATCCAGCGCCTCTGCGAGGAAGGTGTGTCGAACAGCAAGGTGCTCGACGTGATTCGCCGTACCCCGCGCCACCTGTTCGTCGACGAGGCGCTGGCACACCGGGCCTACGAAGATACGGCGCTGCCGATCGGGCACAACCAGACCATCTCCCAGCCGTTCATGGTGGCGCACATGAGCGAGCTGCTGCTGGAGGCGGGGCCGTTGGACAAGGTACTGGAGATCGGCACCGGTTCAGGCTACCAGACCGCGATCCTGGCCCAGCTGGTCGAGCGAGTGTTTTCGGTGGAGCGGATCAAGGTGCTGCAGGATCGGGCCAAGGAGCGCCTGGTCGAGCTCAACCTGCGCAACGTGGTGTTCCGCTGGGGTGACGGCTGTGATGGCTGGCAAGCGCTGGCACCCTACAATGGCATCATCGTCACCGCAGTGGCACCGGAAGTGCCGCAAGCACTGCTCGACCAGCTGGCGCCGGGGGGGCGCATGGTGATTCCGGTAGGCCCGGCCGGTGAGGTGCAGCAGCTGATGCTGATCGTGCGCGAAGAGCACGGCTTCTCCCGTCGCGTACTGGGCGCGGTGCGTTTCGTGCCACTGCTCAACGGGCCACTGGCCTGAGCCGCCAGGAATATTTGCAGCAGCAACGAATTCTTGCGGCGCGGCCCTGTCTATCTGGCGGGGCCTGGGCCCTGCCATTGCCGCTTGGCTTGGTTATAATTGCAACAATATTGCATTTCTTATCGTCTTATCGATTTTCGGCACCATGAGGGGAGCGCGGGTGGGGCACACAGTCATTCGGCAGCGCAAGGATCGGTCGGCTTTCAAGCTTCTGCTGATTGCACTGGCCATGGGCACCTTGCTGACAGGTTGCTCCAGCACGAGCTCCAGCAGTGCGCGCGTGGTCGATCGAAACACTGCTGCGCCCAAGCGACCGGCAGTGACTTCGGGGCAGTATGTCGTCAAGCCTGGCGATACGCTGTTCTCCATCGCGTTCCGCTATGGTTGGGACTACAAGGAGCTGGCAGCGCGCAACGGCATTGCCGCCCCGTACACCATCCGCCCGGGCCAGGCGATCCGTTTCAGCAGTGGCTCCACCAGCAGCAGTACCGTGGTCTCCAGCCCGTCCTCGTCGAGCCGGACAACGGTCATTCGTCGCCCTGCCGGAACACCTATCAGCCCCGCTGAAAACGGCGGAAAAACGACGCCAACAACGCCCGCCACGCCTGCTCCGGTGGTTACCACGGTGCCCGCCGCAGAGCGTGCGGTGGGGAACTGGACGTGGCCGGCCAATGGCGTGCTGATTGGTAAATTTGCTTCAAACGGTAGTTTGAATAAAGGCATTGATATCGCCGGTGATTTGGGACAGCCTGTTTTTGCTGCGTCTGATGGTGCGGTGGTCTACGCCGGGAGTGGCTTGCGGGGCTACGGCGAACTGATCATCATCAAGCACAGCGACACCTACGTCAGTGCCTACGGTCACAACCGCAGGCTGTTGGTTCGGGAGGGGCAGCAGGTCAAGGCAGGGCAGTCGATTGCTGAAATGGGGTCTACGGGCACAGATCGGGTGAAGCTGCATTTCGAGATTCGCCGCCAGGGCAAACCCGTCGATCCGCTCCAGTTCCTGCCACGTCGTTGATCGTTGTACCCCGGCCTGTTCCTTGGATGTAGAGGGGACGGGCTCCTGCGTTGCCAGGGAGACAGGCGCCGCAAGAGTCTGAGTTCGAACTCAGCAAAGGACTATAACAATGGCTCTCAGTAAAGAAGCGCCGGAGTTTGACATCGACGATGACGTCCTCCTCATGGAGACGGGCATCGTTTTGGAAACGGATGTGGTGTCAGACGAACCTGCTGTACCGTCGGTTCGGACCAGAGCGAAGTCGGGCTCTTCGCTCAAGCAACACAAGTACATCGATTACAGCCGGGCGCTCGATGCCACCCAGCTGTATCTCAACGAGATCGGATTCTCGCCTCTGCTTTCGCCGGAAGAGGAAGTTCACTTTGCGCGCCTGTCGCAAAAGGGTGACCCTGCCGGCCGCAAGCGCATGATCGAAAGCAACCTGCGCCTGGTTGTGAAAATTGCCCGTCGTTACGTCAACCGTGGCCTGTCTCTGCTCGACCTGATCGAGGAGGGCAACCTGGGGTTGATCCGCGCGGTGGAGAAGTTCGACCCGGAGCGCGGTTTCCGCTTCTCGACCTACGCGACCTGGTGGATCCGCCAGACCATCGAGCGGGCGATCATGAACCAGACCCGCACCATTCGCTTGCCGATCCACGTGGTCAAGGAGCTCAACGTCTACCTGCGCGCTGCGCGGGAACTGACCCAGAAGCTCGACCACGAGCCGTCGCCAGAAGAAATCGCCACCCTGCTGGAGAAACCGGTCGCCGAGGTCAAGCGCATGCTGGGCCTGAACGAACGTGTGTCTTCCGTTGACGTGTCGCTCGGCCCGGACTCGGACAAGACCCTGCTCGACACCCTGACCGATGACCGCCCGACCGATCCGTGCGAACTGCTGCAGGACGATGACCTGTCGCAGAGCATTGATCAGTGGCTGGGTGAGCTGACCGACAAGCAGCGTGAGGTTGTGGTTCGCCGCTTCGGCCTGCGTGGGCATGAGAGCAGCACCCTGGAAGATGTTGGCCTGGAGATCGGCCTGACCCGCGAACGCGTGCGGCAGATCCAGGTGGAGGGGCTCAAGCGCCTGCGCGAGATCCTCGAGAAGAATGGGCTATCCAGCGAGTCGCTGTTCCAGTAAGCCAGGTTTCACTGGTATCTGAAGCGCCCCGATGACCTCGGGGCGTTTTTGTTTCTGCAATCTTGGTAATTCCGTACCGGCCTCTTCGCGGGCAAGCCCGCTCCCACAGGTACTGCACAGTATTCAAGAGCTGTGGGGAGCCTGTGGGAGCGGGCTTGTCGAGGCGTCGAACCGCCGCGAAGAGGCCAGAGCAGGCTGGTATGAATCCAGAGCCAGGCAATGTGTACGGCGCTACCCCTGATGCATGGCGTGTAAGCCTTTGCTTACTCTTTCTGTAAGCCATCTGTGTATCTACCAGTAAATCAAAGTCGTTTTCAGATCCCGATTTTTCTTAACTGATTGAAATCAATGCGTTTTTTGGCTGTGTGGAAATGTGTCCCCAGTAATATCCTGAGAGATCTCGCAGTTGCCTGCCTCAGGGAACTCGCTAGTATTCGAACTGTGCACACGGACATGCACAGGCTTTCAGGGAGAAAGCCAGGGACATCGCAAGAAGCGATTTCATCAGGATGATGTTTGGGACAAGCAGGGACTACGGAAAAAATGTGGGCGGGTCAAACCGCCCCTTTTTTTTGCCCGCAGGAAATGAAAAAAGGCCCGTTGCGGGCCTTTTTCGTGTTTGGGCGCTTAGCGCTCCAGATCGGCGATCTTGCCGGTCTTGCCGTCCCACTCTTCAGCGTCAGGCAGGGCGTCCTTGCGCTCAGTGATGTTCGGCCAGATTTCCGCCAGCTCGGCGTTGAGCTCGATGAAGTTTTCCATGCCAGCAGGGATCTCGTCTTCCGAGAAGATCGCCTGGGCCGGGCACTCAGGCTCGCACAGTGCACAGTCGATGCACTCGTCCGGGTGAATCACCAGGAAGTTCGGGCCTTCGTAGAAGCAGTCCACCGGACAGACTTCCACGCAGTCGGTGTATTTGCATTTGATGCAGTTGTCGGTGACGACGAAGGTCATTTCTAGTTCTCTCCTCAGGCGACGGCGGCGGCCCTTCCTCTCAGGGCCGCGCGGTTTACAGGCATGTGGCTGCAGGCCAGGCTAATAACCTGCAGCACCAGCAAACCGCGGCGGATTCTAACAGCTTGTAGTGGACGCCGTTATAACAGGTTCTTTAGTTGATATAGCATTTCGATAGCTTGACGCGGGGTCATGTCATCCAGGTCCAGCTTGCCCAGCTTCTCGATGGCCGGGTGTGGCAGGCTGGCGAACAGGTCGCTCTGGTGTGGGACTTGCGGCTCGTCCTTGGCCTTCTTGGTCACCGGTGCCTCATGGGGCAGGCTGGTGGTTTCCAGCCGGCCCAGGTGCTCGCGTGCGCGCAGGATCACTGGCGCCGGCACGCCCGCCAGCTGCGCCACGGCCAGGCCATAGCTCTGGCTGGCAGGGCCAGGCAGCACGTGGTGCAGGAAGACGATTCGTTCGTTGTGCTCGGTGGCGTTCAGGTGCACGTTGGCCACCAGCGGTTCACTCTCCGGCAGCACGGTCAGCTCGAAGTAGTGGGTGGCGAACAGGGTGTAGGCACGCAGCTCGGCCAGGCGCTCGGCGGCGGCCCATGCCAGCGACAGGCCGTCGAAGGTGCTGGTGCCGCGGCCGACTTCGTCCATCAGCACCAGGCTGCGGTCGGTCGCGTTGTGCAGGATGTTGGCGGTTTCGCTCATCTCGACCATGAAGGTCGAACGCCCGCCGGCCAGGTCGTCGCTGGAGCCGATGCGGGTGAAGATGCGGTCGACCAGCGACAGCTCGCAGCTGGCGGCCGGGACGAAGCTGCCGATGTGCGCCATCAGCACGATCAGGGCGGTCTGGCGCATGTAGGTGGATTTACCGCCCATGTTCGGGCCGGTGATGATCAGCATGCGCGTGCTGTTGTCCAGGCCCAGGTCGTTGGCTACGAACGGGGTGGTCAGCACCTGCTCGACCACCGGGTGACGGCCCTGCTCGATGCGCAGGCACGGCTCGTCGGTGAAGCGCGGGCAGTTCAGGTCGAGGTTCAGCGCACGCTCGGCAAGGTTGCTCAGCACGTCGATCTCGGCCAGCGCGGCGGCGCTGTCCTGCAGGGGAGCCAGGTGGCTGATGAGGGTTTCCAGCAGCGCGTCATAGAGCATCTTTTCGCGCGCCAGGGCGCGGCTCTTGGCCGACAGCGCCTTGTCCTCGAAAGCCTTGAGCTCGGGCGTGATGAAGCGTTCGGCGCCCTTGAGGGTCTGGCGGCGGATGTAGTCGCCCGGTGCCTGCTCGGCCTGCTTGGTCGGCAGCTCGATGAAGTAGCCGTGCACACGGTTGTAGCCGACTTTGAGGTTGGCCAGGCCCGTGCGGGCCTTCTCGCGGGTTTCCAGGTCGATGAGGAACTGGCCGGCGTTCTCGCTGATCGCCAGCAGTTCGTCCAACTCGCTGTCGTAGCCGGCCTTGAGCACGCCGCCGTCGCGGATGACCGCTGGCGGGTTGTCGATGATTGCGCGTTCCAGCAGGCTGGCCAGTTCCGGGTAGGTACCGGTAATGGCGGCCAGGCGTGCCAGGTGCGGCGCTTCCAGCTCGCTCATGGCGTTCTGCAGCTCGGGCAGGGCGCCGAGGGCGTCGCGCAGGCGCGCCAGGTCACGCGGGCGGGCATTGCGCAGGCCGATACGGGCGAGAATCCGCTCGATATCGCCGATTTCCTTGAGCTGCGGCTGCAGCTTTTCGAAGCGGTAGCCGTCGAGCAGGCAGCGGATCGAGTCCTGGCGTGCCTGCAGCACCTTGAGGTCGCGCAGCGGGCGGTTCAGCCAGCGGGTCAACAGGCGGCTGGCCATGGCGGTCTGGCAGCGATCGATCACCGACTGCAGGGTGTTGTCGCGGCCACCGGCCAGGTTGACGTCCAGTTCCAGGTTACGGCGGCTGGCGCCGTCGAGGATCACCGTGTCGTCCAGGCGCTCGTGGCGCAGGCTGCGCAGGTGGGGCAGGGCGGTGCGCTGGGTTTCCTTGGCGTAGGTCAGCAGGCAGCCGGCGGCGCCGATGGCCAGGGTCAGCTTGTCACAGCCAAAGCCTTTGAGGTCCTTGGTCGCGAACTGCTGGCACAGGGCCTTGCGCGCCGAATCGCGGTCGAAGTCCCACGGCGCGCGGCGACGGGCACCCGGGCGTTTCTCGGCGGGCAGGTCGCGCGGCCAGTCGTCGGGGATCAGCAGCTCTACCGGGTTCAGGCGCTCGAGCTCGGCCAGCAGGTTTTCCCAGCCTTTGATCTCCTGCACGCTGAAGTTGCCGCTGGTGATGTCCAGCACCGCCAGGCCGAACAGGCGTTCGTCACCGAGCAGGGCGGCGATCAGGTTGTCGCGGCGCTCGTCGAGCAGGGCCTCGTCACTGACCGTGCCGGGGGTGATGATGCGCACCACCTGGCGTTCTACCGGGCCTTTGCTGGTAGCCGGGTCGCCGATCTGCTCGCAGATCACCACCGACTCGCCAAGCTTGACCAGCTTGGCCAGGTAGCCCTCCAGCGAATGGAACGGAATCCCGCACATGGGGATCGACTGGCCGGCCGACTGACCGCGCGCGGTCAGGGTGATGTCCAGCAGTTTCGCGGCTTTCTTCGCATCTTCGTAGAAGATTTCGTAGAAGTCGCCCATGCGGTAGAACATCAGCTGGTCCGGGTGCTGGTTTTTCAGCTTCCAGTACTGCTGCATCATTGGTGTGTGTGCGGAAAGATCAGACATTCAGGGCCTTACAGCGGGTGATCTGGTTGGCGATTGTGAAACCGGCAATGGTACAGGCTTTTTCAACCAGATGCAGGCGCGGGCCATGGGGCATGCGCGCGCAGCCAGGTGCATTGCATTTGCCGGCGCATGCCTGCATTATGCACGCTATGCAAAAACGCAACGTAGCCTTCGTACTCAGAGAGTTGCTCGACCGCCACGGCCTGTCCCCGACGGAGCTGTACCGGCGCACGGGTGTCCCTCAATCCACCTTGTCGCGGATTCTCGGCGGCAAGATCGTCGACCCTTCCGACAAGCACGTGTCGAAGATCGCCGACTACTTCGGTGTGAGCACCGAGCAGTTGCGCGGCCGTGCCGAGCTCGGCGAGTCGCGCGAAACCGCGTTGCCGGCCCACGGCCATGCGGACCTCAGCGACATCAGCCTGTGGGACGATGAAACCCCCGTCGAGGATGACGAGGTGTCGGTACCTTTCCTTCGCGAGGTCGAATTGGCAGCAGGATCAGGAAGATTCGTCATCGAAGAGAGCGAGCGTGCGCGGCTGCGTTTCGGCAAGCGCAGCTTGCGCCACAATGGCGTGCAGTTCGACCAGGCCAAGTGTGTGACCGTGCGCGGCAACAGCATGCTGCCGGTGTTGCGCGACGGTGCGACGGTTGGCGTGAACACCGGCAAATGCTCGATCGGCGACATCATCGATGGCGACCTCTACGCCATCAACCATAACGGCCAGCTGCGGGTGAAGCAGGTCTATCGCCTGCCTACCGGTATCCGCCTGCGCAGCTTCAACCGCGACGAGCACCCCGATGAGGACTACAGCTTCCAGCAGATGCAGGACGAGCAGATCAGCCTGCTTGGGCATGTGTTCTGGTGGGGTATGTACGCTCGCTGACGAGCCCGCCTCCAAGAAACCCGCTTCGGCGGGTTTTTTTTCGCCTGCAGAAAATCCCTACACATCAGGCCGTGCATGGCCTGCATGCATATCAGCAAAAATCAACGCATAGAAATTTGAAGAAATGCATTGACTGCATATGCATGAGTGCATAGCCTGTGTCTCAAGCCGGACGGAAACCGGTTGTTACACAGGCAGCGATGGACAGGCCTCAACTGTCCAGAGGGTTGGCAACTGGCCCGGGTGTGCAGCGTAAAGCACCACGAACAGTTATCCGGCGGGCAGGCGGCCGCGGTCGGAGTCACCAATTTGTAGCGGAACTGCGCGGCGTCACCAGTCGTGGCCGGCGGTTCGACAACGCATTACTGAAGAGCCTGGCGAGCCGGGCTTTTTGGAATGCCGAGGCTTTTGAAATATGCAGAGTACCCACAACCCGCCTGTTGGCCCCCCCCGCCAGCAGGCATTACACAGGAGACAGGACAGTGACGAACGAGCAACAAGCGTTGCTGGAGATGCCGCTCTGGCTGGTAATCGTCCTGGCATTGCTGGGCGGCCTGAGCGGCGAGATGTGGCGGGCTGACAAGGCCGGGGCCACGGGCTGGTCGCTGCTGCGACGGCTGGCGCTGCGCTCCGGGGCCTGCATGGTCTGCGGCGTGTCGACGGTGATGTTGCTGTATGCCGGCGGCCTGTCGATCTGGGCGGCCAGTGCATTGGGCTGCATGACCGCAGTTGGCGGCGCCGATGTCGCCATGCGCCTGTACGAACGCTGGGCGATCCGGCGCCTGGGCTTGCGCGACAGCACCCAGGCCGACGAGCGATAAGGAGAATATGCATGAGCGAACTGGCCACTTTGCATGCGGCCGTGACCGCAACCATTCGTGAGGCAATGCCGGAACTGGCCTCGGTCGATGCCTATACCGCTGTAGGAAATGCCCCGGAACGACCGGCACTGCGCCACGGCATCGTGCAAATGACGGCAGATGCAGCACCGCGCGATGGCCGCTCGGTGCTGATTGCCACCTTCGAGGCGGACATCACCGCCGATAGCGCCAACCCCGATGCGCGACTGCAGGGCAGCCTGCTTGCCGCGCAACTGATGGACCTGTTGCGTCAGCAGCATTGGGCACTGGACTTCGTCGAGGCCAGCCGCAACGTGCAGGCGCAGTTCGAGGGCAGCGCCTGGACCGTGCGCTGGGACCAGCCGGTACTGCTTGGCGAGGTACGCTGGAACTGGCCGGATCAGCCGCCCGGTAGCCTGGTGCTGGGTTTCGCACCCGATATCGGTTTGGGTAATGAGGCGCAGTACATCGCCCCAGAGGACTTGTCATGAGCTACGTCAGCGCCATGCATGACCGCATGCTGGCGTGCCTGGTCATTCCCTGCCGGGTGGTGGCGGTGGACCTTGCCGCCGCCCGGGTGCGGGTGTCTGATGGTAGCGGCTGGACCAGCGCCTGGCTGCGTTGGCACGCCCAGGCTGCTGGCCAGGCGCGGCACTGGCGAGCCCCCAGCCTGGGCGAGCAGGGCGTGCTGCTCAACCCCAGTGGCGAGCCGGCCCAGGGCACCTTCCTGCCGGGACTGTATGGCAATGCCGGCAGTGCGCCGGACACCCGCGAGCATGCCGAGGTCTGGCGTTTCGCCGACGGTGGTTCGCTCAGCTACGACTGGCAGGCCAGCCACTACGACATCGAGCTGCCTGGTGGCAGCGCGACCATCAAGGTCGGGGCCAGCACCGTGCAAGTCAGCGAGGGTGCGATCAGCCTGCAAGCGACGACGATCAACCTTACTGGCAAGGTCACGGTCGACGGCCCACTGCAGGTCAGCGGCGACATCAACGGCGGTGGGCGGATCATCGATACCGCCGGCAACACGGCCAATCACAAACACTGAATCGAGCCCGCCCATGCGGGCTTTTTCATATCAGGAGAATGCCATGCATACCCATGAGCAGGGCGGTGCACCATGATCGGCATGGACCGCCGCAGCGGCCAGCCGCTGGCCGGCATCGATCATTTGCGCCAGTCCATCGAAGACATCCTCACCACACCGCTGGGCAGTCGGCGCATGCGCCCGGAGTACGGCAGCCAGTTGCGGCGCTTCGTCGATTTGCCGGTCAACGAGGGCTGGAAGAGTGCCGTTCAGGCCGAAGTAGCGCGTGCATTGGGCCGTTGGGAACCGCGTTTGCAGCTGGAGCGGGTCAAGGTCGTCGCCATGCTCGACGGCCAGGTCAGTCTGGCCTTGAGTGGCCGCTACCTGGGCGACGAAGCCATGGTGGAGGTGAGCGTATGAGCCAGGTCGACCTGTCGACGCTGCCAGCACCACAGCTGCTGGAAGACCTTGACTTCGAAACCCTCTACCAGGCCGATCTGGACACCTTCCGCGAATACCTGGGCGACGACTGGACCGCCAACCTGGAGAGCGACCCTGTCACCAAGCTGCTTGAGGTCGGTGCCTACCGCAAGCTGCTCAACCGGGCTCGCATCAATGACGCCGCCAAGGCGTTGCTGTTGGCCTACGCCCAGGGCAGTGACCTGGACCAGCTGGCGGCCAACGTCAGCCTGCAGCGCCTGGTGATCCAGGCCGAGGACCTGGCCAGCGTCCCGCCCGTCGAGGCCTTGCTGGAGTCGGACGATGCCCTGCGCGAGCGGGTGCAACTGGTCTACGAAGGCCTGACCACTGCAGGCCCACGCAACAGTTACATCCTGCATGCCCGCAACGCTTCGGGGCAGGTGGCTGACGCCACCGCCGAAAGCCCGTCGCCGGCCGTGGTGGATGTCACCGTGCTAGGCCTGGAGGCTGATGGCGTGGCCAGCGCAGAGCTGCTGGCGCAGGTGGCCGCGTATCTCAACGACGACGATATCCGCCCGGTGGCCGACCGGGTCAATGTGCGCAGTGCCGAGATCCTGCCCTATCGCATCGATGCCGTGCTGTACCTGGCCGACAGCGGCCCGGAGTACGAGGCGATCCTCGCCGAGTGCCAGCGCCGCCTGGAAGCCTGGATCAACCCGAGGCGACGGCTGGGTGTGGAAGTTGCCCGCTCAGGCATCGATGCCCAGTTGCATATCGATGGTGTCAGTCGCGTCGAGCTGAGCGGTTGGGCCGACATTCGCCCGAGCAAAGCACAGGCGGCGTGGTGCAGCGGTTTCACCTTGAAGCGGGGAGGCTGACATGCAGAGCCTGTTGCCGCTCAACCGCACAGCGCTGGAGCGGGCCATCGAGGTGGCGGCCGATGAGGACCTGAAAGTCAGCCTGCGCCTGCTCTACAGCCCGGACAGCTGCCCCGCGCACCTGCTTTATCACCTGGCCTGGGCCTGGTCGGTAGACCGCTGGGAGGACAGCTGGAGCGACGAGATCAAGCGCTCGGTGATCCGTTCGGCGTTCTTCGTTCACGCCCACAAAGGCACCCTCGGTGCGCTCAGGCGGGTGGTGGAACCGTTTGGCTACCTGATCGAGGTGGAGGAGTGGTGGCAAACCACGCCACCCGCACAGGCGGGCACCTTCGCTCTGAAAATCGGCGTTTCCGATGCGGGCATCAGCGAAAGCACCTACCAGGAACTGTCATCGCTGATCGATGACGCCCGGCCAGTCAGCCGCCACTTGACCGGCCTGGTGATCAGCCTCGAAAGCCGAGGCGCACTTCATGTCGGCTGCGCGATCCAGGACGGCGACGAACTGGACATCTACCCGCTGACGCCACGTGACATCGAGGTCATTGGCGTCGTAGGCCGGGGCGGCCGCGAACATACAATCGATACCTTGGACATTGCACATGGTTGACCAGACTTCTCAGTTCTACGCCATCCTCACCAATGTGGGCGCGGCGAAACAGGCCAATGCCGATGCCTTGGGCATTGCCTGGAAAATCACCCAGATGGGGGTTGGCGATGCCAACGGCTCCGACCCCACTCCAAACGCCAGCCAGACCAGCCTGATCAACGAATGGCGCCGCGCGCCGTTGAACCAACTGAAGGTGGATGACAAGAACAGCGCGATCATCATTGCCGAACAGGTTATTCCTGCGGATGTAGGTGGCAAGTGGATTCGCGAGATCGCGCTTTACGATGCCGATGGCGACATGGTGGCTGTGGCCAACTGTGCGCCGACCTACAAACCGTTGTTGAGCCAGGGCTCGGGGCGTACCCAGGTGGTGCGGATGAACCTGGTGGTGAGCAGTGCCAGCAATGTGCAGCTGAAGATTGATCCGGCGGTGGTGCTGGCTACCCGGGAGTGGGTTACAGAGGAGCTGGCAAAGCAGGATTTCAAGCATTCTGTGCTGGCAGCGACTACGGCGAACATTGCCCTGACGGGTTTGCAAACTGTTGATGGTATTGCAGTGGCGGCCGGCGCACGGGTGTTGGTGAAAAACCAGACTGCGGGCAAAGACAACGGGATCTACGTGGCAGCGGCAGGGGCATGGAACCGAAGCAGCGATGCCGATACCGATGCCAAGGTAACACCTGGGCTGCTGGTGTTGGTGGAACAGGGTGCAGCCAATGGCGATAGCGCTTGGCAGCTCACGACCGATAATCCTGTTTCGCTGGGCATCACAGCCCAGACATTCGAGATGGCTTTTGGTCGAAGTGGCGTGACAGCAGGCACCTATCGCAGCGTGACGGTGGATAAATACGGCCGGGTGACCGCAGCCACTAACCCGACCACTGTTGCCGGGTATGGGTTGACAGATGTTTACACCAAGGCTCAGGTGGATACTGCGCTAGCACTGAAGGCACCACTGGCTAGCCCGACCTTCACGGGATCGGTAAAAACACCTACCCCTTTGCTGACCAGTGATGATACGACAGTGGCTACCACCAACTTCGTACAGCGAGTGATCGGTCAGCTGGGTTGGGGTAGTTATGGCGTGTCTACGAGCAACATACCGTCAGGTACAGACCTCAACTCCATGGTCACGCCAGGTTCCTATGGGCAGCCAGCCAATACTAACGCCACGCTTGCATTGAACTACCCCGCTGCCGTGGCCGGAACTTTACTGGTCCAGGCGGCGAATGTGGCAATCGTCACTCAGGCGTATTGCATCTACAACACCGGACAAGTCTTTAGCCGATCATGTTATTCCAATGTTTGGTCCAAATGGTCGGAGCTTGCCATTACAGATTCGCCTGCGTTGCGTGGGGTGCCTACAGCACCTACTGCGGTCAAGGGCAGTAACTCCAAGCAACTTGCGACCACGGAGTTTGTTCAAGATGCTGTAGCGGGCCTGGTGGATTCTGCACCTGCGGCCCTTGATACCTTGAAGGAGTTGGCGGCGGCGTTAGGCAATGACCCTAACTTTGCGACAACTGTCACCAATACATTGGCGACCAAGGCGGCAAAATCTACAACTTTGGCGGGCTACGGTATCAGTGATGGATACACAAAAGCCCAGGTAGATGCCGCTCTAACACTGAAGGCGCCGACGGCAAGCCCTGTATTTAGCGGTACCCCGACAGCGCCTACAGTTGCCAGGGGGAACGCGTCAAAGCAACTGGCGACTACCGAGTTCGTCAAAGAAGCGGGACTGGTGTTGCCATCGCAAATTCAGGGGGTGTCGTCCGGCGCTACGCTTGGCCCAGATCAAGTTGGCCGACTCATTAACATGAGTGGCCCGGCCATTTGGAGCGGATCGCTGTCTCTACCTTCTTCGGGAATCGCCGTAGGCTCGGTGTTCATGATATCCGTGGGGTCGGGTGAGGGAACAATCACTATTCTGAAAGCTGCCAGTCAAGGTAGCTATATCAGCTTGGGCTCCAGGCAATATGACGCTGTCAGTATCGGGACGAACGAACCGCCTATCATGCTCATGTGTGCCGCGGATGGCATCTACACGGTGATTGCTGGTGGGTTATCCAATTCGCCGGAATACTCGTCACTCAAGGCAGGGGTGGGCTGGGCGCGAAATCCGAATGGGATCATCGAACAGTGGGGCAAAATCTTGCTTCCTTCCAGCATTGCCACCGCGAATATTGATACCGTATTCCCGTTGCAATTTCCTAACGCCTGTCTGTCGGTAGTTGCAAGTATCGGTATTAATACTGATAACTACGACAAGATTTCCTATTACCGACAAAATCGCCAATCTGTCAGTATTGGCGCTTCCAGTGTGTCGGGGTTTGACGGTCAAGCATTCTGCGATAACAACCTTGCAGACTCCCGTATTGTTCAATGGCGGGCTATTGGCTATTGAGGCGCTGAAATAGCATTGGCTTTAACAAGCTCAAGCATCTTCAAGGCCGGCATTGCGCCGGACTTACTTGAGGCTATTCCCTGGCGTCCCGTAAACCGGAACGCTGCATTTACGCACCATCCTCTTCCAGGCCCTGCACCCGCAGGGCCTTTTCGTACCTGAACCTGGAGTAAACCTACATGAGTGGATTCTTCCACGGCGTCACCGTGACCAACGTCGACACCGGCGCCCGCAGCATCGCGCTGCCTTCTTCCTCGATCATCGGCCTGGTCGACACCTTCACCGAAGGTGCTGGCGCCACCGCCAAGGCCAACGACCTGGTGCTGATCACCAGCGAACGTGAAGCCGTCGCGGCGTTCGGCGAGAAGGCTGCCATTACCAAGGCCTGCCGCGCAATCTTCACCCGCGCCAAGGCAGTCATCGTCGCCTGTGGCGTGGCCAAGCTGGACGATGCCGCCGAGCAGACCGCTGCGATCATCGGCAGTGTGCAGGCCGACGGCAAGCGTACCGGTCTGCAGGCGCTGCTCGACGGCAAGAGCCGTTTCAACGCCCAGCCACGCCTGCTGGCAGCCCCGCGCCACAGCGCCACCCAGGCAGTCGGTACCGCACTGGTGGCCCTGGCCGACAAGCTGCGCGGTATTGCCATCATCGACGGCCCGAACACCACCGACGAAGCTGCCATCGACTATGCCAAGAACTTCGGCGCCAAGCGCGCCTTCCTGGTCGACCCGGGCGTGCAGTACTTCGATAACGGCGAGGAGGCCACCGTCGATGCGCCGGGCTCGGCCTGGGTCGCCGGCCTGTTCGCCTGGACCGACAGCGAATACGGCTTCTGGGCCTCGCCGTCGAACAAGGAGTTCGTCGGCATCACCGGCACCACCCGCCCGGTGGAGTTCCTCGATGGCGACGACAGCTGCCGCGCCAACCTGCTGAACAACGCCAACATCGCCACCATCATCCGCGACGACGGCTTCCGCCTGTGGGGCAACCGCACCCTGTCCAGCGACCCGAAATGGGCCTTCGTCACCCGCGTGCGGACCATGGACATCGTCATGGACGCGATCCTCTACGGTCACAAGTGGGCTGTCGATCGCGCCATCACCGCCACCTACGTCAAGGATGTCACCGAGGGCCTGCAGGCCTTCATGCGCGACCTCAAGAACCAGGGAGCGATCATCAACTTCGAGGTCTTCGCCGACCCGGAACTGAACACCGCCAGCCAGCTGGAGCAGGGCAAGGTGTACTGGAACATCCGCTTCACCGACGTGCCGCCTGCCGAAAACCCCAATTTCCGCGTTGAAGTCACTAACCAGTGGCTGACCGAAGTCCTCGATTCCGCTGCTTAAGGAGCACACTTACATGGCAATGATTCCCGAAACCCTGGCCAACCTGAACCTGTTCGTCGATGGCGTCAGCTTCCAGGGCGATGTACCCAGCCTGACCCTGCCCAAACTCACCCTGAAGATGGAAGAACACCGCCCCGGCGGCATGGACATGCCGGTCGAGATGGACCTGGGCATGGAGAAGCAGGAAGCGGCCTTCACCACCACCGGCGTGCGCCGTGAAGCGCTGAAATTTTTCGGCCTGGCCGATGGCAGCGGCTTCAACGGTACCTTCCGCGGCGCCTTCAAGGGCCTCAAGGGCAACATCACTCCGGTGGTGGTGACCCTGCGCGGCACCCTGAAGGAAATCGACATGGGCGACTGGAAGTCCGGCGACAAGGCCGAGATCAAGCACAGCGTCGGCCTGAGCTACTACAAGCTGGAAGTCGATGGCCGCCTGCTCTACGAGATCGATGCACTGGGCATGAAGCGCGTGATCGATGGCGTCGACCAGCTGGCCGCCCAGCGCGCCGCACTCGGCTTGTAAGGGGGCGACCATGGCTCAAGCGAAAAAGCAGCCACAGTGGCTGACCCTGAGTGCCGACCGCGTCAGCGTACGCCTGTCGCGCCCCAGCGAAGCCAACGGTGTGCAGGTCGACAGCCTGTCGCTGCGCGCACCGACCGTGCGCGATATCCGCAATGCCCAGGCCGGTGGCGGCGTCGACGACGAGCAGCGCGAGCTGAACCTGTTCGCGTCGCTGGCCGAGGTCGGCATCAAGGACCTCGAAGGCCTTGCCCTGAAGGACTATAGCCGCTTGCAAAGCGGCTATTTTCGCCTGGTGCAGGACGACGAACTTTGACCCGGCCCGGCAGAAGGCCGCCGCCAGGCGGCTGGCCAAGGAGCTGAACTTTTCCGCGAGCGAAATCATGACCATGTCGTATGGCGACATGGTCTGGTGGCTCGCGCCGTGACAAGGAGGAACCTATGGCGAACACACAGGTGTTCACCCTCGGGCTCGGCGTCACCGTCATCAACCCCTTGGGCCAGGCCATCGACCTGCTGCGCCGGGATGTCGAACGCCTGCGCAGGCAGGCCGACGGCACCCGGCTAGGCCGGCTCATCGGCGAGGTGATCCGACTGGGGTTGGAGCTCGGCAAGGTACGCCAGGTCGAACGCCAGCTGGCGCTGGACCAGGAACAGCAACATGAAGACCAGATCGCCCGGCTGGGCGATGAGACCGAGGCCGTCGAGCGTTTGCGTCAGCACTATTTGATGCTGGATCGGGTGATTGCCGGGTTGGCGCGGCTTAGACCGTTGCCTGGCCAGATAACGATCAATGTCTTTCAGCAATGGCACGCTGTCGTGCAAGGGCAGGTAGCCCCCGCAGCGAGTAAGTTGAAAGTACCCGCGCAGGTGCCCAGAGCGGATGCCGGTGGCACCTCGCTTACCCTTGGCAAAGGCCTTGCCATAGCCGCCGGAAGCCTTGGAGCACTGGGACTTGGAACGGTGTACGTTCGCGCCTACCGCAAACAGCCGCCGGAAAAACAGCGAGCGATACGCGAACGTGGCTTGACGGAGTGGCGGGAGAACCGTGCCCAGACATTGGCCAAGGTTGCCAAGGCAGTGATCACCGGTGAGGACGGTGAAGAAATGGCACGCGGTACCGGTGCTGCACTCGGCGACCTTGGTGGCCGTGTGCTGGGCGCTTTGGGAGCCATGCTTTTCAGAGGTAAAGCGCTCGGCAAGGTCATAGGCACGGGTAAAAGTGCGGCTGCGAATAAACCCAGGCGCACAAAAAAAGGTCAACGTAAAGCCCATGCCAAGGAACAGCGAGAGGCCGCTAAGCAGCAGGCAGCGCAAGAGGCTGAAGAGAAAAAGCAGGACGAGGCCGCACAAAAGCGCTGGGCCGAAGCTGGCGGCCTGATTGGCGAGGCTGTGGGAGACAGAGCCGGTGGTGGGTTGTTCAATTTGCTCACGGAAGATGAAGACCCCACGGCTCATGACAGCGAGGCGTCTTCAGTGACCGAGGGTCAATCTGAACCCCAGGTTGCACCGTTCTTTTCTTCGAACAGTGCAGGCAAACAGCTGCCATCGGTTGGAAAATTCTTCAAACCCGTTCCAGTGGCTGCGGTGCTGGACACCTCATTGCAGTTACTCGACACCTACCAGAGTGATAGCACGCCCGCAGAAAAACTGGAGGGCTATGGCGAGGCTGTCGGCGGGTTGGGCGGCACTTTGGCGGGATCTTCTGCCGGATGGCTAGGTGGCGCGACAGCCGGTGCCATGATCGGCTCAGTGGTGCCAGGCATAGGGACAGTGATCGGTGCCGCCGTAGGTGGTGCGCTGGGGAGCTTGGGCGGTGGGGCATTCGGCGGTATGGCGGGTGAATTCGCAGGTGGCTGGCTCGGCAAGACCGTGGCCTCTGTCACCGGTAAAGATGCGCCTGGAGGAAGGCCGGACTCTGTGAACTCTCCCGCCCAGGCAACCCGTGCTCAGGATAGCGCTGGGCCAGCTGCGACCTCGACACAGCAGTTACTGGCTGCGGTGTCTCCCACCATCAACCAGCAATTCACCTTCACCGCCAACATGCCGGTGACCTTCAACAACAGCCTCGACGACCCGACCACCCTGCAACAACTGGAAACCATCGCCCGGCGCATGCTCGAAGACCTGATGCGCCAGGCGCGTTCGGTGCAGATGGCCGATCAACCCCAACCCTGAGGAGGACCCATGACCTACCTGGAACAGTTGCAAGGCGGCTTGCATGCACTGGTCAAGGCGGGCGAGGAGGGGCGTCGGCGTGCCGACGCCATGCTCGACCCGATGCAGCAGGCGGTCGGCCACGCCAAGGAGGCGGCCGCCGAACTCGAAGCCCTGCCATGGATCGGCAAGGAAATCGGCAAGCGCCTGCAACGCACGATGCGCGCCATCGACTCGGCCAAGCAGCGCGTCGACAAGGTGATCGCCAAGTACGACCAGACCCTGGCGGTGGTGCGCAAGGTGCGTGACCAGGTCGATGCCTTTGCCGAGCACCTGGGCAAGGCCGGCGCGGCCATCCGCCGGGTGATCGGTGATGTGAAGGCGGTGGCCAAGGGTGTGCTGTCGACCTTTGGCTTCGCGCCCGAGGCCACGCCGGCAGCCGAGGCGATCAAGCCGTTCCCGCACCTGCTGGTGCTGCAACCCTTGAAGGCCAACGCCGCGCCTTACTACTTCAACCTCGACACCGCCGCCTTCGACCAGCTGCGCCGGCAAACGCGTTTTCGCTGGGCGGGGCAGGAGCGCCTGAGCCGGGAAAACGCCCAGCAGGCGGTCAGCCTGGGTGAAGAAACCATCAGCATCCACGGCGCGATATTCCCCGGTTTCAAAGGTGGCCTCGGCCAGTTGCAGGCCCTGCGCGGCATTGGCCGCCAGCTGCTGCCGCTGTCGCTGACCACCGGTTACGGCGAAGTGCTCGGTACCTGGTGCCTGACCAGCATCGAGGAAGACCAGGGCGCCTTGCTGGCCGGCGGCATTCCCCGCAAACAAGGCTTCTCACTGGAGTTCGTCAGCTATGGACAAGACCTGCAAAACGTCTGAGGGCGATGTGCTCGATACCCTCTGCCACCACTATTACGGGCACCTCGACGGCAGTGTCGAAGCGGTGCTGCAAGCCAACCAGGGGCTGGCCGAGGAGGCCCAGCCGTTTCGCAGCGGGGTGATGATTCGTTTGCCGATGTTGGCGCTGGCGCAGGCCAACGTCGTGCAGCTGTGGGACTGATGCCATGCAACCGCAATTTCGCATCCAGGCCGACGGCAAGGACATCACTGCGCTGATCAACGACCGCCTGTTGTTGCTGCGCACCACCGACAAGCCGGGCATGGAGTCGGACGACTTCGAACTGCGCATCGACGCCCGTGACGGCGCCTTGGCGCTGCCCGCGCGCGGCGCGTTGCTCGAGGTGCATCTGGGGTACGCCGGCCAGCCGCTGATCCGGCTGGGGCGTTACACCGTCGATGAGGTCGAGTTGTCCGGCCCGCCTGACACCCTGGTGATTCGTGGCAAGGCCAGTGACCTGCGCGGCACGGGCCGGACCATCCGCAGCGGCAGTTGGGAGGCCGTGCCGTTGCAGCGCATCGTCGCTGAAATCGGCGCACGCAATGGCTGGCAGGCGGTCTGCCCGGTGCTCACCCTGGTGCCGCGGGTCGATCAGTACAACGAATCGGATTTCAACTTCATCACCCGCCTGGCCCTGCAATACGACAGCACCGCCAAGCTCGCCAACGGCCAGTTGCTGGTGCTGCCGCGCCAGGGCGGGCAGAGCGCCAGCGGCAAGCCCCTGGATGTAGTCGCTATTGCCCGCAGCGATGTCAGCCAGTGGTATTTCCGCCTGGACGACAAATCCGCGCGCAAGGCGGTGCGCACCCGTCACCAGGACAGTGCCAGCGGTGAGCTGATGACGGTCGAGCTGGCCAATGACGGCGCTGCGGACGGCCAGCGGCCGGTGCACACCGACCGTCACCTGTACCCCAGCCGCGCCGCCGCCGAGCAGGCGGCCAGGGCGCGGCTGGCCAGCTTCAACCGCGGCACCGCCCAGGTGCGCCTCGACCTGCCTGGGCGCACCGACCTGTTCGCCGAGCGCAGCATCGACCTGCAGGGTTTTGTCGATGGCCTCGACGGGCTATACCAGATCGATTCGGTGGAGCAGGTGTTCACCGCCTCGGGCTGGCGCACCACGCTGCAGGGCAATGGCGGCAAGGCGGGCAAGGTACAGGCCAAGGGCGCAACGCCCCGCCGCAAGGCTGCGATCAAGGCTTGAGGACGATACAGGGAAGGAGTGTCAGACATGCTCACAGAAACGCAATTGCTACAGATTTTGCCGAACGCCCGCCCCGTTGCGGGCGTTTTTATTTCGGCACTGAACGTCACCCTGCCACGCTGGGAAATCGACAACCCCAAGCGTGTGGCGGCGTTCATCGCCCAGGTCGGCCATGAGTCCGGCCAGTTCCGCTACGTGAAGGAGCTGGGCAACGACCGCTACCTGGCGCGCTATGACACCGGCAGCCTGGCCTTGCGCCTGGGCAACACGCCGCAGGCCGATGGCGATGGCCAGTTTTACTGCGGGCGCGGCCTGATCCAGGTCACCGGGCGCAACAACTATCAGGCCTGCAGCCGAGCGCTGTTCGGCGACGAGCGTCTGCTGGCGCAACCGCAGTTGCTCGAACAGCCACGCTGGGCCTGCGAGTCGGCGGCGTGGTTCTGGCATTCGCGTGGGCTCAATGCCCTGGCTGACCGCGGCGAGTTCAACCGCATCACGCGCCATATCAATGGTGGGCTCAATGGGCTTGAGGATCGCCTCCAGCTCTGGGCGCGGGCGCGCGAGGTGTTGTGTTGAGCCGGTTGCAGCTTGGCCTTGGTGCATTGTTGTTGATGCTGTCTGCAGCACTGGCCTGGCAGATACAGGGCTGGCGCTACGGGCGGCAACTAGCGCAGCTGGCGCAAGCACAGGCCGCTGCCGAGGCTACCCGGCTGCTCGTCGAGCGTGAGCAGCGCCAAGCACTTGAGCAGCGCCTGGATGAAAGTGAAACCCGTCATTTCAAGGAGCTTGCTGATGCGCAGCAGTCTCAGGCTCGCCTGCGGGATCGTCTTGCTACTGCCGATCTGCGCCTGTCGGTCCTGGTCGAGCGCGACACAGTCTGCAGCACAGTGCCTGCCACCTCCGGCGCCGGCGGCGTGGATCATGCAACCGTACGCGCCGGACTTGAGCCGGCGCATGCTCGACGAATTGTCGCCATCACCGATGAAGGAGACCGGGGGTTGATGGCGTTGCGGGCTTGTCAGGATTATGTGCGGGAGGTGCGTGGGGGGCCTTAGTTCAGGCCTTGGGTTCTGCAGCGCCTGTGGGATATGCATGCCTTGAAAGCTCCAGCGCCTGTGAGATCGAGCGCCGCCCGCGCGGCGCATCGCGGGCAAGCCCGCTTGTATGGTTAGACTTGAAGGGGTGGTGGGACTAAATGCCCGATTCTGACTGTTCGCAGCAGTACAGACCGTGGGAGACATCGCCCCACCCCTTCCACCAAAGCGCCGATAAAGAATGCATCGTTTGCAAGCGACGATAGAAGCAAGCCAGCGCCTCTTGGTGAAACCCCTTCAAGCCGAAAAACCATAACGTGAGGTGGCTCCCATGGCAATGCAGGTTGGAAAGCTGATCGTGGGTGCGGATGTCGCAAAAGCTGAACTGGTGATTCATCACGATGATTGCGATGAGATCATCAGGCTCAAAAACTCCAAGCTCGAAATCAAA
>NZ_QEQQ01000033.1 GCF_003097235.1 Pseudomonas sp. CC120222-01a | reverse complement strand
AGCCTTTTTTAGTATCGACTTCTCGCGTTCAAGGCGCGTGATGCGAGCTTCCAGCTCTTGGATTTTTTGCTGCTCTGGCGTCAACGCTTTGCTGGCCGGCGTGATGCCGCCGCGCTCTTGCTGAAGCTGATTAACCCACCGGCGCAGGGCTGACTCGACCAAGCCGAGCGAGCGTGCAGCTTCGGCGTGGCTATAGCCTTGGTCGAGCACCAGGCAGGCAGCTTCGCGCTTGAATTCAGGAGTAAAGGTACGGCGTTGCTTGGTCATCAGACACCTCTCTGTGGCGAGCATTCTCGCCTAAATTGGTGTCCGGGGTTAGTAGACCACTACAGGGTTTTTCACTGGAGCGGGAGCCTGGGAATAGGCTGAGGATAAGTTTAGAGATAGAAATTTGTACGCTTCAGAATAATACCCATTAAATTCAGGGTCTTTCGTATAGGTTCGACTCCTGTCTCCGCACCACATATGAAGGCTTGCAGCGATGCAGGCCTTTTTTGTGTTTGTCCCGCCTTACACCCCCGTCCTGCATTTCTGAAGTGACTACTGAGGCGAGAATCTTTCCTACAACGCGTGTGGCCACCCCGCAAGGCACCTACGGTTGCGTAAGCAGGAACATAAGGATAAATTCCCCCAGTCGCCGAAGCATCGGCGATGCGACCTTGGCCGGTCGGAATCGAAAGGCGCAGCAGCGCCCAGTCTTCATCGCAGGCGCTTTTTTTGTGCCCGCGATGTCGCGTTATGGCGGTGGTGCGCGGGACACCTTCGGGTGTGCCGGGCTCCTTTCGTCCCGGTCGGCCAACCCGCGTACTGCTGCCACCTAAACTTGCTTGGCCGCGAGCGGTGGCAGTTCCACAACGAAAGGAACTCATGCATGACCACCAGAAATCCGTTCAGGATCCTCGCATCCGTTCTCCGCCGCCGCCCCGCGCCGGCTCCCAAACCTCACCGATTCTACCCAATCTGCGATCTGGTTCGTCCCACCTCCAACCCAAAGGTGGTGCCCAATGACTGACCAGGAACGCTTATCCACCATCCAAAGCTACGCCTGGACCCTCGAACTGCTCGGCGAAGCCTTGGTCCAGCACGATGAAGTGCTGGAGTGCGAACACAACCCTCACCTGAGCTTCCGCAACACCGCAGGCATCCACCAGGCGATCCGGATCATCAGCCGGCTGGCCAGTGAGCAATGCGGGAAGATGATCGACCCCAGCGACTTGAGCGACCTGGTCGATTGAATGGTAAGTGAGCTGTCGCCAGCCTTTAGCTGGCGCAGCTGCTACTGTCAGAAGCCTCAACAACGAAAGATGAGGTTCAAGATGGTTTCTCACAGGGATGTCATCGCCAAAAACCGTGATGCCTGGAATGCGTCAGCCGATCATCACCGGCGAAGCGCGGCCTGGGGCCAGTTGATCGATGCCGTGGCTCACAAAGACTTTTCTTGCCTGGATTCAACCCTGACTGAGCAGTTGGAGCAGGTAGGCGTAACAGGAAAGGCCGTAATCCAGCTGGGCTGCAACAATGGCCGCGAAGCGTTATCGCTGTTTGCCCTTGGCGCACTGGAAGTGGTGGGCGTCGATCAGTCTTCGGAATTTCTCAAGCAAGCGCACGAGCTAGCCGAGATATCCCCTTACTCGCCAGACTTCATCGAAGCCGACATCCACGAGCTCCCGGCAAGCCTCAACGATCGCTTCGATGTCGCCCTGATCACCATCGGTGTCCTGAACTGGATGCCCAACCTCGCGCTGTTCTTCAGCCACGTCGCCAGAACGCTGAAACCGGGCGGCACGCTGGTGATCTACGAAACGCACCCCTTCCTGGAAATGCTCGACCCCGAAGCCAGCGACCCGTGGCGTATCAGCACGTCCTATTTCCTGACCGAACCGCTGGTCGAAACGGGCGCCATTGTCTACGAAGGCAAGGCCGAGCCAAACGGGCTGCAGTCTTACTGGCATCTCCACCCGCTGAGCGACGTGCTCATGAGCATTACTGGCGCAGGCTTGAGCCTTCGTGCATTCGACGAATACCCGCATTCCAATCGGGAGGAGGTCTACGACGTCTATGAGCAGGGTGCGGCACAAATACCAATGTGCTACACCCTGGTCGCGGAAAAACGCTGAGGAAGCTGATGAGCAGGGCCGGTTTTCCCGACTCAGCCCACCGTAATCGCCGCATTCAGCATCAACACCACGATCAAACCAACCACTGCCACGATGGACTGCACCACCGAGATGGTCTTGGTCGCTTCACCCATGGTCATGCCAAAGGACTCCTTCACCATCCAGAAGCCCGCATGGTTGGCATAGTTGAAGAACAGCGATCCGCAGCCGATCGACAGGGCCAGCAACGGCAGGTTCAGGCTCGGGTCAGCACCTGCAAGTGGCGCCAGCAGGCCGGCAGCACCGACGATACCGACCGTGGCAGAGCCGGTAGACACCGACAGCAACATCGCGATCAGCCACCCCAGGATCAACGGCGGGAAGGCTGATTGCTGGGTCAGGTGCACGATAGCATCGCCGACCTTGGCGCTGGTCAGCATCTCCTGGAAGGCACCGCCACCGGCGATGATCATGATGATCGAGGCGATAGGCTTGAGGCTTTTGCCCAACGCATCGCGCAGCTGTTCGGCGTTGCCGCCGCGCACGAGTACCAGGCTAGCGCCGGCGAACAGTACGCCCAGCAGCATGGCGATCAATGGGTTGCCCAGGAAGCTGGCCAGTTCCAGCAGCGCATTGCCCTTGGGCAGCAGCATTTCCGCGACGGCATGCACCAGCATCAGGATCGCCGGCAGCAGCGCGGCCAGCATGCCCACCACTACGCCGGGGCGGGGTTGATCGTCGGCTTTCTCGGCCAGGGTGAATTGGTCCAGCAATGCCTGGTCGGGCCGCGTGCTCATGCGCTGCGAAATGAACAGGCCATACAGCGGGCCGCCCAGGATCATGGCCGGGATCGCGGCAAGGAAGCCATAGAGCATGGTCGGCCCGACAGAGGTCTTGAGCACGGCGATGGCGGTCAAGGGGCCTGGGTGCGGCGGGACCATGCCGTGCATGGCGGCAAGCGCGGCAATCACTGGCACACCGACGTACACATACGCCGAGCCCTTGAAGCGGGCCTTGCTCTCCAGCTTGCGCGCCACGCTGAAGATCAGCGGCAGCATGATCACCAGGCCCACTTCGAAGAACATCGGGATGCCAATGACAAAGGCAACCAGCATCATCGCCCAAGGGATCATCCGGTCCGAGGTGCGCTTGAGGATCACATCCGCGACCTGCTCGGTGACACCAGCGTCCGCCAGGATCTTGCCGAGCATCGCGCCCAGCGCGATCACCACCCCGACCGCACCCAGGGTCTTCCCGGCGCCCGTGAGCAGATGGGAGACGATGCTGCCGGGCTCCATGCGGGTGGCAAAGCCCACGCCAATGGACACCACCAGCAAGGCCAGCAGCGGGTGCATCTTGAGGCGGGACACGATGAGCGCTACCAGCACCAGGACACTGACCAATGCGGTCAGCAACAGCTGTATATCTAAGGGAGTCATTCAGGGAATCTCGGTTGGGCTGGCGCGCTAGCGGCACTCAGGCATTGCAGGCATGACAGGGGTTTCTGCGGGCAGTAGCGAGCCGTTATCGGTCGCGGGCAGATGGCCGACTGGATGCGCAAACATCGAACTTCGGAGGAATGGGGCTGGCGGACGGAGGTGTCGCGCCGGGCTTACGCGTAGGGCTGGGCAGTGCGGTCATGGAGCGATTCACCTTGTTATTTGGTCATCTATATGAATCTTTACAAAGTATTTCCGGGACGGCGGGATGCTGTCAATAGCATGCGGTCGCATCACATGGCCTTTTCGCCTTGGCAGGCAATACTTCTCTGTATACGCAGGCGTGCTCCTGGTGGCGCGCGCCGCTGGGAGGTGTCAGGTGAACAAGCTATCAATCGTGGGTGCCGGGATCGTGGGCGAGGCGGCGGCACAGATCATTGCCCGGGAAGAGTACTGCCGTGAGCTGATGTTGCTCGATGTGCAAGGTGAGCTGGCCCAGGGCAAGGCGCTGGACATCTGGCAGGCGGCTGTCGAGTCAGGTTCCGATACCAAGGTGCTAGGCGGCGCCAAGGCCGAAATGCTGCAGGACTCGGACCTGGTGGTGATTACCGCAGGCGTGCCGCGCAAGCCTGGTCAGTCGCGGCAGGACGTGCTGAGCATCAACCTGCCGATCCTCGACGGCATCATGCACGACATCAACCGCTTTGCGCCGGCAGCGACGGTGCTGGTGGTGTCGAACCCGGTCGACGTGCTGACCTATCGGGCCAGGTCGCTCAGCAAGCTCGGGCGCAGCAGGGTGTTCGGGCAGGCGGGGGTGTTGGATACCGCACGCATGAAATGCTTCATTGCCGAGGAGACGGGGTTTTCTGCGCGGGATATCACGGCGCTGGTGCTGGGCGGGCATGGCGACAGCATGGTGCCGTTGATGCGCTACTGCCAGGTCGGCTCGGTGCCGTTGTCGCATTTCCTGTCCGATGAGCAGATCGAACGGATCGTCGAGCGCACACGCAAAGGTGGTGGCGAGATCCTGGGCTTGAAGAAGGTCGGCAGCGCTTGCGATGCCCCGGGTGTGGCCATTGCGCAGATGGTGGATGCGATTGCCAATGGGCGTAACCGCATTCTGCCGTCGGTTGCGATTCTTGAGGGGGAATACGGGCGCACCGATATCGCCATGGGCGTTCCCTGTGTGCTGGCAGAAGAGGGGATTGCCCGGGTGATTGAGTTGCCGCTGGATGCTCAGGAGCAGGCGATGTTTGATCACTCGGCGGATCAGGTGGCGAGGGATATTGCGGAGATGAAGGCGTTGTGAGGATTTGAATTGTCGTTGGTCATGCCATGAAGCGGGTATGCAGGCTCGGGTGGTGTGGGGTAACTCAGGCAACCGTTACGCCAGGGAACATTTCACCATCCTACGTGTCACACCCGTTCATCGGGGTGTCTCCCCACCATTACCAAGGAGAGGTAAGCATGGCCTTTGACGCTTTCATCCAAATCGACGACATTGCTGGCGAAGCGCTGGATGAGCAGTACACTAACTGGATCGAAATCAACGGCTACAACTTCGGCGTGAATCAAAGCACGTCTGCCACCGCGAGCTCTTCTGGCGGTGCCACATCGGGGCGAACCACCCTGACCAACTTCACCTTCACCAAGTTTCTCGATAGCGCCAGTTGCAAGCTGCTGGAAGCAAGCTGCTCTGGGCAGCATCTCAAGGAAGTGAAACTCGCGCTTTGCCGGGCAGGTACCGACAAGCTCAAGTACTACGAGATCGTGCTGGAGGAGGTGATCATTGCCGATTACTCGCAGAACGCCAGTTCAGGCGTTCCCATCGAAATCGTCCAGCTGAACTACGGGCGTATCAAGACCACCTACACCCGCCAGAAGCGCTCCGACGGCAGCGGCGGCGGTAATGTGGCCGGGGGCTGGGACCGGATCAACAACAAGAAGTACGCGTGAGGTAGGGCCATGTCCGAAGCACGCAGCTTTATCAACCCAAGAACCCAGTCGTACCAGTCGCTGAAAGCCAGTACGCCAGTGTCCGGTTACGCCAGAGGCAAATTCGATGTCTTGAATGCGCACATTGCCAACAGCGTGGTCATGGCCGGTGAACTGGTCATCCTGGGCGACGCCGATACGCCTTCTTGCACCAGCCAGGAAGCGTTCCTGATGGCCAAGGCTAGCGAGGTGCACGCAGGTCTGCTGACCAGCGGGGTGGACGCGGATGATTTCTTCCTCGAGCACTTCGACTTGCTGCAAAGTCTGCTGGCCCACGCTTCGATGGGGGCCGGTGCCGCCAGCGAGGGTTGGAGCAAGCACCTTGGCAATATCAAGACCACGCTGGAAGATATCGAGAAACTGCACCGCGACTACCTGGGTTCTGGCACGCTCGCTGCCCGTGATGCGTTCTACGCCAAGCGCTCTGCCTTGTTCATGAAGCTCGAAAAGCAGTTGGGCAATGTTGCCGCGTACGGTTCGGGGTTGCGCCGCCAGGGCAAGATGAAGCAGGCATTGGGCATTTCGACCCGCAGCTACCTGCATACCGGTGAAATCGCGGGTTATGCCGACAAGGTGTCTGGCGTTGCCAGAGCGTCGAACCTGGTCAAGAAGGGCACTTACATCGGTACCGCGTTGGATGTGGCATCCACAGGCCTGTCGATTCATAAAGCTTGCACTACGGGGCGAGAGGATCAGTGTCGGCGGGCCAAATATGTCGAGACCTCAACGTTGATGGGTAGCCTGGCAGGCGGCAGTGCCGGGGGGTATTTGGGTGGTATGGCAGGGACCGGTGTTTGTGCCGTCGTACTGGGGGTCACTACAGGCGGCCCCGGAGCATTAGCGTGTGCTGTCGTCGGCGGTGCCGTGGGCGGTAAGGTACTTGGAGATTTCGGCAGCAAAGGGGGCGAGATTTTTGGTGACTTTTTGTATAGCGAGGTATCGGAGTGAGTGAAGTTGAGCCTGGAATGGTTGCGTTTCTGATTCTCGCACCCATGTTGCTGGCCATGGTCGTACAGTGTTACATCGCACATAAATACACTGAGCGCTTCGAGTCGTTACTTACGAACTGCACGTTCGTGACAGGCAATAAAAAGACGTTTGAACATGCGGGCCTCGTGGGCAAGGTCATGCGCACGGGGTTGATCTCCATGGTGCTGACCATGCCGAAGATGTTCGTGCGCAGAAGGTTGATTGACCTTGATGAAGTAAGACGCTTCCCGCCGAGCATGAGACGCCTTCTGGTGAGCCTGTTGGTAATTCATATCCTGTTGGCCACCGCGCTGGTCATCTTCAATTACGCTCTGCCAGTGAACGTTCACTGAGCGAAAATGGGTTTGAGATGGGCCTATTTGACGTTGAGGGCTGTATTGAGCCCTTTCGTGGCCTGTAGGGGATCGCGGTCAGGCCGGACGGGTTTGTACGAGCCGTGGAATTAGCCTGATGTAAACCAGCTCACTCACCAGTTCCAGCAGCGTCTGGGTGATTACCGCCGCCGGCGCCAACCCACGCAAGTCCTCCGGCAGTGCCAGCGCCAACGGCAACACCACCAGCGAGTTCCGTGTCGCGGCGCTGAAGGTCACCGAGCGTGCCTCTGCCACCGGCAGGCGCAGCATCCGCGCCGAAACGAACCCGAGCACCGGCGCCAGCAGCATGAAGCCGACGTATACCGGAATCACCGGCAGCAACCGGTCGAAATCCCCAAGCACCACGGCAATCTGCGACCCGATCACCGCCACCAATACCAACGCCATCGCAGGCACCGGCATCCACGCCCAAGCGTCATTCCAGGCCGCCACCGCACGGGAGCGGCGGGCGCTGGCGCTGGTGAGCACGGCGAGGATCATCGGCAGCACGATCAGTAGCACGAAGGCTTCCACGAACGGCGCGATGCTGATGGCTACGCCGCTGCTGTCGCCGAGCATCAGCGCCAGGTACACCGGCAGCAGCACCAGCTGCACCAGCAACAACACGGGCGTGGCAGCGAGGGTCAGGCGCGAGTCGCCTTTGCCGATGTGGGTGAACACCACCACATAGTCGATGCACGGTGTCAGCAACACCAGCAGGGCGCCGATGAGGATCGCCGGGTGCTCGGCCAGGCCGCGGGTGAGGCCCCACACCAGCAGTGGCACAAGGATGAAGTTGGCGAGCAGCAGGGCGGTCATGAAGCGGCGGTTGCCCAGGCCCTGGCGCAGGTCCAGGAAGGGGATCTGCAGGAACATCGCGTACATCAGCACGGCGATGGCGGGAGTGACCAGCGCTTGCAGGTGTTGTGCGGCGTCGCTGGCCAGCAGGCCGAAGGCAACAGCAGCGAGCACCGCGGCAAAGTAGATCGGGATTTGCTGGGTTTCGAGTTGCTCTCTGGTCAAGACCGGGCCTGTGCTGGGTTGTGCTTGGGGTGGCACAGGTTAATACGTGACGACGGGCGGCGCACGACGAATCAGGCAGGCTTGAGCCAGTCGACACCGCGCGCCTGGATGATCAGGCTCAAGGTCCCTTGGTGCGCAGCTGCATAGCAGGCCAGAAACCCGCCCACCGGATACAGGTTGTGCACTTCCAGCGGGTGCCCATCTGCACTGGCCAGCTGAATTTCCCTGCGACCCTCTTCAAGCTGCGTCAGGTCAAACGCCTCACCGGTTTGAGCATCGATCAGCGCCCACAGGCTTGGGTCTTCTGCCTTGATCGGCTGGACGTTCACCAGGCCATCGCCGGTGATGAACACACCTTGGCCAGCGTGGGGGCCGCTGCGCAGATAGAGGCGATAACCCGTCTCGCCATGGCGAAAATACAGCAGCAACGCCGCTGGCTGGGCGGCTTGCTCGAAGGTGATCAGCCCGATCTCCCGGCCGTGGTGCCAGTTCGCGTCGGTGCCATTCAACATGCCGAGGGTGGTGGCGCCTTCGACGAAATGACCTGGCGCTTGCTTTGGGCTCGCCAGCGCTACGGGCCCGCGGGTCATGTTGCCCAGCACATTGATCGGCGCTTCAGCGACCTGCAGGGTGGCGGTGAAGGACAGTGCTACGTGATCAGCCATGGGTGGCCTCCTGCTCGTTTATCAGAGGAGGCGGCAGGTTAGGCAGACTGGCCCACACAGACTATTCGGAAGCGATTCCCGCGCCAGAACGCAGGCATGAAAAAGCCCGGCACAAGGCCGGGCTTCTTCACATCAGGCTTGCGCCAATCAGTTGCCGTATACCGGCAGCTTCTTGCAGATGGCCTTGACCTTCTCACGCACGGCGTCGATCACCGCTTCGTTGTTCAGGTCAGCCAGGATGTCGCAGATCCAGCCGGCCAGCTCGCGGCACTCGGTTTCCTTGAAACCACGGGTGGTGACGGCTGGGGTGCCGAAACGCAGGCCCGAGGTGACGAACGGGGAACGTGGGTCGTTCGGTACCGAGTTCTTGTTGACGGTGATGAAGGCTTTGCCCAAGGCAGCGTCAGCATCTTTACCGGAGATTTCCTGCTTGATCAGCGACAGCAGGAACAGGTGGTTCTGGGTGCCGCCGGAAACGACGTCGAAACCACGCTCGATGAACACTTCGGCCATGGCCTGGGCGTTCTTCACGACCTGCTGCTGGTAAGCCTTGAACTCAGGCTGCAGGGCTTCCTTGAAGCAGATGGCCTTGGCAGCGATCACGTGCTCCAGCGGGCCGCCCTGGGCGCCTGGGAACACGGCGGAGTTCAGCTTCTTCTCGATGTCGGCGTTGGCACGGGCCAGGATCAGGCCGCCACGTGGACCGCGCAGGGTCTTGTGGGTGGTGGTAGTGACCACGTCGGCGAACGGCACCGGGTTCGGGTACACGCCAGCGGCAACCAGGCCGGCAACGTGGGCCATGTCGACGAACAGGTAGGCACCGACCTTGTCGGCGATGGCGCGGAAGCGGGCGAAGTCCAGGACCTGCGAGTAAGCCGAGAAGCCGGCAACGATCATCTTCGGCTTGTGCTCGACAGCCAGGCGCTCGACTTCGTCGTAGTCGATCAGGCCGTTGCCGTCGATGCCGTACTGGATGGCGTTGTACAGCTTGCCCGACGAGCTTACCGAAGCACCGTGGGTCAGGTGGCCACCGTGGGCCAGGCTCATGCCCAGGATGGTGTCACCGGCCGACAGCAGGGCCAGGTAGACCGCGGCGTTGGCTTGCGAGCCTGCGTGCGGCTGGACGTTGGCGTAGTCGGCGCCGAACAGCTCCTTGGCACGGTCGATGGCCAGTTGCTCGACCACGTCGACGTACTCGCAGCCGCCGTAGTAACGCTTGCCTGGGTAGCCTTCGGCGTACTTGTTGGTCAGGACCGAGCCCTGGGCTTCCATGACTGCCGGGCTGGTGTAGTTTTCCGAAGCGATCAGCTCGATATGCTCTTCCTGGCGCAGGGCTTCTTGCTGCATGGCTTCGAAGAGCTCGGCGTCGTACTTGGCAATGGTCAAATCACGGCTGAACATGGCGGTCCTCAAGGATCGGGGTAATTTGGGGGGGCATTCTAACCGATTGATCCGCGCCTGGCATATGAACTGGCATCAAGTCGCGGACCAATGGGGCTCATGTTGCATCCCGCGCCGTGTCTGGGCTGGAGTTGACTCGGAGGTCCGTTTTTAATGGCGCTTCTCTGCGTCGCAGAGCGGGCTCTTGTGGGAGCGGCCTTGTGTCGCGAAAGGGCCGCAAAGCGGCCCCGGCAATTTCTGCATGTGTGCTGAAATCCTGGGGCTGCTTCGCAGCCCTTTCGCGACACAAGGCCGCTCCCACAGGGATCGTGCAAGCCGGCAGTTGCTCACTGGAACATGAACAGGGTCTCGTTGGCGAACTGCGCCTCGAACTGGTTGGCCGGCATCGGCCGCCCGAACAGGTAGCCCTGCACCTCGTCACAGCCATGCTCACGGAGGAATTCCAGCTGCTCGTGGGTCTCCACGCCCTCGGCGATCACCGCCAGGTTGAGGCTGTGGGCCATGGCGATGATCGCCCGGGCGATCTGCGCGTCCTGCTCGCCCTCGGGCAGGCCGTCGACGAAGGTGCGGTCGATCTTCAGCACGTCGATGGGGAACTGCTTGAGGTAGTTCAGCGACGAGTAACCGGTGCCGAAGTCGTCGACCGCGATGCTCAGGCCAAGGTTCTTCAGGCTGGCGAGAATCTGCAGCGCCTCGTTGACTTCGCGCATCAGGATGCTCTCGGTCAGCTCCAGCTCCAGGCACGCCGGCGGCAGGCCGGTTTCTTCGAGGATGGTGGCGATGCGCGTGCCCAACTGGCCGTCGGAGAACTGCCGCGCCGAGATGTTGACCGACACCTTCGGCACGCGCACCTTGTTCTTGTGCCAGACCTTGAGTTGGCGGCTGGCCTCGCGCAGCACCCAGTCGCCGACATCCACCACCAGGCCCAGCTCTTCGATCACCGGGATGAAGTCGCCCGGCGGTACCAGGCCGCGGGTCGGGTGGCGCCAGCGCAGCAGTGCTTCGGCACCGGTCAGGCGCTTGCCGTCGCCGCTGAACTGTGGCTGGTAGTAAAGGATGAATTCGTTCTGCTCCAGCGCGTGGCGCAGGTCGCTTTCCAGCTCCAGACGCTCCAGGGCACTGGCGTTCATCTCGGTCTGGTAGAACTGGAAGTTGTTCTTGCCGCGCTCCTTGGCGTGGTACATGGCGGTGTCGGCGTTCTTCATCAGCTGGCTCAGCTCGTTGCCGTCCTGCGGGCTGAGGGCGATGCCGATACTGGCCGTCACGAAGAACTCGCGGCCTTCCAGCACGAACGGCCGCACCAGGCTGCCAAGAATGTTCTCGGCCACGTGGATGGCACGGTTGAGGGCCATCTCGCGGGTGGCGCGCGGCTGCAGCAGCAGGGTGAATTCGTCGCCGCCCATGCGCGCCACGGTGTCGTCGTCGTCGACGCAGGCCAGCAGGCGCAGGGCCATGTCCTTGAGCATGCGGTCGCCCGCAGCGTGGCCAAGGGAGTCGTTGATCGGCTTGAAGCGGTCCAGGTCGAGGAACATCAGCACCACCCACGACTTCTGCCGCTCGGCCTGTTGCAGCGCCGTGTGCAGGCGGTCCTGGAACAGCGTGCGGTTGGGCAGGTGGGTGAGGGCGTCGTAGTAGGCCAGGCGGTGGATACGCTGTTCGCTGGCCTTGCGTTCGCTGATGTCGGTGAAGAAGCACACATAGCTGGCCAGGTCGCCTTCGTCGTCGAGCACGGCGGTGATGCCGACCCAGGCCGGGTAATGGTCGCCGTCGCGGCGCTTGAGCCACACTTCGCCTTCCCAGCTGCCGCGCTGGTGCAGCTGCTTGAGCACGTAGCGCAGGTGGCTTTGCTGCTGATCCTCGACCACCAGCATGGCCGGCAACTGGTCGAGCACGTCGCTGACCGCGTAGCCACTGACTCGGCTGAATGCCTCGTTGGCCTGCACGATGTAGCCGGCCGGGTCGGTGATGAGGATGGCCGAGGTGGAGTGTTCGAATACCGTCGCGGCCATGCGCAGGTCTTTTTCCGCACGGCGCTGCTGGCTGATGTCGCGGCCCACGCCGAGCACGCCTTCGAAGCGCTGCTGGTCGTCCCACACCAGTACCAGGCGCAGCTCGATGGGGATCTTGCGGCCATCGGCGCGCAGGCAATCGAACAGGAACAACTGCGTCGGCAACTGGCTGCGCAGCAGTGCCAGTTGTTCGCTGTCGCCCATGGCCTTGCTGACCCGCTCCATCAGGCTGTAGATGCCGGTGAGCTGGGACGGGTTGGCGATGATCGACTGCCAGCCGTTGTCGAAGATCCAGTCGGCCTGGTAGCCCAGCACCGCCTGCACCGACGGGCTGAGGTAGTTGAGCTGCAGGCGGCTGTCGGTGGAGAAGATCACGTCGCTGATACTCTCGGCGAGCATGCGGTAGCGCTGCTCGCTGTCGCGCAGCGACTGGCTGGCCTCGATCTGCACAGTGACATCCTTGCCCACGCCGATGATGCGCGTGACCAGGCCATCGTCGTCGCGGGTCAGCACCTGCTCACGGATTTCATAGCAACGCCAGCCGCCGTCGCGGTGGCGGAAGCGCAGCTGGGTGTGCAGCGACTGGCTGTGTGCACTGTCACGCTGTTGCTGGCGCAAGGCTTGATAATGCGCGGCGTCTTCGGGGTGTAGCAGCAGCTCCCAGAAGCGGTCACCCATCTGCGCCAGCTCGGTGCGGTCGTAGCCGAGGGTCTGGCCGAGATGGCGGTTGCTGAAGATCATGCGCTGGCTGAGTACGTCCTGTACGTAGAGCTGGTCGGGCACGGTACGCACCACGTCGGACCAGAAGCTTTCACGCTCCAGCAGCGACAGCTCCACCTGCTTGCGGCTGGTGATGTCACTGATGCTGAGGATCACCGCCTGGTAATCGCGGCGCTGCTGCGGCAGGCGCGCCATCATCCACAGGTGCAGTTCGCCGCCCAGCGGCGCGGGCAGGCGTACTTCCAGCTCCAGCGACGGGCGCTGTTCGATCAGGGCGTCGATCAGTTGCATGCCGATGCTGTCGCGGCCAGCGCCGCTGCCATCGATCAGCCGTTGCCAGGCGCCTTCGTGGCACTCGACATTGAGCAACTGGCGCGCCACCTGGTTGATCTCGGTGATCTTCAGCTCCTGCAGCAGCGAGCGGCGCAGGTTAGGGTCCAGCGCCAGGCTCTGCTTGAGCCCGGCGAGGTTGCGCAGGTGATAGCGGTCGAGCTGGCCGGGCAGGCTCGACAGGTCGAGCACGCACAAAGCCACGCCGGTGCCTTCGAAAATTTCGTGGTAGCGTCGCCGGTCTTCCTGCAGCGCGCGCTGGCGGCGGCGCATGTTGAACAGCGCCAGCACCGGCAGCAGGGCGCAAAACAGCGCCAGCAGGCACTTGCCGATCAGTGCCGGCAGCAATTTCTGCTGGGCCAGGCCGGCGTCGAACAGGCCACGCAATTGCCAGGCGCTGTTGTCGATGAAGGCGAGCATCACGCTTTGCAGCGGTTCACCACTGGTCTGTACCGGGGCGTGCCGTTCCAGTACCTCGCCGTTGCGGCTGTTTTCCAGCAACCAGAGCGGGTGGCCGGGGCCGTCCAGGTGCACGGTGAGCGCCTGGTAATAGTCCGCAGACAAGCGCAGCAGCCAGTAGCCCCGATCCTGCTCTGCCGTCTGGCGCAATAGCAGGTAGATGGTGCGGTTGTCTGCCGAGTTGGCGAAAAAGTAGCTGCGGCCCTGGTTCAGCCCGACCAGCTCGTCAATCAACTGGCGGTCTGGGCTGCCGGCCAGACTGTCGCTGAGCAGTTGCCCGGCATGGTCCAGCCAGGCCAAGTCGCGCAGGGCGGGCAGGCGTTCGCGCAGGGTCGCCAGCAGGCTCGGCAGCGCGGCGGGCGCCGGCGCTTTGACGTAGGGCTGGACCACATTGATGGCCTGCTGGGCCTTGAGCGCCATGTTCAGGCTCAGGTGGTCGGCGAGTTCGGCGCTCGCGTCCAGGTTCAGCTGGCGCTGGTCAGCCTGGGTGTGGCGAAACTGGGAAAACAGTTGCCACAGCAGCAAACCCAGCAGAATCAGGGCCAGCAGGGCCAGCGCACCCTTGACCGAACCACGCAGCGAAGCGACTGGGGCCGGCGAAGCGGGGCGCAGCAGAGTCGGATGATTGAGATTGGTCAAGCGTTGGTCCTGCGATTGGGCTGGCGATGGCAGGGAGGGAACATGCACGGTGTATGCCGGTATCTGCACAGGCCTGGACCGCGGCCGCGCACTATAAAGCCGGACTTCCGAACGGGCTAGCATGCCTGTGATTATGGCAATGTGCCAGCCCAATTGTCCGACGCCAGTGGTCGTGGTGATGTCGGCCTGTTCGGCAAGACCCTGCATCCTGTGCGAGAATGCCGCCCGCTTCAATGACAACGCATCGGAGATGTTCGGTTTTGGTTACTCACTTTTCCACCAATGGCCTCGATTCCGCCTGCGGGCGCAGCAGTCAGACCCTTGTCAGCACTGCCGTGACCGCGGACGTATCCTGCAAATCCTGCCAGCGTTCGCTGGTCAAACCCGACGCGGCTGCGGCCTCGAAAAACAAGACGCCATCGCTGGCTGAACTGCGCAAGACCGCCAAGGCGGCGGCAGCCCCGGCTGAAGTGGCACCTGTGGCTGCCGTGGCCAAGCCGGCTGGCCAGGTTGTGAGCACGCCTGCTGCGGCCAAGCCTGCCCAGGTTGCCAAGGTTGCCGAGCAGCCTGCCCGCAACAGTGGCTTCAGCGTCAAGGCCGCTTATGCTGCGCGCCTGGCCGAGCAGAGCGACCGTTGCCGGTTGCCGCGGGGCAAGGCTAAGAAGCAGCGTCACGTCTGACCCATTTCGGGCTGCTGTGCCGGCCTCTTCGCGGCTTTAGCCGCGAAAGGGCCGGCACAGGCAATAAATGCCCGTCAGGATCACAACGATCCCTCCCCACCATCCGACCACCCTGTGCAACGCCGCGCGTTGGCGTAGAATGGTCGACTTTGTTCAATGAAACCCCGTAAACACATCTCTCTGGCTTCAATGCCGGGGCGAACGTCGATGTCTTTACTTATTTAGAGGGCTTGGTTTTGGCTCAATACGTCTACACCATGCATCGGCTGAGCAAGGTCGTGCCGCCGAAGCGGGAAATTCTCAAGAACATTTCCCTGTCGTTCTTCCCAGGCGCCAAGATCGGCGTGCTCGGCCTGAACGGCGCCGGTAAATCGACCCTGCTGCGGATCATGGCGGGCGTCGACAAGGAATTCGACGGCGAAGCCCGTCCGATGCCCGACATCAACGTGGGTTACCTGCCGCAGGAACCGCAACTGGACCCGAACAAGTCCGTGCGTGAAGTGGTCGAGGAAGCGGTCAGCGTGATCAAGGACGCCCAGGCTCGCCTGGACGAGGTCTACGCCGCCTACGCAGAACCCGACGCCGACTTCGACAAGCTGGCTGCCGAACAGGCCAAGCTCGAAGCCATCCTGCAGGCCGCCGACGGCCACAACCTCGAGCGCCAGCTGGACGTCGCCGCCGACGCCCTGCGCCTGCCGGCCTGGGATGCCCGCATCGAACACCTGTCCGGTGGTGAGAAGCGTCGCGTGGCCCTGTGCCGCCTGCTGCTGTCGGCCCCCGACATGCTGCTGCTCGACGAACCGACCAACCACCTGGATGCCGACTCGGTCGCCTGGCTGGAGCGCTTCCTGCACGACTTCCCGGGCACCGTGGTAGCGATTACCCACGACCGTTACTTCCTCGACAACGTCGCTGGCTGGATCCTCGAACTGGACCGCGGCGCCGGCATTCCGTACGAAGGCAACTACTCGGGCTGGCTGGAAGCCAAGTCGGAGCGTCTGGCGCAGGAATCCAAGCAGCAGAGCGCCCACGAGAAGGCCATGAAAGAGGAACTGGAGTGGGTGCGCAAAGGCGCCAAAGCTCGTCAGTCCAAATCCAAGGCCCGCCTGCAGCGCTTCGAAGAAATGCAATCGCAGGAATTCCAGAAGCGCAGCGAAACCAACGAGATCTACATCCCGGCCGGTCCGCGCCTGGGTGACAAGGTCATCGAGTTCAAGAACGTCACCAAGGGCTATGGCGACCGCGTGCTGATCGACAACCTGTCGTTCGCCATGCCGAAAGGCGCCATCGTCGGCGTGATCGGTGGTAACGGTGCCGGTAAATCGACCCTGTTCCGCATGCTGATGGGCAAGGAGCAACCGGACTCGGGCAGCATCGAGATCGGCGAAACCGTGCAACTGGCCTGCGTCGACCAGAGCCGCGAGGACCTGGACGGCAGCAAGACCGTGTTCCAGCAGGTTTCCGACGGTTCCGACATGATCAAGATCGGCAGCTACGAGATCCCGTCGCGCACCTACGTTGGCCGCTTCAACTTCAAGGGTGGCGACCAGCAGAAGTTCGTCAAGGACCTGTCCGGTGGTGAGCGTGGCCGCCTGCACCTGGCCCTGACCCTGAAGGAGGGCGGTAACGTCCTGCTGCTCGACGAACCGTCCAACGACCTCGACGTCGAGACCCTGCGTTCCCTGGAGGAAGCCCTGCTGGACTTCCCGGGCGCCGCCATCGTGATTTCCCACGACCGTTGGTTCCTGGACCGTGTGGCCACGCACATCCTGGCGTACGAAGACGACTCGAACGTGGTGTTCTTCGAGGGCAACTACACCGAGTACGAAGCTGACCGCAAGAAGCGCCTGGGCGATGCTGCTGCCCAGCCGCACCGTGTACGGCACAAGAAGCTGGCCCAGTAAGCTGGTTTCCTGATGCACAAGAATGGGGCCCATCGTGGCCCCATTTTTGTGCCTGTCTGGAAAGTGGAGATGGCTTCATTCGCGGGCACGCCCGCTCCCGCAGGTACAGCGCCGGTCTTGAGGTTTGCGAAGTTCCTGTGGGAGCGGGCGTGCCCGCGAAGCAGGCGGCGCGGAGGGTGATTTTGTATACACTTATATAAAACGCACCAAATAATTTCATAAAAACGACATTTCGCCCTATTCCAGTGCGATTGCTTCTTGGTACATTCCAGAAAAAACCAATAAGTCCAATCCTCTTGGTGAGATGTCTACCATGATCGAATCTGTCGACAATTTCCTCGCACGCCTGCAGCAACGCGACCCGGGCCAACCGGAATTCCACCAGGCTGTGGAAGAAGTGCTGCGTACTCTGTGGCCTTTCCTCGAAGCCAACCCGCACTATCTGCAGTCCGGTATCCTCGAGCGCATCGTAGAGCCGGAGCGTGCAGTGCTGTTCCGTGTGTCGTGGGTCGATGACCAAGGCAAGGTGCAGGTCAACCGCGGCTACCGCATCCAGATGAACAGCGCCATCGGCCCTTACAAGGGTGGCCTGCGCTTCCACCCGTCGGTGAACCTGAGCGTGCTCAAGTTCCTGGCTTTCGAGCAGACCTTCAAGAACTCCCTGACCTCGCTGCCCATGGGTGGCGGCAAAGGTGGCTCGGACTTCGACCCGAAAGGCAAGAGCGATGCCGAAGTCATGCGCTTCTGCCAGGCCTTCATGAGCGAGCTGTACCGCCACATCGGCGCCGACTGCGACGTACCGGCCGGTGACATCGGCGTGGGCGCCCGCGAGATCGGCTTCATGTTCGGCCAGTACAAGCGCCTGGCCAACCAGTTCACTTCGGTGCTGACCGGCAAGGGCATGACCTATGGCGGCAGCCTGATCCGCCCTGAAGCCACCGGCTACGGCTGCGTGTACTTCGCCGAAGAAATGCTCAAGCGCCAGGACCTGCGCATCGACGGCCGTCGTGTGGCCATTTCCGGTTCCGGCAACGTCGCCCAGTATGCGGCGCGCAAGGTCATGGACCTGGGCGGCAAGGTGATTTCGCTGTCCGACTCCGAAGGCACCCTGTACGCCGAAGCCGGCCTGACCGATGCCCAGTGGGACGCGCTGATGGAACTGAAGAACGTCAAGCGTGGCCGTATCAGCGAGCTGGCTGGCCAGTTCGGCCTGGAGTTCCGCAAGGGTCAGACACCGTGGACCCTGCCGTGCGACATCGCCCTGCCATGCGCGACCCAGAACGAGCTGGACATCGAAGACGCCCGTACCCTGCTGCGCAACGGCTGCATCTGCGTGGCCGAAGGCGCCAACATGCCGACCACCCTGGCGGCGGTCGACCTGTTCATCGAGGCTGGCATCCTGTACGCACCGGGCAAGGCTTCCAACGCCGGTGGTGTGGCAGTGTCGGGGCTGGAGATGTCGCAGAACGCCATGCGCCTGCTGTGGACCGCTGGTGAAGTGGACAGCAAGCTGCACAACATCATGCAGTCGATTCACCATGCCTGTGTGCATTACGGTGAAGAGGCGGATGGCAAGGTCAACTACGTGAAGGGCGCTAACATCGCCGGCTTCGTGAAGGTTGCCGATGCCATGCTGGCGCAAGGCGTAGTCTGATCCAAGGCTGCTGGGGCCGCTTTGCGGCCCTTTCGCGACACAAGGCCGCTCCTACAGAAGTGCGCTGTCCCCTGTAGGAGCGGCCTTGTGTCGCGAAAGGGCTGCAAAGCAGCCCCTGGGCCTCAACCGATCTCCATAATCTCGATCATCTGATCCCCCGCCGGCCTTCTCCACAGCACTTCATCCCCAGGCCCGGCCCCAAGCAAGGCCCGCCCCAGCGGCGATCCCCAGTTGATCATCCCGCGCCCGGCATCCGCTTCATCCTCGCCCACCAGCTGTACCACCTGCTCCTGGCCCTGTTCGTCGACGAACCTGACCCGGCTGCCAATCTGCACCTTACTCAGTGAAGTCGCCGCCGGCACCACCTGCGCGCTCTGCACCCGCGCGCTGAAATAGCGCAGGTCGCGCTCGGTATCGGCCAGGCGCTGCTTGTCACCGCGCTCGCCCTGCGCCTGCAACTCGCTGCGCAAGGCATTCAGCTCACTCACGCGCTGTTGCAGCTGGCGCAGGCCGCTGGCGGTGACGTAGTTGGGCTGGTCGCTCACGCGCCGCTCCACCGGCTGGTCAGCCTGGGCGGCGGCCTGGTCTTCGTTGACGAATGCTCGGCTCATGCAATGGCCTCCTTACTGTTGGAGACCAGCATGGCAGGCCGGTGGTTTCAGTGGATGTCCGTTTGCGACCTACTTGCTGCGATAGGCACGGGCGGCGCCCTGGTCTTTCTCCTGCTGCCACTCGCGATCACGCTCGTCCCAGAAGCGCTCATGGTACTGGCGCTGTTCCTCGCTGTTCTGCATCGCGTGGCACTGGCGGAAACCATCGTCCCAGCCAGTCTCGTAGTGGCGATCGTGCAGGTAACGCGGCACGTCTTTCTTGAAGTCGCCAACCATCAGCCCGGCCGCCTGACGGCCGCTGCTGCAACCGTCCTGATAGCCGTCGGCGTAGGCGGGGGGATAACCGTGGTTGACCATCTGATCGTGGGTGGTTTCGCAACCCGCCAGCAGCAACGCAATGCACACACCAAACCAGTACCGCGACATGACCACCTGGACCCTTGGATAGATACCGGAAAGTCTAGGTGGCGATTTGTCGGGGAGCTGTCAAAACAGTGTCAAAGAGTCGGTTGGTTCACATCTGTCTGCCTTGACGCAATCATTGTGGGAGCGGCCTTGCCGGGGCGCCGGACCGGTCGGAAAGGGCCGCAAAGCGGCCCCGGCAATATCAGCTAGAACGCGGAAATCATGGGGGCGCTTCGCACCCCTTTCGCGACACAAGGCCGCTCCCACAAAGGGCCGCGTCAATAGTGATACCACTTGAGCTCCAGCATCACCTCATTCTGCGCCGTTGCCAGGTGGCTGAACTCGCGCGAAGCACTCAATCTCACCCCCAGGTTCTGGCTGATTTCCCACTGCTGGTTCAGGCTTACACTGCGCCGCACCTCGCCATTGGTGAAGTAATCGCCCTTGGCCTCCAGCGTCATGTTGCCCAGCCCGTTGCGCCACAGCAGCCCACCATTGAACCCCGTCGCCGGGGCGACGAACTGGGCGAAGTCGTTGTGGTGTTCGACCCGCACCGTGCCCAGGGCAAAACCCAGCAAGCCATCGGCCAGTTGCCAGGTGCCACCGGCACCGCCATTCACATGGCTCACCAGCACCTCGTCGTCATGCTTGCCCGGCACCCGCTCCAGGCCACCAGCCACCTGCCAGGACCAAGGCTTGAGCAGCTCGTTGCGCGGCGTCAGCGAGCGGATGGTGGCCAGGTCCAGGCGCTGCACCTGCCAGTCGTTGCCTTCGTACTGGCGCACCTTGAGCTGCAGGATCTCGATCTGCGCCCCCAGCGGGAAGCCATAGGCATTGTCGTTGAGGTCGTGGTAGGCCATGCGCAGGCCGTATTCGGCGTAGGCGCGGTCCTCTCTGGTGCCGACGCCCAGTTGCCAGGTCCGCGAGTCATGGCCGTCCTCGGGCAAGCCGGGGCGCTCGATCTGCAAGGGCGGCGGCGGGTTGCTGTTGATCGCCCGCAGCAGCTCGAAACTGCGCTTGGCCTGCCCGGGGTCACGCTCCTGGCCATTGGCCCGGTAGCGCTCCAGGCGGTATGCGGCATCCTGCACCAGCGCCTGGCGCTCGCGGGGCAGGGCTTTGAAATCTGGGCTTTGCAGCTGCGTGGTATCGGCACTGACGGCCAGCACCTGGCGCTTCTCGTCATGATCCAGCGGCTCGGCCCGGGCCAGCAGTTCGCGCTCGCGTGACGGGCGGTAGGTTTCGCTGGCGACCAGGCCCGATTGCTTCACCGCTTTGACCGTGTCGGTGGGAATGGCGGTGAGTGGGAACTGCGAGGTCAGGTCCAGGCTCGGCCGGGCCACCTGCAGCAACTCCAACAGGCGGTAGGAGCAGTTTTCGTCGAAGAAGAAGTAGTCGAACTGGATCTGCTTCAGCTCCCAGACGTGCTCGACCATGCGCCCGGTTTCTTCCGGCGTCAGGTCCAGCTGGTATTCCCACAGGTCGCGGTTCTCCAGGCTGCGGTACTCGGAGAGCTTTTCCTGGTAGGGCATCAGTGCGAACAGGCCCGGGTAGCCGCCCATCAGGCCCTTCCAGGCATACAGGATGCTGTTGTCGCTGCCTTCGATGTAGGCGCCAAAGTTGATCGCATAACTCAGCAGCGTGGTGTCGTCGCTGCGGGTGTTGGACTGGTCGATGCGCAGCAGGGTATGGCCGAACATCGACGAGGGGCTGTTCAGGTAGGCCGCCGGGAAGATCAGCGCCGCGCTGTGCGGGTCGATCGACTTGTACCAGGTCTTGAATTCCTGGCAGTCCGGCTGCGGCAGGCCTTGCAGGTCGAGCTGTTCACGCAGCCAGCGGGTGCGTGCGGGGAATACGCACTGGGCGTGCTTGTCACCCAGGCTCGCCGGGGCGTACAGCGCTTCGACCGTGGCCTTGAGCTCCTGGTCCGGGTGGTGCGCGCCGTCCTCGGCGAGGAAGAAGGCGTCGTCGTCCACATAGCTGCGCCAGCCGCCGAGCTTGGCGGTTTCGTAGTGGCCCAGGGCAATCCAGTAAGGGGTGTTGGCCAGTTGCTGGATACGGCCTGGGTCCAGCACGGGCATGGCATGAACGGGGGCGCAGGCACACAGCGCCAGGGAAGCGAGGCGTTTGAGCATGTCGGGCAACTACTTCTTAACGATGCCGAAAAATGGCGAAACCCGCCCCGGAAGCCGGGGCGGGAGCAGCTGCACTCAGGCCTCGGTGGCGTATTTGGCCAGGCGTGGGTCGTTCTTCAGAACGGCCAGAGTGTTGCTGTGGACAGTTTCGGCAGTCACGTCGGCGCTGCTGAAGATCTGGTTGAAGTGCTGGTGGGTGACCGAGGCGAAGTAGCCACGATCTTCCGGCGCGACACCGAGGACCACGGCGTAGGTGGTCAGGGCTTCGCCCTGGCCCATGGCCATGTCTTCGGACAGCTCGTTCATCATGCCATTCATGGCAAACCAGGATTTACCGCCGTAGGTCAGCGAAGCTTTGGTCGAGCAGCCGTTGGTGCCCGAGGTCATGCCGAAGGTGGCGTTACCGGAGGTGCCGTTGGTGGTGGAGGCCAGGAAGTGCGCTGGCGTACCGCGCTGGCCTTCGAACAGCATGTTGCCCCAGCCGCAGTTCGGGCCGCCCGGCGCTTCGGCGAGGGCGTTGAGCGAGACCACGGTGAACAGAGTACCCAGAAGAATCCGTTTCATAGCATTGTTCTCTTTGTCTTAACCAAGGGTCAGGGTTATCTGGCAACGCGGTTGCCAGGTCGGGAAAGCATTTCACCCACCCGCGCAGCTTGGAGTTTAGGCATGTTCTAAAGGTTGCGTCGTTGATTGCGAAAAATTTGCTTGTACATGACGGCGTCCCGCCTGCGACATAAAGTCCCGTGGAGCCTTGCAAGGCGCGCGCGGGCAGCGCCAGAATGCTGCGTATCTGCCCCGCCGAAGTAAGGAAACCCAATGCCCGATCCTGTCGCTGCGCGCCTGCGTCTCGCGCCTGAAGCCCTGACCCGGCGTTTCTCACCCGAGCAGTTTGCCTTTACCAATACCGACGATCTGGAGCCGTTTCGCGGAGTCCTGGGCCAGGAACGTGCTGTCGAGGCCCTGCAGTTCGGCGTGGCCATGCCGCGCCCTGGTTACAACGTGTATGTGATGGGCGAGCCGGGCACCGGCCGCTTCTCGTTCGTCAAGCGCTACCTCAAGGCCGAGGGCAAGCGCCAGCAGACCCCGGCCGACTGGCTCTACGTCAACCATTTCGACGACACCCGCGAGCCACGTGCACTGGAGCTGCCTTCCGGCAGCGCGGCCGAGTTCATCAGCGACATGGGCGGGTTGATCGACAACCTGCTGTCTACTTTCCCTGCGGTGTTCGAGCACCCGTCGTACCAGCAGAAGAAGGGCGCCATCGACCGCGCCTTCAACCAGCGCTATGACCGTGCGCTGGATGTGATCGAGCGCGCCTCGCTGGAAAAGGACGTGGCCCTGTACCGCGATGCCAGCAACGTCGCCTTCACCCCGATGGCCGACGGCAAGGCACTGGACGAAGCCGAATTCGCCCAGCTGCCTGAGGAAGTTCGCGAGCAGTTCCACGAGGACATCGCCCTGCTCGAGGAGCGCCTCAACGAAGAGCTGGCCAGCCTGCCGCAATGGAAACGCGAGTCGAACAACCAACTGCGCCAGCTCAACGAAGAAACCATCACCCTGGCCTTGCAGCCGCTGCTGGCGCCACTGTCGGAAAAGTACGCCGAGAACGCCGCCGTCTGCGCCTACCTGCAGTCCGTGCAGCTGAACCTGCTGCGTACCGTGGTCGAGCAACTGGTTGAAGACAGCAAGACCGACGCCGCTGCGCGCAAGCTGCTCGAAGAGCAGTACGCACCGAGCCTGGTGGTCGGCCACCACGCTGATGGTGGCGCGCCGGTGGTGTTCGAGCCGCACCCGACCTACGACAACCTGTTCGGCCGCATCGAATACAGCACCGACCAGGGTGCGCTGTACACCTCGTACCGGCAGTTGCGCCCGGGCGCGCTGCACCGCGCCAATGGCGGCTTCCTGATTCTCGAAGCCGAGAAGATGCTGGGCGAGCCGTTCGTCTGGGACGCCCTCAAGCGCGCCCTGCAGTCGCGCAAGTTGAAGATGGAGTCGCCGCTGGGCGAGCTGGGCCGTGTTGCCACGGTCAGCCTGACACCGCAGATGATCCCGCTGAACATCAAGCTGGTGATCATCGGCTCGCGCCAGCTGTACTACGCGCTGCAGGACCACGATTCGGACTTCCAGGAGATGTTCCGCGTGCTGGTCGACTTCGACGAAGACATGCCGATGGTCGACGAAAACCTCGAGCAGTTCGCCCAGTTGCTGCGCACCCGCACCAACGAAGAAGGCATGGCGCCGCTGACCAGCGATGCCGTGGCGCGCCTGGCCACCTACAGCGCCCGCCTGGCGGAAAACCAGTCGCGCCTGTCGGCACGCATCGGTGACCTGTTCCAGCTGGTCAGCGAGGCTGATTTCATCCGCCAGCTGGCCAGCGACGAGATGACCGATGCCGGGCACATCGAGCGTGCGCTCAAGGCCAAGGCCACCCGCACCGGGCGTGTTTCGCAGCGGGTGCTCGACGACATGCTCGCCGGCATCATCCTGATCGACAGCGAAGGCGCGGCCATCGGCAAGTGCAACGGCTTGACCGTGTTGGAGGTCGGCGACTCGGCGTTCGGCATGCCGGCACGCATTTCCGCCACGGTCTACCCGGGCGGTAGCGGCATCGTCGACATCGAGCGCGAGGTCAACCTCGGCCAGCCGATCCACTCCAAGGGGGTGATGATCCTCACCGGGTACCTGGGCAGCCGCTATGCCCAGGAATTCCCCCTGGCGATTTCCGCAAGCATCGCCCTGGAGCAGTCCTACGGCTATGTCGATGGCGACAGTGCCTCGCTGGGTGAGGCGTGCACGCTGATCTCGGCCTTGTCGCGCACACCGCTCAAGCAGTGCTTCGCCATCACCGGCTCGATCAACCAGTTCGGTGAAGTGCAGGCGGTGGGTGGGGTCAACGAGAAGATCGAGGGCTTCTTCCGCCTCTGCGAGGCACGTGGCCTGACCGGCGAGCAGGGGGTGATCATCCCGCGTGCCAACGTTGCCACGCTGATGCTCGACGAGCGCGTGCTGCAGGCGGTGGAGAACGGCATGTTCCACGTCTATGCCGTGAGCCAGGCTGACGAGGCGCTGAGCCTGCTGGTGGGCGAGGACGCGGGCGAACTCAACGATGAAGGCGTCTTCACCGAAGGCAGCGTCAATGCCCGGGTGGTGGAGCGCCTGCGCGAGATCGCCGAGATGATCAGCGAGGAAGAGGTCGAGAAGGCAGAAAAGGAACGCCTGGAAGAGGTGATTGCCCAGGCCAAACCGGCCTGAGTCAATAAATCGGCGCTGGCGGCCATGTGCTACCGTTCAGCGCCGGTTTTCCATCTTTCTGTACTGTTCTTCTATGCTGGAACTTAAGGACGGTATCAGGGTTCAGGATGGAAACAGCCTGGGTTTTCAGGCTGAACAGGGCTCATTGGAGGGGACGCGGCCATGCGCAACCTCAGCCTTACTCGCCAGTGCCTGGGCCTGGTGACCCGCATTGAATGCAGCATTCGTCCGCTGGCCGGCGATAACGGCATGTGGACCTTGCTGTTCGCCGCCGGCATGGCCGGTGAACAACCCTCGGCGATCAAGGCCCAGGGGCCTTTCCACGGGCCGATGGTGGCCGAATCCGTGCTCAATGCCATCGTCGACAGCCTCACCCTGCACGGGTATCAGGTGGCCGAAGATCCACAGATCTGGTGCCTGCATCTGCAGGCTCAGCTGCGGCGGATCAACGGTGAACGCTGCCGCAACCTGGGGGATTACCAGTTCCACCCTGAAACCTGAGCATACACACCGAGAAGTGCGGCATCTGGCCGCAGGCTTTTGCTGTCACAGGTGGCTGGCTATACTCGCGGCCGATTTTCCAGTCACCTGACGAGTCCCAAACCCTCCATGGAACGTATTCTCGAAAACGCGATGTATGCCTCGCGCTGGCTGCTCGCACCCATCTACTTCGGCCTGTCCCTCGGCCTGCTGGCCCTGGCGCTGAAGTTCTTCCAGGAAGTTGTCCACGTCCTGCCCAACGTCTTCGCCCTCAGTGAAGCCGACCTGATCCTGGTCATCCTGTCGCTGATCGACATGTCGCTGGTTGGCGGCCTGTTGGTGATGGTGATGATTTCCGGCTACGAGAACTTCGTCTCGCAGCTGGACATCGACGAGAGCAAGGAAAAACTCAACTGGCTGGGCAAGATGGATTCTTCGTCGCTGAAGATGAAGGTAGCCGCGTCGATCGTGGCGATTTCGTCCATCCACCTGCTGCGGGTGTTCATGGACGCGCAGAACATCTCCACCGACTACCTGATGTGGTACGTGATCATCCACATGACCTTCGTGGTCTCGGCCTTCTGCATGGGCTACCTGGACAAGCTGACCAAGCACTGAGTCCGGTTGCCTTTCACACCGCCCGGCCGTTGCAAAACGGACGGGCGGTGGCGTTTATGGCTTGTGCTTTAAGCCGGTCCGTACAAAAAATGAGCACTCATGCGTGGTTCCCAAAGCGAGGTGCTCTCATGAACCTGCAGCAGCTCAACTCCGAGGCCAGGGCCGGCCATGTCGACGAACTGAACCTGATTGCCATTGAAGGCGGCGACTACCTGATCGAGGCCCGGGTCAAAGGCCATCCCCATCCCCTGTCCGATACCCGCGGTGAGCGCTTGCGCGTGCACTCGGTGGAGGATGCGCGCAAGTTGCTGCAGACCATCCCGATGGTGTCGATGAACCTCGTGCACTGGTCGGTGCAGGATGAAATGTGCGGCATGGGCACGCACCCGGAAGAAGACCTGAAGGTGCCGATTTCCCAGCGTTCGGCCTGGTAGCTGCTCGCGGCGCCCCAGTGTGCTAGGCTGCTCGCCCTTTTCATCAAGGGCGCGGCTGCACTGCGCCCTGCCGTGGAGCACGACAATGTCCGAACTCAACCTGTCCACCGACGAAACCCGCGTCAGCTACGGCATTGGCCGCCAACTGGGCGGCCAGCTGCGCGACAACCCGCCACCAGGCGTGAGCCTGGAAGCCATCCTGGCCGGCCTGACCGACGCTTTCAGCGGCGCCGAAAGCCGTGTCAGCGAAGCCGACCTGTCGGCCAGCTTCAAGGTCATCCGTGAAGTGATGCAAGCCGAAGCAGCTGCCAAGGCTGAAGCCGCCGCTGCCGCTGGCAAGGAATTCCTGGTCGAAAACGCCAAGCGTGAAGGCATCACTACCCTGGCTTCGGGCCTGCAGTTCGAAGTGCTGACCGCAGGTGAAGGCGCCAAGCCGACCCGCGAAAGCAACGTGCGCACCCACTACCACGGCACCCTGATCGACGGCACTGTGTTCGACAGCTCCTACGACCGTGGCCAGCCGGCTGAATTCCCGGTTGGCGGCGTGATCGCTGGCTGGACCGAAGCCCTGCAACTGATGAACGCCGGCAGCAAATGGCGCCTGTACGTGCCGAGCGAGCTGGCCTACGGCGCGCAAGGCGTTGGCAGCATCCCGCCGCACAGCACCCTGGTGTTCGACGTCGAGCTGCTCGACGTTCTGTAATGCCGTTGAGGCCGGCGCAGCCGGCCTCAATTCCAGTCTGTTCCCCCAGGGCGCAAGGCCCGTGCATAGCAGAACAGAAACAGGTTGCGCACCAGCTCCTTGAGCACTACCGGCTCACTCGAATTCAACCCGTACAGATCCAGGTCACCCTGGTCGCGCAGCTCGTCCAGTGCTTCTTCTTCGAGCACTGCGCACACCTCACCGGTTTCCCGGTGGAGGATGCGCAGATAGGGGTGGGGGCGGTCCAGCCAGGCGTCGATCAGATAAGTCATGGCTATTCTCCTTGGAAAGCGGTTCCAATGAGAATAATTCTTATTATCAGAATAGCAAGCGCCAATTGGCAGAATTTGTAATCAGACCTTACGCACGAATTCCGACTTCAGCTTCATGGCGCCGATGCCGTCGATCTTGCAGTCGATGTCGTGGTCGCCGTCGCACAGGCGGATGTTCTTGACCTTGGTACCGACCTTGACCACCAGGGACGAGCCCTTGACCTTGAGGTCCTTGATCACGGTAACGGTGTCGCCGTCCTGCAGGACGTTGCCGACCGAGTCCTTCTTCACCACGTCATCGCTGGCCGCTTCGGCTTCGCCGCTGGCCGACCACTCGTGGGCGCACTCGGGGCAGACCAGCTGGGTGCCATCCTCGTAGGTGTATTCGGAGTTGCATTTGGGGCAGGGTGGCAGAGTGCTCACTTCGGTTCCTTAAACAGACAGGCGGTTAAAGGCCCATATTGTATAAGGTCTAGCGGGAGAAGTATTTTTGTCCGGACAAATGCATTCGCGGCGCCGAAGCGCCGCGAATGAAGGCGACTGGGTCTGATCAGTGAGTACGCGCGACAGCAAACTCGCTCAGTTCAACCAGCGCATCCCGGTATTCACTGGCTGGCAGCACTTCCAGGCACTCGATGGCACGCTTGACGTAGTCACGCGCCAGTTCGGCGGTGTACTTCAGTGCGCCCGAGGCTTCGACAGCCTCGCGAATCTGCTCCAGGTCTTCCAGGCCACCCTTCTGGATCGCCTTGCGCACCAGTGCAGCCTGCTCCGGCGTACCTTCACGCATGGTGTAGATCAGCGGCAGGGTCGGCTTGCCTTCGGCCAGGTCGTCGCCGACGTTCTTGCCCAGGGCCTCGGCATCGCCTTCGTAGTCGAGCAGGTCGTCGACCAGCTGGAAGGCCACGCCCAGGTGGTCACCGAAGGTGCGCAGGGCTTCGCGCTGCGCTTCGCTGGCTTCGGCCAGTGCTGCGGCGCTGTGGGTCGAGGCTTCGAACAGCATCGCGGTCTTGCCGCGGATGACGTCCATGTAGACCTCTTCGGTGGTGCTGGCGTCGCGTACCCGCGACAGCTGCAGCACTTCACCTTCGGCGATCACCCGGGTGGCCTTGGAGAGGATCTGCATGACCGGCATCGAGCCGAGTTCGACCATCATCTCGAACGAACGCGAATAGAGGAAGTCGCCCACCAGCACGCTCGGCGCGTTGCCCCACAGGGCGTTGGCGGTGGAACGGCCACGGCGCATGCCGGACATGTCGACCACGTCGTCGTGCAGCAGGGTGGCGGTGTGCAGGAACTCGATGGTCGCGGCCAGCAGGCGCAGGTCGTCGCCTTCACGGCCCAGGGCCTTGCCGCACAGCAGCACCAGCAGCGGACGCAGACGCTTGCCGCCGGCGGACGTGATATAGTCGCCGATCTTCGATACCAGCGGCACGCGCGAGGTCAGCTGCTTCTTGATGATCTCGTCGACGGCGCTGAAGTCTTCAGCTACCGCGCGGTAGAAGGTTTGGGGTTGCATCGGCTGCTCCAGTGAGGTTGCGCGGCATGCTAGGTCGCGGGTCCCGGTGTGTCAAGGCGCGGTGCCCGCAGGCCGGGGGCGGGACTTGCAAGCAAAACCGCGGTTGCGTACAATCGCGCACCCTAACTTCCTGGGCAGCACCTGCCTTACGCAATTGCACAGGGCCGTTCCAGCCCCATGCAGCCATGCCAGCCAATACTTATCCTATAAAGCGCTGGGTGAGCAGGATTATCGGAGAAATACCATGTCTTACGCAGTAATCGTTACCGGCGGCAAGCAGTACAAAGTCGCTGAAGGTGAATTCCTCAAGATCGAAAAACTGGAAGTCGCCACTGGCGAATCCGTGACCTTCGATCGCGTCCTGCTGGTTGCCAACGGTGAAGAAGTCACCATCGGCGCACCAGTCGTCGCCGGCGCTAAAGTGGTTGCCGAAGTCGTTTCGCAAGGCCGTCACGACAAGGTTCGCATCATCAAGTTCCGTCGTCGTAAGCACCACATGAAGCGTATGGGCCACCGCCAGTGGTTCACCGAGATCAAAATCACCGGTATCCAGGCTTAATCGCCTCGGTCCCCTGAATTTATTTGGAGAATTGAACCATGGCTCACAAGAAGGCTGGTGGTAGTACTCGTAACGGTCGCGACTCAGAATCTAAACGCCTTGGCGTGAAGATGTATGGCGGCCAGGTTATCAAGCCAGGCAACATCATCGTCCGTCAGCGCGGCACCGAATTCCACGCTGGCTACGGCGTTGGCATGGGCAAGGATCACACCTTGTTCGCCAAGATCGAAGGCGTGATCAAGTTCGAGAAGAAAGGCGAGTTCATGCGCCGTTACGTGAGCATCGTCGCCGCCTAATCGCGACGTCGCTCCAGAAGCCCCGTCATGCGACGGGGCTTTTTCGTTTGTGGTGAGCCTCTTGCAAAGCTGTTTGTTTGGGCTGCCGGCGTGGGTTTCTACGGTCGTACGGGGCCGCCGCGCTCATTTTTGCAAGAGCCTCAGGTTTTTCAGTATTCAACTCGCCCGCAGGCGAGAGGCGGTTTTCAATGAAGTTTGTTGACGAAGTATCCATTCGGGTCAAAGCCGGTGACGGCGGTAACGGTTGCATGAGCTTCCGCCGCGAAAAGTTCATCGAGAACGGCGGCCCCAACGGCGGCGACGGTGGTGACGGTGGTTCGGTGTACATGGTGGCCGACGAAAACCTCAACACCCTGGTCGACTACCGCTACACCCGTCACCACGAAGCCCAGCGCGGCTCCAACGGCGGCAGCACCGACTGCACCGGCAAGAAGGGTGAAGACCTGTTCCTGCGCGTGCCAGTCGGCACCACCGTGATCGACGCCTCGACCCAGGAAGTGATCGGCGACCTGATCACCCCCGGCCAGAAGCTGATGGTCGCCCAGGGCGGCTGGCACGGCCTGGGTAACACCCGTTTCAAGTCCAGTACCAACCGTGCGCCACGCCAGACCACTCCAGGCAAGCCGGGTGACCAGCGCGACCTGAAGATGGAAATGAAGGTATTGGCCGACGTTGGCCTGCTGGGCCTGCCAAACGCCGGCAAGAGCACCTTCATCCGCTCGGTTTCGGCGGCCAAGCCGAAAGTCGCCGACTACCCGTTCACCACCCTGGTGCCGAACCTGGGCGTGGTCAGCGTTGACCGCTGGAAGAGCTTCGTCATCGCCGACATCCCCGGCCTGATCGAAGGTGCTTCCGACGGTGCCGGCCTGGGTATCCGCTTCCTCAAGCACCTGGCGCGTACCCGCGTGCTGCTGCACCTGGTCGACATCGCGCCGCTGGACGAAAGCAGCCCGGCCGATGCCGCCGAAGTCATTGTCAATGAGCTGACCCGCTTCAGCCCGTCGCTGGCCGAGCGTGAGCGCTGGCTGGTGCTGAACAAGTCGGACATGGTCATGGACGACGAGCGCGATGAGCGCGTGCAGGAAGTGATCGACCGCCTGGAATGGGAAGGCCCGGTCTACGTGATCTCGGCCATCTCCAAGCAGGGCACCGACAAGCTCAGCCACGACCTGATGCGCTACCTCGAAGACCGCGCCGACCGCCTGGCCAACGACCCGGCCTACGCCGAAGAGCTGGCCGACCTCGACCAGCGCATCGAAGACGAAGCCCGCGCCCAGCTGCAGGCCCTGGACGACGCCCGCACCCTGCGTCGCACCGGCGTCAAGAGCGTGCACGACATCGGCGACGACGACGATGGCTGGGATGATGATTTCGAGGACGACGAAGACGGCCCGGAAATCATTTACGTGCGCGACTGATCGGTTGCAGTACACTAAACGCCGCTCTCAGGAGCGGCGTTTTTGTATCCACGGTATCTACAGATTCGACATAGGTTGGAAGAAGATGCGAAGCAAGGTGACGGGCGCCAAGCGCTGGGTCGTGAAGATTGGCAGTGCCCTGCTGACCGCCGATGGCAAGGGCCTCGACCGCGGTGCCATGGCCGTATGGGTCGAGCAGATGGTCGCGCTGCGTGAAGCAGGCGTGGAGTTGGTACTGGTCTCCTCCGGGGCCGTGGCTGCCGGCATGAGCCAGCTGGGCTGGACTTCGCGACCGAGTGCGATGAACGAGTTGCAGGCGGCTGCCTCGATCGGCCAGATGCGCCTGGTGCAGGCCTGGGAAACGAGCTTCGGCGAGCACGGCAAGCACACCGCGCAGATCCTCCTGACCCACGATGACCTGTCCGACCGCAAGCGTTACCTGAACGCCCGCAGCACCCTGCGTACCCTGGTTGACCTGGGCGTGGTGCCGGTGATCAACGAGAACGACACCGTGGTCACCGACGAGATCCGCTTCGGCGACAACGACACCCTGGCCGCGCTGGTGGCCAATCTGGTGGAAGCCGACCTGCTGGTGATCCTCACCGACCGCGACGGCATGTTCGACGCCGACCCGCGCAACAACCCCGAAGCCCAGCTGATCTACGAAGCCCGCGCCGACGACCCGTCGCTGGACGCCGTGGCCGGTGGTACCGGCGGTGCCCTGGGCCGTGGCGGCATGCAGACCAAGCTGCGCGCCGCGCGCCTGGCAGCCCGTTCCGGCGCCCACACGATCATCATCGGTGGCCGTATCGAGCGCGTGCTGGACCGCCTGAAGGCCGGTGAACGCCTGGGCACGCTGCTGTCGCCCGAGCGCGGCATGCTGGCGGCGCGCAAGCAGTGGCTGGCTGGCCACCTGCAGACCCGTGGCACCCTGGTGCTCGACGCGGGCGCCGTGCAGGCGCTGCGTGAGGCGAACAAGAGCCTGCTGCCGGTCGGCGTGAAGACCGTGCAGGGCAGCTTCCGCCGTGGCGAGATGGTGGTCTGCGTCGGCCCGGATGGCGTCGAGGTGGCCCGTGGCCTGGCGAACTACAGCGCGCTGGAAGCGCAGAAGATCATCGGCCAGCCGTCCGATCAGATCGAGGCCGTGCTGGGCTATATCGCCGAGCCGGAGCTGGTGCACCGCGACAACCTGGTGCTGGTATGAAGCTGCTCAAGCGGGCGCTCGCCCTGACCGTCTTTGCCCTGCCAATGCTGGCCGGGGCCGAGGAGATTGGCCAGGTGTCCACCGTGTTCAAGTTCCTCGGACCGAACGATCGCATCGTGGTCGAGGCGTTCGATGACCCCAAGGTCGAGGGTGTGACCTGCTACCTGTCGCGGGCCAAGACTGGCGGCGTGAAGGGTGGTTTGGGGTTGGCGGAAGATCGGGCGGAGGCTTCGATTGCCTGCCGTCAGGTCGGGCCGATCAACTTCAAGGGTGACTTGAAGGACGGTGAGGAAGTGTTCAAGGAGCGCACCTCGCTGGTGTTCAAGACCATGCAGGTGGTGCGCTTCCTCGACAAGAAGCGCAATACGCTGGTGTATCTGGTGTATAGCGACCGCATGATCGAAGGCAGCCCGCAGAATGCGGTGACTGCGATTCCGATCCTGCCTTGGGCTCATTGATAGCCAGGTAGATCGCCGGGAGGCCTTCGGCCTCCTTTCGCGACACAAGGCCGCTCCCACATTGGCCGGCGTACGCAGGACCTTTGTGGGAGCGGCCCCAACCACATCAGGCCAACTCTTCGGCCTGATCCTCCCGCACAATCGCCTTCACCTCATCCAGCCGGCTGATGTACTTCCAGTCCGCCTCGTCGATGTAGATGCCATTCGGCCCGCTGCCACCTTCCAGGTCGATCGCCACGCGCGCCGACACCTGCGGCTTCACGCTCGCCAGAATCGGCACGAAGCCCAGCTGCAGGCTGGTCTCCAGCAGCGCCGCCTGGTTGCGTTCGTCGATGTCCGCTGCCTCGTCGAGGTAGTACGGCAGGCGAATGCGCCCGGCCAGGTCGCGGTCCATCAGGTGCAGCAACAGGTACATGTTGGTCAGCGCCTTGATGGTCATGGTGGTGCCGTTGGACGCCGCGCCGTCGATGTCGGCGTGGATGATCGGCTGGCCGTTGACCTTGGTGATCTCGAACGCCAGCTCGAACAGGTCCTTCAGGCCCAGCTGGTTGTGGTTTGCAGCCACCAGCCGTGCCAGGTACTCCTTGGCCTCTTCGTTCTTGTTGTCCTGCTCGGCGCTCTGGGTCAGGTCGAACACCGACAGGGTCTCGCCCTCTTCGTATTGGCCTGCGCTGTGGATGATCTGGTCGATGTGCTTGAGCGCTTCCTTGTTCGGCGCCAGTACCACGCGGAAGCTCTCCAGGTTGGACACCTGGCGCTTGTTGATCTCGCGGTTGAACAGGGCCAGTTGGTGCTCGAGGCTGTCGTAGTCGCTGCGGATGTTGCGCAGGGTCCGGGCGATGTCGGTGACCGCAGCGCGGCGCGCCTTGGCCAGGGTCAGGGCCTCGTCGGTGCGGTGTGCATAGGCGTTCACCAGCAGTTGCAGGCGGCGCTCCATGTCGTCTTCGCTGTCGAACTTGGCCACGCCCTTGAGGCGCACCTGGGCGTACAGCGCCTCGATCTGGTTGTCGACGCGTTGCAGGGCCTGCCAGCTGTCCTGGTAGTCGTTGAGCATCGGCAGCAGGTTGTCCATGGAGTCGTCGACCGCTTCCATGAACGGCGTGCCGTAGGGCAGGTCGGCCGGCAGCAGCTGGCGGCGACGCAGGGCGTCTTCCAGGGTGCGCTGCTTGGCTTCGAGGTCGCCGATCTGGCGGCCGACCAGCTGCAGCTTGGCCGACAGTTGCTGGACGCGCTCGGTGAAGGCGTCGCTGGAGCGCTTGAGCTCGTCCTGGGCGGCTTCCAGCTGCGCCAGTTGCTCCATCTTCTCGGGCTCTTCGGCGCTCAGGGTTTCGCTGCGGCGGAAGTCTTCCAGGGCCTTCTGGGCGTCCAGCACTTCCTGGTACAGGGCTTCTGTCTGCGCCTTGGAAGCGGTGCGGTCGGCGGCGACCTGCTGCTGGGTCTTGAGCTGCTTGAGCTCCTTTTCCAGACGCTCCTTCTGGTCGCGCAGGGCTGCGCGGTCGGCCAGGGCCTGCAGGGCCGGTGGGTCGATGTTGGAGAGGTCGATGGACAGGCCAGGGGCTTCGAAACGCTCGCCCTTGAAGCTATCGAGCACTGCTTCGAGGGATTTCACCCACAGGTCGCTGTCATCCAGCTCGATGCCGCGGTCGCCCAGCGGCAGGCTGAACAGCGCGCCGTTGAACAGGCGCATCAGGCGGTCGACGTCCTGCTGCGAGAACTCTTCGCGCAGGCGGGCGTAGCTGTTGTTGTCGGCGTGGTCGAGCTGCTGCTTGACCTGCTTCAGGCGTTTTTCCAGGTCGCGCACGCGCTCGTCGAGGTCTTCGGCGCTGAACTGGCGCGACTGCGCCAGGGCGCCGGCCAGTTCGTCGTGGGCGTCCTTGGCAGCCAGCAGGCCCTGCTCCAGCACCTTGACGTCATCGACCAGGGCGAAGCGGTGCTTGAGCACCGACAGTTCGCCGAGCCAGCGCTGGATACCGGTGATTTCACGTTCCAGGCGCATCAGCTCCTGGGTGCCGCCGCGCTGGTCGTTCTGCAGGCGGTCCTGCTCGCCACGGAAGTGCTCGGCCTGGATCACCAGCTCTTCCTTGCGCGCCATGGCGTATTCCTGCCAGGTGCCCAGCAGGTTGTCGAGCAACGGCGAAAGGCGGTGCAACTTGCCGCGCAGGATGTCGCGCTGGGCCACGCCACCGGCCAGGGCCTCGACCAGCGGGCCGGCTGCGACCAGGGCGTTGTAGTCCTGCTCCATGCGGCGCACGTCGCGGAAGGCCTCTTCGCAGGCGGCGATGTAGTCGACGCTGCCCGAGCGCAGGCTGTGCTCGAAGGCATCGAGGAACAGCTGCTTGAGTTTGGCGGCGGTGATCTCGCGCATGTGCAGCAGGTTGATGAACAGCGCGCGGAAGGTTTTCAGGCTCTGCTCGCTGGTGGAGCGCAGCGGGATCAGGGTGAGGTCCAGCGGGCACGAGGTATGGCCGCCGACCAGCAGCCTGCGCAGTTCATCGGGCTTGAGCTCGTAGGCCTTCAGGCCCAGGCGCTCGAGGTTGGTGAACAGCTCTTTCTGGCGCAGGCAGGTGTCGTTCTTCTGGTAGTGGGCCAGGTCCAGCTCGCCCTTGTAGGCGAAGAACTGGTGGCCGAAACCGCCGCCCGGGCCGCGGCCGACCACGCCGATCACGTGCGGGCCGTGGGGCAGGTTCAGTTCGCAGAGGATGTACGAGGTGTCGCTGGCGAAGTAGAAGCGGCGCGACTGCTCCAGGCTGTACTTGCCGAAGCTCATGTCGGACATGCGCGCCAGGATCGGGAACTGCAGGGCGTTGATCGACGCCGATTTACCCAGGTTGTTGGCGCCGTACACCGACAGCGGGTGCTCCAGCGGGAACAGGCCGAGGCTGTAGCCGGCGGTGTTGAGCAATGCGAAGCGGCGGATGCCGTAGCGTTCCTGGCTCATGCGTCAATCTCCTGTTGCTCTTCGCGGATGGCCCGGGCCAGGGCGTCCTCTTCGCTTTCCTCGCCGTCGAACGGGGTGAGGTCGAGTGGGTCGTCGGTGCGGTTGAGTTGTTCCGGGCTTTCTTCTTCCACCAGTACCGGGGTCGGCAGTGGCAGGTCGCTGTGCAGGCTGGCGGCCAGGTCGCGGTCTTGCTGCACCGACAGGCACACGTCGAGGAAGCGGTGCATCGGCGGCAAGAAGCGGTAGATGCCGCCTTCTTCATGGGCGAAACCGAGCTGGGTCATGCGGCGCATGATCTTTTCTTCCAGCTCGTCGACGGTCTGCACTTCGGCCTGCAGGAACAGGTCACGGTACTTGTCCAGCAGCGAGGGCAGCTCGTCGCGGCCGATGCTGCCGCCGTCGAGCACGGCCATCGGGTCGCGGCCCTGGTCGGCCAGGTGCTCGACGATGATGAAGGTGAACAGCGACAGGCGCTGGGCGGTCTTGTTGACCTGCGCGGCGGCCTGTTCGGGGACGAAGTAGTAGAAGCCGCGGGTGTCGCACACCAGCTCGAAGCCCAGGGCCTTGAACAGGGTGCGGTACTGGTCCTGGAAGTTCGACAGCTGGGCGTACATTTCAGGATCGCGGCGGCTGACGTGGAAGCCCTTGAACAGCTCGCGGAAGATCGGCGCGAGCTGGGACAGTTCGGAAAGATCAAGATGCATTGGCTGGGCTCGCGTTGGTTTCAGGTTGCGCTTCGCGGCTGGACGTCAGGGCGAAGGAGCGCAGGCTGACCAGGTGTTCGTGGGTGGTGTACTCGCGCCGTTCCAGGCGTTCGCGCTTGAAGCGCTTCTCTCGCGACAGGCGCGAGAACCAGTACAGCAATTCGTCGGTGGCGCCTTCGGGCTCCTGGTCCAGCAGCCAGACCATGAGGTCGGGCAGGGGCAGGGCGTCTTCGCAGCGCTCGAGCATCTCTTTGACCGTGCGTGGCGCACGCGGCAGCGGGCCTTTCTGGGTCTTGTGCGCCTTGGGGAACTTGGCCGGTTTCGGCTCGAAGCGCGCCAGGGCATAGACGTAGGCCTCGACCTGGCTGGCGCTGCCGAGGAAGGTGCTTTGCGGGCGGGTGAACAGCGGCATGGCCGCCTGCGGCACGGCGTCGATGCCTTTGCGCCGGATCACCGACAGGGCCAGGGCCGCGCCGCGAGTTACGGCGTTGTGCCGGCGCGCTTCTTCACGCAGCGGCAGCAGCAGTTCGCGGGCGTGGCGCAGGGTCAGCTGGGCGCTGGTCTGCATTTCCAGGATGCGTGCGTGGGTGCGCAGCAGCATGTCGTCATCGACCAGGTGGCCGAGTCGCGCCTGTTCGCCGAGCAGCTTCAGCAGCACGGTCTCGACCTTGCGCACGCCTTGCTCGAAGGCGCCGTCGGCGTTCACCAACTGGATCATCGGCTCGACGTACTCGTCCCAGGTTGCCAGTACTTCGGCGTAACGCTGGCGCAGCGGGATCTGGCGGTTGCTGGTCTTGGCCCGTTCGGCCACGGCCACCAGCGCCTGCTCGTCGTTGTCGAGCTTCTTCAGTACGTCGCGCACGCGCATGTCGAGCAGGCGCAGCTGGCGCGCCAGGTCGTCGCTGTCGCGGTTGTCGAAGGCATCCTGGATATGCCCGGCCAGGCGCTCCAGGTGGCGCAGGTAGGCCTCGATCTCCAGGCACAGGCCCAGCCGGTGCTCGCGGCGCAGGTAGGCGAGGAAGTCGTGGATCTGGGCGTTGAGCTCGAAGCGGTTCGGGCTCTTGGCCACCGGCACCAGGATATCCAGGCGGATCCACACGTCGAGCAGCTGGGTGATGTCCTGCGGCGTGCTTTCCACCTGCTGGCGGCCCAGTTGCTGGCGCAGCTCCACCAGGCTCAGGGTGCCCTGGTCGAAACGCTCGCACAGCGGCTCGATCAGGGCCCAGTGTTCGGCTAGGGCGCGCAGGACGCGCTTGGGTTCGATCATTGGCGTCTACTCGTTGCCAAGTAAAAAGGGGGCGATTGTACTTCATCCGGGGGGGAGGATTTCACCCCTTGGTCTGTAATGAGAGATAACCTTGGCGCTTGTAGGGGATTCTCTGGCCTCAAATTTCCGCCGACCAGTTGCAGCACAGCCCGGCCAACAACGTTAGAATGTGCGACGTTTCGAACCCCGGACCCCCGAGCCTTGCTGACCGAACCCCGCCGCCGCGCCTACCTTTCCGCCATGCAAGTGGTGCATTGGCTGCCGCGCGCCGAACTGCCGTTCGCCGCGCCGTCGCGCCCCGAGCTGCTGCTGCCGCAAGCGCCGGTAGAGGAAGTCGATTTCGAGGTTCGGCCATCCGACCCGGCGGCCAGCGAGGCGCCGGTCGCGCCCCAGGCGCGCTCCGGCGAGCGCCCGAAAATCGAGATTCCGCGCCCGGGCAGCACGCCCAAGGTCGCTGCCAAGCCAGTCGAAGCCGAGGAAGAGGCCCCCGCACCGCGGCCGGCCCCGGTACCGCCGCCGCGCTTCTCGTTGCAGTTGCTGCGTGCCGGCAGTTGCCTGTTGCTGGTCGAACTGGCAACCGGTCAGCCTTTCCAGAGTCGCGACCCCTCCTATCTGCTGCTCAAGGACATGCTGCGTGCCGCCGGCCTGCCCGATGCGCCGCAGATCATCGGCGAGCCCGTGCGCTGGCCGCTGCTGGTGCGCGGCAACATGGACCAGGGCCCGGATGCTGCACGCGACTTCGTCCAGGGCTTCATCCAGGCGCGCCTGGAAGAAACCCCCTGCAGCGTGCTGTGGCTGATCGGCCTGCCGGCCATGCGTTTCGCGGCCAGCGCCGACGATACCGCCTATTACCAAGTACTGAAGGTCGACGGCCTGGGCGATGTCTGGGCCTTGCCGGGCCTTGAACTGTTGATGGACGAGCCGCAGCGCAAGGCGGACGTCTGGCAAGCGATGCGCCAGCTGATGGCGCGCTGGAAGAGCGTTGAATGAGTGACTCGATCAGTTTCCGCCCGATGACCGAGGCGGATCTGGATGCCGTGCTTAAGATCGAATATGCCGCGTTCAGTCATCCCTGGACCCGCGGGATCTTTCAGGATGCGCTCAAATCCTACGAAGTGTGGCTGATGTTCGATGGCCAGCAGCAGGTGGGGCATGGGGTGATCAACGTGATCATCGATGAGGCGCACCTGCTCAACATCACCGTCAAACCCGAGAACCAGGGCTGTGGGCTGGGGCTGAAGCTGCTTGAGCACCTGATGGCGCGGGCTTATCAGCTTAATGGCCGTGAGTGCTTCCTCGAAGTGCGGGCCAGCAACCAGTCGGCCTATCGCTTGTACGAGCGTTACGGTTTCAATGAAATCGGCCGCCGCCGCGATTACTACCCGGTTGCCGGTGGGCGTGAAGATGCGCTGGTGATGGCTTGTACCCTGCTTGAAGACTGAGTAAGCCTGTACCGGCCCCTTCGCGGGCAAGCCTGCTCCCACAGGTACTGCACAAAATTCGAAATGTGTAGGGATCCTGTGGGAGCGGGTTTACCCGCGAAGAGGCCAGCGAGTCGATCACAGCTCCCGCGGCACGACCTCGACCGGCTTCTTCAGGTCCCGCAGGCTGCGGGTCATCTCCCCGGTATTGCACTTAGCCGCTGACTGCTCCGGCGTGTAATTGCGTACGGTGCGGAAGAACAGCTCACAGGTCTGCTTCTTCTGCGTCACTTGCCATTTGGTCGAGCAGGCCTCCAGGGTCATCTTCGGTTCGGCCCCCGGGTTACGCCCCATCCCCGCCTGCCAGCAGGCCGCAGTCAAGTCCTGCCCCATCATCTTCAGCCCCGCCGCATCGGCTGCATCCTGATCGCCGCCATGGCTGTCCTTGTTTGCCGCATACCAGATCGCACTCGGATGGTTGGCGCCCAACACCGGCACCTGAGCGCCCGCCTGCGGGCTGATGCTGACCAGGCCCAGCACATTCACCTGTGGCCCGTACTGTTGCTGAATCCAGCTGCGCACCGGTGCACCGAAGGCGACCATGGGCAAGGGTTTGGCGGTGTTCTGCAGGGTCATCTCCTTGACCATGCGCAGCTGGTAGTCCTTGAAGTAGCCGTAGGTGCCGGTCAGGGCATCGCCCGCACTGGCGGGGGCGGCTATCGGGGCGATGTCGATGATGGTCTGGTAGGCCGGGGTCTGGCTGGCGTCGACGCCGTTGAAGGTCAGCAGTTCGGCCCATCGGTCGGTGGTATTGGAGCGCAGGTAGTCCTGGGCCTTGGTCAGCGAATAGTCCGGCGGGAAGTGCAGCAGTTCGATGCTGCGGCGGTTCTGCAAGGCCATGCCCAGCGGCAGGAACAGGTACCAGTCGTAGGACCACTTGCCGTCCTTGTTCAGCTGGGTGGCACCCTTGTAGGCCAGCTCGCCGCTGTCGAGCAGCTTGCGCAGGGGCTCGACATAGTTGGCGGGCACGTCGCTGATAGTGGCATGCAGCCGGTCGTGCTCGCGGCTGACGTGGACCTGGGCGTTGGCATGGCCGTCGCGGCGTACGCTTTGGGTCAGGTAGTGCTCGACGGTCTGCTCCAGCGTCCAGTCGCGGTAGCAGATCACGTGGCAATTGTTGGGGAAGGCGAACAGTCGGGTGACGCGCTGGGCGTCGCCCAGGTCGATGTGCGCGTCGGCCAGGGCCAGGCCGCTGAAGGCGAGGGCGGCGAGGCTCGGTAAGGCAGTCTTGTGCATGCTTAACTCCTTGTCAGTGGCCTCCCGGGTTGGCGGCCGTGCTCATACTGAGGCAGGGAGCGTGGGGATGAGAAGAGCAAGCGGGCTGCTGCTGGCTGCAGGTGTGCTGTCGAGCACAATGGCGCTGGCGGACGAGCGCGACGTATGGATGTTCGCGCAGTGGGCGGGTGACCATCAGACCCGGCCGTTTCGCGAGATGCTGGTGGATGCGCGTCTGTATGGTGTGGTACCTATCCATCAGCTGCTGCGTTCGGCGTCGGACTGGAAGTTGTGCCATGCCGCGCCGTTCGCGGTGCCACCGGTCAGCAACTGGCCGGCAGTGCGTTCCACGTTGTCGTTGCTCAATACCCTCGACAGGCAAGGCATCTTGCGCCAGTTTGAAGTGGTTTCGGCCTACCGCAGCCCCGATCTCAATCGCTGCGCGGGCGGCGCCGTGGGCAGCGCCCATACCCGCGCCTTCGCGGTCGATATCCTGCTGCCGGCCTGGGCCGACCCCAATCCGTTGTGCCGCTTCTGGCAGCAGCATGGTCAGGCCTGGAACATGGGCCTGGGGCGCTACCCGAGCGGGCGCATCCACATCGATACCGCGGGTTATCGCACCTGGGGTGGTGATGGTGGTTCGGGCTCGTCGTTCTGCAGCAAGCCCAGGTGAGTAAGGCAGGCCTGGCATTCACTCATCACCCAGTCGGCGAAACGTTGGCGCTTGCCACCATCGCTCAGTGGCTGCGGGCTGAGCAGGTAATAGGCTGAGCCATCGCGCAGGAAGCCGAACGGGGCGTGCAACTGGCCGCTGTCGAGTTCGTCACGCACCATCAATGCTGAGGCGATGGCCAGGCCCAGGCCGGCGCTGGCGGCCTGTAGCGACAGGTAGAAGTGTTCGAAGTCGCTGCGCTCGCTGTGGGTTGCCTGCCGTTCGCCCAGGCGCAGCCAGGTGGGCCAGGCGTTGGGGCGGGTGCTGCTGTGCAGCAGGCGTTGGCCGTCCAGGTTGTCGCTGTTGGTGCGGCTGACCGGGCCAATCCACTCGTCGCAGATTTTCAGGCTGTGCAGCGCCGGTGGCCAATGGAAGTCATCCCGGCGTAGCGCCAGGTCGACCCCGCTGCGGGCAAAGTCCACCGGCCCGCCGGCAGCCACCAGATGCAGTTGCAGGTCCGGGTGCGCGGCATGGAAGCGTGGCAGGCGTGGGATCAGCCAGCGCATGGCGATGGTTGGCTCGCAGGACAGCACCAGCACGTTGTCGCGTTCTTGCTGTTGCAGGCGCTGCACCGCGCCTTCGAGCTGTTCGAAGATCGCCTGGGTGGTGCCGTGCAATGCCCGGCCAGCGGCGGTGAGGAAGATCGCCCGGTTGCGCCGTTCGAACAGTTCGACGCCCAGGCTTTCCTCGAGCAGGCGTACCTGGCGGCTGACGGCGCCGTGGGTGACATGCAGGCGCTCGGCGGCGCGGACGAAGCTTTCGGTTTCGGCGGCGATGTCGAAGTAGCGGAAGGCGGTGAGGGCTGGCAGTTTCATGGGGTCCCTGTTTGCCTGTGCCGGCCTCTTCGCGGGCACGCCCGCTCCCACATGTACTGCACAACCTCCAGGCTTGCTGAGGTCCCTGTGGGAGCGGGCATGCCCGCGAAGAGGCCCGAACGGGCTTTGGATATCTGTCAGGAAAACTATCAGATCTGCTTCACTTTAAATCGTTTTTTTCCCGCCAGGCAGCTCTCGATAATAGGTGCATCTGTGCTTTCTCATCGTCTATCGAGGCATTTCCCTTGACCGAGCTCATTGCTGTCGCCCTGTTCACTCTCCTGGCCGTCATCAGTCCTGGCGCCGACTTCGCCCTTGTCACTCGCAGCAGTTACGCTCAGGGCCGCAAGGCCGGGCTGGCTGCCGCGGTGGGGATCGCTCTGGGCGTGCAGGTGCATGTGCTGTACACGGTACTGGGTATCGCCGTGGTCATCAGCCAGAGCCCGGCGCTGTTCCTGGCCATGAAAGTGCTCGGTGCGGGCTATCTGATCTACCTGGGCTATCAGTCGTTGACCAATACCAGCCGTATCAGCCTGGAAGGGGAGGTGGCGCAATCCGGTGTGCTGGCTGCGTTGCGCACAGGCTTCATGACCAATGCCCTAAACCCCAAGACCATGCTCTTCGTCGTCAGTGCCTACACCCAGGTAGTGCGGCCGGGCAGTTCATTGGGCGTGGATTTCGCCTACGGGGCATTCATGTCGTTCGCTCACTGGGCCTGGTTCAGCCTGGTGGCGTTGTTCTTTTCCCGTGCGGGGTTGCGTGCGCTGATGATCGCAAGGCAGCGGCTGGTCGACCGAGTGATCGGTATTGCGCTGATCGGTCTGGGGCTGGCCGTGGCGGTCGCCGGGGTGCGTTGATAGGGCGGGACTTTTTTGCAGGCAAAGAAAAAGGGCCTACCTTGCGGTAAGCCCTTTGACTTGTTTGGTGGCTACACAGGGACTTGAACCCCGGACCCCAGCATTATGAATGCTATGCTCTAACCAACTGAGCTATGTAGCCGATGGGGCGCATTATTCCCTTGTGATGGACCTGTGTCAACACTCATTTCAAAAAAAATTGCACGCCTTTCAAAAACTTAGCGACCGACCCCGGTTTCAGCGGACGATCAGCCACTGCCCGAGCACGCCGTACAGCTGCAAATGCTGCTCGGCAGCCAGTGCCGCCAGGGTTTCGCCCGGGCGGTCGAGGTTGAAGTCGCCACTCACCCGTCGATAGGCAGTCTGCTCATCCATCAGCCAGACCCGACGGCCCTGATAGCTGGCCAGGCGCTCGATGACCTGTCCCAGGGGCAGGTCGCTGGCGCGCAGGTGGCCGGTGCGCCAGGCATCCGCCGTCTTCACGTCGGCTTTCTGCACCGGGTTGATCCGTGCCTCGCTGAAGGTCACTCGTTCACCCGCCGACACCATGCGCTGGTCGCCGCCCTGGATGACCATGGCCTTGCCATTGAGCACCACCAGTTCATCTTGATCGGCATGGCGCGCCACCATCAGGCGGGTGCCATACACCTGGATACGGGTATCGTCGACCTGAACCTCCATGGCGCGGCCATCGAGCACCACCTCCAGGTACACCTGGCCTTGCACCAGGTGCAATTGGCGCGTGCGCCCGCGCAGGTCGACGTTCATCGCGCTGGCGCTGTCCAGGTGCAGCGTTGAACCGTCAGCCAGGCGCACGCTGCGCCGCTCACCCACATCGGTAGCCAGTTCGCTGGCCAGGCGTTGCATCAGCGGCCAGTAAAGATAGGCAACAGCGCCGAGCAACAGCAGGAACAGCACGGCCAATACCTTGCCCAGGTAGCTACGGCGGACCTTGAGCAAACGCGGCCGTGGCCGGGCGGGGGGCACCTGAAGTTGCTGCCAGCACGCTTCCAGTTCGGCATAGGCGTGCGCATTACGTGGCTCCTGGCACCAACGGCCGAATGCCTGGCGTTCGCCTTCATCACAGCCGGGCTGGCGCAGGCGGGAAAACCACTCCAGCGCTTCCTGCTGAGGATCGGCCTGAATCTGCGTGGCGGGCATCGGGCTCATGGGTCGGTGTGCTCGCGTGAGGGCGGTTTCGCCCAACGATTACGGGGGAAGGTAGGTTGAGGATGCTAAATATATTGAGAACCATTTACAAGTACGCATTGCAGGTTAAACAAAAAGGTAGCTATGTATCTATTTGTTTCCCGATAATCGGATCCCAAACCTGCGGACGGAATTCAAGCTCATGGCCATCAGCAGCACCCCCACCGCCAGCACCGGTTCGGCGAACCAAGCCAACCCGCTGGTGATGCGCATCATCGCCTTCTGCGCCTTGGCGCACCTGATCAACGACCTCATTCAGTCGGTGCTGCCGGCGATCTATCCGATGCTCAAGGCCAACTACGACCTGAGCTTCGCCCAGATCGGCATGATCACCTTGACCTTCCAGATCACCGCCTCGCTGCTGCAACCGTGGGTCGGCTTCTTCACCGACCGCAGGCCGACGCCCAACCTGTTGCCGCTGGGCACCCTGTGCACCTTGGTGGGGATCGTCATGCTCGCCTTCGTCGGCAGCTTCCCGATGATTCTGCTGGCCTCGGCACTGGTCGGCATCGGTTCGTCGACCTTCCACCCGGAGACCTCGCGGATCGCGCGGCTGGCCTCGGGCGGCCGTTTCGGCCTGGCGCAGTCGACCTTCCAGGTTGGCGGCAACACCGGTTCTGCCTTCGGCCCGTTGCTGGCGGCGGCCATCGTGATTCCGTTCGGCCAGACGCATGTGGCCTGGTTCGGCGTGGCGGCGCTGTTCTTCTTTGCCGTGACCCTGATGCTGCGCCGCTGGTACAAGGAGCACCTGAACCAGGCCAAGGCGCGCAAGGCGGTGCAGGCCACCCACGGCATCTCGCGCGGGCGGGTGATCGCGGCGCTGGTGGTGCTCGGGTTGCTGGTGTTTTCCAAGTACTTCTACATGGCCAGCTTCACCAGTTACTTCACCTTCTACCTGATCGAGAAGTTCAGCCTGTCGGTGGCCAGCTCGCAGCTGCACCTGTTCCTGTTCCTTGGTGCGGTGGCGGCGGGGACCTTCTTCGGTGGGCCGATCGGTGACCGCATCGGGCGCAAGGCGGTGATCTGGTTCTCGATCCTGGGTGTGGCGCCGTTCACCTTGGCGCTGCCGTATGCCGACCTGTTCTGGACCACGGTGCTCAGCGTGGTGATCGGTTTCATCCTGGCCTCGGCGTTTTCCGCGATCGTGGTGTATGCCCAGGAGCTGGTGCCGGGCAGTGTGGGCATGATTGCCGGGGTGTTCTTCGGGTTGATGTTCGGCTTTGGCGGGATCGGTGCGGCGCTGTTGGGGTACCTGGCTGATTTGCGCGGGATCGAGTACGTGTATGGTTTGTGCTCGTTCCTGCCATTGTTCGGCTTGTTGGCGGTGTTTCTGCCAAATACCGGTAAGCGTTGACATCGCTGGGGGCTGCTTTGCAGCCCTTTCGCGACACAAGGCCGCTCCCACAGGGATTGCACATCGCCAGGCTGACACTATCCCTGTGGGAGCGGCCTTGTGTCGCGAAAGGGCCTCGCAGAGGCCCCAGCGGCAATTGACGACTTGGTCAGGCTTGGCCTAGAGTGCCGCCTCTCTTTTCGACACCTGCGTAGTAGCCACAGCAATGCGCCGTACCCAATCCCTCCCACACGCCCGCCAGCCTGCCCTCCAGGCCATGCGTCGTGCGTGGCCGAGCGATACGGTGCTCAAGCGTCGCCGCAGCGTGCTGTTCGCCTTCACCTTCTCGCCACACCAAGCCCTGAACTGACATCTCCGCGCCTTTGCGTCGCCCGCCTTTCCGGCGTGCGTGTGGGCGCCTGTATCTGCGCGTCTTTTCAGTTTTGCCTGGAGTGGTACATGAACATGCGTTTGCTGGCGGGCCTTCTGTTCGCCGTATCGGTGGTGGGCTTCAGCCTGGGGGCCAGCCTGCCGCTGGTGTCGTTGCGCTTGCACGAGGCCGGTGCCGGCACCCTGGAAATCGGTGTCATCTCGGCCATCCCGGCCGCGGGCATGATGCTCTCGGCGTTCATGGTCGACGCCTGCTGCCGGCACCTGACCCGGCGCACCATCTACCTGCTGTGCTTCAGCCTGTGCACCGTGAGCATCGCCTTGCTCGATTCGGCGTTCGATACGCTGTGGCTGCTGGCCGTGCTGCGCCTGGGCCTGGGCATCGGCATGGGCATCGCGATCATCCTCGGCGAGTCCTGGGTCAACGAGCTGTGCCCGGACCACAACCGCGGCAAGATCATGGCCCTGTACGCCACCAGCTTCACCGGCTTCCAGGTGCTTGGCCCGGCGCTGATCGCGCTGATTGGTGCCGACAGCCCGTGGATCATCGGCGTGGTCACCATCGGTTATGGCCTGGCCCTGCTGTGCATTCTGCTGACAGTGCCCAACGACCATGTCGAGCACGGCGAAGAAGGCGAGAAAAGCTTCGGCCTGGCAGGCTTCTTCCGCGTGGCGCCGGCGCTGTGCGTGGCGGTGCTGTTCTTCTCGTTCTTCGATGCCGTGGTGCTGTCGCTGCTGCCGGTGTATGCCAGCAGCCATGGCTTTGCCGTGGCCGTGGCGGCGCTGATGGTGACCGTGGTGTTCGCCGGCGACATGGTGTTCCAGCTGCCGCTGGGCTGGTTGGCCGACCGCGTCGAGCGCACCGGACTGCACCTGGTGTGCGGGCTGGTGGCGATGGCCATCGGCATCGCCCTGCCATGGCTGCTGCAGGTGAGCTGGTTGCTGTGGCCGATGCTGGTGCTGCTGGGCGCGGTGGCGGGCGGCATCTACACCCTGGCGCTGGTGCTGATCGGGCAACGCTTCAAGGGGCAGGACCTGGTTACCGCGAATGCCAGTGTAGGCCTGCTGTGGGGCGTCGGCAGCCTGGTCGGGCCGCTGGTTAGCGGGGCGGCGATGGATGTGGCGCCACATGGCCTGCCGATGGCGCTGGCGCTGATGGCGGGGCTGTTCGTGTGCTTTGCCCGGCAGTCGTACCGGCGGGTGGGGAAGTTGCGGGCAGTTGCCGATTGAGGATGCCTGCACCGGCCTCTTCGCGGTCTTGTCCCGCGAAGAGGCCGGTGCAGGATTTCAGAACGTCCCGCGTAGGGTCACCGACACGTTGCGTGGATCACCCCAGTAATATCCGGTCGGCGTTGGCGCCACCTGGCGGTAGTACTTGCGGTCGAAGATATTGTTGGCATTCAACTGCAACGAGTAGTTGTCGTTGAAGCGGTAGTTGACCATGGCGTTGTACACCGCATACCCCGACTGTGACGCCACCGCCGTGCCGCTGCGGTTGTAGATGTCGCTCTGCGCTTGCACCCCGCCACCTATGGTCCAGGCCTCCAGCTCGCCCGGCAGGCGATAGGAGCTGAACAGGCGCAGCATGCGCTTGGGGTCGGTGGTGCGGATGGCATTGCCGGTGTTGCTGGTGGTGTCCTTGAGGTACTCGGTGGTGTTGTAGGTGTAGCCACCGCTGACGTTCCAGCCCGGCAGCACTTCACCGGAAATCTCCAGCTCGAAGCCCTGGCTGCGGTTCTTGCCCGCCGCGACCTTGCAGTAACCCGAGGTGTAGTTGGGCAGGCACGGGTTGGGGCCGCTGATGTCGTCCAGCGGGTTGCCCACCTGGTAGATGCGGAAGAACGCCAGTGAGGTGTTCAGCCGCCCTTCGTAGAACTCGCCTTTGATCCCGGTCTCGTAGGCTTCACCCGTAGTCGGTTCGAGCACCGAGCCGGTGACGTCGGTGGCGGTCTGTGGGTTGAAGATTTCGGTATAGCTGGCGTAGGTGCTGAAGTTGTCGTTGAGGTCGTAGATCAGCGCGGCGTACGGCACGATCTTGTTGTCGACGCTGAACTTGCCATTGCTGCGCGTGTTGTTTTCCTGCTCGTAGTCATACCAGTTCGAGCGCGCGCCGATGATCGCGGTGAGTGGGTCGGCCAGCGATATGCGCCAGCTGGCGTAGGCGCCTTCCTGGGTGGTACGGGTACGCACGGGGTGGGCGGTGATGTCGATGTGCGGGTTGGCCAGGCTAGTCTTCGGGTCCCACTCACGGATGTCGAACACGCCCGAACTGACGAAGTTGGTTGCCGAGGCGTAGGAGTTATTGCGAATGCGCTCCACGCCAAGCATCAGCTCATGGGTGCGGCCGAGCAGGTCGAATGGCCCGTTCAGCGTGGCGCTGAGGTTGTTCTGCAGGCTTTCACCGCCATCGCCTTCGGTCACCTGGTAGTTCATCAGGTACGGGTTGTTGGTCGGGTTGGCGGCACCGCTGGCGCGGGTGAAATACGTCTGCTTGAAGCCGTCGTCGGCCAGCTCGAAGTGGGTGCGCTGGGCCATCAGCTTGAGCTTCCAGTCGTTGTCGAAGTGATGCTCCAGTTCGGCGAACGTCTGCAGGTTGCTGCGGTTCCAGCGGTTCCAGTCAGCACCCAGGTAGGTGCTACGGCCCAATGGCAGGGGCGAGCCGTCGTAGTTGGCAGGCAAGTTGCCCCAGGCGCCAGTGGCGTCGAGCTTGGTCCACTCAAGGCCAGTGGTCAGGGTGGTGCTGTCGTTCAGGTCGAAGGCCAGCACGCCGTAGAGCACTTCCTTGCGTTCCTGGCGCGCTTCCTGGAAGTGGTCCTTGTCATCGTGCACGGCAATCACCCGGCCACGCACGTTGCCGGTTTCAGTCAGCGGGCCGGAAATGTCCGCCACGTAGCGCTGGGCGTCCCACGAGCCCAGGGTCACGCTGCCTTCGCCCTGGTACTCATAGGTTGGGCGCTTGCGCACCAGGTTGACCGTGCCCGACGGGTTGCCGGCACCGCGGATCATGCCGGTGGCGCCGCGCAGGATCTCGGCGCGGTCGATGATTGCCGAATCGCTCTGGATGAACGAACCGCCACCGCTGCTTTGCACCACGGTGGCACCGTCATACTGGATGGCATCGATCGCATAGCCGCGCGAGTAGTACTGCACCCGCTCGCTGTCGGTCAGGTTCACGACTACGCCGGGCGTCTGCTCCAGCAAGTTGGTGAGGTTGGTGATGTTCTGATCGTCGATGCGTTGACGGGTGACCACCGTGACCGACTGCGGGGTGTGGCGAAGGCTTTGCGCGGTCTTGCCGATGGTCACTGCGCCGGTAGTGTATGAACCGCTGTTCTCGGTGGTTTCGCCCAGGCGGTCAGAAGAAATGCTGGTGGCCCCCAGCTCCAGCGCGCCGCCCGCATCCATGGCCGGGATCAGCAGGAAGCTGCTGTCACCTTCCTGCTGCACCTGCATATCGCTGCCTTGCAGCAAGATCGACAACGCCCCGGCGCCATCATGCCGGCCCTGCACGCCACGAGTGGTCTTGCCTTGCAGGCTGGAGGCATCGAACGACAGGTTCAGCCCGCCTTGGCGAGCCAGCTGGTCCAGCGCGGGGGCCAAAGGGCCGGCTGGAATGTTCCAGTCGATCTGCTGCTGGCTGGCTGGCGCCGCCAGTGCCGCCAGCGGAAGTGCCAGGCCAGCGCCAAGGCCAAGGCCGAACACGGCAGCGCGCACAGCCTGGCGCAGCCGCTCGTTGCGGGGGGAACTCGGGTGAATCATCGACCGCTCCTGAAGGTTTCGTAGACCACTTTTCGGGCTTTGTTCCTTCAGGCCGGACGAGAATGAGATTCCACCTCATTCTTTTTTGAAAAACTTCAGGCCGCGCCGATGCTGACCCAGTAACGCGTGCGGTAATCGATACGCACCGGCAGGCTGCGCGCAAGCAGCTGCAGGATCCGTTCGCTGTCGCCCAGCTGGTAGGTGCCTGAGACTTTCAGTTCGGCCACTTCCGGCGCACAGCGCAGCAAACCAGGGCGGTAGCGCGCCAGTTCGGCGACAAATTCGCCGAGCGGCATCTGCTGCACGCTGAGCACGCCATCGGTCCAGCCCCACGGGTCGGCGTGCAGGTTGGCCGGTGAGTAGGCGCCGTTCGCCGACACTTGCAGTACTTCGCCGGCATGCACCAGGCGTGGCGAGGCGGAGTAGGGGAATAGCGTGACCTCGCCGCGGCGCACGGCCAGCAGCAGGCCCTGGTCGTTCTCACGCAGCAGCAACTGGCCGTCGCGGGTGGCCAGCGGGCCAAGGCGGGTATTGATGCGGAACGGTCGACTGTCGCTGGCGTTGCTGTCCAGGCTGAACTCGCCACGCACCAGGGTCAGTTCGCGTTGGTCGGTGCTGAAGTGCAGGTCGATGGCACTGGCGGTGTTGAGTTGGATGTGGCTGCCATCACTGCCCTGCAAGCTGCGGCGTTCGCCGGTTGCCGTGCTGTTGTCAGCCATCAGCGCCGGCAGCCCGAGGGGCTCTCGGGCGGCCCAGCCGAGGCTGCCGCCGACGGTCAGCACGGCCAGCAGCTTGAGGTGGTCACGACGGCTGATGCGCTGGCGCTGGCTGCCCTCCAAGGTACGCCGGCTCAATGTGTTGGGCAGCCCGGCGAGCTCGTTGCTGAGGCCGCTGACCCGCTGCCAGGCCAGGGCGTTCTGTGGGTGGCTGGCCAACCATTGCTGAAATTGTTGCTCGGTAGCCGGGCTCGGGGTATCGAAGCGCAGTTTGACCAGCCATTCGATGGCCTGGTCGACCTGGGCTTGTGCGGGTGCGCGTTCAGAGTTCGGCATAGCGCAACCGGTAGCAGGCGCCCAGGGCCTTGGCCAGGTCGCGCTCGACGGTGGCCCGTGACACTTCAAGGCGCAGCGCAATTTGCGGGATGCTCAGGCCGTCGAGCTGGGCCAGCAGGAAGGCCTGGCGGGTACGCGGCTTGAGCTGGTGCAGGGCCCGGTCGAGGCGTTCGAGGGTATCGAGTATGACCAGTCGGTGTTCTTCGCTGGGCACTTCGCCCTCGGGCAGCAGCGCCAGGCTTTCCTGATAGGCGCGCTCCAGCGCCCGGCGACGGAACTGGTCGATCATCAGCCCGCGGGCGATGCTGCTCAGATAGGCGCGTGGTTCTTTCAGCGCGGACACCTGGCGTGCGCGCAGCAGGCGGACGAAGGTGTCCTGTGCCAGGTCGGCCGCGTGCTCCTGGCAGCCGACCCGGCTGCGCAGCCAGCCACGCAGCCAGGCGTGATGGGACTGATAGAGCAGGGCGACCTCGGTCGGTTTGAGCGTGTCGTTGATCTGCATCGAATCGAAGGCCTGGTCCCGTGGAGTGCGCGTGATTGTGAATGGTTCTCAATTCTATGCGGGGAAACACGCACTGAGCAATGGCATACCAGAAATTAGCCGCGCAAGAAGCGGCGTTCGCCCGAAGAATGGCTGGGCTAAGCTGGACCTGCCTTGAACCCACAGGAGCTATGGATGATCCTCGCCGACCTTTCGCCTGACGCTTACAGAGAAGCCACTGAATACCTGGCTGCGCTGGACCCGGACTGGGCGCGGCATATCGAGGTGACCGGGCCCTGCCTGCATCAGGCAACGCCAGGGCGTGAACCTTATGAAGCACTGGTGCGGGCGATTGCCTATCAGCAACTGCATGCGCGGGCGGCCGAGGCGATCCTGGGGCGGTTGCTGGCGTTGTTCCCTGGGCAGGTGTTTCCGGCGCCAGAACAGTTGCTGGCGGTCAGCCCAGAAGCGATGCGCGGGTGCGGCTTTTCGGCGAGCAAGCTGGCGACCATTCAGGGTATTGCCCAGGCAAGCCTGGAGGGCGTGGTACCGAGCCGGGAGGAGGCTTTGGCCCTTGCCGATGATGCCTTGATAGAGCGCCTGGTGCCCTTGCGTGGGGTGGGCCGTTGGACAGTGGAAATGCTCTTGATCTACAGCCTGGAGCGTTCGGATATCCTGCCCGTGGACGATTTTGGCGTGCGCGAAGGGTATCGCCGGCTCAAGGGGGTGGACAAGGCACCAACTCCGGCACAGATGCGTTCGCTCGGTGGTGGCTGGAGCCCATATCGGACGGTGGCTGCCTGGTACCTGTGGCGGGCCTGATTTTTTGCATGGGCATTACCGGCCCTTTCGCGGGTAAACCCGCTTGTATGGTAGGACTTGAAGGGAGGAGGAGGGTCATAACTCGCTTCTGACTGTTCGCGCAGTACAGACCGTGGGAGAAATCACCCCTCCTCCTTTCAGCACCCAAGCGCCGATAAGGAATGCCTCGCGAGCAAGCGACAATAGAAGCAAGCCTGCGCCAGGGTGTGCCCTTCAAGTCACACTACGCTACAAGGAGCAGCTATTCATGGCAACGTCCGCA
>NZ_QEQQ01000032.1 GCF_003097235.1 Pseudomonas sp. CC120222-01a | reverse complement strand
CCATCGCGCTGGACGAGAACGGCAACATGGTCGGCCTCGACCTGCCGGACGGTAACCGCCTGACCTTCAAGTACGACGAATATGCCCGCCTGCTCGAAGAAACCGACCCGCTGGGCCGCAAGATCCAGTACGAATACCACCACCTGACCACGTTGGTGACCCAGGTCAGCTACCCGGACGGCAGCACCTGGCGCGCACGTTACGACGACAAGGGCAACCTGCTCGCCGAATTCGACGCCCTCGGCCAGATGACCGAGTACCTCAACAGCGGTGAAGGCCTGCCGCACACCATCATCGATGCGACCTACAAGTCCAAGTACCTGTGGTGAAACACCCTGGCCCAGGTCGAGCGTTATCAGGATTGTTCGAGCAAGAGCCACGCATGATGTTCGAATTTCTTCTGTTCAAGCGTCATGTCGAAAAGCAGTCACTGATCGTTTTGAAAGAGTGTTCGGACAGGCACCCAATCTTTCAAGGTTGAATGCTGGTCACCCCGTGGATTTGATTGTTGGTGGGTCTGCCACTCAGCGCTTGCAAATGCTTAATGAAACCATTAATAAGAGTGTAGGTGGCTCACTTAAAGGTGCCGGCAGACGTGCCGGGCTTATACCTGGCGATATAATCAGTGAATTAATATGGGGGTAGACCATGACTCGCGAATTTGCTGTAATTACTGATACTGCGACGTTGGTTGTTTTTGACCTACAGGCAATACATCACCGGTTAGCTGATACCTTTGATTGGTGGAGTATTCAAAGTGATGAGATTCTAGAAATGAACGAAGGGAATATTGCTTTCCTGAATCTGGGTGAAGATGGTAAATATCAAGTAAAGATTGTAGAGCAGTTAGATGCGGCGAGCGGTGGTATCTACTTGAAGGTCCCTACCGGGCGTGTGTTTGTCGGAGCTGGCGAAGATACTTCTGGAGGAGGGCTAGAGCCTGATGGTTCCGGTTCAGTGCAGGGTTTTTTCCATGATATCGAAGCAGGTAATTATTTAATGAGCTACAAGGTCGAGAAAGGAGTAATTTTCCTAGCATCCTCGCCCTCCAGCGAGTCCGCTAATCGTTTTACTGATTCGATCAGGCTCGCAATTTAAGATTCTGGAGGTTATTTTGTATCCATAAGAAATATAAAGGGCATTTTCTCGAGTATAATTTCTGCTGATGCTGCAGTTCCGAATGCTCGGCCTGTAAAGAAGCACATGCTTTCTGCAATATTCGGGACCCCGGGAAACACAGGCGCAAAACTCATGGAGCTATCTGAGAGTTATTCAAATATCGGTGCGCAGGTGATTAAAGACAACCTGTCACCAAGCGCAGACTTGGATTTAATTCATCGCCATGAGCTTTGTGGCATGGTAGGTGATCCCGAAAAAATCATTTTGCGCATTAAGAACTACCGAGATACAGTGGATAGCTGGGATTTGTCAAGGGGGTTTTTTCCGGGATTCATAGGCCTTTAAAATAAACTCTTAGAGTGCGTTAAAATAACAAGGCGAAGCTTCTGGGTGTAAATGGTCAGCTTGGGATTTACATTGTTGATCGTGAAAAAATGATTCCATCATCGCGTTCGGGTGGTAATCTGCGCCCTCAATGTGGTGGCCAAATTTAGTTAGAGGTGTTCACTGGATGATCAAATATTCAGCGTGCGGTGGAATGGCAACATTGGAGGAAATTAAAGCAGTATGCATGAGGCTTCAACTCGACGTTGATTCATGGCTTGTTGATTTCTGGCGCCAGCGCAATGGTGCACTTTTGAACGATCAGGTGCTAATTTACTCGACAGTTGATATTGAAGAGCGTAATGCCACCTTCCAGGTCGATGAACATTTTAATGGCATGGTTGCCGTGGGTGACGACTCCGGTGGTCGGTTGATCCTCATCGATAGGGACGGGGCATCTGGGTTAGTGCTTGTGGATTCAGGTAGCGGCTCTCTTGCTGGATGTGAACGATTCAAATCAATGATGGAGTTATTGGCGTATATAGAGGAAGAATGATGTCGGGGAGTATGGTAGATTGACTCCATGTGCCAGGAGCATGGCGTCAGCGTTTGTCGGGAGGGTATGTGAGCTATATAGATATTCTTGAGTTGGAAATGGGTGCGAGTGGCGAAGAGTTGGCGTCCGTCGGCGCTGTTACTGAAGAAAAGATAGAGGAATTTGAAAGGGCCTTGGGGCTTGCATTTCCTTTGTCTTACAAGTGCTTTCTCAAAAAGTATGGGGCCTTATCGTTCGCAGGCGATACCTACTACGGGGTCACCAATAGTGGCGTGGAAGGAACATCGATACCCAACGTGGTATTTGCGACAGCAAACGCACGCTCAAGTGGTGATGCCGATGAGACAATGATTGTTGTAAAGGCTTCAGGCTACGGACCAATTTACTCTATCGATACATCAATCATTGGCGCAACTGGCGAGCCCGTAATTATTGAGACTGAGCTCTCTTTTAAAAGGGATAAACATAAAAAGATAATATATCAGAGTTTTGAAGTATTTTACGTTGACAGCATAAGGCAGGCGATTCGAGAGCTTGGGAACGATGATGACAAGTAAGCACCTTCAGCTATATTAATGCGTTTTGATTGCAGCCGGTTCAACAGCCAAGGAGCTACGCATGCGTGTGCGAAGAATAATCTCAGCCTCCGGCGAGGGCTTGCCGTTTAGTTTTGGTGGTGACAGGGCCTATGTCTCTGTATGGCCCAAAAACCCGGACGGCCAGGACCTTCTGCTTCTTTTCAGCATTGACTGTAAGGCTGCAAGTCAGCGGTTGAACCGAGTGGACCTTCCGTCACAGGGGTATTTGCATGTTTTTTCTACCTACGATCCGGATGATTATTTTCTCGACTCGATCACTATCGATGAGGTGCAACTGAAAAGAGGGTGCCCCTCTTATACCTATGTTGTTCATTCAGTTGTAGAGGTGGCTATCCAGTCGCCAAGGCCATCAATTCCTCTTGCGCATGCTGATTTTGACGAGGTTTCAGTGGCTGAGGGAGAAATGAGCACGTCCTCCATGGTATACGAAACTACGCCAGTCGGGCAGCGGGTATTTTCAACGTTGTCAGACAGTTTCAGCTTTTTTTGTCAGGTATATTCGTCGGACTTTCCCGAGCCTTTTAAAGATGCATTATACCTGAGCGACGCTACGGGTTATTTGCTGATTAACAAGCAGTTGGGTGGTGAGTTGGCCGACGGCTGCTTTTTTGTTCAGGCGGCATGACAGGGTTTTGGTTGCTTTAGGAATGGCGGTATTGGCAAGGGGTGGTGTTAATTTGACTCAATTGAAGGCTGTGGCATGCAAGCCCAGCGCTCTCCGCTGTCGACTGATAAAGCTAAACGATTATGAGGTTTTATGAGATTTTATAGAGGCTTTTCCGCGCTTTCGAATGAGCTTGATAGTCTTCCATTGACGGGGTGGATTTTTGTTGAGCGCGACAAGGTCGTGCAGTTTGGCGATTTTCTGAAGAATGCGGATTACTACATCGCAGAGACTGAACTTGAAGCAATAGATCTAGAGAAGACAAAGAAGTCATTCGTTGAGTGCCCTACGCTTGTCGATATCATTTCAATTCTTGATCAGCGGCCTGTGCAGCCAAGTCTTGATGAATATATAGGCGCTGTCCTACATTACCACGAGCATGACGATTTTCTTGACTAAGGATGAGAGGAGCTTAAGCGGGTGAAAGACTTGGCTGCGTTCACACATCTGATCCATGGCAAAGGCTTCTTTGAGGCTATTGCAGCAGGTGTTGAAGACTGGGAGGCCTTGCTCGATAAGCGTGAGAGAGCTGCTTTTGACAATGCCTGGGGAAGTGCATTTGAAGCCCTGCGTGAAATGAGCTATCAAAACCCGATGGCCGAAGCTGATGTTGCCTCGTTGAGGGAGTTTGGATTCAAGGCCATGTTTCGCCTCACCGAAGACGCTGACATTGCCGCTTACGTCTGTGATGATATCGGTTTGATTGCTGATGCTCTGGCAAAAGGTCTTGTGTCTTCTCACTGCGATCAGTTACTTGCCAGCTATAAAGCAGGAATCTTTCCTTGCTAAGCCTTGATGGTTGCTTTCGCTGGTGCGTAGGCTTATTTCAAGCGGGTGGTGATTGCCAGTGGCATCGATCGATAGATATTCCGGATTTCGTTGAATTAAAATTGAGGCTCAGAGGATGATTGACGCACAAGGTGAGATCGTAGATAAATACGATGTTGATCGTTTTAACAGGGTCCACCTCTGGCTAGGCGTGAATTTCACCGACGAAAAAGAATACCTGAAATACTTTGAAATCGACTACTCAAGCGATTATGAAATTGACGACCCCCAATACCCAGTCTGTCAGTTTTGTGCCGATGTTGGCGAACGCTGGTATGACGAGGATTTCATCGGCATCATTCCACGCAAGCCAGTATTGGTGGAGATTGACGCCATGCTGGGCGAGTCCGCAATCGATGCAAGCGAGTGGGGCAGGGTCAAAGCCATGTGCGCCAGGCTCGGCATTGTGAAGATGAATGCAATGTTCTGGTATTCTGACGGAAGCTTGAATATTTCGACACCATTGAAAGAGCACTACAATGGCTTGCGCTATATTGGGCTGTTCGAAGGTAATTAGGGCGTAGACAGGAAGTTGACCATGAGTGACCAGGCATTTGTAGATGCTGTTTTTTCCGAACTGTTCAGTGAGCATTTCCACCACTACAAGGATGCACTCACCAGACCCGTTGATGGAGAGCAGGGTCAAGGTATTTACGATTGAATACGGACTGAGTATGTGACGTGACACGGTCGGGGTGCATTGCAGCATCGCCGAGTTGCCGGTGAAAAAACGTGTTGGATGGCACAGGCTTCGCCTGTGTTCGCGGGGCAAGCCCGCTCCTACAGGGATCGCGCCAGCCCTTGAAATGACCTGAGCTCAAACGGAGTTTCAAATGCCCGCAGGGACGACCAAACGCAAGAAAAAGCCACCGCATCCCGGCGGTGTAGTGCACGAGCACCTCGTGGAAATGGATTTCTGGGTAAAGTGCGCGTACCTCTTAACACCAGCGTTCCTGGCGCTTTTTGCCGGCCTCAATGCCGTATTGATAGCCGTCTACATCTACCCGGTCATCAGCATCGTCTACTTCATCATCCGCCACCGTTACCTGAAAAGCGTACCGCCAGAGAAGCTGGTCCATGTGGTGCCATGGAGTCATATCTATGAAGGGCGAAGCCTCTCCATGATCATCCTGAACTTCTGGGTTCTGGCTGGTGGCTACGCGATCTACAATCACTTTTTCTAAAGCGGTTCCACTACGCGGAACCACATTCGTTTGTACTCCCTCGCCACTCGCGCTTATCTGTCGCCAAGCACGACCTGCCTTTCTCGTCGTGATCTCAAAGCGAACAACAAGAACGGGACCCACCCGCGCGAGGAGATTCCCCATGCAGCAACACCAGCACATCCTGGCCTGGCTCAACGACGTGGCCAGCGACCTGCACGCCATCCGCCACGATATCCACGCTCACCCTGAACTCGGTTTCGAAGAAAGCCGCACCTCGGCCCTGGTCGCCACGCTGCTGCAGCAGTGGGGCTACGAGGTGCACACCGGCATTGGCAAGACCGGTGTGGTCGGGGTGCTGCGCAATGGCAGCAGCCCGCGCAAGCTGGGCCTGCGCGCCGACATGGACGCGTTGCCGATCCACGAGGCCACCGGCGCCGCCTACAGCAGCCGCCACCAGGGCTGCATGCACGCCTGCGGCCACGACGGCCACACCACCATGCTGCTGGGTGCGGCGCGCTACCTGGCGGCGACGCGGCAGTTCGATGGCACGCTGACGTTGATCTTCCAGCCGGCCGAGGAGGGCCAGGGCGGGGCCGAGGCGATGCTCGCCGATGGGCTGCTGGAGCGCTTCCCCTGTGATGCGCTGTTCGGCATGCACAACATGCCGGGGTTGCCGGCAGGGCATTTGGGCTTCCGTGAGGGGCCGATGATGGCCTCGCAGGACCTTTTGACGGTAACCATCGAGGGCGTCGGCGGCCATGGGTCGATGCCGCACCTGACGGTCGACCCGTTGGTGGCGGCGGCCAGTGTGGTGATGGCGCTGCAGACCGTGGTGGCACGAAATATCGATGCCCAGGAGGCGGCGGTGGTCACGGTTGGCGCGCTGCAGGCGGGTGAGGCGGCCAACGTGATTCCGCAGCAGGCGCTGCTGCGCCTGAGCCTGCGGGCGCTGGATGCCCAGGTGCGGGCGCAGACCCTGGAGCGGGTGCGGGCGATCATCGTCAGCCAGGCCGAAAGCTTTGGCTGCACGGCCAGCATCGAGCACCGCCCGGCCTACCCGGTGCTGGTCAACCATGCTGCGGAAAACGCCTTCGCCCAGCAGGTCGGCGAAGCGCTGCTGGGCGCCGACAAGGTCGACGGCAACACCCGCAAGCTGATGGGCAGCGAGGACTTCGCCTGGATGCTGCAGCGCTGCCCGGGCGCCTACCTGTTCATCGGCAACGGGGTGCAGCGGCCGATGGTGCACAACCCGGCCTACGACTTCAACGACGACATCCTGCTGACAGGCGCCGCCTACTGGGGCGCCATGGCCGAGAGCTGGCTCAAGCCGGCCTGACTCCCCTGTATTGACGACTGCCGCTGGAACCCGGGCGCGGCTGCGCCTGGGTGATCACTTGAACAGAAGATGGAGTGTTCCGCATGCAGATTTCCAATACAGGCGCGTCGCGTACCCGGCAAGTGGTCGCGGCGGTCATCGGCAATGCGTTGGAGTGGTATGACTTTATCGTGTACGGCTTTCTGGCGAGCATCATCGCCCGCCAGTTCTTCCCTTCGGACGATGAATACAGTTCGCTGTTGATGGCCCTGGCCACCTTTGGCGTGGGCTTTTTCATGCGCCCGGTGGGTGGTGTGCTGTTGGGGGTGTATTCCGACCGCAAGGGGCGCAAGGCAGCGATGCAGCTGATCATCCGCCTGATGACGGTGTCGATCGCCATGATCGCCTTCGCCCCCAACTATCTGGCCATCGGCATGGGCGCGCCGTTGCTGATCGTGGTCGCACGCATGCTGCAGGGTTTTGCCACTGGCGGTGAGTACGCCAGTGCCACGGCGTTCCTGGTGGAGAGCGCGCCGGCCAACCGCAAGGGCCTGTATGGCTCGTGGCAGTTGGTGGGGCAGTGCCTGGCGGTGTTCTCCGGGGCGGCGATGGTCGCGCTGGTCACCCACCTGTGCACGCCTGAGGCGCTGGACAGCTGGGGTTGGCGGATCCCGTTCGTGCTCGGGCTGCTGATCGGCCCGGTGGGGCTGTGGATTCGCAAGCACATGGAAGAACCCGAGGAGTTTCTGGAGGCACGCAAGCAGGCCAAGGGCCAGGCGCCGAGCCTGGGCCAGGTACTGCGTGAGCACCGCCGCGCCCTGTTGGTGTCGATGGGCCTGGCCTGTGGCGCGACGGTGTCGTTCTACGTTGTGCTGGTGAACATGCCGACCTTCGCCCACAAGAACCTTGGCCTGCCGCTGGACCAGGTGCTGCTGGTGCAGATGCTCGCCGTGGGCCTGATGACCGTGGTCATTCCCCTGGCCGGCGCGCTGTCGGACCGGCTCGGCCGGCGGCCGGTGCTGATGGCCTTCACCCTGGCGTTCTTCGTCATGGTCTACCCGCTGTATGTGTGGGTGGCCGCGGCGCCGTCGATCGAGCGCCTGCTGGTGATGCAGCTGCTGTTGTGCAGCGCCATCGGCGGCTTCTTTGGCCCTGCGCCGACCGCCCTGGCCGAGCAGTTCCCGGTCGAGGTGCGCTCCACCGGGGTGTCGGTGGCCTACAACGTGGCGGTGATGGTGTTCGGCGGCTTTGCCCCGCTGATTGTCACCTGGCTTACCAAGGTGCTTGGCACGCCAGTGGCGCCGTCGTTCTACGTGCTGTTCGCCTGCCTGCTGACCCTGCTCGGCACCTATTGCCTGAAAGAAGCACCGCGCGCCGGCAAGGCCGTCGCCTACAACCTTGGAGTGAAACCGTGAACGCGTTAGCTATCGACCCGATCGTCGCCCTCGACGCCGAGGCCCTGTCCCGGGCCATTCATGCCCGCCAGGTGGCGTGCCGCGAGGTGATGCAGGCTTACCTGGGCCATATCGAACGATGCAACCCGCAGGTCAATGCGCTGGTGTCGCTGCGCGGCGCCGATGAATTGCTGGCCGAGGCCGACGCCTGCGACCGTGAACTGGCGCGTGGCCAGTCCCGAGGCTGGATGCACGGCATGCCCCAGGCAATCAAAGACCTGGCCGCTACGGCCGGGCTGCGCACCACCCTGGGCTCGCCGCTGTTCGCCGAGCAGGTGCCGGCACACGACGCCATCAGCGTGGCGCGGGTGCGGGCGAGCGGGGCGATCATCATCGGCAAGAGCAACGTGCCGGAGTTCGGCCTGGGCTCGCAGAGCTACAACACACTGTTCGGCACCACCACCAACGCCTACGACCACAGCCGCGTGGCCGGTGGCAGCAGCGGCGGTGCGGCGGCGGCGCTGGCCATGCGCTTGCTGCCAGTGGCCGATGGCAGCGACATGATGGGCTCGCTGCGCAACCCGGCGGCGTTCAACAACGTGTTCGGTCTGCGCCCATCGCTGGGGCGGGTGCCTTACGGGCCGACGCCGGAGCTGTTCGTGCAGCAGCTGGCCACCGAGGGCCCGATGGGGCGCAGCGTCACCGATGTCGCCCGCTTGCTGACGGTGCAGGCCGGGCATGATCGGCGGGTGCCACTGTCGCTCAATGACGGCGGGCGGGATTTCGCGGCCGGGCTGCAGCGTGACTTCAAGGGCGCACGGATCGGCTGGCTGGGTGACTACGACGGCTATCTGCCGATGGAGGACGGCGTACTGGGCCTGTGCGAGGCGGCCCTGGCCGATTTCGCCGAGCTTGGCTGTGAAGTCGAGGCCTGCCAGCCCGCGTTCGACCAGGCCCGGTTGTGGCAATGCTGGCTCACCCACCGCCACTTCCTGGTGCACGGCAGCCTGGCGGCGGCCTATGCCGACCCGGGCAAGCGGGCGCTGCTCAAGCCCGAGGCGCAGTGGGAAGTGGAGGGCGGCTTGCAGCTCAGCGCCGCCGCTGTCTATCAGGCATCAGTGGACCGCAGCGCGTGGTACCAGGCGTTGATCAGCCTGTTCGAGCGTTACGATTTCCTGCTGTTGCCCTCGGCCCAGGTGTTCCCTTTCGACGCAGCCGAGGCGTGGCCGAAGCAAGTTGGGGGACGGGCAATGGACACCTACCACCGCTGGATGGAGGTAGTGATCGGGCCGACCCTGGCCGGCCTGCCGAGCATGAGCGTGCCGGTCGGTTTCAATGCCGCTGGGTTGCCCACGGGCCTGCAGATCATAGGCCCGGCCCAGGCCGACCATGCCGTGCTGCAGCTGGCCTACGCCCATGAACAGCTGACCCGCTGGGTGGAACGGCGCCCGCCGCCGAGCCTGTTGGCACGCTGAAAGGGCTGGCCCGGCCCGTATCTTGCTGGGCATGATGACCATCCACGCACAGACAGGGAGGTCGGAGACATGGGCACAGCGACAGACAGCGGTGGCGTGCGCTCGGTGGAGCGCGCGCTGGCCATCGTCGAACTGCTTGGCGAGCACCAGGCCCTGGGGCTGGAGGAGCTGCATTACCTCACCGGCCTGCCCAAGGCCACGGCCTCGCGCATGCTGGCCACCTTGCAGGAACAGGGCTGGGTCTACCGCGGCTTGAGCGACCGGCGTTACCGCCTGTGCGCCCGCCGCCTGTTCGGCGACCGCCAGCAGCGTTTCAAACGCCAGCTGGTGGAAAGCGCCGCGCCGCTGCTGCTGGAACTGAGCGAGCGGACCGGGCTGGTGGTCGACCTGTCGTGCTTCGACGGTGAGCGGCTGGAGGTGATGGAAAGCGCGATTCCCCAGGTGTTGCGCAAGCGTTATCCGAACAATTGCCAGATCGTCGGGCAGCATGCCAGCCTGTTCCATTCGGCGATGGGCCGGGCCTGCCTGAAGGAGTTGGCGGTGGACGAGGTACGGCGCCTGGCTGGGCATGAGCGGGTGGGCGGTGAAGAGCTGCTGCGTGACCTGGAAGGGGATGCGCACAAGGGCTTCGGGCAGCGCACCGAAGGTTATTGGGAGTATCCGGTGCGCTTGCCGTTCCTGATCCGGGCGATCGCCTTGCCGGTGCGGGTGCAGGGGCAGTTGGCCGGGAGCATTGCCTTGCACTGGCCACTGGATCAGGCGCCGGTGGAGCGGGTGCTGAGTTTGCACCTGAATAGTTTGGCGGCGACTGTGGGTGAAGTGCAGCATGCGTTGGTGGGTTAGGGGTGTTTGGCGATAAATTTTGGGCGGATTCGAGATCGAGCGCCGCCCGCGCGGCGCATCGCGGGCAAGCCCGCTCCCACATCTGTTTCGGGCCAATTACTCCTGTGCCGCCAACAGGATCCGCCCTGGTGCATGACTGGATAGCGGTGGAGCGGCATCAGCGCCCACCGAGATGTATCGCCATACTAACAAGGCGGTCCCTGTTGGCTTCACAGCAGAGATTGGCCCGAAACAGATGTGGGAGCGGGCTTGCCCGCGATGCGCCGCGCGGGCGGCGCTCGATCTCCCAGGCGCTATAGACTTCAAGGCATGCCCCCCGGAAATTACCGCCTAAAGGGTAACGCCCCATGCTGGTCATCGAGCACCTGCAAAAATCCTTCCCCACCGCCCAGGGCCCGCTCCAGGTCCTGCGCGGTGTCGACCTGTCCCTCTCCCGCGGCAGCAGCCTGGCCCTTATGGGCGAATCCGGCAGTGGCAAAAGCACCTTGCTGCACCTGGTCGCCGGCCTCGACCGTGCCGACAGCGGGCGCATCCTCATCGACGGCGAACCCTTGCACGGCCATGGCGAATCCGCCCTGGCCCGCTGGCGTCGGGAGGGCATCGGCCTGGTGTTCCAGCAGTACAACCTGATCAGCAGCCTCGACGTGGCCGCCAACCTGGCCTTTCAGGCGCGCCTGGCCAAGCGCCATGACCCGCAGTGGCTTACCTATCTGGCCGAGCGCCTGGGCTTGGCGGCTTTACTGGACCGCTATCCAGAGCAGCTGTCGGGCGGTCAGCAGCAACGGGTCGCCATCGGCCGGGCACTGGCCAGCCGGCCGGCGCTGTTGCTCGCCGACGAGCCCACCGGCAGCCTCGACGAAGCCAGCAGCGACGAGGTGCTGGCCTTGCTCCTGCAACTGGTCGGCGAGGCCGGCAGCAGCGTGCTGATGGTGACCCACAGCCCGCGCCTGGCCGCCTGCCTGCAGCACCGCTGCGTGCTGCACCAGGGCCGGGTGCAAGGATCATGAACCACCTGCTGATCGCCCTGCAGGCGCTGGGCAGCCATTGGTGGCGCCATCGCTTGCAGTGCCTCAGCATCTTCACCGGCCTGTGGCTGGCCACGGCCCTGTGGACCGGCGTTCAGGCCCTCAACGCCCAGGCGCGCAGCGACTATGCCCAGGCCAGCGCCGTGCTGAGCGGGGCGGCGCACCGGCAGATAGTGGCCCGCGATGGGCAGCGTTTCGACCAGGCGCTTTACGTGCAACTGCGCAGGCAAGGCTGGCAGGTGACGCCAGTGCTGGAGGGGCGCCTGCGCCTGGCCGGCGAGCCAGCCGTCTCCGTCAGGCTGATCGGCATCGAGCCGCTGAGCCTGCTGCCGGGCATGGCCGTCGCTGGTGCCGACCCGGCGAGCTTCGACTTGCAGGCCTTCATCGGCGCACCTGGGCAAGCCTGGGTCGGGCCGGATACCTTGCGCCAACTGGCGGGCAGGCTGCGCACGGTCGATGGCCAGGCGTTACCGCCGCTGATCCTCAATGAACAGTTGGCGCCCGGCGTGATGCTGGTCGACATTGGCGTGGCCCAGGCCTTGCTGGGTGCGCCGGGTCAGCTTTCACAGCTGATCAGCGACACCGATCAGCCGTTGCCGCCGGCCTTCGCCGAACGTTTGCAGGTACAGCCAGCGGACGATGACACCGACCTGCAACGCCTGACCGCGAGCTTTCATCTGAACCTGACGGCCCTCGGCCTGCTGGCCTTCGTGGTCGGGTTGTTCATCGCCCATGCGGCGATCGGCTTGGCGCTGGAGCAACGACGGGGCCTGATGCGCACCTTGCGCGCCTGTGGTGTCAGCCTGAGGGTGTTGCTGACGGCACTGGCGCTGGAACTTGGGTTGTTCGCCGTGGTGGGTGGCCTGGCAGGTGTGGCAGCGGGCTATCTGCTGGCAGCACTGTTGCTGCCCGATTTTGCTTCCAGCCTGCGTGGCCTGTATGGCGCCCAGGTATCCGGGCACCTGCATCTGCCGTTGTACTGGTGGCTGGTGGGCATTGCCGTGAGCCTGCTCGGCGCCTTGCTGGCGGGTATCGACAGCCTGCTGCGCGCAGCGCGCTTGCCCTTGCTGGCATTGGCTCAACCTCAGGCCTGGCGCCTGGCCCAGGTGCCCTGGCTGAAGCGCCAGGCACTGGCCGCGGCAGGGTTGGCGCTGATTGCCCTGGGCTGCGGCGCTTTGGGCAACAATTTGCCCAGTGCGTTCACCCTGCTTGCCGCGCTGTTGCTGGCGGCCGCATTGTTGTTGCCGGGTGCGCTGGCCCTGTTGCTCGCTGGCTTGGCGCGGTTTACCCGGCGACCGCTGGCGCAGTGGTTCGTCGCCGACAGCCGCCAGCAGTTACCGGCGCTGAGCCTGGCGCTGATGGCATTGCTACTGGCTTTGGCCGCCAGCGTCGGCGTGGGCGGCATGACCGAAGGTTTCCGCCGCACCTTTGTCGGGTGGCTCGACCAGCGCCTGGCTGCGGACCTGTATGTCACACCCCGCGACAGCACTCAGGCGCTGCAGGTCTTTCAGCAGTTGCAGCATGACCCTGACGTCAGTGTCGTGTTGCCAAGCTGGCGGGTGGAATGGCGCCTGCAACAGTGGCCGGTGCAGGTGCAAGGGGTGATCGATCATCCGTTCTACCGCAGCCACTGGCCATTGCTTGAACAGGCGCCGAAAGCATGGGAGCAGGTGGCCAACGGGGAGGGCGCCATGCTGAGCGAACAATTGGCGCGGCGCCTGGGCGTGGGCATTGGGGATGAAGTTCAGTTGCCGGCCGACCCGCCACAAGGCATGCGGGTGGTGGGCATTCACGCCGACTATGGCAACCCGAAAGGGCATGTCCTGGTCAATGCCGACTGGCTGCGCCAGCATGCGGCGGCTAGCCTGAGCGGCCTTAGCCTGCTGATCCGGCCCGGGCAGATAGCCTCGGTCAAGGGCACCTTGCAGCAGCGCTTCGGCCTGGACGAATCGCAAGTGGTCGAGCAGGCCAGCCTTAAAGCCTGGTCGACACAGATATTCAGCCGCACCTTTGCCGTCACCGCAGCCCTGAACAGCCTCACCCTCGGCGTCGCTGGCGTGGCACTGTTCATCAGTCAGCTGACCCTGGGCCAGCAGCGCCTCGGGCAGCTCGCACCATTGTGGGCGCTGGGTGTGCCGCGCCGCTGGCTGGCCTGGCTGAGCCTGGGCCAGATGCTGATGCTCAGCGGTTTCACCGTGCTGCTGGCGATCCCCCTCGGGTTGCTGCTGGCCTGGTGCCTGGTGGCGGTGGTCAACGTGCAGGCATTCGGCTGGCGGCTGCCCTGGCATGTGTTTGCCAGCCAGCTCGTGCAATTGGCCGCGCTCGGGGTGCTGACCAGCCTGCTGGCCAGTGCCTGGCCGCTGTGGCAATTGGCGCGGCGCCAGCCAGGCGAGCTGTTGCGGCGGTTCGCCGATGAAAGTTGAAACCTGGCTGTTGCTGGCCTGCCTGCTGCTGGCCGGGTGTGACGCGCCTGCGCCGCCGGCCAGAAGCTATGCCGGCCTCGGTGCCGAGGCGGCGGCGTTCAGGCAGGTCACACGCAACACCGCGCTGGTATTCCCCCGCGACCATGGCGCCCACGATGGCTTCCGCATCGAGTGGTGGTACGTCACCGCCAACCTGCGCGATGCCCAGGGCCGTGACTGGGGCGTGCAATGGACGCTGTTTCGCTCAGCCTTGCGCCCCGGCCCTGAGACCCATAGCTGGAACAGCCCCAACCTGTGGATGGGCCACGCCGCCCTGACCGACCCGAGCGGTCACCAGGTCAGCGAAACGCTGGCACGCGGTGGCATCGACCAGGCCGGCGTCGAAACCGGGCCGTTCCGGGCGTGGATCAACGACTGGTCGCTGCAAGGCGATGACAACATCCACCGTTTGCAGATGCGTGCCAGCGGCCAGGGTTTTAGCTATGACCTGGCCCTGGCCAGCGAAAAGCCGCTGGTGCTGCACGGCGACCGGGGTTACAGCGAGAAGTCCGGCAAGGGCCAGGCTTCGTACTATTACAGCCAGCCGTTCTACCAGGTCAGCGGCGAGGTCGAGCGGAACGGGCAGCGCATTGCGGTAACCGGGCAGGCCTGGCTTGACCGGGAGTGGAGCAGCCAGCCGCTGGCGGCCGGGCAAAGCGGCTGGGACTGGTTTTCGCTGCATCTGGACAGTGGCGCCAAACTGATGTTGTTTCAGGTGAGGGAGGAACAGGGGCAGCCGTACCGCGCTGGAACCTGGGTTGGGCCTGACGGGCAGGTGCGGGCGCTGCAGGGGGCTGAGGTCGAGCTGACGCCGTTGGCCTGGACCGATCAGGCCAACGGTAAGCGCGTGCCGACCCGCTGGCGGGTTCAAGTGCCCGCAGTGGAGCTGGATGTGCAAGTCGAGGCGGTGCAGGCCAAGGCCTGGATGGGCACGCGCTTTCCCTACTGGGAAGGGCCGGTGCGGGTGAGTGGCAGTACGCAAGGGCGGGGGTATCTGGAGATGACGGGGTATTAGCTTAGTCATGTACGGGTGCTGAGGGCCTCTTCGCGGCTAAAGCCGCTCCCACAGGGATCTCTTCTACCTCAAGGGCTGCGCGGTACCTGTGGGAGCGGCTTCAGCCGCGAAGAGGCCGGCACAGGCAGTACATCAAACAGGTCTGTCACCGCGAAACGCACTCGGGCTCACCCCACACTGCTTGCGAAAGAACCGGCTGAAATACCCCACATCGGCAAACCCCAGTTCATGGGCAATCGCCTTCACGCTGGCATCCGAATGCCTCAGCACGCGCTTGGCCTCCAGCACCAGCCGGGCGTTGATCACATTCATCGGGGTCATCCCCAGATGCTCCTGGCACAAGCGCCCCAGCGTCGCCAGGGTCATGCCCAGTTCACTGGCATAGAAGCCCAACGGGCGGTGCTCGCGGTAATGCCTGTCCACCAGTTCACGAAACCCGGTCAGTTGCTGACTGCGCCGTGACGCCGGGCGCTGCGCCAGGTCAGGGGCCTCCTGGGCATGGCGCAGGGCCTGGATCATCAAGGTCAACAAGAGCGCCATGCTACTGGCGACGTGCTCGCGGGCGCGGTTGTGGTATTCCTCGCGCAGGGCCAGGCATAGCGGTAGCAGCGGGTCTTCCTCGGCGGGCCAATGGGGCAGGGCGATGACCTGGGGTTTGCGGATCAAGGCCAGCAGGTTGGGCGCAAGCACCTGGGCGATGCTCTCCAGCGGTGGCTGGGCAGCGGTAATCACCTGGCCTTCGACCTGGCCGGCCCAGTGGAAACCGTGCACCACCTGCGCCGGCACATACACCACACAAGGTGCGCAAACCTGCACGCGCTCGCTGTCGAACAGCACTTCGCCGCTGCCGCTCTGCAGGTACAGCAGCTGCAGCAGGCCGTCGTGGCGGTGCGCGGCGATTTCCCAGTTGTGCGCGCCGGAGCGCTGGGAGATCTGCTCCACATGCAGGGACTCGTGCCACACCGGCTGCGCGGTTTCGCCGTACAGGGCGTAGTTGGGGATCTTGTTCATGTTGTTGTAATTGTTCTGATCGCTACCCGGTCACTGTGCCACAGCCAGGCGCGGGCTTCAGGTGGCAGGCACGAAATTGACCGGAATGTGGCGACGCTTGCAGGTTTTGTCCATTCTGCCGGCCAGCCCCTCGGCCCTAGGCTGTTCACCAGATCAAGCGACACTCTGGAGAGCAGCATGCATAACAACAAGATTTCCTCCAACTGGCTGGGCCTGGATTCAGCCGTTTGCGTGGTCACCGGTGCGGCCGGTGGCATCGGTGCGGCGCTGGCCGCCGCGCTGGTCGAGCAACAGGCCCACGTGGTGCTGCTGGACCGTGATTTCGACAAGTGCCGCGAGCTTGCCGCCAGCCTGGGTGAGCACAGTGTCGGCGAAGTCAGCGCGCTGGGCTGCGACATCGCCGACCCGGCCAGCGTCGAACAGGCCGCCGCCCAGGTGCAGGCGCTGCATGGGCGCTGCGATGTGCTGGTGAACAATGCCAGCGTGCTGCGCCCGGGGGCGCTGGAGGCGCTGAGCCTGGAACAGTGGAACCAGGTGTTGGCGGTCAACCTCAGCGGCTACCTGCTGTGCGCGCAAGGCTTCGGTCGGGCGATGCTTGCCCGTGGCCAGGGGCGCATCGTGCATGTGGCATCGATTGCCGCGCATTACCCGCAGCCCAACAGCGGCGCCTACAGCGCGGCCAAGGCCGGGGTCAGCATGCTGTCGCGGCAGATTGCCGTGGAGTGGGGGCCGCGTGGCGTGCGCAGCAATGCCGTGTGCCCGGGGCTGATCCGCACGCCGCTGTCGGCGGCGTTCTATGCCGACCCGCAGGTGGAACGTCAGCGCAGCGCGATGACCGCCAACCAGCGCATCGGCGAGCCGCAGGATATCGCCGACGCCGTGCTGTTCCTCGCCAGCCCCCGCGCCGACTACATCAATGGTGCCGAGCTGACCGTGGATGGTGGCCTGGAGAGCATGCCCATGGCGCTGATCCCGCGCCCCGGCTTCGAGGGGGTGAAGGCATGAACACGCGCAGCTGCGATGTGCTGGTGATCGGCGCCGGGGCCGGTGGCCTGGCGACGGCGATCACCGCGAAGAAGCATGGCCTGGACGTGGTGGTGATCGAGAAGGACGACTGCTTCGGCGGTACCACGGCGTTTTCCGGCGGCGTGCTGTGGGTACCGGGCAACCGGCATGACCCGAACCACAGCCATGACCAGGCGCTGACCTACTTGCGCAACGAATGCGGTGCCTGTTTCGATGCGGCTGACGTGGAAGCGTTCTTGCAGTACGGGCCGCAGATGGTCGAGTTTTTCGAGCGCGAGACCACGGTCAGGTTCGTCCCCACGCTGTACCCGGACTACCACCCGCAGGTCGGGGGCGGTGTCGATATCGGCCGCTCGATCCTGGCTGCGCCCTACGATATCCGCGGCCTCGGTGCGGACATGGCACGGCTGCGCCCGCCGCTGAAGACCATCACCTTCATCGGCATGATGTTCAATTCGTCGAATGCCGACCTCAAGCACTTCTTTAACGTCACCCGTTCGCTGGCCTCGTTCACCTATGTGGCCAAACGGCTGCTGACCCATTTCAAGGAGCTGCTGCTGTACCGCCGCGGCACCCAGGTCACCAGTGGCAATGCCCTGGCGGCACGGCTGGTGAAGTCGGCGCTGGACCTGGGCATCCCGATCCTCACTGGCACCCCGGCGCGGCAGCTGCTGCGCGAAGGCGGGCGGGTGAGCGGGGCTCTGGCCCAGCAACAGGGCGGCGAGTTGCGCATCGAGGCGCGCCGCGGCGTGGTGCTGGCGTGCGGTGGTTTCTCCCATGACCTGCAGCGCCTGCAACAGGCCTACCCGCATGTGCGCCGTGGCGGTGAGCATTTCTCTCCGGTGCCGGCCGGCAACACGGGCGACGGCGCACGCATGGCCGAGGCGCTGGGTGGCAAGGTGGATATCCGCCTGCAGGCCGCGGCGGCGTGGATGCCGGTCTCCAAGGTGCCGATGGCGGGTGGCAAGCTTGTGGCATTCCCGCACTTGCTCGATCGCTACAAGCCTGGGGTGATCGGCGTACTGCGCTCAGGCCAGCGCTTCACCAATGAATCCAACTCGTATCACGATGTCGGCGCGGCACTGATCGAAGCCTGTGCCGACCACCCAGAGACCGCCATGTGGCTGGTCTGCGACCGGCGCACCCTGGCCAGGTACGGCCTGGGCTATGCCAAACCGTCACCGATGCCGCTGGGGCCGCTGTTGCGCAATGGCTACCTGCTCAAGGGCAACACCCTCGCCGAGCTGGCAGCCAGGGCGGGCATTGATGGCCAAGGCCTGGAGCGTACGGTGCGCGAGTACAACCTCGGCGCGGTGCAAGGCGAGGACCGGCAATTCGGCCGCGGCAGCACCACGTTCAACCGCTACCTGGCCGACCCGCAACAACAGCCAAACCCTTGCGTGGCGCCGCTGGGCGAGGGGCCGTACTTTGCGGTGAAGGTGGTCATGGGCGACCTGGGCACCTTCGATGGCATCCGCACCAGCGTGGTTGGCGAGGTGCTCGATGGTGAGCGGCGCGCCATCAGCGGGTTGTATGCGGTGGGCAACGACCGGGCCAGCATCATGGGCGGCAACTACCCCGGCGCGGGCATCACCCTGGGGCCGATCATGACCTTCGGTTACATCACCGGGCGGCACCTGGCCGGGGTCGAGCAGGGGCTGGCCAGTGCCGACCCGGCACGGGAGGTGGCGTGATGGACAAGGCGATTGTCGACCACCGCATCTACACCATCCGGCCGCGCGGCATGGCGGCGTTTCTCGAAGCCTTCGAGCAGTTGGCCATGCCCATTCTGCGCCGGCACCTGGGTACACCGCTGGGGTTCTACGTGAGCAGCATCGGGCCGCTGAACCAGGTGGTGCACCTGTGGGGCTATGACAGCCTGGAGGATTTCGAGCGGCGCAGCGCGGCGCGTGATGCCGACCCGGATTTTGCTGCGTACCTGCAGGCTACCCGCGACCTGGTGGTGGCACAGGAGACGCGGATCATCAAGCCGGTGCAACTGCGCCATTGATGTTGCCTGTTCCGGCCTCTTCGCGGGCACGCCCGCTCCCACAGGTTATGAGTGATCCTCAGGACTATGGAGTACCTGTGGGAGCGGGCGTGCCCGCGAATGGCCTCAATAAGAACAACAAGAGGTTAGGCAAATGAACAATCCAATCGACATACGCCAACTGATCGACCAGCAACCCATCGGGGCCTACCAGAAATGGGTAGTCTTCCTCGGCTTCCTGATCATTGCCCTGGACGGCCTGGACGTCGCCATCATCGGCTTCATCGCCCCGCAACTGAAAAGCGAATGGCAACTCGGTGCCCAGGCCCTCGGCCCGGTGCTCAGCGCCGCACTGATCGGCCTGGCCATTGGTGCTCTGGTCGCAGGCCCCTTGGCCGATCGTTACGGGCGCAAGGCGGTACTGCTCGGCAGCGTGCTGCTGTTCGGCCTGTGGACCCTGGCCTCGACCTTTTCCCCCAACCTGGAAACCCTGGTCGCACTGCGCTTTCTCACCGGCCTGGGCCTGGGCGCTGCAATGCCCAACGCCAGTACCCTGGTCAGCGAATACGCCCCGGCGCGCAGCCGCTCGCTGCTGATTACCCTGGCGTTCTGTGGTTTCTCGCTGGGTGCGGCGCTGGGCGGTTTCGTCAGCGCCTGGATGATCCCCAACCTGGGTTGGCGCAGCGTGCTGGCGCTGGGCGGGGTGTTGCCGCTGCTGGTCTTGCCGTTGCTGTGCTGGCGCCTGCCCGAATCGGTGACCTTCCTGGTCAGCCAGGGTGCCGACCCGCAGCGCATCCGGCGCATCGTCCAGCGCCTGGCACCGGCACACTGCGGGCCCGACAGCACCTTCGTGGTGCCCGCCGCCAGCGCGCACAAGGGCGGCGCCATCGGCACCATCCTCTCGCCACGCTACCGCTTCGGCACGTTGATGCTGTGGACGGGCTATGTGCTGGCGCTGTTCCTGGTCTACCTGTTCAGCGGCTGGCTGCCGACCCTGGTGAAGGAGGGCGGTGGCTTCTCGGTGTCGCAAGCCGCCATCGTCACCGCCTGCTTCCAGATCGGCGGGCCGGTCGGTGCAGTTTCGGTGGGCTGGGCGATGGACCGCTGCCACCCGCAACGGGTGCTGATGCTGACCTTCCTGTTCAGTGGCGCGGTGATTTCCGCGATTGGCCAGGTGGCCGGTGATTTCGCCTGGCTGTGCGCTATCGCCTGGGCCGTGGGCTTTGGCCTGAACGGCGCGAGCGTGGGCATGAATGCACTGGCGGCGGCGTTCTACCCGACCGAGGCGCGTGCCACCGGGGCCAGCTGGATGAGTGGCATCGGCCGTTTCGGTGCCATCCTCAGCGCCTTTGCCGGTGCCCAGATGCTGGCGCTGGGCTGGAGTTTCGCCCAGGTGTTTGCCGCGTTGCTGGTACCGGCGGGGTTGGCGGCACTGGCGGTGTTGCTGCAGGGCTGGCGCGTCAAGGCTGACATGAGTACAGATCTGATCCGGTCGTCGTAAGGCTGACCAGAACCCGTTTGGCGACGACACTGCGCGCAATTTCGCAGCCCCAACGTGTTAGAGGCTGGGCGTAGCTGATGTCACATCCCCTGTATTGATCGGCAACTCTTTGACGCGTTATCGACCCCGGCAACTGTCATTTTTGCCAGTTCCGCAAGATCTTCATGGGCGGTATACCTAACATAGCAATTCAAGGGAGCGTGTCATGAGCACCATCGGAGAGCGCGTTATAAAGATTGGGCAATCTGGGGAGCGAGCCTGAGCAATTGAAAGATGAGTCATCATTCGTTGAATGACCTCGGCGCCGACTCCCTCAACACAAGTGAAACTGGTTAGGGCTCTGGAGGAAGAATTTGAGGTAGAGATACCCGATGGAGAAGCAGAAGAGCTCACCATCGTTGGAGCAGTGATTGATTACATAAAGGCAGTTCTTCGCCAGCCAACTGGAGCACCCTCCGTTCGGAGAAAACTTCACGTATGTCAGTCAGTTTGTATGAACAGCTTTCGGTTCAAATTATTGTTTTGGCCGGTGCATTTCAGGTCACGTTGCCGGCAAACAGTACGAGCAGGTATGGACATGAAATTATCTTTGGCTATGACAACACCGACAGTTAAAGTTTTCGATAATCGTAACCTGAATGTAAGATCCATCGCCTATCACTGGCACCCTGATTCCCCTGATGCCGTAGACTCACGCATTACCCGTCATCAGTACAGTCCCCAAGGCTTCGTGATCCGCACTGCAGATCCAAGATTGCACGAGGCGGCTCGGGCGAATTTTTCGTACCAGTCAGATCTGAACGGCCACGCCATACGCACATGCGGTGCGGACTCTGGCAGGGTTCTTAATTTGAACGACGTTGCTGGGCGATCATTGAGTAGGGTCGGAGGTATCGCTATCGCTGATGAGGGTTCGGAAGATAGAGGTGGAGCGGTGCTATGTAGTATTCAATACGAGCACGCAACGCTAGCCGGGCGTCCCGAGAAGGTAACGGAGCAACGTGCAGGTGCAACCACGCTGATTACTGAACGCTTTCAGTATGCCGGAAACAGTGATGCGGAAAAGGCACATAATCTCGCTGGGCGGTGCGCAGGGCACTTCCACACGGCAGGGCTGTTGCAAATCGACAGCATAAGCCTGTTTGGCGCTCAGTTATCCGTTACCCACCGTCTCTTAAAGGAGGCGAGCAAACCGGACATTATTGCAGACTGGCAGGGGGTGGACGCTGCTGCCTGGAGTGAGATGCTGGATGCCCAGTCATATAAGTTTTTGACCATAGCGGATTCCACCGGCGCAGCACTATCTCGTACCGATGCAATGGGCAATATTCAGTGGTCAGTCTATGATCTTGCAGGCAGTCTATTCAATAGGCGGTTGAAGCTGGAGGCAGGCGTTGAGATGGAGGTTGCTATAGCGCAGACCTATTCTGCTTCGGGTCAATTAATGCGTGAGGAGCACAGCAATGGGGTGGTTGTTTCTTACACATATAACGCTCAGACGCATCGCTTAAATGGAATAAAAATTCAGCGCAGCATTCCTGCTGCATTAGGCGCAAGAGTGCTGCAGGATTTGCACTACAAATATGACCCGGCAGGTAATGTTTTGAGTGAGTGCAATGATGCGGAAAAGACGCGCTTTTGGCGCAATCAGGAAGTAAAGCCCGAAAGTAACTATGTCTATGATAGTTTGTATCAACTCGTTTGTGTTTCTGGGCGCGAAATGGCCACAGGTCATCAGCGTATCAATTCGTCCACTTGCTTTCTGCCTGGCACCTCAGATGATTCGGCGTATGTCAACTATACGCGTACGTACCAATATGATGATGCCGGTAACTTGATGCGGATTTGTCATCATGCGCCCGCCAGCGGGAATCATCATTCGACTGCAATTTTAATTAGCAATCGAAGCAACAGAGGGGTGCTTGGCTCTTTAACTGAAGATCCTGCTGAGGTGGAGGGTTTCTTTACTGCAGGGGGGCAACAAAAATTGCTTCAGACAAATAGAGAATTATTTTGGACGTCGCGCAATACGTTGCACAAGGTAACGCCAGTGGTACGTGTCGGTTCAGAGGATGACGTGGAGCTTTATCGTTATGATGCTTGCAGTCAGCGAGTGTTAAAGTTCAGCGAGCGTGCAGTGAATAACAACATGCAGTCGCTAAGGGTGCACTATTTGCCTGGGCTGGAGCTCCACACCAAATACATCGGGGGTGTCACAAGAGAACATTTGCAAGCAATCACTTTGGACAGTTCGGGACGGGGGCAGGTACGAGTTTTACACTGGGAGTGCGGCAAGCCGCAGGAACTGAGTGAGGTGCAGGTACGCTTCAGCTATGGCAATCTCATCGGCAGCGTAGGTTTGGAAATAGACGGAGAAGGAAACGTTATCAGCGCCGAAGAGTTTTACCCGTATGGAGGAACATCCATATTTAGCGCACGCAATGTGGTAGAGGTAAGCTATAAAGTGTTTCGTTATTCGGGCAAGGAGCGCGATGCAACGGGGCTCTATTATTATGGGTGTCGCTATTATCAGTGGTGGGCGGGCCGCTGGCTTTCATCCGATCCATTCGGTGCATTGGACGGGGTCAATCTGTATCGGATGGTCAGGAATAACCCAGCAACGCTTGTTGACAAAAATGGCCTGCAAGCCGAAGAGGCGAGTGTGGGGCATGCAGAAGAAATTCTTGATTTCGACATAGTTAGAAACTTTGAACCGGCGAGGGGGGATTTGATTTATGGTCTGTCTTTCCCTACGGTGGAAGGGTCAGGCGTGGCTCCGCGGCACAAATATATAACTGACTTGATTCACAATGCTGTCGCTGACGGGTCAACGCCACTAACAATAGATCGTTATAATAACGCGGTTTCCGGGTTGATAACGATGAGAAATGCATCGGTAGCGTCGGATATGCGGCGAGAAATGTTGAGGGGAAGGCACGCTGGGCAAGTAAGATTGGTTCCTCCCGTTTCGCCTAAGCAGTTCGGGCAGAGATTGAAAATTCCGTCAAACATTGCCACTGATTTGAAGTCGCAGCACAAATTTCCTTTGTGGGCTGCGTATTTTCAAATGGGCGATATTGTTGATAAATTCAATGTGGCCGCAATTTATGACGAGGTCAAGCTGTCTCCTTCGAAGACTAACTATCATCAGTGGGATGGTAGCTTGGATGACCCAAAGGGTGTGGCTCCTAACCTGTTTTGGAAGCGCGCGAGCAAGCTAGGCCTTGCCATGGCTGCCAATGGTTCTGGTCATATTCATTTCGTGCTTGATGAGATAGATATTGCTGCGGTAATTAGTAAGGATGGAGAGGCAGGGCAGTCAATCACGGCCAGTGAACTGCGTTATGCATTTAGAAATCGCGAGCAACTCGAAGGGCGTATCAGCTTCTATAAAAACAATATTGAAACGGAAGCTCCGTGGGAAACAAATTTTTGGGAGTGGAGTAGCTATGTGCCAAAGAAAGGAGCAGTTACCAGAAAAGTACTTTTGACTGACCATCGCGTGCAGTGACTATTGCAGGGTCGAATTGTCGATGCGGGTCAGCGCATCGCCAATTATCTGCTGTGCCTTTGTTTACTTGAAGCCTGTCACCGCATGCGGCATATAGGGTGCTTCCAACCGGGCTTTTTCCTCTTCACTCAGCTGGAACGCCAACGCCGCAATCGCATCGTCCAGCTGCGCCACTTTCGAGGCCCCGACAATCGGCGCCGACACCCCGCGCTTGCCCAGCACCCAGGCCAGCGCCACCTGCGCCATCGGCACACCACGCTCTCCGGCAATCTGCTCGACCACATCGATCACCCGGCCATCTTCCACCTCGGTCTTCTCGTAGAACGACTGCCCGGAAATGTCCGTGCGGGTTCTCTCGGTCTGCTGCCCATGGGGACGGGTCAGCCGGCCGCGGGCCATCGGGCTCCAGGGCATCAGGCCAACACCTTGGTCGAGGCACAGCGGGATCATCTCGCGCTCTTCCTCGCGGTAGATCAGGTTGAGATAGTTCTGCATCGACACGAAGCGGCTCCAGCCGTTGCTGGCTGCGACCTGCTGGGCCTTGGCGAACTGCCAGGCGTACATCGACGAAGCACCGATGTAGCGTGCCTTGCCGGCCTTGACCACATCGTGCAGGGCTTCCATGGTCTCTTCGATGGGCGTGTGGTAGTCCCACCGGTGGATCTGGTACAGGTCGACGTAATCGGTGCCCAGCCGGGCCAGGCTGGCGTCGATGTTGGCCATGATCGCCTTGCGAGACAGGCCCTGTTCGTTGGGGCGGGTGCTGCCTTCCCACATGTTGGCGGGGAAGAACACCTTGGTGGCGATCACTGTCTCGTCACGGCGGGTGAATTCCTTCAGCAACTTGCCGAGGATGACTTCCGAGGTACCGGCCGAGTAGCTGTTGGCGGTGTCGAAGAAGTTGATGCCTTGCTCGACAGCGTGGCGGATGATCGGGCGGCTGTCGGCTTCGCCCAGGGTCCATGGGTGGGTGCCGGCGTCCGGCTCGCCGAAGGTCATGCAGCCCAGGCACAGTTTCGAGATGTCCAGGCCGGTGTTGCCCAGTTTGACGTATTGCATCCGCTGCTCCTCAGTAATCGGTTGTGCGACGCAGGGAAGCTTAGCGGTGATGGATGGCTGCGAAAATTCCGAATCGGTGCAGGCGCCATCCGCAGAAATTCACAAGCGCAGCAGCGGCTTGACCTGTTGTTGCAGGAAGTCGGTGACGGCCTTGATGCGCGGCGTGTTGCGCACATCCTCGTGCACGGCCAGCCAGATCTCGATGCTCATGGTCTGCTCGTCCTTGCCGGCAACCTCCAGGCCATGCTCCTGCGCCATGAAGGCCGGCAGGCAGGCGATGCCAACCCCGCCCGCGGCCGCATGGGCCTGGATGCGCAGGTCGTTGCTCTGCAACACCAAGGGCGGGTTGCCGGTCTGGCTGAGCAGCCACTGCTGCTGCGGTGACCTGGCCTGGGATTCGTCGTAGCCGATGTAGCGCGGCGTGCCTGCGCTGCGCAGGTAGGCGGGCGCGGCGTACAAACGGTAATCCAGGTAACCCAGCAGGCTGGCGACCAGTGTCGGCTCGGTGGGCCTGGCCAGGGTGATGCTGATATCGGCCTCGCGACGTGCCAGCGAGGCCCGCGACTTGCTGCCGACCAGCTTCAGGCGCAGTTGCGGGTAGCGCTGCATGAGCACACCCAGGCGTCGGGCGATGATGCTGCCGAGCAGCGCGGGCGGGGCGGCCAGCACCACTTCGCCTTCCACCTGCTGCTGACCGGCATTGGCGAAGTGCTCCAGGGCGAACGACGATTGGGTCATCTGTTCGGCGTAAACGCCAACCCGGCGGCCTTCCTCGGTCAGCGCGTAGGCCCTGGGGCGGCGGTCGACCAGCTTGAGGTTCAAGGCGGCCTCCAGCGCAGCGATACGCCGGGCCACGGTGGCGTGATCGACGCCCAAGTGCTTGGCCGCAGCCGACAGCGAGCCGGTGCTGATGAAAGCGGAAAAGTGACGCAGGTCTTCCCAGTCGAACATGGCTGGCCTCGGATGTGGACGGCCATCATACGGGCTCCGGGCACCTACGGCGACCGCTGCGCTTAGCACCGTGTCGAGAAAGTAAGGTTGATTGTGTGAAGGCTGGCTTATCAAACAAACGCTTTAATAAACGCATCATCAAGCGAGTGCGCGTCGTAATGAGATAAAAACTGCTGGGCACTTTCAAAGGCCGTAACTCTTCTGTTGGCCAGCATATAAAAACGATGGCAATGTTGAGCAATTTCCTCGGTGTAATGTGAGGATACCAATACGGCGGCGCCTTCACGGCAGGCATGCTGAATGCCCAGCCAGATAAAGTGCCTGAATTCAGGGTCGACGCCGGCAGTGGGCTCATCAAGGATGATGAGGTCGCACTCCATTAACAGCAACGTCAACGTGAAGTAACTGCGTACTTCGCCATAGCTGCAAGTCGCCGCCCGTTTTTGTCCGATATCAGCGTATCGTTTGGCCAACGGTGCGGACCACCTGGCTAAACGAGTAAGTGCTTCGTCAGCGCGAGGGAGTGTTCTGGCATTAAACAGCCTGATCAATTTGCCAATCTCATGCATCCGCAGCAAAGGAGGCGGCGTGAGAACTTGAGTGAGATAAGCCTGTTGTTGTGCTTGATTGACAATGCCTCCCCCCTGTGGTGCTTTGAGTTTACATATCAGGTCGAAAAGCGTTGTTTTGCCTGCACCATTCATCCCAAGCAATCCGACCGCCTCGCCTCGTGCGACATGAAGATTGATGGAGTCGAATAATGGGCGTGCGGGGTAGGAAAATGTGAGGTCCGTCAGGGATAAGATCTTCAATTAATACCGACTCCAGACAGGTTGTATTCTAAAATATTTTATAGAGGCGCAGAGCCCAATCAACAGGGTCGTCATTGCAATTGCAAAGCTGATTAGGAGCGGTAGTCGACTATCGTAAAGTTGGACGCTAAGAGACAGTGGATTGAAATAGGCAACCGATGAAGCAAGCTTTCCATGCTGAGAGGCGCCGGTGTAGCCGGAAATCAACATCCAGAATGACAGGAGAGAAAAAACTGTGCTTGTGGTGCTGAATTTCAAGGGGAGCGCCACCACGAGCAAGCCTATGCAAGAAAATCCCAAGTAGGCTGTGTAGAAGCAGGCGGCCAGATGCAGGTACTCTATCAAGTCATAATTCCCGTATAGCGGTTTGGTTACAAGATAAAATCCTGTCACATAGATTAGACTCAGGAGCGAGTAGCTGAGAGTATGCGACACCAGAAATGTTCGGATAGCACCTTGTTGATAGATGAAGGAACGTACGAAGCCGCTTTCTCTTCTTCCGACCAGATAAAAGCTGAATCCGAAAAAAGCGAAACTTGATGATAAGTAAGAATAAAACCAAGCCGCAGCATTTACATAGGATTGGTCAAAGTGGTTGGAGGTGCGATCTGTCACCAGGATGAACATCAAGCAGGGTGCCATACCTGTCCACAGCAGTGTGGTGGGTTCGCGTAGATGTTCAATCAGAAAAAGTTTCATGATGCCTGGTATGGCGTTGATTTTTGAAGTTTTTGGGTGCGCAGATTGATTCATGGAAATGGCACCATATCATTTAGTTGAGATTCGATTATCTCCTTGAAAAAGGCGCCTGAGTAGTGGTTGTTGGTGTTGAGTCCGCTTGCATTGTTCATGTGCATGAACAAATTAGGTGAAATATATTTGCAGAAAAACAACATCTTGTGGGTGGTGGTTATGTGATTTAAATACAGATAGCCATTTATGCCATGTGTTTTTGCAGTATCTATAAGGTTCTTGGCTGTCAAGCGCTCAGTGACGGATTGTGGGGGGGTAGAGGGCAGTGACTGGCGAGCATTGATAATGCGTTCAAAGGTTTCATATTTATTGCAGCTCATGAAATGTCGAAGGTAAGGGTCCGTGATTTTATCTTTCTCGTTATAAGATTGCATGAATCGAAATGTCTGCCACAATTCAATAATTGATTTTTCCAGCGCGCTGCAGCGAGTGTCCCCATAAGCCATGCCTGCGCAATACCTGACGCGCACGTAACCTTGCTGAGCGTTGCCATAGCAAAGGAGAATACAGCTTCCAGGAAAACGATTGTCTGTGAGATCCAGAATTGACAAATTTCCAGATGATTGCAATTGCTGGAGCAGTGGCAGGCTTCGGCTTTGTTTCAGTAGTTCGCAGGCTTGATCGTACTCAATCTTTTCTGTGTACGTTTTAGTTAACCAGAAGCGAAGCAGGAACTGCCGCTCGAAAGATTCCTTCATTGCGCCTAAGATTGCCGCTTCCAGAGTGAGGTGAACGCTGCAGCCACAAGTGTCTCTTGAAGGGTAGATCGCATTGTCTATATTATTTTTTGAGTGCGTAAGTGAAATGCAAGCTGTTGGTATTTTGCAGGGGGTGAGGTCAGTTATTCTAAATGCGCGAGTTAGATCAAAGGCATGGTTTTCGATAGTGTTGATTGAGATCTGGCTCGATGTCTGAGCAAATGCCTTGCTGAATGCTCCGCACTCTTCGGGTGTCAAGGTTTTGCCCATTGGGCCAGTGTCATGAATCGGAATGTCAAGGTAGAAGTGCTTGCGCTCAAGGTGCTCCCCCAAGGCGGTAGCGGCTACCTCCGAAGTCCATCCACTGCTCGACCCGTATGTGCTCCACCGTGAGCCTAACTCTGCACTGTGCGGCATATATGTCACCGCACTCGGTCGAAGCAATTCAAAATCCGCAATGCCTGGATTATGTATTTCGCTGTAGTTATTCATGGGTCAACCTATGAGTTGAATGCATGTGGACAGGAATAATGTGGGGTTGAGATTAAGCTGCTTTGTGACTTGATGGTCGGTGAACGCAGCCCAAGGACGGCTGTTGAGTCCTAGTTCTTTACAGCGAAGATCTGTAAGCATGTACATTGATCCGACCTCCATCAATGCAAGTCTGTACCCCCTTTGCCTATACTTAAAAAGTGCCTTGGGTAAATATATGTAATATACAAGTGCGAGCGCAGGCGATCCGATCTGTGTGCTTGAACCTATAATGGCGCTGGAGAGTTTGTGAGCGTCAATTGTCTGGCTGTGGACTTCAAGTGTCCTAGAGTTTGCTAAGAGGTGCAATGCGCTGGGCACTTTCGGCCAGCCCTCAACCCGGTTGTTCAAGTTTACGCAGAATACTTCGACTGGATAAAGAGCGCCTCCGCTTGGATAGCCTCGTTTGCTACTGCTGTGTTTTCTCAGCAGAGGAGCAAGAATTGCCTTGGTTGTTTCGAAGTTAATTCGACTGGCTTTGAAGTCGTTGCAAGAATCATTTCGCCGTAGCGGATGGTGATGAGGTAGCGGTTGAGGGGCTAGAGATGGATTGTCGCTGCATGATGGCAGTGGATGTAGTGATAGCTCATTGCCTGAGAGCGTAGCAAGATCGGCAGCGGGGACGTGATGGAGCGTACTTAAGTGTTGCGTGGCTGGGTGTATGACATAATTCCCTTTAGCATGAAAGTTTAGCACTTCATCGATAAGCTCGTTGCTGACAAATTTTAAATATTGATCATGCGAAGTGCTCATTGCTCAGCTCCTATGCATTCGCAAAGAGGCCAATGGATACTGCTGTCTTCAGTAAGGAAGCCGTTCTGTAGATTCACAGTTCGTGAGAGAAGTATTCGGTCTTGAGTGCTCCTGAGTTTTGGAGCTTGCGTAAGCTTATCGGCGAACTCCACGATGGCTCCAAAAATAAGTGTGCGTTGGTACTCATTTATAGGGGTCAAAGGTAAGTCTAAATTCTGCGCGCTACAGAATGCCCATATCCGGCTCCAATAATGGTGGCTACTTCTCAATCTTTCATAGTGCGAGATTCGATCGAGCGTACAGAATGCACAGGGATTTCCAATTTCCGGTAGATGCGCCTCAGTCAGATGGAAGTAATTGCCGCTCACGAATCCAATGCTAGCCGCTGAGCCTGGGTTCTGTTGGAGTACGGTGGTGTACATTTTTTTTATTGAGTTGGGTCGCAATTTCATGCATGCAAATACAAATAATGTAGGGCTTGAGGCAATGGCTGGCAAATCATTGGGGAGAGGGAGTATCTGCAATCGCTGCCGCCGCTGTTCCTCTAGGAATTTTTTTAAAGACTCAGAAATGACCATATCGGTGAAAATTACGACTCTCTTCAAATAGGGTAAGCTAACTTCGTCTCCGAGCACTGATAAGGATTTGAGAAATTCAGTTGCAGGCTCCGGTTGGAGATCCTCTGAGCGAAGAAGCGACTCCAGATCGCCCTCGGAGAGATGTTGAGTGTTCATGCTTCCCAGGCGAACCAGGGTGTTAGTGATTTTTGGGTCAACCAGTTTTGTGAAGCCAGTTGATGTAAAGATGACGGGCTCTTGTTCGAAGTTGAGTATTTCGTAGTTGTAAACTCTCAAGGTTTTCATTGTGTGATCCTGCAGGCAAGTGCCATCTTATCATTCGTCAAGATGGCACCCGCATTCTAGTTATTGTTGGGTGTGCTCGTTGTTGTCAATGGAGTTGCTGCCTCCGGAGCAGCCACCGCTGCCGCCGTTACAACCGCCGCCGCCTCCGCACCCACCACTTCCACCACACCCACCAGCACTACCGGAACCGCCAAAGAATTCCGCTTCCATTTCGCCGGTAGGTTCTAGTGACAACGTCATAAGATTGATGCCGTATTGATTGTCCATTTAAGTCTCCTTGGTTGTTGCTCCGAAATGCCGGAGCACTTTCAGAGTTGAAGAGCTGTCGAGCAAAGTCAAGATGGCTCGAGATTTTGATAGGTTGAGACTTATAAGTCGGCGGCTTGTTGCTATCCTCGGTCTTGTAGGAAGATTCTTTCAGAAATTTCGGGTTATCTTAAGATTTACGGTCGCGTTCCTTGTGGGCGGTAAGAAAGAGCTGCCTGCTGTGTAGGACTTAGTTCTTTCACGGTTAGGATTGTTCTGATTGCGTCAGCCCTGGCTTAGCTTGGGAACGGCAGCCTGGTGACTTTCAATCTGTTTGATAGTGTTTCGGGATGTAAAAAATACAAAATCGCGTGGAGAGAGGTTGCCGAGTTCACCACGCATGCTTTGAAAACGGCTTTGGCCGCGGAGCAGCTGTTGTTAAAAATAACTCCCCGCCGGCCGGTCTAATCGATCTTGACGGTATCTCTCTGAATTGAAATGTCCGTGTTGCGACGTAACCTGCCACGCAGGTGCTAGGATGCTGCCATTCAAGCAACAGGTACCGCCATGCAACCCCTCGATCACCTGTCGTTGCACCTGTTCATCGTGGTCTGCGAAGCCGGCACCATTGCCCGTGCCAGCGAGCGGGCGTTCATGGCGCCGTCGGCGGTCAGCAAGCGGATTTCGGATATCGAAGCGCGCTTTGGCACAGCGTTGCTCAAGCGTAGCAAGCGCGGCGTCGAGCCGACCCCGGCGGGTCTTGCGCTGCTGCGCCATGCGCGCGGCCTGACCCGGGCCATGGAGCGCCTGGACAGCGAATTGAGCGAGTACGCCGAAGGCGCGCGCGGGCATGTGCGGGTGTTGGCCAACGTGTCGTCGATCATGGAGTTCCTGCCCGAGGAGCTGTCGGCGTTCATGCTCGACAACCCGCTGATCCAGGCCGATATCGAAGAGCGTTTCAGCCCGGACGTGGTACGCGGGGTGGCGGAGGGCAGTGCCGACCTGGGCATCTGCCGCAAGTCCATGGCCGTCGGCGACCTGGAGTTCGTGCCGTACCGGCAGGATCACCTGGCGGTGGTGGTCGGCGCCGATCACCCGTTGGCCGGGCGTGACAGCATCGCCTTCGAGGAGACGCTGGATTATGAGCACCTGGGCCTGTCGGCCTTCGCCACGCTCAATACCTTCATGCGCAACAGCGCCGAGGCGGCGGGCAAGGCGTTGCGCTTTCGCTCGTACGTGTCGTCGTTCGACGCGGCCTATCGCCTGGTGCAGTTCGGCCTGGGCCTGGCGGTGTTCCCGCAAGAGGCGGTGGCGCGCTATGCGCAATTGTTCGACCTGCGGGTGATCCCGTTGACCGATGACTGGGCGCTGGGCGAGTTCGTCATCTGCATGCGCGACCGCCATGCCTTGAGCCTGTCTGCGCGGCGCCTGCTCGACCATTTGCTGCTGCGCGCGCCGGCCTGGCAAGCCCGCGATTGATCCATCGCGGCTGACGATGGATCAGCCCGTGAAACACGTCTTTTCTGCCTGTCGCGCTGCTCTTAGTCTGGCCCCACGCTTCAGACAGAGAGACCGTGATGACAACAATAACCATCAATGAAGTCGGCATGCGCGATGGCCTGCAAAGCCTGCACACGGTAATGCCGACCGCCGCCAAGCTGCGCTGGATCGACAGTGCCTATGCCGCTGGCGTGCGCCATATGGAAGTCGCCTCGTTCGTGCCGGCCCGGCTGCTGCCGCAGATGGCCGATGCCAAACAGGTGGTGGCCCATGCCCTGACGTATCCCGACCTGCTGGTGACGGTGCTGGCACCCAACCTGCGCGGTGCGCAGGATGCACTGGAGTCTGGTGCCCAGCGGATTGTCGCGCCGGTGTCGGTCAGCACCGCCCACAGCCTGGCCAACGTGCGCCGCACGCCGCAGGAGATGGTCGAGGAGCTGGGGCGCATGTGCCAGCTGCGCAGCGAACTGGGGCGTCATGAGGTGCAGATGATCGCCGGCATGTCGGTGGCCTTTGGCTGCACCCGCCAGGGTGAGGTGCCACTGGGCGACCTCTGCGAGCTGACCCTACAAGTGATCGAGGCCGGCTGCGATCTGGTTTCGCTGGGCGACACCACGGGCTATGCCAATCCCGGCCAGGTAGCGACGGTGATCCAGGCCGTGCGCGCCATAGCCGGCGAGCGCCTGCGCGCTGCGCACTTCCATGACACCCGTGGCCTGGCCCTGGCCAACAGCCTGGTGGCGGTGCAGCAGGGCATCCGCGAGCTGGATGCCTCGCTTGCCGGCCTTGGCGGTTGCCCGTTCGCACCGGGCGCGTCGGGCAACACGGTGACCGAGGACCTGGTGTTCATGCTGCAGAGCATGGGCTTCGACACCGGCATCGACCTGCCAGCGCTGATCGCCTCGCGCCAGTTGCTGCGTGAGGCGCTGCCGGATGAACCGCTGTACGGCGCCATCGCCCGCGCTGGCCTGCCACTCAACTACCCAGGAAATTTGTAATGTCCAGACTTCCTTTGGACGGCATTCGTGTCGTCGAGATTTCGCACATGGTCATGGGCCCCACCTGCGGCATGATCCTGGGCGACCTGGGTGCCGAAGTGATCAAGATCGAGCCCACCCGTGGTGACGGCACACGCCGCTTGCTCGGGGCGGGGGCGGGGTTCTTCCGCACCTTCAACCGCAACAAGCAATGCATCGCCGTCGACCTCGACACGCCCCAGGGCCGTGAGGCAGTACTGGCGCTGATCGACAGCGCCGACGTGTTCATCGAAAACTTCAAACCCGGGCGCATGCACACGCTGGGTTTCGACTACGCCACGCTGCGCCAGCGTAATCCCCGGCTGATCTATGCCTCGCACAAGGGGTTCCTCAGCGGCCCGTACGACAACCGCCTGGCCCTGGACGAAGTGGTGCAGATGATGGCCGGCCTGGCCTACATGACCGGGCCGGTGGGCCGCCCGCTGCGCGCTGGCAGTTCGGTGAACGACATCATGGGCGGCATGTTCGGCGCCATTGGTGTACTGGCCGCGCTCAACGAGCGCCACACCACCGGAGCCGGTCGCGAAGTGCAGAGCGCGTTGTACGAGAACTGCGTGCTGCTCGCGGCCCAGCACATGCAGCAGTACGTGGTGACCGGCCAGGCGGCGGCGCCGATGCCCAACCGCATCAGCGCCTGGGCCATCTACGACGTGTTCACCTTCGCCGGTGGCGAGCAGATGTTCGTTGCTGCCACGGGTGAAGGCCAATGGCAGGCCCTGTGCCAGCTGCTGGGCCAGACCGCCTTGCTCGATGACCCGACGCTGGCGACCAACAATGACCGGGTCGTGCAGCGGCCACGCCTGCTGGCGCACCTGGCCGAGGTGTTCGCCAACCTCGATGCCCGGCAATTGGCCGTGGAACTGGAGGCCAACGGCATTCCTTTCGCGCCGATCCGCCGCCCGGAAGAGTTGTTCGACGACCCGCACCTGACCCAGAGCGGCGGCATGGCGGACCTGCAGCTGGAAGATGGCAGCAGCACGCCGATGCCCTTGCTGCCACTGTCGCTGGACGGCCAGCGCCTGCAGCCGCGCCGGCCGATCCCGCGGATTGGCGAGCACACGCACAAGGTCATGCGCGAGTTGGGCTACAGCGACGAACACATCGCCGAGCTGTGTGCGGCGGGTGTGCTGAAAACCGACGACCTGGCCCAGGGGGCGCACTGAATGGCGATCTATCGATATGACACACTGACACCGACCCTTCACCCGGAAACCTTCGTGGCCGAGGACGCCACGGTCATCGGCGATGTCACCCTGGAGCAGGGCGCGAGTGTGTGGCCGCAGGCGGTGCTGCGCGGTGACAACGAGCCGATCCGCATCGGCCAGCACAGTAACGTTCAGGAAGGGGCGGTGCTGCATGCCGACCCGGGCTTTGCCCTGACCGTGGGCCGCAACGTGACCATCGGCCACCAGGCCATGCTGCACGGCTGCAGCATCGGCGACGGCGCGCTGGTCGGGATCCAGGCCGTGGTGCTCAATGGCGCGGTGATCGGCCGCAACTGCCTGGTCGGTGCCGGCGCCATCGTCACCGAAGGCAAGGTGTTCCCCGACAACTCGCTGATCCTCGGGGCACCGGCCAAGGTGGTGCGTGAGCTGAGCCCCGAAGCCATCGCCGGCATGCACGCCAATGCTGCCGAGTACGTGCGCAAGGGCCAGGCCTTCAAGGACAAGCTCGTGCGCATTGGCTGACCCGTTGCACGCGGTGCCCACAACGGGCGCCGTCGCTCTCCAATAACTACAAGAATGGAGATCCACCATGGTTGCCTTGACTGGCGAAGTGGCGCGCGAGCGCGCCGACAGCCACATTGATGAACTGCTGCTGTACCGTCGCGTGGCCTGGCGCATCATGCCGCTGGCCATCATCTGCTTCCTGTTTTCCTACTTCGACCGCATCAACATCAGCTTCGCCAAGACCCAGATGCAGGCTGAACTGGGCCTGAGCGACGCGGCCTATGGCCTGGCCGCGAGCATGTTCTTCATCGGCTACGTGCTGTTCGAAGTGCCGAGCAGTCTGGGCCTCAAGCGCTACGGGGCGCCGGCCTGGATCTGCCGGATCATGGTGTCGTGGGGCCTGGCCACGGCGGCGCTGGTGTTTGCCTACACCCAGTACACGCTGTATTTCCTGCGCTTTCTGATCGGGGTGATGGAGGCCGGCTTCGGCCCGGCGATCCTGTTCTACCTGGCCTGCTGGTTCCCCCGCAAGCACCTGGCGAAGATGAACGGCCTGTGGTTCCTCGCCGTGCCGCTGGCCGGCGCGGTGGGCGGGCCGGCAGCGGGCTTCCTGCTGGGGACCATGGACGGCGTGCTGGGCCTGGCGGGTTGGCACTGGCTGTTCCTGATGTCGGGGTTGCCCTGCGTGCTGCTGGGCGTGCTGGTGCTGTGGAAGCTGGACCGCGACATCGAGTCGGCCAGATGGCTGAGCCGCCAGGAAAAAGACCTGCTGGCAGAGAACCTGGCCCAGGACCGGCGCGTGCAGAAGCCGGTGCTGGGGTCGATCTGGCGGGTGCTGCTGACCCGTGAAGTGGCGATCATGGCGTTCATCTACTACGTGGTGAAGACCGCTTCCTACGGCCTTAACTTCTGGATGCCGCACCTGATCAAGTCGTCCGGCGTGCAGGACATGCTGTGGGTCGGCATGCTGTCGGCACTGCCCTATGCGGTGGCCTGCATCGGTATGGTGCTACTGACCCGGCGCTCGGACCGCACCGGCGAGCGCAAGTGCTACCTGGTGTATTGCCTGCTGGCGTCAGCGCTGGGCTACCTGCTGGCCTGTCTGTATGCGGACTCGTCCTGGGCGATGATGGCAGCGCTGGTGCTGGCCACGGCGGGCACTTTCATCGCCATCCCGATCTTCTGGACCATCCCGCAGTCGACTTTCTCGGGCCTGGCCATCGCCACCGGCACGGCGGCGATCAACTCGGTCGGCCAGCTGAGCGGCATCGTCGCGCCGGTGATGGTCGGCAAGATCAACGACCTTACCGGCAGCAGCTACATGGGCATGCTGTCGATTGCCCCGCTGATCCTGATCGCCTGCCTGGTGGTGATGCGCTACGTCAGAAACCCCAAAGCCTGAACCGCAACGCTTTCCAACAAGAACAACAACAAGGCGTAACCATGAACATTTCCCTCTCCCGGCGGGCATCGCTGATGCTCGCGGCGCTTGGCTGCGCGTGCCAGGCGGCCCAGGCAGGCTTTGTCGACGATGGCAAGGGCAGCCTGGAGCTGCGCAACTTCTACTTCGACCGCGATTTCCATGGCGATACGGCCACTCAGTCGCGGCGAGGCGAGTGGGCCCAGGGCTTCATGCTCAAGTGGCAGTCTGGCTATACCGACGGGGTTGTCGGTTTTGGCCTGGATGCGGCCGGCATGCTGGGCCTCAAGCTCGATTCTTCGCCCGACCGCAGTGGCACCGGGCTGTTGCCGCGGGGCAGCGACAAGCGCGCGGCGGACGAGTATGGCAAGGCGGTTGCCACGTTCAAGGCGAAGCTGTCGCAGACCGAGTTGCAGGTCGGTGGGTTAAGCCCGCAATTGCCGCTGCTGGCGTCGAACTACAGTCGCCTGTTCCCGCAGTGGTTCGACGGGGCGCAGCTGGTCAGCAAGGACCTGGACGCTTTCACCTTCACCGTGCTGCAGGTCGATGCGACCAAACTGCGCGATTCCACCGATTTCGAAGACCTGACGGCAATGGCGCAACAGGGCGCCTATTCAGCGACGGTGAGCAGTGACCGGTTGTATTACGCCGGGGCCGATTACCAGCCGCTGAAGAACCTGACCGTGAGCCTGCACACCAGTGAGCTGAAAGACCTGTTCCGTCGTGATTTCGCGGGTTTCAAGTACCGCGTTGCTGCAGGGCCGGGTGAGGCGTTCACCGAATGGCGCTGGTTCAACGCCCGGGAACAGGGCAGGGCGTTGCTGGGGGAAGTGGACAACCGCACCTTGAGCACCAACTTCGGCTACAGCCTGCAAGGCCATACCTTCAGTGGTGGCTACCAGAAGGTCAGCGGCGATACCGCCTATGCCTATGTGGGCGGCACCGATACCTACCTGTTCAGCGAGCAGCAGGTCAGCACCTTCGCCCTGGCCAACGAGCGTGCCTGGATGCTGCGCTATGACTACAACTTTGCCGCGTTGGGCATCCCTGGGCTGACCTTCAACGTGCGTTACGTTAAGGGTGACCAGGTCGACCCGCAGCGCATCGCCACGAGCAAGGGCAGGGCGCTTGAGGCAAGGGGGGGTGAGGGCGAGGAATGGGAGCGGACTACGGACATCACCTATGTGGTGCAGTCGGGGCCATTCAGGAACGTGTCGCTGCGCTGGCGCAATGCGAGCATGCGCTCGAACTTTGCCGATGCGGCGGACGAGAACCGGGTGATTGTCGGCTACACCTTCGACTTCTAGTGATGTCGCTTGCGGTCAATTGTGGGAGCGGCCTTGCGTCGCGAAAGGGCCGCGCAGCGGCCCCTGCGATCTACAAGTTGACGCTGATATCCAGGGGCTGCTGCGCAGCCCTTTCGCGACGCAAGGCCGCTCCCACAGGCGGGGGAGTGTCAAGGCTCAGGATGTCGCAGGCTTTGAAACCGGTTTCAAAACATTTCCAAACCAGCTAGATTACGCGGCTTTTCCGGCCCAGCCCGGACACCAGATGGCGCAACCCAAGGCCGCCCCATAGCTGATGAGGACCCGAAATGCCTGAGCATGCCCCCGACAACCCGCGCCGGGACTTCCTGCGCAAGACCCTGACCTTGATCCCGGTGGTCACCGTGGCCAGTACCGGCCTGGGTGCCAGCCAGCTGTTGGCCGAACCCGCGCGCGAACCCAAGGTGCCGGCCACGCCTCCCGCAGGCAACTATCAGCCAACTTTCTTCACCGCCGAAGAGTGGGCCTTCGTGCAAGCGGCCGTGTCGCGCATCATCCCCGCCGACGAACTCGGCCCCGGCGCATTGGAGGCGGGCGCCGCCGAGTTCATCGACCGCCAGATGAACACCCCTTACGCCACTGGCGCCCAGTGGTACATGCAAGGCCCGTTCAAGGCCGACGCCGCCCCGGAACTCGGCTACCAGCTGCAACTCAGCCCGCAACAGATCTACCGCCTGGGCATCGCCGCCACGGAGGCGTGGACCAAGAACGCCAGCGGTAAAACCTTTGCCGAGCAAGATAGCGCTACCCGAGACAAGATTCTCAGCAAGATCGAAGCCGGTGAGATCGTTTTCGAGCAGTTGCCGGCCAAGGTGTTCTTCAGCCTGCTGGTGCAGAACACCCGCGAAGGCTTCTTCTGTGACCCGATTCACGGCGGCAACAAGGGCATGGTCGGCTGGACGCAGATCGGCTTCCCGGGTGCCCGGGCAGATTTCATGGACTGGGTCGAGCGCAACGAGCCGTACCCGTTCCCGGCAGTTTCGATTCGCGGCGAGAGGGCGTAAGGCATGGCCAATGCAATGAAGAAAGCTGACGTGGTGATCGTCGGTTTCGGCTGGGCTGGCGCGATCATGGCCAAGGAGCTCACCGAAGCCGGGCTGCACGTGGTGGCGCTGGAGCGCGGGCCGATGCAGGACACTTACCCGGATGGCAGCTACCCGCAGGTGATCGACGAGCTGACCTACAGCGTGCGCAAGAAGCTGTTCGTCGATGTGTCGAAAGAGACCGTCACCATCCGCCACAGCGTCAACGATGTCGCGCTGCCCAACCGCCAGCTCGGCGCCTTCCTGCCGGGCAAGGGCGTCGGCGGTGCGGGCCTGCACTGGTCGGGCGTGCACTTTCGGGTCGACCCGATGGAGCTGCGCATGCGCAGCCACTACGAGGAACGCTACGGCAAGCGCTTCATCCCGGAAGACATGACCATCCAGGACTTCGGCGTCAGTTACGAGGAGCTCGAACCGCATTTCGACTTTGCCGAAAAGGTCTTCGGCACCTCCGGCCAGGCCTGGACGGTCAACGGCAAGCGGGTGGGTGAAGGGAAGGGCGGCAACCCCTACGCACCTGACCGCTCCAACCCGTTCCCGCTCGAAGCGCAAAAGAACGTGGTCTCGGCCAAGCTGTTCGAAAAGGCGGCGGCCAGCCTCGGCTACAAGCCCTACAACCTGCCGTCGGCCAACACCTCCGGGCCGTACACCAACCCGTACGGCGCGCAGATGGGGCCGTGCAACTTCTGCGGCTTCTGCAGCGGCTACGTCTGCTACATGTACTCCAAGGCCTCGCCGAACGTGAACATTCTGCCGGCACTGCGCCAGGTGCCGAACTTCGAGTTGCGCGCCAACGCCCATGTGCTGCGGGTTAACCTCGACGACAGCAAGCGCAAGGCCACCGGCGTGACCTACATAGACGCCCAGGGCCGCGAAGTGGAGCAGCCGGCGGACATCGTCATCCTCGCCGCATTCCAGTTCAACAACGTGCGCTTGATGCTGCTGTCCGGCATCGGCAAGCCGTATGACCCGGTCAAGAACGAAGGCGTGGTCGGGCGCAACTTCGCCTATCAGAACATGGGCACGGTCAAGGCGTTCTTCGACAAGGACACCTACACCAACAACTTCATCGGTGCCGGCGGCAACGGCGTGGCCATCGACGACTTCAACGCCGACAACTTCGACCACGGTCCGCACGGCTTCGTCGGCGGCTCGCCGATGTGGGTCAACCAGGCCGGCAGCCGGCCGATCGCCGGCGTCGCCAACCCGCCCGGCACCCCGGCCTGGGGCAGCGCCTGGAAAAAGGCCACCGCCGACTACTACACCCACCAGGTGTCGATGGACGCCCACGGCGCGCACCAGTCGTACCGCGGCAACTACCTCGACCTCGACCCGACCTACCGCGATGCCTATGGCCAGCCACTGCTGCGCATGACCTTCGACTGGCAGGAAAACGACATCAGGATGAACCAGTTCATGGTCGACAAGCTGAGCAAGATCGCCCAGGCGATGAACCCCAAGTCCATCGCCATCCTCGGCAAGAAGGTCAAGGAACATTTCAACACCGCCAGCTACCAGACCACCCACCTCAACGGTGGCGCGATCATGGGCAGCGACCCCAAGACCAGCGCGCTGAACCGCTACCTGCAGAGCTGGGACGTGCACAACGTGTTCGTCCCCGGTGCTTCGGCATTCCCCCAGGGCCTGGGCTACAACCCCACCGGCCTGGTGGCGGCGCTGACCTACTGGTCGGCCCGGGCGATCCGCGAGCAGTACCTGAAGAACCCCGGCCCGCTGGTCCAGGCTTGAGGAGCGATGAACATGAAGAACCTGTTGATCGCAACCTTGCTGCTGGGCGCCACGGCGGCGGCCCAGGCCGATGATGCCCTGGTGAAGAAGGGCGAATACCTGGCCCGCGCGGGTGACTGCGTGGCCTGCCATACCGCCAAGGGTGGCAAGCCCTTTGCCGGTGGACTGCCGATGGAAACCCCGATCGGTACGGTGTATTCCACCAATATCACCCCGGACGCCAGCGGCATTGGCCAGTACAGCTTCGCCGACTTCGACCAGGCTGTGCGCAAAGGCATCGCCAAGGACGGCAGCACCTTGTACCCGGCGATGCCGTACCCGTCCTATGCGCGGGTCAGCGACGACGACATGCAGGCGCTGTATGCGTACTTCATGCAAGGCGTCGAGCCGGTCGCCCAGCCCAACAAGCCGACCGACATCCCCTGGCCCCTAAGCATGCGCTGGCCGCTGCCGATCTGGCGCGGGCTGTTCGCCCCCGAGGTGCAGGCCTGGCAGGCACCCGCCGGCGCGGACCCGGTGGTCAGCCGTGGCGCCTACCTGGTCGAAGGCCTGGGCCACTGTGGCGCCTGCCACACCCCGCGCGCCCTGACCATGCAGGAAAAGGCCCTGAGCCCAGCCGATGGCGAGCAGTTCCTGGCCGGCAGTGCGCCGCTCGAAGGCTGGATCGCCAAGAACCTGCGTGGCGACCACAAGGACGGCCTGGGCAGCTGGAGCGAAGAGCAGCTGGTGCAGTTCCTCAAGACCGGCCGCAGTGACCGCAGCGCGGTGTTCGGCGGCATGAGCGATGTGGTCGAGCACAGCATGCAGCACCTGAGCGATGCCGACCTGACCGCCATCGCCCGCTACCTGAAGACCTTGCCGCCGAGCGACCCGAACGACCAGCCGCACGTCTATGACAAGCAGGTGGCCGATGCCTTGTGGCAGGGCAACGACAGCAAGCCGGGGGCGTCGGTGTACATCGACAACTGCGCGGCCTGCCACCGCACCGATGGCCACGGCTATACCCGGGTGTTCCCGGCGCTGGCGGGCAACCCGGTGGTGCAAACGGCGGATGCCACCTCGCTGATCCATGTGGTGCTGGCGGGCGGGACCGTGCCGGCGACGCACTCGGCGCCGTCGAACTTCACCATGCCGGCGTTCGGCTGGCGCCTGAGTGACCAGGAGGTGGCGGATGTGGTGAATTTCATTCGCACCAGCTGGGGTAACCAGGGCAACGCAGTCAGCGCCGCTGATGTGAAACCTCTCCGCTAAGCCCAGCGGATGACTTTGTAGGAGCGGCCTTGTGTCGCGAAAGGGTCGCAAAGCGGCCCCAATTATCAGCATCGTCGGTGAAGTCGGGGGGCTGCTGCGCAGCCCTTTCGCGACACAAGGCCGCTCCTACAGCAAAAGGGAGGTTGACGAACGCGCAAGGTTTTGCTGTATTGAAACCGGTTTCATTCGCCGTCACCGACAACAATCACAAGGGACCCGCAATGACCGATTCACCCTCCACCCCCCGCGAGCGGGTGACCATCAGCGAAGTGGCACGTGTGGCCGGTGTGTCCAAGGCCACGGTCTCGCGCTACATCGGCGGCGATCGCCAGCTGCTGGCCGAGGCCACCGCCAAGCGCCTGGAAGAAGTCATCGAGCGCCTGGGCTACCGGCCCAACCAGATGGCCCGCGGCCTCAAGCGTGGCCAGACACGCCTGATCGGCATGCTCGTGGCCGACATTCTCAACCCCTATTCAGTGGCCGTGATGCACGGCGTGGAAACCGCCTGCCGCCAGCACGGCTACAGCCTGGTGGTGTGCAACACCAACCGCGACGACGAGCAGGAGCGCCATCACCTGACGGCCCTGCAGTCCTACAACGTCGAAGGGCTGATCGTGAACACCCTCGGCCGCCACCCCGGCGAACTTCTCAACCTGCAGCGCGACATCCCCATGGTGCTGGTCGACCGGCAACTGCCGGAACTCAAGGTCGACCTGGTCGGCCTGGACAACGCCGATGCCATCGAGCAGGCCCTGGACCACCTGCAGGCGCAAGGCTACCGCGACATTCTTGCGGTCACCGAACCGCTGGATGGCACCAGCTCGCGGCTGGAGCGGGTGCAGGCCTTTACCGCGTCGATCAGCAACCGCAATGGCATGCGCCAGCAGCTGCTGGAAGTCGATGCGGGTTTGCCAACCAAGCTCGGCGCCTTCCTGGCCAGCAAGGGCCATGGCCCGCAGGCAATCTTCACCTTCAACGGCGTGGCAACCCTGGCGGTTACCCGCGTGTTGCACGATTCGGGCTGCAAACTGTTCAGCGAAGTGGGCCTGATCGCCCTCGACGAACTGGACTGGTACCCCTTGGTCGGCAGCGGTATCACCGCACTGGCCCAGCCCACCGAGCGCATCGGCGTGGCCGCGTTCGAGTGCCTGCTCGAACGCCTGCGCGGCAGCCATGACGCGCCGCGACGCATCGATTTCAAGGCACAGCTGATCACCCGAGGGTCCACTCAAGCACACCAGTAATCCGCAGGCAGCAGGGCTGCCTGCATGAGTGCAATCAAAAATGAAACCGGTTTCATAAGGGCAACAACAATGCACGCGAACCCCGTTTCCATCAGTCTCTCCAGCTACGGCGCCAGCCTCGTGCGGCAACGTGGCCAGATGAGCTTTATCGATCTGCTGGCGGCTGCTGGCGTCAGTCGCATCGAACTGCGCGAAGAGTTGTTTGATGAGGCGCCCGACACTGCCGCGCTCTCGGCAGCAATCGCAGCCTCAGGCCTGGAGTGCCTGTACTCCTCGCCACTGGAACTGTGGACGGCGCAAGGCCAGCCAGACCCGCAGCTGCCGGCGAAGCTGGCGCTGGCCAAGGCCCTGGGCGCCGTGGCGCTGAAGGTTTCACTTGGGCATTACCGTGAGCAATGCGATATCGGTGCCTTGCAGGCCCTGCTGCGCGAGGGTGATCCTGTGTTGCTGGTGGAGAATGACCAGACCCCACAAGGCGGGCGCATCGAGCCGCTGCTGCGGTTCTTCCAGCATGCCCAGGGCTGGGCGCTGCCGCTGGGCATGACCTTCGATATCGGCAACTGGCAATGGCAGGGCGAGTCCGCGTTGCAGGCCGCTCGCCAGCTCGGCCGCTGGGTGCGCTACGTGCACTGCAAGGCCGTCCAGCAAGGCGCAGATGGCCGCTTGCACGCCGTGCCGCCGAAAGGCGCCGACCTGCTGGCCTGGGAAGCGCTGTTCGATGAATTCAGCCCCGGGCTGGTGCGTGCGGTCGAGTACCCGTTGGTCAGCGATGACCTGTTGGCGCTGACCCGTGCCCAGGTGCACAACCTGGCGCGTTTGGGCCTGGGCGAGGAGGTGAGCCATGCTTGAGCATGACGTGCTGTGCTTCGGCGAAACCATGGCCATGTTCGTCGCCGAGCAGACCGGTGACCTGGCCTGCGTCGGCAACTTCGGCAAACGCATCGCCGGCGCCGACAGCAACGTGGCCATCGGCCTGGCCCGGCTGGGCTTTCGCGTGCGCTGGCTGAGCCGGGTCGGCGATGACTCGCTGGGGCGTTTCGTGCTCGCCAGCCTGCGCCAGGAAGGCCTGGATTGCAGCCGTGTCGAAGTCGATGGCAGCCGCCCGACCGGCTTTCAGCTGAAGAGCCGCTGCGATGATGGCAGCGACCCGGTGGTGGAGTACTTCCGCAGCGACTCTGCCGCCAGCCGGCTTTCCACCGCGCTGCTCGACCCGGCGCTGCTGCAGGCCCGCCACCTGCATGCCACGGGCATTCCGCCGGCGCTGTCGGCCAGCTGCCGGGCATTGTCCCATGCCCTGATCGACGGCATGCGCGAGGCCGGGCGGAGTATTTCCTTCGACCCGAACCTGCGCCCGTCGCTGTGGCCCGACCGCGCGACCATGGTCCGTGAAATCAACGCCCTGGCCGTGAAGGCCCACTGGGTCCTGCCCGGCCTGGAAGAAGGCCGGTTGCTGACCGGCCAGCACACGCCCGCCGACATTGCTGCCTTCTACCTCGACCAAGGCGTGGAGCACGTGGTGATCAAGCTTGGCGATGCGGGTGCCTACTACCGCAATAGCCATGGCTCGGGGCAGGTTGCGCCAGTGCCGGTGGCCCAGGTGGTGGACACCGTGGGTGCCGGCGATGCCTTCGCCGTCGGTGTGGTCAGCGCACTGCTCGAAGGCCACCCGCTGGCCGACGCGGTGGCGCGCGGCAACTGGTGCGGCAGCCGAGCCGTGCAATCGCGTGGCGACATGGAAGGCCTGCCACACCGTCACCAACTCCACGCGCACGAACTGCGCAGAAGTGCCTGAACCGCTGAACGCCGGCACGCCGGCCCTGTTGCGACAAGAACAACAAGCTCAGGAGAACGTTTCATGCAATCGACTCGCCTCGCACCACGCCGCTGGTGGTACATCATCCCGATCGTCTTCATCACTTACAGCCTGGCCTACCTGGACCGCGCCAACTACGGCTTTGCCGCGGCCTCGGGCATGGCCGACGACTTGAAGATCACGCCCGTGCTGTCCTCGCTGCTGGGGGCGCTGTTCTTCCTCGGCTACTTCTTCTTCCAGGTACCCGGCGCGATCTACGCCGAAAAGCGCAGCGTGAAGAAGCTGATCTTCGTCAGCCTGATCCTCTGGGGTGGCCTGGCGACCCTGACCGGCATGATCAGCAACGTCTACCTGCTGATCGCCATCCGCTTCCTGCTCGGCGTGGTGGAAGCCGCAGTGATGCCGGCCATGCTGGTGTATCTGTGCCACTGGTTCACCCGCGCCGAACGCTCGCGGGCCAACACCTTCCTGATGCTCGGCAACCCGGTGACCATCCTGTGGATGTCGGTGGTGTCGGGCTACCTGATCAAGCATTTCGACTGGCGCTGGATGTTCATCATCGAGGGCCTGCCGGCGGTGCTCTGGGCCTTTATCTGGTGGCGCCTGGTGGATGACCGGCCAGCCCAGGTGAAATGGCTGAGCGAGCAGGAAAAAGCCAGCCTGCAGCAGGCCCTGGCGGCGGAGCAGCAAGGCATCAAGCCGGTGAAGAACTACCGCGAGGCGTTCCGCTCGCCACAAGTGATCGTGCTGTCGCTGCAATACTTCTGCTGGAGCATCGGGGTGTACGGCTTCGTGCTGTGGCTGCCGTCGATCCTCAAGCAGGCAGCGAATGTCGATATCGTCGAGGCTGGCTGGCTGGCGTCGGTGCCGTACATGGCGGCGGTGCTGGGCATGATCGCGGTGTCCTGGGCGTCGGACCGGCTGCAGAAGCGCAAGCGCTTCGTCTGGCCTCCGCTGTTGATTGCTGCCGTGGCGTTCTATGGCTCCTACGCACTGGGTACCGAGCATTTCTGGCTGTCCTACACGCTGCTGGTGATTGCCGGTGCATGCATGTACGCACCTTATGGCCCGTTCTTCGCCATCGTCCCGGAGATCTTGCCGAGCAACGTGGCCGGTGGCGCCATGGCGCTGATCAACAGCATGGGCGCGCTGGGTTCGTTCGGCGGGTCGTGGCTGGTGGGCTACCTGAACGGCGCCACGGGCGGCCCGGGCGCCTCCTACCTGTTCATGTCGGGAGCGCTGTTGGCCGCAGTGGCGCTGACCGCCGTACTGAAAACCTCACAGACCTCAGGCCGCGCCAAGCGCGGCAGCCCACGCCTGGCTATGAGCCAATAGGAACTGCCATGAAGAAACGCATTGTCTTGTACAAACGCCTGTCCGACGCCTTGCTGGCCAGGCTGCAGGAACAGGTGGAGGTGACCTGGGTGGACACCAGCGCTACGGATGGCCTGGCGCGTCTGCGCGACGCCTTGCCAGGCGCTCATGGCTTGCTGGGTGCCAGCCTGCGTCTGGACAGCGAGCTGCTCGACCTGGCACCGCAGCTGGAGGTGATTTCCAGTGTCTCGGTGGGAGTCGACAACTACGACATCGCCGACCTGACACGACGCGGGGTGATGCTCACCAACACCCCCGACGTGCTGACCGAAACCACTGCCGATACCGGCTTCGCCCTGATCCTGGCCACGGCACGGCGGGTGGTGGAACTGGCGGGCTGGGTGCGCGAGGGGCAATGGCAGGCGAGCCTTGGGCCTGCGCATTTCGGTACCGATGTGCATGGCAAGACCCTGGGCATCGTCGGCATGGGGCGTATTGGCGAAGCGTTGGCCCGGCGCGGTGCTGCCGGGTTCGGCATGCGTGTGCTGTACCACAGTTCACGCGCCAAGCCAGAGGTGGAGGCGCGTTATGCGGCGCGCTACTGCAGCCTGGATGCGTTGCTGGCCGAGGCGGATTATGTGTGCCTGACGGTGCCGCTCAGTGCCAGCACCGAGGGCCTGATCGGCGCCCGCGAACTGGGGTTGATGAAGCCCGAGGCGATCCTGGTGAACATTGCCCGTGGGCGGGTGGTGGATGAGGCCGCGTTGATCGAGGCGCTGCAGCAGAAACGGATTCGCGGGGCAGGGCTGGATGTGTTCGTGCAGGAGCCGTTGGCAGTCGATTCGCCGCTGTTGCGGCTCGATAACGTGGTAGCGACACCACATATCGGCTCGGCGACCCATGAAACGCGGGAGGCCATGGCGTGCTGTGCGGTGGACAATCTGCTAAGTGCCCTGGCAGGCCAACGTCCGCCGAACCTGGTCAACCCGATCTAACAGCAAACTTAGGACCAGTGGGAGCCGCGCTTGCCGGCGATGGGCTCCCACAGGGTTATGTGTGAACCTCAAGCGCTTATTTGAAATCCCACTGCATCTGGGTCGCGATACTCACCCCGCTGGACGACTTCACGCACACATCCAGGTAATCGGTAAAGCGCGGCGGCACGGCGATACCTTCCTCAAGCAGGCGGCTGTTGTCGAACAGGTAGTTGAGATCGGCAAAGCCGCTGTACAGGCGCAGGGCGCGCAGCACCAGGCGCGGGTTGGCCGGGCCGATGCGCGCTTCGAAGTCCTGCGCCAGGCTCTTCAGGTCATCGACATCGACCTTGCGGTAGCGCTCGCCAACCGGCTGCGCGCCGTTGGCATGGGCGAAGGCCTGGTCGATCTCACCAAAAGTGCAGGCGGCCTGGTGGCCAGCCGAGATGTGATACAGGTTGTGCTCCAGGCGTGGCTTGAGGGTGAGGCCGATCAGCGCCTCGGCGCAGTAGTCGACCGGGATCACGTCGATCTGCTCGTCCAGCTCACAGGTGAAGCTCTCCAGCGCGAAGCCCATGCGGAACACCCAGAAGATGCTGGCCGACGCCTGGCAACCGAGGGTACGGTGGCCCACCACGATGGACGGGCGCGCCACCACCAGCGGCAGTTGCGGCAGCTGCTCGCTCATGCGCCGTTCGATCTCGGCCTTCGATGCGGTGTAGTCGACCAGCTGCTGCTCGGCGGCCGGGAACTCCCACGATTCGCTGATCGGCGACTCACGCTGCGGGCCGCAGCTCATCGCCGTGCCCACGTGCAGGAAGCGCTTGAGGCGCGTCGAGCGGCTCATCACCTCGGCGAAGGCGTAAGTACCTTCGACATTGACCGGCCAGATGTTCGGGTTCTTCGAGAACGAGGCCACCGCCGCACAGTTGATCACCCGGTCGATCTGCATCAGCCGCGGCGTGGCCTCGGCCAGCCAACCGGTATCGAGGAAGTCGCCGCAAATGATCTGGTCGGCGCGCAAGGCCAGGCAGTCCTGCTCGTCAACGCCGTGTTGGCGCAGGTTGTCGCGCAGGCGTTCGAGGCCTTGTTGCTGGCTGTCGGCGCGCACCAGGAAACATAGGTTGGCGCTGCGGCCATTGGCAATCAGTTGGGCTGTTACCGAACCACCGAGAAAACCGGTGGCGCCAGTCAGCAGCATATGTTCGTGCAGATCGAAGTTGATATGTGGGGCAGGCGCGTTCATAAACTTCCTCTGAAAAGTTTATTGGCGTGAATCGAGGTTTGAGCTCGTGCCTGGAGCGCGCAGGGACTGGCGTTCAGCTCGGAGCGAGGCGATTGTCAGGGCATTGGGAGGGAAGTTGCAATTAACGAAATGCGGGTTTCATATGAAACAAAAGTTAATGAAAGTTTCAGCCTTCATTAATTAAATGATGCGCACTGCAAAGATGCCAGAGGCTTTGTTATCAGTAAGTGAGATGAATGTGAAAAATACCTACGGCCTCATTTTTGGAAATTGGCGCCTTCCCTTGTGGGAGCGGCCTTGCGTCGCGAAAGGGCCGCGAAGCGGCCCCGGCAATCTCGCAGCGAAGCAAAGAATATGGGGCTGCTGCGCAGCCCTTTCGCGACGCAAGGCCGCTCCCACATTGAGCGGTTCGCTTAGGTAGTCAGTTCGCTGGCCAAGGGCTCAGGCGCGATGGCTGGCGCAAACACCTGCTCATTGCTGCGCAAGCTGCGCATCAGGCTGTACCCGGTCAGCAGCATGTAGATAGCAATCGGCAGGCCGACCACGATGCTGGCCATCTGGATCGCCAGCAAGCCCCCGGCGATCACCAGGCTGGCCGCAATCGCGCCTTCCAGCACGCACCACAGCACGCGTATCCAGTTGGGCGGGTCGATGCTGCCCAGCGAGTTGAGCATGCACAGCACCTGGGTACCGGCGTCGGCTGCGGTCACGAAGTGCACCGCCAGCAGCAGGCAGATGATTACGCTCAGCACCGCGCCCAGGGTCGGGCCGTCGAGGCGGTCGAGCAGGGTGAACATCGCCGTGGTGGTTTCCTTGCGCGTGGCTTCGAGAATCGGCCCGCCCTGGAAGGCACCGGCAGCGGTCTGTTCGGCGACCGGCAGTTTTTCGTAGGCGTGGCGCACCTGTTGTTCATCCTTCAGCGCAGTGCCGCCGAACACCGCCATCCACAGGATGGTCACCACGGTGGGCACCAGCAGCGCGCCGAACACCAGTTCGCGAATGGTCCGGCCACGGGAGATACGGGCGATGAACAGGCCCACGAACGGCCCCCAGGTCATCCACCACGGCCAGTAGAAGGCGGTCCAGCTCTTCTGCCAGGCGCTGTCGGCCTGGGCATCGGTCCAGAAACTCATGCCGATGATGTTCTGCGCGTAGTCGCCGGCCGACTCGAACAGCAGGTTCATGATGTAGTTGGTCGGGCCCAGGCCCAGTACCACCAGCATCAGGCCCAGGGAAATCCACATGTTCAGGGTCGACAGGCGCTTCATGCCCTTGGACACCCCGGCGACCAGCGAGATCGAGGCAATCACCGTGACCACGGCGATGATGCTCAGCTTGAACGACAGGCTGACCGGGGTGCCGAACACCTGGTGCATGCCCATGTTGATCTGCTCGACGCCCAGCCCCAGCGACTGCGAAACCCCGAACGCAGTCACCGCGCCGCCAATGATGTCGACGGCATGGCCGATCGGCCCGTAGATGCGGTTGCCGATGATCGGGTAGAGGATCGAGCGCAGCGCCAGCGGCAGGCCTTCACGGTAGGCGAAGTAGGCCAGGCCCAGGCCGATCACGGTAAAGATCGCCCACGGGTGCAGGCCCCAGTGCAGCAAGGTGATGCGCATGGCCATCGATGCGGCCTGGTCGGTCAGCCCTGGGGTGAATGGGTTGCTGGCATAGTGCAGGACGGGTTCGGCAACCGACCAGAAGATCAGCCCCACGCCCATGCCGGCGCTGAACAGCATGGCGATCCAGGCGGCGAAGCTGAATTCTGGTTTTTCGTCGGGGCGGCCGAGTTTGAGTGTGCCGTGGCGGCTGAAGGCGATGTACACCAGCACCCCGAGGATGCCGCTGACCAGTGCCAGGTAGAACCATTTGAGGTGGTCGAGAATGGCGTCGGAGGCGCCTTTGAACACCCCCGCGGCCTGGTCGCCGTGGGCGGCGCAGAGCACCACGAAGGCCACGACAATGGAGAGGGACCCTACCGTCACGGTAGGGTTGAGGCCTTTGAAAAGGCCTTGTTTTGCACGCATCGGCTCTATCCTTTTTATTGTTGCAGGCGGGCGCTGGAGCGGCCCGCCTGGCGGCGTCGCGGGTGTTCCAAGGGGCTATCGATTCAGAGGTCGATCACCAGGTCTGAAGTGGGGCGGCTGCAGCACAGCAGGCGCAGGCCTTTGTCGATCTCGCGTTGGCGGATGCCGCCGTTGTGGTTCATCTCGACGCTGCCTTCGAGCACGGCGGTCTTGCAGGTGCCGCACACACCCTGGCTGCAGGAGGAGGGGACCACCGCACCGGCCTTCTTGGCAGCGGCCAGGACGGTCTGGTCGGCGCCCATGGTGAAGGTCTTGCCGGAACGGGCCAGGCGCACATTGAAGGTATCCAGGGCCTGACCGGGAGGCACAGGTGCGGGCTCCGGCTGCACCTCGGCGCTGATGTCGAAGCTTTCCTGGTGATAGCGCGCCAGGTCGAAGCCTGCGCCGGCCAGCAGGCCCTTGGCCGCATCCATGTAGCCCTTGGGCCCGCAGGTGAACACCGCGCGCTCCATGAAGTCGGGAATCTGCTGCTGCAGCACCTCCAGCGACAGGCGCCCGAGCGGCCCGGCCCAGTCCGGCTCGTCACCCAGGCTTTCGCAGAAGAACAGCGTGCGCAGGCGCGGCATGCTGCGCTCAAGGCGTGCCAGTTCGTCGCGGAATATGATGTCCTTGGGCGTGCGCGCACTGTGCACGAAGACGATGTCGAGGTCCGCGTGCAGGTCGGCGGCCGCGCGGGTCATGGCCATCAGCGGGGTGATGCCGGAGCCGGCCGACAGGTACAGCAGCTTGCGCGCCGGGCCGGCCACCGGGGTGAAGATGCCTGCCGGGCCGGAGGCGGCGAGGGCGCTGCCCGGCTGCAGGTTGTCGTGCAGCCAGTTCGACACCACGCCACCCGGCACCCGCTTGACCGTGATCGAGAAGGTGAACGGCCGGGTCGGCGTCGATGACAAGGTGTAGCAGCGTGACACGCTGCTGCCGTCGATCATCGGCGACACGGTGAGGAACTGCCCGGGCTCGTAGGCCAGGGCGTGGTGGCTCGGGCTGTGGAAGGTGAAGGTCTTGACGTCGTGGGTCTCGTTGACGACGTTCAGGCACTCGATGCGCTGGCTGTCGCCACTGGCCCACTGGGCGCCGTGGGCGGCCCAGTGGTCGGTGTCGGCGAAGCGCTGGTCGGCGCGCAGGCTGGCGATGTTGGCGGTGATGTGCAGGAGCATGCTCATGGCCTCACACTCCGTGCGCGGCGAGGCGCGAGGTGTACCAGCGGGCGAACTGGTCGACGTAGGGTTCGGTGAAGGTGGAGTAGGGGCCGGGGACGAAGGCCGGGTCCTGGGTGCCGCTGTGGGTGATGGCGACCAGCGCGGCGTCCTGCTGGGTGGTGGCGACCCAGACTTCAGTCAGGCGCTGCAGGTCGTAGTCCACGCCTTCCACGGCGTCGCGGTGCACCAGCCACTTGGTGCGCACCAGGGTGCGGTCCGGTGATAGCGGGATGATCCAGCTGATCATGGCGTGGTCGCTCATCACATGGGCCCAGGCGTTGTTGCCCCACAGGTGGGTGTCGCCGAGGTCGCGACGGGTGAGGTTGCCCAGCAGCTTGCTGCAGGCGACCTTGGTGTCGAGGGTTTGCGATTCGCCGCTGCCGGCGATGATCATGCGCTGGGTGCGGAACTGGGTGGGCGAACTGTCCTGCAGGTGCTCGACGGTTTCATACAGCAGGCCGTCGCTGGCCCAGTCGGTCTCGATGCCAGCCTTGCGGATCTGGTAGGCGTCGTAGGAGGCGCGGGCTTCTTCGCTCATTTCTTCGAGGCTGACGCCAAGGTCTTCGGACTGGTACGAGACGATCAGCTCCGGGTGGGTACCGGCGCAGTGGTAGCACTCGCGGTTGTTTTCCATCACCAGCTTCCAGTTACCGTTCTCGATGTAGTCGAGCTCAAAGGCGATGCGGGTGTTGGTCAGGTCGAAGGGGGCGAAGCGCGGCCCCATGACTTCTTCCAGGTCGCTGATGTCTTCCGGCGCCTCGTCGGCCAGGCAGATCAGCACGTGGCTGCCGATCACCTTGCAGTGCACCGGGATCAGGCTGCGGCACTTGGGGTCGAAGGCCTTGCCCATGTGGCTGGCGTGCCTGAGGGTGCCGTTCAGGTCGTAGGTCCACTGGTGGTAGGGGCAGACCAGCATGCCGACGGTGGACTTACCGGGCTCCTTCAGGCGTGCGCCGCGGTGGCGGCAGACGTTGCGGTAGGCGCGGATCTGCTCGTCATCGTCACGCAGGATCAGCACCGAGGCCTTGCCGATGTCCACGGTGAAGACATCACCCGGTTCGTCGACATCGGCGGTAACGGCTACCTGGATCCAGTGCTTGTTAAAGAAGATATCCATATCCGTTTCGAAGATATCCTGGCGACTGTATAACTCGCCATTCATGCCAAAACCGGGTTGGCGTGATTCAATAAGTTCGCGATGGGATTTGATCGTCGGGCGGCTCATAGTTGACCTCGGGCACTCTTATTCTTGAATTACCAAACTACTGGCGGCGATTATCAAAGTGCCCTGCCAGAGCGTCAATGCGCTTAATTTTCCGCTTTGCATTACTTCAGGTTATTCAAAAACTGCCACTTTGCAGCCATTGCACTAACGCGGCCATGTGCGGGTTTTTTGCCCGTCCATGGGGCGCTACCAGGTAGTAGGCCTGTTCCGGGCGCACCGAGAAGGGCTGCAGGCGCACCAGCGCGCCGCTGGCCAGCAGGTGCTCGACCAGCCGGCCCCAGCCCAGGGCAATGCCATAACCCTGCAGTGCCGCGTTGATGGCATCGGTGTACAGGCTGCAGCGCAGGTTGTATTGCAGTGCGCCAGGCGCGCCGCCTTTTTCGCGGAACCAGCTCGGCCAGGCGACCCAGCCTTCGGAGGTGGAGTCCGCATCGAGCAGCCCGGCGCCCGCCAGTTCTTCCAGGCTGGTGGGCATCGGGTTGCGCGCCAGCCAGGCGGGCGAGCACACCGGGAAGACTTCTTCGTCGAACAGCAAGGTGGCCTCGCCATCGTCCCATTGGCCATCGCCAAAACGCACGTCGAGGTCGCAGTTGCGGGTGCGCAGGTCGCCGGTGAACATCTGCGTGGCCAGGCGCAGCTGCACCTGCGGCAGGGTGCTGGCCAGCTGGTTCAGGCGCGGCATGATGCGCAGCTGCGAAAAGGGCGCGGTCGAGCCCAGCACGATTTCCTGGCGGTCGCAGCCCTGGTTGATCTGGTCGAAGGCACTGGCCACCCGTTGCAGGGATTCGGAGATGCTTGCGTAGAGGATGTCGCCGGCGTCGGTCAGGCTGATCTTGCGGTGCACACGGTGGAACAGCAGCGCGCCGAGGTTTTCTTCGAGCACCTTGACCTGCTTGCTGACCGCCGCCTGGGTCACGCCCAGTTCAGTGGCGGCCAGGGTAAAGCTGTTGAGCCGGGCCACGGCCTCGAACTGCAGCAAGGCGGTCATCGACGGGATGATCCGGCGGTAGCCCTTGTGTTTCTGGGCGCCTGATGGGTTGTTCATGGTCGTCCGAATCTTGTTGTTGTCTGCAGCGCACGGGCAAGGCGCCCCTGAGCCAGATGATGAGCAGGGCCAAGGGCGGCGGATATTACGGTTATGACAATAAATAGGATGCCGTGGCGCGACGGGCTGCCAGGGGCGGGGCTTTATAATACAAATTGACACGGATATACAATGCGCCCGCCGAGGGGCGCGTTACATTGCCAAAAAATAAGTTTGCCTCGCTCGCCATTGCGGGCCGCCTGCCAATCATTGGTCATAAATATAATAATGAGGGTCGTATGTACCAAGGCGATGAAATACTCTCGGTAAATCATATCTTCAAAGTGTTCGGCAATAATCCGGACATGGCCATGGAGATGCTGCGCAACGGTGCCGACAAGCACGAAATCTTCAGCAAGACCGGCCACGTCGTCGGCGTGTTCGATGCAAGCTTTTCCGTCAAGCGTGGCGAGATCTTCGTCATCATGGGCCTGTCCGGTTCGGGCAAGTCGACCATGGTGCGGCTGTTCAACCGCCTGATCGAACCCACTTCCGGCAGCATCCACCTCAACGGCAAGGAAATCACCGGGCTCTCCGACAAAGCCCTGCTCGACGTGCGCCGCAAGGAAATGGGCATGGTGTTCCAGTCCTTTGCGCTGATGCCGCACATGAGCGTGCTGGAAAACACCGCCTTTGGCCTTGAAATCGCAGGTGTGCCCGAAGCCGAGCGCCACAGCCGTGCCCGTGAAGCGTTGAGCCAGGTGGGCCTGGCCGGTCACGAGCACAGCTACCCGCACCAGCTCTCCGGCGGCATGCAGCAACGCGTGGGCCTGGCCCGGGCGCTGGCCAACGACCCGACGATCCTGCTGATGGACGAGGCGTTTTCCGCCCTCGACCCGCTGATCCGCAGCGAGATGCAGGGCGAGCTGATGCGCCTGCAGGCCGA
>NZ_QEQQ01000031.1 GCF_003097235.1 Pseudomonas sp. CC120222-01a | reverse complement strand
GGCCCTGTTACAGAGTGATCAGGTTTATCAACGCAAACCGAACAACAACCCGGAGGCTGCTATGAGCCTCTGACCACCCGAGTAATGCCACCGGGGCGCCAAGCGCTCCAACCCCTGCTAGTGAACATTGACCCTAGGTAAGACCGTCGCAGATAGATGCCTCCGCTCCTACAGGCCTAATAGTGGCCTCAATGTAAACGGCACACTGCGAGCTCACCACGATGTTGGCCAGAAGCAAAAAGCTTCCTCGAACAGGCCTGATACATAGATGCAACCGGGTTCCTATGTTCAAAAGCAGCTAGACAGTGTGGGCGAGTCCATACATAGGAGCGGCCTTGTGTCGCGAAAGGGCTGCGCAGCAGCCCCAAAATCTCAGGCAATCGGCCTTTCCTGCTTGACGCCCCACCCTTCGACTTCGCCGCCATAGGGTGAAACGACCTGCTCGAAGGCTTCCTCAAAATCACCAATGCCGCCATAGGTGGCGTACATGACCTTGCTCAGTTCCAGGTGCCACGCGCCATCGTCCAGTTCACGCACCTGAGCATTCAACGATTCGCCACGAAACTGCCCGGCTGCACGTCGCGCGCCGGCTTCATCTGGAAAGACCGCGTAGAACTCGATGGGGTGGATGCGGGTGAAGTCGAAACCGCCAGCTTTCATCTGGCGCAGGACATTACTGCTGATATCGTCGTTCAGGCTGCTCATGAATCGTCCTCCCGAATAATGCGATGGATAGACTTTCCGTGCACTACGCACCTGCCGGCACTGCCGACAGATCGAGCTGATGCAAGACGCGAATTGAATGGGTGCAGGCCCGCAGAAAAGGCCCGCACCTCCCACCAGCGTAGTGCCTGCGCAGGCACCACGCCAACCCTTGATTCAGGGCGCTTCGTGGATGCTGGTGATGATCACGCCGTTCTGCTCCTTGAGCCAGCGTGCCGTAGGGGATGGGGCGCGGTCCTGGAAGTCGTTGAGGTCCAGCTCATCCATGACCGGAAACAGATGCGAACGGATGGCGCGGGCCGCTTCTTCCTCGCTGGGGCACTGTTCACCGTGCAGCAGCAAGGTGGTTGGCTCGCCTTTCTGGTCGGCAAAGATGACTTCCCACTCTTTCATTGAATTGCCCTCTCAATCAAAGAACACCCGGTGTGTGACGCCTGTAAATGCAGACCTTGGGCCTGGGGATTCGTTCCTGCAACAGAAAAGGGCCGCAATGCGGCCCTTTCTGTTTGCTACATGATGCTTATTTCTTTGGCGTACCGTGGACAACACCGGCGGTGTTGTCCAGCAAGCTCTTGGTCGCGGTCTGGATGAAGGCCTCGAGCTGCTGCAGCATCTGCGGCTGCTCAGGGCTTTCGATCAGCTCGGCCTTGAACTCGCTGCCCAGCTGGTAGCGGTACATGCGCGGGCTCATGTCCTTGGACTCGATCAGCAGGTGGTCGCCCTTGACCAGGCCAACGATCTGCTCGCTGCCCGACGGCTTGATCATGCCGATGCCTGGGTCACCTTCAGGCAGGTTGAGCAGGTCTCGGCCCCAGCACTGGTGACGGGTCTCGCCACCCAGGCGGCCCATGATGGTCGGCACGATGTCGACCTGGGTACCCACGGTGTGGTTGACCGCACCGAACTTCTCCTGGATGCCCGGCGCGATCAGCAGCAGCGGCACGTTAAAGCGGCCCAGATCCAGCTCGGTGACCTGCTGCTGGTTGCCGAAGCCGTGGTCGCCGACGATCACGAACAGGGTGTCCTTGAAGTACGGCTCTTTACGCGCCTTCTCGAAGAACTGGCCCAGCGCCCAGTCGGAGTAGCGCATGGCTGTCAGGTGCTCGTCCAGGCGGCCTTGGCCGGTGACCTTCTCGACCGGCAGGTTGGTCGGCAGCGCGTACGGCGTGTGGTTGGACAGGGTCTGCAACAGCGCGTAGATCGGCTTCTTCTGGTCGTGCTTGGCCAGTTCCTCGTTGCCGCGGTCGAACATGTCCTGGTCGGACACGCCCCAGGTCGGGTCGGAGAACACCGGGTTGACGAAGTCGTTACGGCCGATGAACGTGGTCATACCCTGGTTGCCGAAGAACCCGGACTGGTTGTCCCAGGCGAAATCGCCGTTGTAGACATAGACGTCATCGTAGTCACGGGCACTGAGCAGCGCCGGCAGGCCCGACAGCTTGTGGCCACCCTCAGGGGTCTGCATCAGGTATTCGAAGCCTGGCAGGTTGGGGAAGCAGGCCATGGTGGCGAACATGCCCTGGTGGGTATGGGTGCCGTTGGAGAAGAAGCGGTCGAACAGCAGGCCTTCTTTGGCCAGCTTGTCGAAGTACGGGGTGATGTTGTTCGGGCTGCCCAGGGCGCCTACCGAGTGACCGGCGAAGCTTTCCATGAGGATCACCACGACGTTCTTGATCGGCAGGGTGCGGTCAGCCGGCGGCACGAAGTCGCGGCGCACGGCAGCCTCGTCGGCATCGACCAGGGTGTCGTTGGCGGTCAGCAGTTGCTTGCGCACGGTCTCGGTGGCCAGATCCTGTTTCAGTACCGGCTTCCAGATATTGGCGCGGTCTTCGCCGAAGCGGCTCTTGGCAGCGTCGATCAGGGTCAGGGTGCCGTTCAGGCCCAGCTGGTTGACGAAGTTGGAGTCGGTGGTGAAGGCATCACCCCAACGCATCGGCGGGCCCTGGCGCAGGGTGCCACGGGCGGCGACCACTGCCACCAGCAGGATCACCATGAACACCGCCAGGCGGTTGTACCACGGCGCCACGCGCTGTTCGCCGGTACCCCGGGTCAGGCGGTCGATGCCCTTGAACAGCAGGCTCAGCAGCCAGGTGCCGAAGGCCCAGGCCAGCAGGTAGCGAACCACCGGGAAGCCGTACCAGAGCATGCTCAGAACGGTCTTCGGGTCTTCCTTGATGTACTGGAAGACCAGGCCGTTGAGGCGCTGGTGGAATTCGCGGTAGAAGTCCATCTCCATCAGGCCGAGGAACATCACCACGCTCGAGGCGAGGGTCAGCCAGAAGCGGAACAGCCCGCGCCGGGCCATGAGCCAGGGGCTCAACATTGCCAGCAGCAGCGGAATGCTCAGGTACACCACCACCCGCAGGTCGAAGCGCAATCCGTTTAAGAAGCCCTCGGCGACAGTCGAGTAAGGGGTGTCGCCGATCATGTCGCTGTTGTAGACCAGCAGCGCCAGGCGCACCAGGCTGAGCATCAACATGATCACCAGGCCGCTGAGCAGCGTATAGGCCAGGTGCGATTTCAAGGTCGGCGTGAACGCTCGCGCGCCCTGTTGCCTCAAGGCATCCGTGTTAGCCATGAATGGGAAGGTCCTAGGATTGCGGTTTGCGGAGATGGCGTTGGGGCTGGCCCAACGCAAGCATTATGCGGGAGCGGATTCTGTTTAATCCAATGTGAAAATTTTGTCACGTTACTATTGCTGATTTTGTCTGCGACGCGGCTTTCATATCCGCACGTTACCCCGCGGCCCGGCAATCGCCCAGATCACCAGGCCGATCACTGGCAGCAGGGCAATCAGCAGAATCCACAACACCTTGATCCCCACTTCGCTGCTGCTCTTGATCACATTGAGGATTGCCCAGATGTCCAGGGCGAGAATGATCAGGCCGACCAGGCCATTGAAAGTAGAGCCCATTGCCGCGTTCTCCTTGAAAGGCTGTTGCTGAGCATAGTCCTCTATCGGGGCCATAGAAGGGAATCCTTGGCCGGCCGTGCAGGTCACTGCCTAGACTGCAAGCATTCATGAATTCGAGGTTCCTATGCCCCCAGCCCACACTCAAGGTGCCACCCCGCCCTCTTTGCTGAGCGCCTGGCGCCAACAGGTGCACAGCACCCCATGGCTCAGTGCGGGCCTGGGCGTGAGCCTGCTGGCGGTGATCGTGCTGCTGGCGGCCAGCTTCTGGAACGCTATCAACGGCGACCACGCCGACAACCTGCACCTGGCCGCGCTCGGCGGGCTTTCCGGTTTTGCCGCCACCGCCCTGGGCGCGGTGCTGGCGGTGGTGCTGCGCGATGTCAGCACGCGCAGCCAGGATGTGATGCTCGGTTTTGCCGCCGGCATGATGCTCGCGGCCAGTTCGTTCTCGCTGATCCTGCCGGGCCTGGATGCTGCCCGGGCGATCACCGGCAATGGCCCGGCGGCGGCGTTCACCGTGGTGCTGGGCATGGGCCTGGGCGTGCTGCTGATGCTCGGCCTCGACCGCTTCACCCCGCACGAGCATGAAAGCACCGGCCCCTGCGGCCCGGAGGCCGAACGGCTGAGCCGGGTGTGGCTGTTCGTGCTGGCGATCACCCTGCACAACTTGCCCGAGGGCATGGCGATCGGGGTGAGCTTCGCCAATGGCGACATGAATATCGGCCTGCCACTGACCAGCGCCATCGCCATCCAGGACATTCCTGAAGGGCTGGCCGTGGCCCTGGCCTTGCGGGCGACCGGGCTGTCGAACCTGAAAGCTGCGCTGGTGGCGATTGGTTCGGGGCTGATGGAACCCCTGGGCGCGGTGATCGGCCTGGGCATTTCCACCGGGTTTGCCCTGGCCTACCCGATCAGCATGGGGCTGGCGGCGGGGGCGATGATCTTCGTGGTGTCCCATGAGGTGATTCCCGAGACCCACCGTAACGGGCATCAGACGTCGGCGACCCTGGGGTTGATGGGTGGGTTTGCGGTGATGATGTTTCTGGATACCGCGTTGGGGTGAGTTTATGGGTTACCTGTGCTGGCCTCTTCGCGGGCTCGCCCGCTCCCACAGGGATCGCACCCTCCTGTGGGAGCGGGCGAGCCCGCGAAGAGGCAATAGGTGAAATCAGACGTGAACGGCGACCTTCAAGGCTTCCAGCGCCGGCTCCACCTTGATCCCCACTTCTGCCCCCAGCTCCAGCACCCGCGCCAGGTCCTGCTGGCCAACCATCACCATCTGCAACTCGTCATCGAGCAGCTGGCTGAAGTTGAGCAGCACATAACCGCCCGCCTCCTTGTTCAATGCGCCCATCTGCACCTGGATGCGGTTGAGTGCGGTCAGCGGCTCGGTGCGCGCCAGCTGCTTGGGCTTGAGGGTGAACGGCACGCTCTGGTCGAACGAATCGCTGATGTGCTGGAACAGCTCCTGATAGCTGTCGGCCTGGAACACCACGGTGTCTGGCAGGCTGCCGAGCACAACCCATTCGCCCAGCGGGATCGGGAAGCTGTCGTCGTAGTTGATGTCCGGGTTGGCGGCGAGGAAGGCAGCGGGGTCGGCGTAGGCCTGGGCGGCCTCGTCGGCGATGCGCTCGATTTCCTCATCGCGCATGCAGCCGGCGCCAATGAGGCTGATGAATTCGAGCAACTGGTTTTTCATGAAGGGGGCCTGCGACGGGTGAAAAGTCGCCAAGGATAGCCGCAAATGCCCCCGGGCAGTTAGCCGGCCAGCGCTTGCAGACGTGCAGCGGCGTCCACCGCGCCCATGGTCTGCGCCGCCATCAGCGCCGTGGCGCCACGGGCGTCCTGGCGCGCCGGGTCGGCGCCTTGGGCCAACAGGTAGTCGAGGATCTCGCTGCGGTTGAACATCGCCGCCAGCATCAGTGCGGTTCGCCCGTCCTGCGCGGCAGCATCCACCGCGACGCCGCTTTCCAGCAGCAGGCGGATCATTGCCAGGTCCCCCTTGAAGGCCGCACCGGCGATGGGCAACTGGCCGTTGTCGTTGGCGATCAGCGGGTCGGCGCCGTGGGCCAATAGCACCCGCACCGCTTCATGCTGGCCGTGGTAGCTGGCCAGCATCAGCAAGGTATCGCCCTTGTGATTGCGCAGGTTGGCCGGCAGGCCGCTGGCCAGCAGGCGGCCGAGCATCTCGGCGTCGCCCTGGCGGGCACGCTCGAAGACCTGCTCGGCAAAAGCGGCGGTTTCGTCATCGGTCATGGCGGTAGCGGTGGGTTGATCGGACATCGGGAACCTCCTGGCATAAATGATTGCCCAAGTTTTTGTCAGGCATGCCATTGCGGTCAAAGGTTCAGATTCTATGGGGCCGATAGGTAGAGCCGGAGCCGTGCAAAATGCACTGTGCAAAATGCACGACCATGCAGCCTGCACGATGCCGCCTCTGAAAATCCCCCATAAAGCCTTGTATTTACTGGACTTTCCTCGACTTCAGTTTCTGGCACGGTCACTGCAACGATCAACTCACGTCTGCCCACACAACAGTCAGGAGTTGATATGGACCTCATCCAGGAAAAATTCGTCTCGGTGTTCTCCGCCTACCAGGTCGCCACCCAGCCCCGCCCTGACGGTGGCGTGCTGCTGACCCTGCGCGCCGCCGACGGCAAGGTCACCCGCCGCGTGCTGACCTACGGCCAGTTGCACAGTGCCGAACAGTTGTCCTGGGCGATCAGTGCCATTCGCCGTGACCTGGCCGAGCAGGCCAGTGAACTGCCGGTGATTTCCATGCTGCAGAGTCAGCAACGGTTTGCGCTGCCAACATACCGTTGAAGTTTGTCTGTACCGGCCCTATCGCGAGCTTAGCTCGCTCCTACAGGGGTATCGCATTGCCCATAGGGATGGCGGGGTACCTTTGTAGGAGCGAGCGCAGCTCGCGATAGGGCCCGGTCAGACACTAAAGCTCGTCGATCCCGAGAAACGCCCGAGCAGTCGTATCACCGGTAAACCGCGGCTCTACGCCCTGCTCACTGCCAAACAGGCGCAACGCCAGGCAGAACGGATTGTCCCCCAGCTCCACCCAGCGCCGCGTCCCTGCCGGCACCACCAGCTGGTCTCCCTTTTCGCATAGCACCGCATACACGTACTCGCCCAGGCGCAGGCCGAGTTGTGCGCGGCCGGTCACCACGGCGAACACTTCGTCGCTGTCGTGCACATGCTCGTCACGCACATCGACCTGCGTCGGGTCGAGGCCATCACGGTTGAGCAGCGTGAACGCCGCGCAGCCTTGGGCCGTCATCAGCTGGTCGAGGTGCCCGCGACAGGCGTCGAGCACTTCGGCCTGGCTGCTGCCCGGGCGCACGCGCAGCTCCAGCGGGCCATGGCTGAAGCGCACGCCGTGCTCGGCCAGGGTCGCGGCGATGTCGTCGTGGTGGGTCAGCACCTTGTTCGGCAAGTCCGGGCTGGACGGGTGGAAAACACAGAGGATGCTCATCGGCTGCTGGTCCTGGTCGATTTCGAACGAGTGGCAATGATAACGGCTGCCGCCAACGCTGCGGCGCTGGCCATACCAAAGGTGAAGGTCGGCCCCAGCAGTTTCCAGCTGTAGCCCGAATACAAGGCGCCCAATGCACCGCCGGTACCCGACAGCGCCGCATACAGCGCCTGGCCCTGGCCTTGCTGGCGGGCACCGAAACTGGCCTGGACGAAGGCGATGGACGCGGCGTGGAAGCAACCGAAGGTGGCCGCGTGCAGCAACTGGGCGAAGATCAGCACGGCCGGCTCATCCGCCAGGTTGCCCAGCAACAGCCAGCGCAGCGCCGCCAGCAGGAAGCTGACCAGCAGCACCCGCTGCACGCTGAAGCGGGCAAACAGGCGGCTCATGACCATGAACATCAGCACCTCGGCCACTACCCCCAGCGCCCACAGCAAGCCAATGGCACCGCGGCTGTAGCCCAGGTGTTCGAGGTGCAGGGTGAGGAAGGTGTAGTACGGGCCGTGGCTGAGCTGCATTAACGCCACACAGATATAGAAGGCGATCACCCCCGGCGCCGTCAGCTGGCGCAGGAAACCGCCCGCCGCCGGGCGCTCGCCCTGCTCCACCGGCTGGGCGTTGGGCACCCACAAGCTGGCGGCGACGATGCCGGCCATGATGGTCACCAGGGCCACCGGGTAGATGTCCAGGCTCAGCCATTCGAACAGCCGGCCCAGGCCGACCACGGTGAGGATGAAGCCGATCGAGCCCCACAGGCGCACCTGGCTGTAGCGCGAGGTCTGCCCATGCAGGTGGGCCAGGGTGATGACTTCGAACTGCGGCAGCACCGCGTGCCAGAAGAACGCATGCAGCGCCATGACCAGCGCCAGCCAGGCGTAGCTCTTGCCGAAGAAGATCAGCGAGAAGGTGGCCAGGGTCGACAAGGCGCCCAGGCGCACGATCAGCAGGCGCTGGCCACTGCGGTCACCGAGCCAGCCCCACAGGTTGGGGGCGATGCAGCGCATCAGCATGGGGATGGCCACCAGTTCGCCGATGCGTGCAGGGGAGAAACCCAGGTGGTCGAAGTACAGGGCCAGGAACGGCGCGGTGGAGCCCAGCAGGGCGAAGTAGAACAGGTAGAAGCTGGACAGGCGCCAGTAGGGAATCGCAGGCATGGAATAAGCCTTGTGGGACCTGTGCCGACCTCTTCGCGGGTAAACCCGCTCCCACAGAGCTCCCGCTCCCCTCAGGTTCAGTGATATCCCTGTGGGAGCGGGTTTACCCGCGAAGAGGCCGGCACTGGCGAATCAGAGCTGGCCCAGCACCGGGGTGTTGACCTTCACATCGGCATTCTGCGCACGGTGACGCAGCAGGTGGTCCATCAGCACGATGGCCATCATCGCTTCGGCAATCGGCGTGGCGCGGATACCGACGCACGGGTCGTGGCGGCCCTTGGTAATGACGTCGACCGGGTTGCCATCGACGTCGATCGAACGGCCTGGGGTGGTGATGCTGGAGGTCGGCTTCAGCGCCAGGTGGGCAACGATCGGCTGGCCTGAGCTGATACCACCGAGGATGCCGCCGGCATTGTTGCTGAGGAAGCCTTCCGGGGTCAGTTCGTCACGGTGCTCGGTGCCACGCTGGGCAACACTGGCGAAACCGGCGCCGATTTCCACGCCCTTGACCGCGTTGATACTCATCAGCGCGTGGGCCAGCTCGGCGTCGAGGCGATCGAAGATCGGCTCGCCCAGGCCTGGCATCACGCCTTCGGCCACCACGGTGATCTTCGCCCCGACCGAATCCTGGTCACGACGCAGCTGGTCCATGTAGGCCTCGAGTTCCGGCACCTTGCTCGGGTCGGGGCTGAAGAAGGCGTTTTCTTCCACCGAGTCCCAGCTCTTGAACGGGATTTCGATCGGGCCCAGCTGGCTCATGTAGCCGCGCACCTGAATGCCCTGGGTGGCCAGGTACTTCTTGGCGATGGCACCGGCGGCCACGCGCATGGCGGTTTCCCGCGCCGAGCTGCGGCCACCGCCACGGTAGTCGCGGATGCCGTACTTGTGATGGTAGGTGTAGTCGGCGTGGGCCGGGCGGAACAGGTCCTTGATCGCCGAGTAGTCCTTGGACTTCTGGTCGGTGTTGCGGATCAGCAGGCCGATCGAGCAGCCGGTGGTGCGGCCTTCGAACACGCCGGAAAGGATCTCCACTTCGTCGGCTTCCTGGCGCTGGGTGGTGTGCCGGCTGGTGCCAGGCTTGCGCCGGTCGAGGTCGTGCTGCAGGTCGGCGAGGGAGATTTCCAGGCCAGGTGGGCAACCATCGACAATGGCGACCAACGCCGGGCCATGGCTTTCGCCAGCGGTGGTGACAGTGAACAGCTTGCCGTAGGTATTGCCGGACATGGACGCTCCGCGAAATCTGCCTGAGATGAACGAAAGCGGGCAGTATACAGATGGAATGGCAATCTGTGCGCTGCCTGGGCCTTGCCTGCGAACCTTCCCGCAAACATTGGGTCAAACCGTCATCTCCCCACTGTAGTACCGCATGATGTCGCGCCTCGTCGCCTTCTTCCTCCTGCTGTGCACGGGCCTGGCCCAGGCCGCTGCCCCTACCGTGCTGCAACGCCCCATCGACCTGGACACGGGCCAAGGTGTGCTGCACGGCAGCCTGCTGCTGCCACAACAGGCCACGCCACCGCCGGTGGTGCTGATCATCGCCGGCTCCGGCCCCACCGACCGCGACGGCAACAACCCGGCCTCGGGGCGCGTCGACAACCTCAAGCGCCTGGCCCTGGTACTGGCCAACGAACACATCGCCAGCGTGCGCTACGACAAGCGCGGGGTGGCGGCCAGCCAGCCGGCCACGCCCGATGAACGCGACCTCAGCGTGCAGCGCTACGTCGACGACGTGGTGGCCTGGAGCCGCAAGCTCAAGGCCGACCCACGCTTCGGCCCGCTGATTCTGGTCGGCCACAGCGAAGGGGCGCTGATCGCCAGCCTGGCCGCCGAGCGTGCCGGCGCCAGCGCGGTGATCACCCTGGCCGGCATGGGCCGGCCATTGGCGGACGTGCTGCGCGAGCAGCTGGCCCAGCGCATGTCACCGGCGCAACTGGCCGGTGGCAGCGCCCTGCTCGACCGCCTGCAGGCCGGGCAGACCAGCCTGGACGTGCCGGCACCGCTGCGCCAGGTGTTCCGCCCCAGCGTACAGCCCTATCTGATCACCTTGCTCCAGCAGGACCCGGCGCAGGCCTTCGCCCGCTTGCCGATGCCTGCGCTGATCGTGCAAGGCCGCAATGATGTGCAGGTCGACGTGGCCGATGCCGAACGCCTCAAGGCAGCCAAGCCGGATGCCCAGCTGGTGCTGATCGACGGCATGAACCACATGCTGCGCATCAGCCCCAAGGACATGCACCTGCAGCGTGACAGCTACCTCAACCCGGAATTGCCTCTGGCACGTGAGCTCGGCGAGCGGGTGGTCAGCTTCATTCACCAGTTGCCTTCGGCATGACCCTCAAACATCGGTAAAACCTGCCGATAACGCGGTATCGGTGCTGATTGGGGCCGCTTTGCAGCCCCCATCAGCGCCCGCCCGTATCTGAGGAAATGCCTTGATGACCGATGCCCCCGCCGCCGTCGAACCGGCCGAAGAGCCGCACGCCCCGGAACCTGCCGCCCTGCCCTGGGCCGACCTTGTCGTCGAACACTTCCAGTTGCTGCGCCTGGCGCCCTTGCCCACCGACCGCAACAGCGGTGCACGGCCATTGCGCTTCGTCGAGTTCGCCTACGCCGAGCGCCATGACAAGGCCCACAGCCTGCTGCGCATGGAAATCCGCCTGCCTGGGCAGAAAGTGCGCAAGGAGCAGAACCAGCTGGATGTGCGGGTGGATCACACCGAACGCCTGGTGACCCTCGGCAGCGACAGCGGCCTGCAACTGGAGCCGCTGAACCGTGGCCTCGGCCGCTTCATGCTGGGCCAGGCCGTGCAGTGGCTGCAGCGTCGCTGGTCGAACTACCGGGTCGAAGGCATGGCGCTGCCGAACAAAGATGCGCTGAACGAAGATACCCGCCTGCGCCGCGACCGCTTCATCACCGCCTGCGGCATGGAAGTGGAATACGCCGACCCGCAGCACCTAAAGGGGCGCACGCTCGACACAACGGTGAGCCAGCTCAAGGGCGGCTGGAATACCGAGAAAGTGCAGCAATTGGGCATTCTCGATGCGGCGGGGATGTTGCAACAGGCCGAGCAGCAGTTGCTGGAGAAAGAGGGGCAATTGCGCGAGCGGGATGAGCGGGTAGCCAAGTACCGGCGTGAGGATAGCGGGTTGCGCTTTACCATCACCTGCCTGGTGGCGTTTGCCGTGTTCCAGGCGGGTTTGTTGATCTGGATCGCTACCCGGTAGACAACTGGGGCCGCGTTGCAGCCCCGGCAATCCAGCGTCAGACGCGAGCCTTGAACAGCTCCTGGTGCTGACGGCACTGCTCGGCGGTCAGCATGAACACGCCATGCCCGCCACGCTCGAACTCCAGCCAGGCGAAGTCCACTTCCGGGTAGAGCGCCTCGACATGCACCTGGCTGTTGCCAACCTCAACGATCAGCAAGCCTTTCTCGGTCAGGTGGTCGCCCGCCTCGGCCAGCATCCGCCGCACCAGGTCCAGGCCATCGTTGCCGCAGGCCAGGCCCATTTCCGGCTCGTGGTGATACTCGGCCGGCATGTCGCCGAAGTCCTCGGCGTCGACGTACGGCGGGTTGGACAGAATCAGGTCGAAACGCTGCCCCGGCAAGCCACCAAAGCCGTCACCCTGCACGGTGAACACGCGCTCATCGAGGCCATGGCGCTCGATGTTCTGGTTAGCCACTTCCAGCGCGTCGAACGACAGGTCGGCCAGCACCACTTCAGCCTCGGGGAACACTTCGGCCGCCACGATACCGATGCAGCCGGAGCCGGTGCACAGGTCGAGGATGCGTGCCGGCTCCTGTGCCAGCCACGGTTCGAAGCGTTTTTCGATCAGCTCGCCGATCGGTGAACGGGGCACCAGCACGCGCTCGTCGACAATGAACGACATGCCGCAGAACCAGGCTTCGCCCAGCAGGTAGGCGGTCGGCACGCGGTCTTCGATGCGGCGCTTGAGCAGGTGCTGCAGGCGTACCCGCTCGTCGTCCTCTAGTTGGCAGTCCAGATAACTGTCGGCGATTTCCCATGGCAGGTGCACGGCGCCCAGCACCAGCAGGCGGGCTTCGTCCCAGGCATTGTCGGCGCCGTGGCCGAAGAACAGCTCGTGCTCATGGAAGCGGCTGACCGCCCAGCGGATATGGTCGCGCAACGTGCGCAGACGAGATGTGATCACGGGGTACTCCTAATTCAGACCGTACAAAAGTCTAACAGCCCCACCCGCACATTTGTTCTGCGCAATGCCCCGACGGCAGGCCACAGGCCAGTAACCACGCCGTTTGCGATGTCAACCATTCCCATTGGCGCCAAGGCAAGGGAGAATAGGTATACAAAAGCCCTACCGAAGGAGCCCTAGATGTCCGTTCCAACCACGATGTTCCGCCTCACTGGCCGCGACTACCCGCCGGCCAAGCTGAGCCAAGCCAGCCTGATCATCATCGATGCGCAGAAGGAATACCTGAGTGGTCCTCTGCAACTGTCGGGCATGGACGAGGCCGTGGCCAACATCGCCCGGTTGCTCGACGCCGCCCGTAAGGCCGGCCGTCCGATCATCCACGTTCGCCACCTCGGTACCGTTGGCGGGCGCTTCGACCCGCAGGGCCCGGCCGGCCAGTTCATCCCGGGCCTGGAGCCGCGCGAAGGTGAAATCGTCATCGAAAAGCGCATGCCCAACGCCTTCAAGAACACCAAGCTGCACGACACCCTGCAGGAGCTGGGGCACCTGGACCTGATCGTGTGCGGCTTCATGAGCCACTCCAGCGTCAGCACCACCGTGCGCCGCGCCAAGGACTATGGTTATCGTTGCACCCTGGTGGAAGACGCCTCGGCAACCCGCGACCTGGCGCTCAAGGATCAGGTGATCCCCGCCGCCCAGATCCACGCGTGCGAAATGGCCGTGATGGCCGATAACTTCGCCTGTGTCGCCCCTACCGCCAGCCTGATCTGAGCTGACGCTGCGATGACCGCCCGGCAGCCGGGCGGAACCCCAGGGCCGGGCCCAGGTCGAATTCCGGATGTCCACAGAGGAAACTGGAATGAAGCTCAAAGGCAGTTTCGACGCCAAGCGTCTGCGCCCGCGTGAACCGCGTAACTGGGGTGCACGTATTGCCGCCGGCCTGTCGGCCCTGATCGCCACGCTTGGCGTATTGCTGGCCATGGCCGGCATCGCCGGGCTGCTCGGCAATTACACCGCCCTGGCTGAACTCAATGCCAACCGCCCGCTGGCCAGCATCCTGGCCGTGGTTGGGCTGTTGCTGCTGTACCTTGGCGTGCGCTTCTGGCGACGCAGCCGTATTCGCCTGCGCCGCGGGCGCGAGCTGAACCTGTCGCCACACCTGATGAAAAAGCATGATTAGTGGTTTGTGCCCCGCGAAGAGGCCGGTACTGACGACACTGGGTTGATCGCGTAAACTACGCCGCCCACGTGGAGGCACCATGCAAGACGACGATTTTTCCCTGTTCAGCGCTGAAGTGCGCGGCGTCAAGCCGATCAAGCACGACCGCGCCGACGTGGGCAAGCCGAAAACCGACCGCAAGCAGCTGGCCGGCCTGCGCCAGGCGGCGACCATTCGCAGCGACCAGGCCCTGGTGATCGATGGCCTGTCCGATCAGTTCGTCATCGACGTTGGTGCCGAAGACGAGCTGATGTGGCGCCGCGACGGCGTGCAGGAAGGCCAGATCCGCAAGCTCAAGCTCGGCCAGATCGCCTTCGAGGGCAGCCTCGACCTGCACGGCATGAGCGTGGAAAAGGCCCGTGAAACCCTGTGGGCCTTTATCGCCGAAGCCACTCAGCTGGAAGTCCGCTGCGTACGGGTGACCCACGGCAAGGCCGCACGCCTGGATGGCAAGCGCCCGATGATCAAGAGCCACGTCAACACCTGGCTGCGCCAGCACCCGCAAGTGCTCGGCTTCACCTCGTGCCAGGCCCGCCATGGCGGCACTGGCGCGGTGTATGTGATGCTCAAGCGAACCATGATGGAAGGCCGCGACGAGTAACGCCGCGCTTGCAGCGCCGCCCGCGCCGCCGTACCCTTCCCTTTTGCGATTTTTACCCACAGGTAGATACATGTCCCTGGAACAGAACTACACCGAGATCCTCAGCCAACTTGGCGAGGACGTCTCCCGTGAGGGCCTGCTCGACACGCCCAAGCGGGCTGCAAAGGCCATGAAGTACCTTTGCCGCGGTTATGAGCAGACGCTGGAAGAAGTCACCAACGGCGCGCTGTTCACCTCCGACAACAGCGAGATGGTGCTGGTCCGGGACATCGAGCTGTATTCGATGTGCGAACACCACATGCTGCCTTTCATCGGCAAGGCCCACGTCGCCTACCTGCCCAAGGGCAAGGTCCTGGGCCTGTCGAAGGTCGCGCGCATCGTCGATATGTTCGCCCGCCGCCTGCAGATCCAGGAAAACCTCAGCCGCCAGATCGCCGAGGCCGTGCAGCAGGTAACTGGCGCCGCTGGCGTGGCAGTGGTCATCGAAGCCAAGCACATGTGCATGATGATGCGTGGCGTGGAAAAGCAGAATTCGACCATGCTCACCTCGGTGATGCTGGGCGAGTTCCGTGAAAACGCCTCGACTCGCAGCGAGTTCCTCAGCCTGATCAAGTGATCGGCGCATGACCCGAGCCGGCCCCCAGGGGTCGGCTTTTTCATTTCAGGAGTAGCCCATGATCGTCAAAGCCCTGCGGGTCGGCCTCGGCCAGCTCATCGTGTTCGGCGACTGGATCAGCCGCCCGGCCAAGCAGAAGCGTGATGCGGCGGCCCAGGCGCGTGTCGAGCAAGAGGCCAAGGGCCTCGCGCTGTACCAGTTCCATGCCTGCCCGTTCTGCGTGAAGACCCGCCGTACCCTGCACCGCCTGAACGTGCCGGTGGCGTTGCGTGACGCCAAAAACGACGACGTACATCGCCAGGCGCTGCTCGAAGGTGGCGGTCGGGTGAAAGTGCCGTGCATGCGCATCGAAGAAGCGGGCAAGGTGACCTGGATGTATGAGTCCAAGGCCATCATTGCCTATCTGGACAAGCGCTTCGCGTAAGCCCTGCGCGGCTCTTGTGGGAGCGGCCTTGTGTCGCGAAAGGGCTGCGCAGCAGCCCCAGGGTATTTGCACTTACGCTGATATTACTGGGGCCGCTTTGCGGCCCTTTCGCGACACAAGGCCGCTCCCACAAAAAGCAGTCCCAGTGTTTAATCGACCATCGGCACATGCCGAGGATGGCTGGCCACCCGCTCCAGCCAGGCGCGCACTGCCGGGTAATCGGCCAGGTCGAACCCGCCCTGATGCGCCACATGGGTGTAGGCATACAACGCAACATCGGCGATCGAGTACTGGTCACCGACCAGATACGGCGTCATCTGCAACTGCCGCTCCATTACCTTCAACGCCTTGTAACCGCCCTTGTGCAGTTTGCGGTATTCCTCCACGCGCTCGTCCGGCAGGCCCAGGTAGAACTGGATGAACCGCGCCACGGCAATATACGGCTCATGGCTGTACTGCTCGAAGAACTGCCACTGCAACACTTGGGTACGCAAACGCGGCTCGCTGGGCAGGAATTCGCTGCCGTCGGCCAGGTAGTTGAGGATCGCGTTCGATTCCCACAGGCAGGTACCGTCGTCGAGCTTGAGCACCGGCACCTTGCCGTTGGGGTTCATGGCCAGGAACTCTGGCGTTTCGGTCTCGCCCTTGAGGATATCCACCGACTGCCATTCGTACGGGCGGTCGAGCAGGCTGAGCATCAGCTTGACCTTGTAGCAGTTGCCCGACTGATAATCACCATACACCTTGAACATCGCCCGTCCCCTCCCATGCAGTTGCGAAAACTTGCCCAATAGTTGGCGACTGTACGGCTAAAAGCAATGCCTGCTGTATGGCAAGGATCAATCCGCCCCGCGTTAGTCTGAAAAAACTGCTTACACATGGACAAGGACCCAACCCAATGACCGATGCCACCTCCGCACGCCTGCGGCCCCTGGCAGACACCTCCCCGTCGGCGGTGGTCGCCGGCTTCATCGCCATGCTCACCGGCTACACCAGTTCGCTGGTGCTGATGTTCCAGGCCGGCCAGGCAGCCGGCCTTACGAACGCGCAGATATCGTCATGGATCTGGGCGCTGTCGATCGGCATGGCGGCGTGCAGCATCGGCCTGTCGCTGCGCTACCGCACCCCGATCACCGTGGCCTGGTCGACCCCCGGCGCGGCGCTGCTGATTACCAGCCTGGGCGGGGTCAGCTACGGCGAAGCCATCGGTGCCTACATCACCTGTGCGCTGCTGGTGCTGATCTGCGGCCTGACCGGCAGCTTCGAGCGCCTGGTCAAGCGCATCCCGGCCTCGCTGGCCTCGGCCTTGCTGGCCGGCATCCTGTTCAAGATCGGCAGCGAGATCTTCGTTGCCGCCCAGCACCGCACCCTGCTGGTTCTGGGTATGTTCTTCAGCTACCTGCTGGTCAAGCGCCTGTCGCCGCGCTACTGCGTGCTGGCCGCCTTGCTGGTGGGTACGGCGTTGTCCGGCGCCCTCGGCCTGCTGGACTTCAGCGGCTTCAAGCTGGAGGTGGCCACCCCGGTGTGGACCACGCCGAGTTTCTCGCTGGCCGCGACCATCAGCATCGGCATTCCGCTGTTCGTGGTGGCGATGACCTCGCAGAACATGCCTGGCGTGGCGGTGCTGCGCGCCGACGGCTACCAGGTGCCCGCCTCGCCGCTGATTTCAACGACGGGTCTGGCTTCGCTGCTGCTGGCACCGTTCGGCTCACACGGGGTCAACCTGGCGGCGATCAGTGCGGCGATCTGCACCGGGCCACACGCCCATGAAGACCCGAGCAAGCGCTATACCGCAGCGGTGTGGTGCGGGATTTTCTATGGCATTGCCGGTACCTTCGGCGCCACCCTGGCGGCCTTGTTCGCGGCGCTGCCGAAGGAGCTGGTGCTGTCGATTGCGGCGTTGGCGCTGTTCGGTTCGATCATGAACGGGTTGACCGTGGCCATGAGCGAGGCCAGGGAGCGCGAGGCGGCGCTGATCACCTTCATGGTGACGGCGTCGGGGTTGACGCTGTTCTCGATCGGCTCGGCGTTCTGGGGGATTGTGGCGGGGGTGTTGACCTTGCTGATCCTCAACCCACGTAAGGCCTGAAGATACTTATCGCCTGTACCGGCCTCTTCGCGGCTTTAGCCGCGAAGAGGCCAGTGCAGGCAATCACAATCTGAAATGGCCGACCATGCCCTTGAGGTCATTACCCAGCTGCGCCAGTTCGATACTGGACCGGGCATTGTCCTGCATCGCCAGCGCCGCCTGATCGGCACTGCCACGGATCTGCGTCACGCTACGGCTGATTTCCTCGGCCACCGAACTCTGCTGCTCGGCCGCTGCCGCAATCTGCTGGTTCATCTGCTGAATCAACGACACCGCCACCGCAATGCTGCCCAGCGCGCTCTCGGTCTGCAGCGCATCGGCCACGGCCAGGCGCACCAGCTCGGTACTGCCACGGATCTGCGCCACTGATTGCTGGGCATTGCCGCGCAGGCTGGCCACCAGGCGCTCGATTTCCTCGGTCGACTGCCGGGTACGCCGGGCCAGCGCCCGCACCTCGTCGGCCACCACCGCAAAACCACGCCCCTGCTCACCCGCCCGGGCCGCCTCGATGGCTGCGTTGAGCGCCAGCAGGTTGGTCTGCTCAGCGACGCTCTTGATCACCTCCAGCACATCGCCAATGGTGTGGATCTCGGCACTCAGGCTGTCGATCCCGGCACTGGCCGTGTCTGCAGCCGTGGCCAACTGCTCGATGCGCTGCATGCTCTCGCGCACCACGCGCTGGCCGGCGTCAACCTTGTCATCGGCGGCCTGCGCCGCTTGTGCGGCCTCTTCGGCATTGCGCGCCACGTCATGCACGGTGGCGGTCATCTGCTGCATGGCGGTGGCCACCTGCTCGGTCTCTTCCTTCTGGCTGCCGACCTCGCGGTTGGTCTGCTCGGTCACCGTCGACAACGCCTGGGCGCTGCCGGCCAGCTGCTCGATACCTTGCTGCAGGCCGCTGACCACGCCTGATAGCCCGACGGCCATCTGCTGCATGGCGTGCATCAGCTGGCCGACTTCATCACTGCGCGCGTCCTCGCGCTCCAGGCTCAACTCGCCTGCGGCAATGCGCTGGGCACGGCCAATCACGCGCTTGAGCGGGCCGACCACGGCGCGAGTGATCAGCCAGGCGGCGAGGATGCCCACCAGCAATGCCAGCCCGGTAGCCAGGGCGATGGCCAGGCTGTTGCGCGCAAGTTCCGCCTGCATGGCTTGCTGATCGACGGCATAGGCCTGGTCGACCCGGCCGGTGACCTGCTCGGCACGCGCCTGCAACTGCGCCTTGATGCCTTGCTCCTTGCCCAGCAGGTCGGTGTATTCGTTGAGTTTGTCGGAGAAGCTGGCAATGTGCCCGGCCACCTCACCGAGCACACTCTGGTAACCCGCGTCACTGACGGAGGCCTTGAGCTGATCGACCAGTTGTGCCGCCTCGACCGTCTGGGCGATGCGGCCTTGCTCCCCCTCTTCGCCCTTGCGGCTCTTGTCCAGGCGTACCCGCGCTTCATCCATGGCCTGCAACATCAGCCGCGACACCTGTGCCACCTGGCCGGCCTGTTCGAGGAACTCGCTACCTTGCTGGCCTTGGGACTGTTTGAGGGTGTAGGTGGCATCGTCGGCCAGGCCGGACTGCAACACATCGAGGTTGTTGGCCACGCTGGACACCGACCAACTGGCCATGTCCAGCGCCAGCTCCTTGGCCTGTACCGCTTCGACGAAAGCTTCGAAGGCCTGGCCGTAAGCCGCCAGGTCAGCCTCGGCCGCCGCCAGCGCTGGCAGGCTGCGGGCGCGCTCGGCAAGGCTCTGCAAGCCGCTGCGCAAGGCCTCGGCCTCCTTGATGTCGGAGCGCAGGGCAAAGGCCTGCTCGTGCTGGCGCAGCCGCAGCAGGTCGGTATTGATCTGGCCCAACTGGCGCAGGCCGTCGAAGCGCTGGCCAACGCTGTGCAGCGCCGCGATGCCGATGGCCGCCACCGCGACGGTCAGCAGCAACACCAGGGCAAACCCCAGGCCCAGTTTGCGGGCCATGCCCAGGTTGGCCAGAACACCGTGCCTGCTCGTCGCCATCGCCGAATCCCCTTCACCGTGCAAGGTTTTGCCGAGGGCCAAGCGTGGCAACGTTATTACCCTGGTAACAAGAGGTTGGCGCCAAAATGGTGTCAAATGGCTATGAGCGTGTCGCGATCAGCTAGCTGAAGGTCGCCCTGCGTGCTGAAGGAAGCCCTGGGCACGGGCGTCCTGCCCGTAGGCGACATTGATGCGCAGCCAGTCGCTGGCTGCGCCCTGGTAGTCGAAGGCGCTGCCCGGAGTAAGCAATACCGCATGCTCCAGCGCCAGGCGTTCGAGGCTGGCGAAATCATGCCCCGGCACCCGCGCCCAGACGAACATGCCGCCATACGGCTCGCAGAACACTTGCCAGCCGTACTGTTCCAGTTGCCCGAGCAATTTGGCCATGTGCTGCCCCAGCCGCACCCGCAGGCGCTGGACGCACTTGCGGTAGCTACCGTTGGCCAGCATCTGCCCGACCACCTGTTCGGCGAAGCGCGAAGTGCCGATGCCGCTGACCATCTTCAGCTCGGCCAGGCGCGCCACCAAGGGTGCATCGGCCACCAGGTAGCCGACGCGCAGCGAACTGCTCAGGGTCTTGGAGAAACTGGCCAGGTAGATCACCCGTTGCTCGCTGTCGAGGGTCGCCAGGCGGGTGGCCGGGCCTTCCTGGAAGTCGGCGTAGATATCGTCCTCGATGATGCGCAGGTCATGCTCACGGGCCAGCTCCAGCAGGCGATAGGCAACCTTGGGGGTGAGGCTGGTGCCGGTGGGGTTCTGGTACAGGCTGTTGGTGAACAGGCAGCGTGGGCGGTGCTCGGCCAGCAGGCGTTCGAGCACCGCCAGGTCCGGGCCGGCCGCCGTGCGCGGCACCGGCAGCATGTGTACCTGATGCTGGCGGAGCAGGTTGTACAGGTTGTAGTAGCCAGGGTTTTCCACCAGCACGGTGTCGCCCGGGCGCAACAAGGTACGCACCAGCAGGTCGAGGCCATGGCTGGCACCCTGGGTAGTGAGGATGCGTTCGGGCCCGGCAGCGATCTCCAGCCGCGCCAGGCGCTTGTGCAAGTGCTGGCGCAGGCTGGCCAGGCCCAGCGGCGGGCAATAGTCGAACAGGTCCTGGGGATTGCCGCGGCTGACCTGGCGGATCGCCTGGGCCAGTTCGACGTCTGCGCGCCAGCTATTGGGCAGCCAACCGCAGCCGAGCTTGAGCAGTTCGTCATGGCCTTCGCGGAACTGGCGCCAGCGGCCATCGCCCGCCTCGCCCCACACCGGCGGATTGTCGGCTTCGAGGATGGCTTTGCGCTCGGCAACGAAGAAGCCGGTGCCGTGGCGCGCTTCCAGCCAGCCACTGGCGACCAGGCGGTCGTAGGCTTCGATCACGCAGGAGGCACTGACCGACTGATTGTGGGCCAGGGTACGGATAGACGGCAGACGGGCACCTGGGCGCAGGCGCTGCTGTTCGATCCAGGCTTGCAGGTGGTCGGTGAGTTGCTGCACCAGCGGGGTGGGGCTTTGGCGGTCGAGGGTGAAGTGCATGGCGGTGGGTGTTTGCTTATTTTTAGCGAACAGTTAAGCACAAATGGGGCTTGGGTGTGCCTTGTTGGGTGTTGGGGGTGCAGGGCAAAGTTTCCTGCACCGGCCCTTTCGCGGGCACGCCCGCTCCCACAGGTACAGCACAGGCCGTGAGCATTGTGGGTACCCTGTGGGAGCGGGCGTGCCCGCGAAAGGGCCGGTATAGCCAACCCAAGAACCAGGACCGTTCCCATGCCCTCGCACCACTCCCCCGCCCTGCTGGCCTTCGCCCTGTGCCTGATCACTCTGGCGGTCAACCTGCAGGCCCCGCTGTACATCACCTATGCCGACCTCTCCGGCCAGGGCGCCGCCGCCACCGCAGTGGCCTTCTCTGGTTACGTGCTGGGCGTACTGCCGGTGCTGCTGGCGCTGGGCGGGCTGGCGGACCGGGTCGGGCGGCGGCCGCTGATCCTCGCCGCGCTCATGCTGTCGATGGTCGCTACCCTGTTGATGCTGTTCGCCCCGAGCCTGCAAACCCTCGGCGTGGCGCGCTTCTTCCTGGGCCTGGGCACGGGCCTGGCATCCGCCACGGCCACCGCCTACATGGCTGAACTGATGGGCGCCAGCAGCAATGCCCGCGCCGCCAACTGGGTGACCGCCAGCACCTCACTGGGCTTCGGCCTGGGCGCGGCGCTGACCAGCCTGTTCCTGCTGCGCGGCCCGAGCCTGACACCCGGCAGCTTCCACCTGCAGTTGCTGCTTGGCGCAGTGGCGGTACTGCTGGTGTGGCGTTTGCCCGACCCGCGACCGGCACAGCGCAGTGCCATGCTGCGCCTGCCCTGCTACCCGCGTGGCAGCGTGGTGTATGGCCTGGCCATTCTGCTGGCCTGGGCTTGCGTCGGACTGGTCATCGCCCTGCTGCCCGGGATCCTGCGCCAGCACGGCTTGAGCGCCTGGTCGGGGTTCTCGACGTTCTGCGTGATCAGCTGCGGCCTGCTGTTCCAGCCGCTGGCCAGGCGTATGTCGAGCCGCGCAGCCACCCTGCTGGGCATGATGATTCTGCCGTGTAGCTATGCCTTGCTGGCTTGGGGCGCCGAAAGCGGACGCCTCTGGGCAGTGCTTGCCGGTGCCGTGGCCGCCAGCAGCGCCTGCTACGGGTTCATCTATCTCGGCGGGCTGGCGGCAGTCAATGAACTGGCCGGGGCCGAGAAGACACGTGCCAGTGCGGGGTTCTTCCTGCTGGCCTACCTGGGCTTCAGCGTGCCAGTGATCCTGACCGGGATACTGAGTGACCGCCTGGGCTCGGGCATGGCCTTGCTAGGGTTTGGCGGGGTCTTGCTGGTGGGGTGCGTGGCCGTTGCCGGGGCGTTGAAGGTCGCAAGGCAAAGCATGCAACAAGTCAGCAGCCATTGAGCCGGCTCAACCCCGAACAGCGTCCTCCAACATACGCTCCAGCAACCCCGTCGGGGTATGTTTGCGCAGGGCATCCGGCGCCACCACTGGCGCCTTGCTGGCCAGGAACGCCTGTAGCTCGCGCTGCTCATCCCCCAGTACATAGAAGCGGTCGGGATGGTAGAAGGCCGTGTCCCTGACCCGACGGTTATCGGTGATCAGCTGCTTGTCGAAGAACGCAGCTTCCAGCGGCCGCAAGGTCAGGCCGGCCTGGCCTGGCTGATTGATTTCCACCAACACATCACAGGCCATGGCCCTGGCCAGGTTGGCCTCATAGGGCAGCACCGAATCGACGTGGTAGCTGCTCGGGGCCTCGCTGGTAGCGTCCTTGACGATCAGGAAATCAAGCTCGCAGCCCAGCTCGCCCAGCTCTTGCGCCAAGGCCTGCAAGCGATGGGCACGGCCTTTGTCACGCCCCAGGAAGAAGCACAACGGCCGCTGACCTGCAGCGCCCTGTTCCGCTGTCGGCGGCCTGACGTTGTCGGGATCGAATGGGAAAAACTGTTCCAGGTGGAGCATCCCCAGGCGCTCGCACTGCAAGGGGTCATAGCTGTAGATACGATCGAACAGCGGCCGCATGCGCTCGACAAAAGCGGAATCGACCAGGTCGCGCACCAGCAGCACTCTCTGGCCGGGAAAGCCCTGCACCAGATGCAACTGGCGCCCACGCTTGAGCTGGCCCTCGTTGCACACCAGCAGGTCGTTGATAGTGGCCTTGTTTATGGCGCTCGCTCGCCTGCCCAGCCACCTCAGCAACGCCGATGCACCACCCAACGCTCGCGCCAGGCGCACGACCCTGCGTGCGTAAACAGGCAACAGGAACACCCGCACCGCGTGCGACTGCGCCAGGTGTTCGATCATGATCTGCTCGTAGCGGGCCTGCCAACCGAGGAAGTAAACCGTCACGCGGGGTGACTGCACAGTGAAGCCTGCGCAGCGTTGCCAAGAATGATCGCCTGAGCCTGTTCGACGGAAATTTTCGGGATGACCGAAGCCGGGATTTTCGACGTGGCGGAGAGGTTGTAGACCGCAAAGTCTTCGTCGACCACTCGATCGGCCATCAGCTTTAACGAAGGCAGAATACGCCGTTGATAGGCCTCGTCCAGGTGGCAGCGCGAAGCCGCCTGGCCAGGCGTTTCATAAAAGCGCCCCACTGACTGATCGAGGTCCACACCCACCAGGAAAACCTGATTGAAGCCCAGGTGACAGGCAATTTGCAGCGCGGCATACGCCACCGTGCGGGCATCGAAAAAGCCTTGCGAAAGGTCTTTGCTGAAGCCCACAGAGCGCGCGCGGTTGCCCCAGAAGGCACGGCTGCGCACAACGTCCGGATCGGCATTGAACAGCGCGTCGAACAGGCGCGAACGCGCCGCCTTGGCCAGCGGGAAGACCTGCGCCTTGGTCGATACCGGCAGTGCTCCAACTTCACTTGGCCAGATCGCCAGGCGCCGGCTGAGGCGCACTGCCTTGGCATAAAGCTCAGGCTGCTGGTGCGCAAACCCGGTGTCGGTACACACGTAGAAATATGGGCGCGGGCCCTGTTCCGAGAACATCGAGATCGCGCCGTTGAGCGTGATCATCGGCACATTGGCGAAGCGCTGCATGGGGAAGCCCTTTGCCGAGGCGCCCGACGCGACGATGAACACGGGCCCCTCGGCAATCCCCCGACAGGCCGCGAAGTCCATGATCGAAGGATGCCGGGCTGGCTTGTTGCCACTTTCTGCTTCCACTGTTGCCCCCATATTCTGAGAAGCAAAAGTATAGACAGCCGACAAACATTTCGCCTTTACACAACTTAACGTTCCGCGTCAATACGTTCCGCGATGTATTTCAACCTCGGCTCAAATCGCGGTGGCCCCACCATCCACCGTCAAACTGTGCCCGGTGGTAAACGCCGCCCCGTCACTGCACAGGTACAGCACCGCACTGGCAATTTCCTCCACCTTGCCTATACGCCCAACCGGGTGCATCGCCGCGGCAAACTCGGCCTTGCGTGGGTCTGCCTCATAGGCGCGGCGGAACATGTCGGTATCGATCACCGCCGGGCACACGGCATTCACCCGGATGCCCTTCTTGGCATACTCGATGGCCGCCGATTTGGTCAGGCCAATCACCGCATGCTTGGAGGCGGCGTAGATGCTCATCTTCGGTGCCGCGCCCAGGCCTGCTACCGAAGCGGTATTGACGATCGCCCCGCCGCCCTGGGCCAGCAGCAACGGTAGCTGGTATTTCATGCACAGCCATACGCCTTTGACGTTGACGCCCATGATGGCGTCGAATTCGGCCTCGCTGCCCTCGGCAAGGCGCCCCTGCTCGATCTCGATGCCAGCATTGTTGTAGGCGTAGTCCAGCCGGCCATAGGCCTCGATGGCGCGCTCATGCAACTGGCGCACTTGGGCGTCCTGGGTCACGTCACAGGCCACGAACAGCGCTTCACCGCCTGCATTGCGAATCAAGGCGACCGTGGCTTCGCCACCGGCCGCGTCGAGATCGGCCACTACCACCTTCAGGCCCTCGCGGGCGAAAGCCAGTGCCGTCGCCCGGCCGATACCTGTCGCACCGCCAGTGACCAGGGCTACCTGGCCGGAAAAGGTCATGCTCATCGTCTGCTCCTGAGGGTGATGGATGGGCACAGAGTCTAGTCAGCCCACCGCCCGGCTGGGCAGCATCATCAGGCCAGCGGTTGGGCTACCATGCTTACCAGTGATTTTGCGGACCAACCTGCATCAGCGAGTTAAATTGACTGCTGTGCCTAATCGCCCACAAGGACCTGCCATGACCCAGACCAACCGCCGCTTCCTGCTTGCCAAACGCCCGGTCGGCGCCGTGCGCCGTGACGACTTCACTTTCGAGACGGTACCCGCCGAAGCCCCCGCCGCCGGGCAGATCCAGGTGCGCAACCTGTACCTGTCGCTGGACCCGGCCATGCGCGGCTGGATGAACGAAGGCAAGTCATATATCCCACCCGTCGCTCTCGGCCAGGTCATGCGCGCCCTCGGCGTCGGTGAAGTGGTCGCTTCCAACCACCCGGACTACAAGCCCGGTGACCATGTCAGCGGCGCCCTCGGCGTACAGGACTACTTCACTGGCGAGCCCCAGGGCCTGCACAAGATCGACCCCAGGCTCGCTCCACTGCCCCGCTACCTCTCGGCCCTGGGCATGACCGGCATGACCGCCTATTTCGCCCTGCTCGAAGTTGGCCAGCCCAAGGCCGGCGACACCGTGGTCATCTCCGGCGCGGCTGGCGCGGTGGGCAGCATCGTCGGCCAGATCGCCAAGCTCAAGGGCTGCCATGTGGTCGGCATCGCCGGTGGCGCGCAGAAGTGCCAGTACCTCAAGGACGAACTGGGCTTCGACGGCGTGATCGACTACAAGGCCGAAGACGTGCTGGCCGGCCTGAAGCGCGAATGCCCCAAGGGCGTCGACGTGTACTTCGACAACGTCGGCGGCGACATCCTCGACGCCGTGCTCACCCGCATCAACTTCAAGGCACGCATCGTCATCTGCGGCGCCATCAGCCAGTACAACAACAAGGAAGCCGTCAAAGGCCCGGCCAACTACCTGGCGCTGCTGGTGAACCGCGCGCGCATGGAAGGCTTCGTGGTGATGGACCACGCCAAGGACTACGGCAAGGCCGCGCAGGAGATGGCCGGCTGGCTGGCCGCGGGCAAGGTCAAGAGCAAGGAGGATGTGGTGGACGGGCTGGAGACGTTCCCCGAGACGCTGCTCAAGCTGTTCAGCGGCGAGAACTTCGGCAAGTTGGTGTTGAAGGTGTGAGTCTGTAAGATTGGCTATCGCCACTGAAACCAGTGACTGGGATTTGCAAGGTAGACCATGATCAAGATCACCCCCACCATCGAGTGCTCCAACACCGCCCCGTTCGTCCTCTTCGGCGGCATCAACGTGCTCGAGTCCGAGGACCTGGCCCTGACCGCCTGCTCCGAGTACGTTCGGGTTACCGAGAAACTGGGCATCCCTTACGTGTTCAAGGCCAGCTTCGACAAGGCCAACCGCTCCTCGATCCACTCCTACCGTGGCCCGGGCATGGAAGAAGGCCTGCGCATCTTCGAGAAGGTCAAGGCCGAGTTCGGCGTACCGATCATCACCGACGTACACGAGATCTACCAGTGCGCGCCGGTGGCCGAAGTGGTCGACGTGCTGCAGCTTCCCGCGTTCCTGGCCCGCCAGACCGACCTGGTGGTGGCCCTGGCCAAGACCGGCAAGCCGGTCAACATCAAGAAGCCGCAGTTCCTCAGCCCGTCGCAGATGCAGAACATCGTGCACAAGTTCAAGGAAGCCGGTAACGACCAGCTGATCCTTTGCGACCGTGGCACCTGCATGGGCTACGACAACCTGGTCGTGGACATGCTCGGTTTCGGCGTGATGAAGCGCACCTGCGACAACCTGCCGATCATCTTCGACGTGACCCACGCCCTGCAGAACCGTGATCCGTCCGGTGCCGCCTCCGGTGGCCGTCGCGAGCAGGTGGTCGACCTGGCCCGTGCTGGCATGGCGGTTGGCCTGGCCGGGTTGTTCCTGGAGGCTCACCCGAACCCGGACCAGGCCAAGTGCGATGGGCCGAGTGCACTGCCGCTGGACAAGCTGGAGCCGTTCCTGGCGCAGATCAAGGCGCTGGATGACCTGATCAAGGGCTTCCAGCCGCTGGTTATTGCCTGATTCAACCCCGCGCAATGCAAAAAGGGCCGGCATGCACTGCATACCGGCCCTTTTTTCAGCCGCTGATCTATGGCTTCATCGCGCCATGCCTAGCTCAGCATCATCCATCAGTGCCTTGGCCATCGCACTCAGGTAGTGCGAGGCCCAGATCATCATGGGCTTTTCATCCCTCAGGCCGATGATGGTCAGCTCTCTTACATAGCCCATCAACTCCGAGGCCTGCTCGCGGGCATCCCGGCAGGGAATGCCTGGCTCGATGCGGAACAGGGGATGGGTCTGGTGTTCGCCTTGGAAGAAGGTGGTTTGGCCGACAGTGAATTGGGTGTCATCTGTGCTCATCGATTCCTCTCCTGAAGTTCTCGATTGCCTGTTATGGCTTCAATGCAGGCTGGTAGACCGCTCCAGGGCCAGTGACAGCGCATCCGCCTGGCCCCAGGCAATCTGCATGGCGCGCAGCCCATTCACCAACGATTCACGGGTGTGATCATCTTCGATGGCGTCGAGGATTCGGTGGCAATGGTTGTAGGCGAGCATCAGGTAGTGGGTGACGTTCATCACCACGTGATCGATGGGAACGATGCCTTCGCTGACGGCGTTGGTGAGGGTCTTGTCGGAGGGTAGGTCGAAATGATGGGGTGGGTCGGGGACGATCTTTTTCATGTCAGCTCCCAGGTGGATACGAAGGAGTTACCGCTAACGTTTTCCACACGAAGAGGCGGCAACTGTACGCGGGGTGGAAAAACCGGTCACCCAGGAACCCGGCAGGCCAGAAGGCCTCCCGCGCACAGCTGCCATAACGACAGCAATCTAGGTAATTATCCGGGTTTCCACACCCGCATCGCTGTACTTCAGCGACCTGGGAGAGCCTAAAGGGCAGTGTTTCCAGGAACAATCAGACGCGAGTCGACAGGGCTTGTAGGATATTTCCAGCTACATTATGCCGCCAGCCTCAACTTGTAGGACCCTTCTGAAAATACAGTAGGAAGCGCCATACTCACCTGCGTTCGTTCCGTTACATCCCCCGTGAAGCCTCAAACCCCATAAAACGAAAAAGGGCTGCATCGCAGCCCTTTTTCGTTGATTCGGTTTAGCCGCGTATTTCAGCGACCACTGCGGCCAGCGCCTGGGCCGGGTCCGCCGCTTTGCTGATCGGGCGGCCAATTACCAGGTAATCCGAACCAGCGTCCAGCGCCTGGCGCGGCGTCAGAATGCGACGCTGGTCGTCCAGCGCACTACCCGCCGGGCGAATGCCTGGGGTCACCAATTGCAGGCCAGGATGTGCAGCCTTCAACGCCGGAGCTTCCAGCGCCGAGCACACCAGCCCGTCCATGCCAGCCTTTTCGGCCAGAGCAGCCAGGCGCAGCACCTGCTCCTGCGGGTCGACGTCCAGCCCAATACCCGCCAGGTCTTCACGCTCCATGCTGGTCAGCACGGTAACGCCGATCAGCAACGGCTGCGGGCCGCTGCGCTTGGCCAGCTCTTCACGGCAGGCCGCCATCATGCGCAGGCCGCCGGAGCAGTGGACGTTGACCATCCACACACCCATTTCTGCAGCAGCCTTCACGGCCATGGCGGTGGTGTTCGGGATATCGTGGAACTTGAGGTCGAGGAACACCTCGAAGCCCTTTTCGCACAGGGTCTCGACAATGCCGGCAGCGCTGCTGGTGAACAACTCTTTGCCCACCTTCACCCGGCACAGAGCAGGATCGAGCTGGTCGGCCAGCTTGAGGGCGGCATCACGGGTTGGGAAATCCAGGGCGACGATCAGGGGCGTCTGGCAGGCGGACATGGTCAAGGTCTCTTTGGTAATTCGTAAACGGCGCGCATTGTAAACGAAGTGAGCGTGCCTTGGGGGCCAGGGCGCCATCAGAATTGGCCCAGGCGGGTACGCCTCCTATAATTGAACCAACGGATAAAGCCATCGCTCAAAATTTGTACAAGCGAAACCTTCAAAGCGCATAGGAGAACGACAATGCCCTGGTATGCCTGGCTGATACTCATCATAGCCCTCGGCTCTATCGTGGGCGGGTTGATGATGTTGCGCGATACGGCGAAGAAGCTGCCGCTGACGGAAGAACAGCTGCGCAAGGTGCATGAACGCAATGCCGAGGCGGATGCCAAGGATGCGCAGGATCGGTAACTTGCAAAGTTTGACGCCGGGGCAGACGAGTGCCAGCCCCGGCCAGCTACCCTATTCCACTACCAACTTGTCCCGATTACGCTCCAGCAGCGCATTGCCAATCCCTTTGATCTCCAGCAGCTCATCTACCGAAGCGAATGGCCCGTTGGCGTCCCGATAGGCCACGATTGCTTCGGCCTTCGCTTTGCCGATGCCATTCAGTTCCTTTTGCAAGGTCGGCGCATCTGCTGTGTTCAGATTCAGCATGCTGGACGGTGTTTGAACCTGGCTGACCATCGGCACCGGTTCCTTCAGTGCGGTGGCCGTCGCAGGCGCGGCGCTGAGTGAAAAGGACAAGCCGGCAAACAGCGGCAACAGCAGGTAATTGAGGACGGTATTACGCATGACGGTCACTCCTGTGAGTTGAGTTTGAAAGCAGCAAGATCCTTGGCTGCCCACTCAAGCTAGCGGCTCACAGGCCATTGTCCCAGCATTTGTCGCAAGGGAATGGTAACCAGATTAGACGTCACAGCATGTTGCACGCCCGCCAGGTAAAACATCCCACGGCAGGCGTGCACAGTCCCTTCATCGTCAGAAGATTGTGTCGCGCAGCACCCGTTGCAGGTACTGACCATAGCCGTTCTTCATCAGCGGCGCGGCCAACGTCTCCAGTTGCTCAGCGTCGATCCAGCGCTGACGGTAGGCAACCTCTTCAGGGCAAGCGACCTTCAGCCCCTGCCGGCGTTCGATGGTGGCGATAAAGCCGCTGGCTTCGAGCAGCGAATCATGGGTGCCGGTATCCAACCAGGCATAGCCCCGCCCCATCACCTCGACAGATAATTGCTCGCGCTCAAGGTACAGGCGGTTGAGGTCGGTGATTTCCAGCTCGCCGCGAGGCGAAGGCTTGAGCCCCTTGGCCATCTCGATCACGTCCTTGTCGTAGAAGTACAACCCTGTGACCGCGTAGTTGGACTTAGGCTTGAGCGGTTTCTCTTCCAGGCTGATGGCCTTGCCACGGCTGTCGAACTCGACCACACCGTAACGCTCTGGGTCGGTCACATGGTAGGCGAAGACACTGGCCCCCTCGTTGCGGCCCATGGCATCGAGCAGCAGCGACTGGAAATCATGGCCGTAGTAAATGTTGTCTCCCAATACCAGTGCCGACAGGTCGTTACCGATAAAGTCCTCACCGATGATGAAGGCCTGGGCCAAGCCATCGGGCGACGGTTGCACGGCATAGGTGATGTTGACGCCCCACTTGTGACCATCACCGAGCAGCTGCTCGAATCGAGGCGTGTCCTGCGGGGTGGAGATGATCAGGATGTCACGAATGCCCGCCAGCATCAGCGTAGTCAGCGGGTAGTAGATCATCGGCTTGTCGTACACCGGCAGCAATTGCTTGGAAATTGCCAGAGTGGCCGGGTGCAGGCGTGTACCAGAACCGCCTGCAAGGATGATGCCTTTGCGTTGCTTCAGTGTGCTCATTTGTCGTGCTTCCCTGAACGGCAGCTGTAGTTCTTTTCTACCCATTCCCGATAACTGCCCGACTGCACGCCCTCGACCCACGCAGCATTGTCCAGGTACCACTGCACTGTCTTGCGAATACCGGTTTCGAACGTTTCACTCGGTTTCCAGCCCAGCTCGCGCTCGAGCTTGCGGGCATCGATGGCATAGCGTCGATCATGTCCCGGACGGTCGGCCACATAGCTGATCTGCGCTGCATAGGGCTCGCCATCTGCGCGGGGGCGCAGCTCATCCAGCAGGGCGCAGACGCGCTCGACGATTTCCAGGTTCGGTTTCTCGTTCCAGCCACCGACGTTGTACACCTCGCCCACTCTGCCGGCTTCCAGCACTCGGCGAATGGCGCTGCAATGGTCCTTGACGTAAAGCCAGTCGCGAATCTGCTGACCATCGCCATACACCGGAAGCGCCTTGCCAGCCAGCGCGTTGACAATCATCAGCGGAATGAGCTTTTCCGGAAAGTGCAGTGGCCCGTAGTTGTTCGAGCAATTGGTGGTCAGCACGGGCAAGCCGTAGGTGTGGTGGTAGGATCGCACCAGATGATCGCTGGCCGCCTTGCTCGCCGAGTAGGGGCTATTGGGCTGGTACTGATGGGTTTCGGTGAACGCCGGATCATCGGCCTTGAGCGAGCCGTACACCTCATCGGTGGATACATGCAGAAACCGGAACGATTCCTGCGCCGTACCTTCCAGCCCCTGCCAATAGCTGCGTACCGCTTCGAGCAACTGGAAGGTGCCAACCACATTGGTTTCAACGAAAGCCTGCGGACCGTAAATGGAGCGGTCGACATGCGACTCGGCGGCAAAGTTGAGCACCGCACGCGGTTGATACTCGGCCAGTAGCCGCTGCAGCAGCGGACCGTCGCCGATATCCCCGTGCACGAACACATGCTGCGGATTGCCTTGCAGGCTGGCCAGGCTTTGCAGATTGCCGGCGTAGGTCAGTTTGTCGAGGTTGATGAGGGTTTCGCCCGATTGGTTCATCCAATCCAGCACGAAGTTCGCACCGATAAAGCCGGCGCCGCCGGTAACCAGGATAGTCATGGGTTCAGGTCGATCTCATGCGGGTCGGTAGAAAGGATGCCGTAAGTGTAAACGAGATCATTGAAAGCGTTATCGGCTAGGGTACACCGTGGCTTGAGGGCCAAGGTGAGCAGAAATAATCCGATGAAAAGGTACCGGTCACAGCTGCTGCGTACGTGACTAGGTGACAAATAAGCCTGCCAGGAAGTGGGGCTTTCGCTCATGTCAGACGAATTGATCGCAGCGTTTCTATGGGGCCAACTCGAGGAAGACAAACAGATCAGTGAAGACCGTATGGCAATCTAGCAAGCTGGCGACGCCCCTTTGATCTTTCAGAGCATCTGCATCAAGCCCTATTGCGTCCCTCAATCATTCCAGCAAGCTACCAGTACAGTGCATATATGTACTACGTACCGGTGGCGCCCGAGTTCGTCATCTCATGCCTTCTTGCAGCTGAGAGCAGCCCAGGCCCCGAGGCCATTCACCGAGTGATGCTCGGGACATGGCACGGCGCCTGCGCTTTTTACACAACGACAAAGTGGAATACGTGTTGGCCTAAGGTTCAAGCCGGCGCTGCTGGTAGATCCAGTCAACAATCTCCCCCTCAGGGGCGTAACCAATCACGGTTTCACGCAACAACTGGCGGACCCGCACAAAGTCATCGTGCGAGGCTGCATCCAACAACTGCGTCAACGCGTCCTTGAGTGCATCCCACTGGATGAAGTCTTCGTTGGCACTCATGATCATCGGATGCCGGGTGGGAATCACGTTGTCTCCTATCAGGAGCTCTTCATACAGCTTTTCTCCCGGCCGCAAACCGGTGAACTCGATGGCGATGTCGCCCATTGGGTTACGTTCGGAACGTACGCTGAAACCTGACAGGTGAATCATCTTTTCGGCGAGTTCCACGATGCGTACCGGCTCGCCCATGTCCAGTACGAATACATCCCCGCCTTTACCCATCGAACCCGCCTGGATGACCAGCTGCGCAGCTTCAGGAATGGTCATGAAGTAGCGGGTAATCTTAGGATGGGTGACTGTGAGAGGGCCACCAGACTTCAGCTGCTTGTGGAACAGCGGAATCACCGAACCTGACGAGCCCAGCACGTTGCCAAAGCGGACCATGGTGAAACGGGTCTTGTTGACCTGAGAAACGTTCCCGACATCACCGAACAGTACAGGCGCCAGCTCTCGACTGAGTGCCTGCAGGGTCATCTCGGCGAGGCGCTTGGTGCTGCCCATCACGTTGGTCGGCCGCACGGCCTTGTCGGTGGAGATAAGTACGAAGTTGGACACGCCAGCCTGCAAGGCAGCCTGGGCGGTGTGCAAGGTACCAATTACATTGTTGAGCAAACCTTCAGCAATGTTGTGCTCGACCATCGGCACATGCTTATAAGCCGCAGCGTGATAAACCGTATCGACGTGCCAGGTCTTCATGATGTCCAGCAGCTGGGCCTGGTTTCTCACTGACCCGAGAATCGGGATCAGGCGAATGGTCAGGGACTCACGAGCAATACGCTGCTCCAGCTCCGAAAGGATGCTGTACAGGTTGAACTCACTGTGGTCGAACAACAGCAAGGTGCGTGGCGCCTGGCCGAGTATTTGCCGACACAGTTCCGAACCGATCGAGCCCCCTGCCCCCGTCACCAGTACTGTCTGATCCACAATGCAACGCTGCAACAGGTCAGGCTGTGCAGGGACTGCATCGCGGCCAAGCAGATCGGCAATATCGACTTCGCGAATATCATCGACCTTGACCCTGCCACTGGCCAGATCCATGAATCCGGGGATCGTCCGTACATGTAGCGGGAAGCCTTCAAGGAAATTGAGGATCTCCCGGCGACGCGTGCGAGTGGACGATGGAATTGCCAGCAGAATTTCTTGAGCGCCCGTTACGTCGATCAGCCGCTGCAGCTGATCCGGGTGATACACCTGCAGGCCGGCAATCACGCGGTCGGTCAGGCTAGCGTCATCATCAATGAAGGCTACCGGACGCATGACTTTATCCATGCGCAATGCGGCCACCAACTGATTCCCTGCCGCACCAGCGCCATAAACAGCGACTTTAGGCAGGCCATCGTCACGGCTAGCGAACGGCACGTGCTGCACCGCTGCGGTGAACCAGTCGCCAAGAAAATACTGGCGCATGGCCAAGCGCAGACCACCAACCATGATCAGGCTTAACCACCAGTAGTTGAAGGTAATCGAGCGCGGTACCACATTCTGATGGTTGCTCGACCAATAAATGATGAAACCGAGAATCAGGGCCGAGAGCGTGACCGATTTGATGATTGCAATCAGCGCGTCGTTACCGAAGTAGCGCATCACGGCGCGATAGAGGCCAAAACGAATGAACAGTGGGATCGCGACCAGGGGAGCGCTGATAAACAGCCAGGAGTGATCGATGATCGGATTGGCCATCTCGTCGATACCCAAGCGCACGGCGAAAGCCAGCCACAAGGCAAACCATATCAGCACGATATCAGTCATGACCTGCAACAGCCTTTTATGCCGCCGAGGCAGAGCAAGCAGTTTTATACGCACCTTATCCATAATTCCTCTGAAGGCTTCCACGTTACCTAAGCGAATCGCTGTAACGAAAACTAGCGCTGAACTTCCAGCTCACCTGCGCGATATCGAACAGCCAAGATGAGCAAAGGCACATAGGCAATGAGTACACCTAAAACACCATCCAGGCCAAACTGAACCACGCATATGGCAACCGGCAGCAACCAGCCAAGGTTGAGCGCAGCAACTGCCAGTGTGACCGGCAAATGCTTGCCATACTTGCGTGAAGCGAACTGATAGGCATGACTACGGTGAGCTTCATACACCTTGTCTCCACGAAGCAAGCGTCTGACCAGCGTATAGGTAGCGTCCACGATGAACACCCCGAGCAGTATCAGCCAACACCAGAACAATGGAGGTGATGCCCAGGCCGCATGCAACGATAGCCCCCCCAAAACGATCCCGATGAAGCCGCTACCGGCATCACCCATGAAAATTTTGGCGGGAGGGAAGTTCCAGAACAGGAAACCACCAACCGCAGCAGCCATGAGCAAAGGCAGGATGGCCGCCCCGCTCAACCCTGAAAGCCAATACAGTAGTGCCGCACTCAAGCACGCGCAGATCGCCTCGACACTGGCGATGCCGTCGATACCGTCCATGAAATTGTAGAGATTGAGCAACCAAACCAGATAGACAGCTGCGAAAATGCCGCCAAGCCAGCCCAGATCCAGCGTCCAACCGAACAATGACAAAGGTGCAAGTCCGCCCATCCAGACAAGGATCCAAGCGGCGGCAGCAAAATGCCCTAGCAGCCGCCACCGCGCGGCAATATGACCGTGATCGTCCATGAAGCCGATTATTGCAATCAAGCTTCCGCCACCACCAAGCGCTACCAGAGTACTCGTGTGCTCGACGCCAGTCATCATGAGGGCTACAAGCGCTAACAAGAACGAAATGACGATGGCGACCCCACCACCTCGTGGAGTGGGTACTGTATGTGAGCTGCGCGCATTGGGTATATCGATAACACTGCGGACAATAGCGTACCGTCGCAAAGCTGCCGTCATCAGCAATGACATTATCAATATGGCGGGAAGGGACCACAAAAGCATCATTTCTTGTTGGTTTCCTGGAAGTGCTTGGCAGCAGCCCGCATAGCAACGTCGACCGAAACCGGAGGTTGCCAAGCGAGCAATTCACGAGTCTTGCTGATGTCGACCTGCAGCGACCCACATAGACGTTGGGACAATGCGCCCTTGCCAAGGAGCGACGCGCCAGCGCGCAGCATCCAGGCCGGCACCGGTAACAGCCGCGCAGACTTGCCCAATGCCTGCGCCATGCGACATAACAGTGCTGTCGTGGACAAGTCCTCTCCATCACTGACCAGAAACGTCTGATTGGCAGCCGCAGGGTGCGTCACGCAGGTACCGACCAGGTCCACAAGATTATCCAAGGCAACCAGGCTACGACGGTTGTCAATCGCACCGAATGGCAAAGGTACACCCTTGTCGAGCCAGCGCATCATGGCCATAAAGTTCGCTTTCACACCAGGGCCGTAGACCAGTACCGGCCGGATGATGACAACCTCCAGGCCTGTCTGTGCAGCCAACTCACGCAGCCCCTGCTCGGCCTCCATTTTGGATACGCCATATGGGTCACCAGGTGCCGGAACATCATCCGCTCGATAAGGGTGCCCGGGTTCGGTTCCTTCGCCATTGACCTTGATTGAGCTTATGAATATGAACCGTCGTACCCCGGCGGCGACTGCTTGGCGCGCAAGATTGAGCGTGCCATCCACATTGACCTTGCGAAATGCAGCCAACGGATCAGATTCGCTATCGTTCATTACATGCACACGAGCCGCCGAGTGGATGACGACATCGATACCTGCAAGCGAGTCCTGCCAGCCATCATTGACGCTGAAATCACGACAAATCACAGCACGAGCCGAAGTAGGCAGTATCGCTGAGTCGCTACGCACTGAACACGTCAAGGATCCGCTGCCATCAAAAAGCAATCGCTGCGCTATCGCAGACCCGACAAAACCAGTCGCGCCTGTGAGGAAAACACTCCCTGTCATACCGTCCACTCAGTGTTTCCGCCACACGGTTCGATTGATGTAATCGGTGTAGCTCAGCACCACACGCACCACCTGATGGGACACTGGGCCGCCCTCGTAGTCTGGGACGACCGGAATCAAACGACACTCACCCTGGTGCTGAGAAGTGATCACCTTCACTGCAGCCAGCACGCTATCCGCTTTCAATCCACTCATGATCAAGGTGCCCTCATCCATTCCTTCAGGCCGTTCGTGGGCATTACGCAATGTAACAGCTGGCAGATTCAGCAACGAGGCTTCTTCAGTAATGGTACCGCTGTCGGAGAGAACACAGAACGCTGCCATCTGCAGACTTATATAGTCAAGCAAGCCGAAGGGCTTCACAAAACGGATAAGCGGATCTTCAAGACTTTCACCCAGACTCTCCAAGCGCTTACGAGTGCGGGGATGCGTAGAAACAATTACCGGATAGCCGTACTCACTTACCAGCGAGCGCAGCGTCGCCAATAGATCACGCAGATTTTCCGGACTGTCGACGTTTTCCTCGCGATGAGCGCTGACGATGAAGTACTTTCCTGCTTCTAGTCCGCTTCGTTCCAAGACATCAGAGCGCTTGATCTTTGGCATGTAGTGTTCGAGCACTTCATGCATGTGCGAGCCCGTCTTGATGATGGTTTCCGGACGGATGCCCTCGGCGATCAGGTAACGCCGAGCATGCTCGGTTAATACCATATTGATGTCGGACAAATGATCCAGGACCTTGCGGTTGAGTTCCTCAGGCACGCGTTGATCAAAACAACGATTCCCCGCTTCCATATGGAACACCGGAATCTTGCGTCGCTTGGCTGCGATCACTGCAAGACAGGTATTTGTATCGCCATAGAGCAGGAGCGCATCAGGCTTCTCAAGCTCGAACACCTCATCTGCCTTGGCAATAACTTCAGCAATGGTCTGCGCGGCAGTTTCCCCCGCAGCCCCCAGGAAGTGATCTGGCTTGCGGATTTCAAGATCGTCAAAGAAAACCTGATTTAACTCGTAGTCGTAGTTCTGCCCCGAATGGACCAGAACATGTTTGACTTGGCGATCGAGTTCGGCAATGACTCGGCTCATCTTGATAAGTTCCGGCCGGGTACCAACCAGAGTCATGACCTTAAGCATTGAGTTGCTCCTTGATGTAATCGAGCTTCAGGAGCAACTGCTTGACACCTTCTACATCCAAGCGATCAGTATTGTGAGAGGTATAGTCATCCAGTTCGGAGATTTTCTCCTCTCCCTCGACAAAATATTTTTTGTAGTTCAGGTCACGGTTATCGGCCGGTACTCGGTAATAACGCCCCATATCTTCTGCCTTCGCCATTTCTTCGCGCGATACCAGAGACTCGTAAAGCTTCTCTCCGTGCCGGGTTCCGATGACCCGCAACTTGCTTTCGGGAGAGAAGAGTTCGATGAGCGCCTGAGCCAGTACGCCTACGGTGGACGCCGGTGCCTTCTGTACGAAAAGATCGCCCTGCTGGCCATGCTCGAAGGCATGTAATACCAGGTCTACAGAGTCTTCCAACGACATGAGGAATCGCGTCATGTTGGGGTCCGTGAGTGTCAAGGGCTCGCCAGTACGCATCTGCTCGATGAACAACGGAATCACCGAACCGCGCGACGCCATGACATTGCCATAACGCGTAGCACAGATAACGGTTCCACCTGCTGGGATCATACGCGACTTAGCCACCATCAATTTCTCCGACATAGCCTTGGAAATCCCCATGGCATTGATCGGGTAAACAGCCTTGTCAGTAGACAATACGACTACACGTTGCACACCGCAGGCAACGGCGGCGTTAAGCACATTCTCAGTACCGAGAACGTTGGTACGCACCGCCTCCATCGGGTAGAACTCGCAAGAAGGAACCTGCTTGAGGGCTGCTGCGTGGAAAATGTAATCGACACCGACCATCGCCTGTGTGAGGCTGTCATAGTTACGAACATCGCCAATATAAAACTTGAGTTTTTCATTGGCGAACGCAATGCGCATGTCTTCCTGCTTCTTTTCATCGCGGCTAAAAATGCGAATTTCTCGAACATTTGTATCGAGAAAACGCTTCAGCACGGCATTGCCGAAGGAGCCGGTACCGCCAGTGATCATCAAGACTTTATTATCAAACATATTCGAATTTTCCAATTAACAAGAGCCATGCCACCGATACGCAATCAGTTCGAACACAGCAGCATCCAAGCAAAAAAAGACCGTTACCTAGCGTCCTTCCCACATGATTCGAACCAGCTCGGGCCAAGCCGGAGCCTGGTAACCCGTAGCTTCACGGAAAAGCGTACCGTCCAGCGAACGGTCGATTATCAAATTTTCATCTGGAGTAATGTGTATATCTTTCCCGTATTGGGCAGCTACCAGATTTAGCAGGTCCAGCTTTGAAATCGGCTGCGCTGCTACGTGGTACAACCCGCTCAGTGACGGCTGAGGTAATACATAATCTTTCATGACGCGAGCGAGCTCGACGGTCGGCAGGCCCGAAAAAATAGCTTTAGAGAAACCCTTCACCGTACCGTCTTGCGACAAGAACCAATCGACCAACGACTGATTGGAGTTCAGCTCATGGCCAATGATTGACGTACGCAATGTGATCGCATGCGGCTCGTCATGCAGTTCACCGATGTACTTCGACTTCCCGTACAGATCCTCTGCGTCCGAGGTATCGCTCTCCAAGTAATTGCCTTTGCGTCCAGAGAACACGCAGTCCGTACTGACTTGAATGAGCCGCGCATTGGCAAGCGAGCACAGCCGGGCAAGATGGTGAGGCAGCATGGAATTAATAGGCAATGCAGTCAGCGGGTCCTTAGCGTCGGCCAACTGTTTGATAAGCCCGACACAGTTGATCACGACGTCTGGCCGTACGCGGTCGAGCACCGCGATCAATGCCTGCAGATCAAGCACATCGACCCCGGTTAACAGCCGGCCATGGCTGCACTGCTTGAAGCTGTTCAGACCTGAAGCACTGCGCAGCGTCCCCCACACCTCATGGTTATCGTCGTTGTCGAAAACCCTGAATACCGCATTGCCCAGCATACCGGTCACGCCAAGAACTAAAACCCGCATAATTACTCCCGTCCACCGGACATCTTAAGCATTTTTACCAGAGACTCAACCTGATGACGCATGTCGAAATGAGCGTCGAAATAGGCTCGCCCATCACGCCCCATTCTCTCACGCTCATCCTTGCCGATTGACTTCATTCTTCGAATGGTTTGTGCCAAAGGCTCAGCCTGCTCGGCAGGCGTGCTCAAGCCAGCCCTAGCCTCGTCCACCACGCGCGCACCTTCACCATCCAAACAAGCGACAATAGGTCGACCCGCAGCCAGATAAGCCTGGACCTTGCTGGGAATCGTCTGCGTGAAGATTTCATCAGCATTGAGAGTAACAAGCAAAGCGCCTGCCCGCTCGAAAACCTGTGGCATCGTGTCCATGGGAAAACGACCTGGCAAAATCAAGTTGTCCAACCTATGAGCCGCTTTCTGTTCCTTCAACCAATTCAACCTGCTACCGCTTCCCACCATCACCAGGCGTATCTGCGGGTCATCGCGAAGCTGAATTGCTGCATCTACGACCGTGTCTAGCGCTTGGGCTGTGCCGAGATTACCAGCGAAGACAACACAAAAATGATCATCCAGCATCTGCAGCAACTCATCGGGCAGCTGGGCAGAAGGAGGAACCACAGTTGCATCGATGCTGTTGGGATACCAGACGATCTTGTCACGGCGCGCGTAGCGCGCGACGGGATCGAAAAATGCCTTGGATTGTACGAACAGTTTGTCACAGAAGGCGTAGATCCCTCTGACAAAGCACCCTGCCACTTTCAGTGCCAGCGGGCTCTTGATATAGCCAGTTGCTGCCAGGCTTTCAGGCCATAAATCCTGCACCCAAACCGTCAGCGGCGCACGCTTGACATACTTGAGAAAAATGGCCGGAATCACCTGCGTCAAAGGCGAAGGGGCAAATACGAAAATGGCATCAAACTTGCGTTTTCGCAACAGGAACGGGAAAGCAAACAAGCCAATGAAGGCAAACGATAGATAGTTAAGCGCGAGGTTCTTTGCACCACCCTGCCCCCGTGCCCACAGAGGCACCCGGAATACATCAACTTTTCCAAGGTAACGTTCATGTTGCACGCCTCGGAATTGGTAGCCCGAGAAAAATTTTCCCTCTGGATAATTCGGCTTTCCCGTCGCGACCACTACCTCATGGCCCTGCTCGTGCAACAGCCTGACAATATCATTGATGATAAATGACTCCGGCCAGAAGTACTGACTGAGTATCAACACCTTCAGCGGTCGGTCGTGCTGGCTATTTTGCATGTGCCACCAACTTGAAAATTTCTGCCCAAGTTGATTCCGACGTCTTAGCCCAATCAAATTTCTGACACTGGCTCGCTGCAGCATCAGCGAGCTGTTGAGAATAATTTCGATCCGACAGCACGGTGTTCATGACCCGACTGATATCATCAGCGTCGAACGGTGAAAAATATGCCGCCGCCTGAGCGCCGAATTCCGGCATGGGCATGACATTGGAGGATAGTACCGGCCGCCCTGCACCCAGCGCCTCCAGCATGATATTCGGGCAATTTTCACACGAGGAAGCGAACAACGCCAACTCTGCATGATGATAGTAGGATGGAAGCTCGGCGTATGGCACAGCCCCGAGAATGATTACTCGCCCCCCCAAATCCAAGTCATTGATAAGCTCATGCACGCGCTCCGCACCCGGCATGTCCGATTCCCCGATCAGAACCAAGTGATAACGCTCACGTAATTCCACCGGCAATTTGGCATAAGCGCTCACAACTTCATAGTGGTGCTTGTACACATCGAAACGGGACACATACAGCATGTAGGACTCTGTCGGCAAACGGCCTGGACGGGCCAATTGCTTATCAAAAGTCCTGAACGCTTCGCCAATACCGTGTGGAATGGTCACAGGATTTGGAATATTCGCGAGCTTTTCGATTACTCCACGTGCGAAATCTGAAATAAATATAGTGAGATCCGCTCGCGACATGCTGCGTAGCATTGTGTGGTACAGTAGCCAACTACGAATACGCTGCAGGCCAAATGGCAAATAGCTGAGTACACGCTTATCGAACGGAATCATGTTTCGAAACATGGTTACAACTTTGCATCCAGTCGGAGCCTGAGTGGCAACCACCCCCCCAGGACAAAACAGGACATCGGCCTTAACTTTACGCAGGTAACCAGGCAGCAAAAACTTTTCCCACACCGTACGTAAGATCGGGTTATTCAACGAATAACGGGGAGCATAACGACTGATCGCAGGATGCGACGGCAACTGCAGATCATCTGGTGCCAACACGAGAATGCTCAGGCCCTCGTCAAGCGGGATATGCTTGAGAAGGTTAATCAAATACGTCTGCCCGCCCCCCAACCTCGCAGAGAAGGCATTAATAACAATCTTCAATTGATTACTTCCTTGCTAACACCAATTGCCATGGTATGCCGAGAGGGCTGTATTTCCCTGAGCCAAGCCTGAAACATCAGCACATTCCAGATATTCACGCTTCGATCAAATTTGCCTAGCAAGTGCTCGTTCCACATCTTGCTGACCTTATTGCCATCCAGATAACCCTCACTGGCTAATCTCGACGGTTCGAGCAGATCTTCAGCCCACTCCCTGAGAGGACCACGCAACCACTCCCCAAGCGGAATTGAGAAGCCCGCTTTGGGCCTTTCGATCAGGTGCCTGGGCACATAGCGATCCAAGACCTTACGCAATGCCCACTTGCCGACGTTCTCACGCACCAAAAAACGTTCCGGAAGACAGAATGCCAACTCGGCAACGCGGTGATCCAGAAGTGGCGCCCTTGATTCAAGGCTCGAATGCATCGTCGCCCTATCCACTTTCACCAATAGATCGTCAGGCAAGTACTGATTGACATCCCAGCGCCTCATGGCAGCGATCCCACCATTATCCAACGTGGGAAAATCATCGAATCCGGTGCAGCGGCCGCCGATGACCAAATTTTCCTCAGGCTGCCAGTGGGACATCAGACGGATGTACATTTCCCCCAGGCTGCGAGACTTCATGAGGTGACCTAGGCGATTGACCCTACGCCCATTGACCGAACTCTGATATTGATCAGGTAGCATGCCAGTAACCTTGTCCCAAGCCGAGGCCGACGGCATTGTGAGCACAGAGGCAGCTATACGCCGCAGAGGCATGGGTACCTTTCTGACTTTGTTCCAAAGTGCAGCAGTGATCGGATATCGAGGATAGCCCGCGAACAGTTCATCGCCACCATCACCTGTCAACGCTACTGTCACATGCTCTCGCGTCAGCTTGGACACCAGCGTCGTGGGGATTTGCGAGGAATCAGCGAACGGCTCGTCGTAAATTTTAGGCAACGATGGAATCAGGGCAGCGGCGTCCAGTGCCTTGACGTACATCTCGGTGTGATCAGTGCCTAGGTGAACGGCTACGTCACGCGCATAAGGTGCCTCATTGAAGGCTTCTTCTTCGAAGCCGATAGTGAACGTGCGCACCCGACTCGAACTTTGGGCCTGCATCAATGAAACGACCAGACTCGAGTCGACACCGCCCGACAAAAATGCCCCCACCGGGACGTCAGAGAAGGACTGGAGCCCAACGGCTGTTGCGAGCCTATCATGTACCTGCGAAAGGACTTCATCGTCACTCGACTGCTCTAGCGCAGCTCGCGCCTCACTGGCAACATGGTCATCCAGCCGCCAAAATGCTCGAGACTCCCCTGTCAATCCCTGCGCCGAAACTTCAATCAGGTGACCGGGCTCCAGCTTGAAAACGTTCTGATAGATCGAATAGGGTGCTGGAATGTAGCCAAATCGCATATATTCGGCGAGCACGTTGCGATCAATCTCGAGTTGCTGGGCACACTGAGTTCTGATCGCCTTCAATTCCGACGCAAAATAGAACTCGTTGTTGACACGCCCATAATAGAGAGGTTTTTCACCAATCCGGTCTCTCGCCAATGTCAACAGCTGGGTCTGTCTATCCCATACGGCGATCGCGAACATACCGACGGCGCGCTGGAGCGCGCCTTCGATCCCCCACAATTCGAAGGCTGCCAACAATACTTCCGTGTCCGAATGACCACGCCAATCAACGCAACTTCCCGCGGAAACAATATCTTTGCGCAAGGCAGCGAAATTGTAGATCTCACCATTGAAAATGATGACGTACCGCCCGCTACTCGAGTGCATTGGCTGGTGACCGTGGACTGACAGATCAACAATCGCCAGCCGCCTGTGGCCGAGCGCAAGACCCATCGACGCATCAATCCAGGTTCCTTGATCATCGGGCCCTCGATGGAAGAGCGGCGTAAGCATATTCTCTACGCGCTCAGTCAGATTCTCTGTGTATGGTGATATCAATCCCGCGAAACCACACATGATATTTACGACCTCTCAGATTCCTGCTGCAATGGCCCCGCATGCGGGGCCATTGCTTACATTTAGTACTACAGCCGCGCGCCTGAGACCCTCAGGTGCACATCTGCTCAGCGCTCAGGTGCATGGCAGGCTGAGAAAAATACTGCCGATTAACGGCCGATCTAAACGAAACAAGGAAGGCCAGGTCTGCACCTTGCTCGGCAACATCAATAAGGCTTCCAATCCTGTTTCGCGCGGCGCAAGTGTCATGCAGCTTATCCTGTACCGAACTCACAACAGTGAGGCATCTTCAGCGAACACTCACCGTTCGCCAAAAAATGAAACATACCATGGCATCGCCTTCGAGATACCTTGATCAATATCAAACGTCGGCAGATAACCAAGTAACTGTCGAGCTTTGGCAATATCGGCTTGCGAGTGGCGCACATCGCCAGCTCGAAAATCCCTATAAACAGGATCTTTACTGTAAATCACACCATTAGTCGAAAGATGCTTTTTGATGGCTTTGAATAACTGATTAAGGTCGGTGCGCCCGCTTACAGCCACATTATAGACCTGATTTCTTGCCTCATCATTTTCAGCCACCGCCGCCAACAAGTTGGCTTGAATCACATTTTCGATGAAGCAAAAATCTCGACTAGTTTCACCATCACCGTTGACGAAGACATCGTCACCATTAATCATTGCGGCGGTCCACTTGGGAATGACCGCAGCATATGCACCATCCGGATCTTGCCGCTTTCCAAAAACATTAAAATAACGCAGCCCAATTGTAGTGAAGCCGTAGACCCGCGCAAAAACTTCAGCATACAGCTCATTCACGTACTTGGTTACCGCATACGGGGATAGAGGCTTGCCGATAATATCCTCCACCTTGGGCAATCCTGGATGATCACCATAGGTTGAGCTGCTAGCCGCGTAAGTGAAGCTTTTGACGTTGGCGTCACGCGCTGCCACAAGCATATTGAGAAAGCCATCAATATTCGCCATGTTCGTCGTAATAGGATCGGCGATCGAGCGAGGCACCGAACCCAGCGCGGCCTGATGCAGAACAAAATCGGCGCCGGCGCAGGCAGTTCGGCAGTCATCAAGGTTGCGAATATCGCCTTCTATGAAGGAAAAGCGCATCCATTGCTCCGGCGAAACAGCATCCTTGACCTCTTCGAGGTTACGCCGGTGTCCGGTAGCAAAGTTATCAAGCCCTACAACGTGCTGGTTCAACTTCAGCAATGCTTCCAGCAAATTCGAACCGATGAAGCCCGCGACACCTGTTACGAGCCACTTCTTAGGTTCACTTTGCAGCTTGTGGGTTTCAACTTCGTATTTATTCATCATAACTGCCACGCAAGAGGGTATTCTGAGCTGTCAATAGCAGCGCACACAAAAGCCTTACAAACGCAAGTCGGATTCATCAGCGGAAAGCAGATACTTGAGGTCGTAGAGTACGTGCTCAGCCTTGCCATACGCTCGTATTTTCTCGCCCCCCATGGCCTTGAATTGATCATGAGCTACCGCCAGAATAATCCCGTCATACGCGTCATTCTTTGGAGAAAGCACCGGAGTAATCCCATACTCATGCTCAGCTTCAGACGCGCTGACCCATGGATCGTAAACATCAGCGACGATATTGTATTCAGCCAACTCCTTGACAATATCAACAATTCTGGTGTTGCGCAGATCTGGGCAGTTTTCTTTAAACGTGAGTCCCATAATCAGCACCTTGGAACCATCCACATGAATTCGACGCTTAAGCATGGCCTTGACGAGTTGGGCAACAACATATGCACCCATACCATCATTAAGACGACGGCCAGCCAAAATGATTTCCGGATGATAGCCGATGCTCTGGGCCTTGTGCGTCAAGTAATAGGGGTCCACGCCAATGCAATGACCCCCGACCAATCCGGGGCGGAATGGCAAGAAATTCCATTTAGTACCCGCCGCTTGCAGTACAGCTTCAGTATCAATGTCCATTTTGTTGAAAATCAACGCAAGCTCATTGATAAGGGCAATATTCACATCACGCTGGGTATTCTCAATTACTTTGGCAGCTTCAGCCACCTTGATCGAGCTTGCCTTATGCGTCCCAGCGAGAATGATCTCCCGATACAAGGAGTCCACAAGATCCGCCGCCTCTGGAGTTGAACCGGCGGTCACTTTCTTGATTGTAGTTACTCGATGTTCTTTATCCCCAGGGTTGATCCTTTCGGGACTATAGCCAGCGAAGAAGTCGACATTGAATTTCAAGCCAGAATTGCGCTCCAGCACAGGAACACAGTCCTCTTCGGTAGCACCTGGATATACAGTCGATTCATAAATGACTATATCGCCTCGCTTCAAGACCTTCCCGATCAACTCCGAAGCCTTGATCAAAGGTGTTAAGTCTGGACGCTTATACTCATCAATGGGCGTAGGCACAGTAACGATATAAACATTGCAAGATTCCAAATCCGCTGCATCGGCACTATACGACAGATACGTGGAACTGTTGAGCTCTGCATCATCAACTTCTAAAGTGGCATCATGCCCCGCTCTCAACGCCTCAATACGGGAAAGGTTGATATCAAACCCCACGACGGAGCGGCGCTTGCCAAACTCTACAGCCAATGGTAGGCCCACATAACCCAGACCGATCACAGCGAGCTTGATATTATTCAGTTCGAGCATTTTTATTTCCAGAAGTTAATAACGTACACTCATCTTGGTACGAGACAGCTACAATGCACTCAATCCATCGAGTTCCACTACTGAAAGCTCACCTTCACCGCTTGGAAAACCGATGGACTCCCCGCATTAAGATTATTCCATGCACACAGCCTCTGCCCTGAGATCTACCGACCAAGCCCGGGCGCCTCACCCTACACCCAATCCGCATCCGCTGCTACCGATAAGCAGCTCTCGTGTCACAGACCAGCAGCTGGAAACCAAAGGGCTGATTGTCGCATTCCTGACGCAACATGAAAACCTTCATGACCGACCTCGAAGCAGGAACAGACTGGACTCGAGACTGGAACCTACAGGCCTGCATCAGCTATGGGAATATTCTGAATCAATCAATGACTTGACCACAGGCTCGCCAACCTCATCGGAGCCTGTGCCGCATTCCCGAGCTCCCCTGACCACCCCCTGATCCCTCATTTCACGCAAGCAGAGCCCCATGCGCATCATCTCAATTCACAAAAACTCAGCCGAACGGAGAAGCCCGTTGCGGGCGGGCAAGGTATAGCCATTGGAGTCACACGCCATGATGAGCAGAATCTGCCCCAGGGCGTGCTGCCACCCTGAGGACGCCAGATAGTAATATTTTGGTTAGCAGCACCATTGCTGCAAAGAGACCAAAGAACATGACCATGTTAAGCACATACATTGCACCGTACCATAACCAATGCATCACCGAGGCACTCACAAGCATATACAGAAGATATCGCATATAGGATCGTTCTTCACTGCGTCGGTCTAGAAGCAGTAAAAACAATAGGCTAAGGAATACATCGAAAGCCACTCCCATCAACCCGAAATTCTCGAATCCAACGCCTGCGGCATGCATGCCACCTAACCCGAAAATGTAGTACCAGTCCGCAGGATTATCCAGCGTAATAGGCTTGATGCTACCAAAGAATGTATAAATGGGTGAAGGCGCCATAGAGGCAACCATGTCGAAATACGTCTTACCATATTTCAAATGATCTCCATCCCAATGATTTGTCAATTGGTCAACCATTGGCAATATTATGGCATTCCAAGAGTTGAACAACAGATACTGAGATACATTTTCCTCTGTCATAGGCACATCCATCCTGACCATGGACACATACACACCGCTCGCCAGGACGCCAACCGCCAGCAATCCAATTAAAAGAAGCGCCTTGAAGGCTATATACCTACTCCAGTAAAAAAGCCCGCCCAGCATCATGGCGACGAATAGAACAACGAAGTCCCGATCACCCGTCCTGGTATTGGCATATGCATAACCGAAGGCCAGCAAGAGTGATGCCAACATATGCCAGAAGCGTCGAATAAGTAATGCATAGGAGAAAAATACCAAAATAGCGCAAACGGCAAAGGATTCGATGCCGGTAAATACAGCAAAAACCTCTTCTGGCATCAATGCGCGCGCTGTGACATAGCAAAGCGAAACAAGAAAGAAAAACCACGCCCAATATCGCACATCTACCAACTCGATAGTGCGCAACTTTATCGACGAGACTCCAACTCGCTTGAACAAATTGAATAACAACAGCGCACCTGCACCGCCGACTAGCCCCAAGAACCAAACAGATGTTAAACGAGCGACAATCGCCTCATTCACATCAAAAGTGAAGTTACCAATAGGCCAGAGAACAATCTGCTCAGCCCACATACCTCTTGCCAAGCCTAAAAATGGCACTGAATAGCACAGCAAATATAGCGCAACCAGATATCGCTTGACAGACACATTGTAGAGCAACATGCCAGCCCAAATTAATAAACAAGCAAGGATACCAATTTCGACCACTTTTAATTCCCCCTGACCTCGGCATTGACGCCCCGCCTATCGGCTCACCCTTACACTGCAACACGACCATCACGAATGAAACGACACCAGATCAAAACCAACACCTGCACAACCAAGGCAAGCACAAACGCAGCAAACTGCTCGCTCGCAGTTACCGCACCCGAAGTCGCATACATCGTAACCAATGACAAATAGGTAACAGCATAGAAGAAAGCCGCAACAAAGACCCGTCTGCTTTGATGCTCGCTATGCAGCACTTGCACCAACTGGGTCACCATCAGACCTAATCCACCGGCGACTAGTGCCCACGACAGAAGCTCTGCACGCATGCAAACATGCTCACCAAACCAGCACAACCAGATACCCTGTGTAAAATACAGCAATACCGGCAGCAAAACTGCAACCAATGCACCGACCATCAAATAACTAGATGACTGTTTCAATCCGCTACGCATCAACTTGACAACTAAGTATGGACTCAATGATGCCGGCACCACGGTAACCAACACATAAAACAAGAAGTAAAGGTTAAAATAACCAACCTCTTCAGGAGCCACGGCAAACTTTCCGAAAATGATCAAGCAAATCACATGCACCGGCGAACCGAGCAACATACCCCCACAAAGAGCCAAAACGCCTGACTCGCTCATGCATCTCTTTAGTGCCTGCAATGTAATGACCCGCCCCGCACCGCATATTCCAGCACGCAGGATTGACCATATCCCATACACTGGCGCGAGCAAAGGTACGAACGATATTACAGCCAAAACCGCTGGGACTGTAATCTGATTCATAGCAGTCGCACTCACCAATCCAAAACCCAGCACTCCCTGTGCAATCTGAACAAACGGCCAAACGCGGGTACTGTCAATCGAGAACATGAGACCAGTAATGGTAATGTTAAGCACCGTAGAAAAAGCAAACATGAACCCCCACCAAGGGACAGTGGCCCAAGAAAAGCTTTCCTGGGCTCGGTAAGGGAAAATTGCAACCGAGCCAAATGCAACAACCCCAGCAACGACTGACGCGCAAACCGCCAAAGCCAGCAAAAGGTGCTGATTGCCTTCTAGTTTATGTGTCAAACTATAGCGAGACAATGCAATGGCGACACCCTCCCCCACTACAGAGGCGACACCTGTAATAATGACGTAATAATATGAAAACGCACTATACTTCGAAACACCCAAGAGCTTCGCTAGAAAAAATAGCAAGGCAAACGTTAAAACCTTATTAATCAGCAGCGCTAGCGCACTTACAGCATTACTCATACCGAACTCCTGCACCCGCACTATCAAATTCCGCCCCAAAGAAAGGTAGCAAAGAAGACTGTCTTCCGGACGACTTTACCAAAATTGAAAAAAAGAGTATTTCACTAATAGAAAGCGAAAGGACAGTGGGTGGTTCGGAAACCAATGATTCTGCCATGAGTACGTCCTTTTACCTGAGTCTGAACCATCATACAAAATGCCGACCCACGACGACAATGATTGAATGAGGATTAGTCAAAAGAGGCCAGAAACCACCTCAATGCGCGCTATGGTGAGGCAAGGCGCAACACCGCTCAGCTCGCCGGGCTAGCCACGCCCCAATGTTGCCACCTGAAGTGCCGGCTCCGCCCTGGCTATCAGCACATATTTTCCAGATACCGCAGCGGAGTACGTCACACGCAGCCGCTCGAAATCCAAATCCCTCATCATCTCATAGCCCCGGAGCAGTCAGTGCACTATCTAATCGACTGTCGCCCAACCAAATATTCACATGGTCGACTGTCTCCTCCGGCAACCTACCTGCCCAACGATTCAAGACAAACAGGTTAGTGATGAAGTCATACTGTGCCGCGAGCAGATCACGACGCGCCTGAAACTCGTTCTGAACTGCAGTTAAGACATCTACCGAATTTAACAACCCGTATCTAAAGGCCTTCTCTGCTGCAATTCGCGACTGTTCAGCCGAAACGATCGCATTGCGATTGGCACGAATCTTTTCAATACTTGAATCTGCCGTCAAATACGCATTTGTCGTTTCCTTGACCACCTGCCGGCGAGTCGCAATCAGTTGCTGCTCCGCTGTCACTTGATCTTGGTAAAGTTGCCGTACCCTGGCAGACGTTGTGCCCCCGCTATAAATTGGAATCTGCACACCTATTCCAGCTACGTAGCTATCGGTCCTAGGGGCTAATGAGTTGTTGAAACCTTCGTTGGTCTGTTGAGCAGTTACATTCAAGCTGACGACCGGGTAATGGCCACCCTTTGCTGCACGCAGTGCTGCCTCGGCAGCACTTTGCCCGTTTTCGCTCGCTTTTATCGCTGGGTTTTCAGCAACTGCCAAATCCACCCAGTTCGCAAGCCCTTCCAATGAAACCTTCAGATCAACGTCATCGCGGACGCGCCTCAACCTCTCGGTCACAGACCGGCCGACAATTTCTGACAGCGAAACTCGACTCAAACTGACCTGATTACGCGCATCCACTTCGCGAGCGGCCAACAAATCGACCCGCGCCTTGAGATCGAGCAAGTCGTTAATAACGGCCAATTGTTTCTTGTATAGCGCACTTACCCTGTCAAGATTACTTTGAGTGGCTCGCCGCTCGGCCTGTATTAACTCAAGTTCATCATCGGCCGCCAACGCTGCAAAGTATCGCTGCGCCAGATCGACTGTCGCTTCCGCCAAAGCTCCTTGAGCCTCGAAATTGGCTTGTTCAGCTAGACTTCTGTATTGCTGGTAGTTTTCCCATGCAGCCTTGTTGTACAACGGCTGCGAGAGCCCTACGCTATAGCTCCGACTGTGGTAAGCTTCATCCACCTGGCTGCTGATTTGCTTGATACGATTGAAGTTTGCATTCGCAGCCACTGACGGCAACAAACTACCGAATGCTTGATTCTTCTGTTCATCGCCCGACTTAGCCTTTGAATAGGCAGCAATGACTCGTGGATCTTCCAGACGAGATTCCCGATACAACTGTATCAAATCAACCGAGTAGCCTTCGACTCTGGCAGCGGCCGATGCGGGACGAACATTATTATGTTCACTAGCCTGCGCAGAAATCATCGTCGCCCACAAAGCCAGGTAGATTAAACGATACACCATTATTCCTCGATCATCGACTGGGCAATCGCATTCTTAGCAGGCTGCATCAAGTACTGGAGCAACGTACGCTCCCCCGTATTAATCAGCACCTCTGCCGACATACCTGCCAACAGCTTTCGCCCTTCCAGTTTTTTTACACCTGCAGAGGTGATGTTAATCCTCGCAAGATAATACGGATCACCGCTTTTCTCGCGCATCAGACGATCGGCTGAAATACTTGCAACTTGCCCTTCAATTATGGGAGTTGTCGCGCCATTGAATGCGCTAAAGCGGATATCCGCCAGCTTCCCCACCGCAATTCGATCAATGTCTTTTGGGGAGACTTCTGCCTCAACGACCAGACTGGAAACTGACGGTACAATATCCAACAACGGTGTAGCGGCACGCACGACTCCGCCGATCGTGTGAACAGTCATCCCGATCAACATGCCATCTTCCGGCGCACGGATTACCACACGCGACATGCGATCTTCCAGTGCCAATGCCTTTTCCTTGAGGTCATAAACTTGAGACTGGGCTTCAGCCAACTGTTTGACGACATCAGCACTGAAGTCCCTATCTATCTGCAGAACTTGCAATTGTGTCTCATTGATCTGCAAACTGGTTTTGATGCTAACCGAGCGAAGCTCAGCGATTTCGGAATTGAGCATTTCCAATTTTCGCGACTGCTCCAACATGCGCTGTTTATCAACAAATCCTTCAGCCAGGAGCTCCCTAAGCTCATTGATCTCATTGCGATATGACAATTGCAATTTACCTTTGACAGCAATCATCTCATTGCCTCCCTTGATCTGCTGACTCAGTTGGCTAATACGCTCCTGTAAAACTGCAATTTGACCCAAGCGCGAGCTTCGGCGCGCATCAAAGACCTGAGTTTCGCCATTACGCGCCTGGGCGCTGCGCTGAGTGTCCAAGCCCGTTTCGGCCGAAAATACAATGGCCGGCAAATTATCTCGCTCGGCTATCAAACGCTGCTCCATAGCTGAAGCAGCAATCAACTGACTGCGAGTGATCTCATACTCCGAACGTAACTGTGAATCATCCAAAACAATAATTGGGTCACCTTTCTTTACAAAGTCCCCATCACGAGCATGCAGCTCCTTGACGATGCCACCTTCAAGATGCTGAACCGTCTTGCGATATGTCTGCACAGTCACGACACCTGGCGCATAAGCTGCTCCATCGAGCGGAGCGAATGCAGCCCAGCCGCCAAACAGGAAGAAAATCAAAAATACAATCCAGAAACCTACCCTCCGAATAGCAACATCAGAAATAGGCAGGTCAGCAAATGCGGCAGGTGACAAAGAGAGAGAACGCGCCAATCTTGGCTTCATGTCAATTACTAACCGAGGTGGTGTTGATTTCAACTTGGCCAGTAGCTTTACGCTGTACAGCCATTTCCGAGAGCACTTGATCTCTCGGCCCGTACAGTCCGATCGTACCGGCGCTCATCACCAGTAAGTGATCGAGTTGAGAAAGAATCGACGCGCGATGAGCGATGACAAAAATCAATGCTCCCGTCGCCTTTGCCTGTTGCAGCGACGATGCCAAAGCGCGCTCACCTACTTCGTCGAGATTGGAGTTTGGCTCGTCGAGGACAATGAGCCGCGGACTTCCATAAAGTGCCCGAGCCAGCCCGATACGTTGCCGTTGACCAGCCGAAAGATTCACACCCCCATTGCCAAGAACCGTGTCATAACCCTCAGGGAGCATTAATATCATTTCGTGAACGCCCGCAGTCCTCGCCGCCAAAATCACCTTGCCAGCATCGACCACGCCAAAGCGAGCGATATTATCGCTGATAGTCCCTTCAAATAGCTCGATAGCTTGAGGTAAATATCCCAAGTACTGCCCTAATTGACTTTTGTTCCAATGAGCAATATCGACCCCATCCAGACGCACCTGCCCCTGCTGAGGTCGCCAAATTCCCATCAGCGCCCTGGCGAGCGTTGATTTTCCTGATGCACTGTGCCCAACAATGCCTACAATGGTGCCCGCAGCCGCATTGAAAGTGATATTCTTGATAGCAGGGACTTTCGAGCCCGGCGCACATACCACTAGATTTTCTACTCGGACATTTCCAACAGGGACGGGAAGTTCCATACGCTCTGGCTCAGCTCGCTGCTTATCGAAAATTCGATTCAGACGGACGTATTGTGAGCGCGCACTAATAAGCGCCTTCCAACTGCTGGTCATCAGATCCAAAGGTGCAAGAGCACGCCCCAACAGCACTGAACCTGCGATCACAAGCCCCGGGCTAATCTCATGGCTTACTGCGAGATAGGCGCCTAGACCAAGAATAAGCGACTGCATCAGCAGACGAGAAGTTTTTGAAATAGTAGTGATAATCCCGCTACGATCACTTGCCCGAGACTGTAAAAGCAACACTCGCTTGTGCCGCAAACTCCAGCGTGCTATCAACGCGTCGAGCATCCCCATAGATTCGATCGCATCGGCATTTCGCAAGCTCTTGGTAGTATCGAGTGACACCTCAATGTTCTCCTTATTTGCTTGCGCCAATACTTTCCCTGTTATCTTTTCATTAATAAAAGATAACAATAGCAATACCGCTGCACACGCTATGGCCATCCAGCCATACCAAGGATGAAACATGAACAGCACCGCGATATAAATCGGAAGCCAGGGCGCATCAAAGAACGTAAAGAGACCATTACCGGCCAAGAAATGGCGCAACCCCGTCAAGTCTCTCAGCGACTGGGCCGAAGCATCTGCTCCACCGCTTTCCAGAGCTGTTTCGAAACTGGCCCTGTAAGCATCATGACTCAGAAGTACTTCCAGCCGGGTGCTCACGCGTGTCATGATTCGGGAGCGCACCCACTCTAGCAAGCCCATTGTCGCAAGCAGGGTTGTCATGATGAGAGTCAACATGACGAGCGTGGTCAAGCTGCCTCCTGTGACGACACGCCCATAGACTTGGAGCATGTAGAAGGTAGGTACCAGCATCAACGCGTTAATGAACAAGCTAAAAAAGCCAACGGCCATGAAGCTGCTCCTGCAGGCCCTCAAGGCCTCCTGCAGGGTGTTTTCGGGTGTACTGCGTATCATCTAGACATAGCCAATGTGTGATGGAGGACGCTTTGAGAAGCCGGACACTATACACCACCCACTCCCTGGATCATGAGTAAATTAAGTCTTATCACGACGGAATGCATCAAGCCTCTGGCAAAGTGCGCACCCACCTTTATCAGGTAACCCAGCACCCTAATCTCAGATATACGTGCAATTTAGCCATATGAAGCATATAGCCTCATAGCAAACTCGATCGGCGCACAACAGCATTCGCACGGACAAATCCAGCCCTGCAAGAATTCAAACCGCACACGGAAGAACGTCGCCTGGCATCAGCGCCGGATACACCTTCCGACCACCTCCAGCCTCTCAAGACTTTTTGAAGTGCGGCAACAGCACCCCAGAGAGTGCAGGCTTCACAGCAATCCCCCCACATTTTCATGAAAAAACTGTATCATAGCGAGCCCAGGCCAAGCGCTTCACCGAAAAATTAAAAAGCACGCCACTTACTTTATGGAGTCCGTCGTGACCAACTATTTTGCTCTGATCGCTGATATTATTAGAGAAGAATCAGCCAAAACCGGGATGTTGCTCCAAGACGTTGCCCGTGAATTACTGGCTACCAATACAATACACTCTGATGGTGAATGGTGGGCTGCGCACGCCAACGACCCCTACTACACAGCCGAGCAAATCTATAAGACCGTAATTGGCGATCCGACCGCCGAGAACGTAGAGCTGTTGTGCGGCAATATGGTGGACGTGTTCAGCGGTGTCTGCGCAGAACTTGGCCTGCAGAAACGTACAATTTGGACCTACTCTGATACGCAAGGTTTCTTTCAAGGGCATACTTACCTAGAAATCTTCAACACCACGACCAATAAGTGGGAAATTCAAGACGCAGATTATAATGTTTACTACACCGACGTTCGTACTGGCGAACGCATTGGCGTAATGGATATGATGAATGCTGACGACGTCGAGTTCTTCATCCCCAACAATGCACAGGTTAGCGGATGGGCAGAGACCGGAGCAGACGCCTTGCGACAAGCCAATCTCTATGCCGCACAGATGATCACGTCAGAGCAAAAGCTTTATACAAGTGACGATAGCTTGAGCGACACTTTGCTCGACAGCATTTACAATTCGCTCAACGGCATATTTGACTATACGGTAGTGAGTGCGCCCGGCGACCCAAATGTCCACAGATTTGTCGACAGTGACGCTATTACAAGCAATGGACGAGCGACGATAACCGGGACATCAGGCGCTGACTTTATTTCCTATGATGGCAATCAAAGCCTCCCAGCACTTGCCACGCTCATAGGGGGGGCGGGAGACGACACGCTCGCTTTGCGACTGTCCGCGGGCCAGCTCTACGGTAACGAAGGTAACGATATATTAATCGGTGGTCAGTATAGTGACCTTCTAGCAGGGGGAGCCGGCGATGACTACCTGTCCGGCGGAGGGGGGGCTGATCAATATGTCTTTTCTAAAGGCGACGGTTTCCACGACATCATTGATAGCTTTGGCATCGGCGCGGATAAACTCGTCTTCCTCGGCGTTACGGGCACCGGCGGCATGGGACGCACTCAACTCTCGCAAGAGGAGTTTGACTACCGGATCGATCAGCAACTGACCTCGGAGGGTGTCTACCTGCGTTATGACGTTGATGGCGATGCCCGATTTGATGGAGGTATGTTAGTAGAAGGTCGCACCTCGCTGATCACGACAGAGGACGCTGACTTTGTGTTCACTGCCGACCCGCTTCAAGGCTTCAACACTACGGCGATTGCTGGCAATCCCGACTCTGGATATGCAGAGCAAATTACCGGAGGATCTGCAGCAGACAAGATAATTTACACTGGCACGTCCGGAGCCGTACTTGCCGGTAGCTCTACCGGACGAAACAGCGGTAACGATGTCATCCAGGCTCACTCAGATGCAAACTGCTCTCTATATGGCCATGACGGTGACGATATACTAGCTGGCGGTTCTGGTGATGACTTTATCGTGGGCGGGACTGGCAACGATCTTTTAATTGGTGGCAAAGGTCGAGACTTTTTTGTGTTCACTGCAGGTAGTGGGTCAGATACGATCCAAGACTTCACCCAAGGTGAAGACACCCTCTACATTTATGGTTGGAGCACTCAGCAACCAGCCATCACTCAAACGCTCGAAGCAGACGGGCTTAAAGTCTCGTTCGACACTGCCGGTGACGGTGCGCACGGTGGAGACATACTCCTGCTGGGCCAGTCTACGCTACTGAATCCGGCAGACGTTCTTTTCGCTTAACACCAAAGCCGGGAAAATTAAGGGCGGTCACTAGGGCCGCCCATTTGGCATCAAAGTTCGACTATCTTCAGTACAGCGTCTTCGGTAACCGCACAAGCTTGAAGTGAATGCTTGCGAGCCCTCTTCACCTAATTAAACGCAGCTTGAAGGCCCTCTTCGCTCACATTATCGACTCAATGCCGCTTTCCAATGCGCACAAGCGCCATCGCAACACCTAATAGCACTCCTCCGATCAAACCGAAAATGATAATCATGGTTTTTCGAGGCTTGAGCGGTGCGTCTGGTGATTCAGCTACACCATCTTGCCAATAGACATCGAACGACTCCGGCAAAACTTTAAGATTTCGGTAAAACTTTAATGATTCTTGCTTCTCCCGCAAGCTTGCAATAAATGGATCATCGCTACCACGCTCGCGCAGGTTGGTCAACTCAGCCTCCAGCGCCTTGGCACCACGCATATACATTAACGAACCATCCATTTCGCTTGAAAGATTATTCGAAATAATCGGAGGATTGTCCAAGTTTACGGAACGCGCTACGCGCAGCGCTTCAGTTAATTGAGCGATTCGGTCTTTACGCAGCATTTGCACTGTCTCGCGCTGCGCGGAAATCTCACGCTCGATGCTATCGGCCTTCGCCTGAGCTTCCCCGTGGGCTCCTTTCAAAATCTCACTCTTTGCTCGCTCAACAGCCATATCAACGTAACGCGTCACCCAATCAACAGCCTGCAGTGGATCTGATAATTGGCATATGATATAAAATCGGTTCTCCCTTCCCTGTACCGGAACCACTCTCAAGACTTGATTAAATTCCCTGTACAACCGATCGATAGAGCCTTCAGTACTACCATTCGACACCAGGGGCAGATAATACTCACGGAAAAAGTCACGACGTAGAGCCTCAGAATGGAGATGCCGCAAATATACAGTATAGACATCATTCGGCCCTATTACTGAAAGACCGCTACCACCACCACGACCGTAGTTAAGCGCAGCCACATCATTTCGGCTAGGAGGCTCATTAAAGAGCTTAGCCTCATACAGCGGGGTAGCAAAAAAAGCATAAAGAACAGACAGCACAGTTACAACCAACCCAACCAGTGCTATGAATACCTTCTGACGCCACAACCGAGCAAATAGCTCACGCACATCTATTTCATCTTCACCCAAGCGCTGGGACTCACTGCGCATTTTAAACTCCATTCAATATCAAACAATACTTTATTAGTTCGGATTGCAGCTTCGCCGCCTTCAACACCTGCGCGATGAGAGCAGAGCCTCCAACAACCAGTTTTTTGATAACACTGTCAACTTACGACCGCCACCTTTGCCATCCTTGGCCCCTAACGAAAGCGATAATAAAAAAACACAACCACACAACACTTTCGCTCGATGAGCCGCATCTGCATGATGATTCAAGAGCGGTACTAGAGATGCATGGCCTAGGCGAAACCTTGAGATCGAGAAAAAATAGTGCGAAAGCCTAAATTGAACTTTCAACGCGAAATCAATCGAACGCAGTATAAACAACGATGCGGTTTCGCCCGCTCTTGGCAAGCGATGCATCACATGCAGAAGGGACCACAGCTCGACGAAAAAATTACCCAAACACTGCTGAGGCTGAATTCGCCTATCGAGATTGCCTGCGAGGAGATTTGCGACGTGCGCTTTAGTGATCACAGCTTTCCTGCCAACGGAGAAGCGCTGCTGCAGACAGTGCTATCCCCGTTTTGCCTGGTGATTGGCAATACCTAGCAGGAAATCCCTGTCCCGAGACGGACGCTTAAAGCTGCATTGTGCCAGCTACACACGTGAGATTCCAGCCATGGCAACAATCTCATGCCCCTTTTACGCCATCACCCCGGCTGCCAACCTTGAGGCCCAGCCAACCGGCAATCACGCACCCCAAAACAACACCCGCGAGCAGCCCAAGAACGAAAACCCACGGCCTATTGGGTCTCAGAGGTGAATCAGGCAATTCGCCCACTCCATCCTGTCGATACACCTTCGCGCCATCCAGGTTTAGCTTAAGCGTTTGATAGAACACCATACTCTGCTGCCGGGGCCGCAAGCCATGAACAAAAGGCTCATCCGAGTCTCGACTGCGGAGGTTTGCCACCTCCGCCTCAAGTGCCTCCGCCCCCCGCATATACATCAGCGAACCATCCATTGCAGCCGACACCTCTCGAGAAGGTGCGGTGGAAGTGATTGGTGGCTTTTGCAAGCCAGCCAACCGCGCTATGCGCAACGCTTCTTCCAACCTGACGATGCGGTCCTCCCGCTCCATCCGCGCACCTTCAAGATCAGCCTTTATCTCATCATGCAGATTTCTCGCCTTCTCCCGTGCATCAGTTTGCAAATCTTGAGTTAGCTCAACCTGCGAAAGCTGCCCAGCCAGTTCGGAATATTTAACTGCCCACGCCATGGCCAATGCGGGATCCGTCGCCTCGATCGAAATAAAGTAGCGCGACTTATCATCATTCGAAACAGGCCCCAATGACAGCGAGCGCTGCAGCCGCTCGTAATCATCAGCCCGAGACCCCACGCCTTCCCCTTTATTTAGTCCCGGCCGGTACACTTCCTTGAAAAATTTTCTGCGCAAAGAATCTGATTGTAAATTTCGTAGATACACATTATAGACTTCAGTAACAGTCAGCTCTTTTAATCCTGTATTCTCGCCCCGGCCGTAGTTGAATGGTACAATGTCGCTTTGTATTGGCGGCTGCAGAATAACCTTCGCAACATATACCGGCACAGCCATGAAGCCGTACGCGATAGCCATGCTAGAAACAATGACAGCACTCAACAGGACGACCAGCTTCTTTCTCCAGATAGCCCTGAGAATTCTGGCCAAGCCTATCTCTTCACCACTCACCAAGAGCTCATTACCGTCACGCATCTTATTTTAATCTTCCTAAGCCTGACTTGATCCCACTTACCTATCGCTGATACCACATTGAGATCATCTCTCATTGCAAGCTGTAGCGTAGCTGGGTTTCCGGGCCCTGATGGAAAATCCTTTTAGAGAATGAACGCTGTAGAAAACAGAGGTTGAGATTAGTTCCCGCAAAGCAGCCTCTAGCCAAGGCAAGACAGCACTATTGAGCAATTCGGACATCCAATTTCGCACCCAACCGCCGGCTTTCTGCTCGCAATCTCTTTGCAAGCATTTTTTTGCATTGTTTTCCCCATGAACCAGCACCACTTCACGCGCAGAAGCACACCGTCCTAGCGCAAACCGCACCAACCCGTTGCTATCGGCATGCCCCGAATAGCCAGCCAAACTCATCACTTTGGCGCGGACTTCGTGCATACGCCCATCCAGTTCGAGCTGCACAAAACCCTCTGCCCCTTCACTTGCCTGTATCACCGCCCCTGGAGTACCCCTAACCTGGTGGCCGACAAAGAGCACCTCATGCTGCGGGTCATCCAGCATCGCCTTGAGGTAGCTGACGATCCGCCCTCCCGAACACATGCCGTTACCAGCAATTACAATTGCCGGTCGCCCAGTGCTCTTGAGATAGTTAACTACCTTCTGATGCTTGGCATGGGTATCAACACACACCAGCTGAGCAAACCCCAGCGGCTCCCTTCCCTCACTCAGCCGCTGCCGAGCTTCGTGACTCCAGTACTCATGTAGTTCGCGATAGGCCTGTGTGATGCGCTGAGCCAGCGGAGAGTCAAGAATGACAGGTAGGCGAGACCAGGTAATCGCCTGCAGTGGATCTTCAACTGGGGCCTGACGCGACTGATTGAGCAGTGACTTCCGATGAAGAATGCTTTCGATCTCATACAAAAGCTCCTGAGTGCGACCCAGACTGAAAGCTGGTATCAGGATGGTGCCGTTATCGGCCAGCGCCCGATCAATGACGGCTTCGAGCCGCTGCTGGCGGTCGCTGCGACCAGCGTGCAGCCGGTCACCATAAGTGCTCTCCAACACCAGGAGATCGGCCCGCTCTGGGGGCTGCACGGGGCGTAATAGCGGATTGCCGGGCGCGCCCAGATCACCTGAAAATACGATGCGTGAGCTGGCTTCGCGGCCTTCAACGCACACGTCGCATTCCACATAAGCCGAGCCAAGCAGATGACCGGCACGCTGCAGGCGAATGGAGCACGCAACATCGCCTTGCTCTAGGACGCAATGCCATTGTTCGAACGGGAGCGGAACGATAAGACGCTTCAAGAGCGCCAAGTAGCGGTCGACCTGGATGGGATCAGCGCTGATGCCGAGCTTGTACGCATCCTCAAGCACCAGTGGCAGCAGACGGGCAGACGGCTCACTGCACAGGATAGGCCCACGAAAGCCGGCGGCCAGCAACGCCGGGATGCGACCAACATGGTCTAAATGGACGTGAGTAATGACGAGCGCCTGGATACCTGCGACATCAAAGCCGATAGGCGCAAAATCCACACCTGCAGAGGCTTCATGCCCTTGCTCGAGACCACAATCGATCAACAGGCTGGTTGCCGGGTCGAGATGAAGCTGATGACACGAACCAGTGACGCTCCGGGTGCCACCATGATGGGAAAGGGCGGGGAAATACATTCTGCTGCACGCTCGCCAAGGCTGGAAATGAAGTGCCTATTACTTCATTTCGACAGGCGCATGCATAGGTGACGCATTCCTACATAGGCGTAGGAACTATCATCAGTCGTCGCTCAGTACCGCCTGGCGTGCCGATGCGCGGATCCTGCGCTTGCTGCGCTGCACGCCATATGCACCGAGAAGCGGGCCGACTGCCAAGCCAACCACCAAGGCAGCCAGCACAGGCACTGCCACCGGCATCGCCGGGGCCGACCAGCCAAACAGGACCAGCGCCACCGCCTGCTGGTTCTCCAATACGAAGAAAAGCACCAAAGCCGCCAACAGCAGCACGAACAACGCCGCCAAGGCGCGCTTGAGGTTACGCATCAGATTGCTCCTTCTTTATCGCTCAAGGATGCTCATGTTCTTCTTCATTGACCCGGTCACGCAGTTCCTTACCCGGCTTGAAATGCGGCACGAACTTGCCTTCAAGCTCGACCGACTGACCGGTCTTTGGATTGCGCCCAACCCTCGGTGCCCGATAGTGCAAGGAAAAACTGCCAAAACCGCGGATCTCGATGCGATCGCCAGTGGCCAGGCATTGAGACATCTGTTCAAGCATGGTCTTGATGGCCAGCTCCACGTCCTTGGACGAGAGCAGCCCCTGATGGGTGACAATACGTTCGATCAGCTCCGACTTCGTCATATTTTTCCCTTCGTTATCAAGCAGCTAGATCATTGCTTAATCAGTTTGTAGCACGCTCGGAGGGATTTGAACAGGGCGGTTCTTGACTTAATAAAAAAATTCAAGATTGGAGTGCTAGGAAATAAGCACGCCTGGGACCGAGGCGGCGCAAGCACGGATAGAAATCCAGTGTCTAGTCCTGAAATAGGTTTACACCTGTTCAGGTAGGCCGACAGGCCTCAAAACGCCCGATGCACCGCATCGGGCGTTTTGTTTTTCAGGGCCATATGGGGCCGTTCTGTGTTGTAGATCTGCACTGCCTCATCAACCATCTTCCTCGCCTGCTCAAGATCTTCAGGGCTCCTCAACAGCAGCTCCGTCTTGAGGATTCCGTTGATGCGCTCCGCCAGCGCGTTCTGATAACAGTCATACCCATCAGTCATGGAGCACTGAACGTCGTGCCGTTGGTGCAGTGACTGGTACAGCGTCGAGCAGTATTGGATGCCTCGATCCGAATGGTGGACTAATGGCT
>NZ_QEQQ01000030.1 GCF_003097235.1 Pseudomonas sp. CC120222-01a | reverse complement strand
ATGATGTCCATGTGGTTAACGACGTCCCACGCCGACATTCGGCGGAACAGCGCCATGCCGATGATGCACCACACCAGGCTTTCAAGCGGGAGGCGGCGCTTGCGGATGGTCGAGACACCTGCGGCTTCAAAAGCCTGCTTCACAATGTCCGGATCAAGCAAAGCACCTAGTCCTTCAAGGGCATTTGGCCTTGAGGCCATTTCGTGAGTGAGGGACAGTGCTTTTGCTAGGCGCATAAAAAATCCGATGCTCGTTTCCAAGCATCGGATTTTGCGGCCTACGGGCTAAAGCTTAAAGTGTCAGTCTTAACTGACTGGCATTACCCCGAGGGGCCCTTTTTCCTGTTGCGAGTCAGTCGCTTAGACGCCCGAAGCCTTGGCAGCGGCAACGTCCTTGATCGACAGCTTGATACGGCCGCGGTTGTCCACGTCCAGTACCAGCACCTCGACTTCCTGACCTTCCTTCAGCACGTCGGTCACTTTCTCTACGCGAGCGTCGCTCAGCATCGAGATGTGCACCAGGCCGTCCTTGCCAGGCAGGATGTTGACGAAGGCGCCGAAGTCGACGATACGCTCGACCTTGCCGACGTAGATCTTGCCGATCTCGGCTTCGGCGGTGATGCCCAGGATGCGCTGCTTGGCAGCATCCGCAGCTTCCTTGGTCTCGCCGAAGATCTTGATCGAGCCGTCGTCTTCGATGTCGATCGAAGCTTTGGTCTCTTCGCAGATGGCGCGAATGGTGGCGCCGCCTTTGCCGATGACGTCACGGATCTTGTCGGTGTCGATCTTCATCGCGATCATGGTCGGGGCGTTGGCCGACAGCTCGGTACGCGACTCGCCAATGATCTGGTTCATCTGGCCGAGGATGTTCAGGCGCGCTTCCAGGGCCTGGCCCAGGGCGATTTCCATGATCTCTTCGGTGATGCCGTTGATCTTGATGTCCATCTGCAGTGCGGTAACGCCTTTGGCGGTACCCGCTACCTTGAAGTCCATGTCGCCGAGGTGGTCTTCGTCACCGAGGATGTCGGTCAGGACGGCGAACTTCTCGCCTTCCTTGACCAGGCCCATGGCGATACCGGCAACTGGCGCCTTCATCGGTACACCAGCGTCCATCAGTGCCAGGGAAGCACCGCAGACCGAAGCCATGGAGCTGGAACCGTTGGATTCGGTGATTTCCGAAACCACGCGGATGGTGTACGGGAACACGTCAGCGGCTGGCAGCATGGCCTGGACCGAACGACGGGCCAGACGGCCGTGGCCGATTTCGCGGCGGCCGGCACCACCCATGCGACCACACTCGCCTACCGAGAACGGTGGGAAGTTGTAGTGCAGCATGAACGGGTCTTTCTTCTCGCCTTCGAGGGTGTCCAGCAGCTGGGCGTCACGCGCAGTACCCAGGGTCGCAACGACCAGGGCCTGGGTTTCGCCACGGGTGAACAGCGCCGAGCCGTGGGTCTTCGGCAGCACGCCGACTTCGATGTTCAGCGGGCGAACGGTCTTGGTGTCGCGGCCGTCGATACGTGGCTTACCGTTGACGATGTTCTCGCGAACGGTGCGGTATTCGATTTCGCCGAAGATGTCTTTGACTTCACCAGCCGAAGGTTGGCCTTCTTCACCGGAGAACTTGGCAACCGCCTGGTCGCGCAGCTCGCCCAGGCGCGCGTAGCGGTCGGCCTTGACGGTGATGGTGTAGCCCTGCGAAACAGCTTCGCCGAATTCAGCGCGGATGGCGTTGAACAGTTCGGTGTTGGCAACGGCCGGTTTCCAGTCCCAGGTTGGCTTGGCAGCTTCTGCAGCCAGCTCTTTGACAGCCTGGATAACAGCCTGGAACTCGTCGTGGGCGAACAGTACGGCGCCCAGCATCTGGTCTTCGGTCAGCTCTTGAGCTTCCGATTCAACCATCAGTACGGCATCGGAAGTACCGGCAACGACCATGTCCAGGCTCGAGGCAGCCAGTTGCTCGTAGGTCGGGTTCAGCAGGTAGCCGGTGCTTTCGTGGAAGGCAACGCGGGCAGCGCCGATCGGGCCTTCGAACGGAATGCCGGAGATCGCCAGGGCAGCCGAGGTACCGATCATCGCAGCGATGTCCGGATCGGTCTTCTTGCTGGTGGAAACCACGGTGCAGACAACCTGCACTTCGTTCATGAAACCTTCTGGGAACAGCGGACGGATCGGACGGTCGATCAGGCGCGAGGTCAGCGTCTCTTTCTCGGAAGGACGGCCTTCACGCTTGAAGAAGCCACCCGGGATCTTGCCGGCGGCGTAGGTCTTTTCCTGGTAGTGGACCGACAGCGGGAAGAAACCCTTGCCTGGATCGGCCTGCTTGGCACCGACCACGGTTACCAGCACGGTGACGTCGTTGTCGACGGTCACCAGCACGGCGCCGGTTGCCTGACGGGCGATACGGCCCGTTTCGAGAGTAACGGTCGATTGACCGAACTGGAATTTCTTGATTACCGGGTTCACGGTTTCCTACCTTTTTCAGTGGCTCTGGGGGAACTGGTTTCTTGCGAATTCTTGGGCAGAACGGGGAATCGGCCCCATTGACCGTCCAGATACAACACGAGGTTGGGAGCCTGGTTGCTGCGCGGTAAAACCGCTCAGCAAAATCAGGCTGCCAACCTCGGAGATACGCGTGGCGTGTCCGACGGCGACGCTGCAAAGCAGCATAGCCGAAGCTTGCGACACGCCATGCACACCACTGACCAGGCCGCTATTAGCGACGCAGGCCCAGGCGAGCGATCAGCGCGCTGTAACGAGTGGTGTCTTTACCCTTCAGGTAGTCCAGCAGCTTACGACGCTGGTTAACCATACGGATCAGGCCACGACGGGAGTGGTGGTCTTTGCCGTTGGCCTTGAAGTGGCCTTGCAGCTTGTTGATGTTGGCGGTCAGCAGAGCAACCTGCACTTCCGGGCTACCGGTGTCGCCGGCGGCTTGCTGGTAGTCGGCAACGATTTGAGCTTTTTCTGCAACGTCGAGGGCCATGAGCCATCTCCTGATAAACGGATCCCGCGAGCGGGGTCCAATAGGCCAGGGACAAATCCCTGTATTAATAAAAAGAGGCGTGACCGTGCCTACTGACAGCCACCCTCGATCCACCGGTTTCAGCCAAGGCCTCGGCCGGTGGTTTCGGTCATTCCGACCGAATCAGTCGACGCGGCGCAATGCGCCCGTCTTCGCTCACTTCACCGATACCGATGAAGCGGCCATTGTGATCCTGTACACGGACCATGCCGAACTGAGGTGCATCCGGGGCACGCACTGCCTGGCCATGCAGCCAGTAGAAAGCGCTGTGCTCGGAGAGGCACACCAACGGCCAGTCCTGCAGCCCGCTGTCGGACGGCATCAGGAAGCGATCGAGCGCTTCGTTGCCACCTTCGGCATGGGCCTGCTCGAGTTCCTCGAGGGTTACCGTCTGGGCCAGGGCAAAGGGCCCGGCCTGGGTACGGCGCAGCTCGGCTACATAAGCGCCGCAGCCCAGGGCCTCGCCGATATCCTCCACCAGGGTGCGGATATAGGTGCCTTTGCTGCAGCCTACCGACAACCGTGCACGGGTGCCTTCGCACTCGAGCAACTCCAAGCGGCCAATAGTAACAGAACGCGCCTCGCGCTCCACTACCTCTCCTGCACGCGCCAGTTTGTACAGCGGCTGGCCGTCGCGCTTGAGCGCAGAGTACATCGGCGGTACTTGAAGGATTTCACCGCGAAAACGCGGGATCACAGCTTCGATATCGGCGCGACCAACGGTCACCTCGCGGGTCTGCAGGACTTCGCCTTCAGCGTCTGCGGTGGTGGTAGTCTGCCCCATCTGCATGACTGTTTCGTAGCCCTTGTCGGAATCGAGCAGGTACTGCGAAAACTTGGTCGCCTCACCAAAGCACAGCGGCAGCACGCCGGTTGCCAATGGGTCGAGGCTGCCGGTGTGGCCGGCCTTCTCGGCATTGAGCAGCCAGCGGACTTTCTGCAGCGCAGCATTGGAGGTGAAGCCCAGCGGCTTGTCGAGCAGGATGATGCCGCTGACATTGCGGCGGATACGTTTGACCTGGGCCACTGCTTACTCCTTGGCGTCCGGCTCGTCGGCATCCTTGTGCAGGCGGTCTTCGGCCACTGCACGCTCGATCAGCGCCGACAGGTGGACACCGCGGCTGACACTTTCATCGAAGTGGAAGTGCAACTGCGGCACGCTGCGCAGCTGCATCGAGCGGCCCAGGTGCAGGCGCAGGAAGCTGGCGGCGCTGTTCAGGGCCTTGAGCGACTGCTGCACGGCGTCTGGCGTTTCTTCGCCCATGACGGTGATGAAGACCTTGGCATGGCCCAGGTCGCGGCTGACATCCACGGCTGTGATGGTCACCAGACCGACGCGTGGGTCCTTGACTTCACGGCGGATCAGATCGGCCAGCTCGCGCTGCATCTGATCGCCGATACGTTGGGTACGGCTGTATTCTTTGGCCATTCTTGCTACCTGTAACTTAAAGCGGCAAACGCCCGGTGAGGCTGAAGCCTGACCGGGCGCTACCTACTGAGGCGCTGCCCACCGCCCTGCGGCGGGGGCTGGCGCCCTGCTCCCCCTTAAAGGGTACGAGCAACCTGGACTTTCTCGAAGACTTCGATCTTGTCGCCGACCTTGACGTCGTTGTAGCTCTTGACGCCAATACCGCACTCCATGCCCGAACGCACTTCGGAAGCGTCGTCCTTGAAGCGACGCAGCGATTCCAGCTCGCCTTCGAAGATCACAACGTCGTCGCGCAGTACGCGGATCGGACGGTTGCGGTACACGGTACCTTCGATGACCATACAGCCAGCGATGGCGCCGAACTTCGGCGAACGGAACACGTCACGGACTTCTGCAACGCCCAGGATGTTCTCGCGAACATCGCTGCCGAGCATGCCGGTCAGGGCTTTCTTGACGTCTTCGATGATGTCGTAGATCACGTTGTAGTAACGCATATCCAGACCTTCCTGCTCGACGATCTTGCGCGCGCCGGCATCGGCACGCACGTTGAAGCCGAACAGTACTGCATTCGAAGCCAGTGCCAGGTTGGCGTCGCTTTCGGTGATACCACCGACGCCGCCGCCAATGACACGTACCTGAACTTCGTCGTTGCCCAGACCGCCCAGCGAGCCCTGCAGTGCTTCCAGGGAACCGCGCACGTCGGTCTTGAGGACGATGTTGAGGGTCTTCTTCTCTTCCTGACCCATGGTCTCGAAGATGTTTTCCAGCTTGCCGGCGTGAGCACGGGCCAGCTTGACCTCGCGGTACTTGCCTTGACGGAACAGGGCAACTTCGCGGGCCTTCTTCTCGTCGGCAACCACGGACAGCTCGTCACCGGCTTCCGGGGTACCGTCCAGGCCGAGAATCTCGACCGGGATCGACGGGCCGGCTTCCTTCACAGGCTTGCCGTTCTCGTCGAGCATGGCACGCACGCGGCCATAGTTGGAACCGCACAGGACCATGTCGCCCTGACGCAGGGTGCCGTCCTGAACCAGGATGGTCGCCACCGGGCCACGGCCCTTGTCCAGGCGCGATTCGACCACGACGCCACGACCTGGAGCGGTCGGGGTGGCGGTCAGCTCGAGGATCTCGGCCTGCAGCAGGACGGCTTCAAGCAGTTCGTCGACACCGGTACCCATCTTCGCCGAAACCTTGACGAATGGAGTGTCACCACCCCAGTCCTCGGAGGTCACGCCTTCGACGGCCAGTTCGTTGCGGATGCGATCGAGGTCGGCACCCGGCTTGTCGATCTTGTTCACTGCAACCACCAGCGGAACGCCAGCTGCCTTGGCATGCTGAACGGCTTCGCGGGTCTGCGGCATCACGCCGTCGTCCGCCGCCACCACCAGGATGACGATGTCGGTCGCCTTGGCACCACGAGCACGCATCTGAGTGAACGCAGCGTGGCCTGGGGTATCGAGGAAGGTGACCATGCCGCGGTCGGTTTCCACGTGGTAGGCACCGATGTGCTGGGTAATACCACCAGCTTCGCCAGCAGCAACCTTGGCACGACGGATGTAGTCGAGCAGCGAAGTCTTACCATGGTCAACGTGACCCATGACGGTAACGACCGGCGCACGCGACTCGGTCTGACCTTCGAACTTCAGCGATTCGGCCAGGGAATCTTCCAGGGCGGTATCGCTGACCAGCGTGACCTTGTGGCCCAGCTCTTCAGCGATCAGCTGAGCGGTTTCCTGGTCGAGCACCTGGTTGATGGTAACCGGGGTCCCCATCTTGAACATGAACTTGACCACTTCGGCGCCCTTGACGGACATCTGGTTTGCAAGTTCCGAGACGGTGATGGTCTCGCCGATGGTCACGTCACGAATGACTGGGCCAGTCGGGTTCTGGAAGCCGTGCTGGTTACGCTTCTTCAGCTTGCTCTTGCCACCACGGCCACGACGAGCGCCATCGCTCTCTTCGTCGGTGGTACGCGGAGCGGCACGAGGCGTCGGAGCCTTTTCCTTCTCCTTGACCTTGACCTTGATCGACACGCGCGGCGCTTCGCCACGACGCTCGCCACCACGACGGTCTTCGTCACGGGTGCGGCCTTCGTTGCGACGGGCTTCGTCCTTCTTGCGCTCGGCAGCACGGGCTGCGGCGTCTTCGGACGCTGGTACGTCGGCGACTACCGGGGCTGGAGCGGCGGCAGGCGCTGGCTCGGCCTTGGCAGCAGGTGCCGGGGCTGGCGCAGCGGCAGCGGCGTCGGCCGCCTGACGGCGAGCCTGCTCTTCGTTGCGCTGGCGAACTTCGGCCTCGACCTTGTCGCGAGCGGCATTTTCAGCCGCGCGGCGCTCATCCAGCTCACGCTTCTGCTCAGCCTGGACTTCTTCCGGGCTGCGCTGAACGAAAACTTTCTTCTTGCGTACTTCTACGCTGATGCTCTTGCTACCGGCGACACGCAGGGTGCTGGTGGTCTTGCGCTGCAAGGTAATCTTGCGCGGCTCTTCCGCCTTGCTCTTGTGGCTGCTCTTCAAATGGGTCAGCAGAGTCTGCTTCTCATTGTCGGTCACTACCTGACCGGCGTCGGTGTGCGGCAGACCTGCCTCACGCATCTGCTGCAGCAGGCGCTCTACCGGTGCCTCGACCTCTTGGGCCAGTTCTTTCACCGTGACTTGCGTCATGCACTTCTCTCCTCAGGCCGCGCCTAATTACTCGAACCAGTGGGCTCGGGCGGCCATGATCAACTTGCCGGCACGCTCTTCGTCGATGCCGTCGATGTCGAGCAGGTCGTCAATCGACTGCTCGGCCAGGTCTTCGCGGTTAACCACGCCGCGCACCGCCAGTTCCGCTGCCAGGTCCTTGTCCATGCCCTCAAGGGAGAGCAGGTCGTCGGACGGATGGGCGTCTGCCAGTTTTTCTTCGGTAGCGATGGCCTTGGTCAACAAACGGTCCTTGGCACGAGCGCGCAGCTCATTGACGATATCTTCGTCAAAGCCATCGATGTTGAGCATTTCTTCCAACGGTACGTAGGCAATTTCTTCGAGGCTGGTGAAGCCTTCGTCGACCAGCACTTGGGCCAGCTCCTCGTCGACTTCCAGCTCTTCGATGAAATTGCGCAGGATGTCGCCGGTTTCAGCCTGTTGCTTGGCCTGGATGTCCTTCTCGGTCATCACGTTCAGGGTCCAGCCGGTCAGCTGACTGGCCAGGCGAACGTTCTGACCACCACGGCCAATGGCTTGCGCCAGGTTGTCTTCGGCAACGGCAATGTCCATTGCATGGGCATCTTCATCAACGATGATCGCCGCGACTTCAGCCGGCGACATGGCGTTGATGACGAATTGCGCCGGGTTCTCGTCCCACAGGACGATATCCACACGCTCACCACCCAGCTCGCCGGATACGGCCTGGACGCGCGAACCGCGCATGCCGATGCAGGCACCTTGCGGGTCGATGCGCTTGTCCTTGGAGCGGACGGCGATCTTGGCACGCGATCCCGGATCACGGGAAGCAGCCATGACTTCGATGAGGCCTTCGGCGATTTCCGGCACTTCGATGCGGAACAGTTCGATCAGCATCTGCGGCGCGGTGCGCGACAGGATCAGCTGAGGACCGCGGTTCTCGGTGCGGATTTCCTTGAGCAGCGCACGCAGGCGCACGCCAACACGGAAAGTCTCACGTGGAATGATGTCTTCGCGGGCCAGCAGGGCCTCGGCGTTGTTACCCAGGTCAACGATGACGTTGTCGCGGGTGACCTTCTTGACGGTGCCGGAGATGATCTCGTTGACCCGCTCGCGGTAGGCGTCGACCACCTGGGCGCGCTCGGCTTCACGGACCTTCTGCACGATGACCTGCTTGGCGGTCTGCGCGGCGATACGGCCGAACTCGATGGACTCGATCTTTTCTTCGATCACGTCACCGACTTTAGCTTCCGGGTGAGTGTCCTTGATCTTGTCCAGCCAGGTTTCGATCGCCGGGTCGTCCAGGTCGTTCTCGTCGACCACGGTCCAGCGACGGAAAGTCTCATAGCTACCGGTGTGGCGGTTGATTTCCACACGCAGGTCGACTTCGTCCTCAAAACGTTTTTTGGTTGCAGTAGCCAGGGCCACTTCCAGCGCTTCGAAAATGACGCCGGGCGGTACACCTTTTTCGTTGGATACCGATTCAACAACCAGCAGTACTTCTTTGCTCATCGTACGCCTCGCCTTGCGCAAGCCATTGGGCCCGGATAGTCCGCCGGGCCCGGCACGTCTCAGTCAAAACTGGGAATAATATTGGCCTTGTCGATCGAGTCGATCGGCAGCAGGAACTCTTGGTTGTCCACCTGGACCACCACGTCCTGATCCTCCACACCGCGGAGAAGGCCCTGGAAGTTACGACGACCCTCGAAGGGTGAACGCAGCTTGATCTTCACTTGTTCGCCGGCATGCGAGGCAAACTGTTCCAGAGTGAACAGTGGGCGATCCATGCCTGGAGAGGAGACCTCAAGGGTATATTCGCTGCTGATCGGATCTTCCACATCGAGGATCGCGCTGGCCTGACGGCTGACCGCTTCGCAGTCGTCCACCAGGATGCCGCCGTCCTTGTCGATATAGATGCGCAGTACCGAATGCTTACCCTGGGATACGAATTCGATCCCCCAGCACTGATAGCCCAGACCCTCGACCACCGGGGCCAACAAGGCCTGCAACTGTTCTAGCTTGCTCGACACCTGAACCCCCTCGTGCATGCTGTGCAAATAAAAAATGGGCGAAGCGCCCATCCCTGAAAGCGCCGTAGGACTACGACGCCGTAAATTTTGTTCGGCTAGCAAAAAGCCCCTGAAAAGGGGCTCCGCTGAAGCTGGTTGCGGGGGCTGGATTTGAACCAACGACCTTCGGGTTATGAGCCCGACGAGCTACCAAGCTGCTCCACCCCGCGACAAAGCTGGGGCGAAAGTATAAGACTTAACCTGCTTATGGGTCAAACCCAAACCTTCACCTGCAAGAAAGCCCGCTAAAGCGGGCTCTCAAGCTTCAATTGGTACCGAGAAGGGGACTCGAACCCCTACACCCTATGGGCACAACCACCTCAAGGTTGCGTGTCTACCAATTCCACCACCTCGGCAATACTACATTTGAAACCCGTTACTTCTGCTCTTCGGCTGGAGGAGGAACATCACCTTTAGGGGCGGTGTCGCTCTTCTGTTCCTGGAGCACCGGTACATCATCATTAACTGCCGGTTTCTGCGGCTCTTTCACTTCTAGCACCGCTGGATCTGGAAGACCTGCTTGGCTAAGCTGGTGAGCTTGTTGCTTCGCGAAGTATCCTAACCCAAGTGCTGTCAAAAAGAAAGTGGCAGCGAGTATAGCAGTCAATTTACTCAGGAAGGTAGCAGAACCTTGGCTTCCGAACACAGTGTTTGAGGCACCTGCGCCGAAAGATGCACCTGCTTCCGCACCTTTACCCTGTTGAAGCAGAACCAGCACTACAAGCGACAGCGCTGCCAACAGATGAAAAACAACGATAACTGTTTCCAGCATTTGCTCAGTTTCCTGCGGCGCGACAAATTGCACCGAATTCGTCTGCGTTCAGGGACGCTCCACCAATGAGCCCCCCATCGATATCCGGCATGCCGAACAGTTCGGCCGCATTGGCCGCCTTCACGCTGCCGCCGTAGAGAAGCTGCACGTTTGCGGCAACTTCGGCGTCTTCGGCCGCCAACTGGGCACGGATGGCTGCATGCACATCCTGAGCTTGCTGAGGCGAAGCCGTCAAACCTGTGCCAATGGCCCAAACCGGCTCATAGGCGATTACTGCATTGGCGAAAGCCTTAACACCGAACGCGTCGATGATACTGCTTAGTTGACCCCCGACAACTTCGAGGGTCTTGCCTGCCTCACGCTCTTCAAGAGTTTCCCCTACGCAGAGCACCGGCATTAAACCACTAAGTTGAGCGGCTGCAAACTTCTCTTTCAGCACTTCTTCACTTTCGCCGATGATCTGGCGACGCTCGGAATGGCCAATCAAGACCAACTTGCAACCTGCTTCAACCAACTGACTCGGTGCAACTTCACCGGTCAGCGCGCCCTGTTCGGGCTTTACCGCAGAATTCTGTGCTCCGACAGTGATTCCCTTGCCCTGCAGCCCATCAACCACTTGATTGATGAACAGCACCGGCGGAAACACCGCGACTTCGACACCAGTTGGCACCGGCATATTGCCCAGGCCCAGGATCAGCTCAGCGACGCTGGCGCGGGTACCGTGCATCTTCCAGTTACCAGCTACCATAGGGCGACGCATGCTTTACCTCGTCGGTCAAAGTGGGCGCAGATCTTACCCAACCCGATCTGCGCTGGCAAGCCTCTTTCAGGCACAAACTTCTGCGACCAGCTTGGCCAGGGCTTCGGCATGGCCACGCACCTGGTTTTCGTCGTCACCTTCGACCATCACCCGCACCAAAGGCTCGGTACCGGACTTGCGCAGCAGCACACGCCCTCGCCCAGCCATGGCCTCGGTGACCTTGGCACTGGCTTCCTTGACCGCAGGATGCTCCAGAGGGTCGACCTTGCCTGCACCAAAACGCACGTTGATCAACACCTGAGGGCATTTGCGCAGGGCCTGGCGCGCCTGTGCCAGGGTCTCGCCTCGGCGCTTCAGCGCCATCAGCACCTGCAGCGCGGCGATGATCGCATCACCGGTGGTGGTGTGGTTGCAGCACACCACGTGCCCGGAGTTCTCACCACCGAGCAACCAGTCACGCTCCAGCAGTTCGGCCATGACGTAGCGATCGCCGACCTTGGCCCGCACGAACGGAATATCCAGTTCCTTGAGCGCAAGCTCCAGGCCCAGGTTGCTCATCAGCGTTCCGACCACGCCGCCCTGCAACTTGCCACGCTCGTGCAAGTCGCGCGCAATGATGAACAGCAGTTCGTCGCCATCAACGATGGCACCCGTATGGTCGACCATCAAGACCCGGTCACCGTCGCCATCGAAGGCAATACCCAGGTCGGCATGACCCACCAGCACGGCAGCCTGCAACGACTCGATATGGGTCGAACCGCAGCCCTCGTTGATATTCAGGCCGTCCGGTTGCGCATGCAGCACGGTCACGTCGGCACCGAGTTCGCGGAATACGCTCGGGGCAACCTTGTAAGTGGCACCGTGGGCGCAGTCGACCACCAGCTTGAGGCCGTCGAAGCTAGTGCTGCTCGGCACGCTGCTCTTGCAGAACTCGATATAGCGACCAGCGGCGTCGTTGATACGGGAAACCTTGCCAAGCTTGCTCGACTCGACCACGGTCATTGGCTGATCGAGCAACTCTTCGATCATCAGTTCGACTTCGTCGGGCAGCTTGGTGCCCTGCCCGGAGAAGAACTTGATGCCGTTATCGTCATGCGGGTTGTGCGAGGCACTGATGACGATGCCCGCTTCAGCATGGAAGGTGCGGGTCAGGTAGGCGATGGCCGGTGTCGGCATCGGCCCGAGCAGCATCACGTCAGCACCGGCTGCAGACAAACCGGCTTCGAGCGCGGACTCGAACATGTAACCGGAAATACGCGTGTCCTTGCCCACCAGCACACGGCAATTGCCTTGCTTGCGGAAGGCCATGCCAGCCGCCCAGCCCAGCTTCAGCATGAAGTCCGGCGTGATCGGGTATTCGCCGACGCGGCCACGGATGCCGTCGGTACCAAAGTATTTTCTGCTCATAGGGACTCCAATGTTCTTATTCGGCGTTCTGCACCGCGGCAATCATGCGCACCACATCGACGGTTTCGGCCACATCATGGACGCGCAGGATGCTGGCCCCTTTGGTCATGGCCAGAGCCGCCAACGCGAGGCTGCCGTACAGTCGCTCACCAACCGGACGATCCAGCGTCAGGCCGATCATGCTCTTGCGCGAAACGCCCACCAGCAGCGGGCGCCCGAGGCGATAGAGCGCTTCCATGTGCTTGAACAGGCTGAGGTTGTGCGCCAATGTCTTGGCGAAACCGAAGCCTGGATCAAGAATGATTCGTTCAGCGGGGATGCCTGCCGCTGCGCAGGCGGCCATCCGCTGTTCAAGATAGCGCGTTACGTCGACGGTCACATCTTCGTAATGCGGGTCGTCCTGCATGTTCCCAGGCTCGCCGCGCATATGCATCAGGCAGACCGGCAAACCGGTGTCCGCCGCCGCATCCAGGGCACCATCACGCTCCAGGGCACGCACGTCGTTGATCAGCCCGGCACCAAGGCGTGCCGACTCACGAATGACCGCAGGCGTTGAGGTATCGACCGAAATGACCACGTCGAAGCGACTATTGATAGCCTCGACCATCGGCGCCACGCGCTCGATCTCTTCGGTGACCGAAACCGCACGCGCGCCGGGGCGGGTCGACTCGCCACCGATATCGATCAGCGTGGCACCTGCCGCGATCATCGCCTCGGCATGGCGCAACGCCTCGTCGCGCTGGCTGAAGCGTCCACCATCGGAGAAGGAATCGGGTGTGATATTGAGAATACCCATGACATGGGTACGGGAAAGATCAAGAACCCGGTTGCCGCAAGGCAACCGGGTCGGGTACTGCACTGAGCTCATAGATGCCCTTAGTGTTGAGCTGCCGGGCCGCCGATCGGCGATTCCGGGCGATCATTCTGGGCAGCCGGGGTGCCCGAATCCTTGTCATCGTCCCAATCACGGGGTTCGCGCGGAGTACGGCCAGCCATGATGTCGTCGATCTGATCGGCATCGATGGTCTCGTACTTCATCAGGGCTTCGGTCATTGCCTCGAGCTTGTCGCGGTTGTCGATCAGCAACTGCTTGGCAGTGGCATAGCACTGGTCGATGATGCTGCGCACTTCAGAGTCGATCAGCTTGGCAGTCTCACCGGAAACGCTGGCGTGCTGGCTGCCAGCGCTACGACCGAGGAACACCTCGCCCTCCTCTTCTGCGTACATCAGCGGGCCGAGTTTTTCCGACAGGCCCCACTTGGTCACCATGTTGCGAGCGATCTGGCTGGCTCGCATGATGTCGTTGGAAGCACCGGTGGTGACGCCATCGAAGCCCAAGGTCATTTCCTCGGCGATACGGCCGCCGTACAGCGAGCAGATCTGACTGATCAGCGCGCGCTTGGACAGGCTGTAGCGGTCTTCTTCCGGCAGGAACATGGTCACACCCAGGGCACGACCACGGGGAATGATCGAAACCTTGTAGACCGGATCATGCTCAGGCACCAGGCGACCTACAATCGCGTGCCCAGCCTCGTGATAGGCGGTGTTTCTCTTTTCCTTCTCGGACATGACCATGGTCTTGCGCTCGGCGCCCATCATGATCTTGTCCTTGGCCAGTTCGAACTCTTTCATTTCGACCAGGCGCTTGTTGGAGCGGGCGGCGAACAGCGAAGCCTCGTTGACCAGGTTGGCCAGGTCGGCACCGGAGAAGCCTGGGGTACCACGGGCAATGACCGCCGGGTTGACGTTCTCGCCGACCGGCACCTTGCGCATGTGCACCTTGAGGATCTGCTCACGACCACGGATATCCGGCAGACCGACCACGACCTGACGGTCGAAGCGACCAGGGCGCAGCAGCGCAGGGTCGAGCACGTCCGGGCGGTTGGTAGCGGCAATGACGATGATGCCATCGTTCATTTCGAAGCCGTCCATCTCCACCAGCAACTGGTTGAGGGTCTGCTCGCGCTCGTCGTGACCACCGCCCATGCCGGCGCCACGATGGCGACCCACGGCGTCGATCTCGTCGATGAAGATGATGCAAGGCGCGTGCTTCTTGGCCTGCTCGAACATGTCACGAACGCGGCTGGCACCCACACCGACGAACATCTCGACGAAGTCGGAACCGGAAATGGTGAAGAACGGCACCTTGGCTTCACCGGCAATGGCCTTGGCCAGCAAAGTCTTACCAGTACCGGGTGGGCCGACCATCAGCACACCGCGCGGGATACGACCACCCAGGCGCTGGAACTTGCCCGGGTCACGCAAGAATTCGACCAGCTCGCCAACCTCTTCCTTGGCCTCGTCGCAACCGGCGACGTCAGCCAGGGTAGTCTTGACCTGGTCTTCGGACAGCAGGCGAGCCTTGCTCTTGCCAAAGCTCATCGGCCCGCCCTTGCCGCCTGCACCACCTTGCATCTGGCGCATGAAGAACATGAACACGGCGATGATCACCAGGATCGGGAAGCTCGCCACCAGCAACTGAGTCCAGATGCTCTGCTGCTCAGGCTGCTTGCCTTCGACGACCACGTGGTTGTCGACCAGATCGCCGATCAGGCCATTGTCGGTGATGGCCGGACGCACGGTCTTGAAGTTGTCACCGTCGGCGCGCTTGCCGGTAATGATGTAGCCGTCGACGGTCACACGCTCGACCTTGCCATCCTTGACCTGCTGGATGAAGTCGGAATAGTTGAGGGTCTGCGGCTCGTTAGGGCTGGAGAAGTTGTTCATCACTGTCACCAGGACAGCTGCGATGATCAACCACAGGATCAGATTCTTTGCCATGTCGTTCAATTCGCTACCCTCTGAGGCCGGCGCACGACGCAGCCGTGCCTCGCATGATATTCATCGCCCTAACTTACTACATTACCTACGCATCCGCAGGCACCGTCTGTAACCCTTTGTGAAACCTAGACTACACGAAGTTCGGACGATCCAGACGGAGCGGCCGATTGGAAATAACTATCAGCCACCCCGCAACACGCCTCATGCCCCCTTGAAACCCCTGCCAAGCAGGTACTGCTCACGGGAACGGTCCCGCGAAGACGACGGTTTACGCATCTGTACCTTGTCGAACTTGCTACGCACGTCCTTGAGGTACATGTCGAAACCTTCGCCCTGGAAGATCTTGATCAGGAAGTCCCCGCCCGGCTTGAGCACGCGGGTCGCCAGATCCAGGGCCAGCTCGCAGAGGAACATGGCTCGCGGCATATCCACCGCAGGCGTACCACTCATATTGGGGGCCATGTCGGAAATCACAAGGTCTACATGCGAATCACCGACCGCCTGCAGGATCTGCTGCAGCACTTCATCCTGGGTGAAGTCGCCCTGAATGAAAGTCACGTCAGGGATCGAGTCCATTTCCAGGATGTCGGAAGCGATCAGGCGACCCTGACCACCAATCAGACGACTGGTCACCTGCGACCAGCCTCCAGGGGCCGCGCCGAGGTCGATCACGCTCATGCCGGGGCGGATCAGGCGGTCTTTCTCCTGGATCTCCAGCAGTTTGTAGCTCGCACGCGAACGATAGCCATCCTTCTGTGCCTGTTTGACAAAAGGATCGTTGAAATGCTCTCGCAGCCAGTTTGCGCTGCTTTTGGAACGTTGTACCACGGGGCACCTCGATGATATGCGTCGTGATTGACTGGGCGGAGCCGGTGGCCCTCGGGTAAAATGCCGGTCAATTTTACAGAATCAGACGGAAAGGGTCAGATTATGCCGCTCAATAACGAGCAGAAGAAGCAATACAAGTCCATTGGTCATGACCTGAAGCCGGTCCTGATCGTTGCTGGCAACGGTTTGAACGAAGGCGTAATCGCCGAATTGGAGCGTGCGCTGGTCGATCACGAACTGATCAAGGTCGAAATTCGCTCGGAAGATCGCGAAGAGCGCGCCGCTGTCATTGCCGAACTGTGCAAGGCCGGCCGCGCCGAACTGGTACAGACCATCGGCAAGAAGGCGCTGATCTATCGCAAGAATCCGCAGCCGAACAAGCAGCTGTCCAACATCCACCGTTACAAGTGACGGTGGCTCCGCTCAGTGGCGCGCCTGGCGCGCCCTGACCGGGACCGGTTGGGCCACCAGCACGATGCCGGAGAAGCCCAACACGAGAAAACAGAACATCTGCCAGCGCTCGCCGACCGAGATGCCGTAGCGCAAGGTGTAATACCCCACGCAGGCCGCAAAGCCCAACAACAGCATCTGGCCGCGAAACTGCCGCCACCAGGCCGCCAGGCCGTCTACCTTCGCCAGCACCGCCAGCTGGGTCAACAAGCCAAGCAACGCCACGCCGATCAACCAGCGATCGATCTGCCCGGCGACGTCCTGCACCAGCAAGGGTGCAAGGCCACTGACTTTCAGCGCTGGCACCAATCCCACATGGAACACCCACAAGCCACCGACCCAGAAAACCTGGGCCAGTTGCCAGAGGATCCCCTCGAGGGATGGCGCCCGCAGGCGCCGGTCAGATGTGTTTGACTTCGACAATCTCGTACTCGACCGTACCGCTTGGTGTCTTCACCACCACGGTGTCACCTTCTTCCTTGCCAATGATGGCACGGGCGATCGGTGCACTGCTCGACAGTTTGCCTTGTTTCACGTCGGCTTCATCTTCGCCAACGATCTGGTAGGTCACTTCGTCATCGGTCTCGGTATTTGCCAGCACCACGGTGGTGCCGAAAATCACCTTGCCGGTGTGGGCAATGGTGGTGACGTCGATCACCACCGAGTTCTGCAGACGGCCTTCGATATCGCGGATGCGCGCCTCGACCATGCCCTGCTCTTCACGGGCGGCATGGTATTCGGCGTTTTCCTTGAGGTCGCCCAGCTCACGCGCTTCGCCAATGGCTTGGCTCAGGCGCGGGCGCTCGGTCTTGCTCAGGAAAGTCAGCTCCTCTTCCAGGGCGCGAGCGCCCTGGACAGTCATCGGGTACTTGGTCATGCTCATGCTTTGAGTCCTGCATGCAGATCCTGCAGGCGACGAACAGTCTTCTCGGGACCGAATTTCAGCGCCTCGCAGATGGCTTCACCAGCCGCAATGGTAGTGGTGCAGTAGATCTTGTGCTGCAGCGCATTGCGACGAATCGAGTAGGAATCGGCGATCGACTGGCGGCCTTCGGTGGTGTTGATGATCAGCGACACTTCGTCGTTCTTGATCATGTCGACCACGTGCGGACGACCTTCGGTCACCTTGTTCACACGGCGCACTTTCAGGCCAGCCGCTTCGATGACCTTGGCAGTACCTGCCGTTGCAACCACTTCGAAGCCCAGGGCGATCAGGTCGCGGGCAACGCCAGCCACTTGTGGCTTGTCGTCGTCACGCACGCTGATGAACGCGGTACCGCCGGTCGGCAGCACTTCGCTGGCACCCATCTGGGCCTTGGCGAACGCTTCACCGAAGCTGTCACCGACGCCCATGACTTCACCGGTCGATTTCATCTCAGGGCCGAGGATCGGGTCAACCCCTGGGAACTTGGCGAACGGGAAGACGGCTTCCTTGACGCTGTAGAAGTTCGGGATGATTTCCTGAGTGAAGCCCAGCTCTTTCAGGGTTTTGCCAGCCATCACGCGGGCAGCGATCATGGCCAGGGAGGTGCCGATGCACTTGGACACGAACGGTACGGTACGCGAAGCACGCGGGTTGACTTCGATCACGTAGATCTTGTCGCCCTGCAGGGCCAGCTGCACGTTCATCAGGCCGACAACGCCCAGCTCCAGGGCCATTTTCTTGACCTGTACGCGGACTTCGTCCTGCACTTCCTTGCTCAGCGAGTACGGTGGCAGCGAGCACGCGGAGTCACCGGAGTGAACACCGGCCTGCTCGATGTGCTGCATGATCGCGCCGATCACCACGTCGGTGCCGTCGCAAACCGCATCCACGTCCATCTCGATGGCGCAGTTGAGGAAGTGGTCGAGCAGTACCGGGCTGTCGTTGGACACTTGTACGGCTTCACGCAGGTAGCGCTTGAGCTCGTCCAGCTCGTAGACGATCTCCATGGCACGACCGCCCAGTACGTAGGACGGGCGCACGACCAGCGGGTAACCGATGCCACCAGCAGCGCGGATGGCTTCTTCTTCGCTGCGCACGGTAGCGTTTGGCGGCTGCAGCAGGTTCAGGCGCTGAACCATTTGCTGGAAGCGCTCACGGTCTTCGGCACGGTCAATGGCGTCCGGGCTGGTACCGATGATCGGTACGCCGGCCTCTTCCAGGGCGCGAGCCAGTTTCAGCGGGGTCTGGCCGCCGTAGTGAACGATGACGCCCTTCGGCTTCTCGACGCGGCAGACTTCCAGCACGTCTTCCAGGGTCAGTGGCTCGAAGTACAGGCGGTCGGAGGTGTCGTAGTCGGTGGAGACGGTTTCCGGGTTGCAGTTGACCATGATGGTCTCGTAACCGTCTTCACGCAGCGCCAGTGCCGCGTGTACGCAGCAGTAGTCGAACTCGATGCCTTGGCCGATACGGTTCGGGCCGCCACCCAGGATCATGATCTTGTCGCGGGTCGACGGGTTGGCCTCGCACTCTTCCTCATAGGTCGAGTACAGGTAGGCGGTGTCGGTGGCGAACTCGGCGGCGCAGGTGTCGACGCGCTTGTACACCGGGAACACTTCCAGCTTGTGGCGGTGACGGCGCAGGTTCTTGTCGGTGATGCCGAGCAGCTTGGCCAGGCGCTGGTCCGAGAAGCCCTTGCGCTTGAGGCGCAGCATGTAGTCCTTGTCGATCGACGACAGGGCCAGGGTCTTGACCTTCTCTTCTTCCTTGATCAGATCTTCCATCTGCACCAGGAACCACATGTCGATGCCGGTCAGTGCGAAGATTTCTTCACAGGTCATGCCCGAACGCATGGCGTCGGCGACGTACCAGATACGCTCTGCACCCGGCACGGTCAGTTCGCGCTTGAGGATGGCGGCAGCGTCAGGGCTGGCCAGGTCGACTTTCGGATCGAGGCCGCAGGCACCGACTTCCAGGCCGCGCAGGGCTTTCTGCAGGGATTCCTGGAAGGTACGGCCGATGGCCATGACTTCACCCACGGATTTCATCTGGGTGGTCAGGCGGGCGTCGGCTTTCGGGAATTTCTCGAAGGCGAAGCGTGGCAGCTTGGTCACGACGTAGTCGATCGACGGCTCGAAGGACGCCGGGGTGCGACCGCCGGTGATATCGTTCTGCAGTTCGTCGAGGGTGTAACCGATGGCCAGCTTGGCGGCGATCTTGGCGATCGGGAAGCCGGTGGCCTTGGACGCCAGGGCCGACGAACGCGAAACGCGCGGGTTCATTTCGATCACGACCATGCGGCCGGTGTTCGGGCAGATACCGAACTGCACGTTGGAACCACCGGTTTCGACGCCAATTTCACGCAGCACCGCCAGCGAGGCGTTGCGCATGATCTGGTATTCCTTGTCGGTCAGGGTCTGTGCCGGAGCCACGGTGATCGAGTCACCGGTGTGCACGCCCATCGGGTCGAAGTTCTCGATGGAGCAGACGATGATGCAGTTGTCCTTCTTGTCACGGACCACCTCCATCTCGTATTCCTTCCAGCCGATCAGCGATTCGTCGATCAGCAGTTCCTTGGTCGGCGACAGGTCCAGACCACGGGTGCAGATTTCTTCGAATTCTTCACGGTTGTAGGCGATACCGCCGCCAGTGCCACCCATGGTGAACGACGGACGGATGATGCACGGGAAGCCAAGCTTCTCGAGGACCGCATTGGCCTCTTCCATGCTGTGGGCGATACCGGAGCGCGGGCACTCCAGGCCGATGTCCTTCATCGCCTTGTCGAAGCGCGAACGATCTTCGGCCTTGTCGATGGTGTCGGCGTTGGCACCGATCATCTCTACGCCGAACTTCTCCAGAACGCCGTGGCGCTCCAGGTCCAGGGCGCAGTTCAGTGCAGTCTGGCCACCCATGGTCGGCAGTACCGCGTCCGGGCGCTCTTTCTCGATGATCTTGGCCACCGACTGCCACTTGATCGGCTCGATGTAGGTGGCATCGGCCATGGCCGGGTCGGTCATGATGGTGGCTGGGTTGGAGTTCACCAGGATGACGCGGAAACCTTCCTCGCGCAGGGCCTTGCAGGCCTGGGCGCCGGAATAGTCGAATTCGCAGGCCTGGCCGATCACGATCGGGCCAGCGCCGAGAATCAGGATGCTTTTGATGTCTGTACGTTTTGGCATGGTTGTCACTCAAATCCGCGGGTCAGTCGGCAAGCCGTCTTGAACAATCTGGGTCAGGCGCTTCCGGGCGCGGCGCAAGCCGGCCCGGGGCCTTGATGCAGGATGCTCAGCGGCGCTTGGCCATGGCATCGGTGAAACGATCGAACAGTGGCGCGACGTCGGTCGGGCCTGGGCTCGCTTCAGGGTGGCCCTGGAAGCTGAACGCGCTCTTGTCGGTGCGCTCGATACCCTGCAGGGTGCCGTCGAACAGCGACTTGTGGATGGCGCGGACGTTGCCCGGCAGGGTGGCTTCGTCAACGGCGAAACCGTGGTTCTGGCTGGTGATCATGACCACGCCGGTATCCAGGTCCTGGACCGGGTGGTTGGCACCGTGGTGACCGTGACCCATCTTCACGGTCTTGGCGCCGGAAGCCAGGGCCAGCAGCTGGTGGCCGAGGCAGATGCCGAATACCGGAATCTCGGTTTCGAGGATTTCCTTGATCGCCTGGATCGCGTAGTCGCATGGCTCCGGATCACCAGGGCCGTTGGACAGGAACACACCGTCCGGATTCAGTGCCAGCACTTCGCTGGCCGGGGTCTGGGCAGGCACCACGGTCACGCGGCAGCCGCGGGCGACCAGCATGCGCAGGATGTTCAGCTTGACGCCGTAGTCGAAGGCGACCACGTGGTACGGCAGGTCGGCAGCGTCGATGGTCGGGTGGCTGTCGGTTTTCAGCTCCCACACGCTGGAGCGCCACTCGTAGCGTTCCTTGGTGGAAACGACCTTGGCCAGGTCCATGCCCTTCAGGCCTGGGAAGCCGCGGGCAGCAGCGATGGCGGCTTCTTCGCTGATGTTGTCACCCGCCAGGATGCACCCGTTCTGAGCGCCTTTTTCGCGGAGAATACGGGTCAGGCGACGGGTGTCGATGCCGGCGATGGCGACGACATTGTTGGCCTTGAGGTACTCAGGCAGCGACTGGGTGTTACGCCAGTTGCTGGCCAGCAGCGGCAGGTCACGGATGACCAGGCCAGCGGACCAGACACGGTTCGACTCGGCGTCTTCCGGCGTGGTGCCGGTGTTGCCGATGTGCGGGTAGGTCAGGGTAACGATTTGCTGCGCGTAGGAAGGGTCTGTAAGGATTTCCTGGTAGCCGGTCATAGCGGTGTTGAATACCACCTCACCAACGGTCTGACCGTCGGCACCGATGGCTTCACCGCGGAAAATACTGCCGTCGGCAAGGGCGAGTATGGCTGGCTTTGTCAAGAAGACCTCCCGTAAATCAAGCATGAAAGGGCGATCGCAGGTTGCAAAAAAGCGGAGTGACGTATGGACACGTCACCCCGCTTTTATGTGCTGAATTCAATTCGCTGCGCGCTTTTAGTGGACACACTAAAGCTGTAGCTTACAGAAAAGTGCGTTTTCGGTCTACCGCATATGTGTCTCTAAAACACATGATTGCGACAGAGGGCGCAGCGACCCGAACTGATCAGCGCAGCTCGAGCACGTCCTGCATGTCATACAGGCCCGGCTCGCGCCCATCCAGCCACAGCGCCGCACGCACCGCGCCCTTGGCGAAGGTCATGCGGCTGGAGGCTTTGTGGGTGATTTCCAGGCGCTCACCTTCAGCGGCGAACAGCACGGTGTGATCACCGACCACATCGCCGGCACGCACGGTGGCGAAGCCGATGGTCTTGCGATCACGCGCGCCGGTCTGGCCTTCACGGCCATACACTGCCACTTCCTGCAGATCACGCCCCAACGCATTGGCAACCACTTCACCCATGCGCAGCGCGGTACCCGACGGCGCATCGACCTTGTGCCGGTGGTGCGCCTCGATGATCTCGATGTCGACATCATCACCCAATACCCGCGCAGCCATGTCCAGCAGCTTGAGGCTGAGGTTGACGCCGACACTGAAATTGGCGGCGAACACGATCGGGATTTCCTTGCCCGCTTCGGCGAGCAATTGCTTCTCCTCGACGGTGAAACCGGTGGTACCGATGATCATTGCCTTGCCGTGCTTGCGGCAGAACGCCAGGTTCTTCAGCGTCACCGAAGGGTGAGTAAAGTCGATCAGCACGTCGAACTCATCGGCAACCTTGGCCAGGTCATCGGACAGCAGTACGCCGATACGGCCCAGCGCTGCCAACTCACCCGCATCGGCCCCGACCAGCGAGCTGTCCGGACGATCGATCGCCGCTGTCAGTCCCGCACCTGGGGTTTGCTGAACGGCTTCGATGAGGGTCTTGCCCATCCGCCCCGCCGCGCCCATCACTGCAATACGTCGCATAGCCATTTTCCTTGTCAGAGATCGCCGAAGAAGCGCTTCACGCCATCGAACCAGCCACTGGCCTTGGGCGAGTTGTCGCCTTCCAGCGAGCTGCGCAGCTCTTCGAGCAGTTCGCGCTGACGACGGGTCAGGTTGACCGGGGTCTCTACCGCCACGCGGCACAGCAGGTCACCGGCACCACCACCGCGCACCGGGGCAACGCCCTTGCCACGCAAGCGGAACTGCTTGCCGGTCTGGGTGCCTTCCGGAATTTTCAGCTTCACGCGACCATCGAGGGTCGGCACTTCCAGCTCGCCACCCAGGGCGGCATCGGTGTAGCTGATCGGCACTTCGCAGTACAGATGCTTGCCATCACGCTGGAATATCTCGTGCTCGCGCACGTTGATCACAACGTACAGATCGCCGGTCGGCCCACCATGGGTGCCCGCCTCGCCCTCGCCGGACAGACGGATGCGGTCGCCAGTATCGACGCCCGCCGGCACCTTGACCGACAGGGTCTTGTATTCCTCGACACGGCCTTCGCCATGGCAGGAGGTGCACGGGTCGGTGATGATCTTGCCCTGGCCGTGGCAGCGTGGGCAGGTCTGCTGCACCGAGAAGAAGCCTTGCTGCATGCGCACCTGGCCGATACCGCCGCAGGTCGGGCAGGTCGACGGGGTCGAGCCCTTCTTGGCGCCGGAGCCGTCGCACGGCTTACAGTTCACCAGCGTTGGCACACGGATGCTGACCGTGGTGCCACGCACCGCTTCTTCCAGGTTCAGTTCCAGGGTGTAGCGCAGGTCGCTGCCGCGCTGGGCACCGCCACGTCCGCCACCGCGACCGCCACCGAAGAAGTCGCTGAAAACATCGCCGAAGATGTCGGAGAAGTTGGCGCCGCCGAAGCCGGCACCGCCGCCACCCATGCTCGGGTCGACGCCGGCATGGCCGTACTGGTCGAACGCCGCGCGCTTGCTGGCATCGGACAGTACTTCGTAGGCCTCGTTGGCCTCCTTGAACTTGTCTTCCGACTCTTTATCGCCCGGGTTGCGGTCCGGGTGGTATTTCATCGCCAGGCGGCGGTAGGCCTTCTTGAGGTCAGCTTCGCTGGCGCCGCGCTCGACACCCAGGACCTCATAATAATCACGCTTGGACATAGGTCATTTGCACCTTGTGGGGCGTCCGGCATCTGCGCCGCGCCATCAGCACCTGCCCGCACACCACGAATGGCCCGGACAAATGCTGTAAAAAATCTCGAATTCCAGATACGCCAACGCGGGAGCAAGCCCCCGCGCGGCGACATCCTACCAGTTCACCGGCACAAGCCGGTGAACTGGTCGACAGCATGCAACGATTACTTCTTGTCGTCGCCTTTCACTTCTTCGAACTCGGCGTCAACCACGTCATCGTGCTTGGCTTCCGGCTCTGCCTGCTGCGCGCCACCTTGAGGCTGTTCGGCCTGCTGCTCGGCGTACATCTTCTGAGCAACTGGAGCCGACACCTTGGACAGCTCTTCGACCTTGGCGTCGATGGCAGCCTTGTCGTCGCCTTTGACAGCGGCTTCCAGGGCAACCACGGCGGCTTCGATAGCGGTCTTCTCTTCAGCAGTGACCTTGTCACCTGCGTCAACGACCATCTTGCGAGTCGAGTGCACCAGCGCGTCACCCTGGTTACGGGCAGCGGCCAGCTCTTCGAACTTGCGGTCTTCCTCGGCGTTGGCCTCGGCGTCACGCACCATGCGCTCGATTTCTTCGTCGGACAGGCCCGAGTTGGCCTTGATCACGATCGACTGAGCCTTGCCGGTGGCCTTGTCTTTGGCGCCGACATGCAGGATGCCGTTGGCGTCGATGTCGAAGGTCACTTCGATCTGTGGCACGCCACGTGGCGCTGGCGGAATGTCAGCCAGGTCGAACTTGCCCAGCGACTTGTTCTGCGCAGCCTGCTTACGCTCACCCTGCAGCACGTGAATGGTCACGGCGCCCTGGTTGTCGTCGGCAGTCGAGAACACCTGCGACTTCTTGGTCGGGATGGTGGTGTTCTTCTCGATCAGCGCGGTCATCACGCCACCCATGGTTTCGATACCCAGGGTCAGCGGGCTGACGTCCAGCAGCAGTACGTCTTTCACGTCACCGGCCAGTACGGCGCCCTGGATGGCAGCACCCATGGCCACGGCTTCGTCCGGGTTGACGTCCTTGCGCGCTTCTTTACCGAAGAAGTCGGCAACGGCCTTCTGCACCATCGGCATACGGGTCTGGCCACCGACCAGGATCACGTCGTCGATCTTGCTGGCGTCGATGCCGGCGTCTTTCAGGGCGATGCGGCAAGGTTCGATGGTACGGTTGACCAGGTCTTCGACCAGCGACTCCAGCTTGGCGCGGGAGATCTTCACGTTCAGGTGCTTCGGACCGGTAGCATCTGCAGTGATGTACGGCAGGTTGACGTCGGTCGACTGTGCCGAAGACAGCTCGATCTTGGCCTTTTCAGCCGCTTCTTTCAGACGCTGCAGGGCCAGTGGATCGTTCTTCAGGTCCATGCCGGACTCTTTCTTGAACTCGTCCACGAGGTAGTCGATCAGGCGCATGTCGAAGTCTTCGCCACCCAGGAAGGTGTCGCCGTTGGTGGCCAGTACTTCGAACTGGTGCTCACCGTCGACTTCGGCGATTTCGATGACCGAAACGTCGAAGGTACCACCACCCAGGTCATAAACGATGACGGTGTGGTCGCCCTTGGCCTTGTCCATGCCGTACGCCAGTGCAGCAGCGGTCGGCTCGTTGATGATGCGCTTGACGTCCAGACCGGCGATGCGGCCGGCGTCCTTGGTAGCCTGGCGCTGGCTGTCGTTGAAGTAGGCCGGAACGGTGATGACCGCTTCGGTCACGGCCTCGCCGAGGTAGTCTTCGGCGGTCTTCTTCATTTTTTTCAGAACTTCGGCGCTGATCTGTGGTGGCGCCATGTCCTTGCCGCTGGCCTGTACCCAAGCGTCGCCGTTACCGCCTTTGACGATCTTGTATGGCACCAGCTTGATGTCTTTCTGCACGACGTCTTCTTCGAAGCGGCGGCCGATCAGGCGCTTCACTGCGAACAGGGTGTTGTGCGGGTTGGTGACAGCCTGACGCTTGGCCGACTGACCTACCAGGATTTCGCCGTCATTGGCGTAGGCCACGATCGAAGGGGTAGTACGCGCGCCTTCGGCGTTTTCGATGACCTTGACGTTACCGTTTTCCAGAATGGAGACGCACGAGTTGGTGGTCCCCAGGTCGATACCGATGATTTTGCCCATGTTTACTCTCCCGAAACTTGAATTTGGCGGCAGCGGCTACTGTCGTGGCCAACTGCGGTAATACTTGAACGCTTGACACCTAGATGGGGATGCCCCGACAGATTTCAAGCCTTCTCATCGATAGAAGGTTGCGGGGCAGCCGGAGCCTTGCTCACCACCACCATGGCGGGGCGCAGCAGGCGGCCGTTGAGCAGGTAGCCTTTCTGGAAGACGTTCAGCACGCTATTCGGCTCGACGTCGGCATTTTCCTGCATGGCCATGGCCTGGTGGTGCTCAGGGTTGAACGGCTGGCCGTGCGGCTCGATGGCTTCGAGGTTGTAGCGCTTGAGGGTGTCCTGGAACATTTTCAGGGTCAGCTCGACGCCATCACGGATAGTCTTGACCTGCTCGTCTTCGGCACTGGAGTGCGCCAGGGCCAGCTCCAGGCTGTCGATCACCGGCAGCAGGTCGCTAGCGAACTTCTCGAGGGCGAACTTCCGGGCCTTGTCGACCTCCTGCTCGGCGCGACGAATGCTGTTCTGCGCTTCGGCAGCAACACGCAGGGACTGATCCTTGGCGGCGGCCAGCTGCTCCTCGAGCTCCTGAACGCGGGCGCCGTTATCCACTGCACCAGCCTCTTCGGCGTTAAGGTCTTTTTCATTCAGCTGTTCGTCAGCCATGGGTACTCTCCTCCGCAATTTCTGTTGTACGAGCAAAGCTCGCCGTGTCTGCCGGCTATATGGGGCCGGAAAAACCAGCTTCAAGGGGCAAGTGGGTTTTGCAGGCCGCAACAGAATCCGCCAGAGGGCATTGGCAGGCCTGAAAAAAGTACTGTATAAATAACCAGACCTGAACTTCGGGAGCCGCCCCCATGCTGGTGCACCTGTCCATCCACAACTACGCCATCGTCGAACACCTCGACCTCGAAATCGCCCGCGGCATGTCGGTCATCACCGGCGAGACCGGTGCGGGCAAGTCGATCATGCTCGATGCCCTCGGCCTGGCCCTGGGCGACCGTGCCGACAGCGGCGTGGTGCGCCCCGGCACCGACAAGGCGGACATCCTGGCCACGTTCGACCTGGTGGACATCCCCGAAGCCCATGCCTGGCTGGCCGAGCGCGATCTGGACAACGACGGCCTGTGCATCCTGCGCCGCGTGATCACTGCCGAAGGCCGCAGCCGTGGCTACATCAACGGCACACCCTGCCCGCTCGGCGACCTCAAGGCACTCGGCGAGCTGCTGATCGACATCCACAGCCAGCATGAACACCAGTCGCTGCTCAAGACCGACACCCACCGCCGCCTGGTGGACGAATACGCCGGCGCCATCGACCTGGCCCGCCAGGTGCAGCTTGCCGCCAAGCGCTGGAACCAGACCCGCCTGGAGCTGGAACGCCTGAGCAATTCCGGCGATGAGCAACGCGCCCGCCATCAGCTGCTGAGCTATCAGCTTGAAGAACTCGACAACCTCGGCCTGGGCGAAAACGAACTGGAGCAACTGGAGCAGGAGCACAAGAACCTGACCAACGCCGAAGCCCTGTTCGGCATCTGCCGCCAGGTCATCGACCAGTGCAGCGAAAGCGATTCGGGCAACGTGCTCAGCGCCCTCACCTCCAGCCTCAACCGCCTCGGTGCCGCAGCCAATGCCCCACGCGCACTGGGCGAGGCGGCGAACATGATCGCCAGCGCACAGATTCAGGTAGAAGAAGCGATGGGCGAGCTCAACCGCTTCCTCGACAACTTCGATGCCGACCCCATGCGCCTGCAAGCCCTGGAAGAGCGCCTCGACACGATCTACACCCTGGCGCGCAAGCACCGCGTGCATCCCACCGAGCTGCCGCACCTGCAGCAGCAGCTGATGGACGAACTCGAAGGCCTGAACGCCAGTGATGAGTCGATCGAACGCCTGGGCGAGGAGCTTGGCGCCTTTGCCCAGCACTATAAGGAGAAGGCCCTGGAGCTGAGCGCCCTGCGCCAGCAGGCCGCCAAACAGCTGGCCGTCGCCGTGGAGCAGGAAATCCAGCGCCTGGGCATGCCGGGTGGCCGATTCTGCATCGAACTCACGCCCAACGAAGGCAACGACCTGTCTCCCCATGGCCTGGAGCAGATCGAACTGCTGGTCAGCGCCAACCCCGGGCAGCCGCTCAAGGGCTTGGCCAAGGTGGCGTCCGGGGGCGAATTGTCGCGTATCAGCCTGGCGATCCAGGTGATCACGGCACAGACCTCGCGCATTCCGACGCTGGTGTTCGACGAAGTGGACGTCGGCATCGGCGGCCCGACGGCCGAAATCGTCGGCCAGCTGCTCCGCCGCCTGGGCGAGCGCGGCCAGGTACTGACTGTGACCCACCTGCCGCAGGTGGCCGCGCAAGGGCATCATCACCTGTTCGTGCACAAGGTGCGCAACAGCGATACCACCCATACCGCAGTGGCAAGTTTGGGCAAGCGCGAGCGGGTCGAGGAAGTGGCGCGCATGCTCGGCGGCATCGACCTGACCAAGGAATCCCTGGCCCATGCGCGCAAGATGGTGGTTTCCGGCAAGGCCTGAAACTGGCACGACCTTCTGTGGGAGCGGCCTTGCGTCGCGAAAGGGCCGCAAAGCGGCCCCTCGATTTCAGCCGTGAAGCATAAATCGCGGGGCTGCTTTGCAGCCCTTTCGCGACGCAAGGCTGCTCCCACAAAGATCGCACTCACCCCCAGAAAGCAAAAAGGCGACCCGAAGGTCGCCTTTTGTCATTCATAACGAGCTAAATCGTTACTTTTTCTTACGTACATAAAGGACCAGATTGTGGTCCACGAGCTCGTAGCCATGCTCGGCCACGATCTCTTTCTGACGGCGCTCGATTTCAGCATCCATGAACTCGATGACTTCACTGGTCTCCACGTTGACCATATGGTCGTGGTGACCGCCGTCAGCCAGCTCGAACACCGCGTGGCCACCGTCGAAGTTGTGGCGCACCACCAAACCAGCCGCTTCGAACTGGGTCAGTACGCGATAGACGGTTGCCAGACCGACGTCCTCGCCAGCCTCCATCAGCGCCTTGTAGACATCCTCGGCGCTCATGTGACGTTGCTCGGTGGAGTCGAGCATCTGAAGGATCTTGACTCGAGGCAGGGTCACCTTGAGACCGGCTTTGCGCAATTCGCTATTTTCAACCATGGTCAGCTTTCTCGCCGATGCTGCTTCGCAGCTTCTCTTAATACGGGTATGATCGGGGTTTACGTTGTCCAGCCAAGATAGTGGAAGTCGCCCACCGATGCAAAACACCAAGCTCTTGCTAAACAGCCTCGCCCTCGCGGGACTGCTCGCACTCGCCGGTTGCTCGTTTCCCGGGGTTTACAAAATCGACATCCAGCAGGGCAATGTCGTTACGCAAGACATGATAGACCAATTACGCCCCGGAATGACCCGCCGGCAAGTAAGGTTTATCATGGGTAACCCGCTGCTGCAGGACACCTTCAACACCAACCGTTGGGACTACCTGTACAGCCTGCAACCTGGTGGAGGCAAACGCCAGCAGGAACGCATGAGCATCTTCTTCAACGACAGCGACCAACTGGTCAGCCTGTCTGGCGACTTCATGCCGGGTGTGAGCCGCGACCAGGAAATCCTCGGTGGCAGCAACACCACCACGGTCAGCCCGGCCACCCAGCCAGAGCAGGCCAAGCCGCAGCCGGAAGAGAAGCCAGCCAAGCCAGGCTCGACGGAAGAGTCTATCCAACGCGAGATCGACACCATCGAGACCACCCCGGTGCCGACGCCAGCACCGCTGGAAACCTCGCCGCAGTAATTGCCGGCCAGACGAAAAAGCCCGGACCAAGGTCCGGGCTTTTTATTGCCTGCCAGAGCAGCTAGCGCTTGGCCTTGGCCTTTGCAGCGCGCTGCCTGCGCGCCTCTTTAGGATCGAGCTGCAGAGGCCGGTAGATCTCCAACCGATCCCCCTCCTCGACCGGACGCTCATGCGCATCTGCGACCACCTTGCCGAAAATACCCACCGGGCATTGCTCGACATCCAGCCCGCTCACTTGCCCGGCAATCCCGGACAGGCGCAACGCTTCACGCACTGTCACCCCATCCGGCACGTCACAAACCAACAGCCACTGGCGCTCGGCCGTGGCGTAGGCCACTTCAACCTTGACCATTGAGCTGCTTGGCACGCTGGCAGAACGCATCCACCAGAGTATTGGCCGCCTGGTTGAACAACGGCCCGAGCGTGGCACGCACGATCGCGCCGGCGTAGTCGAAGGTCAGGTCGAGGCTGATCTTGCAGGCTTTTTCACCGAGCGGCTTGAACACCCACAGGCCATGCAACTGGGTGAACGGCCCTTCTTCCAGGTTCATTTCGATGGACTGCCCCGGCACCAGCACATTGCTTGTAACGAACTGCTGGCTCATGCCGCCCTTGGCCACTTCCAGCTTCGCCCGCATGTGCGTGTCGCTAGCCTCGATCACCGTCGACGCCGAGCACCAAGGCAGGAATTCAGGGTAGCTGGCCACGTCATTGACCAGATCGTAGAGCGCCTGAGCAGGGTACGGCAGCAGGGCGGAGCGTTGAATATGGGTAGTCATCCAGGCGTCACTTCCAAGGCTGGTTGGCGGCGCTTCGCAGCGTGCCGAAAACAGGTTCTGTGCATAGAACAGGCCTTGTATTGTCCGGTATTCATTGCAGTGGCTCAAGCACACTGAAATCCCGTAGCCGACCGCGCAATGACTTGCCTATAATGCCGCCCCTATGGCTAAACAAAAGAAACATCCGACCGGGACCATCGCGCAAAACAAAAAAGCGCGACACGATTACTTCATCGAACACAAGTTCGAGGCCGGGCTGGTCCTGTCCGGCTGGGAAGTAAAGAGCCTGCGGGCCGGCAAGGCGCATCTGACCGACAGCTACGTGCTGCTCAAAGATGGCGAAGCCTGGCTGTTCGGCAGCCACATCACCCCGCTGACCACCGCCAGCACCCACGTCATCGCCGACCCCACGCGCACCCGAAAGCTGCTGCTGAACAAGCGCGAGCTCGAGCGTGTGGAGGCCGCCGTGGCGCAAAAAGGCTACACCTGCGTAGCCTTGGCGCTGTACTGGAGCAAGCACCTGATCAAGTGCGAGATCGCGCTTGGCAAGGGCAAGAAGGAGTTCGACAAGCGCGACACCATGCGCGAACGCGACTCCAACCGCGAGCTGCAGCGTGCGGTGCGGAACAAGGGCAAGGAAGAGTAATTCTTGCCCTGTGCGGCCCTTGTGGGAGCGGCCTTGTGTCGCGAAAGGGCTGCGAAGCAGCCCCGGCAGATCAAGCTGCGAAGCTGAGATCCTGGGGCTGCTTCGCAGCCCTTTCGCGACACAAGGCCGCTCCCACATTAACCGTGCATGTTGCGGGCAAGCGTGGCTTCAACGCCCGCTGCGCCGCTCCGCCCGCGCCACCCGCTGAGCTTCATGCTGCGCCTCTTCCAGCACCTCCTGCACATACAGAATGTGCCGGCTGGACACCTCCCGCGCATCCTCCGCCCTGCCCTCGACAATCGCCTGGTACAACTCGCGGTGCTGACTGATCAGCATGTCGCGTGTTTCCGTACGCTGCTGGTACATGCCGCCAATGTTGGTCACCACGTTGCGCTTGAGCAAGTCGAACAAGCCACGAATCGTATGCAGCAACACCGCGTTATGGCTGGCCTCGGCAATCGCCAGGTGGAAACGCGCATCGGCCGCGCCCTCCTCCACCCGCGTCACCTCGTCGGCCCGCGCATAGCAATCCTGCAAGGTATCGAACGCCGCCTTCAGCCGCGCACGATCAGGCTCGGTGGCGCGCTGGGCCGCGTAATAGGCGCATGACGCCTCCAGGGTATGGCGAAACTCAAGCAGGTCACGCTGCGCTTCGGCACTGTGCTCAAGCAGTTGCAGCAATGGGTCGCTGAAGGTCGAGCCAAGGGATTCAGCCACGTAGTTGCCGCCACCCTGGCGGCTCACCAATAGCCCCTTGGCCACCAGCTTCTGGATCGCCTCACGCAGTGACGGGCGCGACACACCGAACTGCTCGGCCAGGACGCGCTCGGCCGGCAGCCGCTGCCCGGAGGTCAGCGTGCCTTCCAGAATCATCCCTTCCAACCGATCGACGATGTCGTCGGACAGGCGCCGTTGGCGGACCTGATCAAAAACCATCACATGCTCTCCACAAACCCCCGGCCAATTTCAGGGGGCGCCTATTCTCGCCGATCCGCGCCGCGCCAGCACGCATCAGCCGACGGTTTTCGCAAGGAAGCAGCTGCCCGTTCATCGACCCGCGACCAAAGTTTTGCACGGGACAAATTGACACACCCACGACAGCGCTTTTAACCTAGCGACCAGCCATTGTAAATTGGTCTTACCAATTATCCAATGCCAGTGCCTGACCAACAACAATTAGGGGCCACCCCATATGCAAACCTGGCAACAACTCTATACCCCGCTTGGTAGTCTCGGCCTGTCCGCGCTGGCGGCGGTCATCCCTATCGTGTTCTTCTTCCTGGCCCTGGCCGTGTTCCGCCTCAAAGGGCACGTGGCTGGCAGCATCACCCTTGCCCTGTCGATCCTGGTGGCGATCTTTGCCTTCCAGATGCCTGTCGACATGGCCTTGGCTGCCGCAGGTTATGGCTTCCTCTACGGCCTCTGGCCGATTGCCTGGATCATCGTTGCCGCGGTGTTCCTGTACAAACTCACGGTCAAGAGCGGCCAGTTCGAAGTGATCCGCAGCTCGGTACTGTCGATCACCGACGACCAGCGCCTGCAAGTACTGCTGATCGGCTTCTGCTTCGGTGCCTTCCTCGAAGGTGCGGCCGGTTTCGGCGCCCCGGTGGCCATCACTGCCGCGCTGCTGGTGGGCCTGGGCTTCAACCCGCTGTACGCCGCCGGCCTGTGCCTGATTGCCAACACCGCACCGGTGGCCTTCGGCGCCCTCGGCATCCCGATCATCGTGGCCGGCCAGGTCACCGGCATCGACGCCTTCCACATCGGCGCCATGACCGGCCGCCAGCTGCCACTGCTGTCGCTGTTCGTACCGTTCTGGCTGGTGTTCATGATGGACGGCTTGCGCGGCGTGAGAGAAACCTGGCCCGCCGCCCTGGTCGCCGGCCTGAGCTTCGCCGTGACCCAGTACTTCACTTCGAACTTCATCGGCCCTGAGCTGCCGGACATCACCTCGGCCCTGGCCAGCCTGATTTGCCTGACGTTGTTCCTGAAAGTCTGGCAGCCCAAGCGCTCCTTCAGCGAAGCCAAAGGCAGCGTCGGTGCCGCCGTGGTACAGCCGAGCGGCAGCCAGCCGACCCCGTACAGCTTCGGCGAGATTTTCAAGGCCTGGTCGCCGTTCCTGATCCTCACCGTGCTGGTCACCATCTGGACCCTGAAACCGTTCAAGGCGGCCTTCGCCCCAGGCGGCGCGATGTACAACTTCGTGTTCAACTTCGCCATCCCGCACCTCGACCAGCTGGTGATCAAGACCGCGCCGATCGTCACTGCGCCAACCGCCATGCCAGCGGTGTTCAAGCTCGACCCGATCTCCGCCACCGGCACTGCCATCTTCCTCTCGGCGCTGATCTCCATGGCCGTGCTGAAGATCAACTTCAAAACTGGTCTGACCACTTTCAAGGAGACCTTCTGGGAGCTGCGCTGGCCGATCCTGTCGATCGGCATGGTGCTGGCCTTCGCCTTTGTCACCAACTACTCGGGCATGTCCTCGACCATGGCGCTGGTCCTGGCCGGCACCGGCGCCGCGTTCCCGTTCTTCTCGCCGTTCCTCGGCTGGCTGGGCGTGTTCCTGACCGGCTCCGACACCTCGTCCAATGCCCTGTTCAGCTCGCTGCAAGCCACCACCGCGCACCAGATCGGGGTCAACGACACCCTGCTGGTAGCGGCCAACACCAGCGGCGGCGTGACCGGCAAGATGATCTCGCCACAGTCGATCGCCGTGGCCTGCGCCGCCACCGGCCTGGTCGGCAAGGAATCCGACCTGTTCCGCTTCACCGTCAAGCACAGCCTGTTCTTCGCCACCATCGTCGGCCTGATCACCCTGATCCAGGCCTATTGGCTGACCGGCATGCTGGTTCATCACTAAAGTGAAAGGGGCCGGGCGCCATCACGCGCCCGGCATCGCCTTCAACCCACGCTGCGAGAATCCATGATCATTTCCGCTTCCACCGACTATCGCGCCGCGGCCCAACGCAAGCTGCCTCCCTTCCTGTTCCACTACGCCGACGGCGGTGCCTACGCCGAGCACACTCTGCGCCACAACGTCTCGGACCTGGCCAGCATTGCCCTGCGCCAGCGCGTGCTGAAGAACATGTCCGAGCTCAGCCTGGAAACCAAGCTGTTCGACGAAACCCTGAGCATGCCCGTGGCCCTGGCCCCGGTCGGCCTTACCGGCATGTACGCCCGCCGTGGTGAAGTGCAGGCTGCCCGTGCGGCGGCGGCCCATGGCATTCCGTTCACCATGTCGACGGTTTCGGTGTGCCCGATCGAAGAAGTGGCGCCCGCCATCGACCGGCCGATGTGGTTCCAGCTGTATGTGCTCAAGGACCGCGGCTTCATGCGCAACGCCCTGGAGCGGGCCAAGGCCGCCGGGGTTAAAACCCTGGTGTTCACCGTCGACATGCCGGTGCCAGGTGCCCGCTACCGCGACGCCCACTCCGGCATGAGCGGCGCGAACGGCCCGATCCGCCGTGTGCTGCAGGCCATGACTCACCCCGAGTGGGCGTGGGACGTCGGCGTGATGGGCCGCCCGCACGACCTGGGCAACATCTCCAAGTACCGCGGCAACCCCACCGGCCTTGCCGACTACATCGGCTGGCTGGGCAACAACTTCGACCCGTCGATCTCGTGGAAAGACCTGGAGTGGATTCGCGAATTCTGGGACGGCCCGATGATCATCAAGGGCATCCTCGACGCCGACGACGCCCGTGACGCGGTCAAGTTCGGCGCCGACGGCATCGTCGTGTCCAACCACGGCGGCCGCCAGCTCGACGGCGTGCTGTCCAGCGCCCGCGCCCTGCCGGCGATTGCCGACGCGGTCAAAGGCGACCTGAAGATCCTCGCCGACTCCGGCATCCGCAGCGGCCTCGACGTGGTGCGCATGATCGCCCTCGGCGCCGACACCGTGCTGATCGGCCGCGCCTTCCTCTGGGCCTTGGCGGTGCACGGCCAGGCCGGGGTGAAAAACCTGCTCGAACTGTTCGAGAAGGAAATGCGCGTAGCCATGGTGCTGACCGGCGCCAAGTCGATCGGCGAGATCACCCGCGACTCGCTGGTCCGCGAACTGGGCGCCTGAGCGCCCCCTCTACAGTACCGCCTGAATGACCGGGGCACGCTGCGCGCCAGACGCTGCGGCCCCGCGAGGAGATTGCATGAGCCTGCCCGCTGCGTTCCTGCGTGATGCCGAGCGCCTGATCCCCGCCGAACGCCGTTTCGACGACCCGACCTCCACCCTGGCCTTCGGCACAGACGCCAGCTTCTACCGGCTGATCCCCAAGCTGGTGGTGCGCGTCGAATCCGAGGACGAAGTGGTCGGGCTGATTCAACTGGCCCAACGCGATCGCGTACCGGTGACCTTCCGCGCCGCCGGCACCAGCCTGTCCGGCCAGGCCATCAGCGACTCAGTGCTGATCGTGCTCGGCGATAGCTGGAACGGCCGTGAAATCCGCGACCAAGGCGAACAGATCCGCCTGCAACCCGGCGTCATCGGCGCCCAGGCCAACGCCTGGCTGGCCCCGTACGGGCGCAAGATCGGCCCCGACCCGGCTTCGATCAACGCCTGCAAGATCGGTGGCATCGTCGCCAACAACGCCAGCGGCATGTGCTGCGGCACCGCCCAGAACACCTACCACACCCTCGCCGGCCTGCGCCTGGTGCTGGCCGATGGCACCCGCCTGGACAGCGAAGACCCGGCCAGTGTCGCAGCCTTTGAAAACAGCCACGCCGACCTGCTCGAAGCGCTGGCCCGGCTGGGCCGCGAAACCCGCGCCAACACCGCACTGGCCGACCGCATCCGGCACAAGTACCGGCTGAAGAACACCACCGGTCTGTCACTCAATGCGCTGGTGGACTACGACCAGCCGCTGGATATCCTGCAGCACCTGCTGGTCGGTTCCGAAGGCACCCTGGGCTTCATCAGCGCCGTCACCTACAACACCGTGCCCGATCACCCGCACAAGGCCAGCGCGCTGCTGGTGTTCCCCAGCGTGGAAAGCTGCTGCCGCGCCGTCACCGTGCTCAAGCGCCAGCCGGTGTCCGCCGTCGAGCTGCTCGACCGCCGCAGCCTGCGTTCGGTGCAGAACATGCCGGGCATGCCGCTGTGGGTCAAAGGCCTGTCGGATAACGCCTGCGCGCTGCTGATCGAGTCCCGCGCCGCCAGCCAGAGCCTGCTGCACGAGCAACTGCAGTTGGTAATGGCCTCGATCGCTGATTACCCACTGGAGCAGAAAGTCGAGTTCAGCGAAGACCCGGCCGTGTACAACCAGCTGTGGAAGATCCGCAAGGACACCTTCCCCGCCGTCGGCGCCGTGCGCCAGACCGGCACCACGGTGATCATCGAAGACGTCACCTTCCCCGTCGAGCAACTGGCCGAAGGCGTCAACCGCCTGATCCAGCTGTTCGACAAGCACCACTACGACGAGGCAATCATCTTCGGCCACGCGCTGGAAGGTAACCTGCACTTCGTCTTCACCCAGGGTTTCAACAGCGCCGCGGAAGTCGCCCGCTACCAGGCTTTCATGGACGACGTCGCGCAACTGGTGGCGGTCGAGTTCGGCGGCTCGCTCAAGGCCGAACACGGCACTGGTCGCAACATGGCGCCGTTCGTTGAGCTGGAATGGGGGCACGACGCCTACCAGCTGATGTGGAAGCTCAAGCGCCTGCTCGACCCCAACGGCATCCTCAACCCTGACGTGGTGTTGAGTGAAGACCCGGACATCCACCTGAAAAATCTCAAGCCGCTGCCTGCCGCCGACGAGATCGTCGACAAGTGCATCGAGTGCGGCTTCTGCGAACCCGTCTGCCCTTCCAAGGGCCTGACCCTCAGCCCACGCCAGCGCATCGTCATGTGGCGCGACATCCAGGCGAAGAAGCGCGCCGGCGTCGACACTCGCGAGCTGCTGCAGACCTACCAGTACCAAGGCATCGACACCTGCGCCGCCACCGGCCTGTGCGCCCAGCGCTGCCCGGTCGGCATCAACACCGGCGAGTTGGTGAAGAAGCTGCGCAGCCAGGCTGCCAACCACGCCAAGGCTGCCGACTGGCTGGCCGAGCATTTCCACACCACCCTGAGCGGCGCCCGCTTCACCCTGACCGCCGCCAACACCGCCCGCAAACTGCTCGGCGCCCCACGCCTCGGGCGCCTCAGCACATCACTGAGCAGGGCCAGCAAAGGCCGCCTGCCCCAGTGGACCCCAGCCATGCCACAACCGCTGCGCACGATGGACTTCGGCCCGGCGAGCAACGACGCCCGCCCCCGCGTGGTCTACCTCGCAGCCTGTGTTTCAAGGGTGATGGGCCCCGCCTACGCCGACCGCGAGCAAAGCTCGCTGCTCGACAAGACCCGCACCCTGCTGGAAAAGGCCGGTTACCAAGTGGTGTTCCCGGACAACGCCGACAGCCTCTGCTGCGGCCAGCCGTTCGCCTCCAAGGGCTACCCGGAGCAGGCCGAGCACAAGCGCCAGGAACTGATCAACGCCCTGCTCCACGCCAGCCGCGGCGGCATCGACCCGATCTACTGCGACACCAGCCCCTGCACCCTGCGCCTGGTGCAGGACCTGGGCGAAACCCGGCTGGACCTGTACGACCCGGTGCGCTTCATCCGCACCCATCTGCTCGACAAACTGGAGTTCACCCCCCAGGACGAACCGGTGGCCGTGCACGTGACCTGCAGCACCCAGCACCTGGGCGAAAGCCAGGCACTGATCGACCTGGCACGCCGCTGCAGCAAGCAGGTGGTGATTCCGGAAGGCATTCACTGCTGCGGCTTTGCCGGCGACAAGGGCTTCACCACCCCCGAACTCAACGCCCACTCGCTGCGCAGCCTGAAAGATGCGGTGCAGTATTGCAGCGAAGGCATCTCCACCAGCCGCACCTGTGAAATCGGCCTGTCCAGCCACAGCGGCATCGACTATCACGGCCTGGTCTACCTGGTAGACCGCGTCACCCGCCCACGCAGCATCTGACCTGCCCCGGGGCCGCGCTGCGGCCCCTGAAACTCAATATCCAGAAACCGGCGCAATCCCTGTGGGAGCGGGCGCGCCCGCGAACACGGGCGAAGCCCGTGCCATGCACCGCAGCGCCTGCTTCGCGGGCACGCCCGCTCCCACACATCCTCACCCCGATTGAACCCTCGCCAAACCCCGGCAGTCCACCCTTATAGGCCCACTTCCAAGCGGCCATAAAAGGAGACACCCATGAAAGGTACCGCGCTTTCGGCCCTCTTCGCGGCCGCTACCCTCCTGGCTTCGCCGGCCTTTGCCGCCGAAGACCTGTGCACCGCCAACCTGCAGAAGATCGACGACAGCATGGCCACCGCCGGTGCTACCTCCGAAGGCCTGGACAAAGCCCTCACCGAACAAGTCGACAAAGCCAAGGCCGCCCAGGCTTCCGGTGACACCAAAGGCTGCATCGCCATCACCAGCAAGGTGCTCGAACGCCTGGAAAAAACCGAAAAAGGCAGCGGTTCGGCCGGCGGCAGCGGTGCTTGAGCCCTCGCAGCGCGGGCGACAGGACCGGCTGTCGACGTCGCCCGCACAATGGCGTATACTCCGCCTCACGTGCCGTAAGGTGCGTTAGCCAAGAGCTAGTGTGGGGCCGATTAGGATTCGACGCCGGTAGCGAAACTCTAGGTGCATGCCGAGTTGGTAACAGAACTCGTAAATCCACTGTTGCAACTTCTTATAGTTGCCAATGACGAAACCTACGGCGAGGAATCCTACGCTCTCGCAGCGTAAGTGACCTTTGCTTCTGGTAGCTTCGGCTCCAGCAATCACTAGGGGATGCCTGTAAACCCGAACTGATTGTCATATAGAACAGGATCGTCGCGTAGCACGTTGTGGGCGAAGTGACTAAAACTTACACAACTCATCCAAAGCACCCTGCCCGTCGGGCGGCTGCGGATTAAATCAGTAGACACGGCTAAGCATGTAGTACCGACAGCGGAGTACTGGCGGACGGGGGTTCAAATCCCCCCGGCTCCACCAAATGATCAATCAAAGACGTCCACGGACGTCTTTTTTTGTGCCTGAAAGCCAGTGAAATCAAGGGTTTACTGCTCTTTTGAGGGCCACAACGGTTTTTTGAGTTCCAGCCATCCCGGTATTCCCGGTGGTATTCCAGCCTACCTGGGGCTAATCTTGGGAATACCAAAAGGTGTCATGGAGCTTCTCCCATGTGCGCTCAAACAGCTCGCCTCTCCGACCGCCAGCTCAAGGCGGTCAAGCCCAAAGACAAGGACTATGTCCTCACGGATGGCGACGGCCTCCAGCTCCGAGTACGGGTCAACCGCTCGATGCAGTGGAATTTCAACTACAGGCATCCGGTCACCAAAAATCGAATCAACATGGCGCTCGGCTCCTACCCTGAGGTCTCTCTGGCGCAAGCTCGGCGAAAAGCGGTTGAGGCTAGGGAAGTACTTGCGCAGGGGATCGACCCAAAAGCTCAGCGCAATGAGCTCGCGCAGGCCAAGCTAGCCGAGACGGAACATACGTTCGAGAAAGTAGCTACCGCCTGGTTCGAGCTGAAAAAGGACTCGGTCACTCCGGCCTATGCCGAGGACATCTGGCGCTCGCTCACGCTGCACGTTTTCCCGAGCATGAAATCGACTCCGATCTCGGAAGTCAGCGCACCGATGGTGATAAAAATCCTTCGCCCTATCGAAGCCAAAGGCAGCTTGGAAACGGTGAAGCGGCTTAGCCAGCGCCTCAACGAGATCATGACCTACGGGGTCAATTCGGGAATGATCTTCGCGAATCCGCTCAGCGGGATTCGGGCGGTGTTCAAGAAGCCGAAGAAAGAAAACATGGCGGCGCTACCACCCGAAGAGCTTCCTGAACTCATGCTGGAAATAGCGAACGCCAGTATCAAGCGCACGACCCGTTGTCTGATCGAATGGCAGTTGCACACCATGACTCGCCCCGCCGAGGCGGCGACTACTCGCTGGGCAGACATCGACTTTGAAAGGCGTGCCTGGACCATCCCGCCGGAGCGGATGAAGAAGCGCCGCCCGCACAGCATCCCGTTGAGCGATCAAGCCATGTCATTGCTGGAGATACTGAAGTCCCACAGTGGTCATCGGGAATACGTCTTCCCCGCAGACCGAAACCCTCGTACTCATGCCAATAGCCAGACCGCCAACATGGCATTGAAACGCATGGGCTTCCAGGACCGCTTGGTCAGTCACGGCATGCGCTCGATGGCCAGCACCATCTTGAATGAACATGGGTGGGACCCGGAGCTCATCGAAGTGGCGTTGGCACACGTCGACAAGGATGAGGTGCGCAGTGCCTACAATCGAGCCGACTACATCGAGCGCCGACGGCCGATGATGGCTTGGTGGAGCGAGTACATTCTGAAGGCGTCGACGGGCAATCTCTCGGCCAGCGCGATGAATGTGGCTAGGGATCGGAACGTAGTACCCATCCGATAGGGCGGCGACAACGGCGACACTGGCGACAGACCGCGTGCCATCTACATCCTGCCGTCTGAGCGGATGGCGACAGTCGCCAACTCGCCTCGATTTTGGCTTCTCCGGCTAAGCCCGTGAGCATGGGGAGGCTTCGCATCCCCATGCTCACGGGCTAACACTAGAAAAGCGACAAACGGCCATTTTGCCACTGACACCCACCGACTTCCAAAGCACGCCAGAGGTGGAATCTGACGCATTTCCATGTGCCCTTCACCAATTGACCCGAGCCGCGGTGAGCGATAGAACGAAGGTTCAAAGCGCTGCCTTAGGCAGCACCCCAGATGACCAGAGCCTTGAAGGTCATGCCGCTAACCCGGTGGTTCATCCCAAAGTGCGATTCGCGCCCGGAGGCTCGCACGGTCATTCGCCAGAATGATGGACGCCCTCTAAACAATCCGCCTAGTGCGGCTGCCCGCTAACCCTTTAGCCCTGCAGCAACGAACCTGCTCGGCCAACGTTTTGTGCCAACCGTTCGCCCGTCTCTTTTTCCAGAAAAGAGACGGGCGCTCCTACCACTGCTGCAGCCCTCATCGCACAGGGCTTTGCGGCAATTCCCCTCGTGACAATCGGCGTGACAAACACCGATGTCACCAGCAACAGCGCTGTAGATGATGGTGCCGCAGACCAGGGAATGGACTGCACCTGACTGACATTCAGGCATGCCCCGGTCATCGCAGTGCTGCTTGCACCTAGCTCAGGATCTCGCGGCACTGGTCTCGTCAGCCAATGCAGCCTCCACCCGCCCACCGGTAACGGTGTTCAGGAGGCCAGATCATGAGGTGCCCTTGCTCTTGGTCGTAAGGAGCCGCCAGTCCCGCGTCAGTGGACACCCTCACAGGTCGCAGGGGCCTTGATCCCTGATAACACTCAACATTCTTGGCGGGATGACGTGAGGGAGAGATCGGTAATTTATGGAGGAAGGCTATGCAACTGCGCGAAGTCCAAGGGCCACCACGCCCCTTGTTGGAACAGCAGATTACGCCTCTACCCTACCCGGTCGCGGCGCTGGGCGATATTTTGGGGCCGGCCGTGGAACGCATGGCCGAAGTGATCGGCGTGCCCTGCGCCATGGCCGCGCAATCTGTTCTGGCCACGGCAGCTTTGGCGAGCCAGGCGCACGCCAATGTTCACCTCGACGGCAGAATTTATCCGTTGTCGCTGTACTTGCTGACAGTGGCTTGCTCGGGTGATCGCAAAAGCGCGGTGGACCATGTTGCGTTGCAGGCCGTACGCAGCTGGGAGAGGCAGCAGTGGATCGCCTATGGCGAACAGCTCAAGGCGCACCGAGCTGCAATGAGCCTCACCGCGAAGTCACCGGCCTCGAAAAAGTCAGCACAGCCAGCACTGGACGCCCAACCTGAACCCGTCCAACCGAGACTCCTCAGTGCTGAGCCGACCATTGAAGGCCTGGTCAAAAGCCTCTGCCATGGTTTGCCGAGCATGGGGCTGTTCAGCGATGAAGGCGGGCAGTTTTTGGGCGGCAGCACCATGAACAAAGACAACATGATTAAGGCGATCACTCACTTGTCGACGCTGTGGGACGGCAGCCCGATTGATCGGTCGCGCGCGATGGCAGGGGAAAGTCTGCGTGCCTATGACCGCCGTCTCAGCATGCACTTGATGCTGCAACCCCGCCTGGCCAACCGCTTGCTTCAGGACGCAGATATCAAAGACCAGGGCATCCTGGGGCGCTGCCTGATCAGTTGGCCCGAGCGTCTGATTGGACAACGGCTGTACAAAGCCATCGACCTGACCCGAGATCCAAAGGTGCGCCTGTACCAGCAACGCATTGCCGCGCTGATGCAGAAGCCTTGGTCACGCCATAAAGACGGCGGCCTCAACCCTGTAACCCTGGAGTTGAGCCGCCGCGCCCGTGAGGCCTGGATTGCCATTCACGACACCATTGAATGCGAGTCTGGGGAATTTGGCGAGCTGGTCAACGTGCAAGCTGCTGCGGGCAAAGCCGCCGCGAACGTACTTCGCATGGCTGGTGTGATGGCGGTGGTTGAGGAATCGACTGCATTGGAAGACATGCACATTCAGCGCGCCTCTACGCTGATGGATTACTACTTGGCCGAGAACCAACGACTGACTGAACAGGAGCCTCTGAATAAGCTTCGCGCAGAGGCCGACTGCCTGCTGCGCTGGTTGATAAAGAAGAACTGGCCACCGTTTCGCCTGCGCGACCTAACGCGCAACGGCCCCCGCTTTGCCCGTAAAAGCACGCGGCACACCTTCGAGTTATTGCTGCAGTTGGTTGCCCATAACTGGCTGGACAATGACGGGGACATATTCGAGGTGCGCCATGTTCCGCCTCAATGACGCCGTGCGCCGCTATCGAGCGCAACATCGCTCGCCGACCGAGTTACGGTGTGTCGCCGCCAGCGTCACCACTTTGTCGCCACCTGCCAAGCGAGATGCGGCGGGTGTTGTCGCCACTGTCGCCGCTGTCGCCAGTGCAACACCTGAGCCCATAGACCTGGCTCAGCTCATCGAGCAGTTGCAAGAGGAAGGGGCTTTGCTGCAGCACAGCGAAAATGCCCTCCTCATCCGCCCAGCACACTGGGGACAGTTGGACACCATCGGCCCCCACTGGAAAGCCCTGCTGCGGCTCCTGCAAACCAACGATCAAGGTGAAGACAATGGCGCTGGTCGGTCGGCGTGATGGTCGCAATTTTGGCTACGGTCGCCAACTGAGCTATGCCGGTCGTCAGGCACTCGAGGATATGTTCGCAGGCGGCCACTTCGCCACCGTCAAAGCACACAGCGATCGCTGGCAAGCCTTCGTGCGATGGTGCCGATCGGAGGACGGCCCCGGTTACAACGATGCACGCCAGATTGATCGACAGACGCTGGAGGATTACGTCGCATACCTGCGCCAGCAGATCCAGCAAGGCGAACTGTGCATCGCCACCGCGCAAAACCGCCTGAGCAGCGTTAACCGCGCCCTCGCAGCGCTGCGCGGTGATCTGGACGTGAGAATTGTCAGTCCGAGCCAAGCGTTGGGACAGCAGCGATCCATCGTACGCACCCGTGCGCCGGATGGCCAAGACTATCAAAACGTTCAACGAGTAGCGCAGGTGCTGGCACAACAGCAACATGAGCGGGTAGCAGCGATTGTCATGCTGGCCCGGACTACCGGAATGCGCCTGCGCGAAGCGATCCTGGCGGACCTGCCACGCTTGCACCGCGAAGCCGAGTACTTAGGCCGCATCAATATACAGGACGGCACCAAAGGCGGCCGCTCAGGGGCTTCAGCTCCGCGATGGGTCATCGCAAATGAGGAGGTAAAGGCGGCACTACAGTTGGCGCGTGAAGCGTCGCCGACCGGCAGCCGCAACTTACTGTCCCGGGATGAAACCTACGCCGTGTTCATTCAGCGGACTGTGCTCCCTGCTCGCGCAATAATGTATGAATACGGATTAAAGGGGTTCCATGAACTGCGTGCGGCATACGCCTGCAAACGTTACCAGCAACTTACAGGCCTCGCAGCTCCGATCAATGGTGGCCATGGTTTTCGCACAGAGCGCGAACTTGATCATCAGGCACGCCTACAGATCAGCCTTGAGCTTGGGCACAACCGGATAGATGTGGTTTCGGCCTACATTGGTGGACGATCATGAGCAAACCCTTTGATATGACGCTGTTCCTGAGCGGCACCCTGGCCGGCTCGAGAACGACGCAGCAACGCCACCTACGCCAAGCCCGAATCATGCAGGCTGCCATTCAACAGCGATGGCATCGAGATAATCCGTGGACCTGGCAGCTAAAGCATGTGCGCTGGTTTCTTACCCAGTACCTGAAAGATCATTCCGACGCCACCAGGTATCACTATCGTCTCACTGCTGCATTGATCTTGAAGCGCAGGGGAGCCATCGGGCGCTGACATCATATTAGAGGGATATGAGTCAGTATTAGCTGCCGAAGTCTTGTTAAGACCAAACGTTACAATTCACTCCCCTGCGAAATAATCGCTGTCTAACTGCTTCACCTCATACACCTGCTTAATGCTCACACCCAAGTTGTTCTCGACCATCAGTCGCGCCAGCTCGACACCGTCGATCAGCACCACTTTGATATCCAGCCCCAGCGCTGCAGCACGGGCGCCATCCGAGAAATCCGACGTGGTGATAAACACGCCTTTGCGGGCACGCTGGCGTGTCAAAGCGCCGATAAATTTGTCGACTTCCGGACGGTGCACAGTGTTGGTCCAGCGCTTGGCCTGCAGATAAATCACGTCAAGCCCGAGCTTGTCTTCTTTAATAATCCCGTCAATCCCATCATCATTGGTTGCCTGGGTTGCCTTACCGGCTTCCTTACGCGATCCGCCGTAGCCCATCGCGATCATGAGATCGACCACCAACTGCTCAAAAAAGCTGGGGGTAGCAGCCCGGACTTGCACTAACAGCTCATCTGCCAGTGACTGTACCAATGCTTGATGCGCTTCTGCCAACTGCTCGTCAGGCGTGGTTTCAGCAACCTCGACAGGTAGCAAGGCAGGCGCGTCAAGCTCTTGCGGTTTGGCGGTATGGAAGTCTGCGAATTCAGGGAACTGCTTCAGCCAACTAACCGTGATGCGCTCCGGGCCATCAGCCAAAGTAGTGAGGCCGCGCGGCGTAATCTGCACCATCCCCTTAGTAGGAATGCACAGCAGTCCCGCTTTGTTCAAATAAGTACGTGCCCAGCCCACTCGGTTGTTGATTACTGACTGATGGCCAGAGGGCAGCCGCTCCTTGCGCTCCTCCTCGGTCAGTTGAAACTGCTCGGCCACCTGCTCGCGCACCTCGTTGAGTGGCATCGGCATACCATTTTGCACAGTGGCCAGCACAGGCCGCATCACGCTTTGAAAATCAGGAATTGCCATCGTTGCATCCTATCCTTACACACGGTGTTCAGGCACCGTGCAAGCCGCTCTGATCAAATCCAGCCGCTGTCTTCAGCATCTTCAAAATCACCAGCGCAAACGCCCGACTCTTCGTCTCGTTATCCAGTACCTCCAGCGAGAGTTTCTCGTGGTCGGTCATGGCGTCCAGCACGGTGTCCAACACGCGTTTGGGGAACAGGCCGTGCATCACTTGATCCACCGAGTGGTTGTTCACCTGGGCCATCACATCTTCCTGGCGGCTGATGCGCTGGGCGATGCCGGTAAGGAACTGCAGTTGGTCGTCATCACTCACCTCGGCTCCGAAGATATCGTTCAGCGCCTCGATGATTTCCGATAAGCGCTTCTTCTCCGGATCATGGGGCTTGCCGCTGCCCACATCACTACTAGGTTTGAGGGTGTATTCGCCGGTTTCCTCGTTCAGGCGCAGCTGATGCTCGGCGCGCTTGCTCAGACGGTAGTGGCTCAGTTGCAGCTCGCCCACATCCACGTCGTCTTGTTGTAGGCGATCCACGCGCAACAGCGGGTGCAGGTGTTTGGCGTACACGCAGAGCTGCTCCAGTTCACGGTCCTCGTAGGGCACAATCTGCGAGAGGAACTCGTACAGGCGCACAAAGCTCTGCAGGTTTTTACGGAACAGGTCGAGTTGATCGATTTGCTCGCCGGCCTCTTTCAGCGCGTGCTCGGCTTTTTTCAGGCCGCTACTGTCGCCGTTAGCCTCGGCCGTGCGTTTGAAGTCCAGCGCCTGCTGGCGTGACTCCACCGAGAAGGCGTAGCGCTTGGCAAAGCGCTCCTTGGCCGGTGTGCAGTAGTAGCTGAGCTTGCTGGCCGCCGCCTTGGGGTCGAAGAAGGCCATGGCGAACGCCTCGACCTCCTGCCAGTGATAGATCCCCTCGGCATCCAACTTCTTCTGCAGGTCATAGATGATCTGCGGATCAGTCACATCGGTCAGCTCGGCCTTGGTGTAGTACGGCAAGAAGGCGTCGAGAATGTCCTGCGGCTCGTTGAAGAAGTCGAGAATGAAGGTTTGCTTGCTGTCGCCGAAGGTGCGGTTCAGCCGCGACAAAGTTTGCACGCAGTCTACGCCTTGCAGCTTCTTATCCACGTACATGGCGCATAGCTTGGGCTGATCGAAGCCGGTCTGGTACTTGTTGGCCGCGATCATCACGTTGAAGTCCTGGGTGTCGAACGCCTGTGCCAGGTCGCGGCCATTCAGGCCGGCGTTAAGCAGGCTGCTGCTTTCCGTCACCTCTTCAGGGATCAGCTCATCCGGTAACACGCTGCCGGAGAACGCCACCAGCGGGTGCACATCGCTGTACCCCATCTGCTGTACATAAGTCTTCACCGCCAGTTGGTAACGCACCGCTTCCTGACGGCTGCTGGTGACGACCATGGCTTTGGCCTTGCCACCCAGCAGACCACGGATATTGGCGCGGAAGTGCTCGACGATCACCTCGACCTTCTGGCTGATATTGTACGGGTGCAAACGCACCCAACGCGCCAGCTTGATGCGCGCCTTCTTGCTGTCCACCTCGTCATCTTCACCATCCGGGTGGGCGATCTTCCAAGCGGTGCTGTAGGTGGTGTAGTTACGCAGCACGTCGAGGATAAAACCTTCCTCGATGGCCTGACGCATGGAGTACAGGTGAAACGCCTCCGGCTTGTTGCTGGCACTGGCCGGCAGCGTTGGGTCGGCCGGGCGACCGAACAGCTCCAGGGTCTTGGCCTTGGGCGTAGCGGTGAAGGCGTAGTAGCTGATGCGCTCGTTCGGTTGGCGCGCCTGCACGGCGGCGTCCAGCAACTCTTCGGCGCTGACCTCTTCAGCCTCTAGGGCCTCACTGCCCAGTATCTGTTTCAGCTTGCTGGCCGATGAGCCGGTTTGCGAGGAATGCGCCTCGTCAGCGATCACCGCATAGCGCCCGCTGGCCAGCTTGGGGTACTTGTCCAGGGCATCGAACAACGCCGGGAAGGTCTGGATGGTGACGATGATGATGCGCGCCTGCTCGGCCAGCGCCTCGGCCAGCTGTTCGGATTTGCTCTGGTTGCCGACATCCCGGCTGATCGGTTTGACCACTCCCTGGGCGTGCTCAAACTGGTAGATGGTGTTCTGCAACTGGCTATCCAGCACCGTGCGGTCGGTGACCACGATCACCGAGTTGAACAGTCGTTGGCCGGCATCGTCGTACAGCGAAGCCAGCTGATGCGCCGTCCAGGCGATGGAGTTGGACTTGCCCGACCCGGCGCTGTGCTGGATCAAATAGCGTTTGCCCGGCCCTTCGGCGCGGGTGGTGTTGACCAGTTGGTTGACCACTTCCCACTGGTGGTAACGCGGGAAGATCATCGTCTCCTTGGTCACCGGCGTGCCGTCGAAGCCTTCGCTGGTTTTCTTGTCCAGGTGCAGAAAGCGTCCCAGCACCTTGAGCCAGGCATCCGGCTGCATCAGGCGTTGCCACAGGTAGCTGGTGGCGTATTGACTGTCGTCTTCAGGCATCGGGTTGCCCGCGCCGCCATCCGCGCTGCCGAGGTTGAACGGCAGGAAGAAGGTGTCTTTGCCCGCCAGCTTGGTGGTCATCGCCACCTCGTTCTGGCCCACGGCAAAGTGCACCAGCGCGCCGCGCTTGAAGGTCAGCAGTGGCTCGGGCTTACGGGTGAGCGGGTCTTTTACCGGGCGATCGTAACGGTATTGGCGCTTGGCGTTTTCTACCGACTGCTTGAACTCGCTTTTCAGCTCCAGAGTGGCGGTGGGGATGCCGTTGACGAACAACACGAGATCCAGCCGTGGATTGTAGCTCTGCCCACTGCTGCCAGCCTCACGCGCATGTGGCGAGTAGGACACCTCCGGCACCACGCGCAGTCGGTTGCACTGGTAGCGCTTGAGTGTGTCCGGGTTCATGCCGTGGTCAGGCTGAAAGCTGCACAGCTCAACCTTTACCGCAGGTAGCTTAAAGCCGTGCCGTAGCACATCTAGGGTGCCGCTCTGCTCCAGCTCGCGCACCAGCTTTTGCACCAGTACAGCGTCCGGGCCATTCGGGTTGGCCTTGGCAAACTTGTCCCAGCGCTCCGGCCAGGCATCCTTGAAGTAGCCCAGCACATCTTCGGTATACAACGCCGTGCGGCGGTCGTAGCCGCTGGCCGTACCCACCAACCAGCCTTGGGCGGCCAGGGCGTCGATAATGTCCTGCTGGAATTGCGCTTCCTTGCTGTCCGCCATTTAGTCGGCCTCTGCTACTGCTGGTTCGGGGGCTTGAGCGCTGGCCGGTGGCTGCCAGTTGCGCACATCGATTTTGCCGGTGACGGCGGCGGAGACTAGGGCAGAACGGCGTTCTTGAAGCAAAGAAACACCATGCTCGGCTTCAGTTACGAGCTGATCGAACTTAAAAGTCTCCGTATCCAGAAACGCCACAATGCCATTTTGTTCAACATACGGTGGCACTGGAAACTTCTCAGGGGATATGTGCTTGTTGTTAATCTGGGGAACTGTTGAAACATCCGCCAACTCCGAAAGCCCTCGGCACTTCAGCACACTGGCGAAGTAGTACGCATTATTACCAGCTTGCATCTCCCAGCCCATGAGATTAGGGTCAAGTAATGCGCCCACTTCCACAACATTTACTTTATTAAGAAAAATTGCAGCCCCACGCTTGGGAAAAACAACAAACCGACTTTTTGGTCGATAATATCTTTCAATAGATTCATCTACAAAAAAGTCCCACTGCCTGATGCTCAGCGTATCTGACGAGAGAGAGCCAACCTTCAAAAATGGCAGATTTCCATAGTCATTCACCATACCTTCCGGAACTGCTTCGGAGCCAAAAAGCATTCCAATGTGGCCACCTTTTTTTATAGTCCAATGCGCCGGCACCTCGCCCAGCCACTCCACGCCGGAGTCTTTCATCAGCACCGTGGGGTCGAGGCCTCTGGTAACGGCGAGGGAGATCAGGGCCTTGCGTTTTTCCTTGAGCAGTTCGATCAGGCGCTGCTGCTCTTCGATCAGCGCGTCGATGCGGGCGGTTTCGTAGTCAAGAAATGCGCTGATTGAGGACTGCTCGACGTAAGTTGGAAAGACAAAGCTGAACGCACTCAAGTCCGACAAATTTAGGACACGCTGCGCGGTACCTCTGCACACCAAGTCAATAAAATGGGTAAATGCGCGGGACTGGAAAATCCAGCATAAATATCGAGGAAGGGTGTTGTCATCGAGCTGGATTCGAGCAATGGCTCGAGACAAATTTACTCCGGCAAGCTTTGGGCCTACCTCAAATGCCTTTCCTATTGTTCCGACCAGCGACAGAACAACGTCACCTTCTTTGACAATCGTGCGCGAATATTGAGCGGAGAGCCCTGCACTTATGGTTACAAGGCCTGAAGTATCGATGAATTCATGCTCCATGTCCGTAATCCGCAACATTGGAACGCCATCATTTTCGAAATCAGGAACCAAAACTCCATAGCATGGAGGCTCTCGAAAAAAATAACCCAACTTTGAAACTACCCAGTCGGTTGGCACCTCTCCCAACCACTCAACACTGGAGTCCTTGTATGTGGAATACGCAGGAATACTCATGCTGACAGCCCCTCGATCATTTGTTTGATGCGATCGGTGCAGGCCTTGAGGTCACGGTCGATCTCAGCTAGCAAGCGTGGTGGCTGGAACACGTAGAAGTGGCGATTGAAGGGAATTTCGAAAGCGACGATGCCGACTTCGCCGTCCTGCTCATCCCGTTTGCTCTCGTCGATCCAGGCATCCGGCACATGGGGGGTGACTTCACGCTGGAAATAGTCGTACACCGACTCGCCCAGCGGCACGTTCTCGTTGTCGCGCAAGCCGGCGTCTGCTTCCGGCTGGCCCTTGGTCATGCAGACATCCGCCTCGGGGTCGCGCTCGCTCAAGGCGTTGAGCAGGGCTTTCAACTCCGGTGCACTGAGGCTGACGCTGTGGGCGGTAAGGGCTTTTTTCAGCAGCTTGCTGAACTGCTCGCGGTTGCGGTGCAGCACGCTGGCGTCCATCGCTTGCAGGGCCGTCATCAATTGCTGCTGGGCGGCGCTGTCGAGTTTCTGCAGGGCTTTTTCTTCCTGCACATTAGCGATGCGCTCGGCGCTGGTTTGGAAGTTCAGGCGTAGCGGGCGCTCAACAGTGATACGGCGGTAACCGAAGGCATCGACGGGGAAAATCTTGCTCTGCGGGGTTTCCTCGAAGCTGCCGTACAGGCGCACCAGCTCGCTGATTTGATCTTCGGTGATGTACTGGCGCTTGCTGCCCAGCGACTTGCGCATTTTGGCGTAGTGCTGGCTGCCGTCGATCAACTGCACCTTGCCCTGGCGCGCGGTAGCCTTGTGGTTGCTGAGTATCCACACATAGGTGGCGATGCCGGTGTTATAGAACATGTCGGTCGGCAACGCGACGATGGCTTCGACCAGATCGTTCTGCAGCAGGTAGCGACGGATCTCCGACTCGCCCGAACCCGCGCCACCGGTAAACAGCGGCGAACCGTTGAGGATAATGCCGATGCGCGAGCCACCGTCGCGCGGGTCACGCATCTTGCTGACTAGGTGCAGGAGGAACAGCAGCGAACCGTCAGATACGCGCGGCAGGCCGGGGCCGAAGCGGCCGTCGAAGCCTTTATGGCTGTGCTCGTCGGTGATCTGCTTCTGCACCTTCTTCCATTCCACGCCGAACGGCGGGTTGCTCAGCATAAAGTCGAAGCGCTTGTCGGCCAACTGGTCGTTGGACAGGGTGTTGCCGAGTTTGATGCTGGCCACGTCCTGGCCCTTGATCAGCATGTCCGCCTTGCAGATGGCGTAGGACTCGGGGTTAAGCTCCTGGCCGTGCAGCGACACGCTGACCTTTTCGCTGATGGACTGGATGTACTCGTCCCCCTCAGACAGAAAGCCGCCGGTGCCGGCGGTTGGGTCGTAGATGGTGACGATGCTGTTGGGCGCAAGCTTGTGGTCCTGATCGGTGATCACCAGCGAGGTGGTGAGGTGCACGATATCGCGCGGGGTAAAGTGCTCCCCGGCGGTTTCGTTGGAGCTTTCCGCGAACTTGCGAATCAGCTCTTCAAAGATGATACCCATGCCGAAGTTGCTGATGAACTCTGGACTCAGATCCGTAGCGGCGAAGCGCTGCACCACCTGATACAGCAGGTTGGCAGTTTCCAGTTGCTGAACGAAGTCTTCAAAGTGGAAGTGCTCGAAAATCTCGCGGGCATCCTTGCTGAAGGACTGCACGTAGCTCATCAGGTCGGCGGCGGTCTGGGTGTCGGACAGGGTGCCGAGGGTCAACGATGAGGAGTTGAAGAACTGCTGGCCAGCGGCGCGCAGCATGTACATTTCACGTACGGTGTCCGGGCGGCCTTCCTGAGCGTAGGACTCGTAAATCACGGCATCCTTGGTCGGCGCCAGCACACACTCCATACGCCGCAGCAGGGTGAATGGCAGGATGATGCGGCCGTACTGGGACTGCTTGAAATCACCACGCAGTAGGTCGGCAATCGACCAGAGAAAGGCGGCCGTCTGGGAATGATTTTCCGTGTTCACTCAATAATTCCTTGGAATACACAGGCAAAAGGGTGAGTTTAACCTTTCGAGCCGACTGAATGTCACAGCCCGAGGGCTCATGGGCGGCCTGGATGCCGCGCACATTAAGCCTCAGAACGTCCAGTGCCAACACTTGACGTGCGAACAGGTAAATAATCCACTCAGTTACCACTGACGCACCCGCCCTAGCTCGCAGGTTCTTGCGGATTGGCACGCTTGGAGATGAGCGCACCTGTACCCATAATTGACATATCAATGCGTGTTCAGCACGGCCTCAAAATCAGAAGCCTGCAGCTCCGAGGTCCCACTCAACATATCTCGCGCCAACGCTCGCCGCTTACTCAGCAGCTCGTTCAGCGTCGCTTCAAACGTCGGCATCGTCGCATCCCGAACCGTCGGGTAGTACACATACACATCCTTCTGCTGCCCAATCCGATAGGCCCGATCGGTCGCCTGATCTTCCTTGGCCGGGTTCCAGCAGCGCGTGAAGTGAATGACGTGGTTGGCGGACTGCACGTTCACCCCGAATCCGACGGCGATAGTGGACAGGATGATGACGGCGAAACCTGGCAGCTCCTGGAATTGATCGATCAGCCTCTGCCGGCTATTAGAGCTCTGACTGCTGGTACTGGTATCGCCATTGATGACCGTCGCCCGAAAGCCGAAATGCTGCTGAATTGCGTGCTGCAATTCCCGCTGAATATCGCGCAACTCGGTAAAGACGATGACCTTGTCGCCGTTGCCGGCCCTTTTGATCGACTCGAGCGTCTGAATCAGCCACTGAAGCTTCGGCGAGTTGTCGCGCAACCGCGTGTCTGGCTGAACGCTGTAAGGATGGGCACAAATCAGCTTTAGCTTGTGCAGCAAGCCCAGCATGCGGGAGGTCTTCTGATCGAGCTGCTCTTCGATCTGCTGCTTCTGGCTGTATGCGGAAACTTCGGACAGATACAGGTTACGCTGCAGGGTATGCATGCCAAGTGAACGGCATGCTGCGTCTTCGATTTTGGCCGGCAGGTCCTTGGCGATGTCCTGCTTGGTCCGCCGCAAAGTCTGCGGTTCGATCAGCCCACGCAGACGTTCCAGCGCATCCGTATCACGCTCCAGTGCGGCTTCGATGGGGCGCTGATAGTCGCGACCGAACTGGTTCAAGCCGCCCAGAAATCCTGGCTGAATGAAGTCGAACAGGCACCAAAGATCGATCAAGGTATTTTCGACTGGTGTACCAGTACACGCCACTCGGAAGCGTGCGGGGATAGCTTTGATCGCTTGAGTCACCAGTGCCGCCGGGTTCTTCAGCTTCTGAGCTTCGTCACACACGACGATGGACCATTGCTGGCGCGCCAGGGAAAACTCCTGATCGCGCAGTGTCTCGTAAGTCGTCAGGACGATTCGGGCATCGCCCATCCAACCCGGGCGCAGCAGGTTCTTGATGCCTTTGGCTTTCAAGTCCGCAGGGATTTCATCTTTCTTGAACTTCACCGCACTCAAGGCCGAGCCGTACAGCTTCAATACGGGCAGTGCGTCAGCAAAAAAGAAACGGTGAAGCTCTCGCTCCCAGTTATCGAGCAACGAAACCGGAGCGACGATCAGCGTTGGCTGATCGTTTGGGTACTGTTCCAGGTACCAGACCAGGAAGGTGAGCAACTGGATCGTTTTCCCAAGCCCCATGTCATCAGCGAGCAAGCAACCCGATACGTCCGTGGGGGACAAGCGGAACAAATGCTGCAACCACGCCACGCCTTGCAACTGATGGTCACGCAGAACGACCTCAGGCTTGAGCAAACCAGGCAACTCTGGCGTTGCATCCAAAGCGGCGCGTAACGCTGCTTGACGTACCTGTACGTAAGTCGGCTCGTCAATGTTGTGGCCGATTTGCAGTACGGCGCGGCCAACTTTCTCCCGTTGCTCAACTTGGCCGGTCTCGACAGGTGCAATCTTCTTCGACCAGGCATCCAACAGTTGTTCTGCTGCGGCAATCGAGAGTGGTGTTTCGGACTCTGGCAAACAGACCGTGTCATCACCGGCAGCGCGTGCTTGATCCAGCCGCTGCCCAAACGCTTCAAATTGAGTACGATCGGAAGGATCCCACCGACCCAGGATTTCTGCGTCGATGCCCAGCGCTGCCACATCTTTCGGCAACCAGTTCTCGGTCGCCTCTTTGACCAGGAAAGGCGAAGTAATTCTTTCCGCCTCACCAATGCCTGTCACACGGTCGCCGTAGAGAGAAAGGTCCAGGACCGATTCAAACTCGATTCCGGCCGCTTCGTTTTGCCAACGCTTGAGCAGGTCATTGATGCCTGCCAACTGGCGCAAATCAAAATCGCTGAGTTCCAGCTCATAGCCCTGCCAGAAGCCTGCAGGCATGCCGGCGGCCAACTTCAGGTGCAGTTCATGCACAAGCGGCGCGAATTCATGGGCCGCTTTGAACTCAATTTCGATAGGCGCCTGCGGGGTTGGAGAAATCGGCTCGAGCGTCAGTGTTACCTGCTCGATACGCTGGCCCGCTTCATCCAGTTTGGGTTCCAGATGGAAGCGATGAAAGAAAATACCGGCCTCAGCGAGCTCGTCTTCATAGGCTTCGGCATCCAGCACGTGTGCGGCACTTTCGCCGAGTGTGCTGTAAGGGTTACGGACGAATGAAAGGGCATCGTCACCAGCAACCCGACGCCCAGGCAACGAACGCACATAGTCCAGTACCGACTTGACTTCAGGCTCAATCAGAACATGAGTCAGCGAGCCATCGTCACCCGTTACCCGGTATCGATCCTGAACCTGCTTGGCACCGTCAAAGCTCTCAAGCCAGTTGGCCGGCTGGCCATCAAAGCTCGGTTGCAACTCGATAACTGGTGTGTCGCCAAGCGTCGACTTTCGTGGGTTGAGCCGCAGTTTCTCGGGTTTGATAACGACGGTCTTATCCAAGAAACCATCCATACCAGCGCCAGCCTTGCGCGCCAGCTTTCTGATGCTGGCCCAACCGATCTGGTTGGTTACTTCACCGGGCTCATTTTGTTGTGCCAGATAAAGCTGTCGTACAGCACCGGTCAGTTTCCAGGACGCCTCAGGCAGCATTTCTGTGGCTCCCTGATGTTGAACGATGGCCCCCGTTCGCTGCACCTGCACGCTGGCATTGGACTGCGGATCACGCCAGCCACTGATGGAAACCTTGAAATCGTCGGAGGCAAGGCTACCTTGGCTGCTCAATTGAGGGATGAGGGCTGTAAGCGATGGTAACCCCAATAGCGGCAGGCTTGTTACATGCTCGGGCTCATCCAGCAGCCGGTAGAGCTCATCCCACGTCAAAAGCCAGCGATCGCTCAACTGGGAGACGAACTCCTCTTCTTCCAGCTGATCAAGATAACTCGCCAGCGACCAGGACTCCGTGCTCTCCGCCAAGCTCAGGGGATAACAGATGCCCTGCTCTTCAATGGAAAAAACCGGCTCAGTACTTTCTGCTGCCGAGTTCGGCTGCAGGCCAATGCCTTTGAGGAAACGCTTGAGCATTACTGCCTCCAGAACCGGAGTGGCTGGTTATTGACGGGCCTGAAGCCCAGGCGCTGCAGTGCAGTTACTGCGGCCGGGTCATGATCATCAAGCTGGACCTGAAATGCACCGCCGCGTTCGCGCTGATCATAGACCTTGTATTTGACCGACTTTAGAGCGTCACGGACCTGGTCTTCAAAAGGCAACGGCTTGGCTGAACCTGCCGCTGCGGCCTGACTCTGTACACGAATACCCCATTGCTCGAGGGCATAATCGAATTTGCTGAGCCAACCCTCTATGCGGTCCGGGCGGCTGGGTGCAGGTGAATGCCGCATTCGATCCAGTGCACGATTAGGCTGCTTCAGCTCGCTCGCCAATTCGAGCTGCATCTTGTCTGGGTTGAAAGGCGACTTGTCTGCTTGATACACATAGCAGGCATTACCCGTACCGGAGAATTCCACGAAAAAGTAGTTCCCGATCTGCATAATGACGGCATTGTTATGGCCGGGCCCGCCTACCAGTCGGCTGAGGCGCCCCTTGTTCTTCTCCCGGAAGTGGACGAAGTCTCGCCCGCTGTCATGCCAGGCATCCGAACCCATGACAATCCTGGTGTAACTCATCTGGTTGGCAAAACGCAGCCAATAATGCAGACGAGATTGATCGACTTCTGCCTCCCCTTTGAGCAGGTTGAAGAAGTGCTCCAGATCCTCCTTCGCAAACCACGCCACAACCATCGCACAGACATCTTTATCGACATACTGCAGCCAGCTGTTTTGTCTAGAGCGGATCTGCGGACTCCCCCAATTGTCTAGCGCCAGCTGTTTGAGCAGCGACGATGGCTTCTCCCGATAAGCTGCCAAGTGGTAACGCGACAGGCATGCACTCAGAATGTCGTTCATGTACCGCGGGTGCTGTCGGCCAATGTCGACCAGGTCGGGCAAGCGCTGAGAAAACTCAGCGTCATCCAACATGAAAATGCGAGAAATCAGTACGGTAAAAATCCTGCGCCACAGCCAGCTGTTGTCCGGGATCTGCGCAATTGTCTGCAATGCCGAAAGGTCGCTAATCTCGCCCTTGAACATCTGGTCACCCAGCGTGGCTCCTGCCTGCTCGGAAAAGAGCTCCTGATGTTGCTGAACGATCTGCACCCATTCCTTCACACGCTTCTGCTGGTCTCTGACGCATTCGAAACCGAGCTGAACATCTTCGCGTAACATGCACCAATTGGCGTTCTGCGCAGGCGTAGCGGCGTCGTAGCCAAAGTAGCTGAAGCATAGCGCCAACCAATCCCGGCGGCTCAGTCTTCGCTTTTCGATACGCTGATGTACTTCTTCGTGTACGCGGGCATAAAGCTGGTCATCGTCCAGTATCGGCCCGACGCGCTCACTCTTGTCGGAAAGGCCGGCGAATACCAAGCGCCATTCCGAGGCGTTGAGTGGTAGTACATTGCGAAACTTGCTTATCGCAGCACGGCGCTTTTCTTCGGGTGGCGGCAATGCCTTTTCAGCGCGCTCGAATCGCTCATAAAGATCGACTCCCGCAGCAGCCAGACGGGGAAATCGCTCCAACGGTTCTGGGGCCTGCACCGTGCGATGAGCTGACAGGCTTTGGCTAATGGCGGCGGAAAGCCTCGCGATCGAACTGGTCATCGGTTCATCGCCAACTGACATTTTTCCACATCAGTATTAGTGAACACCGGCACATCAGGCTTGAGATTGCCCTCCTTCTCCTTCAAGCCAAAGAACTGCATACGCAACTCCACTCGCCGGCTTTCTTCCTTGGTGTCCTTCGCATTGTTGAACGACACGCCCCCCGCCAGAAACATCGATCTGATCTGCTGCTGATGCTCCGGCGACAATCCGACCTGGAGCGGACTGCGACTATCGAGCAGGCTGCACATCACCCACTCCGAGCGCTGCAATGACAGGTGCAAGTTGTAAAGGTAGGAACCGTCGGTGTCGGTCGACCCCTCGATCACGACCTGTTTGAACCACTTGCGCCCCTCTTCACTGTTGGCTGCGTCCAGAATCATCGGCACGACCTCCTGAAGTGCCGATTGGCCATCGTTGCTCAGCGCGTACTGGTTATGCCCAAAGCGGCCAGCATCGCCGAAGCTGATCCGGTTGTCCTTGCAGTCCACGACGATGGTCTTGCTGGCAGTCTTCGCCTTGAGGCTCAGGTGCTCGCAAATCTGACTGATGTCCTTGCTACGCTGCTTCTCCCCCTGCTCCGCCTGGTTGATACGCTGCGTCACGGAACTCAAAGCCGCCACCATGACCACAAGAAACAGAATCATCATCGCTGTCATCAAGTCAGCGAAGGAAATCCAGAAAGGCTTCTCTCCCTCGTCCTTTGAACGGGCAGCCGAAGGCATTTGCTTACCAAACATCGACTAGCCTCCGTTACCGCCTGATGCGTTCCATGATGTCGCCGAAGTCTTCGAGACTTTCCTTGACCCCTTCCACACCGCCAGCGAGGCTCTTGACTGCTTTATCGAGCTCGGTGTCGAGGCTACCCAGGGTTTGTCTCAACGCCCGGTCCATGCCTTCACCGAATTCCTTGAAACCGTTACCCAGCACACCACTGATGTTTTCGAGGTATTCATACACTTCGCGGTTAAGCGCCTGCATCCGCTCGCTCTGAACCTTCAGGTCCTGAAGATACTGGCTGCGACCGCTGGCTTCCCCTTGAGCACTGGCAACTACCCCTTCGATGACCGCGAGGGTTTTCGCGAGCGCTTCACGATTGTTCCGGTAGTCCGCGACAACGGTGTTCAGCTCACGCGACGCCTGTGCAAGCTCAGCCCCTGCGCCCTGGACTGTACCCATCAGCCCCGCCGTCGATTCACTGGCTCGCGCAACACTTTGCCCAGCAGTTTCAAATCGCTCAGCCGCGGCCCGCATCTTGTCCGCACCTTGCTGCATACCGAGCAGATGCTGCTCTGTCTGCGCGCTCAATGCATTGACAGTGTCTTGGGCAGATTTCTGTTGCTCGGAAACCGTCTGCAGCAATGCTTTGACCTGCTCGTCGAGGCCGCCCACCAGGTCGCGGGTACCTTGGTGCAGGTCTGCCTGGGCAGCGCGGGTGGATTGATCCATCTGCTGCTGACCCTGTTCCAGTTGCTTGAAGACTGCCGAGAGCTGTTCACCCAACACCTCGACGGAGCCTGCAATCTTGGCCATGGTTTCCTGTTGGCCCTGGCCGATGCTCTGCTTGATCGACTCGACAAAAGCCTGGAGATTTTCAGCCATCGCCTCTTGGCGGGCCTCGCTTTGAGCGAACAGCTTCTCTAGTTGCTCGGCCATTCGAGCGCCAGCGCCCTCCCCTTCGTTGCCGATACGGGCAACCGAAGCCTGAAGATTGGCGAGCATGTCGTTCATCCCCGCTTGCATGGCATTTTGCCCGGCCTGCATATCGGCCAGTAACTGGGCAATCATGGACGAACTGCTTTGATTAGAGGACTCGCTAGCCGAACGCATGTCCTGGATCAGCGTCGAGAAGCCCTGCTGCATCGACTGCATGGCGGCAACCGACTGGCCCATCAACTCGTGCAGGCCATTGAACTGCTGGCCGAACGTACCTTCCAGCTTGTTCATGAAGGCAACCAGAACATCCTGTAGCAGGTTCTGTACCTGCCCGGACTGTTCGCCACTGGCGGCCTGCACCGCACCCGCGATGGCTTCAAGCGGCGACTTGAGGCTATTCTCGATTGCGCCGCTCACCTGATCGGCCAGCAGCTGCCCAGAGTCTCGGTACGTCGTCGACAAGGTATCTGCCAATTTGAGGCTTTCACGGACCTGGGTATCGACGAGGTTCTGTAACATTTCCCGCAGATCAGTCACCAGGCTGTCCTTCAGCTGGCGGGTTTGCACCGAGCTTTCAGCGCTAGAGCGCACCAGCTCAGCCAGGTATTCCTCACCGACACCGCTGTCAAAAAGCCCGTCGATTGTTTCATTGAACGCTTCAAGCAGCTTGTAGCACTGCCCCAGGCGCCACTTTTCAGTGAGCGTGACGGCGATGGAGGCCATGATTGAGATAAAAGAGCCGATGAAAGCGAACAGCACGTCTTTCAACAGCTTGTCGACGCTGGCGTTAACCTGTTCAGGCGTGCTCGGGTCAAAGTGCTGAAGGCCCAGCATCAAGCCGAAGAAGGTTCCGACGATCCCGATACCGGTCAAAATACCCGGTAGATGCTTGTAGAACTCGGTCCCCAGCGGGGTATCAACCACACTTTGCGGTGAGAAGAAATGTGCAGCACCGGCAGTGGCTCGTGATCGGAGAAGAACCTGTTCGCCCTCCTTGAGCTCGAACTGATCGTGCAGCGTTTCAGCATACTCGCGCCAGGAATGCTCCAGTCTGCTGCCACTGAATAGACGTTCCAGCTCAGAACGCCGGAGAGGTGGATCGAGAGTTTTCACGTTCTGCAAGCTAACAATCAAACGTTTCAGCTGGGCGCTAAGCTTGAATGACCTACAGAAGTAACGGACGAAGTACCAAGCGCAAAGAATGAAAACGAGACCAACAACCATTTTGGGTGCGATCAGCTGCTCAGAGCTTGCTGCACCCCATAGGTGCAACAACGTCGAAAAATCCATACCTTCCGCCTTCAATTAAGCATTTTTTGATATTCAGCAAGACCGCATTACCCACACGGATGCGCCAATCGCCTGTCCCGCTGGGGACAGCGACAGCACCTTGCCAAGCACGTTTTGGGGCACTACAAGCTCGTAGTGGAATGGGCGCATCAATGCGCCCCCAGAACCTTCCTTGGAAAAAATGCCGGAGAATAATATCCTTATGCCATCACCTTAGCCTGAGCCGTAACCGTCGTAAAGCCGGGAACCACTAATGGCCCCCTGACTTGGGAGACCGAAAAGGCTTGTCGAGGGCGCTCCATGCCTTAACAAGCAGGCGGCTGAATGACGGCATGGGATTCGCTGAAACCCAAAGCCTTCGCTACCCGCTAGTCTTTGCAGAAATCCCTTTGGTAATGGCGTCGCATTGCCTCCCGCATTGCAGTTTGATGCGCTTCTGCCTTCGCATCACCCCATTCGCTATTCGAATATATCAAGTCCATTTTCAAAGAGTCTGGCCGCTTCTCAAGGGCTCGCTTGTTGAGGAATCGCTGGCGCTTTTCGTTGTATGGCAGATTGCTGTACTCGGAGTTTATGCTGCGCGAGACCAGCGCCAAATTGCCAAAGCGGTTCAGCCAGGCGCTGGTGACCTTATTGGTATCGGTCGCCTGTGGATTCTGCGGCGAAATATGTTCCACCGAGTTCTTGGCTGTGAAGCGAAAGTTGCCCCATGCATCATGATCACGATGCTGCTCATACCAGAGCACAAAGTCCAGCTTGTAGAACCAGTAATGGGCAAAGTCGACGCCGTAATCGCAGGGCAACACTGCCTCGAATTGAAGCGCAGCAGCGGTACGCCAGGGCTCATTCATGAATGCCCGCGTGCGCACTACCAAGGGATCGCTCGTTACTTCCCCGAGCAATTGGTTATCCAAATGGCACAGGAAGCCGTAGTAGCGCTCAACCTCCTCCACGCCGCCACGCACGGTTTGCGCATGCTTGTGGATGAAATAAAGGAACGGTGTCAGCCAATAATGGGTGGTGATCTCCTGGGAGTGGTAGAGCATGCTCTGCAGTAACGACATGCCTTGTTTCAGATCATTGTCACGGCTGCGATTGATGTAACGCTTGTCATCATTGGCAGAGATCGAGGTGTGGCAAATTTGATGAACCTCGTCATCCCCCTGATCGACCCACTTGATGACGTATTCATCCCAAAGCACCCGCATACGCCAAAGCAGGTCAATGAACCCTTGTGCCCTCGCGGTACGCTGCGCGGGCTCCGCCGGCTGCAGTAAATGGGCCTCGAACAAGGTAAGCAGGTGCCGATCCAGCACGCGGGGCAGGTCCGGCTGCCCTTGCTCTTTCAACCAGATGCGCAGCACATGCAGAAGGAACAAAGGGAAGCCAATAATACTGCGCGCCCATGGTGCCTCCCCTTCGTCCATCGCGATGGTCGCAGATCCATTGTCAAACTTGGCATCTGCGCCGTTGACAATGTTCTCCAAGGTCAGCCGTTCAGCAGATTCCACCTGTGCAGCCTCGGCTCTTCGCGACAGCAGCCCGTGCACAGCTACTGCGTGAAGCAACTGCCCTTTGCTATAGAGATCACCCAAGCGGTGAGCCTCCAGCTGTGTATCCTGGCAGAGATTACGTTCGACAAAGCCACTCATGTCGGCACAAGCGTTCCACAAAGCTGCGTAACGGGAACGGCTTTCGACGGGGATGTCGCGCAATAACCTGGCCTTGAGAATTTCGTGATGCTGAAGCTGGACTCCACGGTTGTTGATGACCTCAAACAACTTGTTCAAGTCCATCCCCTCAGGCACCTGCGTGAGCACGAGCGAAACCTTGCGATAAACGAAGGAAGCCAGCTCCTCGAGGTATTTGTCATCCACAGGCTTGCCATCCGCACGCTTGTAGGTCTGCTTGAAGGAAGCCATCAGTTGCTGAGCTTTTCTCATGCTTTGAGTATCGGGGATCTCTGGGCTTGCACCACTTTTGCCAGGCATCATGCTGGCGAGGAAGGTGTTCACCTGCTCGCGGATCGAGAAATGCAGGCGTGGAATCACGCTGTCTTTCAGCACTACCCTGCTGAAGTCGCCCATCACTTGGTTCCATATGGCGACCGTGCTGAGCATCCACAGCGTCGTGAAGCGCTGCTGCCCATCGATTAGGTCGAAGCGGCGCAGACCCTTAAGGCGATCTTGCTCAGAGGTTTTTTCAACCAGCAGGGCACCACCCAGAAAAAACTGGTCTTCGCCCCGATCAAAGGCATTCGCCATATCGGTCAGCAATGTCTTGATCTGATCATCACCCCAGACGTACAGACGCTGGTAGATAGGCACGTTGAAGCACCAGGCCGCGTCGTCTTGATGAACAAGCTGTTCCAAGGTGAAGAGACGGGAATCAATACTCATGGCGATCTTCCTGACAAGCCTTCAAGTACGTTTCGAGCCATTGCGATTTACCCGCAAGGGTCGAGCATTCGGAGTCCAGCTGCCCTTGATAGAAATCAAGGACCGCCCTCTTGTATCGCCCCTGCACCCCCTGCCCTACTGATACCGATTCGTTAGCATACGAAGACACCACCGCTTGTTGTCGGTGCTGAAGAAAGTCCAGCACCTGCTTCGGGTGGTAACTCTGGGCAATCACATCCAGCAGGTTCAGCTCGGCCAGCCTGAAGAAATTGGCCGCGGTTTCCTGCTTGACCTGTTTTTTCTCCAGGCGAATCGCGCCCAGCAAAAACTCCAAGCGCAGGGCAAAAGCGGTCAGTTGTTCAACGTCGAACTGATCGACATACATCAGGCTGCAGAGCATGAAGATCTCGCGCAGGTACTCCTGGTTACTACGCAGCAGCTGTTTGTAAATCATGCGGAAGATACTGACCTGCGGACAAGGCGCAGGATCATTCATTAACCGTTGCAGCAACGCTGCGTACTTGTCTGCGTATAGAAAGAACCCAACACCTTCATGGATGGGCTGACGCAACGCCATAGGCAGGTTTGCAGGATTTTGCCCGACTCGCAGCTGGCTACCCTGCAGCACATAATCACCATCTCCCGCCAGCGTCATGCAGGACGCTAGCCGATTGTGCCGGGTCGCGTAGAGCGGCACGCTGTCAATACGGCTACGGCTGTCGGCGGCGTGGGGCCAAGTGTCGCGCTGGAATTCTGCCAGGAGCGGTTCGTGCTTCCCCGCAGGCGTGTGCGATCCGCGCCAACGCCGCGCACGCCAGAGAAAACGATTGAATAAGTTAGGGGCGAAGTCCTGACCTGGGCTCAGCACCGCCGGGAGGCGTTGCAGCCTCTCCCAGCGCTCTGCACAGTCCCTCTGCAGTGCAGCCTTGAGTTCAGTCTTCCCTTGCGCGTAGTCGATCGCACGCAGGTGATAGGCCTTGAGCAGGTCAGTGGCCTCCAAGCGCACCCCGCGGTTGTTCTGGGTGTCGAAGAAGGTGAAAGCTAGGTCAGTGCTGTCCACTTCGATCACTGTCAGTCGCAGCCTTTCGATGATCTGCGGCGCAATCGCCTCCATTTGCCTCAATGCCTGCAATCCTTCAGCAATATGTCGCAGGGATTGTCCCGAATAGCTGAGTGCCTGCCCCACTGGCAGCTTGCCGGTAGAGCGGTGGTACAACAGCGACAGCGCGGTGATGCGCTGCTGACCATCGATGATGAACCGCTTCGACTGGCTTGCGTCGCGATGCAGTAGTACACCACCCATGTAGTAAGGCAGGGTGGTATCCGCCTGTGCTGCATATGTTGCTAGGTCATTGACCAGTTGCGTCAGCTTGTCTGGCCCCCAGACGAAACCACGCTGATAGCTGTCCAATGCCAACGGCCAATCGCTTGCATTGAGTAATTCTGCGAAAGACAGAGTACTGACCCGTACAAGCGAACTCGGCTTGGCGGGTAGAATTTCCCGAATCAATTTTCGTCCCAACGTTTACGCAGCGTCCTGATCAGCGCGTTCCCTCGCAACGCGCGGCCGTCCGGCCCACAGAGCGCGACAGAACCTTCCGGCAACCCGAAGACTTCTTCGATCCTTGCCCGGATGGTGCTCACTTTCGCATCCGAGCGCGCGGCGCGATAGCGAGCCGCCTTCCGGTTTCCGATAACAACCGTCGAGTCTTCTTCCTGGTCATCCGAAGCCTCCAGGTCCTCGACATCCCAGGTCTCTTCCGCTTCATCCTCCTCGATAAGGTCGCCATCGTCGTCGGCCTCTTCAGCCTCGTCGACTTCAGCGGTCAGGTCAGCCAGCGTCTGGGCGTGGGAGTACCAAGTGCTGGCATCCTCTTGTTCCCACACTAAGCCATCCTGGACATGGAAGGTGCGCAGGGCTGCGGAAGACGGAACGTAATCACTGAAGCGCGACTTCACGGCCGGCAAACGTTCAAAGCCAGCCCCCAAGGCACGCAGCACCTTTTCTGGGCCTGCAACCAGCAAAAATTCAGACCAGCACGGCTCGCGGAAATTGACGCTGACAGTACCGTACATATAGAGAGTCGCTCGCAGTGATGCGTCCTGCTCAGCCAATTGGGTGAGCACCTGCATGACCGTACGGTAGATGCTAAAACCTGCGTCCTCTATGGACTGCGAATCGACCTCGACGGTGGGTAGGGGCGATTTACTGTTGACGAACGCGAGCTCCGTCACCGATTTTTTGATCATTGCGTTCATTCCTTGAGCGGGACCTTGGGTGGGCGTTACGAGCTGATGTGTCAAGTTTGCAAACATCGGGATGAGTGCATAGAGCAGTGAGTGTCATCCCACGCGGAAACCGCGCGCTTAAAAAGGCATAATGCCACCACTGCATGATATGACTCTACAATTCTCATCCAGCACACCTTCATTCATGACGAGGCCAGCAGCAGCCTCAATCGGAATCAGCTGCGGATGCGCCAACCTGTCCCCTCCCTACTTCTCGTCTTTACGAATCTCGGATGTGTAGTGGTCTACTAACCCCGGACACCAATTTAGGCGAGAATGCTCGCCACAGAGAGGTGTCTGATGACCAAGCAACGCCGTACCTTTACTCCTGAATTCAAGCGCGAAGCTGCCTGCCTGGTGCTCGACCAAGGCTATAGCCACGCCGAAGCTGCACGCTCGCTCGGCTTGGTCGAGTCAGCCCTGCGCCGGTGGGTTAATCAGCTTCAGCAAGAGCGCGGCGGCATCACGCCGGCCAGCAAAGCGTTGACGCCAGAGCAGCAAAAAATCCAAGAGCTGGAAGCTCGCATCACGCGCCTTGAACGCGAGAAGTCGATACTAAAAAAGGCT
>NZ_QEQQ01000029.1 GCF_003097235.1 Pseudomonas sp. CC120222-01a | reverse complement strand
CGTTTGCCGGGCAGCATGATGTCCATGTGGTTAACGACGTCCCACGCCGACATTCGGCGGAACAGCGCCATGCCGATGATGCACCACACCAGGCTTTCAAGCGGGAGGCGGCGCTTGCGGATGGTCGAGACACCTGCGGCTTCAAAAGCCTGCTTCACAATGTCCGGATCAAGCAAAGCACCTAGTCCTTCAAGGGCATTTGGCCTTGAGGCCATTTCGTGAGTGAGGGACAGTGCTTTTGCTAGGCGCATAAAAAATCCGATGCTCGTTTCCAAGCATCGGATTTTGCGGCCTACGGGCTAAAGCTTAAAGTGTCAGTCTTAACTGACTGGCATTAGCCCATGTGGCCGGTTTTTTTGTGCCTGGATGCTGGGGCCGCAAAGCGGCCCAGCATTTCGGCTCAGTCGTTGAAGTCGCGCCAGCCGCCCATTTCCTTCCAGCGGTTGACGATGCCGCAGAACAGTTCGGCAGTCTTCTCGGTGTCGTAACGCGCCGAGTGCGCCTCACGGCCGTCGAAGTCGATGTCGGCGCTCTGGCAGGCCCGCGCCAGCACGGTCTGGCCGTAGGCCAGGCCCGCCAGGGTCGCGGTGTCGAAGCTGGAGAACGGGTGGAACGGGTTACGCTTGATATCGTTACGCGTTACCGCCGCATTGAGGAAGCCCAGGTCGAAGCTGCTGTTGTGGCCGACCAGGATCGCCCGTTTGCAGCCGTTGGCCTTCAGCGCCTTGCGTACGCCGCGGAAGATGTCGGTGAGTGCGCTTTCCTCGCTCACCGCCATGCGCAGCGGGTGGTCCAGCTTGATGCCGGTGAATTCCAGCGCGGCCGGCTCGATGTTGGCCCCTTCGAACGGTTCTACCCGGAAGAAGTAGGTGTGCTCGGGGAACAGGAAACCTTTCTCGTCCATGCCGATGGTAACAGCGGCGATTTCCAGCAGGGCGTCGGTGGCGCTGTTGAAGCCGCCGGTCTCGACATCCACCACGACTGGCAGATAGCCGCGGAAGCGCTCGGCCATCGGGTGGCGCGAGCCGCTGCCGCCCTGACCGTCCTGGTCGTCTTCGTAGAGGTCTTCGCTCACGCGTTGTCCTCCAGCAGGCGCCAGCGCAGTTTCTCACCGGCACGCAGCGGGATCACGGTCTGCTCGCCAAACGGCAGGCTGTCCGGGGCGGTCCACTCCTCGCGGACCAGGGTGATGGTGTCGGTGTTCGCCGGCAGGCCGTAGAAGGCCGGGCCGTGCAGGCTGGCGAAGCCTTCCAGCTTGTCCAGCGCATTGCGCTGTTCGAACGCCTCGGCGTACATCTCGATGGCAGCGTATGCGGTGTAGCAACCGGCGCAACCGCAGGCGGCTTCCTTGGCGTGACGGGCGTGCGGTGCCGAGTCGGTGCCGAGGAAGAACTTCGGGTTGCCGCTGGTGGCCGCGTCCAGCAGCGCCACCTGATGGGTGTTGCGCTTGAGGATCGGCAGGCAATAGAAGTGCGGGCGGATACCGCCGACCAGCATGTGGTTGCGGTTGTACAGCAGGTGCTGGGCAGTGATGGTGGCGCCGACGTTGGCCGGGGCTTCGGTGACGAACTGCGCGGCGTCGCCCGTGGTGATGTGCTCGAACACCACTTTCAGGGTCGGGAAGCGCTCGACCAGACGGCGCATGTGCTCGTCGATGAAGCGCTTCTCGCGGTCGAACACGTCAATCTCGCTGCGGGTCACTTCACCGTGCACCAGCAGTGGCATGCCCACTTCCGCCAGCGCTTCGATGGCCGGGAAGATGTTGTCGATGCTGGTCACGCCCGAATCGGAGTTGGTCGTCGCGCCGGCCGGGTACAGCTTGGCGGCGTAGACGATGCCGCTGGCCTTGGCCGCGCGGATGTCCTCGGGGCTGGTGCGGTCGGTGAGGTACAGCACCATCAGCGGTTCAAAGCGGCTGCCAGCCGGGCGGGCGGCAAGGATGCGCTCGCGGTAGGCGCCAGCTTCGACGGCATTGCGCACCGGCGGAACCAGGTTAGGCATGATGATGGCACGGGCGAAAGTACGCGCCACATCGCCAACGGTATGGGGCAGGACGGCACCATCGCGCAGATGGATGTGCCAGTCGTCGGGACGCAGGAGGGTCAGGCGATCGGACATTGGGAATTCCAGGCGGGTCGAACTCAGGCCCCAATGCTACCGGAAAACCCCGGTCCGAGCACGGCTATCAAGTTTTCCGGCAAGCGTCCGATAGCCTGCCTGTAAGCCGTCAGAATTTGTGGAGCCGCCCGTGCGCCAGCGTTACCTAGCCCTGTTGACCCTTGTCGCCAGCCTGCCGGCCGGCGCACTGACCTTCCAGACCCGCATGGAGAATGTCGCCTGGAAAGTCGAGGGTGACCAGTTCGAATGTCGTCTGATCCAGCCGATCGACGGCTTTGGCAGTGGCGAGTTCGTGCGCAAGGCCGGTGAGCAGCCGGTGTTCCAGCTGCGTTCGCACAGCAATGTGCTGGGTGCAGGGTCCGCCACCTTGCTGGCAGCCGCTGCCCCTTGGCAGCCGGGCCGCGGCGATGTGAATCTCGGCGCCGTGCGCATGGCCCGTAGTGGCGTACTGTTCAGCTCGTCGCAGAGCCAGGCTAGCCGCTTGATCAACGGCCTGCTCGATGGCCGTAGTACGGTGGTGCGCAACTACACCGGCGAAGGCGGGCGGGTGATGGAGGTACGCGTGCTGCCGGTTAGCTTCGCCAAGGCGTATGACGACTATCAGGCCTGTGCCAGCAAGATGCTGCCGATGAACTATGACCAGGTGCGCCAGACCCAGGTTGGCTTCCCGGGAGGTGGCTTCGACCTCGACGCCGATGCCCGTGCGCGGCTGGACGTGATCCTCGATTACCTCAAGGCCGACCCGACGGTGAATCACATCGAACTCAATGGCCATTCCGACAACAGTGGCAACCGCCTGACCAATCGCGACACTTCGCGGCGTCGGGCCTTGGCCGTTGCCGATTACTTCAAGGCCCATGGTGTGCCGGAAGAGCAGATCGTCGTGCGCTTCCATGGCGAGCGCTATCCGCTGGTGAAAAATAACAGCCCGGCCAATCGGGCGCGTAACCGACGGGTGAATATCGAGCTGGATCGTGTGGCTCAGGTGGAGAAGCCAGCGGTGCAGCCGGTTCAGCAACCGGCACCGGCAGTCCCTGCCATTGCGCCTGCCGCTGCAGCGCCCGCGGCGGCTGCTCCGGCTGTGCCGGGAACGAAGGCACCCTGACCGTTTCTCCTTGCCACCCCGCGTCGCGCCGCTGACAGTTCCTGTCGCTTTGTCGTCAGAAGCTGTCGCCCCACTGTAAATTTATCCGCAACGCCGGTAGAATCGATCCCTTTCCGTACAACCCCGTGGAGTGATGGCATGGCGGACGTAAAAAAGGTCGTACTGGCGTATTCCGGCGGCCTTGATACTTCGGTGATTCTCAAGTGGCTGCAGGATACCTACAACTGTGAAGTGGTGACCTTCACCGCTGACCTGGGTCAGGGCGAAGAAGTCGAGCCGGCTCGCGCCAAAGCTCAGGCGATGGGCGTAAAAGAGATCTACATCGACGACCTGCGCGAAGAGTTCGTGCGTGATTTCGTCTTCCCGATGTTCCGCGCCAACACCGTCTACGAAGGCGAGTACCTGCTGGGTACCTCCATCGCCCGCCCACTGATCGCCAAGCGCCTGATCGAAATCGCCAACGAAACCGGCGCCGACGCCATTTCCCACGGCGCTACCGGCAAGGGTAACGACCAGGTTCGCTTCGAGCTGGGTGCCTACGCCCTCAAGCCAGGCGTCAAGGTCATCGCCCCATGGCGCGAGTGGGACCTGCTGTCCCGCGAGAAGCTGATGGACTACGCCGAGAAGCACGGTATCCCGATCGAGCGCCACGGCAAGAAGAAGTCGCCGTACTCGATGGACGCCAACCTGCTGCACATCTCCTACGAAGGCGGTGTCCTGGAAGATACCTGGACCGAGCACGAAGAAGACATGTGGCGCTGGAGCGTCTCGCCAGAGAACGCCCCGGACCAGGCTACCTACATCGAGCTGACCTACCGCAATGGTGACATCGTCGCCATCGACGGCGTCGACATGACTCCGGCCACCGTGCTTGCCGAACTGAACCGCATCGGCGGCGCCAACGGTATCGGTCGTCTGGACATCGTAGAGAACCGTTACGTGGGCATGAAGTCCCGTGGCTGCTACGAAACCCCTGGCGGCACCATCATGCTCAAGGCCCACCGTGCCATCGAGTCGATCACCCTGGACCGCGAAGTCGCTCACCTGAAAGACGAGCTGATGCCGAAGTACGCCAGCCTGATCTACACCGGCTACTGGTGGAGCCCGGAGCGTCTGATGCTGCAGAAGATGATCGACGCTTCGCAGGTCAACGTAAACGGCGTTGTGCGCCTGAAACTGTACAAGGGCAACGTCATCGTGGTTGGCCGCAAGTCGGACGACTCGCTGTTCGATGCCAACATCGCGACCTTCGAAGAAGATGGCGGCGCCTACAACCAGGCCGATGCTGCTGGCTTCATCAAGCTCAACGCGCTGCGCATGCGTATCGCTGCCAACAAAGGCCGCGGGATGCTCTGAGCAACTAGCTGAAGTGGCAAAAAACCCGGCTCTGGCCGGGTTTTTTTTGCCTTTTGGAACATGCTCTGATCAGTGCCCATGGGGTAGTTCCTCAGGCAAGCGGGTGATCGAAAGAAGCACGCACCGGTGTTGGTTCATATTGCACAGTCGCCAGTGCCTGTTCTCGACATGCGGTTGGTTAATGGTTTGCATGATTTGTTGTTGGATGAGTTTCTCTGCGTCAGGGCCAGAGAACATCATGGTTACAGTTTCCTGGATGTCGGGATGTGCCGCTTGCTCCGGAGGGGGCTTCTGCTCGGCGTGGTCAGGTTTGTAAAAGGATTTGTAGTTGAAATTCAGGGTGAGAAAGAACAGGGCAGTAAGAAAGAATGGAAACCCTACAAGGAACCATGTGTAGTACGTCTGACTTTTTTCGCTGAGGAAAGGCAAGGTTGCCAAGGCAGAAGCTTCGATGATGCCAGCGAAGATGGCGATTATCGTCAGTGGAGCCACAGGTTGGTGATCGGTCATGATTATTGCCTTCTGCATGTTTAGCTAATCAATAACCTACTAACTACCTCAACTAAATTGTGGAGTTTTTCCGGGGGAGGGGATTTGTTGGTGGGGTTGATGGCCTGAACGAGTCGATCAGCTTTGATTGGCGTGATCGTAAGCACATTCGCGATAAAGTCTTAAAATTTTCTTGTAGGAAAATTCCCAAACCGACGTAAGGTTCATCTATTCGGCTATTTGTGCGGGGAGTTGACGCGCTATTGAGCGTTCTGCTCGGTTATGGTGAGGCAGTCGTCAAAGCAGAATAACGAATGATGGATATCGCATGAATAAAGTCCTTATCGTGGATGATCATCCGGTCATACGCTTGGCAGTGCGCATGCTGATGGAACGGCATGGGTATGATGTTGTTGCGGAAACCGACAACGGTATATCGGCCTTGCAGCTCACTCGCGAATACCTTCCCGATATTGTCGTACTCGATATCGGCATCCCCAAGCTCGACGGGCTGGAGGTCATCGCTCGCATGGCTGCGGCCAGCCCTGGCAGCCGAGTTCTGGTGCTGACTTCCCAGGCGCCCGGGCATTTCTCCATGCGCTGCATGCAGGCGGGAGCTTCAGGCTATGTGTGCAAGCAGCAGGAGCTCACCGAACTACTCAGTGCCATCAAGGCTGTGCTCTCTGGTTACAGTTATTTCCCGAACCAGGCATTGCACAAGTCCCATGGCAGGGTGGGGGGCGTCAGCGAGGCGGAAATGGTTGATCGCCTGTCGGCAAGGGAGATGATGGTGCTGCAGCAGCTTGCACGCGGGCGCTCCAACAAGGAGATTGCCGACAGCATGTTCCTCAGCAACAAGACGGTCAGTACCTACAAGACCCGCCTGCTGCTGAAGCTGAATGCTCACTCCCTGGTGGACCTGATCGAATTGGCCCGGCGTCATGGTCTGAACTGAACCCAGCTTGCATAAAGCCTCCTTGAAGGAGGCTCCGTTCGAGGCTACAGGTCGTAGTCGAAATCGGCGAGTTGCCGTTGCAGGCGCCGCTCTTCGAGGAGGTTGTCTATGGTACGACGCTTGCTCAGGTTGGTCTTCACGGTTTCTACCTGAGGCTCCGCTTCGTCGTCAGCAGTGGCAAAGTCATCTTCGATCGACAGGTCGTCTTTATCGGTACTCATGAGTCGCTCCAAGCCAAAGGGCCATTGGCCGTCCTTATAACGAGAAAGCGAAGTCCGGTAAAAAAGATTTTTTCAATCGCAGTGCTGCTGTTTTTGCTATTGGCTCAATCGTCGGAGTTCTTGTGCTTGTATTCGCACAGATCTTCGATGCGGCAGCTACCGCAGCGGGGCTTGCGTGCCTGGCACACGTAGCGGCCATGCAGGATAAGCCAGTGGTGAGCGTCGAGCAGGTAATCTTTGGGGACGAACTTGACCAGTTTCTTCTCGACCTCAAGCACCGTCTTGCCAGGTGCGATGCCGGTGCGGTTGCTGACCCGGAAGATGTGCGTGTCCACGGCCATGGTCGGCTGGCGAAAGGCAGTATTGAGTACCACATTGGCGGTTTTGCGGCCAACACCCGGCAACGCTTCCAGTGCTTCTCGAGTCTGCGGTACTTCACCGTCATGGCGCTCGATCAACAGGCGGCATGCCTCGATGACGTTCTTGGCCTTGCTGTTGTAGAGGCCGATGGTCTTGATGTATTCGCTCAGCCCCTCGACACCCAGTGCATAGATGGCCTGTGGTGTATTGGCGACCGGAAACAGGCGCGCAGTGGCCTTGTTGACGCCGACATCGGTGGACTGCGCGGAAAGCGTCACGGCAACCAGGAGCTCGAATGGGGTGGTGTAAGCCAATTCAGTCTTGGGGTCTGGATTGTCTTCGTGCAGCCTGCGAAAGATCTCCAGGCGTTTGGCGGCATTCATGGGTTCAACGCTTTCCTTGACGACGTGTGAGGGTGGGGCGTAGCAGATTGTACAAGGCCAGTAGCGCGCCGAGCAGCAGCAGGCCACCTGGCGCCAGGCTGGCCAGGTGCATGCCAGCCCTTTCGTCCAGCCATTGGCGGCCCGCGCCAAGCAGCAGGCAGGCGAGCAGCAGGCCACTCAGATGGAGCAACAGTTGCCGCCAGCGCCCCTGTATTGGCAGCAATTTGTCGATGGCAAGGCATTGCAGGCAGACCAGTGCGGGAAAATAACCAAGCGTCAGCGCCAAAGGCAATGCCCAGGCACGCAGGGCCAGTTGCAGGCAGCTGGCAAGTGCAGCAAGCAGCAGCAGGCTTGCCAGCCAGTACTTCGCGCCGCTGAGAGTGGGCCGCAGCAGGCTTAGCAAGGCTTGGTGGAGAAGGGGCAGCACAAGCATGCACGCGCCGATGGCCGTCGCCAGGGTTAAGCTGCGAGTCGCGCCAAGCAGCGGAGCCAGGCCGGTTGCCAGCAGGCAGAATCTATTCATGGCCGGGGGCTCCGAGCAGTTCGCTGCGATGCTGGTCAAAATATCGCAATGCCTCCTGCTGGGCATCGATGACGGCCCGGGAAGTAACGGTCGCCCCTGCCAGCTGATCGAAATCGCCCTGGTCGCGCCTGAGCGCCCAGCGATCGCCAAGGCCATGCCCGGCAAATTGGGCCAGCCAGCCTGACTGCGGATCGGCAATCTGGCCGCCCAGCCCTGGGCTTTCCTGCTGATTTACCACCCGGGTGCCGATCAGGCGGCCGTCGGTGTCGATGGCAATGGTCAGCTTGATGGGGCCGGCATAGCCCTGGACCTGGCTCACCAGCACGATGGCTGTTGGCAATGTGCCGTGGGTCGCGCGGTAGGCTGCGAGGATCTTGCTATGCAATGGCTGTTCGGCGGGCAGTGGCAACGCGCTGTCGAGGGGACGGTTGTCGTAACGCTGCGCGGGCAACACCGCCAGGAACTGACTAGCCTGCAGCTGGCGCTCAGCATCGACGATGGCAGGGCGAGTCCAATGTTGCCAGGCCAGCGTTAACGCTACTGCCGACCCGCCGATGGCAACTAGCAGCAGACTGCTGCGAATGGGCGTAATCATGACGTGACCTGCTGACGTCGCAGGGCGAACCGATCCAGGGCGGGCGCCGCCAGGTTCATAATCAGGATTGCGAATGCCGTGCCATCGGGGTAGCTGCCCCAGGTACGAATCAGATAGATCAGCATGCCTGCGCCAAAGCCGAACAGCACCCTGGCCAGGTTGGCCTTGGGGCCAGACACCGGCTCCGTGGCGATGAAGAACGCCGCCAGCATGGTTGAGCCACTGAACAGATGCAGCAGTGGTGAGCCATTCGAGTCCGAACCGGAGCCATTCCAGGCCAGCAGGCTGAACAGAAACAGGCCGGCCAGCAGGCCTGCCGGGGCATGCCAGCTGATGACCTTGCGCTGCAAGAGAAACAGCCCACCGAATAGTAAAGCCAGATTGATCCATTCGCTGCTGCGGCCGCCGACACTGCCAAAAGCGGGATGACTGGCGAACAGTTCGTCGATGGTCAGGCTGCGGTTGTGGTGCAGGCCATCGAGAATGGTCGGCCCCGCCCAGGCATCGATCTGGCTTCCCCCGCCAGACACCAGTTGCAGGCTGTCGACAAAGCCAACGGTTTGGTTTGGCCAGTGGGTCATGTGTAGCGGAAAGTTCAAAAGCACAAAGGCGTAACCGAGCATCGCCGGGTTGAACAGATTGCGGCCCACACCGCCAAAGGCCTGCTTGCCGACGCCAATGGCCATGACTGCTGCGGTTACTGGCAACCACCAGGGCGCCTGTACGGGCAGGGCGATTGCCAGCAGCACGGCAGTCACCAGGGCGCTGCCATCGTTCAAAGCCGGTAGAACAGGCATGCGACGCACAGCCAGCAGTGCCGCTTCGCAACTCAAGGCACTGCAGGCACACAGCAACAGGCTGAACAGCACGCCCCAGCCCTGCGTCCACAACGTCGCGAGCAGGCCGGGTAGGCAGGCCAGCAGCACCAGGCCCATGGCCTTGCGTAACCGTGGGTCAGGGCTTGCCATGTTCATGCCCGGCCGCTGTGGGCGCAGCATCGGCAATGGCGTTTTTTTGCGCCTTGATCCGCACGAGGGCGGCCTTGATCGGGTCTGTCGCGCCTTTTGTGGCTTCGGCCGTGCGTGCCAGGCGCTGCGCCTCCCGGCGCGCGATATCGCGTTGCAGGCGGGCGTTTCGCTGTTCGTGGCGCTGGCGCGCATGATCGCGGCGCTGGCGGCGGGCCTTCAGTTGTTCGGGGGAGTGGGCCAGGCCGCTGACAATCGGCACCACCGCCGCCGGCAGTGGCTGCATGTCGATGCAATCGACCGGGCAGGGCGCCAGGCACAGGTCACAGCCGGTGCATTCGCTGGCAATGACCGTGTGCATCCATTTGGCGGCGCCGACGATGGCATCGACCGGGCAGGCCTGGATGCACTTGGTGCAACCGATGCATTCGGCTTCGCGGATGTAGGCGACCTGGGGCGGTGCGCTACCCCGCAGCGGGTCAGGCGCAAGCAGTGGCACCTCGAGCAGCGCGGCCAGCGCGGCGATGGTTTCGCTGCCGCCTGGTGGGCACTTGTTGATGGCCTCGCCCGCTGCCAGGCCTTCGGCGTAAGGCCGACAGCCGTTGTGGCCGCATTTGCCACATTGGGTTTGCGGCAACAGGGCATCGATGCGTTGAATCAAGTTCATTGAGTGAAAAGTCCGTTGAATCCGGAGAACGCCAGGGCCATGACACCTGCACCGATCAATGTAATGGGCAAACCGCGCAGCGCAGCCGGCACTTCAGCGTGCTGGCTGCGCTGGTGCAGGTCGTCGAACAGCACCAGCGCAAGGCAGAAACCCAGGCCGGCCAATGCCCCCCAGCGCAGCGTTGCCAGCACTGGAGTGCCATCTCCCGTCACTTGCAGCGCCAGGCCCAGCAGCAGGGCGTTGCCTAGCAGTGGCAGCGCAAGGTCGCCGGTGGGCCACTGCGGACGCAGCCTGCCCAGCACATGCGGCACGCCCCACGCCAGCAATGCCAGCCAGGGCAGCAGCAGGAACAGGCGCAGGTCCTGCAACTGCCAGGGCGCCACGATCAGCTGTTCGAGCGCTTGCCCGCCACTTGCCCCGAGCGCTATCGACAGTGCGCCGGCCAGGCCGCACACCTGCAGGCGTAGCGGGCTCAACGGCTGCTGTTGCAAGAGCAGGTGGCTGACCAGCGCAGCGCTGGCCAGGATCAGCATGTAGTCGTTCATGTGAATGACGATAGCCGGGAATCGCCTTGAGCGTCCGGCATTGCCGCAGCAGATGGAACTGCCCCGGCGGTGAGGCCGGGGCAGGAGGCTTACTTGATGCGCTGACCTGGCTTGGCGCCGCTGTCAGGGCTGAGCAGGTAGATTTCTTCGCCGCCAGGGCCGGCCGCCATGACCATGCCCTCGGACACGCCAAAACGCATTTTGCGCGGCTTGAGGTTGGCCACCATCATGGTCAGACGGCCTTCCAGCTTGGAAGGGTCCGGATAGGCCGACTTGATGCCGGAGAACACGTTGCGGCGCTCGTCGCCGATGTCCAGGGTCAACTGCAACAGCTTGTCGGCACCAGGCACGGCTTCAGCCTTGACGATCAGCGCGACGCGCAGGTCAACCGCGGCAAAGGTGTCGAACTCGATTTCGGCAGACAGCGGGTCCTTGGTCAGCTCGCCGTTGCCGGCTGGAGCCTGGGCTTCGGCGGCCAGCAGGTCTTCCTTGCTGGCGGCGACCATGGCTTCGACCTTGGCCGGTTCGATACGGCTCATCAGCGCCTTGAACGGGTTCAGCTGGTGGTTTTCCAGGCGCGACTGGTGGTCGTTCCAGGTCAGCGGTGCGACGTTGAGGAATGCCTCGGCATCGGCGGCGAGCAGTGGCAGCACCGGTTTGAGGAAGATCACCAGCTGGCGGAACAGGTTGATGCCCTGGGCGCAGATGGCCTGGACTTCATCCTGCTTGCCTTCCTGCTTGGCCAGCGACCAAGGTGCCTTGTCGGCGATCCAGGCGTTGGCACGGTCGGCCAGGGCCATGATTTCGCGCATGGCGCGGCCGAAGTCGCGGCCTTCATAGGCTTCGGCGATCGACGGTGCGGCAGCGAGGAAGGCCTCGGTCAGCTCCGGCGCAGCATCGCCCGCGACCATCACGCCCGCATTGCCCTTGTGGATGAAACCGGCGCAACGGCTGGCAATGTTGACCACCTTGCCGACCAGGTCCGAGTTGACCTTCTGCACGAAGTCCTCGAGGTTCAGATCGAGATCGTCGACGCCACGGCCAAGCTTGGCGGCATAGTAGTAGCGCAGATACTCCGGCTGCAGGTGGTCCAGGTAGGTGCGGGCCTTGATGAAGGTGCCGCGCGACTTGGACATCTTCGCGCCGTTGACGGTCAGGTAGCCGTGCACGTTGACGGCGGTCGGCTTGCGGAAGCCGGCGCCTTCGAGCATGGCTGGCCAGAACAGGGCGTGGAAGTTGACGATGTCCTTGCCGATGAAGTGGTACAGCTCGGCCTTGGAGCCTTCGTTCCAGAAGGCGTCGAAGTCCAGCTCCGGGCGGCGTGCGCAGAGGTTCTTGAAGCTGGCCATGTAGCCGATCGGTGCGTCCAGCCAGACGTAGAAGTACTTGCCCGGCTCGCCCGGGATCTCGAAGCCGAAGTACGGCGCATCACGGGAGATGTCCCACTCCTGCAGGCCGGAGTCCAGCCATTCGGCGAGTTTGTTGGCCACGGCATCCTGCAGGGTGCCGCTGCGGGTCCACTGCTGCAGCATGGCCTGGAAGTCCGGCAGCTTGAAGAAGAAGTGCTGGGAGTCGCGCAGTACCGGGGTGGCACCCGAGATCGCCGACTTGGGGTTCTTCAGTTCGGTCGGGGCGTAGGTGGCGCCGCATTTTTCGCAGTTGTCGCCGTACTGGTCTTCAGCCGCGCATTTCGGGCAGGTGCCCTTGATGAAACGGTCGGCGAGGAACATGCCCTTTTCAGGGTCGAAGTACTGGGTCACCGAACGGGTGGCGATGTGCCCGGCATCGCGCAGGCGGCCGTAGATCAGGCTCGACAGCTCGCGGTTTTCGTCGCTGTGGGTGGAGTGGAAGTTGTCGAAGTCCACCAGGAAGTCAGCGAAGTCGCCGCTGTGCTCGGCCTGGACATTGGCGATCAGCTGCTCCGGGGTGATGCCTTCCTTCTCGGCACGCAACATGATGGCCGAGCCGTGGGCATCGTCGGCGCAGACGTAGATGCACTGGTTGCCGCGCAGCTTCTGGAAGCGCACCCACATGTCCGTCTGGATGTACTCCAGCATATGGCCAAGGTGGATGGATCCATTGGCATAGGGCAGGGCGCTGGTAACGAGAATCTGACGTGGCTCGGACATGGTGGCTCGGCTACTTATCTGGCTCGGGTAAAAATGAGGGTGATCGGCCACTATAAAGGGCCGGCGAAGATATTTCACCCCAAGCTCGCATCTGCTGACGATTGACGGGTTAGGATAGGCGTCTGTTTCGTACTCAGTTTGCCAATGGGAGTGTCCATGAGTGCCGTCACCCGTGCCGCCGTCGAAGGCGTGCTTCGCCAGTACACCGACCCCTACCTGAACCAGGACCCGGTCAGCGCCGGTTGCGTGCGCGCCATCGACATCCAGGGCGGTCAGGTCGCTGTGCAGTTGCAACTGGGCTATGCCGCCGGCCTGTTCAAGAACGGCTGGGCCCAGGTGCTGCAGACCGCGATCGAGAACCTCGACGGCGTCAGCTCGGCCCAGGTGTCGATCGATTGCGTGGTCGCCGCGCACAAGGCTCAGGCCCAGGTACCGGCCATGGCCAACGTCAAGAACATCATTGCCGTGGCCTCGGGCAAGGGCGGGGTCGGCAAGTCGACCACCGCTGCCAACCTGGCCTTGGCCCTGGCCCGTGAAGGCGCCCGCGTGGGCATTCTCGATGCCGACATCTATGGCCCCAGCCAGGGCGTGATGTTCGGTATCGCCGAGGGTACCCGCCCGCAGATCCGCGAGCAGAAGTGGTTCGTGCCGATCAAGGCCCATGGTGTGGAAGTGATGTCCATGGCGTTCCTCACCGATGACAACACACCGATGGTCTGGCGTGGGCCGATGGTGTCCGGTGCGTTGCTGCAGCTGGTGACCCAGACGGCCTGGGACGACCTGGATTACCTGGTCATCGACATGCCGCCGGGGACTGGCGATATCCAGCTGACCCTGGCGCAGAAGGTGCCGGTGGCCGGTTCGGTGATCGTCACCACACCACAAGACCTGGCCCTGCTGGATGCCAAGAAGGGTGTGGAGATGTTCCGCAAGGTCAACATCCCGGTGCTGGGTGTGGTGGAGAACATGGCCGTGCACATCTGCTCTAACTGCGGCCATGCCGAGCATCTGTTCGGTGAAGGCGGTGGCGAGAAGCTGGCGGCGCAGTACGGCGTCGACCTGCTGGCCTCGTTGCCGCTGTCGATGCTGATCCGCGAGCAGGCCGACAGCGGCAAGCCGACGGCGATCGCCGAGCCGGAAAGCCAGATTGCCATGGTCTACCAGGAACTGGCCCGCCAGGTGGGCGCACGGATCGTGCTGCAGGAAGCGGCGGCGCCGGCGATGCCGAGCATCACCATCAGCGAAGATTGACGCGGTACCTGTGGGAGCGGCCTTGCGTCGCGAAAGGGCTGCGAAGCGGCCCCAGGACATCAGCGTAGATGCGTAAATTGCTGGGGCCGCTTTGCGGCCCTTTCGCGACGCAAGGCCGCTCCCACAGGGCATAAAAAAACCCGCCAGAAGGCGGGTTTTTTTGAAAGCTAGGAAGCTAAATCGACTTAGGCGATTTGAACTTCTTCAGCCTGCATGCCTTTCTGGCCGCGGGTAGCGACGAAAGTAACAGCCTGGCCTTCTTTCAGGGTTTTGAAGCCGTCAGCTTGGATGGCTTTGAAGTGCACGAACAGGTCGTCGCCCGACTGAGGGGTGATGAAGCCGTAGCCTTTCTCATCGTTGAACCACTTAACAACACCGGATTGACGGTTGGACATTTTTCTGTCTCCTTGGACAATTTGATAACGGTCAGGAAAAACCCTGGCCGGGACTGAGCGCAAAGAGAGCAGAAAATTCAGCGATGGGCCGATCAGGATCGTGCATCAAACTAGAGATTCTCGGTGTCACGTGCAGCACAGTGGCGCCACCTTACCCCACTTTCCACGAGCTGCCAATGGTCTGTGAACGCTTTACGCAAATTCGGATCGACGGCGGCTGCAGCCCCCGTCCGGCGCGGGATGAGGCACTGGAACTTTAACCCGGGCGTCGGGACCGGTAAGATGCGCGTCTGGATTTTCCCCTCGCAACTCTTCAGGACACCCCGCCATGAGCATCAAATCGGACAAGTGGATTCGCCGCATGGCGCAGGAACACGGCATGATCGAACCGTTCGTAGAGCGCCAGGTGCGCGGCGAGCAGGACAGCCGGGTCATCTCCTTCGGCGTCTCCAGCTACGGCTACGACGTGCGCTGCGCCGACGAATTCAAGGTGTTCACCAACATCAACTCGGCCACCGTCGACCCGAAGAACTTCGACGCCGGCAGCTTCGTCGACATCAAGAGCGACGTCTGCATCATCCCGCCGAACTCCTTCGCCCTGGCCCGTACCGTCGAATACTTCCGCATCCCGCGTGACGTGCTGACCATCTGCCTGGGCAAGAGCACCTACGCCCGTTGCGGCATCATCGTCAACGTCACCCCGCTCGAGCCGGAGTGGGAAGGCCACGTGACCCTGGAGTTCTCCAACACCACCACGCTGCCGGCGAAGATCTACGCCAACGAAGGCGTGGCGCAGATGCTGTTCCTGCAGTCCGACGAAGAATGCGAAGTGTCGTACAAGGACCGTGGCGGCAAGTACCAAGGGCAGCGCGGCGTCACCCTGCCACGCACCTGATCCGACGAGCGCGGGGAATTAGTTTCCCTGATGGCACTCCAACAGTTTGAACAGTGCCGATACGTATGCAGCGTGTCGGCCCTCGTCCAGGAGCTGCCAATGAAACTCGACCCCACCATCAGTGCGAAGCTGGCTGTACTGCAGCCCAACCAGATCGGGTTGCTCGCCTGGTCATTGCTGGCGCACCCGCTGCCCATGCAGGCCGGCGGCGTGCCTCACCAGCCTGATCCCGATACGCCGCAGCCAGCAGAGCCCGGTGAACACCCGCCAATGGAGCCTGGTGAGCCAACGCTTCCCGACGAGCCACCACCGTCTCCTGTCGCCTGATTAGCCGCCCAGCGCCCAGACCTGATCGCCTCCGGCCAGGAAAACGCGGGTGGCTGGGCCCGGCTCGACCAACCATCCTCCGGTGAACTCACCGAATGCCGGCAACAGGCTGACCTGAGCATCGATCAGGAAGCATGGCAGCCTGAGCCTTTGCCGTGCCCGCCCCCGCAGCACATACACCGGATGCACATGCCCGGCCAGCACCGGGTGGCAGGGGTGAGGCATGGGTTCATGCTGCAGGGCAAAGGGTTCTAGCAGCAAGGGTTCATCTCTTACCTCGATACGCAGCTTCACAGGCGGGTCACCGGCGTGGCGATCATGGTTGCCACGTACCAGTATCACGTTCAGCGCGCTGCGCCGGCTTCGCCATGCGTGCAGACTGGCCAGCGTGCCGGGTGAAAGCGCAGCGCGTGCATGCAGGAAGTCGCCGAGAATGATCAACTGCTCGCAGTCATAGCCGTTCAGTAAGGTATCCAGGCGTGCCAAGGTCGCGGCGGTGGTGCCTCGCGGAACGGGTTGATGCAACGCCCGGTAACTGGCGGCCTTGCCGATATGCACATCGGCCACCAGCAGGGTGCGGCGGGCCGGCCAGTAAATGGCCTTGTCCGGTAGCAGCCAAAGCGTTTCGCCGCAGTGTTCGATAGGCAGATAGCTAATCATGGCCGGTTTGCCGCTTTTTCCAGTTCGGTGACCATCCGGGCAATGCGGTCCGCCAGCTTTTCCGTGCTCAAGGTCTCGCGCATGCCTTCGACCAGCAGGGCGAACGCCAGGGGGCCAGGTCGTTGCAACGAACGCAGGTCCAGTTTCAGGCTTTGCATCTTGAGCAATTGACGATGCAGGCGCTCGATTTCCAGTTCTTCGTTCAGCACTTCGTCGCGTGCCTGGCCGAGCAGCAAGTTGCCGGCATCATGTTTACGGAATACCTCATAGAACAACCCGCTGGAGGCCTGAATCTGCCGTGTGCTCTTTTGCGCGGCCGGGTAGCCGCCGAATACCAGTCCGGCAATCTGGGCGATTTCGCGAAAACGCCGCAGTGCCATTTCGCCCGCGTTCAGGCTGGCCAGCACGTCCTCCAGCAAGTTGTCACCGGACAGCGCCTCTGGCAGGCAAGCGGCCCAATCCACGGTGCTGGGGCTGAGCAGTTCGAAACCATAGTCGTTCACCGCGATGGATACCGACAGCGGTTGCACCCGGCTCACCCGCCAGGCGATCAGGTTGGCCAGGCCCAGGTTGGCCATGCGCCCGGCAAACGGGTAGAGGAACAGATGCGACCCTTGGCGCGATCCCAGCGTCTCAGCCAGCAAGGTGCTGCAGGTGGGCAAGGCTGACCACCGCGACTGCAAGGCCAGCAGCGGCCGTACGGCCTGCATTTCCGGGCCGAGACAGACCCCATGCGCGGCTGCATCGAGTTGTTCGACCAAGGCGTCGGCCAGCTCGCTGGACAGCGGCATGCGCCCGCCATTCCAGCGCGCCACGGCGGCCTTGCGCGCGGTGCTGCGGCGCACGTAGGCGGTCATGCCTTCTACCCGTACCAACTCCAGAACCCGCCCGGCAAACACCAGGGTATCGCCAGGGCGCAGGCGGGCAATGAAGGCTTCCTCGACACTGCCCAGGTGCTTGCCTCCGCCCCCCTTGCTCCAATATTTGAGCTGCAGGCTGGCGTCGCTGACGATGGTGCCGATGCCCATGCGGTGGCGCCTCGCCAGGCGCTCGCTGGCTACCCGCCAGACCCCATCAGGGTGCGCTTCGACTCGCTGATAATCGGGGTAGGCAGTCAATGCGTGGCCACCGTGGTTGACGAAGTCCAGTGCCCATTGCCACTGGCTGTCGCGCAGGTCACGGAACGCCCAGGTGCTGCGCACTTCCTCAAGCAGTTCACCAGGACGAAAGCCACTGCCCAGGGCCATGCTGACCAGATGCTGAACCAGTACGTCCAGGCACAGGCGCGGCGAGCGGCGCGCTTCGATATGGCCAGCCGTCAGCGCTGCGCGGGCAGCGGCAGCTTCCACCAGCTCCAGACTGTGGGTCGGCACCAGGGTGATCCGCGAGCGGCGCCCCGGCGCATGGCCAGAGCGCCCGGCGCGCTGCATGAGGCGGGCAATGCCTTTGGCCGAACCGATCTGCAGCACCCGCTCGACTGGCAGAAAGTCCACCCCCAGGTCCAGGCTGGACGTGCAGATGACGGCCTTGAGCATGCCCTGCTTGAGGCTTTGCTCGACCCAGTCGCGGGTCGCCCGAGCCAGTGAGGCATGATGCAAGGCAATCTGCCCGGCCCAATCGGGGCGGGTGTCGAGCAAGGCCTGGTACCAGAGTTCGGCCTGGGCGCGGGTGTTGGTGAATACCAGGCTGCTGGTGCTGGCGTCGAGTTCATGGGCCACCTTGTCGAGCATCTTCAGGCCCATGTGCCCGGCCCAGGGGAAGCGCTCGATGGCATCGGGCAGCAAGGTGTCGACCAGCAGTTGCTTGTCCTGGCGGCCTTTCACCAGCAGGCCGCCACCGGGCAGCAGCACGTCGAGGGCGTGCGGCAGGTTGCCGAGCGTGGCCGACAAGCCCCAGGTCATCAGGCCCGGATGCCAGCGCCGCAAGCGGGCCAGGGCCAGTTGCAGTTGCACCCCGCGCTTGTTGCCGAGCAACTCGTGCCATTCGTCCACCACCACCAGGCGCAGGCTGGCAAAGTCTTCCGCGGCCTGTGCCCGGGTCAGCAACAAGGTCAGGCTCTCCGGCGTGGTGATCAGGGCGCTTGGCAGGCGCCGGGCCTGGCGAGCGCGCTCGGTACTGCCGGTATCGCCGCTGCGCACGCCGACCGTCCAGTTCAGGCCCAGCTCATCCAGTGGCACTTGCAGAGCGCGCGCGGTATCAGCGGCCAGTGCGCGCATGGGGGTAATCCAGAGCACTTGCAGCGCTGCAGGCTGGCGCCCGCTGGCTGGCTTGGCAAAGGCACGCAACGCCGCCAGCCAAACCGCATAAGTCTTGCCCGCCCCGGTGCTGGCATGCAGCAGCCCTGATTCGCCACGTCCGACCGCTGCCCAGACCTGGCGCTGGAAGGCGAAAGGCTTCCAGCCGCGGGCGGCGAGCCAGGTATTGGCAAGGTCGGAAGAAGCGGGCATGGGCGCGAGCAGTCCTGAGAAGGCTGTGCTTCTACAGACCACTCGCCGCACGTATTGGTTTTAACCGATCAGTTGGCCAGCAGGTAACCGCTGCGCAACACCTGCTCACCGGCGACATGGGCAATGACCATGCCGGCCGTGGCCATGCGCCGCACACTGCGGGCGTAGAGCAAGCCGGGCTGGCTGTTGCGTACGGCCGTCACCCGGTCGCTGAGCGGGTCGATGACCTCAGCAATCAGTTGCCCGGCTTCCAGGTGCTGACCGGGGCGGGCGTGGTACACCAGCAGCCCACCCAGGGGGGCCGCCACGGGTTCGACAGCGGCCAGCGGTGTGGCCGGGCGTGGTAGCTCGGGCAGTGGGGCAGCGGTGCCTTCGATGATGCCGGCATGGGTCAGGTAGTCGAGGATCGCCTGGCAGTCCTGGCTGGCCAGATCGTGGCTGACGTCGGCCTGGCCCCGCAGCTCGACGGTGACCGAGACGCTGCCCAAGGGGATCGGGAAGTGCTTGCCGAAGCGTTGCTGCAGCTGCCACCAGACCAGGCTGAAGCATTCGTCGAACGATTGCCCGCCGGAGTCGGTGGCCAACAGGCTGGCCTGGGCTCCCAGGTAGCGGGCCAGCGGCTCGACCTGCGGCCAGGCTTCCGGGGTGGTGTAGAGGTGCTCCACAGCTTCGAAGTCACAGTGCAGGTCCAGCACCAGGTCGGCATCGCATGCCAGCCGTTGCAAGGTCAGGCGCTGCGACTGCAACGGCGTGCGCACCGGGTGGGCGTCCAGGCCGCGACGCAGATATTCGCGGATCAATGCCACGTTGTGGGCCGGGTCCTGGGTCAGGTGGCCTTCGATCTGGTCGCCGATGCTATCGGACAGGTCGACGAAGTTGCGGTTGAAGTTCTCGCCGCTCTGCATTTCAAAACGGCCCAGAGGCGCGTCCAGCATCACCTGTTCCAGGCCGACCGGGTTGGCCACCGGTACCAGAATGATCTCGCGCAGCAGGCGACCTTGCTGTTCCAGTTCGGCCAGACGGCGCTTCAGATGCCAGGCGACCAGCATGCCGGGCAGTTCGTCGGCGTGCAGCGAGGCCTGGATATACACTTTGGCGCCACCCCGTGGGCCGAAGTGGAAGCTGTGCAATTGGCGGGAAATGCCCGGTACGGGCGAGAGCAAGTCGTGGGTCGAATGGTGCATGGGGGTCCTGGCTGCGTGGCGGAAACGGTCTGCGACACGGGTCGGCTCAAAGATAGAAGCATAATTTCCGTTATCGTGCCTCACCCTGTTGCTTTCTTTCAGACCAACAATGCCTGCAGGCTTGCCAGGTCGTCGGCTTCATCGACCGGTTTGTCCAGGCGCCAGCGCAACATCCGCGGAAACCTGACGGCAATGCCGCTCTTGTGGCGTTTGGACAGCGCGATGCCCTCGAAGCCCAGCTCGAAGACCAGCGTCGGGGTGACGCTACGTACCGGCCCGAAGGTTTCCACGGTGGTCTTGCGAATGATCGCATCCACCTTGCGCATCTCTTCGTCGCTGAGCCCGGAATAAGCCTTGGCGAAGGGCACCAGCGTGCGGTCGGGCGTGCCGGCTGGGGCGTTCCACACTGCGAAGGTGTAGTCGCTGTAGAGGCTGGCACGGCGGCCATGGCCGCGTTGCGCATAGATCAGCACCGCATCGACGCTGAACGGGTCGATCTTCCATTTCCACCACAGGCCCATATCCTTGGTCCGGCCCACGCCGTACAGGGCATCACGCTGCTTGAGCATCAAGCCCTCCACACCCAGGCTGCGCGACTGCTCGCGTTGCCGGGCCAGATCGCTCCAGTCGTTGCCGGTGAGCAGCGGTGAAAGCAGCAGGGGGGCCAAAGGATGCTCGGCCACCAGGCGCTGCAATTGCTGGCGCCGTTCATGCTGTGGCCGGCTGCGCCAGTCCTCGCCTTGCCATTCCAGCAGGTCGTAGGCTTGCAGCACCACCGGGGCGTCAGCCAGCAATTTCCTGCCCAGCGTCTTGCGGCCGATGCGTTGTTGCAGCACGGCGAACGGTTGCACGGCCGGTACCCCGGCATCGACACCTGGTTTCCAGACCAGGATCTCGCCATCGAGCACCGTGCCGTCCGGTAGCGTTTCGGCCAAGCCGTGCAGCTCGGGAAAGCGCTCGGTGACCAGTTCTTCGCCGCGTGACCAGACCCACAACTGGCCATCACGCTTGACCACTTGAGCGCGGATGCCATCCCACTTCCATTCGATCTGCCAGGCAGTGGGCGGCCCCAGCAGGGCGTCGAACTGCTCGGGCGGGGCCTGCAGGGCGTGAGCGAGGAAGAAGGGATAAGGTTGGCCACCACGCTGGCTATGTTCATCAGCGGATTCTGCGGCGATCAGCAGTTGATAGCTGGCGGCCGTTGGGCGGTGGCCAGTGTCGGTGTAGCCGACCAGGCGCTGGGCCACGCGCTTGGCATCGAGGCCCGCCAACTGCGCCAGTGCCCGGGTGACCAGCAGCTTGGACACGCCAACGCGAAAGCTGCCGGTAATCAGCTTCAGGCACAGCATCAGGCTGGGGCGGTCCAGTTGTGCCCACAAAGGGGGCAGGCGTTGCTGGAGCTCCTCGGCCGGCAGGCCGCGCAAGGGCAGCAGATGGGCCTCGACCCAGTGGGCCAAGCCGTCATCACCGGTTGCAGGCGCTTCTGGCAACAGCAGCGAGATGGTTTCGGCCAGGTCGCCGACGGCCTGGTAGCTCTCCTCGAACAACCATTCGGGTAGCCCCGCCAATGCCGTGGCCAGCTCGCGCAGTACGCGGGTCGGCACCAGTTGGCGAGGCCGCCCGCCCGCCAGGAAATACACGGCCCATGCGGCATCCTCGGCTGGTGCACTGGCAAAGTAGTCGCGCAACGCTTCGAGCTTGGCATTGCTGGAGGTGGTCGCATCCAGGCGCAGGTACAGTTCGGCAAAGGCTTTCATGCCCCAGGCTCCGTGGCGGGGATATCGTCTTCTTCGCCGTATTCGGTGACGAAGGCGCGGGCATCCAGGCCTTGTTCGTTGAGGTAGCGCACCAGCACATTGACCGAACCATGGGTGACCATGACCCGCTCGGCCCCGGTCTGGGCGATGGCCCACAGCAGCCCCGGCCAGTCGGCGTGGTCGGACAGCACGAAGCCACGGTCCACGCCGCGCCGTCGCCGGGTACCGCGCAACAGCATCCAGCCGCTGGCAAAGGCATCGCTGTATTCGCCGAATCGGCGCATCCAGCTGCTGCCGGCGGCTGAAGGTGGCGCCAGGACAATAGCCTGGCGTATTAGCGGGTCGCCGCGGGGGATATCCCCGGCATAGTCGGTGGCAGGCAGGTGCACCCCGGCCTCGCGGTAGACCCGATTCAGCGGCTCGACGGCACCATGCACGAGGATTGGCCCGATGTCCGGGTCCAGGCCGTGGAGTATTCGCTGAGCCTTGCCGAAGGCATAGCAGAACAGCACGCTGGCCTTGCCTTGCGCACAGTTGCTCTGCCACCAGGCATTGATCCCGGCAAAGATATCCGCCTGGCTGGGCCAGCGGTAGATGGGCAAGCCGAACGTGGACTCGGTGATGAAGGTATGGCAGCGCACGGGCTCGAAGGCCGCGCAGGTGCCGTCCGGCTCGACTTTGTAATCACCCGAAGCGACCCAGACCTCGCCCTGGTACTCAAGACGCACCTGTGCCGAACCCAGTACATGGCCGGCGGGGTGCAGGCTGAGGGTAACGCCGTGATGCTGGATGCGCTCACCGTAGGGCAGGGTCTGCAGGTCGATGCCTTGGCCCAGGCGGCTGCGCAGGATGCCGGCACCGGGGGCGGCGGTCAGATAGTGCTGATTGCCGGTGCGGGCGTGGTCGCCATGGCCGTGGGTGATGACAGCGCGCTCGACCGGGCGCCAGGGGTCGATGTAGAAGTCGCCGGGCGGGCAGTACAGGCCTTCGGGGCGGGCGATGACGAGGTCCATGGCTTGGGTGCGCTGGTTGCCGGGAGTAATTGTTAGGAGCGATGGGAGGGTAAGGAAGTTCGGGCGGTTTGATTGAAGGAAATGGACTACACGGCATACAGAAATGCAGACGCGGCATTCGCGGTTAACTATGGGCTCCATTGATTGGCGCAACAAAAATGCTGCATTCTTAAGGGAGCACAATGATCTTCGACTATCCAGTAATCATTCATCGAGAGGCGGGCAGTGTCTGGATCAGTTGCCCGGATGTACCTGAGATGTCCAGTGCAGGCGATACCGAGGAAGAAGCCCTGTTCGATGCTGTAGACGCCATGGAGTCCGCGCTTTCGTTCTATGTTGACCAGAAGATTGCGATACCGCTGCCTGCGATGCGATCGGCTGATCAGCCTGTCGTACGTTTGCCGGCACTGACGGCGGCCAAGGCAGCCCTCTGGAACAGCATGATTGAACAGAAAGTGAGCAAAACAGAGATGGCACGGCGGCTGGGCGTCAATCGTCCTCAGGTCGATCGCCTGGTGGATCTGTTGCATCGTTCCAAGATTGAGCAGGTCGAGCATGCATTGCATGTGCTCGGTCAGCGAATCGAACTCTCTGTCGTCACTGCTTGACGCCACCACGAAACAAAAAGCCGCCAGTCCAGGCGGCTTTTTTTTTCACTAGCGGCCCGGCACCAGCGTCAACCGCTGGCTGCCATAGGCCCGCCCAAAGTTCTGCGGCTGCAGCGGCAGGCTCATGAACCGCCCCTTGAACCAGGCGTCCAGCCCGTCGCTGTAGTGCGAACTGGCCGGGTTGCCCGACTGGCCGTTGCTGGTCAGCACCTGCAGCGGTTCGGTCTGGCCAAAGTCGACGATCATCCGGGCCGAGGCCGGCAGGCGGGTGTCGAAATTGCTGCCCCAGGCGTAAGGGGTCAGGGCCGGGGTGCTGAAGTCGCCACCTGCGGCCATCGGCGAGCGGCTTAGTGCATCGCCCAGGCCGTGGTAGGCAGGGGCCGGCCAGCGGTACTGGTGCAGCTTGCCCCACTGCCAGGCGCGTTGGTCGCTGCCCAGTTGCGCGGTGCCGGCATCCACGGCAGCGGCCAGGCTGCGGGCGAGAATGGCCGGTTTGTCTTCTTTCTGCGGCGTGTTGCGATCGTCCCAGAACGGGCTGTCGTCGCGGCCCAGCAGATGGTCGGCCTGGGCCGAGTACGACAAGCGGGCGTTGCTGACGAAGGCCTGCCAGGCAGGGCTCGACTCGGGGCCGAGGTCGTCGAGGAAGGTCTGCCGGGTGACTTCCTGGAGGAACAGCTCGTACAGCGCCGCATCCGCCGACACCGGGCTCAGGCGGCCATCGAAGGCCTTCAGTCGTGCCAGGGCGTCGCGCGCCTTGTCACGCTGGGCTGCAGGCAGGGCGTCGATTGCCCGCTTGAGCGGCTGGGCCATGCCTGGGGCGTCGAACATCTGCTTGAGCTTGTCGGCCAGCAGCGTCACCTGGTCGTTCTGCAGGGCCATCAGGCTGCGACTGTCGTGGCGGCCGTTGCCGGCCAGCTGGCCGAGGCGCTCGGCGCGCTCAGGGTAGTACCAGGTGCTGGACAGCTGCATGCCGTAGCCACGCGGCAGGCTGCGCTGGTTGGCGTGGGCGATCCAGCCGGCCGGTGGGTCCTGGTCATAGGGGTGCAGCATCGGGTCGGCATAGCCATCCCAGTCGTAGCGCCCGTCCCAGCCCGGCGACGGCAGCAGGCCCTGGCCTTCACGGCGGTTCGGGTAGCGGCCGCTGACTTGCCAGCCGATGTGCTCGGGCTCGGCGAAGACGAAGTTGAGCGCCGCAGTGGCGACTTCACGGGTGCTGTCGAAGGCGCGCTCTATGTTCTGTGCGCGGGTCAGGTCAAACAGCGCATCGAGGCTACGGTCTCCCTTGAGCTGCGGCAGGCTCAACGCCAGGCCCAGGCTGGGGTTCCCCGCCTGGGGCAGCAGGGTGCCGTGGCGGGTGTCGTACATCACCTCGCGCACTGGGCGCTGGCCGCGGACGAAGAAGGTTTCGCTGCGGGCGCGGGCCGGCAGCCACTTGCCGTCGGCCAGGTAGGTCACCTGGCTGCCGGCATGGCGCAGCTGTTCCAGGTACAGGTCCTGGTTGTCGGCCATCACCGCGCTGCTGCTCCAGGCCAGCTTGCCGTTGTAGCCGGCCAGCACGATGGGCAGGCCCGGCAGTGACAGGCCGCCGACCTGATACTTGCCGGTGTGGATCTGCACCGGGCTCAGGGCCCAGGCTGCGCGGGTGTCGCTGGCCAGCAGGCTCTTGCCGCTGCGGCTGCGCTGCGGCCCCAGCGCCAGGTTGGCCGAACCGGGGCTGCCGAGCAGGTCGAGGTCGGCGAGCTTCTGGCTGGCCGCCGCCAGTGCCGGCAGGCCTGGCAGCTGGCTGCTCAGGTTCAGGCCCTTGAGCTTGTCCACCTCGGCCTCAGCCAGGGGCTCGTCCGGCGCGCCGGGTAGCAACCAGGGCAGCTTGTCGTTGCCGACTTTTTGCGCCAGGGTCAGGGCGCTGAGTTCTTCCTGCAGGTTTACCGACTGGCTGAAGGCATACAGGCTGAAGATCAGTGCCGAGTCTTCAGGCTTCCAGTACTCCGGGCGATAGCCACTGCTGGCCAGCTCGGCCGGCAGCTTGTCGCGGTAGCGGAACAGGTAGGCGTTGACCCCGCGGGCATACACCTCGAAGAAGCGCTTCAGGCGTGGCGAGGCATCGGCGTACTGCTGGGCGGCGCTCTGCTTGAGGTTGGCGGCGCGCATCAGCCGGTCGATATCCAGCGCTTCGCTGCCGGCCAACTCCGCCAGGCGGCCCTGGGCGAGCAGGCGCATGGCGAGCATCTGTTCGATACGATCGCCGGCATGTACATAGCCGAGGGTGAACAGGGCGTCATGGAAGCTGCTGCTTTCGATCAGCGGGGCGCCCATGGCATTGCGCCGGACCGAGACGTTCTGCGCCAGGCCCTTGAGCGGCTGCACGCCGGTGGTCGGTGGCACGCTGTCCTGATAGCCACCCATCTGGCAGCCGGCGAGCCCGAGCATGCCGAGCAACGTGGCGGCGGTGGTGAACCGCGGGCGGAAGGGAGGAAGGACGGGGGCGGCCATGACAAGGGCTCCTGCAAGGCGTGGCGGGGTTCGAAAGGCGCTAAGGTAGTGAGCGCGCAGGCGCCGTGCAAGGTGCGGTGGAGCTTTATTTACAAGCGGTACCTGCAGCGCCGTCATCGCTGCTGCAGGTACCCGCGTTCAAGGCATCAAGCGCCGTGGCACTTCTTGAACTTTTTCTGGCTGCCGCACGGGCACGGGTCGTTGCGGCCAACGTCCTTCAGGGCGTTGCGCACCGGCTCCTGGTGGCTGTGGTTGCAGTGCGGGCCGTGTACATGGCCGTGGTCGTGATCATGATGATCGTGACCGTGGTTGCAGTCTGGGCCATGAACATGGGGTTGCTGGGTCATTGCAGGGTTACTCCGGTATGAGATCGCCGGGGATTATCTCACCACTGCGCGACAAGTGCAGGTCCTGATGGAAGATCAGCCCGGTCTCCAGCTCGCCCTGCAGGCGGTAATGCAGCGGCTGGCCACTCTTGAGCAGCTTGGCCAATGGCTTCAGGTGCTGCCACAGGTTGGTCCGCGCCGTGATCTTGAACGTACGCCGGGCATGCCCGCCGACACTGCGCCATAGGCTGACTTCGTCCTGCGCCAGCAGCAGGTCGTCGAGCCATACCGAATAGTTCAGGTTGCGAATGAACAGCCGGCTGTCGTTGGGGTTGTCGACACGCAGGTGCAGGACGAATTCCTGTTGCAGCAGCCGCGCCTTCACCGTTTCCACCTTGTCCAGGTGCAGCTCCGGCTCACGCGAGTCGTCGTCGCCCCAGCTCGCACAGCCCGCCAGCAGCGCCAGCAGGGTGCTGAGCAAGAGCAGGCGGGTGGCGGCGATCATGCTCAGTTACCGACGTAGCTGGCGCAGCATTTCTTGAATTTCTGCCCGCTGGCGCAGGGGCAGGGGTCGTTGCGGCCGGCCTTGAGCGCGACGGTGGGGTCGATGAAGTACCAGCGTCGCTCGTGCTGCACGAAAGCAGAGCGCTCGCGGTGCTGGTGGTCGCCCTCCTGGTCATGCCAGCGGGCAGTGAAGGTCACGAAGGCGTGTTCAGGCTGGCCACCGAGCACTTCGGCGCTTTCCACCTCCAGCCCCAGCCAGGTGCTCTGAGCGCTCCAGGCTGCCATGGCGGCGCGGTCCAGCTCCGCCTGCTGGGCCGGCAGGGTGGTGGCGACCAGGTAGTCGACCAACCCCAGCACATAGGCGCTGTAACGCGAACGCATCAGCGTCTGGGCGTCGGGGGCCGGGGTGCCGGCATGGTAATGCCCGCAGCAGGCGTCGAGCAGGTTGCCGCTGCCACAAGGGCAAACCGAGACACTCATCATCACCACCAATACTTGCCGAAGTTTTCAGGGTTGGCCCAGAACTTGGCGTTGAGCCAGTCCGGGACCTGCTTGTAGTCATGTAGATCATAGGTGAACAAGCTCAACACCTGCTCATCACGGCGGAATTTCTCGCTGGCCGACAATGCCAGGGAGAAGAAATCGGTGTCTTGCCAGCCACAGGCGGGCAGGTCGGCCAGCACCGCAACCCGGCTGGCATTGAGGTTGCGGATGCCGCCCAGCAGTTGCAGGCCGGTGCGTTTGGGCAAGTGTTCCAGGCAGTCCACCAGCACCGCCAGGTCAAAGCGCTGGGCCGCCAGCGCTGCCGGCAATGGCCCCGGCGCACAGGTTTCGATGGTCACCTGGGGGTGAGCCTGGGCAAAGGCATCCAGGGCCGGGAAGCGGGTGCCCACCAGCAGCAGGCGCTGCGGGGTGAAGCGCTCTAGCAGGGCGGCCAGAGCCTGTTGCGGGGTGCGCTGGGAAAAACCGTCGGTCATTGCCAATCCTCGTTCAAGTCATCCAAGACTAGCGGGCTGCTGTCCGCCGGCATAGAGGTAAGTGGCCGTGTCGTGGCTTATTGCTGGCAGGGATCAATTGCGCGGTCTTTACTCCCAGAGATCGGTCTTATGCCGATTCCCCTAGGAGAAGCTACGAAAATGAGCATAGTACGCACAGCGTTACCCCTGGTACTGCTCACCAGTGTGTTGACTGGTTGTGCAGGTTTGCAAAAAACCGACTGGCCGAAGTGTGCTGCCGTCGGGGGCGTCGCCGGTGCCGGCCTGGGCGCCATCGAGAGCTCCAGCTGGGCTGGCTGGGGCGCGCTGCTCGGTGGTGGCCTGGCGGCGGGTTATTGCTGGGCTCACGGCGATGGCGACGAGGACGGTGATGGCGTGCCGGACAGCCGTGACAAGTGCCCGCATACGCCGCGCGGCGTGAAGGTCGATGCCAATGGCTGCCCGCCTGAGCCCGCGCCTGTGGTCGAGGAAGTGGTGGTGCAGAAGGAAGAAGTGATCGTCATTCGTGATGTGCACTTCGAATTCAATTCCTCGCGCCTGACTGCGGCCGACAAGGAGCGCCTGAACACGGTTGCCACGCGCCTGAAGCAAGAGGCCCCAAGCGCCCGTCTGAGCGTGACCGGCCACACCGACAGCGTCGGCTCCGACAAGTACAACCAGAAGTTGTCCGAGCATCGTGCCCACGCGGTAACCGACTACCTGATCGAAAGCGGTGTGCCTCGCGCCAGCTTCATTTCGGTGGTAGGTGCAGGCGAAACCCAGCCAGTGGCGGACAATGCCACGGCCGAGGGGCGTGCCATGAACCGTCGTACCGAAATCAAGATCCAGCGTTGACGTCCCGGCGCCCGCGCCTTGAGAAGTGGCGCGGGCGCGTCTTTAATCCTGCTAGCCGGTTGCGGCCGATGACACAGGAGCATTCATCATGAGTGTAATGTCGAAGGCGGCGATGCCGTTGCTGTTGGTGAGCAGCCTGCTTGCAGGCTGCGCCACCCACAGTGATGGCAGTGCGCCGCTCAATCAAAGGACTTGGCCCATCTGCAGCCTGCTCGGTGGTGCAGTGGGGGGTGGCCTTGGCGCCATCGAAAACTCCAGCTGGGCGGCTGGCCTCGGTGCCCTTGGCGCAATCACCGGCGGGCTGATCTGTTATGCCCAGGATGGCGACGAGGATGGCGACGGCGTGTTCGACCGTCGTGACTATTGCCCCGATACCCCCGCCAACACCCCGGTCGACAACATGGGTTGCCCGCTGCCGCAGTACCCACCGTCCCAGCCTGCACCGGAGCCCAAACCCGAGGTGATCACCCTCGATGACCAGGGCCAGGTGATGTTCGCCTTCAACTCCGCCGACCTCACCCCGGGTAGCGAGGAGCGCCTGAAAAGCCTGCTGCCGCGCCTCAACGAATTGGGGGTCACGCGCATCAAGGTGGTCGGGCACACCGACAACGTGGGCTCCGACAGCTACAACCAGGCCCTTTCCGAACGCCGCGCTGCCAGCGTCGCCGAGTACCTGATCCGTCAGGGCCTGGCACCGCAGAAGGTGACCAGCGAAGGCCGTGGCGCCCATGAGCCGATCGCCGACAACGCCACCGATGAAGGGCGTGCGCACAACCGACGGGTGGACTTGCACCTCAACTGACTGCGCTGGCGCCTGCTCGGGCATGCAGGTAGTGTTGGCTGCGCGGCGCGCTTGCTCGGGCCGCGCAGACATAACAATAAATAGACACGTAGGGGCGGGGTATGAAGTTCATCCTGGGCCTGGGCAAGGTCCTGACCGTGGCGTTCTGGGGCGTGGTGCTGTTCAACCTGATGATGCCGCAACCATTGCCGTTGAATCTGTTGATCAATGCCTTGGGCATTTTTGTGCTGAGCCTGCATTTTCTTGAAGTGTTGTTTTTCAATGGCAGCTTGCGTGGCCGCAGCCATCGCTGGTTCGACCGGCTGCAGATCCTGTTGACCGGTATCTTTCATGTCATGTCCATTCCCCGTCCGCAGGAGGCACCTCGCCATGCGTAATTTGATGTTGCTGGCGATGCTGGCCGCGCCCATGGCTCAGGCACAGAGCCTGGAGGTTGCCCCCCATTCCATGCTGCGCCTGCCGAACAAATCGGCCAGCGTGCACCTGGAGCAATTGCGAGTGGCGGACTCGGCGACCTTGCTGCTGCCGGCTACTTTGACCGAGCTGAAGGTCGATCATCTGCAACTGGGGCGCGATGCGCGGATTGCCATTGCGCCCGCCGAAGCACCGCTGCTCATCGATGTCCGCAGTGCCGTGCTGGGCGAGGGCAGCGAGATCAGCGCGCCAGGAGCGCCCGGCACCTATGAACGCGCTGCCCGCTCTGGGCGCAGCCTGGAGTTGAAGCTTGCCGAGGTCGATGCCGAGCGTCTGGCCATCGATGCCCGCGGTGGCGCCGGAGCACCAGGCTACATGGGCCTAGATGGCGCCAATGGCCAAGCGGGAGGCTGCGCCTGGGGCCAGGCAAGCAGAGGGGCGAATGGCGATGATGGTGGCAACGGGCATGACGGTGCGCGTGGCGGGCGGGTTCGCCTGAGCCTGCCGCAGGGCTTCCCGCAGGAGCGCGTGGTGGTACGTCTGGAAGGCGGTGCGCCGGGGAAGGCCGGGGCTGCCGGCAAGGCCGGTAAAGGCGGGGCGAGCAAGGGTTGCCTGGTGTATCGCACCGATGCCGGGGCCAATGGCCGGCCCGGGCAGGAGGGGCAGCCTGGATTGGCCGGCGCCGAGGGTGAACTGATCCTGCAGCGCCTCTGATAATGGGTGCCGGCCCATCGCCGGCACCTGCAACATCACATCAGCAGTCGTGAACTGGCCACTGCGACGACCGCCAGGCCAAGCAGCAGGTTGATCCCCACCATCCGCCGAATGCGCCCCAGCACGGCGGCGCCTGCCGGCCAGTCCTCGGCCTGCACAGCCGCCTTCAGCTCCGGCAGCAGCAGTGCCTGGATGCGCATGAACAGCGCAAACATGGCAATCCCGCCGCCAATCATCACCTGCACATATTTGGGCGCCGTCTCGAAGCCGGTGAAGCGCACATGCAACATGCCGATACCACTTATCGCCAGAATCGCCACGGCCAGCCAGACCCAGACGAAGAAGCGTCGGAAAACTTCCACCCACAACCGCAGGCGGGCAGGCCCTTCAAGGGCTGTAACCGTTGCCGGGCGCAGCACCAGCCAGGCGAAGAACATGCCGCCGACCCATACCAGGGCGGCGAGGACATGCAGTGTGTAGGGCAGGGCAAAGGCAAGCATCCGGATCTCCATGCGGCACAAAGGGCAATAGCGGGGTATGATAGCCGCCCCATGCGAAACACTGAAAATATATCCAGCCCTCCGGGCGCCTGCAGATCATGATCAGCAACGAACTCAAAGCCACCATCCAGGGCGCCTACACGCGTTTTCTCGAAGCCAAGAGCCTCAAGCCGCGGTACGGCCAGCGCCTGATGATCGCCGAAGTGGCCAAGGTGCTCGGCGATATCGCCTGTGACGACGAAGGCCGCCGCGCCGGCGAGCCTGCCGTGGTTGCAGTGGAGGCGGGCACCGGTACCGGCAAGACGGTCGCCTACGCGCTGGCCGCGATCCCGGCCGCCAAGGCCGCCGGCAAGCGCCTGGTGATCGCCACTGCGACCGTGGCCTTGCAGGAGCAGATCGTCATCAAGGACCTGCCGGACCTGATGCGCAACAGCGGCCTGAACTTCAGCTTCGCCCTGGCCAAGGGCCGCGGCCGTTACCTGTGCCTGTCCAAGCTCGACATCCTGCTGCAGGAGGGCCACGCGCAGTCGGCCACAGCCCAGCTGTTCGAGGAAGAAGGCTTCCACATCGAGGTCGACGAGCGCAGCCAGAAGCTGTTCAACAGCATGATCGAAAAGCTCGCCGGCAACCGCTGGGACGGCGACCGCGACAGCTGGTCGGAGGCCATCGAGGACCAGGACTGGGCGCGCCTGACCACCGACCACAGCCAATGCACCGGCCGCCACTGCCCGAACTTCCAGCAGTGCGTGTTCTACAAGGCTCGCGAAGGCATGGGCAAGGTCGATGTGATCGTTACCAACCACGACATGGTCCTGGCCGACCTGGCCTTGGGCGGTGGTGCGGTGCTGCCCGACCCGCGCGACACAATGTACGTGTTCGACGAAGGCCACCACCTGCCAGACAAGGCCATCGGCCACTTCGCTCATTATTCGCGGCTGCGCTCCACTGCCGACTGGCTGGAGCAGACCGCCAAGAACCTCACCAAGCTGCTGGCCCAACACCCGTTGCCGGGCGACCTGGGCAAGTACATCGAACAGGTGCCGGAGCTGGCGCGGGAAGTGCGCACCCAGCAGCAGTTCATGTTCACCCTGTGTGAGCAGGTCGCCGACTTCCGCCCCAGCGAGGACACCGAAGGCCGAGAGCGCCCGCGCTACCGCTTCGAGGGCGGTGTGGTGCCGGAGCAGATTCGCGAAGTCGGCATCGAGCTGAAAAAGGGCTTCGCCCGCCTCAATGACCTGTTCACTCGTCTGACCGACCTGCTCAAGGAAGGTATGGACGGTGAGGTCAACATCGGCATCGCCAGCCACCAGGCCGAGGAGTGGTATCCGCTGTTCGGCAGCCTGGTCACCCGTGCCCAGGGCAACTGGGAGCTGTGGACCGCGTTCACCGCCGAAGACCCGGAAGACAGCCCGCCGATGGCGCGTTGGCTGACCCTGGCCGAAAGCGGCGCGCTGTTCGACATCGAGGTCAATGCCAGCCCGATTCTTGCCGCCGAGATGCTGCGCCGCAGCCTCTGGAGCGTCGCCCATGGCGCCCTGGTGACCTCGGCCACATTGACCGCACTGGGCAAGTTCGACCGGTTCCGCATGCGCTCGGGGCTGCCCCGCGATGCCGTCACCTGCGTGGTGCCCAGCCCGTTCGTGCACGGCGATGCCGGCCTGTTGCGGGTCCCCGACCTCAAGGCCGACCCGCGCGACGCGGCGGCACACACTGCGGCAATCATCCGAGAACTGCCGAGCATCGTTGAAGATGCCCGTGGTGCGCTGGTGCTGTTCTCTTCACGCAAGCAGATGCAGGAAGTGTTCGACGGCCTGGACCGCGACTGGCGCAAGCTGGTGCTGATCCAGGGCAACCTGTCCAAGCAGGAAACCCTGAACAAGCACAAGGCACGGGTCGACGATGGCCAGCACAGCGTGCTGTTCGGCCTGGCCAGCTTCGCCGAGGGTGTCGACCTGCCAGGTGCCTATTGTGAGCATGTGGTCATCGCCAAGATTCCCTTCGCCGTGCCCGACGACCCGGTCGAAGCAGCCCTGGCCGAATGGATCGAAGCCCGTGGTGGCAACCCGTTCATGGAGATTGCCGTGCCCGATGCCTCACTAAAGCTGATCCAGGCCTGCGGTCGCCTGCTGCGTACCGAGCAGGATCGCGGCGTCATCACCTTGCTGGATCGGCGTCTGGTCACGCAGCGCTACGGCAAGGCTATTCTCAATGCGCTACCGCCTTTCCGGCGGGAGATTTCCTGACGGCTGGAGCACGATGCGCCGGCCCGTTGTCCATTACTCAGTCGCGGGCCCATGAGGGCCTGGAAGGAGAGCCCCAGCCCTATGATCCGCCACACCTTGCCCGTGGTTTTCACACTGTTGTTCAGCACGCCTTTGCTGGCCGGGCAACAGACGCTGTTCAGCTTCGTCCGCCCGGCCTCGGTGGTCAATGTGGCGACCGAAGGCACCGGCATGCCGCAGTACAATGCGGAGCAGACGGCCGAGGGCGAGGTGCTCAGGCGGGTGGTGTTCAATCCGGTCGAAAGGCCGACCTTGCGCCTGAGCCCGCAGAGCGGCGTGTGGGACTGGTCGGCTGGGCAGTTCCTTACCTTACGCATGCAAAGCGCCCAGGACTGGGCCTTGACCGTCGACGTCACGCTGCTCGGCAGCGATGGGCGCACGCTGACCAGCCGTATCGACCTGCCTGCCGGGCCTGCGCAAACCGTCATGGTGCCGCTCAAGGCCAGTTCGCCGCTGAGCCAGGGCATGCGTGCAGGCCCGCCGATGCCATGGGTCCATGAAGGGCAGCGGTTGCTGTTGACCAGCAGTGCCGGTGAGATAGACCTCAAGCAGGTGGTATCTGTCAGCCTGACCATACCCAACCCGAAGGTGGCGCAGAACCTGCTGATCGAGAAGGTCGGCATCCAGGACGACGACCAGGCCTACCAGGCGGCCTACCACGAGTTGATCGATGCTTACGGCCAGTCCACCCGGGGGAACTGGCCCGAGCTGATCGTCAGTGACGATCAGCTCAAGGCTGCTGACACGCGTGAACAGCAGCAGCTCAAGAGCTGGCTGGCTGACCGTCAGAAGCAGCAACTGGATAGCTACGGGGGCTTGCTGGCCGGGCCAGCGTTCGCAGCCAAGGGCTTCTTCCGCACCGAGAAGCGCGATGGCCGCTGGTATCTGGTCACACCGGAAGGGCACCCGTTCTACTCGCTGGGCGTCAATGCCGTGGCCGCCGATGGCGGGCGTACCTATGTTGCTGGCCGCGAGGGGATGTTCAAGGCCCTGCCAGGTGAAGGCGACGTGCTGACGGCATTTTATGGTGAAGGCAACAACGACGATGGCAACGCCTCGTCGCAAGGGCGCAGCTTCAAGCAGGGGCGCTGGTTCGACTTCTACGCCGCGAACATCCAGCGCACCTATGGCAAACCGTGCCCGCCAGCCGTGGAAGGGCAAGCCCCACCCGAGTGCCCACCGCTGGCGCTGGATGCCGACCGTTGGCAGGCTCACACGCTGGACCGCCTGCAGGCCTGGGGCTTCAACACACTGGGCAACTGGAGTGACCCGGCCATCGGTCAGGCCAAACGCATGCCCTACACCTTGCCGCTGTCGATCGTTGGTGACTATGCCAGCATCAGCACCGGCATGGACTGGTGGGGCCGCATGCCTGATCCGTTCGACCCACGGTTTGCCATGGCCACCGAGCGTGCCGTGGCGATTGCAGCACGCGATCACCGTGACGACCCTTGGCTGATCGGCTATTTCGCCGACAACGAACTGGCCTGGGCCGCGCCCGGCAACGACCCCAAGGCGCGTTACGGCCTGGCCTACGGTACCTTGCGCCTGACCACCGACGTGCCGGCCAAGCGCGCCTTCCTCAAGCAGCTGCGCGACAAGTATCGCAACCAGGAGGGGCTGTCCAAGGCCTGGGGCATCGACCTGCAGGCCTGGGAGCTGATGGAAGACCCAGGCTTCGAGGCGCCTCTGCCCAACCCCGAGCACCCGGAAATCGAGCGTGATTACCAGTACTTCCAGCAGGTATTCGCTGAGACCTACTTCAAGACCATTTCCGATGCACTGAAATGGCATGCACCCAACCACCTGCTGCTGGGCGGCCGCTACGCCGTGAGCACACCGGAAGCGGTCAAGGCCTGCGCCGAGTTCTGCGATGTCCTGAGTTTCAACTTCTATACCCTCAAGCCCGAGGATGGCTATGACTTTGCCCGTCTGGCTGAAATCGACAAGCCGGTGCTGGTGTCCGAGTTCCAGTTCGGTTCCCGCGACCGTGGGCCGTTCTGGCCAGGGCCGGTGGAAGTCGCCAGGGAAGAGGACCGCGGGCCGGCCTATGGCAACTTCCTCAAGGCCGCCCTGGCACAGCCGATGATCGTGGGCGCGCACTGGTTCCAGTACCTCGACCAACCGGCCAGCGGGCGCCTGCTCGATGGCGAGAACGGCCATCTGGGCCTGGTGGCGATCACCGATGTGGCGTACCCCGGGTTCGTCGAGGCGGTGCGCAAGAGCAACCTGCAGGCCGTTGGTCAGTTGCGCGTCGAGCTGGAGAAAAAGGCCCCCTGAATGTCTACCGGGGGCGCTCAGCGCCCCTGGCACAGATGACACTGCAGTTTCTTCACCAACCATCCGGCCTTGCCCAGTAGGCAAAACCAGCAACTACTGAAACAATGCACGCCTTTGTCAGCATGGTCGTACGGAGAGCAGCGGGTGCAGATTCAGGGTCATTATGAGCTGAAGTTCGAAGCGGTGCGTGAAGCGTTCGCGGCATTGTTCGAAGATCCCCAGGAGCGTGGAGCTGCGCTGTGCATCCAGGTTGGTGGCGAGACCGTGGTCGACCTGTGGGCAGGCAGTGCCGACAAGGACGGCCAGCAGGCCTGGCACAGCGATACCATCGCCAACCTGTTCTCCTGCACCAAGACCTTCACCGCCGTGACCGCGTTGCAGTTGGTGGGCGAGGGCAAGCTTGCCCTGGATGCCCCGGTGGCCCGTTACTGGCCGGAGTTCGCCCAGGCCGGCAAGCAGAACATCACCCTGCGCCAGTTGCTCAGCCACCGTGCCGGCCTGCCGGCCATCCGCGAGCTGCTGCCGGCTGAAGCCCTGTATGACTGGCAGACCATGGTCGATGCCCTGGCCGCCGAAACGCCCTGGTGGGTGCCCGGCACCGAGCACGGCTATGCCGCCATTACCTACGGCTGGCTGATCGGCGAACTGATCCGCCGCGCCGATGGCCGTGGCCCGGGTGACTCGATCGTCGCCCGTACCGCCCGGCCGCTGGGCCTGGACTTCCACGTCGGCCTGGCCGACGAAGAGTTCCACCGAGTGGCACATATTGCCCGTGGCAAGGGCAACCCGGGTGATGCCGCAGCCCAGCGCCTGCTGCAGGTGACCATGCGTGAACCCGAGGCACTGTCGACTCGCGCCTTCACCAACCCGCCGGCCATCCTGACCAGCACCAACAAACCCGAATGGCGGCGCATGCAGCAGCCAGCAGCCAATGGCCACGGCAATGCACGCAGCCTGGCAGGCTTCTACGCAGGCCTGCTCGACGGCAGCCTGCTCGAATCCGAACTGCTCGACGAACTGACCCGCGAACATAGCCTCGGCCAGGACCGTACCTTGTTGACCCAGACCCGCTTCGGCCTGGGTTGCATGCTCGACCAGCCCGACGTGGCCAACGCCACCTTCGGCCTCGGCGCCCGTGCCTTCGGCCATCCAGGCGCTGGCGGCTCGGTCGGTTTCGCCGACCCGGAGCACGACGTGGCATTCGGCTTCGTGGTCAATACCCTCGGCCCTTACGTGCTCATGGATCCAAGAGCCCAGCAGCTGGTACGCGTGCTTGGCACTTGCCTTTGATCGGGTAAAGCGGGTATTACGCAACCCCTTTGACTATCCTCAATGCCAACGCCTGAAGTGCGTTGGCAAAATATCTTTCAATTTCATGGTGTATCGCTGATGTCTTCACATAAAACCTTAGCTCTCGCCCTGTGCCTGGCCGCTATGACCGGTTGCGCCAGCCACTCCCAGGACGCTTCCAAGGACGGCGGTAGCAGCTGGTGGCCGTTCGGTTCGGACCAGGTTGCCGACAAGGAAGTGAAAGCGGCGGTTACCGAGAAAGTCGCCAAGGCCGATGCCAAGTCCGAGGGCGCGAGCCACTGGTGGTGGCCGTTCGGCGGTGACGACAAGCAGGCCAAAGGGCCGGTAGTGCCGAAGATCGACGAAAAGGCCACCCAGGCCTGGCTGGACCAGTACGAGCCGAAGCTGCGTGAAGCCGTCAAGGACAGCAAGCTGGAGCTGGAGCGCCGCGACAACGTGCTGGTGGTGACCATCCCGGTCGACAGCTCGTACAACCCGGATCGCCCGAACATGCTGCTGCCGATGACCCTGGCCCCGATCACCCGCGTGGCCAAGGCCGTCGAAGGCGACTCGAAGACTGCCGTGCTGGTACTCGGCCATGCCGACAGCAGCGGTGTAGCCGCCGCCAACCAGAAACTGAGCCTGGAGCGTGCCGCCTCGGTATCGGCGATCTTCCGCCTGAGTGGCCTGCAGCGTGACCGTCTGTCGCTCAAGGGCATGGGCTCGGAAATGCCGCGTGCCGCCAACGACAGCGCTGAAGGCCGTGCCCTGAACCGCCGCGTGGAAATGCTGCTGACGCCGCAGAACACCATGGTTGCCCTGCTGGCCAAGTACCAACAGGCAGCTCCGGTAGCAACCCCGGCTTCGATGGTTGCCGTGCAGGATGCCAAGGCCCCTGCCGCCAAGCCTGTCGAGACCAAGAAACCAGCCGCCAAGCCTGCTGCGAAGAAGGCCGCTGCCAAACCTGCGGCGAAGACCACCGCCAAGAAAAAAGCCGCGCCAGCCAAGCCTGCCGCCAAGAAAGCCGCTACCACCGACAAGAAAGTAGCCGCCAACAGCCCTGCGAAGACCAACTGATCGTCAAGGAAACGCAGCCATGACCCAATCCCTGGCCGATATGCGCCGCGACTACACCCGTGATGGCCTGGCCGAAGCCCAGGCGCCGGGTGAGCCGTTCGCTCTGTTCCACCAGTGGTTTGCCGACGCGGTGAAGACCGAGCAGCCACCGGTGGAGGCCAACGCCCTGACCCTCGCCACAGTCGATGGCGAGGGTCGCCCGCACTGTCGTGTGCTGCTGCTCAAGGGCCTCGATGACCGTGGTTTCACCTTCTTCACCAACTATGACAGCGCCAAGGGCCAGCAGCTGCTGGCCAACCCGTTCGCTGCCATGACCTTCTTCTGGCCGGCGCTGGAGCGCCAGGTGCGGATCGAAGGGCGAGTGGAGAAGGTCACGGCCAAGGAGTCCGATGACTACTACCAGGTGCGCCCGCTGGGCAGCCGCCTGGGGGCCTGGGCTTCGCCGCAGAGCCGTGTCATTGCCAATCGTGAGGAGCTCGAAGGCCTGGTCAAGGCCACCGAGGCACGCTTCTCCGATACCCAGCCGCATTGCCCGGAACATTGGGGTGGCTATCGCTTGCTGCCTGAGCGGATCGAGTTCTGGCAGGGCCGGGCCAGCAGGTTGCATGACCGTCTGAACTACCGTCTGGTCGACGGGCAGTGGGTGCGCGAGCGCCTGGCACCGTGACACCTTGGGGCTGCCAGGCAGCCCCATTCCCTCCTCAAGCCAACACTTCTTCACAACTGATGAAGTAATCCGTGGCTATCCTTGGTCTGAGCTGTAACGCCCGCATTACTGTCCATCAAGGCTGTACAGGGGCTGAATGGAAATAAATTTTTTGTACTGGCGCCGTGACAGCCGTCAACGCGCGGCGTCTAATGGACACCTGTTTTCTGGAGATTGTACCCATGCGTAAATCCGCTTTGCTGGTGGCGACTTTCACCACCATGTCGCTGCTGCTCGGTGGCTGTGCCTCGAGCCTGACCGGTGACAGCTACTCCCGTGATGAAGCCCGTCGCGTGCAGACCGTGCGCATGGGGACCATCGAATCCCTGCGCCCAGTCAAGATCGAAGGCACCAAGACGCCGATCGGCGGTGGTGCTGGCGCCATCGTCGGTGGCGTGGCCGGCAGCGCCATTGGCGGTGGCCGTGGCAGCATCGTCACCGCCGTGATTGGTGCAGTGGCCGGTGGCCTGGCAGGTTCCGCTGCCGAGGAAGGCCTGACCCGTACCCAAGGCGTGGAAATCACTGTGCGTGAAGACGATGGCAGCATGCGCGCTTATGTGCAGGCCGTGCAGCAGAACGAAATCTTCCGCGTTGGCGACCGCGTGCGCATCATGACCGTTGACGGTACCAGCCGCGTTTCGCACTGATCGTCGCGGCAAATAAAAACCCCGAACGGGCCAGGCCTGTTCGGGGTTTTTTGTTTTCCTGCACCGGCCTCTTCGCGGGCGTGCCCGCGAAGAGGCCAGTAGCTTTACAGGCCGAGGATGTCGCGAGCCACGGCTTCCGCAATACGGATACCATCCACACCCGCCGAAAGAATCCCCCCGGCATAACCTGCACCTTCGCCTGCCGGGAACAGCCCCTTCATGTTCAGGCTCTGGAAGTCCGCACCACGGGTAATGCGCAGTGGCGATGAGGTGCGCGTCTCGATGCCAGTCAGCACCGCATCATGCAGGTTGTAGCCTTTGATCTGGCGGTCGAACGCCGGCAGCGCTTCGCGGATGGCCTCGATGGCGAAGTCCGGCAGGCTCGGCGCCAGGTCACCCAGGGTCACCCCCGGCTTGTACGACGGCTCGACGCTGCCCAGTGCGGTGGACGGCTTGCCCGCGACGAAGTCGCCCACCAGCTGCGCCGGTGCCTGGTAGTTGCTGCCACCCATGACGTAGGCGTGGGCTTCCAGGCGCTCTTGCAGCTCGATGCCGGCCAGCGGGCCGCCCGGGTAGTCGCGCTCGGGGTCGATGCCGACGACGATGCCGGAGTTTGCGTTGCGCTCGTTACGCGAGTACTGGCTCATGCCGTTGGTTACCACGCGGCCCGGCTCGCTGGTGGCGGCGACCACGGTGCCGCCCGGGCACATGCAGAAGCTGTACACCGAACGGCCGTTCTTGGCGTGGTACACCAGCTTGTAGTCGGCGGCTCCGAGTTTCGGGTGGCCGGCGTACTTGCCCAGGCGCGCCTTGTCGATCAGCGTTTGTGGGTGCTCGATACGGAAGCCCACCGAGAACGGTTTGGCTTCCATGTACACGCCCTTGGCGTGCAGCATACGGAAGGTGTCGCGGGCGCTGTGGCCCAAAGCCAGGACCACATGGCGCGAGTGCAGCTGCTCGCCGCTTTCCAGCACCACGCCGGTCAGTTGGCCGTCTTCGATCAGCAGGTCGGTGACCTTTTCCTGGAAGCGCACTTCGGCGCCGAGGGCGATCATGTCCTGGCGCATCTGCTCGACCATGCCGGTCAGGCGGAAGGTACCGATGTGCGGCTTGTTGATGTAGAGGATCTCGTCCGGCGCCCCGGCCTTGACGAACTCTTCCAGGACCTTGCGGCCGTGGTGGTTCGGGTCCTTGATCTGGCTGTAGAGCTTGCCGTCGGAGAATGTCCCGGCGCCGCCTTCGCCGAACTGTACGTTGGACTCGGGGTTGAGCACGCTTTTACGCCACAGGCCCCAGGTGTCCTTGGTGCGCTGGCGCACTTCCTTGCCGCGCTCGAGGATGATCGGCTTGAAGCCCATCTGTGCCAGCAGCAGGCCGGCGAAGATACCGCACGGGCCGAAACCGACCACGATCGGGCGCTCCTGCAGGTCGGCCGGAGCCTGGCCGACGAACTTGTAGGTGACGTCAGGTGCCACGCCAATGTTGTGATCGTCGGCGAACTTGCTGAGCAGCTCGGCTTCGTTGCTGGCTTCAAGGTCGATGGTGTAGATGAACAGCAGCTCGCTGTTCTTCTTGCGCGCATCGTAGCTGCGCTTGAACAGGTTGAAGCTGAGCAGTTGCTCGTCGCGGATGCCCAGGCGCTGGACGATGGCTTCACGCAGGGCTTCGTCGGGATGGTCCAGGGGCAGCTTGAGTTCGGTGATTCGTAGCATGGCAGGGTCCAGTATCCCGGCCATGGGCGGCCGGCGGCTTTACACAAACCGCCAAGTATAAGCTGTTAGCCGCCCCGACTGGCAGGATAAAAGCGCCCGGTGATCAGTTGTCGCGCGCGCCGCCGTAGTAACCGCAGCCGCGCAGGGTCTGGCCGTCGATGCGCAGCTCGGCGCGCAGGTGACGCACGGCGCCGCTCATGTTGTCGACGCAGCGTTGCGGGGCGACCCACAGTTCAACGTGCTGGCCGTTGGCTTCGCTGGTCAGGGTCAGGCCGCCGCCGGGCACTTCTTCTTCGAGGAACGGCAAGGGCAGTGGGTCCTTGCCGACACGGTTGAGCACCATACCCTTGCCGCTGGCCTTGATGTCCCAGTCCGGTTCGTGGCCATTGGCGCGCAGGGTCAGCTGCTTGAAGTTGGGGTCGTCGCAGGCGCGGGTGGAGGGCTCCAGGCGGTACAGGCGGCTGACTTCCAGCTGGCCATCGTTGTCGGCCTGTTTGGCGCCGGTGAGGCGGCCACGGACGTCGGCGAACAATTTGGCGTTGGTGTCCTTGGCCAGGCTGACGGACTCCTGGAGGATGCCGGTGCCGGCGACGTCATTGATCACGAAGTGGCGGCTTTCACCGCAAGGTTTGAACAACAGCCGGCCGCCGCCTGCACTCAGTTCGCCCTGCATGCGCGTGGTGCCGATATTCGGGTCACGGGGCTGCTCGGCGAGCAACTGGCAGCCAGCGAACAGGGGCAGCAGGGCAGTGAGCAGCAGGGTAGGGGTGAGGCGCATGGGGCGGGCTCCGGAGAATCTTTGCCAAAGAGCTGGCCACGATACACGTCCTGCGGGCAGAAAAAAGGGCCCGAAGGCCCTTTTTCATTCAACCACCCAAGTAGGCGTCGCGCACCTTCGGGTCGGTCAGCAGTGCCTCACCGGTGCCCTGCATCACCACTCGGCCGTTCTCCAGCACATACGCCCGGTCGGCAATCTTCAGTGCCTGGTTGGCGTTCTGCTCCACCAGGAACACCGTCACGCCATCGCGGCGCAGCTGTTCGATGATGTCGAAGATCTGCTGGATGATGATCGGCGCCAGGCCCAGCGAAGGCTCGTCGAGCAGCAACAGCTTGGGCTTGCTCATCAGCGCCCGGCCGATGGCCAGCATCTGCTGCTCGCCACCGGACATGGTGCCGCCACGCTGGATGTAACGCTCCTTCAGCCGTGGGAACAGCTGCAGGACCTTGTCCAGTTGCTCCTGGTAGTCGCCCTTGTCGGTGAAGAAGCCGCCCATGGCCAGGTTCTCCTCGACGGTCAGGCGGGCGAACACGCGGCGGCCTTCCGGCACCACCGCGATGCTCTTGCGCATGATGTGCGAGGACGGCTGGCCGACCAGTTCTTCACCCAGGTACTTGATGCTGCCGCTGTGCGCCTGGGGCGAGCCGCACAGGGTCATCAGCAAGGTCGACTTGCCGGCGCCGTTGGCACCGATCAGGGTGACGATCTCGCCCTGGTTGATCTCCACGTTGACGCTGTGCAGCGCCTGGATCTTGCCGTAGAAGGTGGAAACGTTCTCGAACTTCAGCATTTACGCTTCCCCCAGGTAGGCTTTGATCACATCAGGGTTGTCGCGGATCTCCTCCGGCGTGCCGTGGGCCAGGGGCGTGCCCTGGTTGATCACGACGATGTGGTCGGAAATGCTCATCACCAGCTTCATGTCGTGCTCGATCAGCAGCACGGTGACGTTGTGCGACTCACGCAGGTAGGCGATCAGTGCCTTGAGGTCTTCGGTTTCCTTCGGGTTCAGGCCCGCGGCGGGTTCGTCGAGCATGATGATCCGTGGCTGGGTCATCATGCAGCGGGCGATTTCCAGGCGGCGCTGCTGGCCGTAGGCGAGGGTGCCGGCGGTACGGTTGGCGAATTCGGTCAGGTTGACCTTTTCCAGCCAGTACTGGGCGCGCTCCATGGCCTCCTTCTCGCTGCGGCGGAAGTTCGGGGTCTTGAACAGGCCGGCGAAGAAGTTGGTGTTCAGGTGACGGTGCTGGGCGATCAGCAGGTTTTCCAGCGCGGTCATTTCCTTGAACAGGCGCACGTTCTGGAAGGTGCGTACCACGCCCTTGCGGGCGATCTGGTGGCCGGCCAGGCCCTGGATCGGTTGGCCGTCGAGCAGAATGGTACCGCCGCTGGGCTTGTAGAAGCCGGTCAGGCAGTTGAACACCGTGGTCTTGCCGGCGCCGTTCGGGCCGATCAGCGCCACCACCTGTTTTTCCTTGACGGTCAGGGCCACGCCGTTGACCGCCAACAAGCCGCCGAAGCGCATGCTCAGGCCGCTGACTTGCAGAATTTCGCGGCTCATCGACGCAGCTCCATGTGGGGACGTTGCATAGGCAGCAGGCCTTGCGGACGCCAGATCATCATCAACACCATCAGCGCACCGAACATCAGCATCCGGTATTCGCTGAACTCACGCATCAGCTCCGGCAGCAGGATCATCACGATGGCCGCGAGAATCACGCCCAGTTGTGAGCCCATGCCACCGAGCACGACGATGGCGAGGATGATCGCCGACTCGATGAAAGTGAACGACTCCGGCGTCACCAGGCCCTGGCGCGCAGCGAAGAAGCTGCCGGCGAAACCGGCAAAGCAGGCACCCAGGGTGAACGCCGAGAGCTTGATGATGGTAGGGTTCAGGCCCAGCGCACGGCAGGCGATCTCGTCTTCACGCAGCGCTTCCCAGGCACGGCCGATCGGCATGCGCAGCAGGCGGTTGATCACGAACAGCGCCAGCAGGGCCAGCAGCAGGGCAACCAGGTAGAGGAAGATGACCTTGTTGATCGAGTTGTATTCCAGCCCGAAGAACTCGTGGAAGGTCTGCATCCCCTCGGCGGCCTTGCGCTCGAAGGTCAGGCCGAAGAACTCCGGCTTGGGGATGTTGCTGATGCCGTTGGGGCCGCCGGTCCAGTCGGTGAGGTTACGCAGGAACAGGCGGATGATCTCGCCGAAGCCGAGGGTCACGATCGCCAGGTAGTCACCGCGCAGGCGCAGCACCGGGAAGCCGAGCAGGAAGCCGAAGGTGGCGGCCATCAGGCCGGCGATCGGCAGGCAGACCCAGAAGCTCCAGCCCAGGTAGTGCGAGAGCATCGCGTAGCTGTAGGCGCCGACGGCGTAGAAACCGACATAGCCGAGGTCGAGCAGGCCGGCCAGGCCGACCACGATGTTCAGGCCCAGGCCCAGCAGCACGTAGATCAGGATCAGCGTGGCGATGTCGACCGCCCCGCGCGAGCCGAAGAACGGCCACACCAAAGCCGCGACGATCAGGCCGATGATCACGTAGCGCTGGGTTTTCGGCAGGGTCAGGTAGTTGCTGACGGCTGGCGGGATCAGCTTGCGGTCCGAGCGACGGCCCATCACCGAGCTCCACTGCTTGTCGAACAGCACGCGCAGGAACATCAGCACCGAACACACGGCGATGATACCGATGGTGAACGACCCTTGGCTGTGCACCGCCAGGCTGATGCCGTCGATGCTCAGCTTCAGGCCCAGCACCGGGAAGGCCACGGCCCATACCAGCAAGGCGCTGAAGAACGCCTGTTTGAGATTTCTGTTCATACTTTTTCAACCTCCGGGCGGCCCAGGATGCCGGTCGGCCGGAATAGCAGGACAAGAACCAACAAGCCGAATGCCACCACGTCCTTGTACTGGTCGCCGAAGATGTCGGCGCCGAAGGCTTCGGCCACGCCCAGCACCAGCCCGCCGAGCATGGCGCCCGGGATGCTGCCGATGCCGCCCAATACTGCCGCGGTGAAGGCCTTCAGGCCCACCAGGAAACCGGCGTTGGGGTTGATCACCCCGTACTGCATGCTCAGCAGCACGGCCGCCACGGCCGCCAGGGCGGCACCGATGACGAAGGTCAGGGCGATGATGTTGTTGGTGTTGATGCCCAGCAGGTTGGCCATCTTGATGTCCTCGGCACAGGCACGGCAGGCGCGGCCCAGGCGGGAACGGGAGATGAACAGGGTCAGGCAGGTCATGGCCACCAGGGTGACCACGAACACCAGGATCTGCATGTAGCTGATCAGTACTTCCTCCGCACCGCCCGGCCCGAAGGAGATGCTCCCGGGGATCAGGTTGGGGATGGATTTGTCCTTCGAGTCTTGCGACAGCAAGACCGTGTTCTGCAGGAAGATCGACATGCCGATGGCGGAAATCAGCGGGATCAGACGGTTGCTGTTGCGCAGGGGGCGGTAGGCAACCCGTTCGATGCTGTAGCCATAGGCACTGGTGACGCAGATCGTCGCGACGAAGGCGACGGTCATCAGGATCGGCAACGAATGGATACCCATCATGGCCAGGCCCGCCAGGGCGATGAAGGCCACGTAGGAACCGATCATGTACACCTCGCCGTGGGCGAAGTTGATCATGCCGATGATGCCGTACACCATCGTGTAGCCGATGGCGATCAAGGCATAGGTGCTGCCGATGGTCAATCCATTAACCAGTTGTTGGAAGAAATGGTAGATCTCAGGCATTACAGCGCTCCTAAAAACCTGATTTGCATTTCGCTGGCGGGGGTACGGCCAGGAAACCGCGGGTGACGGTTTTAAGATTTTCAGGTGGGTCGGCCCCCGGATCGCGGGGATCAGGCCCATGAACCTCGTAAAACAAAGCCCACTGCTCGCACAGTGGGCTTCTACGGTCAGCTATTAGTCACGCAGTTACTGAGGGGAGACTTCGGTCTTCGGCTTGCCGAAGTGCCATTCGTAGACCACGAACTTGAAGTCTTTCAGGTCGCCTTTCTCGTCGTAGGACAGTTCGCCGGTCGGGGTCTTGAACTTGCCGGCGTGGATGGCGGCTGCCACCTTGTCGGTGTCTTCGGACTTGGCCGCTTCGATGCCTTTGGCGATCAGCTCGACAGCTGAGTAGGCCGGGAACACGAACGGGCCGCTCGGGTCCTTGCCGTCAGCCTTGATGGCGTCGACGATGGCCTTGTTCTCAGGGTCGGCGTCGAACGACTTCGGCAGGGTCACCAGCAGGCCTTCGGAAGCACCTTGGGCGATCTGCGAGATGGAGTCGTTACCCACGCCTTCCGGGCCCATGAACTTGGCCTTCAGGCCTTTTTCCTGGGCTTGGCGCAGGATCAGGCCCAGCTCTGGGTGGTAGCCGCCGTAGTAGACGAAGTCGACGTTGTTCTGCTTGAGCTTCTGGATGATCGAGGAGAAGTCCTTGTCACCGGCGTTCAGGCCTTCGAAGACGGCAACCTTGGTGCCTTTCTTCTCGAGGGTCTGCTTGACTGCGGTGGCGATGCCTTCACCGTACTGCTGCTTGTCGTGCAGAACGGCAACCACTTTCGGCTTGACGTGGTCGGCGATGTAGTTGCCGGCAGCCGGGCCCTGGGCGCTGTCCAGGCCGATGGTGCGGAAGATCAGCTTGTAGCCACGGGCGGTGATTTCCGGCGAGGTGGCGGCCGGGGTGATCATGATCACGCCTTCGTCTTCGTAGATGTCGGACGCTGGCTGGGTGGAGCTGGAGCACAGGTGGCCGATGACGAACTTGACGCCGTCGTTGACCACTTTGTTGGCGACTGCCACGGCCTGTTTAGGGTCGCAGGCGTCGTCGTATTCCTTGGCTTCGAGCATCTTGCCATCGACGCCGCCCTTGGCGTTGATATCCTTGATGGCCTGCTTGGCGCCGATGAACTGCATGTCGCCGTACTGGGTCACAGGGCCGGTTTTAGGGCCCGCGATCCCGATCTTGATGGTATCGGCGGCAAACGAATGGCTGGCTACCCCGGCCAGTACCATTGCGGCGAACAGCTTGGAAATCTTGATCATAGTGCTCCACTCATTCTGTTGTAATTCTTATAGTCCTGGCGGCCAGGGCTACAGACCGGGCGGGATTTGCGGCATGGCCACGCCACACTGCATGCCCACCTTCCCCCGGAACATGTCCCGGAACTGTACCGGTACAGTGTAGAGCCCTGTTCGCGCGCTTGAAAAGCCGGCTAAAAGTGCCTGTTCCGCGGGTTGTCGCATGATCGACACAAAGATACAGAAAAGCGCCATCACTTTGCCTGCATCCCGGGCCCCACCCCACGACTTCGGGGCCAATCGACCAAATTACATATTTGAAACCGGGTTTTTCTGCAAAAATGCCGGCCTTTTTTCATTGGCCGAATTTGCGGGTACAAACCCATGACTGATCAAACAAGCACCCTCTATGCCAAATTGCTCGGCGAGACGGCGACAATCGAGTGGAAAGCTTTGGAGCGTTTCTGGGCCAAGGGTGACCTGATTTGGGTCGACCCCAGCCTCGACCTGATCGAGGTTGCCGCGGCAATGGCCGAGAATCGCAGCGAGATCTTCGCCAAGTGGCGCAGTGATGGCACTGTCGGGCCGGTTAGCGCTGAGCAGGCGCTCGACCTGCAAAGCCGCGACCCAGAGATCTGGGCCGTGGTGGTTTCACCGTTCATCGTGATTCAGGCCAAGCAATCGGAATAACGACGCGCTTTTTTAGTGCGTAAAAATACGCAGCCGCCCCATGCTGGTGCTTGTTGACGCTCACGTAAGGTGGAAGTTGGTAACAGTGCTGGGCTGATTCGGCGCTGCGGTAACAGTTTACGGGATGCGTAATTGGGGCCGCAAAGCGGCCCCGTCGTGTCTAGTAATCGACCCGGCCGGTATGGCTGTTCAGCGAAATCACCCGGGTCTTGCCGATGCGGTGGCGGAAGATCTCGCGCAGGTACTTCACCGCCTTCTTTACGCACTCGCGCGACAGGCGAATATCGTTGATCGACACGAAGCGGCTCTTGTCGTTGATCAGCTCGCGATACTTCTTCTCGTACATCGGCTTGATCGCGTACCAGTTGGTGTCGAGGATCTTCGCCGGGTTCTCGAACTCGCTGAGCAGGTCGTCGATCCGCTCCTCCTCGAAGTGCTCGCTGGTGATGAACTCGAGGATGGCGTTGTCCAGGGTGTCATCGAAGCGGTACGGGGTGCGGGCGAAGCAGCGCTTGATGAAGGCCACGATCAGGGTCAGGAAGTCGTCCGACAGGCACGGGCTCTTGGCGATCAGGGTTGTCAGCGACAGGTTGGCCGAGGCGCCGATCACCAGTGCGTAGCGCTTGAGTGTGGTATTGGGGAACAGGCTGTTGAGGTGGGTCTTGAGCCGGTTCAGGTCCATGTACGACAGCTTGTAGTCCTTGGGCAGCGAGACGATCGACACCACCGACGAGCAGTTCTTGAAGAAGTGCAGGTCATGCAGTGCGGCGGCGTCGTAACCCGAGGCCTGGTATTGCTCCAGGGCAGCGCGGTAGCGGCGCGACTCGATCGGCAGCAGGCTGATGCCTTCGATGGCCTGGGTCTGCTTGTTGAAGTGCGGCAGGTCGATGGACCGGAAGAACAGGTCGTCGATGTCCAGGCGCGGGGTTTCGCGTTCGAACACCTTGAACTTGTCTGTGCCTGGCGCAGGGGCTTCGGGCACTACCGACTCGGCGTATGCAATCGCCACCGGGCCGGCCAGGCTCATGAACAGGTCGTTGGCGTCCAGGCGGATGGTTTCGCCAATGTCGATGCCCGCGCGGCGAAAGTAGTTCTGGTCGTAGTCGGTAGTCACCGCCTGGGCGGTGAGGATGTTGAAGATCTGCTGGGAGATGTACTGGTTGGCGTGCTTCTCCATGGCGTTGACGTCGATGTTGTGGATGGTGCCGTCATCGCTTTCTTCGGCGTAGCGCATGATGTCGTTGGAGATCAGCATCATCGCGTTCCACGGGCGAATACGGCCCATCACGCTGGCTTCGCTGCTGTCTTCATTATCGAAGTTGTACGAGAAGTCCCATTCTTCCGACAGGTATTTGCACAACAGCCGGCCGGCGTTGATGTGCAGGGCTTCGGACATTTCGCTGCGATGATCCGTTGCGTTGGGCAGTACGCAGATGCCGCTGGTGAAGATCGGCTCGAAGACGAACGAGTGCCCGCTCTTGCCGTCGTTCTCGTCGGCAGGCTTGGTGTCGAAGGTCTTGTTCATGTACGAGTACTGCTGGGCCAGGCCGAATTCCGACGCCATGCCAGAGCCGGTACCGCCACCGGCACTGAAAATGTAGAAGTACAGCCGCGACTGGTTGGCCTTGATGCCGCAGGAGTCGATCAGGTACGAGTGGATCAGCTTCCAGTCGGCGCTGGAAAAGCGCTGGGTGTCCTTGTTGAGGATGATCTTGGCCAGGTACTGGCCGAGGATCGGCGCATTGCCGGCACCGCCTGCATGCACCTCGGACAGGTCCATGATCTTCATCTTGCTGTAGTCGCGCAGGAACTCGCCACGCTCGCCCTTGCGCGAGAAGCGGATACGCCCGGCGATGTCCTTGTCCAGGTCGCCGAGCATCACCAGGGGTTCGACCAGGAACACCGGCTTGACGCCCTTGTTCTGCACCAGGCGCAGGTTCTGGCGGATCCAGCGTGCCGGGCTGTAGCCGGACTCACCCTTGAGGCGGTCTTCGTTGTTGAACTCGTTGAGGAAGAAGGTGCGGGCGTTGTAGACCAGTTCGGCCACGTCCAGGGCGATGTTCGAGCCGCAACGGCCCAGGCCGATCAGGCAGACCGACGGAAACTGCTGCTCCAGGCGCAGTGGGTCGTCGCCCTCGATGTGCTGGTTGCCGGGAAATACCAGGTCACGCAGGCCGTCGAGGTTGTCGAGGATGCGCTGGATGTCCTGCTCGGTGAAGTACAGGTACTGCTGTGCCGGCGAACTGCGTGTCGGCAGCGTGTCACGAACACCACTGGCGGTCGGTAAGTTGGGGAGAGCCGAAGACTCGGGGACCGCATTGGCAGAAGTGTTCGTAGAGGTCATAGTGCGCCATTTGCCTGGTGTCAGTGATTATCAGAGGGTTATGCCATATGGCCATCACGCAAAGCGCCGCGACTCTATCAGTGCGCCATTTGCGGGTGCGATAGGGGTTTCCCTTACTTGTTTTAAGGAATTTTCTGTCGAGCTGGCACTGCATCGCCCGTTTGTCACGCTTCTTTAATCTTCTGCCTGGAGTCGTTCATGAGTACTGCACTGCCTTCGCTGGGATTCGCCGGGATTGGCCTGATGGGCCTGCCAATGTGCCGGCGCCTGTTGGCCGCGGGTTATTCGCTGACGGTGTGGAACCGCAGCCCGGACAAATGCGCCACGTTGGTGGCCGCAGGTGCGCGGTTGGCGGCGAGCCCGGCCGAGTTGTGCCGTGACAGCGACATGGTGCTGTTGTGCCTGGCCGACACGGCAGTGGTGCGCGAAGTGGTGTTTGGCGAGCAAGGCATCGCCGAGGGCGGGCGCAGCGGGCAGTTGCTGGTGGACTTCTCCAGCCTGGAGCCAACCGCCACCCGGGAAATGGCTGCCGAATTGGCTGCCCTGTGCGGCATGGCCTGGCTGGACGCCCCGGTTTCCGGTGGCACGCCAGGGGCCGAGGCAGGCACCTTGGCGATCATGGTAGGTGGCGAAGCCACTGACCTGCAGCGGGCGCGCCCGGTGCTGCAGGTGCTTGGCCAGCGGGTCACGCACATGGGCGGTGTGGGAGCAGGGCAGGTGACCAAGGCCTGCAATCAGATGATCGTGGCCTGCAATGCCTTGGTGATTGCCGAAGTGGTGGCGCTGGCCGAACAGTCAGGCGTCGACGCCACCTTGATCGCCGAAGCCCTTGCCGGTGGCTTTGCCGATTCGAAGCCGCTGCAGATCCTGGCGCCGCAGATGGCCGAAAGCCGTTTCGAACCGGTCAAGTGGCATGTCCGCACCTTGCTCAAGGACCTCGACGGTGCCGTCAAGCTTTCCCGCGAGCAGGGTACGGCAACGCCGCTCAGTGGCCTTGCCGCGCAGCTGATGCGCCTGCACGGTAGCCAGGGGTATCTGCAAAAAGATCCGGCGACCCTGGTAGAGCTGTATCGCAACAAGGGCTGAACACACTTTCGTGGCGGTCGAGCTGATCGAGCAGCGAACGTAGCTCGCTCAGCGGCACGGGGCGGCTGAGCAGGTAGCCCTGCAGGTAGTCGCAGCCCTTGCTGACCAGAAACTCATGTTGCTCGACGGTTTCGACGCCTTCGCTGACCACTTCCAGGTGCAGGGTGTGGGCCATGGCGATGATGGCCTCGATGATCTCGCGATCCTTCAGGCTGCCGGGCACATCCTGCAGGAATGAGCGGTCGATCTTCAGCACGTCCAGAGGCAGGCGTTTGAGGTAGGCCAGCGACGAATAGCCGGTGCCGAAATCGTCGATCGACAGGCCGACACCCTGGCCGCGAATGCGCTTGAGCAGGCTGACGGTATGCTCGATGTCACCCATCAAAGCGTTTTCGGTGACTTCCAGTTCCAGCTGGCGAGGCGCCAGGCCCGCCTGGAACAGCGCCACTTCCACTTCGCTGGGCAGGGCTTCATGGCCCAGGGTCACTGCCGAGCAATTGACCGTGACCTTGAGGCTGGTAAAACCATGCTGCTGAAGCCGGGCCAGGTCCTGGCACGCGTGGCGCAGCACCCACAGGTCGAGGTCGACGATCAGGCCGTTGGCTTCGGCAATGCCGATGAACCGGTCAGGCCCCATCAGCCCGTGCAGCGGGTGCTGCCAGCGCACCAGCGCTTCGAGTTTGGCCACCTGGCCGGTGCGCAGGTCGAAGATGGGTTGGTAATGCACGCACAGGCCGCGTTCTTCGAGCAGGGCAATGCGCAGTTCCTCTTCCAGTTGCAAGGCCAGGCTGGCACGGGTTTTCAGGCTGCTGTTGAAAAAGTGCAGGCTGTTGCGCCCGCAGCCTTTGGATTGATAGAGGGCAAGGTCGGCATGCTTGAGCAGTTCTTCGGTGGTCAGGCCATCATCGGGGTAGATACTGATGCCGATGCTGGTGGTCATGACCATGCGCCGGCCGCCCAGGTCGATCGGCTCCTTCATCCGTTGCATGATGCGCTGGGCCAGGTGGCGTGCCTCGTCGTGGCTGTTCAGGCTGGTGACCACACAGAACTCGTCACCGCCGAAGCGGGCCACCAGGTCGTGGCTGCGGGTGGCAGCCGTGATGTGGTTGGCGATCACCTTGAGCAATTCGTCGCCGGCATCGTGGCCGAGGCTGTCGTTGATCCGCTTGAAGTGGTCGATGTCGAGGAACATCACGGCCAGGCGGTGTTCATTGGGATCCTGCTCTGCCAGGCGTTCGGCGAAGATCTGGTTGAAACCACGGCGGTTGACCAGGTTGGTCAGGGCGTCGTAGTGGGCGGCCTGTTGCAGTGACTCGCGGGCCTGGTCCAGTTGGCTGAGCAGCACGCCGTAGCGGCGCAGGTCGTCTTCCTTGCTCTGCAGTTTCTTGTCGGCCAGGGCGGCGCTGATGCTGCTGCCGCTGATCAGCAAGGTGATGAAGGCGATGGTCAGCCCCAGCTGCAGGCTGTTGTCGCCCGAGGGCAGGCGCAAGGCGGTGTCGGCGGGGATTACCAGGGTCATGGCCGACATGGCGGTGAAGTGGGTGGCCACGATGCCGCTGGCCATGATCAGGCTGGCGCCATACTTCATGGTCTGGTGAAGGGTACCGCTGCCGTTGCGGAAGTAGCGGGCCAGCAGCAACGCGACAAGGCTGGTGAGCAGGGCGATGACGGCGCTGCTTAGCAGCAGGCCGGTCTGGTAATACTGCTGTGCTCCGGTCTGCAGCGCGGCCATGCCGACGAAATGCATGATGACGATGCCCAGGCCGATAAGCAGCGCGCTTTGCAGATAGTGCTGCGGGCGCATTTCACTGCGGTCCAGGCTGGTCATCGCCAGCCAGGCCACCAGCAAGGCGATCAACAGTGACAGGCCGGTCAGCGACACGTCGTAATGCATTTCCACCGGGGCCTGAAAGGCCAGCATGCTGATGAAGTGCATGGCCCATATGCCGCCGGCCAGGCAGCAGGCGCCGAGCACACGCCATTGTCGCTGGGCAGCGCGCAGCTCGGTGTGGGATTGGCGCTCGGCCATGTCGAGGGTCGCGAAGCACGCTGCGCTTGCCACGGCAAAAGCGATCAGCACCAGTAACGGTTCATGGCGGCAGTCGATGACGATGCGCCCGGTTACCGGCAGTTCGGTGAACAGTTGCAGTCCCAGCCAGTCCATTGCTTGCCCTTTGCTCGAGTTTTCACTCGTCTCCGTTCGAGCCCTGTGGAGACTGTTCTGGGGCAGTATAGAAACGGGTGGTTAAACCTTCCTGAATAGTGGCACTTTGGGTTCAATGATTTGGCTCTGGCGTTGATAGCCAGTTGGCATAACGAACTGGGGCCGCTTTGCGACCCTTTCGCGACACAAGGCCGCTCCTACAGGTGATTGCGGTTTCCTGTAGGAGCGGCCTTGTGTCGCGAAAGGGTCGCGAAGCGGCCCCAGTTATATGACAGGTGGATCAGCCCGCGACCAATACGCGAATGGCCTCCAGGCGCAACGCCGCCTTGTCCAGCATCGCCAGGCCTTGTTCACGCTGCTTGCGCAGTGCATCGATCTCGCTGTCACGCACGCTCGGGTTGACGGCTTGCAGCGCGGTCAGGCGTGCCAGCTCTTCATCGGCCTCGGCGGCCAGGCGGCGTTGGGCTTCAGCCACACGCTCGACGTGGACCGGCATGACCTTGGCTTCACCACCACTGATGCGCTGGGCCAGCACGTCACGCTGGGCCTGCACGAACTTGTTGGCGCTGGCACGTGGCACGCTTTCGAGCTGGTCGTTGAGGGTTTCGAACGCCACCCGCGAAGCCAGGTCGTTGCCGTTGGCATCGAGCAGGCAGCGCAGCGCCGCTGGCGGAAGGTAGCGGCCCAGTTGCAGGCTGCGCGGCGCCACCACCTCGCTGACGAACAGCAGTTCGAGCAGCACGGTACCCGGCTTGAGCGCCTTGTTCTTGATCAGCGCAACGGCGGTGTTGCCCATCGAGCCGGACAGTACCAGGTCCATGCCGCCCTGCACCATCGGGTGTTCCCAGGTGAGGAACTGCATGTCTTCACGCGACAGCGCCTGGGCGCGGTCGTAGGTGATGGTCACGCCTTCGTCGTCGCCTAGCGGGAAGCTGGCGTCGAGCATCTTCTCGCTCGGCTTGAGGATCAGGGCGTTTTCCGAATGGTCTTCGCTGTCGATGCCGAAGGCGTCGAACAGGGTTTCCATGTAGATCGGCAGGGCGAACTGGTCGTCTTGCTCGAGGATCGCCTCGACCAGCGCCTGGCCCTCGCCGGCACCACCGGAGTTGAGCTCCAGCAGGCGGTCACGGCCGCTGTGCAGTTCTGCCTCCAGGCGCTCGCGCTCGCAACGGGCCTCGCTGACCAGTGCGGTCCAGGCCTTGGCATCGCCGCCTTCGAGCATCGGCAGCAGGCGCGGGCCGAACTGGTGCTGAAGGGCGTTACCGGTCGGGCAGGTATTGAGGAAGGCGTTCAGGCCATCGTGGTACCACTGGAACAGGCGCTCCTGCGGGCTGTCCTGCAGATACGGAATGTGCAGTTCGATGGTGTGCTTCTGGCCGATACGGTCGAGACGGCCGATGCGCTGTTCGAGCAGGTCCGGGTGGGCCGGCAGGTCGAACATCACCAGGTGGTGGGCGAACTGGAAGTTGCGGCCTTCACTGCCGATCTCCGAGCAGATCAGCACCTGGGCGCCGAATTCCTCGTCGGCGAAGTAGGCCGCGGCGCGGTCGCGCTCGAGGATGCTCATGCCTTCGTGGAACACCGTGGCCGGGATGCCGGAGCGCACGCGCAAGGCGTCTTCCAGGTCCATGGCGGTTTCAGCGTGGGCGCAGATCACCAGGACCTTGGTGCGCTTGAGCATCTTCAGCGTGTCGATCAGCCAGTCGACCCGTGGGTCGAAGCGCCACCAGCGTTCGTCATCGCTGACTTCACCCTGGGCCTGGAAGGCCACTTCCGGGTACAACTCGGCGTGCTCGCCGGCTGGCAGGTCCTGATATTGCTCGGGGTTGGCCAGCGGATACGGGTGCAGCTGGCGCTCGGGGAAGCCCTGGACCGCCGCACGGGTGTTGCGGAACAGCACGCGGCCGGTGCCGTGACGGTCGAGCAGTTCGCGGATCAGGCGGGCACTGGCCTGGGTATCGCCGTCGTTGACTGCAGCCAGCAGGGCTTCGCCTTCGGCGCCGAGGAAACCTTGAATGGTGGCATGGGCCTTGGGCGACAGGCGGCCTTCTTCAAGCAGTTCCTGCACGGCTTCGGCCACCGGGCGGTAGTTTTCGCTCTCGGCGCGGAACGCCGCGAGGTCATGGAAACGGTTGGGGTCGAGCAGGCGCAGACGGGCGAAGTGGCTGTCCTGGCCAAGCTGTTCGGGGGTCGCGGTCAGCAGCAGCACGCCCGGGATGACCTGGGCCAGTTGCTCGACCAGGCTGTATTCGGTGCTGGCCTGCTCTTCGTGCCACACCAGGTGGTGCGCCTCGTCGACCACCATCAGGTCCCAGCCAGCGGCGAACAGCGCGTCCTGGGCCTTTTCGTCATCGACCAGCCATTCCAGGGCGACCAGCGCCAGCTGGGCATCCTCGAACGGGTTGCTGGCGTCACTTTCAATGAAGCGCTCGGCGTCGAACAGGGCGACCTGCAGGTTGAAGCGCCGGCGCATTTCCACCAGCCACTGGTGCTGGAGGTTTTCCGGGACCAGGATCAGCACGCGGCTGGCGCGGCCCGACAACAGCTGGCGGTGAATCACCAGGCCGGCTTCGATGGTCTTGCCCAGGCCTACTTCGTCGGCCAGCAGAACGCGTGGGGCGCTGCGGTCGGCAACTTCGCGGGCGATGTGCAACTGGTGGGCGATCGGCTGCGCGCGGCAACCACCCAGGCCCCACAGCGACGACTGCATCTGCTTGCTGGTGTGGTGCAGGGTGTTGTAACGCAGGCTGAACCACGACAGCGGGTCGATCTGCCCGGCGAACAGGCGGTCGCTGGCCAGGCGGAACTGGATGAAGTTCGACAGCTGGGTTTCCGGCAGGGTGCGCGCCTGGTTCTGGCCATCCAGGCCGTGGTAGACCATCAGCCCGTCGATGTCTTCGACCTCGCGCACGGTCAGCTTCCAGCCTTCGAAGTGGGTGATCTGGTCACCCGGCGAGAAGCGCACGCGGGTCAGCGGCGCATTGCGCAGGGAATACTGGCGGGTGTCGCCAGTGGCCGGGTAGAGCACGGTCAACAGGCGGCCATCCTGTGCCAGGATGGTCCCCAGGCCAAGCTCCGCTTCACTGTCGCTGATCCAGCGTTGCCCCGGTTGATACTGCTGCGCCATACTGCCTGAACTCCCGCGATGAAAAGCCGGCTATGTTAACGGATAGGCCGGGCGGACCATAGACCAGAAGTCCATGAGTCTAGCTGTTTCATCGCAGAACACCGTCTTGCTGACGAGGGCTACGCACCGATATGCCGCTCAAGCACCGCTGGTTGCACACCTCCCTGGCCCTGGGCAGCTTGCTGCTGCTGGCCGCCTGTGAACAGAAAAATTTTGAAACCCTGCCTGCGATTCCGGTCGAGCAGCTCGAAGTGCTGGGCGTGCAGACGCCGATCAAGAGCGTGCACTTCCGCGACCGCGACGGCGAGGGGTTGCTGGTGCTCAGCCGCAGCGATGGCCAGGCGGTGGATGCCGAGTCCGAGCAGGAGGTCGACAAGGTGGTGCTCAAGGCCACCCTGTACGGGCGCACCTCCGAGAGCGACGTATTCAAGCCGCGCTGGCAGATCGAGCAGGAAACCACCTGCCCGGGGCTGGACCTGGATGTCGACTTCTATACCGATGTCAGTGACGTCAGTGACCTGAACAAGGACGGTGTCGCCGAAGTGACCGTGGCCAGCCATTCCTTCTGTGGTGGCGGCATCGACCCGCACGACATCGCCATCGAGATGCGCGAGGGGCAGAACGCCTACACCATCACCGGCCAGTCGCTGATCACCCCGGCTGGAGAAGAACCGGTTGGCGGCGAGCGTGAAGACAGTGCTTCGTTGAAGAACGCGCCACAGGTGCTGCGCGAGCATATGGACTCGGTCTGGCAGCAGGTCTACAAGCGCCCCTGGAGCGAAGCCAGCCCGCCGGCCGACGACGACCCTGAGGATGAAGCCGAGTAACGGCTGTCTATACTGGCATGGCGCGGTCGTGAGTGGCCGCACATCCTCACTTTCGACGCTCAAGCTGGCTAACGGATGGCCGATACAGTGGGCACAGGAGAATTTCCATGCTGCCGCCGATCATCCCGCTCAGTGCTGCCCCGGTGACTTCGCAACTGGACCCGGTCAAACAGACCCCCGACATCAAGCCGGTGGTGCCGGTGCAGCCTTCGTCCAATGAAAGCGCCATCGACCTGAAGCAGCAGCGCGACCCGCAGCAGCAAGTCCTGTTGCTGCGCGAAGAGCAGCGTCGCCAGCAGCGGCGCAACAACAAGGGCGAAGCGGAACTGTACAGTGCCTTGCCGGGTGACGAAGTAAACGCCGACAACACCGTACCGGTGGCGCCAATGATGGGCGAGCACCAACGCCAAGGCCTGCTGGTCGATATCGAAGTCTGACGCGGGGCTGGTCACGGCCGGCGCCTGGCTTCATGATGCAAGTCTCTGTAGATCGTCGAGCCCACCCATGAGCCAAGACAACCTCATCGACTTCGATGCCGAGCGCGCCAAGCGCATCCATGACCTCAAGGAAAAACGCCTGAACGAAGTGCGCCAGGCGTTCGAGCAGGCCATGCCGCTTGCCACCGCGAAGAAAAAGAAGCCCAAGGGCAAGCCCAAGAAGCGCTGAAACTTGACGCAGGTCAACCCTGCACCCGCCTCGCGTGCCCGGTCCCGGGCAGCATTGACCCTGATCAATTTTCCCCGCCCCCGTATTCGTTACCTTGCATCCATCGGACAACGGCAAACGAATCGGGAGGCCAGCATGTTTTTCGACAATGTGGTTATCGCGGGCGTGGTAACGGTCGGGTTGATGTTTGCATTCTTTGCCGGTCTGGGCATTTTCATCTGGAAGGACTCGCAAAAGCGCAAGCCGCGCTGACCTTCCGGATCCACGAGCACGCAAGGCATTTTGGGCGACTTCGGTCGCCTATTTTTTTGTCCGCGTTTTTTGTCGACAAAGATGATTAGCTAGCTAATTAATCGTCTCGGCAGTATCCTTTCCCCATTGTCTATCGTTCATATAACCATCCCCCCGCAAGGTCCGATTCGTGCCCATTACCCTCCAGGCCCTGTTCGCGCCCAGCAGCCTCGCCATCAAGTTCGCCATCAAGACCTTGCTTGGGGCGGGCCTGGCGCTGTGGCTGGCCATGCGTTGGGGGCTGGAGCAACCTTCCTGGGCGTTGATGACCGCATTCATCGTCGCCCAGCCGTTGTCGGGAATGGTGGTGCAGAAGGGCCTGGCGCGTCTGGCCGGGACCTTGGTCGGCACGGTCATGTCGGTGGTGTTCATCGGCCTGTTCGCCCAGACCCCATGGCTGTTCCTGATTACCCTGGCGCTGTGGCTGGCCCTGTGCACGGCTGCCTCCACCCAGTTACGCAGTGCCTGGGCCTATTCGTTCGTACTGGCCGGCTACACCGCAGCCATCATTGCCTTGCCCGCCATCAGTCACCCATTGCAAGTGTTCGACCAGGCGGTGGCGCGTTGCACCGAGATTTGCCTGGGGATCTTCTGCGCCACTGCCAGCAGTGCCCTGATCTGGCCGATGCGGGTCGAGCAGCAGCTCGCCGGGCAGGCCCGTCAGGCCTGGCAGAACGGCTTGCAGGCAGCAGGCGCCATGCTTGACGGCGAGGACGAAGCGCGCAAAGGGTTGTTGGACAGCCTCGGCCGTATCGTCGCCATCGATACCCAGCGCGAGCATGCCTGGTTCGAGGGGCCGCGCGGGCGGATGCGGGCCAAGGCCATTCGTGGGCTGAGCCAGAAGCTCATGGTACTGCTGCGCATTTCACGCTCGGTCCGCCGGCAGTGGCGGCAACTGGACGCGCACGAAGCCGGGCGCCTCGGTCCTTGGCTCGAAGAGCTGCGAGCCCTGCTGGTCAGCCCCGATCAGCCGAGCCTGCTGGTGTTGCGCCAGCGCATCTGGGATGCCGCGCATGACGAGCAGATCAGCTCTGCCGAGCATTTCTGCCTGGCGCGCATGGCCTTGCTGCTGGACTTCGCCATGGCCGCCACCCAGGCCCTGGACGATGTCGAGGCGGGCAGGGCGCCCAAGGATGTCGCCCAGGGCCTGGCGGTGCACCGCGACTGGTCGCTGGCCTTGCTGTTCGGTTCACGCAGTGCCTTGGCCTTCCTGGTGATGAGCAGCTTCTGGCTGGCCACTGCCTGGCCGTCGGCGCCGGGTGGGCTGGTGCTGACCTGCGTGGTCTGTAGCCTGTTCGCCAGCCGCGAGAACGGCGCGCAGATCGGCCTGAGTTTCTTGCGCGGGATCTTCCTGGCGATCCCGGTCGCCTTCCTGGTAGGCCAGATCATCCTGCCGCAATGGAGCAGCTTCGCCATGCTCTGCCTGGGCATGGGTGTGCCGCTGTTCTTCGGGGCGCTTGGCATGGCCCATCCGCGTACCGGCGCCACGGCGACCTCTTATTGCCTGCATTTCATCGTGCTGGTCTCGCCGCTCAATGCCATGACGTTTGGTGTGGCGACCATGCTCAACAGCGCCCTGGCCATGTTGGTGGGCGTGGGCGCCGCCGTGTTGGCGTTCCGCCTGCTGGTGTTCCGTCACCCGGCCTGGCTTGGCCGGCGCCTGCGCGCCGCGACCCAGAGCGACCTGGTGCGCTTGACCCGGCGCGATTTGCGCGGTGCCGACAGCTGGTTTGGCGGGCGCATGGCCGACCGCCTGATGCAGCTGGCACGGCATGCCAGTGAATTGCCGGCCACCGAGCGCAAGCGTTGGGACGACGGCCTGCATGGGCTGGATATCGGTGACGAGCTGGTGCACTTGCGCATGTGCCTGGCGGTGGCCCAGGTGGCATTGGCTGGCGCCGAGCGCGAGTACCTGCAGCAGGTCGAGGCGGTGCTGGCCAAAGGCCCGGCTGCTGGTCGCGGGCAGCGCCTGGATGCGGCTAGCGAGCAGTTCATCGCCGCCTTGCAACGGGCGCCGGCCAGCGACCCGTTGCGCCTCGCCCAGGGCGCGGTATTGCAGCTGCAGAAAAGCTGGGGGAAATGGTGCCGTTCGCAGGAGGATGCCCATGGGCTTGCGTGAGTGGGAACTGGGCGGTGTGCTGCTCAGTCCGTTTCTGATTTATGTGCTGATGGCGCTGGCGCTGACCGGCGTGCTGCGCCTGGTGGTGCAGGCCACGCCCCTGGGGCGCTGGATCTGGCATGAAGCGCTGTTCGACACGGCGTTGTTCGTTTGTGTGCTGTTCCTGGTGGTTCGCCTGCTGGGGCCTTTGTAAGGAGTGATTCAATGCGTGCCGTCGTCCGTACCCTGGTGACCTTGTGCGTGGTCGCCATTGCCGTTCTGGCCGGCTTCAAGCTCTGGCAGTACTACATGCTCACGCCGTGGACGCGTGATGCCCGGGTACGTGCCGATGTGGTGGTGATCGCCCCGGACGTGTCTGGCTGGGTGCGTGAGCTCAAGGTGCAGGACAACCAGCAGGTCAAGGCTGGCGACCTGCTGATGAGCATCGATCGCGAGCGCTTCCAGGCCGCCTTCGACCAGGCCAGCGCGGTGGCTGAAACCCGCGCCCAGCAGCTGCACTTGCGCGAGCGTGAAGCGGCGCGGCGCACGGCCTTGGGCCCGGAGGCGATCAGTGCCGAGCTGCGCGAGAATGCCCAGATCAATGCCGCCGTCGCCCGCGGCGAACTGCATGAGGCCGAAGCCCAGTTGCAGGTGGCGAAGATCAACCTGGCGCGCAGCGAAGTGCGGGCGCCGCGTAGTGGTCATATCACCAATCTGCGCCTGGCCCAGGGCAACTATGTGAATACTGGTCAATCGGTGATGGCCCTGGTGGATGACTCGACGTTCTACATCCAGGCCTATTTCGAGGAAACCAAGCTGCCGCGCATTCGGGTTGGCGATGAGGTGAGGGTCTGGCTGATGGGCGCGGGTGATGCGATGCAGGGCCATGTGGAAAGCATCAGCCGCGGTATCACCGACAGCAACAGCAATCCGGACAGCCAGCTGCTGCCAGTGGTGGAGCCGACCTTCAACTGGGTGCGGCTGGCGCAGCGGATCCCGGTGCGGATCAGGCTGGACCAGATTCCCGAAGGCGTGCACCTGAGCGCGGGGATGACCGCCAGCGTGCAGGTACATGAGGATCAGATAGAACAGTGATGGCCAAGGGGGCTGCAAAGCAGCCCCAGAATCTTTGCCTTAAAGGAACATCCCGCCAGACACTTCCAGCCGCTGCCCGGTAATCCAGCCATTGCCCTCTTCGAGCAACAGCGCGATGGCGGCGCCGATATCATCGGGCAACCCGACCCGCCCCAGCGCCGTATTGCCGGCAATGAAGTCATTGACCTGCTGGTTGTCGCGCACCACCCCGCCACCAAAATCAGTCTCGATCGCCCCCGGCGCAAGGATGTTGACGCGGATGCCGCGTGCCCCGAGTTCCTTGGCCTGATACCGGGTCAAGACTTCCATCGCCCCCTTCATGGCCGCATAGGCGGCATACCCAGGCAGTGCGAAACGCGCCAGTCCGGACGAGATGTTGACGATGCGCCCGCCATCCACCAGCAACGGCAGCAGCCGCTGGGTGAGGAAGAACGGCCCCTTGAGCTGGATGTTCAGCAACTGGTCGAACTGCGCCTCGGTGGTTTCGCTGAATGGCACATTCAGGCCGATACCGGCATTGTTCACCAGGAAATCGAAGCGCTCACGGCCGAAGTGTTGTTGCAAGGTCGCGCCCAGGCGTTCGCTAAAGTCGGCGAAGCTGCTGCTGTCGCCGACATCCAGTTGCAGCATGGCCGCCTTGGCGCCAGCCGCTTCGAGGGCCTTGGCCACTTGCTGGGCTTCGTCAGCCTTGCTGTGGTAGGTGCCGATGATGTCGATACCGCGTGCAGCCAGGTGTTCGGCGGTATTGCGGCCCAGGCCACGGCTGGCGCCAGTGATCAAAGCGATCTTGCGAGTCATGTCGTATCCCTCGTGGGTGGTGGATGACGGACAGGTTATTGATCGTGCTGCGGCTGTTAAATCCGGCGGAATCGGAAATACTGTTCGTGTGTTTCGAACAGTCGGGGTGGATATGAACAAGCTGGAACTGCTGCGCACCTTCGTTCGGGTCAGTGAGTTGAGCAGTTTCACACTGGCGGCAGACAGCCTGGGCCTGCCGCGCTCGACGGTATCGGAGCAGGTGAGGGCGCTGGAGCACTTGCTCGGCACGCGCCTGTTCAACCGCACCACGCGGCGCGTGCAGGCGACCCAGGACGGTACGTTGCTGTATGAGCGTAGCAAGGACCTGCTGTCGGGCATGGACGAGATCGAGAGCCTGTTCCGCGCGGACGATGCCGAGCTGGCCGGCTGCCTGCGAGTCGACATGCCGACCATGATGGCCCGCCGTGTGATCATTCCGGCCTTGCCGCAATTCTTGTCGCGGTTTCCCAGGCTGGAGGTCGAGATCAGTTGCACTGATCGGCAAGTTGATCTGCTGCGTGAAGGCTTCGACTGTGTCATGCGTATCGGTGCGCTAAGTGACCTGGATGTCGTGGCGCGGCCTGTCGGCCAGTTGAGCATGCGCAATTGCGCCAGCCCCGCCTACCTTGCCCGTTGCGGCGTGCCACAGACCCTGGACGATCTGGCGGAGCACCGCCTGGTCCACTATGTGCGCAACCTGGGGGCGCGCAGCGCGGGCTTTGAATACGTGCAGGCCGGCCAGGTGTGCTTTCAGCCCATGGCCGGCGCGGTCACGGTCAACAATGCCGAGGCCTATTCGGCGGCATGTCTGGCGGGCCTCGGCTTGATCCAGGTGCCGGCCGTCGGTGTGGCGCATCACCTGGCAAGCGGCGAGCTGGTGGAGGTGATGCACGGCTGGCAGGCACAGGCCATGCCGGTGTCCTTGCTGTATGCCCGGCAACGCCATGTGCCACGCAGGGTCCAGGCCTTCATGGGCTGGCTGGGCGGGCTGCTGGCGTCGCAGGTCGACCCGCTGCCTAGCGACGAAAACCTTGGCGCAACGATGAGCACATGGGCTAGGCTGCCCACTGCGCGTCGCCCATCAGAGGCGACCGTTGCCTGCCTGGCGTGCGTCACTTCCGTTCATTTGCGAGGTTACGTCATGGCCATCACTTCCCAGGACATCTGCAGCGCTGCCGACCAGCTCAATGGTTTTGTCGGCTTTCATGGCAAGCGCGGCGTCCATATCGTGCGGTTTTCCGAGGACGCGTTCGGCATGGACGTGGCGGATGACAGCATCACCCCCTGCAGCGAATTCGTCTGGCGGCCACAACAGGGCGCGCGCATGGCACTGTGTCGGGAACGTCTGGCGCTGTTGCTGGAGCAGCATGTGGATGACCGGCTGAACATCGGCGAGCCATTGCGCATCTACCTGCGACGCAGCGATCTGCCGGAAATCGTCGCCGAGCGCTCCTTGCGCTGAGCTGGTTCATGTGGCATCGGCAGCGCAACCCGGTTTGTGTTGCAACAATTGCTCGAAGCCGGCCCTGTCCAGTGGCCGGCTCAGGTAGTAGCCCTGCACTTCATGACAATTGTCCCTGGCCAGGGTTTGCAGCTGCTGTTCGGTTTCAACGCCCTCGGCGGTCACGGTAAGCCCCATGGCCTCACCCAGGTTGATGATGGCCTGCACGACCGCCCGGTCGTTACCGGTGGAATTGGCAAGGCCGGCGATGAAGCGCTTGTCGATCTTGATGCTGTCGAACGGATAGGTCCGCAGGTAACCCAGCGACGAGTAGCCTGTGCCGAAGTCGTCCATGTTCAGCCGCACGCCCAGTTCCTTCAGCGCAAGCATGGTGGCCAGGGCGCCTTCGATATCGTTGAGCATCACGTTCTCGGTTATCTCCAGTTCCAGCCGCTGGGCGGGGAAGCGCGTATCCAGAAGGATCTCGCGAATGTCGGCAACCACGTCGCTGCGCAAGAACTGCGCCGGTGACAGGTTTACCGACACCAGCAGGTGCTCCGGCCAGTCGAGCGCACTGCGGCACGCTTCGCGCAACACCCAGCGTCCCAAGGTGACGATCAGCTCGCTCTGCTCGGCCAGCGGGATGAAGGTATCCGGGCCAAGCAGGCCTTCTTGCGGATGTTGCCAGCGCAGCAGGGCCTCGACCGAAACGATGCGCAAGTCGCCCAGGCGGTAGCGTGGCTGGTAATGGAGAACGAATTCGTTGTTGTTCAGGGCGCGGCGCAGGTCATTTTCCAGTTGGCGGCGATACTGGATCTGCTGGTTCATCTCGGCGCTGAAGTAGCGCCAGGTGCCTTTGCCATCGGCCTTGGCCTGGTAAAGGGCGATGTCTGCACAGCGGATCAGCTCGCCAGCATTGAAGCCTTGGGTGCGGGTCTGGGCTATACCGACGCTGGCGCCGATGTGCAACAGATGGCTTTCGAAGGCGATGGGCTGTTGCAGCAATTCGATGAGCCGCCGGCACAGCTTGTCGATCTCGCTGCGGTTATCCATGCCGGTGAGCACCAGCACGAATTCGTCTCCGCCCAGACGCGCCACCAGGTCGACGTCGCGCGTGGTGTCACGCAGGCGCGCGGCGACCTCTTGCAGGACTGCATCACCTGCCGCGTGGCCAAGGGAGTCGTTGATGGGCTTGAAGTTGTCGAGGTCGAGCAGCAGCAGGGTCAGCGGCGGCGATTCGCTGCCGCGCAGCAATGCCTGTTCCAGGTGGCGGGCCAGCTTGTTGCGGTTGGCCAGGCCGGTCAGCGGGTCGTGCAGCGACAGGTGCTGGATGCGCGCATGGGCCTCGACTTCGTCGGTGATATCGCTGGCCGTGCCGCGAAAGCCGGCGAGCTTGCCATCGAAGCGGATCGCCCGGGCTGAAATCCGGCAGTAGCGGCTCAGGCCATTGTGGTCGAGGTAGGCACAGCGCAGGTTGGCCGGTTGCTCGGAATCGGCCTCGGCCTGGGCGTCGAGCCAAGGAGAAAGGGGCGTGGTTTCACAGCTGAGCAACTGGTTGAGCGGCTGGCCCAGCCAGGTCTCGACCGGGTCACCGGTGACCTTGACGAACCGCTGTGACAGATAGGTCAGCCGTTGCTGGCGGTCGGTCTCCCAGATCCAGTCGGACGCAGCCTCGGCGACCGCGCGAAAACGCTGTTCACTGGCTTCCAACGCCTTATTGCTCTCCTGCAGGCGCTCAAGGCTGAGGTCGATGGCGCGGGAGCTACGCAGCGCATGGCGAAACAGATAGAGCATGACCAAGGCCAGTATCAGCAGTGCGCAGATCAACGGCGGCAGCACAGCCCATAACAGTTGTCGCCCGGGCTGCGGGCTGGTCCAGGTCAGGTGGTAGCCAGTATTGCCCAGGGCGATCTGTTGCTGGGGGCGGTCGTGCTCGCCGTTCTTTTCGATGTGCATGTGCGCAAGGCCGGCCCCCGCGCCCAGGCTCTCGAGCTTGGCTTCGGTTAGCTGGTCGACGAACAGCATGACCGGTGCCTGGCTCACCTCCTGCGCGGAAACATCCCGGTCCGGGCGCACGGCGGCAGCGCTGAGCACTGCTGGCCAGTTGTTGAACATGACGAAGCGGGTAATCTGCTCGCGGGCGCTGGCGGCCCCACGTGCCGCGTCGATGACTTCGGCCAGGGGGGCATCGATGAAACTGCCAGCATCCGCCTGGGTCGGTGCCCCCTTGAAAAGCGCATAGGTGGTGCGTTGGTCCTCCACCACGAATACCCCTTCGTAACCGCTGGCGCTGTACAGCGACTCGCCGACATTCTTTTCTTCATAGGCCCACTGCCAGTCGACCTTGCCAGCCAGGTGTTCGAAGGCAGCGTCCCACACCGCATAGCTGGAAAGAAACTGCCTGGAGGCCAGCAACCGTTGTTCCAGCGCCTGGGTGGCATGGAATGCACTGCGTTGCTGCTCCTGTTGGTCGAGCGTGGCGGCGATATTGAACAAGGCACCCAGCGTGACCAGGCAGGCGAGGCCGAAAACTGCGCAGAAGCCGCCAATCAGATGACGGACTTGGAGACGGGGGAGGGGGCTGGCGGTCCTGGCCATGCGCGAACAACTCCTTGTTGACTGCAGTCCCCTGCCGGTCAATCAGCAAGGAGGTTCAGTCAGGATAGGCCAGCCTGAGCGGGGTGGCCTCGCCTTGGGCGAAATTGACCTGGTCGCGACCGCGGCGCTTGGCGCTGTACAGCGCCTTGTCGGCCTGCTCCAGCCAATGCTCGGGGGACTGGAGGTCGGCATGGAACGCCGCCAGGCCAATGCTCAGGCTGATGCGCAGGTGCGGCAGCTGCGGGTTGCGGTAGCTGGCGACCTGTTCGCGCAGGCGCTCCATGGCCTGGCAGGCCTGAGCCTCGCTGGTGGCGGGGAGGATCACGCAGAACTCATCGCCGCCATAGCGCCCGGCCTGGTCGGACTCGCGCAGGTTACGCTTGAGCTCTTCGCTCATCTGGCGCAGCACGCAATCGCCGACCACGTGGCCGAAGGTGTCGTTGATGGTCTTGAAGTGATCGATGTCGATCAGCGCTATCACGGCGGGCGACTGTTGCTGCCGGCAGGCCTGGAACCTGAGTAGCAGCAGGTCTTTCCAGGCACCATGGTTGAGCAGGCCGGTCAGGCTGTCGGTCAGGCTCAGGGCGCTGAGGCGGCGCTTGTGCTCGCCCAGTTTGATCGCCAGGCGGTAGCAGACCCAGCCCAGGGCCAACGGATACAGGGTCAGCATTGGCAGGCAGGCGTAGATCTGCAGCGCCGTGGCGTTCAACTGCAGCCCCGTGCCCAGCAGTGCGCTGGCCAGCAAGATGCCGGCCAGTTGAGCCATGACCCCGCGAACGATCATGCGCTTTCCGCCCGCCGCCACATTGTTCATGGTCATCATCGACAGCACGGTCACAGTCGGCAGCGGGTTGAAGTGCATGGCCGCAGTCCAGAAGCCGCCCAGCAGCGAGTCCAGCAGCAGGTTGCGCTGTTCGGCCTGATAAGGGGCCGCTGAACGCGATGCCCACTGATAGGCGACATGAGGCCAGAGCAGGCCATTGAACAGCAGCAACGCCCAGACCCAGGAGGGCGGCGATAGAGGTGCCACGCCAGCAGCTACGCTGAACAGGCCGATCCCCAGGCCGATGACACGCGGCAGGTAAATGCGCTTGACGAAAGAAAGTCCCTTGCCTCTGCGATTGTCCATCATGGTCGTTGTTCTTCTGCCGGGGTGCCGTTTATCGCATAACTCACGTGAATATTGTTGAACAGTGTTTCATCGACGAAAAATGACCTTACAAGCCAATTCACGGTTGATGTGATCCCAGTGGGGTAACATGAAGCCTTTCCTCTTGCTTGGAGTGTTGCTGCTCATGGCTCCCATGGCTATTCCTGGCGATCAATCGGCGCCACAGCGGGACGGACGTTTTCACAATCAGGCCAACCTGCCTCAGGATGGTGTGCTGAAGAAGCTGCGCATCGGCCTCAAGTACCTGTTTCTGCGCAAACCGCCGGAAACCCGGCCAGCGGCCGCGATCAGCGTACAGCCCATGACCCGCCAGCAGGTGCTCGATGCACCGGACCACAGCCTCTGGCGCCTGGGCCATTCCACAGTATTGCTCAAGCTACGAGGTCGCTACTTCATTACCGATCCGGTCTTCGCCGAGCGCGCCTCGCCGGTGCAATGGGCTGGGCCGCTGCGCTTTCATGCGCCCCCGCTGGGGCTGGATGAATTGCCGCCGCTGGCGGCGGTGATTTTGTCCCATGATCATTTCGACCACCTCGATGAGCAGGCGATACGTCGACTGGCCCCGCGTGCAGAGCGCTTTCTGGCACCGCTCGGGGTGGGTGACCTGCTGATCGACTGGGGCGTGCCTGCTGCAAAGGTCGTGCAACTGGACTGGTGGCAGGAAGCCGAAGTGGAGGGTGTGCGTTTCGTCGCCACGCCCGCGCAACACTTCTCCGGGCGTGGTTTGTTCGACAGCAACCGTACCTTGTGGGCTTCCTGGGTGCTGATAGATGACCAGATGCGCCTGTTCTTCAGCGGTGATACCGGTTACTTCGCCGGCTTTGCTGAAATCGGCGAGCGCTTCGGGCCGTTCGACCTGACGTTGATCGAGACCGGTGCCTACAACGTGGCTTGGCCCAACGTGCACATGCAACCGGAGCAGAGCCTGCAGGCACACCTGGATTTGCGCGGGCGCTGGATGCTGCCGATCCATAATGGCACCTTCGACCTGTCCATCCATGGCTGGCAGGAGCCGTTCGAACGCATCGTCACCCTGGCAGCTGCAGCCCAGGTGCGGCTGAGTACGCCACAGATGGGCGAGCGGGTCAGTATCGACTCACCGCACGAGGGGCAGAACTGGTGGCAGCCGCACCCGGCGCGTCAGCGGGGCAGGGCGGCCGAACGGGCATTGGCGGCGCGCTGAGTTCAGTCCCGGTCTTGCTGGTTTTCTTCGTCCTTTATTTCTTCGTCCTTTAATAGTTGCGATGGCGGCTTGCCGCTGTCGCTGCGAACCTGGGCATGGCTGATCAGGGCGAAGATGAAACTGCCACCGATGATGTTGCCAGCCAGGGTCGGCAAGGCGAACGCCAGCCAGAAGCTGCGCCAGGTTTCGTCGCCGGCCCATACCAGGTAGGAAACTTCCACCGAGCCAACGACGATATGGGTGAAGTCACCCAGCGCCATCAGGTAGGTGATCATCAGGATGATCCAGATCTTGGCCTGCTCCATGGACGGGATCATCCAGACCATGGTGGCAATCATCCAGCCCGATACGATGCCTTTGGCGAACATCTGGCTGATGTCGTTCTTCATTACCTTGCGCCCGACTTCGAGGAAGGCCACGTCGGTCTTGCTGTCGAAGATCGGCAGTTCGAGCATTACCCAGGCCACCAGCAAGGTGCCCGCGAGGTTGCCGAGCAGCACCACGCTCCATAGCCGCAGCAAGCGCCCGAGGTTGGCCAGGGTTGGCGTGGTCATGACCGGCAGCACGGCGGTGAGGGTGTTTTCGGTGAACAGTTGCTGGCGTGCCAGGATCACCGCGAGAAAACCGGCGCTGTAGCCGATGCTGGCGATGACCTGGGCGCTTTCACCTTCAGGCAGTCGGGCATAGAACAGCCCCATGGCCATTAATGACAGGCCCATGGTCAGGCCTGCGGCAAGGGCAGACCACCATAGTGCTGCGAGCGTTCGCTCCAGTTCCTGATCGCCCTGGGAACGAATGATCTCGTGCAGTACCGCAGCCCGCGGCGGCTGGTTATGACTGACTTCCTTTTCTTCGTCCGCCGACAGGCCAGGGGTCTTTTCGCTCTGCGCATCGCTCATGGCCTTTACGCTCCACGGGTTGTTTCTCTACAGAGCGGCGCTTCATGCATTTAGTTGCCAGGCGGCCGCAGATGAAGATCGAAAGTTTTTTCAGATCAAGGTGTTGACTCTGATTTCAAAGCGCGTATTATTCGCCTCCTCGCAGCGTTGAACGCAACGAGGCAAGCGGTAAGTTGTTGAAGTTGAACACTTTTGAAAGAAAGCAGCTTCGAAAAAACTTCAAAATAACGCTTGACAGCAAATGAGGAAAGCGTATGATGCGCGCCTCGGTTGAGACGAAAAGCTCTTAACCAAACGCTCTTTAACAAATCGAATCAAGCAATTCGTGTGGGTGCTTGTGAGTACGGACTGATAGTCACAAAGATTATCAGCATCACAAGTGGCCATGCGAGAAATCACATAGTCATTTGGGATTGCTGAGCCAAGTTTAGGGTTTCTTAAAAACCCAAGCAGTATTGAACTGAAGAGTTTGATCATGGCTCAGATTGAACGCTGGCGGCAGGCCTAACACATGCAAGTCGAGCGGATGACGGGAGCTTGCTCCTTGATTCAGCGGCGGACGGGTGAGTAATGCCTAGGAATCTGCCTGGTAGT
>NZ_QEQQ01000028.1 GCF_003097235.1 Pseudomonas sp. CC120222-01a | reverse complement strand
GTCATCAGCGGCTTGGTTGCGCTTGTAGTAAGCCTGTCGACTGATGCCTAGAAACTGACAAGCCCTGGCAATGCTCAGTCCTGCGACTTGACCTTGCGTGAGGACTTGCCGGATCGCTTTTTTACGACCGATACACCGTAGTCATTTTTCAGAACATCAACGACCGTCTCAAAGAACTGAGCCTTCTGGCTCATCAGCTCAAGCTGCTGCTCAAGCTCTTTGATTCGCTGCTCTGGAGTGAGCGTTTTAGGGTCAGACATCGCGCAGCTCCTCTCGTCGCGGATCGAGGCCCCCTGGCTCCAATCCTGCCGACCGTGCTTACGCAACCATACCAGAACCGTAGATTTTCCTTGGATGCCGTACCGCTCCCGGGCCTGGGTGCAGGTCAGCTCGCCTTTTTCAATCTGATCGACCACTGCCAATTTAAAAGACAGCGAGTAATCACGCTGTGTGCGCTTTACACCTTGATCCATCTGACTCTCCGGAAATTCGGGATGGGAGGTGTAAACCTTATTCAGGACGGGACACAGGCATAAAAAAAGGGTGGCCCGAAGGCCACCCCTTTTTACCGATCAAACAGAACTCAGTTCTGCTTGGCCATTGCTTCGCGCAGCAGCGCAGCCATGGTGGTGTCGGCAGCCGCTTCCGGAGCGTTTTTCAGGCTCTGGATGGCTTCACGCTCTTCAGCGTCGTCTTTCGACTTGATCGACAGGCTGATGACGCGCGATTTGCGGTCAACGCTGATGATCTTGGCTTCGATCTCTTCGCCTTCCTTCAGGACGTTACGCGCGTCTTCAACGCGGTCACGGCTGATTTCGGAAGCTTTCAGAGTGGCTTCGATGTCGTCGGCCAGGGTGACGATGGCGCCTTTGGCGTCAACTTCTTTCACGATGCCCTTGACGATAGCGCCCTTGTCGTTGACAGCAACGAAGTTGGAGAACGGATCGTCTTCCAGCTGCTTGATGCCCAGGGAGATGCGCTCGCGCTCTGGGTCAACCGACAGGATGACGGTTTCCAGCTCGTCGCCCTTCTTGAAACGACGTACGGCTTCTTCGCCGGTTTCGTTCCAGGAGATGTCGGACAGGTGAACCAGACCGTCGATGCCGCCGTCCAGACCGATGAAGATACCGAAGTCGGTGATCGACTTGATGGTACCGGTGATCTTGTCACCCTTGTTGAACTGGCCGGAGAAGTCTTCCCATGGGTTGGACTTGCACTGCTTGATGCCCAGGGAGATACGACGACGCTCTTCGTCGATGTCCAGAACCATAACTTCCACTTCGTCGCCAACCTGAACGACTTTCGACGGGTGGATGTTCTTGTTGGTCCAGTCCATTTCGGAAACGTGTACCAGACCTTCAACGCCTTCTTCCAGCTCAGCGAAGCAGCCGTAGTCGGTCAGGTTGGTAACGCGAGCCTGTACACGGGTACCTTCTGGGTAACGTGCAGTGATAGCGACCCACGGATCTTCGCCCATCTGCTTCAGACCCAGGGAAACGCGGTTGCGCTCACGGTCGAACTTCAGAACGCGTACGTCGACTTCGTCGCCAACGTTAACGATTTCCGATGGGTGCTTGATGCGCTTCCAAGCCATGTCGGTGATGTGCAGCAGGCCGTCGATACCGCCCAGGTCCACGAATGCGCCGTAGTCGGTGAGGTTCTTGACGATACCTTTGACTTGCTGGCCTTCCTGCAGGGTTTCCAGCAGGGCTTCGCGCTCGGCGGAGTTCTCGGCTTCCAGCACGCTGCGACGGGAAACGACAACGTTGTTGCGCTTCTGGTCCAGCTTGATGACCTTGAATTCCAGCTCTTTGCCTTCCAGGTGGGTGGTGTCGCGCACTGGGCGGACATCAACCAGGGAGCCCGGCAGGAACGCACGGATGCCGTTAACGTCGACAGTGAAGCCGCCCTTAACCTTACCGTTGATAACGCCCTTGACCACTTCTTCGGCGGCGAAAGCTGCTTCCAGAACAATCCAGCACTCGGCGCGCTTGGCTTTTTCACGGGACAGTTTGGTTTCGCCAAAGCCGTCTTCGACCGCGTCCAGCGCAACGTGAACTTCGTCACCGACCTTGATGGTCAGCTCGCCAGCTTCGTTGTAGAACTGCTCGAGCGGGATGACGCCCTCGGACTTCAGGCCAGCGTGTACGGTAACCCAGTCGCCGTCGATGTCGACAACGATACCGGAGATGATGGCACCCGGCTGAAGATTGAGGGTTTTCAGGCTTTCTTCAAAGAGTTCTGCAAAGCTTTCGCTCATTTTAATTCCTGTAGATTCGGGCGAAACAGACGCCCCTCGCCACATTCCAGACAATGTGGGTTTGTTTTAAGTAAAGGAAAGCCGGCAGGACGTTGACTGGTGCCCCTGCCTGCTCTCCTGGCTATCAGACCAAGTCGCGCTGGGCGAGCTCGCTCCTGATACGTTGCAGCACCTGCTCGATGGACAACTCGGTAGAGTCCAGCTGAATGGCATCGGCCGCTGGTTTCAGCGGGGCCACTGCACGCTGGGTGTCACGTTCATCACGCGCACGAATCTCATCTAGCAGACTCGACAGACTAACATCTTCACCCTTGCCCTTCAACTGCAGGTAGCGGCGACGGGCGCGCTCCTCGGCGCTGGCGGTGAGGAAGACCTTCAATGGCGCGTCCGGGAACACCACGGTGCCCATGTCGCGACCGTCTGCGATCAGGCCTGGCATTTCGCGGAACGCCCGCTGGCGCTCCAGCAGCGCGTCACGCACCGCTGGCAGCGAGGCGACCATCGAAGCACCGGCACCGACGGTTTCGGTACGAATGACCTGGCTGACGTCCTCACCTTCGAGAATGGTCTGTTGAAGCTTACCGGGCTGGGCGGCGATGAACTGCACATCCAGATGGGCGGCAAGCTTGGTCAGCAGCTCTTCGTTGGTCAGGTCGACGCCGTGGTTGCTGGCATTGAAGGCCAGCAAACGGTAGAGCGCGCCGGAGTCAAGCAGGTGCCAACCGAGCTCGCGGGCCAGCAGCCCGGCGACCGTACCCTTACCGGAGCCGCTTGGGCCGTCGATGGTGATGACCGGTGCCAGGCTGTTCACGCTTTGCCCTCTTCGGCAACGCGGATACCCACATCGGCGCACAGCTTGAGGAAGTTCGGGAACGAGGTGGCGACGTTGGCGCAATCATGGATGCGGATCGGCGCACTGGCACGCAGCGAAGCAACGCTGAAGGCCATGGCGATACGGTGGTCGCCGTGACCGTGCACTTCGCCACCGCCCAGCTGGCCGCCATCGATGATGATGCCATCCGGGGTCGGCTCGCATTTGATGCCCAGGGTGATCAGGCCGTCGGCCATGACCTGGATGCGGTCGGATTCCTTCACCCGCAGCTCTTCGGCGCCACGCAACACGGTACGCCCTTCGGCGCAGGCAGCGGCGACGAACAGCACCGGGAACTCGTCGATAGCCAGCGGCACCAGCGCTTCAGGGATGTCGATACCCTTGAGCTTGGCACCACGCACGCGCAGGTCGGCTACAGGCTCGCCGCCAACTTCACGTTGGTTTTCCAGGGTGATGTCACCGCCCATCAGGCGCAGGATGTCGATCACGCCGGTACGGGTCGGGTTGATGCCGACGTGCTCGAGCACCAGCTCGGAGCCTTCGGCGATGGATGCGGCCACCAGGAAAAACGCTGCAGAGGAGATGTCTGCCGGCACTTCGATGCGGGTGGCGGTGAGCTTGCCGCCGGACTGCAGCGAAGCAACCGGGCCGTTGCTTTCGACCGAGTAGCCGAAGCCGCGCAGCATGCGCTCGGTGTGGTCACGGGTCGGCGCCGGCTCGGTGACGGTGGTCTTGCCTTCGGCGTACAGGCCCGCCAGCAGCAGGCAGGATTTGACCTGGGCACTGGCCATCGGCAGCGTGTAGGTCAGCGCTTTGAGCTTGCTACCACCACGAATGGTCAGCGGCGGACGGCCATCCGGGCCAGTCTCGACCACGGCGCCCATTTCGCGCAGCGGGTTGGCCACGCGGTTCATCGGGCGCTTGGACAGCGAGGCGTCGCCAGTCATGGTGACGTCGAACGGCTGGCCGGCCAGCAGACCGGAGAGCAGGCGCATCGAAGTGCCGGAGTTGCCGACATACAGCGGACCCGGTGGCGGCTTGAGGCCATGCAGGCCGACGCCATGGATGGTCACGCGGCCATGGTTCGGGCCTTCGATGACCACACCCATGTCACGGAATGCCTGCAGGGTCGCCAGGGCGTCCTCGCCTTCGAGAAAACCTTCGACTTCGGTCGTGCCTTCGGCCAGCGAGCCGAGCATGATCGAACGGTGGGAAATCGACTTGTCGCCCGGTACGCGGATTCGCCCGGTCAGGCGGCCACCCGGTTGGGCCAGGAAAATCAGATCGTTGGCGTTCATAGCGTCCACATAGGCCCGGCGGGCCAGGATTTTACTGAAATGCTCGCGGGCAACGCGTGCACGGGTGAAAACACCCAGCAGCTGGTGCCCGTCCCCAGCATCGACCGCGTCGCGCAAGGCGTCGAGGTCGCTGCGAAATGTGTCCAGGGTACGCAGGACAGCCTCGCGGTTGGCGAGGAAGATGTCGTGCCACATGGTCGGGTCGCTGCCGGCGATTCGCGTGAAGTCGCGGAAACCTCCCGCAGCGTACCGGAAGATGTCGAGGTTTTCATTGCGCTTGGCAAGCGAATCGACCAAGCCGAAGGCCAGCAGGTGCGGCAGGTGACTGGTGGCAGCCAGTACTTCGTCGTGGCGCTCCACCGGCATGTGCTCGACATCGGCATCCAGCGCGCGCCACAGGCGGTCAACCAGGGCTAGGGCGACCGGGTCGGTCTCTTCCAGCGGCGTGAGGATGACCTTGTGCCGACGGAACAGGGTGGCGTTGGAAGCCTCCACCCCGCTCTGCTCGGAACCGGCGATCGGGTGACCGGGCACGAAGCGTGGCAGGCGCTCACCGAAGACGGCACGCGCCTCACGCACGACATTGCCCTTGGCACTACCGACGTCGGTGATGACTGCACTGCCGAGATCAAGCTGAGCCAGACGAGCCAGGACCTTTTCCATGGCCAGGATCGGCACGGCGAGCTGGATGACGTCGGCGCCGATACAGGCGGCAGCGAGGTCATCTTCGCAACGGTCGACCACGCCCAGCTCGACAGCCAGCTTGCGCGATGGGGCATCCAGATCGACGCCGACCACTTCGCGGCACAGGCCGCTTTCACGCAGGCCCTTGGCGAAGGAGCCACCGATCAGGCCGAGGCCGACCACGACCAGGCGATTGATGATTGGCGCGGATTTGGTTTTTGCTGCATTTACCACTGGTGCGAACCCTGTTCAGAAATCTAGGCAGTTTGTGAGGCCCATTGGGGCCGCTTCGCGCCCCTTCGCGGGCTTGCCCGCTCCCACAGGGGGATGTGCATAACACCTGTGGGAGCGGGCAAGCCCGCGAAGGGCTGCAAAGCAGCCCCAAGGACCTTGAATCAAAGCACTGCCTTTGGATAGGAACCCAGCACCTTCAGCGCCACGGCTTCCTGGCTGATCTTCTCCAGCACCGCCTTGATCAGCGGGTCGCGGTGGTGGCCGACAAAGTCGATGAAGAACACGTAGGTCCACTTGCCGCTGCGCGATGGGCGGGTTTCGATACGGGTCAGGTCGATGCCGTTCTCGTGGAACGGTACCAGCAGCTCATGCAGGGCACCGGGCTTGTTGCTCATCGAGACAATGATCGAGGTCTTGTCGTCGCCGGTCGGCGGCACTTCCTGCTGACCAATCATCAGGAAGCGCGTGGAGTTGTCCGGGCGGTCTTCGATCTTCTCGGCCAGGCGAGTCAGGCCATACAGGTTGGCCGCCATGTCACCGGCGATCGCCGCCGAGTTCCACTCGCCCTTGACCCGCTTGGCCGCCTCGGCGTTGCTCGAAACAGCCACGCGCTCGACGTTCGGGTAGTGCGCGTCCAGCCACTTGCGGCACTGGGCCAGCGACTGGGCGTGGGAATAGATGCGGGTGATGCTGTTGGTCTTGGTGTTCTCGCCCACCAGCAGGTGATGGTGGATGCGCAGCTCGACCTCACCGCAGATCACCATGTCGTGCTCGAGGAAGCTGTCCAGGGTGTGGCTGACCGCGCCCTCGGTGGAGTTTTCCACCGGCACCACGCCGAAGTTGACAGCACCGGCCGCCACTTCGCGGAACACTTCGTCGATGGCCGCCATCGGGCGACTGACCACGGCGTGGCCGAAGTGCTTCATGGCCGCCGCCTGGGTGAAGGTACCTTCCGGGCCGAGGTAGGCGACCTTGAGCGGCTCTTCCAGGGCCAGGCAGGACGACATGATTTCGCGGAACAACCGCGCCATCTCTTCGTTGCCCAGCGGGCCCTTGTTGCGTTCCATCACGCGCTTGAGCACGGCAGCCTCACGCTCAGGGCGGTAGAACACCGGCTTTTCGCCTTCGGCCAGGGAGGCGGTCTTGACCCGCGCCACTTCTTCAGCGCAGCGGGCGCGATCACTGATCAGCTCGAGGATCTTCTCGTCGAGGCTGTCGATGCGTACGCGCAGGGCTTTGAGTTCCTGTTCGGACATCAGCCGTGCTCCTTCTCGAATTCGGCCATGTAGGCCACCAGGCCTTCGACTGCTTCCAGGCCCAGGGCGTTGTAGATCGAGGCGCGCATGCCACCGACCGAACGGTGGCCCTTGAGGTTGAGCAGGCCACGGGCATCGGCGCCGGCCAGGAACGCTTTGTCCAGGCGCTCGTCAGCCAGGCGGAACGGCACGTTCATCCACGAACGGGCGTTGTGGGCGATCGGGTTGGTGTAGAACTCGCTGGCGTCGATGAAGCCGTACAGGCGGTCCTTCTTGGCGCGGTTGCGCTGCTCCATGGCCTCGACGCCACCCTGCTCCTTGAGCCACTCGAACACCAGGCCCGAGAGGTACCAGGAATAGGTGGCCGGGGTGTTGTACATCGAGCCGTTATCGGCTGCGACCTTGTAGTCGAGCATGGTCGGGCAGCTGCTGCGGGCGCGGCCGATCAGGTCTTCACGGACGATCACCACCACCAGGCCGCTCGGGCCGATGTTCTTCTGCGCACCGGCGTAGATCATGCCGTACTGCGAAACGTCGATCGGACGCGAGAGGATGTCAGAAGACATGTCGACTACCAGCGGGACGTCGCCGGTTTCCGGAACCCAGTCGAACTGCAGGCCACCGATGGTCTCGTTGGACGCATAGTGGACGTAGGCGGCGTTCTTGGTCAGCTTCCACTCGTTCTGGCCAGGGATGGCCAGGTAATCGTAGGGCTTGGCGCTGGCGGCGACGTTGACGGTACCAAAGCGACGCGCTTCCTCGATGGCCTTTTTCGACCAGATGCCGGTTTCGACGTAGTCGGCAGTGCCGTTTTCCGGCAGCAGGTTCAGCGGAATCTCGGCGAACTGCTGGCTGGCACCGCCCTGCAGGAACAGGACCTTGTAGTTGGAGGGGACGGACAGCAGGTCACGCAGGTCCTGCTCGGCCTTTTCGGCGATAGCCACGTAATCGTCGCTGCGATGGCTCATCTCCATCACCGACAAGCCCTTGCCGTTCCAGTCCAGCATTTCGGCCTGGGCACGCTGCAACACAGCGTCAGGAAGCGCGGCAGGGCCTGCGCAGAAGTTAAAGGCTCGTTTGCTCACATCCACTCTCGCTCTGCTCTTATCAGTCAAACGGGGCGACCTTGGTCGCCCCGCTCGGGTTTCACGCTTGCTTATTCCTGCGGAGCCTCTTCGGCGCCTGCAGCTTCATCGTCCGGCGCTTCAGCCTCGACGCCCTCCTCGTCCGTCTCGATCACATCATCGAGTTCGTCCTCGGATGGCTCCTGGATACGCTCCAGGCCCACCAGGGTTTCATCGGTGGCCAGCTTGATCAGGGTCACGCCCTGGGTGTTACGGCCCAGGCTCGACACTTCACCGACCCGCGTGCGCACCAGGGTGCCCTGGTCGGAAATCAGCATGATCTCCTCGCCTTCCTGCACCTGGATGGCGCCGATCAGCAGACCGTTGCGCCCCTTGGTACCCATGGCGATCACGCCCTGGCCGCCACGCCCGCGACGCGGGAACTTGGACAGCGGGGTGCGCTTGCCGAAGCCACGCTCGGAAGCGGTGAGGATCTGCGCGCCGGATTCCGGGATCAGCATCGAAATGATCTGCTGGCCCTTGCCCAGCTTCATGCCGCGTACGCCACGGGCGGTACGGCCCATTTCGCGAACCACGCTCTCGGCGAAGCGGATCACCTTGCCGGCGTCGGAGAACATCATGACTTCCTTGGCGCCGTCGGTGATCGCCGCAGCGATCAGGGTGTCGCCTTCCTTCAGCTTCAGGGCGATCAGGCCGCTGGAGCGTGGGCGGGCGAACTGTGCCAGCGGGGTCTTCTTGACGGTACCGGAAGCAGTAGCCATGAAGATATAGGCGCCGGTCGGCTCAGCCACCCACTCAGGGGTGTCGCCGTCTTCTTCGTCGATTTCTTCCGCTTCGACGATTTCGCCTTCGATGACACCGTCGTCACCGTCTTCCAGCTCTTCTTCAGGGTCAGCGTTCTGCTGCAGGGCCTCGAGGTCGATCTGCAGCATGGCGGTGATGCGCTCACCCTCCTCCAGCGGCAGCAGGTTGACCAGCGGGCGGCCACGGGCGGCGCGCGACGCTTCAGGGATGTCGTAGGTCTTCAGCCAGTACACCTTGCCCTTGCTGGAGAACAGCAGCAGGGTGGCGTGGCTGTTGGCGACCAGCAGATGCTCGATATAGTCCTCGTCCTTCACGCCGGTAGCCGACTTGCCCTTACCGCCACGACGCTGGGCCTGGTAGGCGGACAGCGGCTGGGTCTTGGCATAGCCGCCGTGGGAGATGGTCACCACGCGCTCTTCTTCCGGGATCATGTCGCCGTAGTTGAGGTCGTGACGGGCGTCGAGGATTTCGGTGCGGCGGGCATCGCCGTACTCGGCACGGATCGCTTCAAGCTCTTCGCGGATCACTTCCATCAGGCGCTGGGCGCTGCTGAGGATGCGGATCAGCTCGCCGATCTGCTCCAGGATCTCCTGGTACTCGGCCAGCAGCTTCTCGTGCTCCAGGCCGGTCAGGCGGTGCAGGCGCAGGTCGAGGATGGCCTGGGCCTGCTCCGGCGACAGGTAGTACTTGCCTTCACGCAGGCCGTACTGTTCCGGCAGGTCTTCAGGGCGGCAGGAGTCGGCGCCGGCGCGCTCGACCATGACCTGCACGGCACTGGATTCCCACGGCGTGGACACCAGCGCTTCCTTGGCTTCGGACGGGGTCGGCGAGGCCTTGATCAGGGCGATGACCGGGTCGATGTTGGACAGCGCGACCGCCTGGCCTTCAAGGATGTGACCACGCTCGCGGGCCTTGCGCAGCTCGAACACGGTACGGCGGGTCACCACTTCGCGGCGGTGACGGACGAACGCTTCGAGCAGGTCCTTGAGGTTGAGCAGGCGCGGGCGACCGTCGACCAGGGCAACCACGTTGATGCCGAACACGCTCTGCAGCTGGGTCTGCTGGTAGAGGTTGTTGAGCACCACTTCCGGCACCTCGCCGCGGCGCAGCTCGATGACGATGCGCATGCCGTCCTTGTCGGACTCGTCGCGCAGCTCGGTGATGCCTTCGATCTTCTTCTCTTTGACCAGCTCGGCGATCTTCTCGATCAGGCGGGCCTTGTTCAGCTGGTACGGCAGCTCGGTGACGACGATCTGCTGGCGACCGCCGACCTTGTCGATGTCTTCGATCTCGGAGCGGGCGCGCATGTAGATGCGGCCACGGCCGGTGCGATAGGCCTCGATGATACCCTGGCGACCGTTGATGATACCGGCAGTCGGGAAGTCCGGACCCGGGATGAACTGCATCAGTTCATCGATGGTGACTTCAGGATTGTCGATCAGCGCCAGGCAACCGTCGATGACTTCACCGAGGTTGTGCGGCGGGATGTTGGTCGCCATGCCCACGGCGATACCGCTGGAACCGTTGACCAGCAGGTTGGGGATACGGGTCGGCATGACCGCCGGGATCTGCTCGGTGCCGTCGTAGTTGGGCACCCAGTCGACCGTCTCTTTGTGCAGGTCGGACAGCAGCTCGTGGGCCAGCTTGGTCATGCGCACTTCGGTGTATCGCATGGCTGCGGCGTTGTCGCCGTCGACCGAACCGAAGTTGCCCTGGCCGTCGACCAGCAGGTAACGCAGCGAGAACGGCTGGGCCATACGCACGATGGTGTCGTAGACCGCAGTGTCGCCGTGCGGGTGGTACTTACCGATCACGTCACCGACCACACGGGCGGATTTCTTGTACGGCTTGTTCCAGTCGTTGCCCAGTTCGCTCATCGCATAGAGAACGCGACGATGCACGGGCTTCAAGCCATCACGCGCATCGGGCAGCGCTCGCCCGACAATCACGCTCATCGCGTAGTCGAGGTAAGACTGTCTCAGTTCGTCTTCGATATTGACCGGGAGGATTTCTTTGGCCAGTTCGCCCATGAGAAGCCTGATTCCTTTTTCTGGTGAAACTTCGCAGCTCCATCAAGGGCCGAACGAAGCTCGCCGCCGCAGCGCATAGGGGTGCGACGACTTACGACAAATCAATGAGTTGTTGCATGGATCTGCGCAATGAAGGCCGCCTTCGTGGGCGGTCTTGGAAACTGCCGGATGTTATCACAAAGGCGGGGCAGTGGGGAGATCTGTACAGGCGTTGCGCGGTCTATGTGGGAGCGGCCTTGTGTCGCGAAAGGGCTGCGCAGCAGCCCCGGCGATTCTTGCTTCCTTGCTGGAATCCCGGGGGCCGCTGCGCGGCCCTTTCGCGACACAAGGCCGCTCCCACAGGGTGCGCGCTCAGTGCAAGCGCTTGCGACACATCAGTTGGGCCAGCTTGGCGGTATCTGGCCGCTCGACGATGCCGCGCTCGGTGACGATCACGTCGATCAGGTCGGCCGGGGTCACGTCGAACACCGGGTTGAATGCCTCGACCTGCGGCGCCACACGGGTGCCGGCGTAGTCCAGCAATTCGTCGGCCTCACGCTCTTCCAGCGGAATGTCCTCGCCGGTAGCCAGGTTGAGGTCGATGCTGGTGCTCGGCGCCACCACCATGAAGCGCACGCCATGGTGCATGGCGCTGACGGCCAGCTGGTAGGTGCCGATCTTGCTCGCCACATCACCATTGGCGGCGATGCAATCGGCGCCGACCACCACCCAGGTGATCCCTTTGGTTTTCATCAGGTGGGCCAGCGCCGAGTCAGCGCACAAGGTCACCGGAATGCCCTCGTTGGCCAGCTCCCAGGCCGTCAGGCGCGAGCCCTGCAGCCAGGGGCGGGTCTCGCCGACATAAACACGCTCGACCATCCCCTCCAGATAACCGGCGCGAATCACCCCCAGGGCCGTACCGATACCACCACTGGCCAGGGCGCCGGCGTTGCCGTAGGTCAGCAAGGTCTGCTCGTTGCCCTGATGGCGACGGATCAACTCGATACCGTGCTGGGCCATGGTCAGGTTGGCCTCGCGGTCGCTTTCATGGATGGCAATCGCTTCGGCTTCCAGTGCAGCCAGCACATCCTCTTCGCCACGCACTCGCAGCAGGCGCTCGCGCATGCGGTTCAGCGCCCAGAACAGGTTGGCCGCGGTAGGCCGGGCTTCGGCCAGGCTGAGGAAGTCCTCTTCCAGGTCCATTTCCCAGTCGCCGCCCTGGGCCAGGCGCTCTTCCAGCGCCAGGACCAGGCCGTAGGCCGCGGCAATGCCGATGGCTGCGGCACCGCGCACGGCCATGTCGCGAATCGCCGCTACCACCTGCGCGACATTGTCGCAGGTCAGCCAGCGTTCTTCCGACGGCAGCAGGCGCTGGTCGAGCAGGTGCAGGACGCCGCCTTGCCAGCGCATCCCGGTCACCTTCTCCGCCGCCAAAAGTCGCTCGCGCATTGCCTCTCCCCGTCGTTCGGATATCAAAAGCCGGCGATTATAGCGACCCTCGGCCGCAGACGCTCGGGTATACTGCGCCCCATTTGAAGTGCAAGTTCCAGAGGATTGTTCAATGAGCAACGTCGACCACGCCGAAATCGCCAAGTTCGAAGCCTTGGCCCACCGCTGGTGGGACCGTGAAAGCGAGTTCAAGCCGCTGCACGACATCAACCCGCTGCGCGTCAACTGGATCGACGAGCGTGTCGGCCTGGCGGGCAAGAAGGTGCTGGACGTCGGCTGCGGCGGCGGCATCCTCAGCGAGGCCATGGCCTTGCGCGGCGCCACCGTCACCGGCATCGACATGGGCGAAGCACCACTGGCCGTAGCGCAGCTGCACCAGCTGGAGTCGGGCGTCGAGGTCGAATACCGGCAGATCACCGCCGAAGCCCTGGCCGAAGAGATGCCCGAGCAGTTCGACGTGGTCACCTGCCTGGAGATGCTCGAGCACGTGCCTGACCCGTCTTCGGTGATCCGCGCCTGCTACCGCATGGTCAAGCCTGGCGGCCAGGTGTTCTTCTCGACCATCAACCGCAACCCCAAGGCCTACCTGCTGGCCATCGTCGGCGCCGAGTACATCCTCAAGATGCTGCCGCGCGGCACCCATGACTTCAAGAAGTTCATCCGCCCGTCCGAGCTGGGCGCCTGGAGCCGTGTCGCCGGCCTTGAAGTCAAGGACATCATCGGCCTGACCTACAACCCGCTGACCAAGCACTACAAACTGAGCAGCGACGTTGACGTCAACTACATGATCCAGACCCTGCGCGAGGAATGAGCATGCGTTTGCGAGCAGTACTCTTCGACATGGACGGCACCCTGCTCGACACGGCGCCGGACTTCATCGCCATCTGCCAGGCCATGCTCGCCGAGCGCGGCCTGCCAGCCATCGATGACCAGCTGATCCGCGACGTGATTTCCGGCGGCGCCCGCGCCATGGTCGCGGCAACCTTCGCCATGGACCCCGAGGCCGAAGGCTTCGAGGCCCTGCGCCTGGAATTCCTTGAGCGCTACCAGCGCGACTGCGCCGTGCACAGCAAGCTGTTCGACGGCATGGGCGAGCTGCTGGCCGATATCGAAAAGGGCAACCTGCTGTGGGGCGTGGTGACCAACAAGCCGGTGCGCTTCGCCGAGCCGATCATGCAGCAACTGGGCCTGGCCGAGCGTTCGGCACTGCTGATCTGCCCGGACCACGTGAAGAACAGCAAGCCCGACCCGGAGCCGCTGATCCTCGCCTGCAAGACCCTGGACCTGGACCCGGCCAGCGTACTTTTCGTCGGCGACGACCTGCGCGACATCGAGTCCGGCCGCGACGCCGGCACCCGTACGGCCGCGGTACGCTACGGCTATATTCATCCAGAGGACAACCCGAACAACTGGGGCGCCGATGTGGTGGTGGACCACCCGCTGGAACTGCGCAAGGTGATCGACAGCGCCCTGTGCGGCTGCTGATCTCCCCCAGGCTCTTCAAGGACACCTGACATGTTCGACTACACCGCCCGCCCCGGCCTGCTCGCCGGCCGCGTCATCCTGGTCACCGGTGCCGGCCGCGGCATCGGCGCCGCTGCCGCCAAGGCCTATGCCGCCCTGGGCGCCACCGTGCTGCTGCTGGGCAAGACCGAAGCCAACCTCAACGAGGTCTACGACCAGATCGAGGCCGCCGGCCACCCGCAGCCGGTGGTGATCCCGTTCAACCTGGAAACCGCCCTGCCCCATCAGTACGACGAGCTGGCGGTGATGATCGAGGAGCAGTTCGGCCGCCTCGACGGCCTGCTCAACAACGCCTCGATCATCGGCCCGCGTACGCCGCTGGAGCAGCTGTCGGGCGACAACTTCATGCGCGTGATGCACATCAACGTCGACGCCACCTTCATGCTCACCAGCACCCTGCTGCCACTGCTCAAGCTGTCCGAGGACGCCTCGGTGGTGTTCACCTCCAGCAGCGTCGGGCGCAAGGGCCGGGCGTACTGGGGTGCCTACGGGGTATCGAAGTTCGCCACCGAAGGGCTGATGCAGACCCTGGCCGACGAGCTGGAGGGCGTGGCGCCGGTACGCTCCAACAGCATCAACCCGGGCGCCACGCGCACGGCGATGCGGGCCCAGGCGTACCCGAGCGAGAACCCGCAGAACAATCCGCTGCCGGAAGAGATCATGCCGGTCTATCTGTACCTGATGGGGCCGGATAGCAAAGACGTGAATGGGCAGGCGCTCAACGCGCAGTAAGGCTTGAGATTGCCGGGGCCGCTTTGCGGCCCTATCGCGACACAAGGCCGCTCCCACAGGTACAGCGCAATCATTGAGGGTTGCGCTGTACCTGTGGGAGCACCTTGTGTCGCGATAGGGCTGAGCAGCAACCCCAATGGCCCTCAGCCGGCAGCCAAGGCCGGGCGCAGGCGCCCTTGCTGGCGCCCTTCCAGTTGCATGCACCGCTCCAGGAACAGGTACATGCAGTCATAACTCTTGCAGACCGCCTTGCGCAGCTCGTTGCGCAGCCCCAGGGTCGGGTTCTCGCCCGCCAGCGTGCAGATGATCTCCAGCGCCTCCCACGGGTGCGCATCATCGTACTGGGCATGCATCTTCAGCCACTTCATTGCCCGCTTGCGTACATCCTCCGGGAAGCCCATGGCATAGGTGTCCTCGGCGCACACCACCGCCGACCACTCGCCGGTCGCCCCCTCGATCGCATAATTCGTCGCCGCCATGGCGATCGCCAGCGACTCGGTGGTGCACACGCGCCAGCACCAGTCGTTCAGCCCGTTCAGTTCCGGTGGTACATCCTGCGCCTGCAGGTCGTGCAGGTGCACGCCATGGGCATGGCACCAGTTCACCCAATAGTCGGCATGGTTGAGTTCGACGCGGATGTTGCGCATCAGCCAACGCCGCGCCATGTCCTCGCCAGGGTGGCGGGCATAGCGGGTCTTGGTCAGGTTATGGGCCATGTACAGGGAAAACTGCTCGACTACCGGCCAGCCACCGATCAGGTACTGGCGAATGGTCGATTGGCGCAACTGGCCATCACGCAGGCGCTGGTAGAACTCGTGTTCGACCACCCGGCGCTTGCTTTCACGGCAATCCTCGATCAGTTGCTGGGCCCACTGGGGGTAACTGGCCGGGTCCATCAAGGGCCCGATACGTACGAATGCATCAATCACTTTCAGCTCCTTGATCCTTGTGATTTTGCGGACGTGTTTTCAGCGAAAAGTACCGGGCGCCCGATGCAACAAGGGCCGCGCAGCAATCCGTTGGCGCTGCAGACTGTCACAGGTGAACACCTGTGGCCGTTCAATCAGATAGCCCTGGGCGTAATCCACGCCGATCTCCTGCAAGGCCTGCTCGATCAACGGTGTTTCGACGAACTCGGCGATGGTCCGCTTGCCCATGACGTGGCCGATGTGATTGATCACCTCGACCATCGCACGGTTAACCGGGTCGTCGAGCATATCTTTGACAAAACTTCCGTCGATCTTCAAGAAGTCGACGGGTAAATGTTTCAAATAGGCAAATGACGACATCCCGGCACAGAAGTCGTCCAGGGAGAACTTGCAACCCAGCCCCTTCAATTCATTGATGAAGCGGATCGCGCTGCCGAGGTTGGCAATGGCACTGGTCTCGGTGATCTCGAAGCAGATCATGCGCGGCGGAATGGCATACTCGACGAACAACCGCTGCAGGTACTCGAGGAACTTGTCGTCGCCAATGCTCGTCCCCGAAAGATTGATCGCGCACATCGCCAGCGGCCCGTCCCGCCCTTCATCCAGGCATTGGCGGATGACCTGGAACACGCTGCGCACCACCCAGCGGTCCAGCGCCGTCATCAGGCCATAGCGCTCAGCGGCCGGGATGAAGCTGTCCGGGAGAATGGTGCGACCGCTTTCGTCGTGCAGGCGCAGCAGGATCTCGATGTGGCCCGGGCCCTCGATGGCTTCCAACGCAGCGATTTCCTGACAGTAGAGGCAGAAGCGGTTTTCCTCCAGGGCCACATGCAGGCGCTGGATCCAGGCCATTTCGCCAAAGCGCATGGACAGTTCGCTGTCGTCGGCGTGGTACACCTGCACGCGGTTACGGCCCTTTTCCTTGGCCATGTAGCAGGCCATGTCGGCTGCCCGCAGCGAGGCCTCCAGCGTGCCCGGAGCCTGCGCCATGTGCACCAGGCCGATGCTGACGGTGGTCACGAACGGCCTGCCCTTCCACACGAAGTGCAGGCTCTGCACGGCCTGGCGCAGGTTCTCGGCGATGCGCTCGGACTGATCGGCCGGGCAGTTTTCCAGCAGCACGCCAAATTCGTCGCCGCCCAGGCGCGCCAGGGTGTCACCTTCACGCAACCCTGACTGCAGCACCGCACAGATGTGCCTGAGCAACTCGTCACCGGCAGCATGGCCGCAAGTGTCGTTGACCAGCTTGAACTGGTCGAGGTCGAGGAACATCAACGAATGCCGCCCAGCCTGGCGCACCAGGCCATTGAGCGCTTGTTCCAGGCGGTATTCGAACTCGCGGCGATTGGCCAGGCCAGTCAAGGCGTCATGGGTGGCCTGCCACGACAGGTTGGCGATGTACTGACGCTCCTGGGTCATGTCGTGCAGCACCAGCACGATACCGGCCACCTGGCCATTGTTGATGATCGGCGAACCGACCAGGTTGACCGATACCGTGCTGCCATCCAGGCGCTGGATCAGCCGGGCATGCTCGGCGCCGCCCTTGAGGCTGCCACTGAGCACCTGCTCGACCAGCGAGCAGCCTGCGCCCTCCTCCTGCTCGTCGAGCAGGCTGAACAGCGCCCCCAGTGGCAGGCCCAGCGCCTGGCCGGACTGCCAGTGGGTCAGCTGCTCGGCTGCGGGGTTCATATAGCCGATATTGCCCTCGACATCGGCAGTGATCACCGCGTCGCCAATCGCCTCGAGGGTGATCTGCGCCCGCTCCTTCTCCTCGCGCAGGGCATTGGCGAAGGCCTGGCGCTGGGCCAGCAGCTTGCTCGAACGGCGCCAGGCGATGGTGATTAGGAACAGCGCGGTCAGCAGGTTGGTGACCAGCAGCACCTTCAGCAGCATCCGCGAGCCTTCGCCCAAGGCATCGCTGAAAGCCTTGGCCGCTGGCGTGACGCCTTCGTTGATCGCAACGATACGCGCCTTCCAGTCATCGAGCTGGGCAGTGCCGACTTGCCCTGCTGCGAAACCCGCGTGCATTTCGCTGGCCAGCACATCGAGCTTGATCAGGTAGTCATCGCCGATGTTCCAGTAATCGATCGCCGTCTGCATGTAGCTGACCTGGCGGAAATTGCGGTAGAACCAGATGATCCGGTCGACATCGTCCGGGTGGTTGCCACCCTGCAACACGGCCTGGCGGGCACCTTCCAGGTCGGGGCTGGCCTGGTCGAGCAGTTCACGCAGTTCGTGGTCGCCCTGGGGGATGGCCATGACTTGGCGATAGCGCTGATAGGTGCGCTCGTCGCGGTCATCGGCATACAGGTTGAGGTAATAGATGGCGTCTTTCTGTGCCTTGGACCAAAGGCTTTCACCGGCCACGTAGGCACGAACCGCCGACAACGCATATAGGCTGAGGCTACCCAGCAACACCTGGAATACGACAACGGCGATGAAGGGCCAGATGATGCCTACCAACCTTGGCGCTTCTTGAGTGCGATTTCCCTTCATTTAGTCCCTGTCGCAGAGCAGATAAGACTTGAATCAACCCAGACAAGCACAGCGTAGGCCATTTGCCATCTACCTGGAGGGAAATTTTGTCGGTTACTCAGGTCTGCTGCAGATGCCCATAGAGCTTGGCGTACAAGCCACCTTCTGCAATCAGCTGCTGATGGTCGCCATCCTCGGCCACATGCCCGCCGTCGAACACCAGCACGCGGTCGGCCTGCTTCACCGCCGACAAGCGGTGGGCAATGATCAACGTGGTCCGGCCGCTGAGGAAACGCGCCAGTGCCTTGTGCAGGTTGTACTCGGTGGCGGCATCCAGCGCCGAGGTGGCCTCATCGAGAATGACCACCTTGGGCTCGGCCAGCACCATGCGGGCAATCGCCAGGCGCTGACGCTGCCCACCGGACAAGCGCACCCCCGAGCGGCCGACAACGCTGTCCAGCCCTTGCGGCAAGGCGGCAATGGTGGCGTCCAGCTGGGCAATACGCAGTGCCTGCCAGCAGGCCTCGTCGCTGCATTCGCGCCCCATGGTCAGGTTGGCGCGCACGCTGTCGTTGAACAGCGAGGGGTGCTGCAGCACCACTGCGACGTTCTCGCGCAAGGTCTCAAGGCCGATTTCCTGCAGGCTGGCACCGCCAAAGCGGATGGTCCCGGCCTGCGCGCTGTACAGGCCCAGCAGCAACTGCACCAAGGTGCTCTTGCCGCCACCGCTGGCACCGACGATGGCCACCTTCTCACCGGGGGCAATGGCCAGGTTCAACTGGTCCAGCACCGGCTCATCGGCATAGGCGAAACGCAGGTCGCGTACTTCGATACCCACCGTCTCGCGGCCGGCGAACGGGTCGCTGGCGGCCGGGTACTGCGGCTCGTCGGCCCGCGACAGCAGCTCGTTGAGCCGGCTCAGCGCGCCGCCGGCGGCGTAGTAGGCATATTGCAGGTTGAGCAGCTGCTCCACCGGGCCGATCATGAACCACAGGTAGCTGAACACCGCCAGCATCTGGCCGATCGACAGGTCGGAGAACAGCACGGTCAGCATCGCTGCAGCGCGGAAAATATCGATACCGAACTGGAACAGCAGGCCACTGGCACGGCCACTGGCATCGCTCTTCCATTGCGATTCCACGGCATAGTCGCGCACTTCACGGGCGCGCAGGCCGAGGCGGCCGAGGAAATAGCCCTGGCGGTTGCCGGCCCGGATCTCCTGGATCGCATCCAGGGTTTCCGACAGCGCCTGGGTAAAGCGCGAGGTGCTGTCGTTCTCGAGCTTCTTCAAGTGCTTGACGCGCTTGCCCAACTGCACGGTGAAGTAGATCACCAGCGGGTTGAACAGCAGGATCAGCAACGCCAGCTTCCAGTGCATCCAGATCAGGATCGCCGCCGTGCCGGTGAGGGTCAGCATGGCCACCAGGAAGCGGCTGAGGGTCTCGCCGACGAACTTGTCGAGGGTATCCAGGTCGGTGACCAGGTGCGTGGTCACGGTGCCGCTGCCGAGGCTTTCGTATTCCTTGAGCGAGATGCGCTTGAGGCGCTCGATCAGGCGAATGCGCAGGCGGTAGACGATATCCTTGGCCAACCCGGCGAACAGCTTGGCCTGCACCACGTTGAAGGCCAGTGCCGCCAGGCGCAGGCTCAGCGTGGCCGCCAGCATCAGGCCGATGTAGCCGGCCGCCACTTGCCAGCTGCTTGGCAGCAGGTGGTTCATCCATTTCAGCGCGGCATCGCCGTGGCCCAGCAGCACTTCGTCGACCAGCAACGGCAGCAGCAACGGAATCGGCACGCTGCAACAGGCCGCCAGTACGGCGACCAGATTGGCGGTCCAGAGGTTTTTCTTGTGATGCAGGGCCAGGCGGCGGATTTCCGCCCAGCTCAGGCGATCAGACACAGCAGCGGGCTTCCCTGGCACAGGGTCTGGCGACCCTGGCAGATCAAGCACAGACGGCCTGCTGTAGCCAGCGGCCAAGCAGGGGCTGCAGGCTTTCCAGCGGCTGGTAGCCGTTGGTCAGCAACGCCAGTTGGCCATTGCGCTCGGCCAGCAGGGTCGGGAAGCCGGCGATCCCGAGGTCCTGTACCCAGCTGAAGTCCGCGCTGGTGGCGGCGCGGGTGTCATGGCTGGCGAACTGCTGGGCGAAGCGCTCGCGGTCGAAGCCGGCCTGCTCGGCCAGCTCGACCAGTTGCGGGGCGCGGGTGACATCCACGCCCTGCTCGTAGAACGAGCGCTGGATCAGCGCCAGCAGCGGCCACACGCGCTCGGCGTCCAGCTCGCGGGCAGTGACCAGGGCACGGCAGGCTGGTTCGGTGTCGTAGACGAAGCCGTCAGGCATGGCGCCTTCGAAACGGAACGGCTGCCCGGTGGCTTCGGCCACCGCCTGCCAGTGTTCGAGGATGTACTTGCGGGTCGAGCCGTCCAGCGCGCTGCCACCGCTGCGCAGGCCGCCCGGCACCAGCCGCGTGCTGACGCCCGCCTCGGCGGCCTGTGCGATCAGCGCCGCAGCCACTGGCGCGAACCCCCAGCACCAGGAGCACATCGGGTCCATCACATAGATCAGGCGGGCGGTCATGGCTCAAGCCTCGGCTTTATAGTTGTAACCAATCGGGTGTGGCTGGTTGCGGGCCTTGGCCAGCTCGATCTGCTTCTGCCGGTCGATGGCGCTGCGCCGGGTCTTCTCGCTCAGGGTGTCCCAGCAGTGCGGGCAGCTCACGCCTGGCGAATAGTGCTCGGACTCACGGTCCTTGGCATCGACCGGGTGGCGGCAGGCATGGCACTGGTCATACTCGCCTTCGCTCAGGTCATGGCGCACCGTGACACGGTTGTCGAAGACGAAGCAGTCGCCGTCCCAGAGGCTTTCTTCCTGAGGCACTTCCTCGAAGTATTTCAGGACGCCACCCTTAAGATGATAGACCTCCTCGAAGCCTTCACCGAGCATGTAGCTGGAAGCTTTTTCGCAACGGATGCCACCGGTGCAGAACATGGCGACCTTCTTGTGCTTGCTCGGGTCGAAGTTGGCCTTGATGTACTCGGGGAACTCGCGGAAGGTCTCGGTCTTCGGGTCGATGGCGCCCTTGAAGGTACCAATGGCCACTTCGTAGTCGTTGCGGGTATCGATCAGCAGCACTTCCGGATCGCTGATCAGGGCGTTCCAGTCCTTGGGCTCGACATAGGTGCCGACGGCCTGGTTCGGGTCGACGCCCGGCACGCCGAGTGTGACGATCTCTTTCTTCAGCTTGACCTTGGTGCGGTAGAACGGCTGCTCGTCGCAGTAGGATTCCTTGTGGTCGACATCGGCCAGGCGCGGGTCGTTGCGCAGCCAGGCGAGCAGGCCGTCGATGCCCTCGCGGGTGGCCGAAACGGTGCCGTTGATGCCTTCGTGGGCCAGCAGCAAGGTGCCTTTGACGCCGTTGTCGAGCATGGCCTTGAGCAGCGGCTCACGCAGTTCGACGTAATCTTCCAGGGTGACGAACTTGTACAGCGCCGCCACGACGATAGCTTGGGACATTCAGGTGGATCTCCAGGTGGTTGCCCTCGTAAGGGGCGGACCGTGGTTGACATAAAAAAGCATGGGGGCGCCTTGCGCCCCTTTCGCGACACAAGGCCGCTCCTACAGGGGAATGCGAATTCCTGTAGGAGCGGCCTTGTGTCGCGAAAGGGCCGCAAAGCGGCCCCCGGATTTTGCAGGATTGTACCAGAACGACGGAAAGGATTCAGTGCCCGCCGCCGGCACACACCGGCGAAGCCGGTGCTGCGCCCACTTTGGCCCACTCTTCGGCCGTGTAGGTGTGAATCGCCAGGGCATGGATCTCGCCCATCAGCTCACCCATGGTGGCGTAGACCTTCTGGTGGCGCTTGACGCTGTTGAGCCCGGCAAACTGCTCGCTGACGATCACCGCCTTGTAGTGGGTTTCCTGGCCACGGCTATGCATGTGGCTTTCGTTGAGCACTTCAAGGTGTTGCGGGGCCAGCGCGGCCAGTTGCTGCTCGATGCGTTGCTGCATGCTCATCGGCTATGACTCACTTCTTGGCCGGGGCGGCGGCCTTGCCTGCGTTCGGGTCCAGCTCCTTGGTCATGTCGTCGAGCAGCTTGTTGACCACCGGTACAGCCGGTTCCAGGCTGGTCTGGGTCAGCTGGGCCGACTGCTGGGTGACCTTGGGCATTTCTTTCAGGACTTTCTTGCCCAGCGGCGACTCGTAGAACTTGACCAGGTCCTTGAGCTCCTGCTCGGTGAAGGTCTGGGTGTACAGGTCGACCATCTTTGGCTTCAGCTTGTTCCAGCCGATGGCGTTGTCCAGCGCGGCGTTGGCCTTGGCCTGGTAGCTCTCGAGCACCGGCTGCTTGGAGGCCGGGGCTTTGGTCTGGGCGAAACGCTGGGCGAACATCTGCTGGACCTGCATGTACACCGGAGTGCCGAGCTTGTCGGCATTGGCCAGGGTCAGGAATTTCTCGGCGGCTGCGTTGTGGCTTGGGGTGGCAGCGAGTACCTGGCCACTGGCACAGGCCAGGGCGACGGCAGCACAGAGGACACGGAGACGGGTCATTGCATTTCCTTCAGGAGGGGGAGGCGGTACCTCAGAGTAGAGCATTCTGCTCCCGCAGGGGCGCAGCGCTCAAGTGGCACGACGAGCGAATGAACCGCTCGATCGCATGAGGGCCTAAACTGCTGATTCTGACTGACAAAGGAGTGAACGCAGCATGAGCCGTATCGAGACAGACAGCCTGGGCCCGGTCGAAGTTCCTGAGGACGCCTACTGGGGCGCCCAGACCCAGCGCTCGCTGATCAACTTTGCCATTGGCAAGGAACGCATGCCGCTCGCGGTGCTGCACGCCCTGGCACTCATCAAGAAAGCCGCCGCGCGGGTCAACGACCGCAACGGCGACCTGCCCGCCGACATCGCCCGGCTGATCGAACAGGCGGCCAACGAAGTGCTCGACGGCGAGCACGACAACCAGTTCCCGCTGGTCGTCTGGCAGACCGGCAGCGGCACCCAGAGCAACATGAACGTCAACGAGGTGATCGCCGGGCGCGCCAACGAGCTGGCCGGCAAGGGCCGCGGTGGCAAGGCGCCGGTGCACCCCAACGATCACGTCAACCGCTCGCAGAGCTCCAACGACTGTTTCCCTACTGCCATGCACATCGCCGCCGCCCAGGCGGTGCATGACAAACTGCTGCCGGCGATTGCCGAGTTGTCGGCGGGGCTGGCCGAGTTGTCGGCGCGCCACAGCAAGCTGGTCAAGACCGGCCGCACGCACATGATGGACGCCACGCCGATCACCTTCGGCCAAGAGGTGTCGGCCTTCGTCGCCCAGCTCGACTACGCCCAGCGCGCCATCCGCGCCACCTTGCCAGCGGTGTGCGAGCTGGCCCAGGGCGGGACCGCCGTGGGTACCGGGCTGAACGCCCCACATGGTTTTGCCGAAGCCGTGGCCGCCGAGCTGGCCGCCCTCTCCGGCCTGCCCTTCATCACCGCCCCCAACAAGTTCGCCGCCCTCGCCGGCCATGAGCCGCTGACCAGCCTGGCCGGTGCCCTGAAGACCCTGGCGGTGGCGCTGATGAAGATCGCCAACGACCTGCGCCTGCTCGGCTCCGGCCCGCGTGCGGGGCTGGCCGAAGTGCGCCTGCCGGCCAACGAGCCGGGCAGCTCGATCATGCCCGGCAAGGTCAACCCGACCCAGTGCGAGGCCCTGTCGATGCTGGCCTGCCAGGTATTGGGCAACGACGCGGCAATCGGCTTTGCCGCAAGCCAAGGGCACCTGCAGCTGAACGTGTTCAAGCCGGTGATCATCCACAACCTGCTGCAGTCGATCGAGCTGCTGGCCGATGGCTGCCGCAACTTCCAGCAGCATTGTGTGGCCGGCATCGAGCCGGATGCGCAGCAGATGGCGGCGCATCTGGAGCGCGGGCTGATGCTGGTGACGGCGTTGAACCCGCACATCGGGTATGACAAGGCGGCAGAGATTGCCAAGAAGGCCTATGGCGAGGGCAAGACCTTGCGTGAGGCAGCGCTGGAGCTGAAGTACCTGACCAATGAGCAGTTCGACCAGTGGGTAAGGCCGGAGAACATGCTGGCGCCCGGTGGCAAGGGCTGACTCTGCCAACAGGCTTTACGCGATCCCCGTGGGAGCGGGCTCGCCCGCGAACACGGGCGAAGCCCGTGCCATCCACCGCGGTGTATGCTTCGCGGGCACGCCCGCTCCCACAAAGAGCGCGCAATCCTATGCCAGGCGTGCCCTTCTGGTCTTCCAGCCGGCCACCAGCGAAGGCCCCAGAGCCACCAGGGTCGACCCCGCCACCACCGTCACCGCCCCCACATAGCCCAGGGTATTGATGTCCTCGGCCTGCACATACTCCGGCCACACCACGGCCGCCAGCGCCACCGCGACAAAGGTCACCAGCGGCGTCAGCGCCAGCGTGGCACTCACCCGCGACGCCTCCCAATGCGCCAGCGCCTCGGCAAACGCGCCATACGCCACCAGGGTATTCAGGCAGCAGGCCAGCAGCAGCCAACCCTGCACCGGGGTCAATTGCAGCGCCTCCAGCGGATGCACCCACGGCGTCAGCAGTGCCGCGCAAGTCAGGTAGATGACCATCATCACCTGCTGCGAATGCCACACCGTCAGCAGCTGCTTCTGGCTCAGGGCATAGAACACCCAGATGCTGGTCGCCAGCAGAACGGTCAGGACCCCCGTGGTATAGGCGCCAAGTGAGGTCAGCAGCTCTTCAAGGCGCTGGTTGAAGAACAGGCCAAAACCGCCCAGCAGCACCAGCAGGCCGATGCCCTGCCCCAGGCTGAAACGCTCTTTGAACACCAGCACGCTGGCCACCAGCAACAGCACCGGCCCCATCTGTACCACCAACTGGGCAGTACCGGGGCTCAGCAGTTTCAGGCCGATCAGGTACAGCACGTAGTTGCCCATCAGCCCGAACACGGCCACCACGATCAGCGCCCTGCCCTTGGGCGCCAGCTTGCGCAGCGATGGCAGGCGCCGCTGGGCCGCCAGCCAGGCGAACAGCACGCCGCCGGAGACCAGCAGGCGGTACCAGGTAACGGTCAGCGGGTCGACCACCTGCAGCACCTGCTTGAGTTTGATCGGCAGGATGCCCCAGAGCAGCGCAGTCAGCAGTGCCAGGAACAGGCCGTAGCCCCAACGGCCGGAAGTTGTGTGCATACAGTCCTCGAATCAGCCCTTGGTGGGGGTAAGCGAATTCTAAGGCCTTGAAGCACCGGGCCGGAGGAAACTGCCGGGAAATAAATTCACCGGGTCATTCCCTGGCGGCATGCCTGGCTATTTCTTGTCCTTGGCGAACGCCGCTTCGATGGCCTCGTTGATGGTGCGCAGCACCTTCACCCGTGCCCAGCGCTTGTCGTTGGCTTCGACCAGGGTCCAGGGTGCGATCTCGCTACTGGTGCGGTCGACCATGTCACCCACGGCCTGGGTGTAGTCGTCCCACTTTTCGCGGTTGCGCCAGTCGTCTTCGGTGATCTTGTAGCGCTTGAACGGGATCTGCTCGCGCTCCTCGAAGCGCTCCAGCTGGGTCTGCTGGTCGATCGCCAACCAGAACTTGACCACCACCACGCCGGCATTCACCAGTTGTTCTTCGAAGTCGTTGATTTCGCTGTAGGCACGCATCCAGTCGGCTGGGCTGCAGAAGCCTTCCACCCGTTCCACCAGCACCCGGCCATACCAGGAGCGATCGAAGATGGTGAATTTGCCACGCGCCGGGATGTGCCGCCAGAACCGCCACAGGTAAGGTTGCGCACGCTCTTCTTCAGTGGGCGCGGCAATCGGCACGATGCGGTACTGGCGCGGGTCCAGCGCGGCCGCCACGCGGCGGATGGCACCGCCTTTGCCGGCGGCGTCGTTGCCCTCGAACACCGCCACCAGGGCATGCCGACGCATGCGTTTGTCTCGCAGCAGGCCAGCCAGGCGGGCCTGCTCAGTGACCAGTTGCTCCTGGTAGTCCTGCTTGTCCAGGCGCAAGGTCATGTCCAGCGCACCGAGCAGGCTGCGCTGGTCGATGCTCTGGCCCAGCGGAGCGACGTTGCCCTGGTGCTTGCCCTTGGGGTTGTTGGCCAGCGCCGCCTGCAGGCTCTCCAGCAGGATGCGCCCCACCGCCAGGCTGCGGTAGTTCGGGTCGACCCCTTCGACGATATGCCACGGCGCGTAGTCGCGGCTGGTGCGGCGCAGCACGCGTTCGCCGAAGCGCACGAAACGGTCGTAGGTTTCCGACTGCTGCCAGTCCAGCGGGCTGATCTTCCAGCTGTGCAGCGGGTCGTCCTTGAGCGATTTCAGGCGCGCCTTCATTTGCTTCTTGGACAGGTGGAACCAGAACTTGATGATCAGTGCGCCCTCGTCGCAGAGCATCTCTTCGAGCCGTTCGGCGCCGGTGATGGCCTGGTCGAGCACGGCATCCTTGAACTGGCCATGGACCCGCCCCTGAAGCATCTGGCTGTACCAGTTGCCGAAGAACACGCCCATCCGCCCTTTGGGTGGCAACGCCCGCCAGTAGCGCCAGGCCGGTGGCCGGGCCAGTTCTTCATCGGTCTGCTGGTCGAAGGTGAGCACGTCGATCATGCGCGGGTCCATCCACTCGTTGAGCAGCTTGACCGTCTCGCCCTTGCCGGCGCCTTCGACACCGTTGATCAGCACGATCACCGGGAACCGCGCCTGCTGCTTGAGTTCGTACTGGGCATCGAGCAGCGCCTCGCGCAAGGCGGGGACTTCTGCGTCGTAGGTTTCCTTGTCGATGCTGTGACCGATTTCTGCGGATTCGAACATGCACTGGCTCCTTCATTGGATAAGCAAGACTAGCGGATTTGCGTAGTGCCTGTGCAAACCCGGCAGATGACATAAAATCCGCACATCCGCTGCAACCGAGCCAACCATGTCCACCCTCCTCCAGCATGCCCAGATCGACTGGGACGACCAGGGCCGCCCCCACTCGCGGCAGTACGACGACGTCTATTTCTCCAAGAATGAAGGCACCGACGAAACCCGCTACGTATTCCTCGAGCAGACCCGCCTGGCGCAGCGCTTTGCCGACCTGGCGCCACACGGCTGCCTGGTGATCGGCGAGACCGGCTTCGGCACCGGCATGAACTTCTTCTGCGCCTGGCAGCTGTTCGCCGAGCAGGCTCATGCCGATGCGCGCCTGCATTTCATCAGCGTCGAGAAATACCCGCTCGGCCATGAGGACATGGCCCGCGCCGTGCGCCTGTGGCCCGAGATGGCGGCTTTCACCGAGCCGTTTCTGGCGCAGTACGTGGCGGTACACCCAGGCTTCCAGCAGTTCAGCTTCGACAATGGCCGGGTCACCCTGACCCTGCTGATCGGCGACGTCCTGGAACAACTGCCGCAGCTCGATGCCAGCATCGACGTGTGGTTCCTCGACGGCTTTGCGCCTGCGAAGAACCCCGACATGTGGACCCCCGAGCTGTTCGCGCAATTGGCGCGGCTGGCCCACCCCGGCACCGCGCTGGGTACCTTCACCACCACTGGCTGGGTACGCCGCGGGCTGATCGATGCCGGCTTCACCATGAAGAAGATCCCTGGCATCGGCAAGAAGTGGGAGGTGATGAGTGGCGAATACACCGGGCTTCCCTCTCCGGCCAGCGCCGCGCCCTGGTACGCCCGCCCTGCCCCCGTGGAAGGCCCGCGCCAGGCACTGGTGATCGGTGCCGGGCTGGCGGGCAGTGCCAGTGCCGCCAGCCTGGCCGCACGCGGCTGGCAAGTGACCGTGCTGGAGCGTCACGATGCACCTGCCCGGGAAGCCTCAGGTAATCCCCAGGGCGTGCTGTACCTGAAATTGTCCGCCCATGGCACTGCCCTGTCGCAGATGATCCTGTCCGGTTTCGGCTTCACCCGGCGCCAGCTCGAACGCTTGCAGCGTGGCCGCGATTGGGATGCTTGCGGCGTGCTGCAACTGGCATTCGACAGCAAGGAAGGCGAGCGCCAGGCCAAGCTTGCCGAGGCCTTCGACAGCAGCCTGCTACGTGCACTGTCGCAGGCCGACGCCGAGACGATGGCCGGGGTCGCGCTGCCGGCGGGCGGCCTGTTCTATCCGGAGGGTGGCTGGGTACACCCGCCTGCGCTGTGCCAGGCACAACTGCAGCACCCGAACATTCGCGTTCAACTGCATCAGGACGTGGTCGAGCTGCGTAAGGCCGACGGCCTGTGGCAGGCGTGGGATGGCGAGCGTTTGCTGGCCAGCGCGCCGCTGGTGGTGCTGGCCGGGGCTGCCGACGTGCGCCGCTTCGAGCCTTGCGCGCAATTGCCACTCAAGCGTATCCGCGGGCAGATCACCCGCCTGCCGGCCACCGCCGCCAGCCGAGCACTGCGCACCGTGGTCTGTGCCGATGGCTATGTCGCTCCGCCTCGGGGTGATGAGCACACCCTGGGCGCCAGTTTCGACTTCCACAACGACGACCTGACGCCAACGGTCGCCGAGCATCAGGGCAACCTGGCGTTGCTCGACGAGATTTCCACCGATCTGGCCTCGCGCCTGGGCGTTGAGGCTCTCGAAGCCGAGCAACTGCAGGGCCGCGCGGCGTTTCGTTGCACCAGCCCCGACTACCTGCCGATTGTCGGGCCGGTAGCCGACCCTGCGATGTTCGCCGAGGCCTATGCCGTGCTCGGCAAGGATGCGCGGCAAGTGCCGGAGATGGTGTGCCCGTGGCTGGACGGGCTGTATGTGAACAGCGGGCATGGCTCGCGAGGGCTGATCACAGCGCCATTAAGTGGCGAGCTGATTGCAGCCTGGGCCAGTGGTGAACCGTTGCCGTTGCCACGGGCGGTGGCCGAAGCCTGCCACCCGAACCGGTTCATGCTGCGCAAGCTGATTCGCGGAAAGTGAAAGGCTGGGGCCGCTGTGCGGCCCTTCGCGGGCATGCCCGCTCCACAAAGATCTCGATGGCTGTGATATCCCTGTGGGAGCGGGCGTGCCCGCGAAGGGCTGCACAGCAGCCCCATTCCTTATAACAGATCGATCTAAAACTCCCACAAACCACGCGGGTCAGTTCCTTACAGGGTGCCCTAATCCGGGGCACTCATTCCCCAACGGAAAAACCGGTAAGGACCTATGTGCGGATTAGCAGGAGAGTTGCGTTTCACCCCAATCGACCAAGCCCCTCGCCCAGCCGACCTGGCTGCGGTAGAGCGCATCACCCATCACCTGGCGCCCCGCGGCCCCGATGCCTGGGGCTTCCATAGCCAGGGCCCGATCGCCCTCGGCCACCGCCGGCTGAAGATCATGGACCTGTCCGACGGTTCGGCGCAGCCGATGGTCGACAACACCCTGGGCCTGTCGCTGGCCTTCAACGGCGCCATCTACAACTTCCCCGAGCTGCGCCAGGAGCTGCAGGACCTGGGCTATAGCTTCTGGTCCGAAGGCGACACCGAGGTGTTGCTCAAGGGCTACCACGCCTGGGGCGCGGCCTTGCTGCCCAAGCTCAATGGCATGTTCGCCCTGGCCATCTGGGAGCGCGACAACCAGCGCCTGTTCCTGGCCCGCGACCGCCTCGGCGTCAAGCCGCTGTACCTGTCGCGCAACGGTGAGCGCCTGCGCTTCGCCTCGACCCTGCCGGCGCTGCTCAAGGGTGGCGACATCGACCCGATGATCGACCCGGTGGCGCTCAACCACTACCTCAACTTCCACGCCGTGGTGCCAGCACCGCGCACGTTGCTGGCCAATGTGCAAAAGCTCGAGCCCGGCACCTGGATGCGTATCGACCGCCACGGCGAAGTCGAACGCCAGACCTGGTGGCAACTGCACTACGGCCCCAACCCGGACGAGCGCGACCTCGACCTGGAAGGCTGGACCACCCGCGTGCTCGACGCCACCCGCGATGCCGTGGCCATCCGCCAGCGCGCCGCCGTGGACGTGGGTGTGTTGCTGTCTGGCGGTGTCGACTCCAGCCTGCTGGTCGGGCTGTTGCGCGAGGTCGGCGTGGACGACCTGTCGACTTTCTCCATCGGCTTCGAGGACGCCGGGGGCGAACGCGGTGACGAGTTCCAGTACTCCGACCTGATCGCCAAGCACTACGGCACCCGCCACCACCAGTTGCGCATCGCCGAGCACGAGATCATCGAACAGTTGCCGGCCGCCTTCCGCGCCATGAGCGAGCCGATGGTCAGCCACGACTGCATCGCCTTCTACCTGCTGTCGCGAGAAGTGGCCAAGCATTGCAAGGGCGTGCAAAGCGGCCAGGGCGCCGATGAGCTGTTTGCCGGCTACCACTGGTACCCGAAAGTGGACGGCGCCGAGGATGCCTTTGGCGCCTACCGCGAGGCCTTCTTCGACCGCAGCCACGACGAGTACCGCGACACGGTCCAAGCGCCCTGGCTGCTGGAAACCGACGCGGCCGGCGACTTCGTCCGTGAACACTTCGCCCGCCCCGGCGCTCCCGATGCCGTGGACAAGGCCTTGCGCCTGGACAGCACGGTGATGCTGGTCGACGACCCGGTCAAACGGGTCGACAACATGACCATGGCCTGGGGCCTGGAGGCGCGCACGCCGTTCCTCGACTACCGCCTGGTCGAGCTGTCGGCGCGCATTCCTGCGCGCTTCAAGCTGCCCGACGGCGGCAAGCAGGTGCTCAAGCAGGCCGCACGGCGGGTGATCCCACACGAGGTGATCGACCGCAAGAAGGGCTACTTCCCGGTGCCCGGCCTCAAGCACCTGGAAGGCGCGACCCTGGGCTGGGTGCGCGACCTGCTGACCGACCCGAGCCAGGACCGCGGCCTGTTCAACCCGGCGATGCTCGACCGCCTGCTGAGCAACCCGCACGGCCAGCTCACCCCGCTGCGCGGCTCCAAGCTGTGGCAGCTGGCGGCCCTGAACCTGTGGCTCAGCGAACAAGGAATCTGACCGATGAAAGCCCACGAGATCGCTTACGGTCAGCGCCTGCTGCGCGGCCAGGCGCCGTCCTACGAGCGCCTGCAGGCGCGCCTGGCCGGCGACGGCAGCGAGCCCCACGACCAGCCGCGGGCCTTGCACTGTGGCTGGGGGCGCCTGCTGATCGGCCACACCTACCCGGACCCCGCCAGCCTGGCCGCCGCGTTGCAGGACGAGCGCCCCGGCGAGCGCGACATCGCCCTGTACGTGGCGGCCCCTCAGCAACTGCTGGCCCAGGCGCCGCAGCAGCTGTTCCTCGACCCCTCCGATACCTTGCGCCTGTGGTTCACCGACTACCGCCCGGCGCAGCGGGTATTCCGCGGCTTCCGCGTGCGCCGGGCGCAGAACCCCGGCGACTGGCAGGCGATCAACACCCTGTACCAGGCACGCGGCATGCTGCCGGTCGACCCCGAACTGGTCACCCCGCGCCACCTCGGTGGCCCGGTGTACTGGCTGGCCGAGGATGAAGACAGCGGCGCGGTGATCGGCAGTGTCATGGGCCTGAACCACAGCAAGGCGTTCGACGACCCCGAGCATGGCAGCAGCCTGTGGTGCCTGGCCGTGGACCCGCAGTGCACCCGCCCGGGCGTCGGTGAGGTGCTGGTGCGCCACCTGGTCGAGCACTTCATGAGCCGTGGCCTGGCCTACCTCGACCTGTCGGTGCTGCACGACAACCGCCAGGCCAAGCGACTCTACGAGAAGCTCGGTTTCCGCAACCTGCCGACCTTCGCGGTCAAGCGCAGGAATGGCATCAACCAGCAACTGTTCCTCGGCCCAGGCCCGGAAGCCGGCCTGAACCCCTACGCCCGCATCATCGTCGACGAGGCGTTGCGCCGGGGTATCGAGGTGCACGTCGACGATGCCGCTGGCGGCCTGTTCACCCTCAGCCTCGGAGGCCGCCGGATTCGCTGCCGCGAGTCGCTGAGCGACCTGACCAGCGCCGTGACCATGACCCTGTGCCAGGACAAGCGCCTGACCCAGCATGCCCTGCACAACGCCGGGCTGCAGGTGCCGGCGCAGCAGCTGGCCGGCAATGCCGACGACAACCTGGCGTTTCTTGACGAGCATGGCGCGGTGGTGGTCAAGCCGGTGGATGGTGAGCAGGGCCAAGGTGTGGCCGTGAACCTCACCTGCATCGAGGAAGTGACCCAGGCCGTGGAAAACGCCCGTCGCTTCGACAGCCGCGTGCTGCTGGAAAGCTTCCATGCCGGCAGCGACCTGCGCATCCTGGTGATCGGCTATGAGGTGGTGGCCGCAGCGATTCGCCACCCTGCCCAGGTGATCGGTGACGGCAAGCACAGCATTCGTCAACTGATCGAGGCACAGAGCCGTCGCCGTCAGGCGGCGACCGGTGGCGAGAGCCGCATCCCGCTGGATGACGAGACCGAGCGCACCCTGCACGGCGTGGGCCTGGGTTACGACGATGTGCTGCCGGCCGGCCAGCGTCTGGCGGTGCGGCGCACGGCCAACCTGCATACCGGTGGCACCCTGGAAGACGTCACCGAACGCCTGCACCCGGTGCTGGCCGACGCCGCAGTGCGTGCGGCGCGGGCGCTGGAGATCCCGGTGGTGGGCCTGGATTTCATGGTCCGCGATGCCGAGCACCCGGATTACGTGATCATCGAAGCCAACGAGCGGGCCGGCCTGGCCAACCATGAACCACAGCCCACGGCTGAGCGGTTTGTCGACCTGCTGTTCCCGCATAGCCGGGCTTTGGCATGAATCAGTGTTGGGGCCTTCGCGGGCACGCCCGCTCCCACAAGGGCGGTGCAGTCCCTGTGGGAGCGGGCGTGCCCGCGAAGGCCCCAACACAGGAACCAAGGAGTACCCATGACCGAACGACTCCCCGAACCTGACCTCGACTACATGAAGCGCGTCCTGCTGGAGATGCTCGCCATCCCCAGCCCGACCGGTTTCACCGACACCATCGTGCGCTACGTGGCCGAACGCCTGGACGAACTGGGCATCCCCTTCGAACTGACCCGCCGCGGCACCATCCGCGCCACCCTCAAGGGCCGGCAGAGTTCACCCGACCGTGCCGTCTCGGCCCACCTCGACACCATCGGCGCCAGCGTGCGCCAGTTGCAGGACAACGGCCGCCTGGCCCTGGCCCCGGTGGGCTGCTGGTCGAGCCGCTTCGCCGAGGGCAGCCGGGTCAGTGTGTTCACTGACACCGGCGTATTCCGCGGCAGCGTGCTGCCGCTGATGGCCAGCGGGCACGCCTTCAACACCGCGATCGACCAGATGCCGATCAGCTGGGAACACGTCGAAGTGCGCCTGGACGCCTACTGCACCACCCGCGCCGATTGTGAAGCGCTGGGCATTGCCATCGGTGACTTCGTCGCCTTTGACCCGCTGCCGGAATTCACCGAAAGCGGCCACATCAGCGCCCGCCACCTGGATGACAAGGCTGGCGTGGCAGCCCTGCTGGCGGCACTCAAGGCGGTGGTGGAAAGCGGCCGCCAGCCACTGATCGACTGCCATCCGCTGTTCACCATCACCGAGGAAACCGGCTCCGGCGCCGCCGCTGCCCTGCCCTGGGACGTCAGCGAGTTCGTCGGCATCGATATCGCCCCGGTCGCCCCCGGCCAGGCTTCCAGCGAGCATGCGGTAAGCGTGGCCATGCAAGACTCTTCCGGGCCATACGACTACCACCTGTCACGCCACCTGCTGAAGCTGGCCGGCGACCAGGATGTGCCGGTGCGCCGCGACCTGTTCCGCTATTACTTCAGCGATGCCCACTCGGCCGTGACCGCCGGGCATGACATCCGCACCGCGCTGGTGGCGTTCGGCTGCGATGCTACCCATGGCTACGAACGGACCCATATCGACAGCCTGGCCGCGCTCAGCCGCCTGCTTTCGGCCTACCTGCTCAGCCCACCGGTGTTCGCCAGCGACTCGCAACCGGCCAATGCCTCGCTCGAGCGCTTCAGCCACCAGTTGGAGCACGATGCGCAGATGGAGAGCGACACCCGGGTGCCGGCGGTGGACAGCCTGGTAGGAAACAAAAGCTGATGGCCATGGAATCGCGTAGCATGCAGGGATTCCTGAACAAGACCGTGCGCCGCCCATGCTGATCCCTTACGACCAACTGCAAGCCGAAACCCTGACCCGCCTGATCGAGGACTTCGTCACCCGCGACGGCACCGACAACGGCGACGACACCCCGCTGGAAACCCGTGTGCTGCGGGTGCGCCAGGCATTGGCCAAGGGCCAGGCGTTCATCCTGTTCGACCCTGAGAGCCAGCAGTGCCAGTTGCTGGCCAAGCATGATGTGCCCCGCGAGCTGCTCGACTGACATCGGGCCTGGTAGCGGACTCTGTGGGAGCGGCCTTGCGTCGCGAAAGGGCCGCAAAGCGGCCCCAGGGTATCAGCGGCGACGCCGAGAATGCAGGGGCTGCTTTGCAGCCCTTTCGCGACGCAAGGCCGCTCCCACAATGACCGGTGCAGGTCAATCAGCCTTGCACACCTGCGCCGCCTTGATCCGCCGATAGACTTCAGCCCGGTGCACCGGCACCTTGCGCGGTGCTTCCACGCCAAAGCGCACCATGCCATTGCGCGATTCCACCACCTTGATCCGAATATCGTCACCAATGGTGATGACTTCACCGACTTCACGCCCGATCACCAACATGCTCCGGTCCTCTCAACAGGAAAAAACCGCAGAGTGCTTGGGGATATTCGTCTGGACAATGCTTCACCAGCAATTCAGAGCAAACCTACAAGGGCTGGTAACTTCTCCTACAGACAGATCCTACAATCAGCGTGGCTGCGCCTTGGCCCGCATCTTCACCGCCATGTCCGCCATCTCGTCGTACAGCCGCTCCGGCGCCTGACGTTTGAGTTGCCAGGCCTGGCGCCCAGCCTCATGGGGCAGGATCAGAAACTCACCCGCCGCCACTTGCTGGTGGATGTAGTCGGCAATATCCGCCGCGCTGATCGGCGAGCCTTCCAGCAGCTTGCCGACCTGGGCCTTCATCGCCGGGTTCGGCCCGCGGAAGGAATCGAGCAGGTTGGTCTGGAAGAACGACGGGCACACGCAGTGCACGGCCACTTCAAGCTGGTGCAATTCCACCAGCAGGCTCTCCGACAGCGCCAGCACACCGGCCTTGGCCACGTTGTAGTTGCTCATCCCCGGGCCCTGCATCAGCGCCGCCATGGAGGCGACGTTGATGATGCGCCCCTTGCTGCGCTCGAGCTGCGGCAGGAACGCCTTGCAGCCCTTGACCACCCCCATCAGGTTGACCGCGATCTGCCAGTCCCAGTCTTCCAGCGACAGCTCGGCGAAGAAGCCGCCCGAGGCGACGCCAGCGTTGTTGACGATCACGTCGATGCCGCCGAACCTTTCTTCGCAGGCCTGGGCCAGGGCGGTGAGCTGGCTGTAGTCGCGCACGTCGCAGCGCTGGACGAAGCCCTCGCCGCCTGCGGAGCGCACTAACTCCAGGGTCTCGCGCAGGCCCGCTTCGTTGACATCGGCCAGCGCCAGGCGCCAGCCCTCGCGCGCCCAGCGCAGGGCGATCTCGCGGCCCAGGCCCGAGCCGGCGCCAGTGATCATGATGCGGTTTTGCATGGTGGCACGCCTTGTTGTGACAGGTTGTGCAACGAGTCTAATCAAGGCCTTGGCCAGAGGCAGGATTCATCAGGGTAGTGAATGGGCAGGCATGACTGTGTGGTCAGTGCCGGCCTCTTCGCGGCTAAAGCCGCTCCCACAGGTACTGTGCTGGCCTCAGGCCTGAGGTGATCCCTGTGGGAGCGGCTTTAGCCGCGAAGAGGCCAGCACAGGCAGTATTGAAATGGAATCTTTGGCAAGCGGCACCGGTCCGAATTTACAAGAGGCCAGCATTCCGAGGCCCTTGACCCTCAACCACGCAAGGACTCCGTCATGACCACGATTCTCATCATCATCCTGATCCTTCTGCTGATTGGTGGCTTACCGGTCTTCCCGCACTCGCGCAGTTGGGGCTACGGCCCGTCCGGCATCGTCGGCGTGGTGCTGGTGATTCTGCTGGTGCTGTTGCTGCTAGGGATGATCTAGCCGCAGAAAACGAAAAACCGCGCCAAGGCGCGGTTTTTCAATTGCCGAAGGGTATCAGTGCGAAACCGCGCCAGAAGCCCCCAGGCCAGTTTGCGAACGAACGAACTGCGGGTAGAACAGCGCACGCTCGTCGTCAGCCGCCTTGGACTTGTCGGTGACCGAGAAGAACCAGATGCTGACGAAGGCAATGGCCATCGAGAACAGCGCCGGGTATTCGTACGGGTAGATGGCTTTTTCGTGACCGAGGATCTGCACCCAGATGGTCGGGCCGAGGATCATCAGCGTCACCGCGCTGATCAGGCCCAGCCAGCCGCCGATCATGGCGCCGCGGGTGGTCAGCTTCTTCCAGTACATCGAGAGCAGCAGTACCGGGAAGTTGCAGCTGGCGGCGATGGAGAACGCCAGGCCGACCATGAAGGCGATGTTCTGCTTCTCGAACAGGATGCCCAGGCCGATCGCCAGCACGCCGAGGGCGACGGTGGTGATCTTCGACACGCGGATTTCATCCTTGTCGTTGGCCTTGCCCTTGCGCCAGACACTGGCGTACAGGTCGTGGGAAACCGCCGAGGCACCGGCCAGGGTCAGGCCGGCGACCACCGCCAGGATGGTGGCGAAGGCCACGGCGGAGATGAAGCCGAGGAACACGCTGCCACCCACGGCATCGGCCAGGTGCACCGCCGCCATGTTGTTGCCGCCGATCAGGGCGCCTGCGGCGTCCTTGAAGTCCGGGTTGGTGCTGACCAGCAGGATCGCGCCGAAGCCGATGATGAAGGTCAGGATGTAGAAGTAGCCGATGAAGCCGGTGGCGTACAGCACGCTCTTGCGGGCTTCCTTGGCGTCACTGACGGTGAAGAAGCGCATCAGGATGTGCGGCAGGCCAGCGGTACCGAACATCAGCGCCAGGCCCAGCGAGAATGCCGAGATCGGGTCCTTGACCAGGCCGCCCGGGCTCATGATCGCCTCGCCCTTGGCGTGCACCTTGATTGCTTCGGAGAACAGCGTGTTGAAGTCGAAGCCGACGTGCTTCATCACCATCAGCGCCATGAAGCTGGCACCGGACAGCAGCAGCACAGCCTTGATGATCTGTACCCAGGTGGTGGCCAGCATGCCGCCGAACAGCACGTACAGGCACATCAGGATACCCACCAGGATCACCGCGACGTGGTAGTCCAGGCCAAACAGCAGCTCGATCAGCTTGCCCGCGCCGACCATCTGCGCGATCAGGTAGAACGCCACCACCACCAGCGAACCGGAGGCCGACAGGGTACGGATTTCCTTCTGCCCGAGGCGGTACGAGGCGACGTCGGCGAAGGTGTACTTGCCGAGGTTGCGCAGGCGTTCGGCAATCAGGAAGAGGATGATCGGCCAGCCGACCAGGAAGCCGATCGAATAGATCAGGCCGTCGTAGCCAGAGGTGAACACCAGGGCGGAAATACCCAGGAACGAGGCCGCCGACATGTAGTCGCCGGCAATCGCCAGGCCATTCTGGAAGCCAGTGATCTTGCCACCGGCGGCGTAGTAGTCCGCCGCCGACTTGTTGCGCTTGGAGGCCCAGTAGGTGATGCCGAGGGTGAAGGCGACGAAGGCCACGAACATGGCGATCGCCGGAACGTTCAGCGGTTGTTTCTGCACCTCGCCGGTCAGGGCATCGGCGGCCCACACGGCGGGTGCGAAGGCTCCGCAGGCCAGTACGGCCAGGGCTTTGGCGTGGCGAATCATTGTTGCGCCTCCTTCAGGATGGCCTTGTTCAGCTCATCGAACTCGCCGTTGGCGCGGCGCACGTAGATGGCGGTCAGGACGAATGCCGAAACGATCAGGCCGACGCCCAGGGGAATGCCCCAGGTAATCGACGAGTCAGGGCTGAGCTTGGTGCCCAGAATCTGAGGACCGTAGGCGATCAGGAGGATGAAGGCGCAGTAGAGGCCGAGCATGATCGCCGAGAGAATCCAGGCGAACCGTTCGCGTTTGCTGACCAGCTCCTTGAAACGGGGGCTGTTTTGTATCGAGAGGTAAATGCTGTCGTTCATTGTTTTTGTCCTAGCAGCACAGGTAGGGGATGGAACCCACACCCTTACTTTATGCAGCTGTTGGACGCCAACCAGACGACCTTAGTCTTAGATGCAACGGTGTTTTACCGATTGCGTAACAAAGTAACGGACCTTTCGCGGGCATGCCCGCTCCCACACGGTTACCTGTAGGAGCGGGCTTGTCCCGCGAAGAAGCAAAACTGGCCCTGACGGGTTGTTACTTGCCAGTCCACTCCTTGACCCGGTCCGGGTGCTTGGCCACCCAGTCCTTGGCCGCCGCCTCAGGCTTGGCACCTTCCTGAATCGCCAGCATCACCTCGCCGATCTCGTCCTTGGACTGCCACTGGAATTTCTTCAGGAACTCCGCCACTTCCGGCGCCTTGGTGCCCAGTTCCTTGCTGCCGATGCTGTTCACGGTCTCGGCCGCGCCATACACGCCTTTCGGGTCTTCGAGGAACTTCAGCTTCCACTTGGCGAACATCCAGTGCGGCACCCAGCCGGTCACGGCAATCGACTGCTGCTTGGCGTACGCGCGGCCCAGTTCGGCGGTCATCGCCGCGCCGGAGCTGGCCTGCAGCTTGTAGCCGGTCAGGTCATAGTCCTTGATCGCCTGGTCGGTCTTGAGCATTACTCCAGAGCCGGCATCGATACCAACGATCTTCTGCTTGAAGCTGCTGTCGGTCTTGAGATCGGCAATGCTCACGGCCTTGACGTACTCGGGGACGATCAGGCCGATCTTGGCATCCTTGAAGTTCGGGCCGTAGTCGACCACGTTGTCCTTGTTCTTGGCCCAGTATTCACCGTGGGTGACCGGCAGCCAGGCCGAGAGCATGGCGTCGAGCTTGCCGGTGGCTACCCCCTGCCACATGATGCCAGTGGCCACGGCCTGCAGCTTCACGTCATAGCCGAGTTTCTGCTTGATCACTTCTGCGGCCACGTTGGTGGTCGCCACACTGTCGGCCCAACCATCCACGTAACCAATGCTGACTTCTTTGGCCATGGCCTGTGCAGCGCCCACGGCCAATACTAGGGCGGTGCCCACCCCCAGGAAACGGCGCATTCTTGTAAAAGTTGCCATCAAAGCATCCCCTCGTCAGGTCTTGGAGATTGCATCATCTTCCTGCAACACAGGTCGACCTGCTCCCACTGCGACCTGTAACTGCCCCATATGCGACAGCACTGTGCCATTAGCGGCATCGGCCAACGCCTACCTGCGCGATCCTTGCATGCCAAAGGTTTGGCGCCGGGCTACTATCTAACGTTTTGCGCCTGACGATGGACCGCCCGATGCCTGATGCTTCCCGCCTGCTGCCGTTGTACCTGCTCGCCTGCCTGCTCGCCCTGCTCGGGCTGGGGGCGCTCTGGTACGGGCTGGGCAAACCGGTCTTGCTGCCCGACGCCGCCAGCCCCACGCATAAACTGCAGTGTGCGTCGTACACGCCGTTCGACAAGGACCAGTCGCCCTTCGACCAGCCTTTCCGCCTGCGCCCGGCGCGCATGGACGCCGACCTGGCGTTGCTGGCCGAGCGATTCCAGTGCATCCGCACCTATTCGATGACCGGCCTTGAGGCAATCCCGGCGCTGGCGCGCAAGCATGGGCTGAAAGTGATGCTCGGGGCCTGGGTCAACGCCAACCCGGTCGACACCGGCAAGGAGGTGGACGCGCTGATCGCCGCCGCCAATGCCAACCCGGACGTGGTCAGCGCGGTGATCGTCGGCAACGAGGCGCTGTTGCGCAAGGAAGTGACCGGCGAGCAGCTGGCCGCACTGATCAACAAGGTGAAGAGCCAGGTCAAGGTGCCGGTCACCTATGCCGATGTCTGGGAGTTCTGGTTGCAACACCCGCAGGTGGCACCAGCCGTGGACTTCCTGACCATCCACCTGCTGCCCTACTGGGAAGACGAGCCGCGCGGCATTGACGATGCCCTGGCCCATGTTGCCGACGTGCGCCAGGTGTTCGGCAACCGTTTCGCGCCCAAGGACATCTTCATCGGCGAAACCGGCTGGCCCAGCGAAGGCCGCCAGCGCGAGACCGCCGTACCCAGCCGGGCCAACGAGGCGCGTTTCATTCGTGGCTTCGTCAGCATGGCCGAAGCCAATGGCTGGCATTACAACCTGATCGAAGCGTTCGACCAGCCGTGGAAGCGTGCCAGCGAAGGCGCCGTTGGCGGTTACTGGGGGCTCTACGATGCCGACCGGCAGGACAAGGGCGTGCTCGAAGGGCCGGTCAGCAACCTGCATTACTGGCCGCAGTGGTTGCTGGCGAGCGTGCTGTTGATGGCGGTCACGCTGCTGATGGCCGGGCGCCCCGCAACACCGCTGGCGGCCCTGCTGCTGCCGTTGCTGGCCGCATTTGGCGCAGGCTGCCTGGGATTGTGGGGAGAGTTGATGCGCACCCATGCGCGGTTTGCCGGGGAATGGGTGTGGGCGGTGGTGCTGGCCGGGTTGAACCTGCTGGTGCTGATGCATGCGGCCCTTGCCTTGGTCCGTCGTAACGGCTGGCGTGAACGGCTGTTCGCCTGGTTGCAGGCGCGTGCAGGCTGGTGGTTGCTGGCAGCCGGTTTTGCGGCGGCGGTGAGCATGCTGGCTATGGTGTTCGACCCGCGCTACCGGAGCTTCCCGAGCGTGGCGCTGGCATTGCCGGCGGTGGTGTACCTGTTGAAGCCGGTGGCGGCTCGGCGAGCGGAGGTGGCGTTACTGGCCTTTATCGTGGGGGCCGGGGTGTTGCCGCAGTTGTATCGGGAAGGGTTGGAGAATCAGCAGGCTTGGGGGTGGGCGGTGGTCAGTGTGATGATGACTGTGGCGCTCTGGCGGAGCTTGCGGCTTAACAGGAGACACTGAGTTATGTGGGAGCGGCCTTGCGTCGCGAAAGGGGCGCACAGCGGCCCCAGGATCCCAGCATCGCAGCAGAAATTGCCGGGGCCGCTACGCGGCCCTTTCGCGACGCAAGGCCGCTCCCACAGAGACCGCGCAGCTTTTCAGGCTGCGGGCTGCCGAACCAGCCGCAACCCCGCCAACACTACGGCGAACACAGCAATGCTGGCGGTGTACAACACCAGCGCCGGAACACCGAACACCAGCGCCAGCACCGCCAGCCACCAGCCGCCGCGACCGGCAATGACCTGCGCGAGCAACGCCAACCCCAACCCGACCCAGGCCATCACCTGAAAGTGAATGCCCAGCCCCAACCACGAACGCACCTGGCACTGCCAGTAGTCGCCTGGCACCGCGCACAGGCCAACCCACTGTGCATCCTCCATCAACCGATAGCGCACGCCATAACTGGCCGCGAGCCAGATGGCCAGAAACATCAGCAGTAGAGCTGCCGGCAGCGATCGAGACATCCCATTCTCCAATAGCGGTAATCGAAATCATCCATGATCGCCCAAGCCCTGTTGTAAGGCAAAATCACAACCCTGCAGCTATGTTGCAGATAACAAGCACACCAAAGGCCACCGCACTCGGCAACTTTGCCCAGGCTATCGTGGTCCTAGCCTGCGTACTGCACGACCTTGATCCTTCTGGGGGAATACATGCTTCGATCTTGGCGCCTTGCCGCCCTTATTGGCGGCCTGCTCATGGCTGCGGCCGCTTCGGCGCGGGATATCGACGCCGCAAGCTACGGCTACCCCTTGACCAACCCGTTCGAGGCGACCATCGCCACCACGCCGCCGGAGCAGCGCCCGACCCTGCCCAGCGACGATGACATCAACCAGTCCGACTACAGCCTGAACCTGCGCCCCGAGCGCGAGTTCACCCTGCCCGACAACTTCTGGGCAGTGAAGAAGCTCAAGTACCGCCTGGCACGCCAGGACCACGAGGCGCCGCTGATCTTCCTCATCGCAGGTACCGGTGCGCCTTACTCCAGCAGCATCAACGAATACCTCAAGAAGCTGTTCTACCAGGCCGGCTACCACGTGGTGCAGCTGTCGTCGCCAACCAGCTACGACTTCATGAGCGCCGCCTCGCGCTTCGCCACCCCCGGCGTCAGCAAGGAAGACGCCGAAGACATGTACCGGGTGATGCAGGCCGTGCGTGCCCAGCACCCACGCCTGCCGGTCAGCGAGTACTACCTCACCGGTTACAGCCTGGGCGCGCTGGACGCCGCTTTCGTCAGCCACCTCGACGAAACCCGTCGCAGCTTCAACTTCAAGCGCGTGCTGCTGCTCAATCCGCCGGTCAACCTGTACACCTCGATCAACAACCTCGACAAGCTGGTGCAGACCCAGGTCAAGGGCATCGACCGCAGCACCACTTTCTATGAGCTGATGCTCGAGAAGCTCACCCGCTACTTCCAGGACAAGGGCTATATCGACCTCAACGACGCCCTGCTGTATGACTTCCAGCAGTCGAAACAGCACCTGTCCAACGAACAGATGGCCATGCTCATCGGCACCTCGTTCCGCTTCTCGGCGGCCGATATCGCCTTCACCTCCGACCTGATCAACCGCCGCGGCCTGATCATTCCGCCGAAGTTCCCGATCACCGAGGGCAGCAGCCTGACGCCGTTCTTCAAGCGGGCCCTGCAATGCGACTTCGACTGCTACATGACCGAGCAGGTGATCCCGATGTGGCGCGCCCGTACCGATGGCAACAGCATCCTGCAACTGGTCAACCAGGTCAGCCTGTATGCCCTGGAAGACTACCTGCACAACAGCAACAAGATCGCCGTGATGCACAATGCCGACGACGTCATCCTCGGCCCCGGCGATATCGGTTTCCTGCGCAAGGTGTTCGGCGACCGGCTGACCCTTTACCCCCATGGCGGCCATTGCGGCAACCTCAATTACCGCGTCAACAGCGACGCCATGCTGGAGTTCTTCCGTGGCTAACCCATTCCTCCTCGCCACCGCGCTGCTCGTCGTCGCCGGCAATGCCCTGGCCGCGGAAACCGCGCCACGGGCCAGCGTGATCGAAGCCGACCCGCAAGTTACCCAGGCGCCGCTGACGCCGGAGGCCGACGGCTTCATCGACCCGCTGCGCGAACTGAAATTCAACCCCGGGCTCGACCAGCGCGAGTTCGAACGCTCGACCCTGGAAGCACTGAACGTGTACGACCCGCTGGAATCGGTGAACCGGCGCATCTACCACTTCAACTACCGCCTGGACCAATGGGTGCTGCTGCCACTGGTCAGCGGCTACCAGTACGTCACGCCCAGCTTCGTGCGCACCGGGGTGAGCAACTTCTTCAACAACCTGGGTGACGTACCGAACCTGTTCAACAGCGTGCTGCAGCTAAAGGCCAAGCGCTCGGCGGAAATCACCGCGCGGCTGATGTTCAACACCATCATCGGCGTGGGGGGCTTGTGGGACCCGGCCACCAGCATGGGCCTGCCGCGCCAGAGCGAGGACTTTGGCCAGACCCTGGGCTTCTATGGCGTGCCGGAGGGGCCCTACCTGATGCTGCCAGTGCTCGGCCCGTCGAACCTGCGCGACACCACCGGGCTGGTGGTGGACTATGCCGGCGAGCAGGCGGTCAATTACCTGAACGTGGCCGAGGCCAGCGAAAATCACCCCGAGATCTTCGCCTTGCGCGTGGTGGACAAGCGCTACACCACCAAATTCCGCTATGGGCAGCTCAACTCGCCGTTCGAGTATGAGAAGGTGCGGTATGTGTATACCCAGGCGCGCAAGCTGCAGATCGCCGAGTAAGCAGGCCCGGCCTCTTCGCGGGACAAGCCCGCTCCTACAGGATCTGTGTCTGCGCGGTCATTGTGGGAGCGGGCTTGCCCCGCGAAGAGGCCGGCACAGGCAACATCAAATCCCCAGGAACTGGCACAGCTCGCGCTTCTTGGCCAGGGCATCGCGCCGCCCCAGTTCGATCAGCTCGCTGCAATAGCTGGCCTCGAACAACAGATAGCTCAACACCCCTGCCCCGCTGGTCCGGGTCGCCCCCGGACCACGCAGGAACAGGCGCAATGCCGCCGGTAACTCGCGCCGGTGCCGCGCCGCAATCTCGTCCAGCGGCTGGCTGGGCGCTACCACCAGCACCTCGATCGGCGCCAGCCCCAGGCGCCGTGCATCCAGGTGCGCCGGCAGCAGCCGACTGAGGTGGTTGAGCCGCTGCAGCAGCTCGATATCGTCTTCAAGGCTGTCGATGAACGTGCTGTTGAGCATGTGCGCACCGATCTGCGCCAGGCTCGGCTGCTGGCCGCTGAACACGCGCTGGGTCGGCAACGGTGCCGCCGGGCGCTGCGGGTTGCCGCTGACCCCGACTACCAGCACCCGGCTGGCACCCAGGTGCAGGGCCGGGCTGATCGGTGCCGACTGGCGCACCGCGCCGTCACCGTAATACTCGTCACCCAGGCGTACCGGGGCGAACAGCAGCGGGATCGCCGCGCTGGCCAGCAGGTGGTCGATGGTCAACGGTGTGGGCACGCCGATACGGCGGTGGCGCAGCCAGGCATCGATGGTGCCGCGCCCCTGGTAGAAGGTCACCGCCTGGCCGCTTTCGTAGCCGAAGGCGGTCACGGCGACTGCCCGTAGCTGTTCGGCGGCGATGGAATGGCCGATGCCATCCAGGTCCAGGTGCGACTGCAACAGGCCCCGCAGCGGGCTGCTGTCGAGCAAGGCCACCGGCACCTGGCCGCCCAGGCCCAGCAGGCTATGGCCAACGAAGCGGCTGGCCTGGCGCACGACGCCGGGCCAATCGCTGCGGATCACCAGGCGGCTGCGGAAGTTCTGCCAGAACGTGGTGAGGCGCTGCACCGCATCGTTGAAGCGGGTGGCGCCACTGGCCAGGGTGACGGCGTTGATGGCACCGGCCGAGGTGCCGACGATGACCGGGAACGGGTTATGCGCGCCGGGCGGCAGCAGTTCAGCGATGCCGGCAAGGACGCCGACCTGATAGGCGGCGCGGGCACCGCCGCCAGAGAGGATCAGACCAGTTACCGGGGGTGGCGCCATGGATTCCTTCCTGGGGTTGATGTGCTTTCAGGCCCGCGAAGAGGCCGGCACAGGCAACAAACGGTCTAGCGTTTTTTCTTGTCGTACAGCCGTGGCGCGCCCTCAGGCCGCGACTTGAAGCGCCGGTGCGCCCACAGGTACTGCTCCGGGCACTCGCGCAGCACACCTTCGACCCACTGGTTGATGCGCAGGCAATCGGCTTCTTCGCTCTCGCCGGGGAAGTCTGCCAACGGCGGGTGAATCACCAGACGATAGCCGCTGCCGTCCTCCAGACGCTTCTGGGTGAACGGAATCACCTGCGCCTTGCCCAGGCGGGCAAACTTGGTGGTCGCGGTAACCGTGGCTGCCGGAATACCGAACAACGGCACGAAGATGCTCTGCTTGGCGCCGTAGTCCTGGTCCGGTGCGTACCAGATCGCCCGGCCCGAGCGCAGCAGCTTGAGCATGCCACGCACGTCATCACGCTCCACGGCCAGCGAATCGAGGTTGTGCCGCTCACGGCCACTGCGCTGGATGAAGTCGAACAGCGGGTTGCCGTGCTCGCGGTACATGCCGTCGATGGTATGCGCCTGGCCAAGCAACGCGGCGCCGATTTCCAGGGTGGTGAAGTGCACCGCCATCAGGATGGCACCCTGCCCGGCCTGCTGCGCCGCCTGCAGGTGCTCGAGGCCTTCGATGTGGGCCAGGCGTGCCAGACGGGCCTTGGGCCACCACCAGCTCATGGCCATTTCGAAGAAGGCGATGCCGGTGGAGGCGAAGTTGGCCTTGAGCAGACGCCGCCGTTCGTCGTCGGACAGTTCCGGGAAGCACAGTTCGAGGTTGCGCGCGGCGATGCGCCGGCGCTCGCCGGCCACGCGGTACATCAGCGCGCCCAGGGCACCGCCGAGCCACAGCAGGGCACGGTAGGGCAACTGTACCACCAGCCACAGCAGGCCCAGGCCCAGCCACAGGCCCCAGAATCGCGGGTGGAGGAAATAGGGTCGAAAACGCGGGCGTTCCATTGAAGCTTCCGGCAAGACAAAGGCCGAGCATTCTACAACGGATCGGCACCGGTTGCGGCCAACCGGTCTTATCGCTATAAGTCAGGGCACTTTTTTCGCAACAAGCCGTCTATGCAGACCATGAGCCCAAACCACACACCCGACACCGCCTCCGTGTTCCAGCTCAAGGGCAGCATGCTCGCCATCACTGTGCTGGAACTGGGGCGTAACGACCTGGAAGCCCTCGACCGCCAGCTGGCGGCGAAAGTGGCCCAGGCCCCGAATTTCTTCAGCAACACGCCGCTGGTGCTGGCGCTGGACAAGCTGCCGGCCGACGAAGGGGCGATCGACCTGCCCGGGCTGATGCGTATCTGTCGCCATCATGGCCTGCGTACCCTGGCGATCCGTGCCAACCGCATCGAGGATATCGCTGCGGCGATCGCCATCGACCTGCCGGTGCTGCCGCCGTCCGGCGCCCGCGAGCGGCCGCTGGAGCCCGAACCGGAGGTGAAGAAGGTCGAGCCCGTTCCTGAGCCGGCCCCGGCTCCGGCGCCAGCCGAGCCAGAAGTGCGCCCTACCCGCATCATCACCTCCCCTGTGCGCGGCGGCCAACAGATCTACGCCCAGGGCGGCGACCTGATCGTCACCGCTTCGGTCAGCCCGGGTGCGGAACTTCTCGCCGATGGCAACATCCATGTGTACGGCGCCATGCGCGGCCGCGCCCTGGCCGGGATCAAAGGCAATACCAAGGCACGTATCTTCTGCCAGCAGATGACCGCTGAAATGGTCTCGATCGCCGGCCAGTACAAGGTGTGCGAAGACCTGCGCCGCGACCCGCTGTGGGGTGCCGGCGTGCAAGTCAGCCTGTCCGGTGACGTGTTGAACATCACCCGTCTTTAACGGATACTTGCCGTCATTTTTAGAGCAACTTTTTTATCTGTTGCCGTTTTTTTGCATTTTGCTGGGACACGAGTCCCGACTTATTTAGGGGTGAAACACCTTGGCCAAGATTCTCGTCGTTACTTCCGGCAAGGGGGGTGTGGGCAAGACCACCACCAGCGCCGCCATCGGCACCGGCCTCGCACTGCGCGGCCACAAGACTGTCATCGTCGACTTCGACGTGGGCCTGCGTAACCTCGACCTGATCATGGGCTGCGAGCGCCGCGTGGTGTACGACTTCGTCAACGTGGTCAACGGCGAAGCCAACCTGCAGCAGGCCCTGATCAAGGACAAGCGCCTCGAGAACCTGTTCGTGCTGGCCGCCAGCCAGACCCGCGACAAGGACGCGCTGACCCAGGAGGGCGTCGAGAAGGTGCTGATGGAACTGAAAGAACAGTTCGATTACGTCATCTGCGACTCCCCGGCCGGTATCGAGAAAGGCGCGCACCTGGCAATGTACTTCGCCGACGAAGCCATTGTCGTGACCAACCCTGAAGTGTCCTCGGTACGTGACTCGGACCGCATGCTGGGCATCCTGTCGAGCAAGTCGCGCCGCTCCGAGAACGGCGAAGAGCCGATCAAGGAACACCTGCTGATCACCCGTTACCACCCAGAGCGCGTCGAAAAGGGCGAAATGCTCAGCATCGCCGACGTCGAAGAGATCCTGGCGATCAAGCTCAAGGGTGTGATCCCCGAGTCGCAGGCCGTACTCAAGGCCTCCAACCAGGGTATCCCGGTCATCCTCGACGACCAGAGCGATGCCGGCCAGGCGTACAGCGACACGGTCGACCGCCTCCTGGGCAAAGAGAAACCCCTGCGTTTCATCGAAGTGCCGAAGCAAGGATTCTTCGCGCGCCTGTTTGGAGGCAAGTAAACCATGAACCTTTTTGACTTCTTTCGTGGCAGACAGAAACAGACCAGCGCGTCGGTAGCGAAAGAGCGTCTACAGATCATCGTGGCGCATGAGCGCGGCCAGCGCAGCGAACCGGACTACCTGCCGGCGCTGCAGAAAGAACTGCTGGAAGTGATCCGCAAGTATGTGAACATCGGCAACGATGATGTGCACATCGAGCTGGAAAACCAGGGCAGCTGCTCGATTCTGGAACTGAACATCACCTTGCCTGATCGCTGATCTGGCTAAAAGCTGGGGCTGCTTTGCAGCCCTTTCCGACCGGTCCGGCGCCCCGGCAAGGCCGCTCCCACAAGGGTTATGCATTCCCCTGTGGGAGCGGCCTTGTGTCGCGAAAGGGCCGCAAAGCGGCCCCAATGGTTTTCCCCGATTTAACCGAGACCAAGCAATGCCGCTTTCAAACGTCCAGATCCTCTTCGAGGACGCCGCCATCCTGGTGATCAACAAACCGACCTTGCTGCTGTCGGTACCCGGCCGTGCGGAGGACAACAAGGACTGCCTGATCACCCGCCTGCAGGAAAACGGCTATCCGGACGCACTGATCGTGCACCGCCTGGACTGGGAAACCTCCGGCATCATCCTGCTGGCCCGCGATGCCGACAGCCACCGCGAGCTGTCGCGCCAGTTCCACGACCGCGAGACCGAAAAGGCCTACACCGCGTTGTGCTGGGGCCAGCCGGCGCTGGACAGCGGCAGCATCGACCTGCCCTTGCGCTACGACCCGCCGACCAAGCCTCGGCACGTGGTGGACCATGAGCAGGGCAAGCATGCGCTGACCTTCTGGCGCATCGTCGAGCGTTGCGGGGACCACTGCCGGGTCGAGCTGACGCCAATTACCGGGCGTTCGCACCAGTTGCGCGTGCACATGCTGTCGATCGGCCATCCGTTGCTCGGCGACCGCCTGTATGCCAACCCAGAGGCGCTGGCGGCCCATGAGCGGCTGTGCCTGCATGCCTCGATGCTGAGCTTCACTCACCCGGTTTCCGGGGAGCGCTTGAAGTTCGAGTGCCCTGCCCCCTTCTGAAGGTATCTGCGCTAAACTCGCGCCACTGCTGTCTGGAGTGAGTTATGCGCGAAGCACTGAATACCGGCCTGATTGAATTCCTCAAGGCCTCCCCGACGCCCTTCCATGCCACCGCCAGCCTGGCCCAGCGCCTGGAGGCGGCCGGCTACCAGCGCCTGGACGAGCGTGACAGCTGGGCCACGGTGCCCGGTGGCCGCTACTACGTTACCCGCAACGACTCCTCGATCATCGCCATCAAGCTGGGCAAGCAGCCGCCGCTGCTGAACGGCATCCGCATGGTCGGCGCCCACACCGACAGCCCGTGCCTGCGGGTCAAGCCACAGCCCGAACTGCAGCGCCAGGGCTTCCTGCAACTGGGCGTGGAAGTGTACGGCGGTGCGCTGCTGGCGCCGTGGTTCGACCGCGACCTGTCGCTGGCCGGGCGCGTTACCTTCCGCCGTGACGGCAAGGTCGAAAGCCAGCTGATCGACTTCAAGCTGCCGATCGCGATCATCCCCAACCTGGCGATCCACCTGAACCGCACCGCCAACGAAGGCTGGCAAATCAACCCGCAGACCGAACTGCCGCCGGTGCTGGCCCAGGTGGCCGGTGACGAGCGCATCGACTTCCGTGCCGTGCTCACCGAGCAGTTGGCCCGCGAGCACGACCTCAACGCCGACGTGGTGCTGGATTACGAGCTGAGCTTCTACGACACCCAGGACGCCGCGCTGATCGGCCTGAACGGCGACTTCATCGCCGGCGCCCGCCTGGACAACCTGCTGTCGTGCTACGCCGGCCTGCAGGCGCTGCTCAGCGCCGACAGCGACGAGACCTGCGTGCTGGTGTGCAACGACCATGAAGAAGTCGGCAGCTGCTCGGCCTGCGGCGCCGATGGCCCGATGCTCGAACAGACCCTGCAGCGCCTGCTGCCGGACGGCGACGCCTACGTGCGCACCATCCAGCGTTCGCTGATGGTCTCGGCCGACAACGCCCACGGTGTGCACCCCAACTATGCCGACAAGCACGACGGCAACCACGGGCCCAAACTCAACGCCGGGCCGGTGATCAAGGTCAACAACAACCAGCGCTACGCCACCAACAGCGAAACCGCCGGGTTCTTCCGCCACCTGTGCATGGCCGAGGAAGTGCCGGTGCAGAGCTTCGTGGTGCGCAGCGACATGGGCTGTGGTTCGACCATCGGGCCGATTGCCGCCAGCCATCTGGGGGTGCGTACGGTGGATATCGGCTTGCCGACCTTTGCCATGCATTCGATCCGCGAGCTGTGTGGCAGCCATGATTTGGCGCACCTGGTGAAGGTGCTGAGCGCCTTCTACCGTAGCCGCGAGCTGCCCTGACATCCTGGGGGCGCTGCGCACCCCTTTCGCGACACAAGGCCGCTCCTACAGGAATCGCGTATCCCCTGTAGGAGCGGCCTTGTGTCGCGAAAGGGCTGCACAGTAGCCCCAGAATTCCTCAGGCCAAATCCTGCCTGAGATCAATCCCCCTTCTGCCCAACCCGCTATGCTTGTTGTATGGCTCCCAAAGCAGAAGGACCGCTGCCCATGTCCCCCTTTCTCTCGCTGTTCGTGCCGGTATTCCTGTTCCTGATGCTACTGACCATCGGTTTCAGCATGCGCGAGCGCAATATCGGCGTGCTGATGATGTGGATCGGCACACTGGGCATCTTTGGCCTCACCTGCTGGACGATCCTGGAGAAACTGCCGACATAAACCTCTACACTCGGTCAATCGTTTGACCTGAGGTAGATTTCCCGGTGCCAGCCTTTCTGCGTTGCCTAGCCCTGCTGCTGTTCATCTTCATGTCCCCGGTCCAGGCGGCGGGCTTACCCAGCCTGCTGGGCTCCAGTGCCCCCGCCCAGCCCGAAGCCACCGAGCCACTGGGCAAATCCCTGGATGAGGTCATCAAGAACCTCGAGAACGACCAGCAACGCGCCAAGCTGCTGGCCGACCTGAAGAAGCTGCGCGACGCCACCAAGCAATCGCAACCCACCGTCGAACAAGGGGTCCTGGGCCTCATCGGCGGTGCCCTTAACGACCTCGAAAAGCAGTTCAGCGGTGACTCCAGCCCGTTCTACCGCTGGTCGCAGGAAATCGAACAGGCCCAGGCCGAACTCACCGAACTGATCGTGCCGGTGCATCAATGGCCGGCCATCCTGTTCGGCTTTGCCGCGGTCATCGCGGTATGGAGCCTGCTGGCCTATGCCTTCAACTGGGTCGGCCACCGCGTGCGGGTGCGTTTCGGCCTGACCGAGGAACTGCCGCAACACCCCCGTACCTGGGACCTGGTGCGCTTCGCCCTGCGCAAACTGGGGCCGTGGCTGGTGGCGCTGATCTTCACCGTGTACCTGAGCTTCGCCCTGCCCCCGTCGCTGGGCAAATCGCTGGCCATGGTGCTGGCCTATGCACTGGTGGTCGGCACCTGCTTCTCGGCCATCTGCGTAATCGCCTTCTCACTGCTCGACGGCCCCCATCGCCACCGCGCCCTGCACATCCTGCGCCACCAGGCGTTCCGCCCGCTGTGGCTGATCGGCAGCTTCGCCGCCTTTGGCGAGGCCATGAGCGACCCGCGCATGCTGGTCGCCCTGGGTACCCACCTGGCCCATGCCCTGGCGACCCTGGCCAATGTCATCGCGGCGCTGTCGTCCGGCCTGTTCATCCTGCGCTTCCGCCGGCCGATCGCCCACCTGATCCGCAACCAGCCCCTGGCCCGACGCCTGACCCGGCGTACCCTGAGCGACACCATCGAGATCCTCGGCAGCTTCTGGTTCGTGCCGGCGCTGATCCTGGTCGCCGTCTCACTGTTCGCTACCTTCATATCCGCCGGTGACACCAGCACCGCCCTGCGCCAGTCGCTGATGTGCACCGTGCTGGTGGTGGTGTGCATGGTGCTCAACGGCCTGGTGCGCCGCCACGCCGCCAACCCCAAACGCGCCAGCAAGCGTCAGGCGGTGTACGCCGAGCGCCTGCGCAACTTCGGCTACCTGCTGGTGCACCTGTTCATCTGGCTGGTGTTCATCGAGCTGGGGCTGCGCGTGTGGGGCCTGTCGATGATTGGCTTCGCCGAGGGCGACGGCCATGAAGTGAGCGTGCGCCTGCTGGGCCTGGCCGGCACGCTGATCGTCGCCTGGCTGGTGTGGATCCTCGCCGACACGGCAGTGCACCATGCCCTGGTGCGGTCGCGCCGGGGCCTGGCCAACGCCCGCGCGCAGACCATGATGCCGCTGATCCGCAACGTGCTGTTCGTGGTGATCTTCATCATCGCGGTGATCGTCGCCCTGGCCAACATGGGCATGAACGTCACGCCGCTGCTGGCCGGTGCCGGTGTGATCGGCCTGGCTATCGGCTTTGGCGCACAGTCGCTGGTGGCCGACCTGATCACCGGTTTGTTCATCATCATCGAAGACTCGCTGGCGATCGACGACTACGTCGATGTCGGCGGCCACCTGGGCACGGTCGAGGGCCTGACCATCCGTACCGTGCGCCTGCGAGACATCGACGGCATCGTGCACACCATCCCGTTCAGCGAGATCAAGAGCATCAAGAACTACTCCCGTGAGTTCGGCTACGCGATCTTCCGGGTGGCCATCCCGCACAGCATGAACATCGACCAGGCGATCACGCTGATTCGCGAAGTGGGGCAAAAGCTGCGCAATGACCCGCTGATGCGCCGCAATATCTGGTCGCCACTGGAGTTGCAGGGGGTGGAGAGTTTCGAGTCGGGCTCGGCGATCCTGCGGGCACGGTTCAAGACTGCCCCCATCAAGCAGTGGGAAGTGTCGCGAGCGTTCAACCTGGCCTTGAAGCGCCAGTTGGATGAGGCCGGGCTGGACCTGGCTACGCCGCGCCTGTCGGTGCAGGTGGTGACTGCCGGAGGTGGCCAAATGGCTGAATCCGGTTCTTCCAGCTAGGGCCCTTTCGCGGGCTCGCCCGCGAAGATTCCAACACCTCAGCCAGCCTGCGCGCGGATGCGGATGGCATCGTGCCGCCAATATTCCAGGTCACAGTCGATCAGGTGCCCATGCTGGTCGCTGTTGACCCGGGTGATATGCAGGCCCGGGCTGCCGGCCGACACCTTCAACGCCCCCGCCGCTTCCACCGGCAAGGCCGTCGGCAGGATTTCGAAGCACACCTGCCCGTACTGGATGCCATACACCCGCCCGTAGATCTCGGTCAGTGACTGCGCCAGGTCCTGTTCGAGGATGCCGGGAAAATACTTCGGGTTCAGGTAGTGCTCGGCATACAGCACCGCCCGCCCATCGATGCGCCGCAACCGACAGATCCGTACCACGCTGGACAGCGCCGGCAGTTGCAGCCGTGCACAGATGGCTGCCGAAGCCGGCTGCAGGCGCGCCGAAAGCAACTCGGTGGTGGGCACCCGACCCTGGTCCCGCACCATTGCATGAAAGTGGCTACGCTCGATCAGGTCGTAGGTCAGGCGCTGCGGTGCGACGAACCAGCCCCGCCGCTCTTCGCGGTAGATCAAGCCCTGGGCTTCCAACTGCACCAGCGCTTCGCGCAGGGTGATGCGCGTGGTGTCGAACACTTCGCTGAGCTTGCGCTCGGCCGGCAGTTTGCCGCCCGGCGCCAGCAAGCCGTGCTCGATCTGCTCCTGCAGGGCATGGCAGATGGCTGTTACCGCGCGCGGTGGCGTCGACTGCATCAAAAGGTTACCTATCTGGACTAGTCCAGCCCCATTCCGGGGCCTCTGGAGAATAGTGCAAGCCTAGGCAGGGCTGATGAACATCCTGTGACAAAGGCCTGGGCAGACACTGCCAGAAACGCGCCAAGCCAGCATAGCCGGGGTGATCGGGTGGTCTACGCTGTAGCTTCAAGGGCTGTACAGGCCCTGCCCTACATCAAACTGTCACGCAAGCGGCCTACCTTGGCTCAAGCTTTGCTGACCTAGACCAACGGTCAGCAAAAACAGCTTCATTCATAACAACGATCGCTAAAGGCACCCACCCAAGGAGCTTCGGATGAAAAAGTTGTTCATGGCGTCACTGCTCGGCTCGGCCATTACCCTGTGCACCTCGGCGATGGCCGCAGGCCCTGACCTCAAGGCCCTGGAAGACGCCGCCCGCAAGGAAGGCAACGTCAACAGCGTGGGCATGCCCGATGCCTGGGCCAACTGGAAAGGCACCTGGGAAGACCTGGCCAGCAAGTACGGCCTCAAGCACAGCGACACCGACATGAGTTCGGCCCAGGAAATCGCCAAGTTCGAAGCCGAGAAGGACAACGCCAGCGCCGACATCGGCGACGTCGGGGCCGCCTTCGGCCCTATTGCTGCCAGCAAGGGCGTGACTCAGCCGTACAAGCCAAGCACCTGGGACCAGGTACCTGAGTGGGCCAAGGACAAGGACGGCCACTGGGCGCTGGCCTATACCGGCACCATCGCCTTCATCATCAACAAGGACCTGGTCAAGGAAGGCGATCGCCCGAAAACCTGGCATGACCTGGAAAAAGGCAAGTACAAGGTCGCCATCGGTGACGTCGGCACCGCCGCCCAGGCTGCCAACGGCGTGCTGGCTGCGGCCATCGCCTACAAAGGTGACGAGAAGAATATCGAACCTGGCCTGCAGCTGTTCACCAAGCTGGCCCAGCAGAAGCGCCTGTCGCTGGCCAACCCGACCATCCAGACCATCGAGAAAGGCGAAGTCGAGGTCGGTGTGGTGTGGGACTTCAACGGCTTGAGCTACCGCGAGCAGATCGACCCCAAGCGCTTCGAAGTGCTGATCCCGTCGGACGGCTCGGTGATTTCCGGCTATACCACCGTGATCAACAAGTACGCCAAACACCCGAACGCGGCGAAGCTGACGCGTGAATACATCTTCAGCGATGCCGGGCAGATCAACCTGGCCAAGGGGCATGCGCGGCCGATCCGTGCCGAGCACCTGAAGCTGCCGGAGGATGTGCAGGCCAAGCTGCTGCCGAACGAGCAGTACAAGGCGGCGCAACCGATCAAGGATGCCGCGGCCTGGGAAACGACCTCCAAGGCACTGCCGCAGAAGTGGCAGGAGCAAGTGATCATCGAGATGGAATAAAGCAGGACCAATTCGGGGCTGCTGCGCAGCCCATCGCGACGCAAGGCCGCTCCCACAGGGCCGGCGTCGCCCCAGAGGTTTTCGCTGTCCTGTGGGAGCGGCCTTGTGTCGCGAAAGGAGGGCGCAGCCCTCCCCAGTTCCTTTGCGGAGTATTGAATGAGCCACAACGTCATCCTGGTCCTGCTCGACGGCCTCAACTACCAGGTCGCCCACCACGCCATGGGCCACCTGCACGCCTACGTCGAGGCCGACCGCGCCGCGCTCTACCGCATGGAGTGCGAACTGCCGTCGCTGTCACGGCCGCTGTACGAGTGCATCCTCACCGGCGTGGCACCCATCGACAGCGGCATCGTGCACAACAACGTCAACCGCCTGTCCAACCAGCGCAGCGTGTTCCACTACGCCCGCGAAGCCAACCTGGGCACGGCGGCGGCGGCCTATCACTGGATGAGCGAACTGTACAACCGCTCGCCCTTCGACCCCCAGCGCGACCGCCACACCCACGCGCCGAAACTGCCGATCCAGCACGGCCTGTTCTATTGGGACGACCGTTACCCCGACTCACATTTGCTGGCCGACGGCGAATACCTGCGTCGCCGGCATGCACCGAATTTCCTCCTGGTGCACCCGATGAGCATCGACGATATCGGCCACCGCCATGGCCTGGACAGCAGCCAGTATCGCAATGCCGCGCGCAGCGCCGACATCCTGTTGTCCGATTACCTGCCGGGCTGGCTGGAAGAGGGCTATCAGGTGCTGGTCACCGCCGACCACGGCATGAACAACGACCGCTCGCACAACGGCCTGCTGGCCGAGGAGCGTGAAGTGCCGCTGTTCGTGTTCGGCGACGCCTTCAGCCTCGACCCGGCCGCCAAACCGCTGCAGACCGAACTGTGCGGGACCATCTGCGAGCTGCTGGAGGCAGCCCACGACAAGACGGTTTGCCGGGAGCTGCTCAAGTGAACCGTGGCCGCTACCTGGCCCTGCTCTGCCTGCTGCCGTTCGCCGTGTTCTTCGTGATCTTCCAGATCGCCCCGCTGGCCTGGGTAGCCATCAACAGCTTGCAATCGGAAGCCGGCTGGGGCGTGGACAACTTCAGCAAGGTGTTCGCCTCCAAGTTCTACCTGCAGGCCCTGCAACGCAGCCTGGAGATCAGCTTCTGGTCGAGCCTGTTCGGCATCGTCATCGCCACCCTCGGCGCCTATTCGCTGCGCCAGGTCGACTCGAAGCTGCGCGACTTCGTCAGCGCCTTTGCCAACATGACCAGCAACTTTGCCGGGGTGCCGCTGGCGTTTGCCTTCATCATCCTGCTTGGCTTCAACGGCGCGCTGACCCTGCTGCTGAAACAGATCGGCCTGCTGGAGGACTTCAGCATCTACTCCAAGAGCGGCCTGATCCTGGTGTACACCTACTTCCAGATCCCGCTCGGTGTGCTGCTGCTCTACCCCGCCTTCGACGCCCTGCGCGAAGACTGGCGCGAGTCGGCCGCGCTGCTCGGTGCCAGCCACTGGCAGTTCTGGCGGCATATCGGCCTGCCGGTACTCACCCCGGCGCTGCTCGGCACCTTCGTCATCCTGCTGGCCAACGCCCTCGGCGCCTACGCCACCGTGTATGCCCTGACCACCGGCAACTTCAACGTGCTGCCGATCCGCATCGCCGGCCTGGTGGCGGGCGACATCAGCCTCGACCCGAACCTGGCCAGCGCCCTGGCGATGGTGCTGGTAGGGCTGATGACACTGGTCACGGTGATTCATCAATGGCTGCTCAAGAGGAGCTACCATGCGCGCTGAAAAAACCTCCGCCGGGCTCTACCATCGGCTGGTGGTGTACCTGCTGTTCCTGATCCTGCTGCTGCCGCTGGCTGGCACCCTGCTCTACTCGCTGGCCACCAGCTGGTCGGCGAGCCTGCTGCCCAGCGGCCTGACCTTCAAGTGGTACATCGCGCTGTGGAGCGAGCCGCGCTTCCTGGCCGCGTTCGGCCAGTCGCTGCTGGTGTGCGTGGGCGCGCTGGTGCTGTCGGTGGTGCTGATCCTGCCGCTGCTGTTCGTGGTGCACTACCACTTCCCGAAACTCGACGCACTGATGAACGTCCTCATCCTGCTGCCGTTCGCGGTACCGCCGGTGGTGTCGTCGGTAGGCCTGCTGCAGCTCTATGGCAGCGGCCCGATGGCGATGGTCGGCACGCCGTGGATCCTGATCGGCTGCTACTTCACCATCGCCTTGCCGTTCATGTACCGGGCGATCACCAACAACCTGCAGGCGATCAACCTGCGCGACCTGATGGACGCTGCCCAACTACTCGGCGCCAGCACCTGGCAGGCCGCCCTGCTGGTGGTGCTGCCGAACCTGCGCAAGGGCCTGATGGTGGCGCTGCTGCTGTCGTTCTCGTTCCTGTTTGGCGAGTTCGTGTTCGCCAACCTGCTGGTCGGCACCCGCTACGAGACCTTGCAGGTGTACCTGAACAACATGCGCAACAGCAGCGGCCACTTCAACAGCGCGCTGGTGATCTCATATTTCGCCTTCGTGCTAGTGCTGACCTGGGTCGCCAACCGCTTGAACAAGGACAAAACCTGACATGAGCTTCGTCAGCGTACAGAACCTGCAAAAAAGCTACGCCGGCAGCCCGGTGTTCGAGAACATCGACTGCCAGATCGAACGCGGCGAGTTCGTCACCCTGCTCGGCCCCTCCGGCTGCGGCAAGTCCACCCTGCTGCGCTGCATCGCCGGGCTGACCCCGGTGGACGGCGGCAAGATCCTCCTCGACGGCCACGACATCGTGCCGGTAAGCCCGCAGAAGCGCGGCATCGGCATGGTGTTCCAGAGCTATGCGCTGTTCCCCAACATGACCGTGGAACAGAACGTTGCCTTTGGCCTGCGCATGCAGAAGGTCAAGGCCGATGAAAGCCAGCAGCGTGTGCGTGAAGCGTTGGACCTGGTGGAGCTGGGCAACTTCGCCGGGCGCTACCCGCACCAGCTCTCCGGCGGCCAGTGCCAGCGCGTGGCCCTGGCCCGCTCGCTCGTCACCCGGCCGCGCCTGCTGCTGCTCGACGAGCCGCTGTCGGCGCTGGATGCGCGCATCCGCAAGCACCTGCGTGAGCAGATCCGCGCGATCCAGCGCGAGTTGGGGCTGACCACCATCTTCGTCACCCACGATCAGGAAGAGGCGCTGACCATGTCCGACCGCATCTTCCTGATGAACCAGGGGCGCATCGTCCAGAGCGGCGATGCCGAAACCCTCTACACAGCGCCAGTGGACCTGTTCGCCGCCGGCTTTATCGGCAACTACAACCTGCTCGACGCCGACAGCGCCAGCCGCCTGCTGCAACGCCCGGTGGCCGGCCGCCTGGCCATCCGCCCGGAGTCGATCACCCTGGGCACCAACGGTGAACTGGACGCCGAGGTGCGCAGTCACAGCCTGCTTGGCAACGTCATCCGCTACCGGGTAAAAGTGCGCGAAGTGGAACTGGTGGTCGACGTGCTCAACCGTTCGCCTGAAGACCTGCATGCCGACGGCCAGCGGGTTTCCCTGTCGATCGACCCCACGGCGCTGCGCGAAGTGGCTTAAGGAGAATCAGCAAGATGGCACTGGCAATTTTCGATCTGGACGAAACCCTGATCCATGGCGACTGCGCGTCGCTATGGAGCGAACAGATGGCCCGGCTGGGCTGGGTCGACGGCAAGGAGTTCCTGCGCCGCGACCATGAACTGATGGAGGCCTACGGCAAGGGCCACCTGCAGATGGAAGACTACATGGCCTTCAGCCTGGAGCCGATTGCCGGGCGCACGCTGGAGGAAGTCGAGCACCTGGTGGAGCCGTGGGTCGAGGAGGTGATCGAGCCGATCATCTACGGCGACGCCTGCCGCTGCATTGCCGAGCATCGCCAGCGCGGTGACCGGATCCTGATCATTTCCGCCTCAGGCACGCACCTGGTCGGGCCGATTGCGGCGCGGCTGGGGGTGGATGAGTACCTGGCGATCGAGCTGGAGGCGGTGAACGGCGTGTATACCGGCAAGACCCACGGGGTGCTGACCTACCGCGAGGGCAAGATCACCCGTTTGCTGGAATGGCTGGACCAGGAGCAGGAGAACCTGGAAGGGGCGAGTTTCTATTCTGATTCGAGGAATGACCTGCCGCTGCTACTGAAGGTCGACTATCCGCATGTGGTGAATCCGGATGCGGTGTTGCGTGAGCATGCCGAGAAGAATGGCTGGCCAATCCTGAGCTGGTCCTGAAGATTAGTGTGGACCTCTTCGCGGCGGTTCGGCGCCCCGACACGCCCGCTCCCACAGGCACCCCACAGTTTTCGGACTTGTGGTGATCCCTGTGGGAGCGGGCGTGCCCGCGAAAGGGCCTGGCCTGATTACGCCAGGCTCGGGTCGATGACCATCACCAGCTTGCCGGACACCTGGTTGCTCTCAAGCTCGGCATACGCCGCCTGGGCAAACTCCACCGGGTAGGTATCGACCAGTTGGGGCGACAGGCGCCCTTCGGCAAACAGCGGCCACACCTGCTGCTGCAGTTCGCGCAGCAGCTCGGCCTTGAAACCGTCATCGCGGTTGCGCAAGGTCGAGCCGGTGATCTCCAGGCGCTTGCCCAGTACCTGGGCCAGGTCCAGCTCGAACTTGCGCCCGCCCATCAGGCCGATGATCACCCAACGCCCGTCACGGGCCAGTAGCTTGAGGTTCAGCTCGCCGTAGCCGGCACCCACCGGGTCCAGAATCACATCGAACGGACCGAAGCCTTCCAGCGCGTCGAGGTTCTGATTACGCACCACGCCACCCGCAGCACCCAGCGCCTCACAGTAGTCCAGGCGGTCCTGGGAACCGACACTGACCCATACCGGGCTGCCAAACGCCTTGCACAGCTGGATCGCCGCCGAGCCCACGCCACTGGCGCCAGCATGCACCAGCACCTTCTCGCCGGCCTTCACCTTGCCCAGCTGGAAGATGTTCAGCCACGCCGTGGCATACACCTCCGGCAGCGCCGCCGCTTCGTGCAGGCTCAGGCCCTCTGGCACCGGCAATACATGGCGGGCATCGACCACCACTTCCTCGGCCATGGCACCGCTGGCCAGCAGCGCGCAAACGCGGTCGCCCACGCGCCAGTCAGCGCCGGCACCGACTTCCTCGATCACCCCGGCGCACTCCAGGCCCATGTATGGGCTGGCGCCTGGCGGTGGTGGATACAGGCCCTTCATCTGCAGCAGATCGGCCCGGTTCAGCCCCGCAGCGGCCACGCGAATGCGCACTTGGCCCGCGTCACAGGCGGGGCGTTCGGCCTCGACCCAGGCCACATGTCCGTCAACGCCTTGCAATGCCTTCACAGTGCCTCCATAGTTGAATCACAGACTGAGCCTGAGGAGCCCGCTCCTCAGGCTTTTTGCAGTATTTGTCCGGCTCCGATGGAACCGGCGAACGGAAAAGACGGCCTACTATGCGTGATCAATTGCCTCCACGTCGAATCAGCATGAAGCATTTCCTCCCAAGCACCGCCCTCGCCCTCATGGTTGGCCTGGGCAGCCTCACGCTCGGCGGCAATGCGGCGGCCGCCAACAAGTGGGACAGCCTGCAGCCGGATCGCGACGAAATCGTCGCCAGCCTTAACGTGGTGGAGCTGCTCAAGCGTCACCACTACAGCAAGCCACCGCTCGATGACGCCCGCTCGGTGATCATCTACGACAGCTACATCAAGCTGCTCGACCCGGCCCGCAGCTACTTCACCGCAGCCGACATCGCCGAATTCGACAAGTGGAAGACGCAGTTCGACGACTTCCTCAAGAGCGGCAACCTCGACCCCGGCTTCACCATCTACAAACGCTACCTCGACCGCGTCAAGCAGCGCCTGGACTTCGCCCTGGCCGAGCTGGCCAAGGGCGTCGACAAGATGGACTTCACCACCCACGAAACCTTGCTGATCGACCGCAAGGATGCCCCGTGGGAGAAGGACCAGGCCGCGCTCGACGACCTGTGGCGCAAACGCGTCAAGGACGAGGTGCTGCGCCAGAAGATCGCCGGCAAAGAGCCGAAGCAGATCCAGGAAACCCTGACCAAGCGCTACAAGAACCAACTGGCGCGCCTGGACCAGACCCGTGCCGAGGACATCTTCCAGGCCTACATCAACACCTTCGCCCAGTCCTACGACCCGCACACCAACTACTTGTCTCCGGATAATGCGGAGAACTTCGACATCAACATGAGCCTGTCGCTCGAAGGCATCGGCGCGGTGCTGCAGAGCGACAACGACCAGGTCAAGATCGTGCGCCTGGTGCCGGCAGGCCCGGCCGCCAAGACCAAGCAGGTGGCACCGGCCGACAAGATCATCGGCGTCGCCCAGGGCAACAAGGAAATGGTCGACGTGGTCGGCTGGCGCCTGGACGAAGTGGTCAAGCTGATCCGTGGCCCGAAAGGCTCGGTGGTGCGCCTGGAGGTCATCCCGGCCACCAATGCACCAAGCGACCAGACCAGCAAGATCGTCTCGATCACCCGCGAAGCCGTGAAGCTCGAGGAGCAGGCGGCGAAGAAGTCGGTGCTCAAGCTCAAGCAGGACGGGCGTGACTACAAGCTCGGCATCATCGAGATCCCGGCCTTCTACCTGGACTTCAAGGCCTATCGTGCCGGTGACCCCGAGTACAAGAGCACCACGCGCGACGTGAAGAAACTGCTCACCGAGCTGCAGAAGGAAAAAGTCGACGGCGTGGTCATCGACCTGCGCAACAACGGCGGCGGCTCCCTGCAGGAAGCCACCGAGCTGACCAGCCTGTTCATCGAGAAAGGCCCGACCGTGCTGGTACGCAACAGCGACGGCCGCGTCGATGTGCTCGAGGACGAAAACCCGGGCGCCTTCTACAAAGGCCCGATGGCGCTGCTGGTCAACCGCCTGTCGGCCTCGGCCTCGGAGATTTTCGCCGGCGCCATGCAGGACTACCACCGCGCGCTGATCATCGGTGGCCAGACCTTCGGCAAAGGCACCGTGCAGACCATCCAGCCCCTCAACCATGGCGAGCTGAAGCTGACCCTGGCCAAGTTCTACCGGGTTTCCGGGCAGAGCACCCAGCATCAGGGCGTGCTCCCGGACATCGACTACCCGTCGATCATCGACACCAAGGAAATCGGCGAAAGCGCCCTGCCTGAAGCCATGCCGTGGGACACCATCCGCCCAGTGGTCAAGCCGGCAGTCGACCCGTTCAAGCCGTTCCTGGTCGACCTCAAGGCCAAGCATGACGCACGCAGCGCCAAGGATGCCGAGTTCACCTACATCCGTGACCGCCTGGCCCTGACCCAGAAGCTGATGGACGAGAAGACCGTCAGCCTCAACGAGCAGGAGCGCCGTGCCCGCCACGATGACGTCGAAGCCAAGCAGCTGGCGATGGAGAACATCCGTCGCAAGGCCAAGGGCGAGGAGCCGCTCAAGGAGCTGAAGAAAGTCGACGAAGACGCCCTGCCGGACGAAGATGACAAGACCAAGCCGGAAGACGACGCCTACCTGGCCGAGACCGGTCGCATCCTCATCGATTACCTGAGCGAAAGCACCAAGATGGCCAAGAAGTAATCCGACCGATGATGGCAGATTAATGTGATCTGTCATCAAACAGTCATTGCGCTGTCGTGAAATAGACGGGCCGGGCATGCAAATGCCCGGCCCTTTCATTTTCAGGATACCGTCATGACCGTCGCCGAACAGCTCACTGCCTTGAGCGCAATTCTGGCTCAGCGCAGCATTCACAGCCTGTTCCAGCCGATCGTGCGCCTCAGCGAACGGCGTGTCTTCGGCCATGAAGCCTTGAGCCGCGGCCCATCCAACAGCCCGCTGCATTCGCCATTGAACCTGTTCGCCATCGCCCGCCAGTCCGGTCACCTGACCGAACTGGAGGCCGCGTGCCGGGAAAGCGCGTGCCGACGCTTCAGCGAGCAGGGGCTCGACGGCAAGCTGTTTCTCAACATCTCACCTGAATCGCTGCTGGAACCGCACTACCCTTCCGGGCGCACCCTCAAGCTGCTCGAGCAAGTGGGGCTGGCACCCAGCCGGGTAGTGATCGAACTGACCGAACACACGCCTACCGACGATTTCCAGCTGCTGTCCAATGCCTTGCACCACTATCGCGACATGGGCTTTTCCATCGCTCTGGACGACCTTGGCGCGGGCTATTCGAGCTTGCGCCTGTGGTCGGAGCTGCGCCCGGAATATGTGAAGATCGACCGCCACTTCATCGACGGCATCCACCGCGACCCGCTCAAGCGCGAGTTTGTCGGCTCCATCCTGCAGATAGCCCGGGCGTCGAAGGCGCAGGTGATAGCCGAAGGGATCGAGCTGGCGGAAGAGCTGGCGGTGTTGACCGAGATGGGGGTGGACCTGGTGCAGGGGTACCTGCTGGGGCGGCCGCAGGAATTGGGGGTGCGGGAGAGTCAGCAGCTACTGGCGCAGGTGCTGCCTGTGGCTCTGGTCGAGCAACCGACGGTGGGGCTGAATGCCACGCTTGGCCAGATCATGGAACTGTTTGGCCGCAATGGTGACTTGAAGGAACTGGATGTACTGGATGCCGATGGCAACCCCTGCGGCGTGATCCATCGAGATGCATTGCCTCTACTGGCCTCTTCGCGGGCACGCCCGCTCCCACAGAAACACCGTGGATTTCGAAGCGGTGATGAGCCTGTGGGAGCGGGCGTGCCCGCGAAGAGGCCAGCACAGGCAATACATAACCCTCAGGCATGCTCGGGATAGCTGTACTCAAACACCCGAACTACTTCGGAGGCATGCCAGGACGCCGCCTCCATGCCATCCACCGGCCCGGAGAAGCGCCCCAGGCGCTCCACGCATTCGAAAAAGCCGGTGCGCGGCAAACGGCTGGCCCCCTGGCTAATCACCAGCGAGCTGCGCAGTGGCTGCTCGGCACGGGCATCGAGCACCGCCAGGTACTCCAGCGCAGCGGTGAGGGTCTGCATGGCCGGGCTGGGCAGCTGCAGGCGCTCGATCAGCGCACGGTAGGTGAGCAGGTGGCGTTGACGGCGGGCCAGGTCAAGCTCGTCCAGCAGGTTTTGCCAATGCTGTCGGCTGATCCTGACCTGGCTCATGACGGTTCGCTCCAGCCGGCCACCCCCAGGTGCCACGCCAGGGCACGGCGGATCGCAGCATCCGGCTGGCGCTCGCCCGATTCGATCATGGCCAGGTAAGCCGGGCTCACCCCGACATTACGCGCCAACTGCTCAGCGGCGATGCCTTTGGCCTGGCGCAGCTGTGCCACTTCACTGAACGCAGGCAGGCTGGCTGCCGGGGCGCTCTGTTGCGCTGATTCGACAGACACCTCGGCGGGTGCCTGCCCGGCTGCCTTGAGCAGCGCTTGATACTGCTCCCAGGGCACGACGGCGTACTCGGGCTGACCGTCCCGGCTAATGACCTGAATACCCATTACAACCCCCTTACGTAAGGATTACCGCATGTAATCCGTAGGCATAACGCTTATGCCAATTATATTACCAAGCGCGGGAGTCTGTGGGGACTTGCTCGATTTCAGTGCGTATTGCGCTCCAGGCGCAGCGCTTCGGGGGTATCGGGCAGGCGCTCGACCACCCGCAGGCGCTCAGGCGCCTGGCTGTCGCGCCAGGCCTTGAAACGCGCCAGCTCATCGGCCACGGTCTTCAGCACCCAACCGAGCACGGCGATGTCATCGAGAAAACCGACGCCCAGAATCCAGTCGGGGATGGCGTCGATGGGGCTGACGAAGTACAGCAAGCCGGCGACGATGGTCACCAGAGCCTTGGGGCTGATGGCGCGGTACTCACCCCGCCACCAGGCCAGGCACAACGACTGCAGCAGCTTGACGTCCTCACGCAACTGGCCGATGCGCGGGCCTTTGCGGGCGACGGCGAACAGCAAGGCCGGCAACCGGCCACGGCTGAGCAGGCGCTCGGCCAAGGGCAGGAAACGGGCGAAATTCCAGGGTGCGCTCATGGAGCCTCCAGCAGGGAAAGGTTATCCACATTTATTGTGGATAACCTTGTGAACAGGGCGAAGTTTGTGACGGCAGGCGCCCACAAGGCAAGGGCCCCGGTCAGATCGGGCGTTTTTTACACAGCCGTTTCAGATCCGCAAACGATTTGCGACAGAAGCTTCCGGCTTCTCCACACTGCCCTAGCTCGGACAGTACTTGCCGCACGAGGTTCGCCGAATCATCCCCCACAAACGACAACGCCCCGTCATGACGGGGCGTTGTGCAGGTACCAGCCGTTATTACTTGGCAGGCGCTTCGGCCGGGGCTTCAGCTTCTGGCGCTTCGCCACCCTGCAGCTGGGCCGGGTCCTTGATGGCGATCAGTTCCAGGTCGAACACCAGAACCGAGTTGGCCGGGATCAGCGGGCTCGGGCTCTGGGCGCCGTAGGCCAGTTCAGCCGGGATGAACAGCTTGTACTTCTCGCCAACGTGCATCAGCTGCAGGCCTTCGACCCAGCCTGGGATCACACCGCTGACGGGCAGGTCGATCGGGCTGCCGCGCTCGACCGAGCTGTCGAACACCTTGCCATCGATCAGCTTGCCTTCGTAGTGAACAGTGACCACGTCGGTCGGCTTCGGCTGCGGGCCGTCGGCCTTCTTCACGACTTCGTACTGCAGGCCCGAGGCGGTGGTGACCACGCCAGGCTTCTTGGCGTTTTCTTCGAGGAATTTCTTGCCGGCGCTGGCAGCTTCTTCGCTGGCCTTGGCCAGGCGCTCTTCGGCGCGCTTCTGCAGCGCGGTGAAGGCTTCTACCAGCTCTTCGTCCTTGATGCGTTGCTCTTTCTTGCCGACAGCGTCTTCGATGCCGAGGGCTACGGCTTTCGAATCAAGGTCTTCCATGCCTTCCTGAGCCAGGCTCTTGCCCATGTTCAGGCCGATACCGTAGGAGGCTTTCTGTGCCGGAGTCTTCAGCTCGGGGCTGCTGGCTTGTTGATCACAGCCAGCCAGTACCAGGCCTACCAGGGCAACCGCAGCCGCCAGACGATGCTGTTTCATGCTATTTCCTTGTTCATGCGCCATAAGGGCAATCAGGGTAAAGCCGCGAGCTTATCAGGCGGCCATCACCAATGGCTACCGGCATAAGAGCGGGTTTTCGTAAGGAAGTTCAGTAGGTAAAGGCTTCTTCATGGAAGCTTTACAGCCATTGGCCAGTATTGACCCTTTGTGCCGGGTTTTCCTGGTTTTTGTGGCTTTTTATTTCTGGTAGTTCTGATCAGGGATAGGTGCCTGCCCGGTACTGCTCAGCGAGTTCGCGCAGCACCTCGCACACCCACTGCCCCGGCAGGCTCAACGGCAAGGCGGCATTCCGGCAGATGCCCACCGAACCACCCGGCTCACGCACTCCGAGATCCAGTTCGGCCAGCTCACCCCGGCGCAAATCGAGCAGCACCGCATCACGCGGCGCGACCCACAGCGCATCGCTACCCAGCAGGTAACGACGGCTCAATGCCAACGACAAGGTCTCCAGCCGCTGCGTCGGCATTTGGATGCCGCACTGCACGAACAGGCTGTCAGCATGCTGGCGGATCGTGGTGCCCGGCGGTGGCAGCACCAGCGGATACTGGCCGACCCGCTGCCGCTCCACCAGTGTGCTGGCAAGCAACGGATGGCCAGGGCGCACCACCAGCGCCATGGACTCGCTGTACAGGTGCTCGAACGACAACCCCTGGATCTGCGGGCTGTCGGTCATGCGCCCAACGACCAGCTCCAGCTCACCCAGGCGCAGTTGCCCAAGCAGCTGCGCACTGACCCCGGTGACCACGCTGATCACCAGCGCCTCGTGGCGCTGATGCAGGCGGCACAGCACCTCGGGCATCAGCAGCCCCTCGACCGTCGACAGCACGCCAATGCGCACCTGCGACGGCGCCCGCGCTTCGCCACGCAGGCTGCTGACGCCATCGCGCAGCGCCTGCACGCTGGGCCCGGCGTAGCGCATGAAACGCGTGCCAGCCGGGGTCAGCTCGACGCCCTGGCGGCTGCGCTCGAACAGGCGCGCTTCGAGCAGGTCCTCGAGCTCCTTGAGGGTCTTGGAAATCGCCGGCTGGCTGATCGCCAGAATGTCGGCAGCCCTGGCCAGGCTGCCCTGCCGGGCAATCTCCAGGAAGCACAGCAGATGACGGTACTTGATTCGGGTGTCGAGGTTCATGCCGGCAAGCTTACCGCATCGCCACCTGCGGCGTATCCGGGTCGCGCTGCTGGCGGCGGAACTGCCCGGGTGGCAGGCCATGGATCTGGCGGAAACGCCGGGAGAAGTAGGCTTCATCGGCGAAGCCACAGAGCCGTGCCACCTCGCCCACCGGGCGGCTGCCGTTGAGCAGGTAGTTGCGCGCGGTGTGCATGCGCCGCTCCAGCACCAGCTCGCTGAAGGTCTTGCCGATTTCCTTGCGCAGCCAGTGGGTCAGGTAGGTCGGCGACAGGTAGGTGGCGGCGGCGACTTTCTGCAAGTTCAGGTCAGGGTCGTCGATATGCCGGCGCAGGTACTCGCTCATGCGGCCTAGCGCGGCGCGCCGGCTGAGCTGCGCGGCATTACTGTCGGCCAGTTCGCGCAGCGGCTCGGCGTACAGGCCGCAGACCTGGCCGATCAGCTGCAGCAGCAGGCCCTTGAGCATTTCGCGGCTACCAAAGCGGCGGTTGGCATCCAGCGCGCGCATGCGTTCGAGGACCTGCCGCACCTCGGCGAAGTCGGCCTCATCAAGGCAGAAATCGAGGTGTTCCTGGAAGCGAAAGGGTGACAGTTCCGGGGCCTGCAGGATCGACACCTCTTCCAGGTCCATCGGGTCGCAGGCCAGGTGCGGCAGGAGGAACGTCTGGGAGAAATTGATCACCACGAAGTCGCTGTCGGCCGGGTGCGGGATCACATGCACCCGGTGCGGCAGGATAAAGGCCAAGGTGTTGCGCTTGAAGGGGCGCTGCACGCTGCCGATGTGCTGCAGCGTGTCGCCGCCGAAGTTGACCTGAATCTGGAAGTACTCATGACGATGCGGCGCGGTCTCGGCGGGGCGGCCGCGCTGGTCGCGGATGTAGAAATCCATCAGCTCGCTGCGCTGCTGCATGACGTAGGTCGGGACCTCGCGCTTGGGGGGCATGGGCAATCTCCGGGTTGCGGGGCTCTAAGTTGTACGATGTCCAAGCTCTGCAATTTAACCCCTTCTGCAAAAACCTGCGCAACAGCAAATCCACGCAGCCGGCCAAAAACGCGACATACAGCAGAAAAACCGAACAAAACCCCAATGGCGATTTTTCTTGGACAGCGCAGCCCTGCCCCGCCTGCCGCGAAAAAAACGGTCTAAAACCGCCGTTGCATTCCTATCGTTGTACGACCACCTTAAAAAAGGGACTGCAGCCCAACCTCTACCAACAACAACAAACGAGGTCGACTCATGTCGAGCACGCCTACCCCCCGCGCCGCGTCGTCGTACGCGCTGGACGCGGCCCCTGCCCAGCGCCTGCCCACCCGCCGCCGCTGGTTCATGCTGTCGCTGCTGCTGGTGGCGACCATCATCAACTACGTCGACCGGGTGAACATCTCCATCGCCGCCCCGTTCATGGCCAAGGACCTGGGCCTGGACAAGGTCGAGATGGGCCTGATCTTCTCCGCCTTCGCCTGGACCTACGCCCTGGCCCTGGTGCCAGCTGGCTTCATCGCCGACCGCTTCGGTTCGCGCCTGACCTACGGCGTATCGCTGATCAGCTGGTCGGCGGTCACCGTGGCCCAGGGCCTGGCCAGCGGCTTCGCCTCGCTGTTCGGCCTGCGCCTGGCGGTCGGCGCCATGGAAGCCCCGGCCTTTCCGGCCAACAGCCGTGCGGTCACGGTGTGGTTCCCCGCCCGCGAACGCGGCATGGCCAGCAGCATCTACGTGTGCGGCCAGTACCTGGGCACCGCGCTGTTCACTGGCGCGCTGTTGTGGCTGGCGACCACCTATGACTGGCGCCATGTGTTCTACAGCACCGGCCTGGTCGGCATCCTGTTCGGCGTGGTGTGGCTGTGGCTGTATCGCGACCCGCTGAACTGCAAGAAGGTCAGCAAGGAGGAACTGGCCTACATCGAGCAAGGCGGTGGCCTGATAAAAAGCAGCCAGGAGCGCACCCGCTTCGACTGGCGCCAGGTCGCCGAGCTGTTCCGCTACCGCCAGGTCTGGGCCATCTGCCTGGGCAAGTTCGCCAGCACCTCGGCGCTGTACTTCTTCCTCACCTGGTTCCCCACCTACCTGATCGAAGAGCGCCAGCTGACCTTGATCAAGGTCGGCATCTTCGCCGTCATGCCGTTCATTGGCGCCACGGTCGGCATCCTCCTCGCGGGGATCGTGTCCGACCTGCTGATCCGCAAGGGCTACTCGCTGTCGTTCGCCCGCAAGCTGCCACTGGTGGTGGGCTCAATGCTGGGCATGTCGATCGTGCTGGTGAACTTCACCGACTCCAATGTGCTGTGCATCGCCATCCTCACCCTGGCGTTCTTTGCCCAGGGCATCGCCTCGGCGTCGTGGGCGGCGGTGTCGGAAGTGGCGCCCAAGGAACTGATCGGTCTCACCGGCGGGGTCACCAGCCTGGCGGCGAACATTGGCGGCATCGTCACGCCGATCGTGATTGGCGCCATCGTGCATGCCAGCGGCTCGTTCGCCATGGCGTTCTGGTTCATTGGTGGGGTGGCGCTGATGGGCACCCTGTCCTACTCGCTGCTGCTCGGCAAGCTGTATCGCATCGAGCTGAAGACTGCAGCCTGATTTGAGGAATGCATGGGCTGTACCGGCCTCTTCGCGGCTGAAGCCGCTCCCACAGGGAGAGTGCCAAACCTGAGGGCAGCGCTGTACTTGTGGGAGCGGCTTCAGCCGCGAAAGGGCCGGCACAGGTTACTTGGATAGTCCAAGCCGACCCCGTTTTCGTCCAACTTTGCCGGCCAGCCTCTGACTTACGCTGGCCATTCCAGTACGGAGGATCCACCCATGACCTACCTGTTCAACCCGCCGGCCATCGTCAGCCTGCCGATCCGCGGCAGCGCTGCGCGCTTCCCGGTCGGCAGGGTGTTCTGCCTGGGCCGCAACTACCCATGGCCGGAGTCCTACGGCCCGGCGCCACAGGAGCCGGTGTTCTTCATGAAACCGGCGAGCAATGTGGTCGAGGCGCAAGGCGAACTGCCCTTCCCGCCGCAGACCGATGAGTTCTGCCACGAAATCGAGCTGGTTGCAGCCATCGCCAAGGGCGGTGCCGACATCGCCCCGGGGCAGGCCCTTGAACACGTGTTCGGCTTTGCCGCCGGCCTCGACATGACCCGCCGCGACCACCAGCGCAAGGCCAAGGCCGAGGGTCTGCCCTGGGAAGGTGCCAAGGTGTTCGAGGCCTCGGCACCGATGACTGCCATCGTCCCTGCCAGCGAATGCACCTGGCCGCTGGAAGCCTCGCTGTGGCTGCAGGTCAACGGCCAGGAGCGCCAACGCGCCCACCTGAGCCAACAGACCTGGGCCTTGGCCGAGGTGATCAGCCGGCTGTCCCGCCAGCTGCCGCTGCGCCCCGGCGACCTGATCATGACCGGCAGCCCGCCCGGTGTGGCGCCATTGAACGCGGGCGACACGATCCACGCCGGCATCGATGGCATCGGCGAACTGCAACTGCGTGTCGGCCCTCGCCCTGCCGGGCAAGCCGCCAACGCCGCCTGAATCTACTGGAGCCCCACATGAGCCAAAACAAGAAAATCGCCCTGGTCACTGGCGCTGGTAGCGGCATCGGCCGCGCTGTCGCCCTCGCCCTGCTGGAAGACGGCTTCAGCCTGGTCCTCGCCGGGCGCCGCGCAGAACCGCTGCAAGCGGTCGTCGAGCAGGCGCTGGCAGCGGGCGGTGAAGCCTTGGCCGTGCCCACCGACGTACGCGATGAGCAGAGCGTCGCACAGCTGTTCGCCACCATCGAAGAGGTGCATGGCCGCCTCGATGTGATCTTCAACAATGCCGGCATCAACGCCCCTGCCGTACCGGTCGACGAGCTGCCGCTGGAAAACTGGCGCAACGTCATCGCCACCAACGTCGACGGCGTGTTCCTGTGTGCCCGCGCCGCCTTCGGCCTGATGCGCCGCCAACAGCCGCAAGGCGGGCGGATCATCAACAACGGCTCGATCTCGGCGCACACCCCGCGCCCGTTCACCGCGCCCTACACCACCAGCAAGCACGCGGTGCTGGGCCTGACCAAGGCGCTGGCGCTGGACGGCCGCCCCTACAACATCGTCTGCAGCCAGGTGGACATCGGCAACGCCCTGACCGAACTGTCCGAGCGCATGACCCGTGGTGTACGCCAGGCCAATGGCGAGATCGCCGCCGAACCGATGCTCGACGTGCGCCATGTGGCCGATGCAGTGCGCTACATCGCCGCGCTGCCGCTGGACGCCAACGTACTGAACATGACCGTGATGGCCAGCAACATGCCCTTCGTTGGCCGCGGCTGACCCCTGTTCCTGATGGAGTGACCGATGAAACCTGAAGTCCTGCAACTGAGCCCGATCCTCATCCCACAAATCCGTGAGCGCCTGGAACAGCTGTTCACCGTGCACCGCTACTACGAACAGGCTGACAAGGACGCCTATGTCAGCCAGCATGCCGACAACATCCGCGGCGTGATCACCGGTGGCCACACCGGCATCAGCCAGGCACTGATGGCGCGCCTGCCCAACCTCGAAGTGATCGCGGTCAATGGCGTCGGTACCGATGCGGTGGACCTGGCCTATGCCCGCGATCGCGGCATTCAAGTGACCGCGACCATCGGCGCCCTCACCGAGGACGTCGCCGACCTCGCCATCGGCCTGCTGATCGGCTTGTGCCGTGGCATCTGCACCGGTGACCGTTTCGTGCGTGCCGGCCACTGGGCCACCAGCGCCACGCCGCTGGCACCGTTGCCGCTGGCTCGCCAGGTGTCGGGCATGCGCGTGGGCATCGTCGGCATGGGCCGGGTCGGCCGCGCCGTGGCGCAGCGGGCGGCAGCGTTCGGTTGTCCGATTCGCTACACCGACCTGCAGGCGCTGGAGGTGCCTTATGGTTTCGAGGCGGATCTGGTGCAACTGGCCAAGGACAGCGATGCGCTGATCCTGGCGGCGGCGGCCGACAAGGGCGAGGCGCTGGTCAACCGCGAGGTGCTGCAGGCATTGGGCGCCGAGGGGTATCTGATCAACATCGCGCGTGGCAAGCTGGTGGATGAGCCGGCGTTGATTGCGGCGCTGGAGGCCGGCGAGATTGCGGGTGCGGCGCTGGATGTGTTTGCCGATGAACCGCGTGCGCCCGAGGCCTTGTTCGAGCGTGAAGATGTGGTGCTGCAGCCGCATCGCGCCAGTGCCACGGTGCAGACTCGCACGCGCATGGGAGAAATGGTGGTGGCCAGCCTGGTGGATGTGTTTGCTGGGCGTAAGCCGCAGGGGTTAGTGATGTAATTTGAATCTGACGTGAAAACGGTGAATGGCAAGCTGACTGCCGTTCACCGTTCCACTTTTTTCCTCGCAAACTTACATTAACTTACTTCTACCCAACACATCTCGAAAGTTATTTGGAGAAAAGTCCTACAAGGCTTTAGGAAGAGAGAAGCTCCTCTGAGAATTGATTCCTCGTTAGTGTTCAGGTGCAACCCAGACGCACCTGTTCGCTAACCAACCGTTGGCCGGCATAGCCGCGCGATGACGGGTGAAAGAGGAACTTCCATGCTCGACCAGTCTGATTCCAACAGCAAGAAAGCGGAGACGAAAGGTGTCACTCAAGCCATAAAGGAACACAACGCCGCGTCCATTCTCGAACCCTCGACGTGGAGCGCAAGTCCCTCTTCTCACTCCCCAAACAGCCAACCCGAATTCGCCGAGCTGCCTGAGCGCTACCCGGCCGACCCTGACTTCCAACTGCGCGGCACCTTCCAGAACCCGATGATTGATGCGGCGATGCCGCTGTTCGGCCTGGTAATGCGCCTGCGCACGTTGGACGACCTGCCCAACATCCTGGAGGTGCACCAGCAGGTGCGCACCCAGGTCGACAACATCCTCGAGGAAATGCGCCAGCGCGGCTATGAATCCGCGCAACTGCTGGCTTATTCCTACGCACTGTGCCTGTACCTGGACGAGGCCGCGATGAGCCGGCCCTGGGGCAGGCATTCCTGCTGGAGCCAGGAATCGCTGCTGAGCATCTTCCACCACGAAACCTGGGGCGGGGAAAAGATCTACACAGTGCTGTCGCGCCTGATGCAGGAGCCTCAGCGCTACATCGACGTGCTGGAATTCCTGTACCTGTGTCTGTGCCTTGGTCTCAAGGGCAAATATGCCCTCGCGCCAAATGGTGATGAGGCGGTGAACGCCCTGCTCCAGCAAATCTACACGCTTATCCGGGAAGTACGTGGTCCGGTCCCGGAACAGCTCTGCACCCCCCTGGCCAATGTCGCCCCGAGCAACTTCCGCATGCGCCGCCAGTGGCAATGGTGGGCCCCGTTGCTGATGAGTGCCGCAGCCATGGCGGTGGTGTACGGGATTTACAGCTATCGCCTGCAGCTGCTGACCGCCGAAGTGCTGGAGTCGCTCAACCACATCCTGCAGCAATGATTCTGCTTCTGGAGCCTTTATGCCTAGACAATCCGATCTGCGTTACAGCTTCCAGCCGCTGGCGGCTGATAGGGAACTCGAAGTGGTGTCGTTCGAACTCATGGAGGCTCTGAGCACCCCCTTCCAGTTAAAGCTGGAGCTCATCAGTTTCTACGACAACATCGACTTCGCTCAACTGCTCGACAAGCCTGCATTGTTCACCATCTGGGACGCAGACCGCCCGGTGCGTTACGTACACGGCCTGATCAGCAGTTTCCGCCAGGGCGATAGCGGCTTCCACCGCACCCGTTATCACGCCCTGGTCGAACCACAGCTGGCCCGCGCCGGGCTGCGATCGAACTGGCGCATCTTTCAGCAGAAGACCGTGCCGAAGATTCTCGAACTGATGCTTCAGCGCCAGGGCATCCTGCGCTTCGACCTGAGCACAGTCCGTGAGCACCAGATCCGTGAGTTCTGCGTCCAGGCTGGCGAGACCGACCTCGATTTCATTGCCCGCCTCGCTGCAGAGGAAGGTTTCGTCTACAGCTTCGAGCACAGCCCCAAGCAGCACAAGCTGCTCATCACCGACCGCTTGTTATCACTGGGCCTGATCAGGCAGGGTCCCATTCAGATCAAGGACAAGCACAAAGGCGCCTACGAAGCAGAGGATGCAATCCACTCGGAGCCTGTGCTTTACCACGTCAACAGCGGTGGCGACCAGGCCCAGCCCTGCCTGCGGCGCTTCTACTACAGCGAGAACGTGCGCACTGCGCGCCAGGCCCAGCGTGATTATACCTTCACCCACCCGGCCTATCGTCTGGATCAGCAAGCCAGCGCCAAGGGCGAAGTGCATCAGTCCATGGACTACGAGCGTTTCGACTACCCCGGGCGCTACAAGCGCGAAGCAGTCGGCATCTCCTTCACCCAGACCCGTCTGACCGGCTTGCGCCACGACGCCCGCATTGCCGAAGTCACAGGCGACGACGTACGCCTGCAACCAGGCCAGGCCTTCACCCTCACCGGCCACCCGCGCGAAAACCTCAATGTGCTCTGGCGGGTGATCAGCGCCCACCACGAAGGCAGCCAGTTCACCAGCCTGCAGGAAGGCGCCGCCGACGCCAAGCAAGGCACCCATTACGTGCAAAACGCGGTACTGGTCCCCGGCATGGCCGAATGGCGGCCGGCGCCCTTGCCCCGTCCGCGTGTCGACGGCCCACACATGGCCACCGTGGTCGGTCCGCCCGGCGAGGAGATCTTTTGCGACCAGTGGGGCCGGGTCAAGGTCAGCTTTCCCTGGGACCGGGAGAGCAAAAGCAACGAGTTCAGTTCCTGCTGGGTACGCGTGTCACAAGGCTGGGCTGGCGGCAGCTGGGGATCGATGGCCATCCCACGCATCGGCCAGGAGGTGATCGTCCAGTACCTCAACGGCGACCCTGATCAGCCGATCATCACCGGTCGCACCTACTGCGGTAACCAGCTGCCGCCATACGACCTGCCGGAACACAAGACCCGCATGACCATCAAGAGCCAGACCCACAAGGGTGATGGCTACAACGAGCTGCGTTTCGAGGATGAACTGGGGCGGCAGGA
>NZ_QEQQ01000027.1 GCF_003097235.1 Pseudomonas sp. CC120222-01a | reverse complement strand
TTCGAGGTGTTAGGGATGATGAAGGGTTTGGTATTCGGAGCGGCTTGAATCACCAATTCATCTTTGGCGGTGTCCACGCCAGCTTCGATTGGGGGTGCGGACGTTGCCATGAATAGCTGCTCCTTGTAGCGTAGTGTGACTTGAAGGGCACACCCTGGCGCAGGCTTGCTTCTATTGTCGCTTGCTCGCGAGGCATTCCTTATCGGCGCTTGGGTGCTGAAAGGAGGAGGGGTGATTTCTCCCACGGTCTGTACTGCGCGAACAGTCAGAAGCGAGTTATGACCCTCCTCCTCCCTTCAAGTCCTACCATACAAGCGGGTTTACCCGCGAAGAAGGTCACTCAGACTTCAAAGCCTGCGCCATCAGCTCATAGGACCGAATTCGGTCCGCATGCTCATACAAGTCGCAGGTAAAGATCAGCTCATCCGCCCCGGTCTGCTCCAGCAGCACCTCCACCTTGGCCCGTACCTTCTGCGGGCTGCCGATCATCGCCAAGCCCAGGAAACTCCCCACGGCATCGCGCTCATGGGGCAGCCATAGACCGTCCATGCTCGGTACAGGCGGTTTCTGCATCAGGCTCTGGCCACGGATCAGCGCCAGAATGCGCTGGTACACCGAGGTCGCCAGGTATTCGGCCTGTTCGTCGGTTTCCGCCACCACCATCGGAATGCCCAGCATCACATAGGGCTTGTCCAGCGTGGTCGACGGCTTGAAATGGTCGCGATAGATGCGGATCGCCTCATGCATGTAGCGCGGGGCGAAGTGCGAGGCAAAGGCGTACGGCATGCCGCGCATGCCGGCCAGTTGAGCGCTGAACAGGCTGGACCCGAGCAGCCACAGGGGCACGTCGGTGTCGTGACCGGGCACGGCGATCACTTTTTGATCATCGGTACGTGGGCCAAGGTAGCGCGACAACTCCTCGACATCATCCGGGAAGTCATCGGCGCTGCCGGCGCGGTCACGGCGCAGGGCGTAGGCGGTCATATGGTCGGAGCCTGGCGCACGGCCCAGGCCCAGGTCGATACGCCCGGGATACAGGCTGGCCAAGGTGCCGAACTGCTCAGCGATCACCAGTGGCGCATGGTTGGGCAGCATGATGCCGCCGGAGCCGACGCGAATGGTCGAAGTGCCGCCGGCCAGATAGCCGATCAGTACCGAGGTGGCCGAGCTGGCGATGCCGTCCATGTTGTGGTGTTCGGCTACCCAGAAGCGGTTGTAGCCAAACCGCTCGACATGGCGGGCCAGGTCCAGCGAGTTGTGCAGCGATTGTGCCGGGCCTTTGTCGGCGCGCACTGGCACCAGGTCGAGGGTGGATATCTTCAGGTCACGCAGCTGCGTCATCGGAGCCTCCGCAAGAGTGGTTGGCCCGGAGGCCTTTTGAACTCTGTATGGGCAGATTCGAAGGATTCAATGCTCACTGTGCGATTGCTCTGAACTTGCCGCAGGACGCTGACCTCGAAAATGTAGGTAAGTAACCCAAGACCTGGAGGCATCATGAAAAAGACAGCATCGGCGATCTGGCAAGGTGGCCTGAAGGATGGCAAAGGCCTGCTTTCCACCGAAAGCGGCGCACTCAAGCAGAACCCTTACGGTTTCAACACGCGTTTCGAGGGCTCGCCGGGGACCAACCCGGAAGAGCTGATTGGCGCGGCCCATGCCGGCTGCTTCTCGATGGCGCTGTCGATGATGCTCGGTGAGGCAGGGTTCACCGCAGACCGCATCGATACCATTGCCGAAGTCACCCTGGACAAACAACCCGACGGCTTTGCCATCACCGCCGTGCACCTGATCCTCAAGGCCAAGGTGCCAGGGGCGAGCGAGGCGCAGTTCCTCGAAATCGCCAACAAGGCCAAGGCCGGTTGCCCGGTGTCGAAGGTGCTCAACGCCAAGATCAGCCTGGACGCCACCTTGGTGGGCTAGGCGGCGCAACGGCGACGGTTTGCTGTAGTCTAAACAGCGTCGGCAGCGCAGCTGCCATACCAGGAGCCGTTCCATGATTCGCGTAGCAATCGCCGTGCTGGCTTCCCTTGTGGCCACTTCTGCATTGGCGGCGGTGAAACCGTGCGAAGAACTCAAGGCTGAGATCGAAGCCAAGATCCAGGCCCAGGGTGTGACGTCCTACACCCTGGAAATCGTGCCCAACAGTGAGGTCAAGGATCAGAACATGATCGTCGGCACCTGTGATGGCGGGACGAAGAAGATCATTTACCAGAAAAACGACCGGTAAATGGCCGGGGCCGCGAATGCGGCCCCAGTGCTTCTTAGGGTATGCAGAACACGTCGCTTGGCTCGTTCACCACCACCTTGCGGCTGGCGTCGTAGAGCAGCACCTGCGGGTCCATCACCGGTGCCCGCGCCTCAAGGCGATAGCGCTCGCCGGCCTTGAAGTCGTCGAAGCGTACGGTCAGGTAACAGGTGCGTTCCTTGGGGCTGGTGAGCATGCCGCCGGCATAGATTTCATAGTCGAACCGTACCACCAGTTCATGCTTGCCAGGGGTCAGCTGGAAGTAGCGGCCGTCGTCCAGGCGCTGGCCGTCGAGGCGGTCGGCCATGAGGATGCGGCCAGGGGTCACGGTATAGAGGTCGACCCAGGCCTTGGCGGGGTCGACTGGCGGCAAGGGGCTGGCGCAAGCCCCCAGTGCACTGAGGGCGATCAGCATCATGGGCTGGCGCATGGCAAAACTCCCACTCGCGATACACGAGTTACAAGCATAGCGCCGTTTGTGCGGTTCAGGTGCGTTGGCAACCTGCTGGCAGGCCCTGCCCGACCAGTTTTTGCTGGTGGTCGTACAGCTTGATCCACGGGCGGAAGCCGATACTGCCGGCCTGCAGCTGGTAGCGCTGCCCGGCGTTGAAGTCCTTGAAGGTCAGCTTGACCTGGCAATCACGCCACAATGGTTCGTCGACCGGGCCGATATTGCTCGGCGTGACCGGGAATTGATAGCGCACGGTCAGCTCGTGGCTACCGGGCGGCACCTCGAAATAGCGAGTGTCGGCCCAGTCGCGCTCGTCCACCTGCTTCGCGTCCAGCGACGCTTCGTCATAGGGGGTGAGGTCGACCCAGGCCAGGTTCGGGTCCGGGTCAGGCAGGGTTGAACAGGCAGAAACCAGCAGCAGTGAGCCGGTGACCAACAGTGCACGCATGGCGAAACTCCCCCTTGGCGAGATAGTCTTGGAGCGCATAGGCCATGAGCGAGTTGGATAGCCCCAGATGGATCTCTTTGTTCTTTTCAAGCGCTCAGGCCCTGGGCCACTCGACTGCGTTTTCAGGCGTTTGGTTCCCCTGTTGGCTGCCTTTCTGCTGAACGGTTGCAGCACCGTGGGCTATTACGGCCAGTTGGCCGAGGGGCAATGGCAGCTGTTGCGGGCGCGCCAGCCGGTGGAAAAGGTGATCACCGACCCGGCCAGCAGCCCGCGCTTGCGCGCTCGCCTTGAACATGCCGAAGCGGCTCGGGTGTTTGCCAGCGAACAGCTCAAGCTGCCGGACAACCGCAGTTATCGGCTCTACGCCGATCTGCAGCGCCCCTACGTGGTGTGGAACGTGTTCGCCACACCTGAACTGTCGTTGCAACCGGTGACGCACTGCTTCCCCATTGCCGGCTGCGTCGCCTACCGCGGCTATTACCGCCAGGGCGCTGCGCGTGGTGAGGCGGCGCTGATGCGCCAGCAAGGCCTGGACGTGTACGTGAGCGGCGTCGAAGCGTACTCGACGCTGGGCTGGTTCGATGACCCGATTCTTTCTTCCATGGTCGGTTGGGGGGATGAGCGGCTGGCCACGCTGATCTTCCATGAGCTGGCTCATCAGCGCTTTTATGTGCAGGACGACACCGAGTTCAATGAGTCGTTTGCCACCTTCGTCGAGCAGGAGGGCACGCGGCAATGGCGCGCTGCTCGTGGGCTTGCGGCGAATGGGGAGGATCAGTCGCAGCAGCGCGACCAGTTCACCCGGTTGGTGCTGGCCAGCCGTGAGCGATTGCAGGCGATTTATGCTGGTCCCCTGGATGATGCGCACAAGCGGGTGGCCAAGCAGGCGGAGTTCGAGCGCTTGCGCAGTGAATACAAGCAGGTGCGGGACAGCCAGTGGAATGGCGACCAGCGCTATGACGCCTGGATCTATGCGCCGTTGAGTAATGCCAAGTTGTTGCCGTTCGGGCTGTATGACCAGTGGGTGCCGGCGTTTGCGGCTGTATTCCGAGAGATGGGTGGGGATTGGGCGCGGTTTTATGAGCGGGTCGAGCAGCTTGGGCGGTTGCCGGCTGTCGAGAGGAAAGCGGTGTTGCAGCGGTTGATGTGAGCCTGTGAAATTTTGGGGCCGCTTTGCGGCCCTTTCGCGACACAAGGCCGCTCCCACAAAAGACCTGCGTACGCCGACCGATGTGGGAGCGGCCTTGTGTCGCGAAAGGGCTGCGCAGCAGCCCCCATGGCCCTCAAGCCTTGCTGAAGGCTTGATGCAACTCGGCCACAGTTGCGAAATGGAAGGCCGGCGCCTCAGCCACCAGCTCTTCCCGGCTACCAAACCCATACCCCACCGCCACCGCCTGCAACCCATTGCTGCGAGCCCCGATCAGGTCATGCTTGCGGTCACCGATCATCAGCGTCTGCGCCGGGTCCAGCCCTTCCTCATCCAGCAGATGGCGGATCAGCTCGACCTTGTTGGTCCGCGTACCATCCAGCTCGCTGCCGTAGATCACCTTGAAGTGGTGATCGAACGCAAAATGCCGGGCAATTTCCCGGGCGAACTCCCACGGTTTGGACGTAGCGATATACAGCGTCCGGCCCTGCCCATTCAGGGCTTCGAGCAGCTCCGGCACGCCTTCGAACACCAGGTTCTCGTACAAGCCAGTGACGCGGAAGCGTTCCCGGTAGAAGTTCACCGCTTCCCACGCCTTGGCTTCATCGAAGCTGTAGAACTGCATGAAGGCCTGCAGCAGCGGTGGGCCGATGAAGTGTTCGAGGCGGGTCAGGTCGGGCTCGTCGATGCCCAGCTTGGCCAGGGCGTACTGGATCGAGCGGGTGATGCCCAGGCGCGGGTCGGTCAAGGTACCGTCGAGGTCGAAGAGGATGTTCTGCTGGTGCATGTTCGTCTCGGTAGTCGGGTTCATTCCGGTTGGTCGTAGCCTTCGGCCAGGTGCTGGTCCTTGAGCTTGACGTAGTTGCCGGCGCTGTAAGGGAAGAAGGCATGTTCCTGATCGTTCAGCGGGCGCACCTGCTTCACCGGGCTGCCCATGTACAGGTAGCCACTGACCAGGCGCTTGCCGGGCGGTACCAGGCTGCCGGCACCGATGATCACTTCGTCTTCGACGATGGCGCCATCCATGATGGTGCTGCCCATGCCGACCAGAATGCGGTTGCCCAGGGTGCAGCCATGCAACATGACCTTGTGGCCGATGGTCACCTCGTCACCGATGATCAGCGGGAAACCGTCGGGGTTGAAGGGACCGGCGTGGGTGATGTGCAGCACGCTGCCGTCCTGCACGCTGGTGCGCGCGCCAATGCGGATGCGGTGCATGTCGCCGCGGATCACCGTCAGCGGCCAGACAGAGCTGTCTTCGCCGATCTCCACGTCGCCCAGGACCACCGCCGAACGGTCGACAAACGCCCTGAGTCCCACTTTCGGAGTGTGTTGCTGGAAGCTGCGGATGGCCATGATAGCGTCTCTCATCTGTGCCGATAGGCAGGCTGCCTGCTGCGGTCGGCGTCGATTGTAATTAAGATGGGGCAGTGTTTCTTCTGCCAAGGTATCCGAACCGTGAGTGCGAACAACCCGCTTCTGCAGTCCTACGATCTGCCGCCCTTCTCGCAAATCCGTGCCGAACACGTGTTGCCGGCGATCGAAGCGATCCTGGCCGACAACCGTAAAGCCATTGCCGAGATCCTCGAACAGCAAGGCAAGACCCCAACCTGGGCCGGCCTGGTGCTGGCCATGGACGAACTGAACGACCGCCTGGGTGCCGCCTGGAGCCCGGTCAGCCACCTTAACGCGGTGTGCAACAGCCAGGAACTGCGCGAGGCTTATGAGTCCTGCCTGCCAGCGCTGAGTGCCTACTCTACCGAACTGGGTCAGAACCGTGCGCTGTTCGATGCCTATCAGGCACTGGCCAACAGCCCGGAAGCCGCTGGCTTCGACGTGGCCCAGAAGACTATCCTCGAGCACGCCCTGCGTGACTTCCGCCTGTCGGGCATCGACCTGCCGGCCGACCAGCAGCAGCGTTATGCCGAAGTGCAGAGCAAGCTCAGCGAGCTGGGCAGCCGCTTCTCCAACCAGCTGCTCGACGCCACCCAGGCCTGGACCAAGCACGTCACCGACGAAGCCGCATTGGCCGGCCTGACCGACTCTGCCAAGGCACAAATGGCCGCTGCCGCCCAGGCCAAGGGCCTCGACGGCTGGCTGATCACCTTGGAATTCCCCAGCTACTACGCCGTGATGACCTACGCCAGCGACCGCGCCCTGCGCGAAGAGCTGTACGCGGCCTACTGCACCCGTGCCTCGGACCAGGGCCCGAACGCCGGCCAGTTCGACAACGGCCCGGTGATGCAGCAGATCCTCGACCTGCGCCAGGAACTGGCCGGGCTGCTGGGCTACAAGAATTACGCCGAGCTGAGCCTGGCGACCAAGATGGCCGAGTCCAGCGACCAGGTGCTGAGCTTCCTGCGCGACCTGGCCAAGCGTTCCAAGCCGTTTGCTGCCCAGGACCTGGAGCAGCTCAAGGCCTACGCCGCCGAGCAGGGCTGCCCTGAGCTGGCCAGCTGGGACGCCGGTTATTTCGGCGAGAAGCTGCGCGAGCAGCGCTACAGCGTGTCGCAGGAAACCCTGCGCGCCTACTTCCCGATCGACAAGGTGCTCAGCGGCCTGTTCAGCATCGTCCAGCGCCTGTACGGCATCGAGATTGCCGAACTCAAGGGCTTCGACAGCTGGCACCCGGACGTGCGCCTGTTCGAGATCAAGGAAAACGGCCAGCACGTCGGCCGCTTCTTCTTCGACCTCTACGCCCGCGCCAACAAGCGTGGCGGTGCCTGGATGGACGGCGCCCGCGACCGTCGCCGTACAGCAGGCGGCGAGCTGCAGAGCCCGGTGGCCAACCTGGTGTGCAACTTCACCCCGGCTGCGCCTGGCAAGCCTGCGCTGCTGACCCACGATGAAGTCACCACCCTGTTCCATGAGTTCGGCCATGGCCTGCACCATATGCTGACCCGCATCGAGCATGCCGGTGTGTCCGGTATCAACGGCGTGGCCTGGGACGCGGTCGAGCTGCCGAGCCAGTTCATGGAAAACTGGTGCTGGGAGCCGGAAGGCCTGGCCTTGATCTCCAGCCACTACGAAACCGGCGCGGCCCTGCCCCAGGACCTGCTGGACAAGATGCTCGCAGCGAAGAACTTCCAGTCGGGCATGATGATGGTGCGCCAGCTGGAATTCTCGCTGTTCGACTTCGAGCTGCACGCCAGCCACGGTGATGGCCGCAGCGTGCTGCAGGTACTCGAAGGCGTACGCGATGAGGTTTCGGTGATGCGCCCGCCAGCGTACAACCGTTTCCCTAACAGCTTCGCGCACATCTTCGCTGGCGGTTACGCGGCGGGGTACTACAGCTACAAGTGGGCTGAAGTGCTGTCGGCGGACGCCTTCTCGCGCTTCGAGGAAGAAGGCGTGCTGAATGCCGAGACCGGCCGCGCGTTCCGTGAAGCGATCCTGGCCCGCGGCGGTTCGCGCGAACCCATGGAACTGTTCGTGGACTTCCGTGGGCGTGAGCCATCCATTGATGCATTGCTGCGCCACAGTGGCCTCACCGAGGACGCTGCGGCATGAGCGAGGTAGCTGTGAACAAGACCAAGAAGCGCTTCATCGCCGGGGCGGTCTGCCCGGCGTGCAGTGAGCCCGACAAGCTGATGATGTGGAGCGAAGACGACGTGCCGCACCGGGAGTGCGTGGCTTGCGGCTTCACCGACACCCTCAACGAGCAGGGCCTGTCGGTGCCCAAGGAGCTCGGCACGCGGGTCAACCAGCTGGCGCCGAAGGCGGCGCCGGCCAAGGTGCAGACCGTGCAGTTCTTCCCCAATCCAAAACTGAAGAAACCGGCTGAGTGAAGCCGTCGTGCCGCCCGGGCCTTGTGCTCGGGCCGGCATGCCTGGGTGGTACATGATCAGGCCACCTTCCCGCTATTGGCCATGCAAGCTCGCCTGCCCTTCAATTTGAGCAAGGCGATGCTTCATGGACAACCCGCTGCTGCAAAACAATGCAACTCCCGTCGATTACACCTCGATCACGCTGGAAAATATGGGTGAAGCCTTCGACCATGTGTTGCTGGCACACGAGCAAGGTATCGAGCGCATCATCTCCGATCAGCAGGTATTACCCACCTGGGATGACCTGGTACTGGCCGTGGATGGGCTGGATGCCCAGCTTCTGGCGGTGCTGTATGGCGCCTCGCCTCTGGTTGGCAAGGACCAGGCCTGGGCCGACGCCATCCTCGATTTCTATGCCAAGACTACGGCGCGCTTCGAACAAAAATTCGTCAACCTGCGGCTGCAGGCCCTGTATGAGCGCTTGGCCAATAGCGATGTCGGCATGCAGTTGGATGCCCACAAGCGGGCTACCTTGCGCTGGCACCTGAACAAGTTCGCCACCAGTGGAGTGTTGCTGGACAGCGTCGGCAAGTCACGTCTGGCTGAAATACAGGCGCAGATTGGCTCCGCACGTGCAGCATTCCTCAGCAACACCGGTCGGCCAGGATTGAGCATTTCCGATGAGTCCGAGCTGAGCGGCATCCCGCAACGCATTCGCGACGAGCTGGCCGCTCGCGCGCGCGAAGCCGGTGAGCCGGGCTGGTTGATCCCTTGCGAAAGCGTGGCAACCGACGCGGTGCTCATGCATGCCAAGGACCGTGGGCTACGTGAGCGTGTGTATCGGGCCTACCACGCCCGTGGTGTCAGCCCTGACCCGCAGCGAGACAACCGCCCGCTGCTGCAGCAACTGGCCCGTTTGCGAGAGGAGAAGGCCCATCTGCTCGGTTTTGCCAGCCATCTGGATCTGAGTCTGCAGGCCAAGAGTGCGGGTTCGGCTACCCAGGTGCGCGCCTTTCTGCATGAGCTGGCCGACCACGTCCGGCCGGCCATGGGACAATGGCGCTCGGCTATCGAGCGTCAGGGCGCGAGCCAGGGCTTGGAGCCGGTGCATCCGTGGGACGTTGCTTACTTGCAGGCGTCCTCGCGCACCGCGCTTACCAACGAGGCCCTGCGAGAGCACTTCCCGCTTGACGCTGTTATCGCTGCGTTGCAGCAGTTGGTTCAGCAGTTGTTCGGTGTGTCGCTGCAGCCCAGGCTGCTTGCCACCTGGGACGACAGTGTGCAGTCGTTCGAGGTCTGGCAGGACAACGCCCTCATCGGTTTTCTCTACCTCGATGCGGTACAGCACGCCGGGAAGCAGGCTGATGCAGTGTTCACTACTTACATCCGCAACCGCCGCATCGATGCCGAGGGCATCTACCAGCCCGCTTCGGTAGTGGTTTTCTGCGATGTACCGCAGGCGCTGGACGGCAACCCGCCACTGTTGGACCACCTGTCGCTGCGCAAGCTGTTCCATGAATTTGGCCATGCCATGCACCACCTGCTGGTGCGCACCAGCAACCATGTGATGTCCAATGTCACTGAGCTTGGGACCGATGGTGTGGAGCTGTTCGGCAAGCTCTTCGAGCGGTGGGTGTGGGATGCAGATTACCTGGTATCGATTTCGACGCAGCCGCAGGGTGGCCGCCGACTGACCCGGGATCAGGCTGATGAATGCCTGGGCCGGCTACGCCAGCAAAGTGTGGAAGAAACGGCCCTCAATTTGAGCCTGGCCCTGTTCGACATCGACCTGCATGCCACGCCGAACGATGGCAGAAGCCTCGAGCAACGTCTGGGAGACGCCCGGGAGCGCTGCGGATACTGGCCGTTGGCCGATTTCGAACATCCTGCTCACGCCTTCGACCATCTGGTGAACGGCTACGACGCGGGCTACTACGCGTATTTGTGGTCAGATGTGCATGCCCTGGATGTGTTCTCCCGCTTCGAGGCCTCAGGCCTGTTGGACCGGACAACAGGTAGTGCGCTACAGGCAGCGCTGTTCGCACCTGGGGCGACGCGCCCTCTGCGCGAGGGAATCGAAGCGTTTCTGGGACGGCCGGCGAGTTCGCAGCCTTATCTGCGCTGGCATGGGCTGGCCTGAAGCGCTGACCGGAGGTGCTGGAAAGATCATCGAGCACAATATACTGTATATGGATACAGTACAGGGGTGAGCCATGATTCCTCCAGCACCACAAAAGGGCCGTGGCACGGCACACAATCCGCACAACCGCTTTGCCCCGAGCCATTCTGTGGCCGAGGATGATGGCTGGTACCAGGAGGTACCGCCGACGCAGGGTACCGAGATTCGGATTGAAACGGCGAAATCGGTCATCAGCCGCAATACCTCCCCCGACCTGCCCTTCGATCGCTCGATCAATCCCTACCGAGGTTGCGAGCATGGCTGCATCTACTGCTATGCCCGCCCTTCGCACGCCTACTGGGATCTGTCCCCTGGCCTGGATTTCGAGACCAAGCTTATTGCCAAGACCAATGCCGCCGAAGTGCTTGCCCAGCAGTTGAGCAAACCGGGCTACGTTTGCGCGCCGATCAATCTGGGCTCGAACACAGACCCTTATCAACCCATCGAGCGCGAACAACAGCTGACTCGACGGTTGCTGGAAGTGCTGTTGCGTTTTCGTCACCCCGTGACCATCGTCACCAAGGGCTCGCTGGTATTACGCGACCTCGACCTGCTGGCCGAGATGGCCAGTCAGCGCCTGGCACGGGTGATGATCAGTCTCACCACCCTGGACGATGACCTCAAGCGGGTGCTCGAGCCCCGTGCGGCTTCGCCCAAGGCGAGGTTGCGGGCCATTCGTGTCTTGCGCGAAGCCGGTGTGCCGGTAGGGGTCTTGTGTTCGCCGATGATTCCGATGATCAACGACAGCGAGCTTGAGCGCTTGCTGGAAGCTGCCAAGGAAGCGGGCGCACAGAGCGCTGCCTACATGATGCTGCGCCTGCCGTTGGAAGTGGCACCGTTGTTCGAGCAGTGGCTGCAAGACCATTACCCGCAACGTGCGGCCCATGTGCTCAGCCTGATTCGCCAGAGCCGTGGCGGCGAGCTTTACGATAGCCGCTTCGGCGCACGGATGCGCGGTGAGGGGGTGTTTGCCGAGTTGCTGGCGCAGCGTTTTGCCAAGGCGATGAAGCGGCTGGACTTCGAGGGGCGGGACGCGCAGGTGCTGGATTGTTCGGCCTTTTGCCCGCCAGGTGGCCAGATGGCGTTGTTCTGACATCAGGTGGCGCCTGCAGACATCCCCAGTGCGACTCATTCAAGCAAATAATCTGAGTAATGGCGCTTGGCAGTTGATGCTTTTTTGCTATTATTCGGTTCCCGCCTTTTATATCTGGAACACCCGTTCTAGAGCCTCCGAATTAAGTTTCAGTTAAGTTTTCCCCGCTAGCGTAGGAATCCAGTCATCGAACACTGTGATCTATCGCCCGTGCGCGTCATCTAAATCTGCGCATAGCCAGAATCTTTCACCGGTAAAATGGATTTACCTACACACCGTCAAGAGGATGAAACATGCCCGTCAAGGACCCATCCAAGGTCGTTCCGCAAGCCCCCGCGGAGAGCGCCGATGCCGCCCTGAAGCACATCGTCGACGGCTTCCTGCGCTTTCACCATGACGTCTTCCCCGAGCAGCAAGAGCTGTTCAAGAAGCTCGCCACCGCGCAAACCCCACGCGCCATGTTCATCACCTGTGCCGACTCGCGCATCGTCCCCGAGCTGATCACTCAGAGCTCGCCTGGCGACCTGTTCGTGACCCGTAACGTCGGTAACGTGGTACCGCCGTATGGCCAGATGAACGGGGGTGTTTCCAGCGCTATCGAATACGCCGTGCTGGCGCTGAAGGTGCATCACATCATCATCTGTGGTCACTCCGACTGTGGCGCCATGCGTGCGGTGTTGAACCCGCATTCGCTGGACAAGATGCCCACCGTTGGTGCCTGGCTGCGCCACGCCGAAGTGGCCCGCACCGTGGTCGAGAACAACTGCTCGTGCGGCAGCGAACACGAAAGCATGCAGGTGCTGACCAAGGAAAACGTCATCGCCCAGCTGCACCACCTGCGCACCCACCCGTCTGTGGCCTCGCGCCTGGCTGCGGGCCAGCTGTACATCCACGGCTGGGTCTACGACATCGAGACCAGCAAGATCGAAGCCTACGACGCTGCCAGCGACAGCTTCCTGCCTCTGGCCGCTGGCCAGCCGGTGCCTAGCGCCACTCCGAGAGGCCGCTACTAAGCGACCCGTCCACAGCTGAACCTTGAATAGCCGGCTGCATCCAACGCGGGTGCGGCGCGGCCTTCGGCTGCCTTGAAAATGCCCTGACTACCTGCCGGCGATTTCGCTGGCGGCCCGCGCCTGTGCGCTCGTCAGGGACCAAACGTGCTCACGGCCAGGGGAATGGCCGTGCGACAGAGAAAGGAGAATGATGGTGAACATGACACAGTTGAAAGCGGCCTTGCCGCGAGAGTTGCTAGCGTCGGTGGTGGTCTTCCTGGTCGCCCTGCCGTTGTGCATGGGTATTGCGATCGCCTCGGGCATGCCGCCGGCCAAGGGGCTGATCACCGGTATCATCGGTGGCGTCGTGGTCGGCTTCCTGGCGGGCTCACCGCTGCAGGTCAGTGGCCCGGCGGCTGGTTTGGCGGTACTGGTGTTCGAGCTGGTGCGCCAGCACGGTATGGCGATGCTCGGGCCGATCCTGCTGTTGGCGGGGATTCTGCAATTGCTGGCCGGGCGCTTGCGCCTGGGGTGCTGGTTCCGTGTCACCGCGCCAGCGGTGGTGTACGGCATGCTCGCCGGTATCGGCGTGCTGATTGTGTTGTCGCAGGTGCATGTCATGTTCGACACGGCACCGCAGCCTTCGGGCATGCAGAACCTGTTGGCGTTTCCTGCGACCGTGAGCGCTGCTCTGCCCCTGGAGGAGGCTGGTTCCGCTTGGGTAGCCGGTGCACTCGGGCTCGGTACCATAGCCATCATGTGGGCGTGGGAGCGCTTGCGGCCACAGAAGCTGCGATTCATTCCCGGTGCGTTGCTCGGCGTGGCAGCAATGACCGCCGTCGCCATGTGGCTGGCACTGCCGGTTAATCGCGTTCAGGTTCCGGCAGACCTGTCCGAGGCCATCGACTGGATCCGCCCGGACGACCTGATGAAGCTCGCCGACCCGACCCTGCTGGTAGCGGCCTTCGCCCTGGCCTTCATCGCCAGTGCCGAAACGCTGCTGTCGGCGGCCGCGGTAGACCGCATGCACAGCGGCCAGCGTTCAGATTTCGATCGCGAGCTCTCGGCACAAGGGATCGGCAACATGCTGTGCGGGCTCCTGGGAGCCTTGCCAATGACAGGCGTCATCGTGCGCAGCTCGGCTAACGTCCAGGCCGGTGCACAAACCCGTGCCTCGGCGATCCTGCATGGCCTGTGGTTGCTGGCGTTCGTGGTGATTCTGAGCAGCGTGCTGCAGCAGATTCCGGTGGCGAGCCTGGCTGGCGTGCTGGTATTCACCGGTATCAAGCTGGTCGATTTCAAGGCGCTGCGAGGTTTGGGCCGCTACGGTCGAATGCCGATGTTCACCTACGTGGCGACGGCCATGGCGATCATCTTCACCGACCTGTTGACCGGTGTGCTGCTAGGGTTCGCCCTGACATTGCTGAAGCTGGCATTCAAGGCGGCCCGCCTGAAAATCTGCCTCGTCCAGCTTGAGCCTCGCGGCCATATGGAGCTGCGCCTGAGCGGGGCGGCAACGTTCCTCAAGGTACCTGCATTGACCCAGGTGCTCGATAGCGTGCCTGCCGGCACCACCCTGCATGTTCCGCTGGCCAACCTGACCTATATCGACCATTCATGCCTGGAACTGTTGGAGGATTGGAGCAAGACCAGCGGCTCCAACCTGCGCATTGAGCAGCGAGGCCTCAAGCGCAGGGTGGAAGGCCGTTTGCGCAGCGTTGCAGGCACCTGAGGTCAGTGCTTGACCTCGATCATCTCCGGTGCACCTGGCCATGTACCCTTCAGGTTCACGGTACGGGTGCCACCCAACCACTCGCTGGCTGGTGTGTTCCACCTCATCGACTTGCGAGTGTTGGGGCCGATGTTGATGAACTCCGCAGTCAGCACCATCTCGGTGGCGGTGAGGGGGATTTCGCCGAAGCTGGTCGAACTCCCACCGACCACAGTCCTGGACGCTTTGACCGGGCCTGCGGGGGTCTGGTAGGACAGTGTGACCTTGGTGGTGTAGGTGGTTAAGGACGAAGCCTTGCTGTCCACCAGCAGGTTCAGCACACCGACCTTGCCGACCCAGCTTGGGATCAGCACCCGGCTGCCTGCGAACGAAGCAAAGCTATAGGCGACAGGCAGGGGTTCGGTGGCCACCTCACCACTTTTTGCCGGCAAGGTATGCGTCTCGACTTCATTGGAATTGCTGGTGAACACGTAGCTCGCCTTGCCTTTGCCGTTGATGCCGTCTTCACCGAGCAGGCGGTTGAGGCCGCTCGCGCTGCCTGAAACGGTGAAGCTGGCTTTGCTTTTCTTCGCCACTGCATTCACGCCACTACTGGCGTAGATGACCGAAGTCACCACGCCAAAACCTTCGGAGATGCCGGCCTTGGTTGCCATGTTCAACTTATGCGCCTGGCCGAGCAGCCAATCGTATTGATCGTCGAGGATGGCAAGGTTGCTGATGGCGTGCTCACCGCTGATAGCGAACTCCGAGGTAATGGAATTCTCCTTGTCGAAGGTCCATTCCAGTGCGGCATCGGGTTTGACCTCGGTACCTGTGCTCGGGTCAAAGATTACCCCTCCGACACTGGCGTTGATGCTCCTGCACGTCACGCCAGAGGATTTGAAATCCCATTTTCGACTTTGCTGGCTTTTGCTGATCTCGACCCCGGGCAGGCAATCGGCCACAAGCCTGAAGTCGCCGGAGTCGGCGTCGATGATGCCGACCGCGCCAGGCTTGATGACGGGGTTGAGGCCCCAGTTGCCCCATATCGTGCGATAGGTGCCGCGCAGCAGGTCCGTATAAATCCTGTTTCTTCTGATCGTCATTGTCATCACCTGGTAATGGAAAAGGCCGCCCTGAGGCGGCCGGATGACAGTAATGATCGAAGGTGGGGGGCAGCAGGAGGAGCGCTTTCCCTCACCGGTCTGGCAGGTCAGGCGCTGGCCCGGCCGAATTCCACGTTCAACTGGCGGGACAGGCACGGCCAGCGCTTCCAGGCCTCGCCGGTCTGCGGGCTGCTGAGGGTTTCGCGATAGGCTTCCACCGACTCGGCGGCGAAGCTTTCGTCGTTTAGCATCTCGTCCACCGAGTGGTGCACTACCTCGTCCAGTTGGTTGGCGAAGGTTTCGCCGATCAGCTGGTGGGCGATCAGGTTGGCCACCGTGGTGTCGACCGGAATCAGTGGTTGCTGGAAGTGGCGGATATACAGGTCGTTGACCTCTTCCACCAGGCGGTGCGCGAGGTAAGCCTCATCCAGCAGGCAATCGAGCCCCACATGCCCTTGCATCACGCGGGGTGGCTGCAGGAAATAGGCCTCGGCAATTTTCAGCACAGGTTTGATCTGTGATTCGATCCCCGCTTCGCGGGCTACGTTGTGGGCGGCTTCCAGCAGCTCGGGAACTCGATCGATGTAAGCGCTGACGAAGCGCGCCAAAGTACCCTGGGCGTCCTGCTCAGGCAGTTGGATCGAGGGGTGCAGGTGAGGCAGTTGCAGCTCGAGACGCTCTTTCAGTTGGCCGGTGCGGCCTTCGTGATCGTGGGCTTGGCTAATTTGCTCGCGTACAGCAGCGATGTTCATGACAACTCCAGGGACAAGACGTTTCAAACGGAAGACACTAAATTAGCTCGGTATACAGAATACCTAAGACGCATTTGTTATAAACCCCGCAAACGTGTGCGCAGTTCGGCATATCGCATTGCCATTATTTTGCCACAACCCCTCAAGCTCGGGCTTTTGCACGGCCTTTCGCATTTCTTGAAGTTCATTTCACCAGCGTCGTTGCGTGCCGTTGGTCGCTGTCTATACTCCCGTTGAACGTGATTCGTTGATGAGGCCCGACTGCTTTTGCAGGGGCTCGGTCGTCGAAGCCAGGCAGTCTTGACCGCCGTTCCCTCTTGCCGCAGGCCACGCCTCCGGGACTACAAGAACGAGAAGGGGAACCCGCAATGATGCGACATCCACATGTCTGGATGGGCCTCCTGTTGTGGTCGGTTTTTGGTCAGGCCAACGCTGCCTGGACCGTGAACATGCACCCGGGGGCGACGGAAGTCTCCAACGCCGTGTTCGACCTGCACATGACGATCTTCTGGATCTGCGTGATCATCGGCATCGTGGTTTTCGGTGCGATGTTCTGGTCCATGGTTATCCACCGCCGTTCCACCGGCCAGCAGCCCGCACATTTCCACGAGCACACCTGGGTGGAAATCCTCTGGACCATCGTGCCCTTCCTGATCCTGGTGGCCATGGCCATTCCGGCCACCAAGACCCTGATCGACATCTACGACGCCAGCGAATCGGACATCGATATCCAGGTCACCGGCTACCAGTGGAAGTGGCACTACAAATACCTGGGCCAGGACGTGGAGTTCTTCAGCAACCTGGCCACCCCCGCCGATCAGATCCACAACAAGGCGCCCAAGGACGAGCACTACCTGCTTGAGGTCGACCAGCCGCTGGTGCTGCCGGTCGGTGCCAAGGTGCGCTTCCTGGTGACCGCCGCCGACGTCATCCACTCCTGGTGGGTGCCGGCCTTCGCGGTCAAGCGCGACGCCATCCCCGGCTTCGTCAACGAAGCCTGGACCCGTATCGAGAAGCCCGGCATCTACCGCGGCCAGTGCACCGAGCTGTGCGGCAAGGACCACGGCTTCATGCCGGTGGTGGTCGAGGTCAAGTCCAAGTCCGACTATGAAGCCTGGCTTGCCGACCGCAAGGCCGAGGCGGCCAAGCTCAAGGAGCTGACCAGCAAGGACTGGACGCTCGAAGAACTGGTCGAGCGTGGCGACAAGGTCTACCACACCACTTGCGTGGCCTGTCACCAGGCCGAGGGCCAGGGCTTGCCACCGATGTTCCCGGCGCTCAAGGGGTCGAAAGTGGCCACCGGGCCGAAGGAAGAGCACCTGAGCACGGTTTACCACGGCCGCCCGGGCACGGCGATGGCCGCGTTCGGCAAGCAGCTCTCGGAAGTCGACATCGCCGCCGTGGTCACCTACGAGCGCAACGCCTGGGGCAACAACAAGGGCGACATGGTCACGCCGAAGGACGTGCTGGCGCTCAAGCAGGCAGAAGCCAAGTGAACAGGGTTTTGCGCGGCAATCAGCGGATTGCAGGAGACAGGACATGAGTGCAGTGATCGACGACCACGCCCACGGCCATGAGCACGCCCACGGCCCGGCCAAGGGCCTGATGCGCTGGGTGCTGACGACCAACCACAAGGACATCGGCACGATGTACCTGTGGTTCGCCTTCATGATGTTCCTGCTTGGCGGCTCGTTCGCCATGGTGATCCGCGCCGAGCTGTTCCAGCCCGGGCTGCAGATCGTCGAGCCGGCGTTCTTCAACCAGATGACCACCATGCATGGCCTGATCATGGTGTTCGGCGCGGTGATGCCGGCCTTCGTCGGCCTGGCCAACTGGATGATCCCGCTGATGATCGGCGCCCCGGACATGGCCCTGCCGCGGATGAACAACTTCAGTTTCTGGCTGCTGCCGGCGGCCTTCCTGCTGCTGGTTTCGACCCTGTTCAGCCCAGGTGGCGGGCCGAACTTCGGCTGGACCTTCTATGCCCCGCTATCCACTACCTATGCGCCCGCCAGCGTCACCTTCTTCATCTTCGCCATCCACCTTATGGGCATCAGCTCGATCATGGGCGCGATCAACGTGATCGCCACCATCCTCAACCTGCGCGCCCCAGGCATGACCCTGATGAAAATGCCGCTGTTCGTCTGGACCTGGCTGATCACCGCGTTCCTGCTTATCGCGGTGATGCCGGTGCTGGCCGGTGTGGTGACCATGATGCTGATGGACATCCACTTCGGCACCAGCTTCTTCAGTGCCGCCGGTGGCGGTGACCCGGTGCTGTTCCAGCATGTGTTCTGGTTCTTCGGCCACCCCGAGGTGTACATCATGATCCTGCCGGCCTTCGGCGCGGTCAGCTCGATCATCCCGGCGTTCTCGCGCAAGCCGCTGTTCGGCTACACCTCGATGGTCTACGCCACCGGCGCGATTGCCTTCCTGTCGTTCATCGTCTGGGCTCACCACATGTTCGTGGTCGGCATCCCGGTGGTCGGCGAACTGTTCTTCATGTACGCCACCATGCTCATCGCCGTACCCACCGGGGTGAAGGTGTTCAACTGGGTCAGCACCATGTGGGAAGGCTCGCTCAGCTTCGAGACGCCGATGCTGTTTGCCATCGCCTTCGTCATCCTGTTCACCATCGGTGGTTTCTCCGGGTTGATGCTGGCCATCGCCCCGGCGGACTTCCAGTACCACGACACCTACTTCGTGGTGGCGCACTTCCACTATGTGCTGGTGCCCGGGGCGATCTTCGGCATCTTTGCCTCGGCCTACTACTGGCTGCCGAAATGGACCGGCCACATGTATGACGAAACCCTCGGCAAGCTGCACTTCTGGCTGTCGTTCGTCGGCATGAACATGGCCTTCTTCCCCATGCACTTCGTGGGTTTGGCCGGGATGCCACGGCGTATTCCCGACTACAACCTGCAGTTCGCCGATTTCAACATGGTGTCGTCGATTGGCGCCTTCCTGTTCGGCACCACGCAGCTGTTCTTCCTGTTCATCGTCATCAAGTGCATCCGCGGCGGCGCGCCGGCACCGGCCAAACCCTGGGATGGCGCCGAGGGCCTGGAATGGTCGATCCCCTCGCCAGCGCCGTATCACACCTTCCAGACTCCGCCGGAAGTGAAGTAGGAGCGTCGCCATGAAAGGCTCGTCGCTCAAGCGCCTGGTCACCCGCCTGCTGCTGCTGACGGTGGTGATGTTCGGCTTCGGGTTTGCCCTGGTGCCGATGTATGACGTGATGTGCAAGGCCTTCGGCATCAACGGCAAGACCGGCGGGCAGTACGAGGGCAGCCAGGTCAGTGACCCGACGCGTTCGGTGCGGGTGCAGTTCATGTCGACCAACGCCGCCGACATGGTCTGGGACTTCTATTCCAAGGGCGACGAGCTCGAGGTCAACCCGGGCGCGGTGAATCAGATGATCTTCGTCGCGCACAACCCGACCAACCGGCCGATGAGTGCGCAAGCGATACCCAGCATCACCCCGGCTGAGGCCGCGGCGTATTTCCACAAGACCGAGTGCTTCTGCTTTACCCAGCAGGTGCTGCAGCCCGGCGAACGCATCGAGATGCCGGTGCGCTTCATCGTCGACCGCGACCTGCCGGAAAGCGTGAAGCACCTGACACTGGCCTACACCTTGTTCGACATCACTGCACGTCATCCGCCGGTCGCCCATGCCGCGGTACAGGACGTGCAGGGCGCCCGCTGAGGGAAGGAGAACAGCAATGGCAAGTCATGAGCACTACTACGTTCCGGCGCAGAGCAAGTGGCCGATCATCGCCACCATCGGCATGTTCATCACGGTGTTCGGCCTGGGGACCTGGTTCAACGACATGAAGGCCGGCCACCCGTCATCACACGGGCCGCTGATCTTCTTCGTCGGCGCGCTGTTCCTGGCCTACATGCTGTTCGGCTGGTTCGGCTCGGTGGTCCGCGAGAGCCGCGCCGGGCTGTACAGCCCGCAACTGGACCGCTCGTTCCGCTGGGGCATGAGCTGGTTCATCTTCTCGGAAGTGATGTTCTTCATGGCCTTCTTCGGCGCGCTGTTCTACGTGCGTGTGCTGGCCGGGCCGTGGCTGGGTGGTGAAGGGGCCAAAGGTGTTGCGCACATGCTGTGGCCGACGTTCGAATTTACCTGGCCGCTGTTGCATACGCCCGACCCGAAACTGTTCCCGCCGCCCAAGGAAGTGATCGACCCGTGGCACCTGCCGCTGATCAACACCATCCTGCTGGTCAGCTCCAGCGTGACCATCACCCTCGCGCACCACGCTCTGCGCCGTGACCATCGTGGCCCGCTGAAATTCTGGATGGCGCTGACCATCCTTCTAGGTATCAGCTTCATCACGCTGCAGGCCTACGAGTACCACGAGGCCTACACCAAGCTGGGGCTGACCCTGGGCTCGGGCATCTATGGCGCGACGTTCTTCATGCTCACGGGTTTCCACGGGGCCCACGTGACCTTGGGCACGATCATCCTGATCGTGATGTTCGTGCGCATCCTGCGGGGGCACTTCAACCCCGAGAAACACTTCGGTTTCGAGGCGGCGAGCTGGTACTGGCACTTCGTCGATGTGGTGTGGGTGGGGCTGTTCATCTTCGTATACGTGCTGTGAATACAGAACCCTGTGGGAGCGGGCATGCCCGCGAATGCGTCGGCACATTCAACATCGCATTCGCGGGCATGCCCGCTCCCACAGGGTCAGATGAAAATTTCAGAAAGGGGCGTGGGAAACCAGCTGACCACTGATGAAACCCCAGGCGACCAGGCCGACGGTCAGGGCCGCCAAGGTGACTCGTACGGTCAGGGCTTTCAGCAGGCGGGTCGAGTTTTCATCGTCCTTGACCAGAAACACCAGGCCACTGAACAGGCTGGCAACAGTGGCCAACAGCATCAGGACAATCGCGGCCTTGAGCATGGCGCTTCTCCGGGGGGATGCGGTGATGTGGATAAGTATAGCGATTGGCCCGGCGAGGCTGCGATGAGGCGGTTTCGCCCAGGCTGGATACCGACCCTGGTGGTGCTTGCGCTGCTACCGGGGCTGATCGCGCTCGGCTGCTGGCAGCTTGGCCGCGCCGATGAGAAGCGCGCGCTGCTGGACACTTATGCTGAACGTGAGGTCGCACCTGCGTTGGCCACCAGCCAGCTGCAACAGTCGCAGGATCCGGCCTACCGCCGGGTGCACCTCTATGGCCGCTTCGACGCCGAACACAGCCTGTTACTGGACAACAGCATGCGCGACGGCCAAGCCGGCGTCGAGCTGCTGCAACCCTTCCATGACCAGAGCAGTGGCCTGTGGCTGCTGGTCAACCGTGGCTGGCTGCCGTGGCCGGACCGCCGTGTACCGGTGCAATTCAACACCCCCGATCAAGCCTTGGCACTCGATGCCACGGTGTATGTGGCGCCAGGCAAAACCTTCCAGTTACACCCCGACCCGGTAGGCGGCCAGTGGCCGCATCTGCTCACTGCCATCGACGCAGCACAACTCTGGCAGCAACTTGACCGCGAAGGCTTCGCCCATGAACTGCGCCTGGAATCGGGCCCTGCCAGCTACCGGCTGGGCTGGCCGATCGTTGCCCTGGGCCCGGAGAAGCACTTGGGCTACGCCGCGCAATGGTTCGCCCTGGCCACCGCCCTGGTACTGCTCTACCTCTACTTTGGCTGGCACCGCAAGAAGGAGAAAACCGATGGCCGCCGCCACTCCACTGGACCTGCCTGAACGTAGCAAACCCAGAGCCCGCGGGCGTTTGCAGCTGATACTGATTCTGCTGGTGGTGCTTGGGCCGATGGTCCTGGCCACCTGTATGTACAAGCTGCAGTTCTGGGTTCCAGACGGTCGCAACTACCACGGCACCATGATCGGCAATGGCGAGAGTCGCGCTGATATCGGTATCGCGGGTGAGGACGAGCGCTGGCAATTGCTGGTCAGCGCCCCGCAAGCCTGTACCGAGGACTGTCAGCGGCTGGTCTACCTGGTGCGCCAGATTCAAGTCGGCCTGGGCCGGGACGCCAGCCGCGCCAGCCATGCCCTGGCGGCGGCTCAGCCGCTGAGCGCTGAATTCCAGACGCTACTCGGCCGTGAATACCCCCAATTGCAGCGCTACCCGCTGGACGTCCAGCGCTACACCCAGAGCGTCACCGAGCCCGGCCCGCAGCTGTGGATCGTCGACCCGCACGGCAACCTGGTGTTGCGCTACGACGGCAAGGTCAACGGCAAGCACGTGCTCGATGACCTGCGTCACCTGCTCAAGCTGTCCAACATCGGCTAGGAGCCTGCCATGGCCAGACCTGGATTCCGCCTCGCTGTGTTCGCCACCCTGCTGGCACTGCTGGTCGTCCTGCTCGGTGCCTACACCCGCCTGACCCACGCCGGGCTCGGCTGCCCCGACTGGCCGGGTTGCTATGGTTTCATCAGCGTGCCCAGCAGCGAAGCGCAGCTGGCCCATGCCGGACTGCACTTCCCGGACCATCCGGTGGAAGAGGCCAAGGGCTGGGCCGAGATGGTCCATCGTTACTTCGCCGGCACCCTCGCCGTGGTGATCGCCCTGCTCGCCCTGCAGGCGCTGCGTCGGCATGCCCGCGATGGCCAGCCGTATCGCCTGCCACTGTTGTTGCTGGGCGTGGTGCTGGCGCAGGCGGCGTTTGGCATGTGGACCGTCACCCTTAAATTGTGGCCGCAAGTGGTCACCGCGCACTTGCTGGGCGGTTTCACCACCCTGAGCCTGCTGTTCCTGCTGTCCCTGCGTCTATCCCGGGCCTTTGCGCCCTTGCCAAAGCTGCCGCTCAGCCTACGGCGGATAGCCGCGTTGGCCTTGCTGGTGGTGATCGGCCAGATCGCCCTGGGCGGCTGGGTCAGTGCCAACTATGCGGCGGTCGCCTGCATCGACCTGCCCACCTGCCATGGCCAGTGGTGGCCGGCGGCCGACTTCAGCAACGGCTTCCACCTCAGCCAGCACGTCGGCCCCAACTACCTGGGTGGGCAGCTGGACAGCGATGCGCGCACGGCCATTCACATCAGCCACCGTCTGGGCGCGCTATTGGTGACCTGTGTGCTGCTGCTGCTCAGCTGGAAGCTGCACCGCTGTGGCCTCACTGGCCTGTCGCGGCTGGTGCTGCTGGCGCTGGCCGTACAAGTCGGCCTGGGGATCAGCAACGTGCTGTTCCACCTGCCGCTGGCCGTGGCCGTCGCGCATAACGCGGGCGGTGCGATGCTGCTGCTGAGCATGGTGCTGGTGAACTACCGCATTCGCGTGGTCGACAAGGTCCGCGTCGGCGTCGGGCAGGGCTGGCGCCTGCGGCCTGTAGCCGGAGTGAGCATCAACCATCACATGAGGAACGATTCGTGGCGACGCTTCTGAGCGCACGGCGTGCCGGCTGGCGCGATTACCTGGAGCTGACCAAGCCCAAGGTGGTGGTTTTGATGTTGATCACCTCGCTGGCGGGCATGTTCCTGGCGACCCGCGCTGGGGTCAGCTGGAGTGTGCTGCTGTTCGGCAACCTGGGGATCGCCCTGTGCGCGGGCAGCGCGGCAGTGGTCAACCACGTGGTGGACCGGCGCATCGACGCATTGATGGCGCGTACCCACAAGCGGCCCTTGGCCCAGGGCCGGGTCGAGCCGTTGCCGGCGTTGCTGTTCGCCCTGGCTCTGGCGCTGCTTGGCATGGCCCTGCTGCTGGTCTTTACCAACCCCCTCACCGCCTGGCTGACCCTGGCTTCCCTGCTCGGCTATGCGGTGCTCTACACCGGCTTTCTCAAGCGCGCCACGCCTCAGAACATCGTCATCGGCGGGCTGGCCGGCGCCGCACCGCCGCTGCTGGGTTGGGTCGCAGTGAGCGGCCATGTCAGCGCCGAGCCTTTGCTGCTGGTGCTGATCATCTTCGCCTGGACGCCACCGCACTTCTGGGCGCTGGCCATCCACCGCAAGGAAGAGTACGCCAAGGCCGATATCCCGATGCTGCCGGTTACCCACGGCGAGCGTTACACCAAGCTGCATATCCTGTTGTACAGCCTGATATTGCTGGCAGTGAGCCTGCTGCCGTTTGCCATCCACATGAGCGGCCTGTTGTACCTGGCCTGCGCCCTGGTACTGGGCCTGCGCTTCCTGCAATGGGCTTGGGTGTTGTACCGTGGCAGCCAGCCGCACGCGGCGATCGGCACCTTCAAGTACTCTATCGGCTACCTGTTCGCGCTGTTCATCGCGTTGCTCGTTGACCACTACCTGTTGCTGAATCTATGACCCGAACCCAGAAAACCGTCTTCATCCTCGTCGCCCTGGTCGCGCTGATCCTGGGCCTTACCGTCAACAAGGTGCTCAGTGAGCGGGGCCAGCTGAACCCGACCGAACTGATCGATGCCGGCATCATCCTGCTGCCGCAGAGCCGCGCGGTGGCCGATGTGACCATGACCAACCAGGATGGCCAGCCGGTGCAGCTGGACGACCTCAAGGGCAAATGGTCGCTGCTGTTCTTCGGCTACACCTACTGCCCGGACATCTGCCCGACCACCCTGGCCCAGTTGCGCCAGGTGAAGAGCGAGCTGCCCAAGGAGGCCGTGGACCGGCTGCAGGTGGTGCTGGTGAGCGTGGACCCGAACCGCGATACGCCGAACCAGCTGAAGCAGTACCTGGGCTATTTCGACAAGGATTTTGTCGGGGTGGCGGGGTCGATCGAAGATACCCAGAAGCTGGCCAATGCCTTGAGCATTCCGTTCATCCCGGCCGATACCAGCAAGCCGGGGTATACCGTTGATCACAGCGGCAACCTGGCGGTCGTTGGGCCGGATGGGCGTCAGCGTGGGTTCATTCGTGCGCCGTTCAACAACCAGAAGCTGGTGGCGCAACTGCCTGGCTTGGTCAAGCGGGATTGAGATTGCTGGGCCTGCTGCGCAGGCCTTTCGCGACACAAGGCCGCTCCTACAGGGGAACTCACATCCCTGTAGGAGCGGCCTTGTGTCGCGAAAGGGCCGCAAAGCGGCCCCAAGGATGCGAGATCAGAACGCCGGAACGACAGCGCCTTTGTACTTCTCGTTGATGAACTGCTTCACCTCAGGCGAGTGCAGTGCAGCCGCCAGCTTCTTCATCGCGTCCGAGTCCTTGTTGTCCGGGCGGGCAACCAGGATGTTCACGTACGGCGAGTCGCTGCCTTCGATGGCCAAGGCGTCTTTTTCCGGATTCAGCTTGGCTTCCAGCGCGTAGTTGGTGTTGATCAGGGCGATATCGACCTGGGTCAGCACACGCGGGATGGTGGCCGCTTCCAGCTCACGGAACTTCACGCTTTTCGGGTTTTCGGCAACGTCCTTCACGGTCGACAGGATGTTGGTGTTGTCCTTCAACTTGATCACGCCGGCCTTGTCCAGCAGCAGCAGGGCGCGGCCGCCGTTGGTGGCGTCGTTGGGGATGACCACGGTAGCGCCGGAGGACAGCTCGTCGAGCTTCTTGATCTTGGTCGAGTACACGCCCAGCGGCTCGATGTGCACGCCGGCAACGCTGACCAGGTTGGTGCCCTTGGCCTTGTTGAACTCATCCAGGTACGGCTGGTGCTGGAAGAAGTTGGCGTCCAGGCGCTTCTCGGCCACCTGCACGTTCGGCTGAATGTAGTCGGTGAATTCCTTGACCTTCAGGTCTACGCCTTCTTTCGCCAGCTGAGGTTTGACGAAGTTGAGGATCTCGGCGTGCGGCACCGGGGTGGCGGCGACGGTGAGGGTTTCGGCGGCGTTGGCCGAGAAGGCCGCGACAGCGGCGACAACAGCAAGCAGCTTCTTCATGAATCACTCCTTGTGAGGGCCGCGACGGCCCCCGAACGGGTCGGCCGGGCCGACCCCATTGGGGTTACTTACGGGAAAAATGCACGACCAGTTTGTCGCCCACGCTCTGCAGGACTTGAACCAGGACCAGCAACAGCACCACGGTCACGACCATCACGTCGGTCTGGAAACGCTGGTAACCGAAGCGGATGGCCAGGTCGCCCAGGCCGCCAGCGCCGACCACACCGGCCATGGCGGTGTACGACACCAGGGTGATGGCGGTGACGGTGATCGCCGCGAAGATGCCCGGGCGGGCCTCCGGCAGCAGCGCGCTGGTGATGATCTGGCGGGTGGTGGCGCCCATCGACTGGGTGGCCTCGATGATGCCGCGGTCCACCTCACGCAAGGCGGTTTCCACCAGGCGCGCGAAGAACGGCGTGGCACCCACCACCAGCGGCGGGATGGCGCCGGCGACACCCAGCGAGGTGCCGGTGATCAACACGGTGAACGGAATCATCACGATCAGCAGGATGATGAACGGCAGCGAGCGCAGGATGTTGACGATCAGCGACAGCAGCGCATACACGCCCTTCTGCTCGAACATCTGCTTCGGCCCGCAGAGGAACAGCAGCACGCCCAGTGGCAGGCCCAGCAACACGGTGAAGAACAGCGAGCCGAACAGCATGATCATGGTATCGACGGTGGCCAGCCAGATTTCGGCCCAGTCGACGTTAGCGAAGAAATTCAGGGCGTCCATCAACGCAGTACCTCCATATGTACGTCAGCTGCCTTGAAGCGGGCGAACGCCGCTTCCATGTCCCCGCCGATCAGGGCAAGGGTGAGCTGGCCATAGGGGACATCCTTGATGCGGTCGATACGCCCGGCGAGGATGCTGTAGTCCACGCCGGTTTCACGGGCCACGGTGCCCAGCAGCGGGGCGTAGGTGGAATCGCCCTGGAAGGTCAGGCGCACGATACGGCCTGGCACGTGGGCGAAGTCGTCGCGCTGCTCGCCTTCGTCGACCTGCTCGTCCTCCTGGACGAAACGCTTGGTGGTCGGGTGTTGCGGGTGCAGGAACACGTCGGCCACCGAGCCTTGCTCGACGATCTGGCCGGCATCCATGACTGCTACGCGGTCGCAGACCCGGCGGATCACGTCCATTTCGTGGGTGATCAGTACGATGGTCAGCTTCAGCTCACGGTTGATCTCGGCCAGCAGCTGCAACACCGAAGCGGTGGTCTGCGGGTCGAGGGCGCTGGTGGCTTCGTCGCACAGCAGGATCTTCGGGTTGGTCGACAGGGCGCGGGCAATGCCGACGCGTTGCTTCTGGCCACCGGACAACTGCGCCGGGTACTTCCTGGCGTGGTCCTGCAGGCCGACCCGGGCCAGCAGCTCGGTGACACGCTTGTCGATCTCGCTGCGGGACAGCTCGCCGGCCAGGGTCAGTGGCAGGGCGACGTTGTCGGCGACCGTCTTGGATGCCAGCAGGTTGAAGTGCTGGAAGATCATCCCGACCTGCTGGCGGAAGCCGCGCAGCTGGTTGGCGTTGAACGCGGTGACGTCTTCGCCGTCGACGATGATCGTGCCGCCGGAAGGCTCTTCGAGGCGGTTGATCAGGCGCAGCATGGTGCTCTTGCCGGCGCCGGAATGGCCGATCAGGCCGAACACCTGGCCATCTTCGATGGTCAGGCTGGTCGGATTCAGTGCGGGGATTTCCCTACCGGCGACGCGGTAGGTCTTGTGTACCTGTTGGAACTCGATCACGTAGCGAACCTTGTGGGGCGCATGGAATTTGGGTCAGCGGTTAGCTGGGGTCGCGCATTTTAGCCTTTTCCCATAGCTGTTCTTAGCATTTATTTCGTAATGCACCAATCCTTCGGGCATATCGCGACAACCGGTAATCCTGATTGAACGCTCGACAACGCCCTCCAGTCACTACTTGCACAAGCCCGACAAGGGCACGCCTGAAGACTGACGAGGAGAGCCGACCATGCCCAGCAAGAAGACGGACGCGCCCAAGCACAGCGAGGCCGCCGGCACCCAGACCCCTGACCGGGCCAACACCAATGCCAAACTGCAGAGCCTTGAATCGTTCCGCAGTGACGCCACCGGCCAGGCACTGCGCACCAACCAAGGGGTGAAGATTGCCGACAACCAGAACAGCCTCAAGGCCGGCGCGCGCGGGGCCTCGCTGCTAGAAGACTTCATCCTGCGCGAGAAGATCACCCACTTCGACCACGAGCGGATTCCTGAGCGTATCGTTCATGCCCGTGGTACCGGGGCCCACGGCTACTTCCAGAGCTACGGCTGCCATGCCGAGCTGACCAAGGCCGGTTTCCTGCAGGACCCTGAGAAGATCACCCCGGTGTTCGTGCGCTTTTCCACGGTGCAGGGGCCACGTGGCTCTGGCGACACCGTGCGTGACGTTCGCGGCTTTGCCGTCAAGTTCTATACCGATGAAGGCAATTTCGACCTGGTTGGCAACAATATGCCGGTGTTTTTCATCCAGGACGCAATCAAGTTTCCCGACTTCGTGCATGCGGTCAAACCCGAGCCGCACAACGAGATGCCTACCGGCGGTTCGGCCCATGACACCTTCTGGGACTTTGTCTCGCTGGTGCCGGAGTCTGCGCACATGGTGATCTGGGCCATGTCCGACCGCGCCATTCCGCGCAGCTTGCGGATGATGGAAGGCTTTGGCGTGCACACCTTCCGCATGATCAATGCCGAGGGCGTGGCCAGTTTCGTCAAGTTCCACTGGAAGCCGCGCCAGGGCGTGCACTCGGTGTTGTGGGACGAAGCGCAGAAGCTTGCAGGCAAGGACACTGACTACCATCGCCGCGACCTCTGGGATGCGATCGAGACCGGTGATTACCCCGAGTGGGAGCTGGGTGTGCAGATCGTGCCGGAAGCCGATGAGCACAAGTTCGACTTCGACCTGCTCGACCCGACCAAGCTGATTCCCGAGGAGCTGGTAGCGGTCACCAAGCTGGGCAAGATGGTACTCAACCGCAACCCGGACAACTTTTTCGCCGAGACCGAGCAAGTGGCCTTCTGCCCGGGGCATATCGTGCCTGGCATCGACTTCAGCAACGACCCGTTGCTGCAGGGCCGGTTGTTCTCCTACACCGACACCCAGATCAGCCGCCTCGGCGGCCCCAACTTCCATGAAATCCCGATCAACCGGCCGGTGGCGCCGAACCACAGCAGCCAGCGCGACGCCATGCACCGCATGACCATCGACAAGGGCCGGGCTTCTTACGAGCCCAATTCCATCGATGGCGGCTGGCCCAAGGAGACGCCGCCAGCCGCGCAGGACGGCGGCTTCGAGAGCTATCAGGAGCGTATCGATGCGCACAAGATCCGCCAACGCAGTGAGTCGTTCGGCGACCACTTCTCCCAGGCGCGGCTGTTCTTCCAGAGCATGAGCCCGACCGAGCAGCAACACATCATCAAGGCTTACAGCTTCGAGTTGGGCAAGGTGGAGCGCGAGAACATTCGCCAGCGTGAGGTGAACGAGATCCTCGCCAACATCGACCTTAAGCTGGCGGCGGCGGTGGCGGCCAACCTTGGCTTGCCGGCGCCGAAGCAGGGCACGGTGCAGGTAAAAGGTAGCAAACCCGTGCATTCCAAGGCTTTGAGCCAGATGAACCACCCCGGTGATGTGGGGATCAAGGGGCGCAAGATCGCCGTGCTGGTAGCCGAGGGTGTGGATGCTGCGAGTGTCGACAAGCTGGTCAAGGCGCTGCAGGCCAAAAGCGCTCGGCCGATGCTGCTGGGGCCGACTTCGGCGCCGGTAAAAACGGCGGACGGCAAGCAGTTGCCGGTAGATGCGTCGATGGAGGGGATGCCGTCGATCATGTTCGACGGGATTGTGGTGCCCAAGGGCGTGGACAAGGCCTTGGCTTCAAGTGGGGTGGCGAAGCACTTCCTGCTGGAGGGCTACAAGCATCTCAAGGCGATGGTGTTGACCAAGGACCTGTTGAATAGCCTGGGGCTCAAGGAAGACAAGGGATTGCTGCTCGGAGATGAGCAGAAGACCGTGGATGCCTTTGTCAAAGCGGTTGAAGGGCATCGGGTGTGGGAGCGGGAGGCGGCAGCAGAATCGGTGCCCGCCTGATAGGGCCTCTTCGCGGGCTTGCCCGCTCCCACAGGTTCTATGCAAGCCTCGAGGCTGGCGCTGTACCTGTGGGAGCGGGCAAGCCCGCGAAGGCTTCAACGCTGATGCGGGACCAATACCACCTGCGCGGGCATCGACCGTTGAATCTCATGCTTCTGCTTCAGCTGGAACCCGCTGTCGAGCTTGTGCACGCGCTTCTCCAGCAGGTTCTTCAGCCAAGGTGCATCCTGAGTACGCGGCACCTGGAACACCACGTCACACTGGTAATTGACCACGTCCTTGGCAATCTCATCGAGCTGGCGACGCATCGCCCGGATGTCGGTGGTCTTTAGCGCAATCACCGTGCTCGGCGCCGTCGGGTCGATCACCCGCGCCTGGGGCTTGGCCTCAGCCGCCTTCAAGGCCGCTTCTGCCTTTTCCAGCTCGGCCTTGCGCGCCTGGGTCACGGCGTCGCCGCCGGTTACGGCCGGTGCCTGCGGCATCAGCGCCCGGGCCCGGGCCAGCGCAGTAGCGGCGGCATTGACGTCGCCCTTCTGCAGCACGATCTGGCTGCGTTTCAGGTAGGCCTCGGCCAACTGGCGCTGGTTTTGCTCCAGGCGAGGGTCATCTGGCGACTGCGTCTGCAGTGCAGCCAGCTGGTCTTCGGCGGTGGCCAGCTCGTTGCTGGCGATACTCTGTTGCAGCTGCTGCCAGGCATCGGCTTGGGCAGGTGCATCGGCCTGTTCTACCGGCGCGCTGGAACACGCAGCCAGGAACAGGGAAAACGCGGCAACAAGCAGATAACGGGATGCGAACGGCTTCATTCCTGCGACTCTCTATTTGCGCAAAAAGCGAGCAAGTCTACACCCAGGTGCGCACGCTCGAAAATAAGTCTTACAGACCCTTTACCGGTGAAAAGGTTGCAGGGTGCAACTCTGAGCACCCCGGTTTTCAGCGTTTTGGCAGGGCCAGGCTCAGCAAGAATAGCACTGCCGCGCAGACCACGATCGATGGGCCGGCCGGGGTGTCCTTGAACCAGGACATGGCCAGGCCGCCGCATACGGCGGTAATGCCGAGCAGGCTGGCGCCCAGGGCCATCTGCTCTGGCGAGCGGGCGTGGCGCTGTGCCGCGGCGGCGGGAATGATCAGCAGTGAGGTGATCAGCAGCACGCCGACGATCTTCATGGCCACGGCAATGACCACGGCAATCAGCAGCATCAGGGCCATGCGCAGACCCGCTACCGGCAGGCCTTCGACCATGGCCAGTTCTTCATGCACGGTGATGGCCAGCAACGGTCGCCACAGCGCGGCGAGCAGCAGCAGGACCAGCGCGCTGCCGCCCAGGATCCACGCCAGGTCGGTGGTGCTGATGGCCAGCAGGTCGCCGAACAGGTAGGCCATCAGGTCGATGCGCACATCATGCATGAAGCTCAGCACCACCAGGCCCAGCGACAGGGTGCTGGGGGCGAGAATGCCGAGCAGCGTATCGGAGGCCAGCGGCTGGCGTTGCTGCAAGGTCACCAGCAGGATCGCCAGCAGCAGGCAGCCCACCGTCACTGCCAGGGCCGGGCTGACATCCAGCACGAAGCCCATGGCCACGCCCAACAGCGCGGCGTGGGACAAGGTATCGCCGAAGTAGGCCATGCGCCGCCACACCACAAACGAGCCAAGCGGGCCCGCTACCACTGCCAGGGACAAACCCGCAAGCAAGGCGTAAAGAAGAAAATCAGCCATGCTTGCAGTGCTCTCCGTGAACATGGGCGCCAGGGGCGACGACCGAGCCGTGCAGGTCGTGGCTGTGGTCGTGATGGTGGTGATAGACAGCCAGGCTTGGGGCGTTCTGGCCAAACAGCTCGACAAAGGCCGGGTCGTTGCTGACCTGCTCGGGGTGGCCCGAGCAGCACACGTGACGGTTCAGGCAGACCACCTGGTCGGTGGCGCTCATCACCAGGTGCAGGTCGTGGGAGACCATCAGCACGCCGCAGCCGTGGCGGTCGCGCAGGCGGGTGATCAGGTTGTACAGCTCGGTCTGGCCGACCACGTCGACACCCTGCACGGGTTCGTCGAGCACCAGCAGCTGCGGCTCGCGCAGCAGCGCGCGGGCCAGCAGCACGCGCTGCATCTCGCCACCGGAAATGGTCTGGATCGGGCTGTCGATGACCTGTTCGGCACCCACTTCCTGCAGTGCCGACAAGGCAGCCGCGCGGTCTACCCCGGGCACCAGGCGCAAGAAGCGCAGTACCGACAGCGGCAGCGTGGCGTCCACCTGGATCTTTTGCGGCATGTAGCCGATACGCAGCTTCGGCTTGCGCCAGACCTTGCCGCGGTGTGGCTTGAGCAGCCCGAGCACGGCGCGCACCAGGGTGGTCTTGCCGGCACCGTTGGGGCCGATCAGGGTGACGATCTGGCCGGGCGCCACCGACAGGTCGATGCTGTCGAGCACCGCTTCGCCACCAAAGCTGACGCCGACCTGCTCCAGGCGGATCAGGGCGTCGCTCATGCTGCGCTCCGGCAGTTGGCACACAGGCCGACGATTTCCACCGTCTGGGTTTCGACGCTGAAACCCACGCCCTTGGCACTGTTGATGATGGCGTCGCTGATGCTGTCCTGCTCCAACTCGATGGCCACGTGGCATTCGCGGCAGATCAGGAACTGGCCCTGGTGCGCGTGCTCCGGGTGGCTACAGCCGATGAAGGCGTTGAGTGAGGCGATGCGGTGCACCAGGCCGTTTTCCAGCAGGAAGTCCAGCGCACGGTACACGGTCGGTGGAGCGGCGCGGCGGCCGTCCTGCTCGCTAAGTACGGCAAGGATGTCGTAGGCGCCCAGCGGCTTGTGGCTCTGCCACACCAGCTCCAGCACACGCCGGCGCAGTGCGGTCAGGCGCAGGCCCTGGCGCGTGCACAAGGCATCGGCTTCGGACAAGGCGCTGTGCACGCAATGGGAATGATCGTGGGGACGGTGAGCCAGCGGCGTGATGGACATGGGCAGCGACGGTTCTGGATGGAGACGTTATTATGTTACCTGTTTCTGACGAGTCGAGTATTCATCGTGTCCCGATTCCTTGTGCTTTTTGTCGCTTTCATCGCCTGTTCGGCGCAGGCCGACGTGCGCGTGCTGACCAGTATCAAACCCCTGCAGCAGATTGCCGCCGCCGTGCAGGATGGCGCGGGCAAGCCTGACGTGCTGCTGCCACCGGGCGCTTCGCCGCACCACTACGCCCTGCGCCCGTCCGACGTGCGCAAGGTCGGCGACGCCGACCTGCTGTACTGGATCGGCCCGGACATGGAGAACTTCCTGCCGCGGGTGCTGGGCAGCCGCACCAAGCCGACAGTGGCCGTGCAGTCGCTTTCAGGCATGAAGCTGCGCCACTTTGGTGAGGACAGCCATTCCCATGAGGAGGCGGACCAGGACGACCATGACCACGATCACCGCCCAGGCAGCCTGGATGCGCACCTGTGGCTGTCGTCGGTCAACGCCCGGGTGATCGCGGCGAAGATGGCGGCTGACCTGGCGGCGGCGGACCCTGCCAATGCGGCGCGCTACCAGAGCAACCTGAAAGCCTTCACCGAGCGCCTGGATGGCATGGATGCGCGGATCAAGGCGCGGGTGGCCGGGATCGCCGACAAGCCCTACTTCGTGTTTCACGAGGCATTCGACTACTTCGAGTCGGCCTATGGCCTGCAGCACACTGGCGTGTTCAGTGTGGCGTCCGAGGTGCAGCCGGGCGCGCAGCATGTGGCCGCGATGCGCAAGCGCCTGCAGGAAGTGGGCAAGACCTGTGTGTTCAGCGAGCCACCGCTGCGCCCGCGCCTGGCCGAGACACTGACGGCCGGGCTGCCGGTGCGGTTGGCGGAGCTGGATGCCTTGGGCGGAACCGACCCGGTGGATGCCAAGGGCTATGAGCGCCTGCTCGAGAAGCTCGGTGGTGACCTGGCTGGGTGCCTGGAACAGCTGTAAGCCTGTTCTGGCCTCTTCGCGGGTAAACCCGCTCCTACAGGGGTAGCGTGAACCTGTGGGAGCGGGCGTGCCCGCGAAGCAGCAGAAGAGGATCTAGAGGGCGAACGGCAGGTGCAAGGCCACCTGCTGGCGTTGCGCCAGGCGCACCTCGAACTCGCTCGGGTCATGGATCATCACATCCATCCCGGCAAACGACTCTGCTGCAATCAGGCGCGACAGCCAGAAGCGCACGCAGCCTACCCGCAACATCTCCGGCCACAGCTCGGCTTCGGCAGCGGTAAACGGCCGCAGCGCCGCATAGGCTCCCAGCAATGCCTGAGCGCGCGGCACATCGATAGCACCGTGTTCATCCAGGCACCAGTCGTTAACGGTGATGGCGATGTCATACAGCATCGGCCCGGAGCAGGCGTTGTAGAAGTCGATGACACCGGTCAGGTGGGTACCTTCGAACATCACGTTGTCACGGAACAGGTCGGCGTGCAGGTTGGCACGCGGCAAGGCCAGGATCTGCGTCTTGTGCGCGGTGATCTCGTCCAGCGCCGGTTGCAGCAGGGTCGCCTGCTCGGCGCTCAGGCGCGGCAACAGTTCGGCACCGGATGCCAGCATCCAGTCCAGGCCGCGGTCGGTGCGGCGCTCGATGATATGTTCGCGGGTGGCCAGGTGAATGTGCGCCAGCAGTTCACCAACCTGGGCGCAGTGCTGGGCGTTCGGGGCCTTGATGTGCTTGCCCGACAGCCGCGGCTGCAGCAAGGCCGGCTTGCCGCACAGTTCGCGCAGGGCATTGCCGTCACGGTCACGCAGGGCGTAGGGCACCGGCATGTCGGCATCGTGCAGCACGTCGAGCAGGTCGATGAAGAACGGCATGTCCTCGACCGGACCGCGCTCGACCAGCGTCAGGACGAACTCACCCTGTTCGAGGCTGACGAAGAAGTTGCTGTTTTCGGTACCGGCGGCAATGCCCTGAAAGTCGAGCAGACGGCCCAGCTCGTACGGCGCCAGAAAGGTTTCCAGCTCAGGCCGGGTCACGGGGGTGAAGACTGACATGATGAAAAAATGCCCATACGGGCACTTCCGCCGGGAAGTGCCGGGTTGATGTGAACGGTGCGCGCGTCAGATTACCACTCGAAGATCTTCCAGGACGGAATCAGCATGTCCGGTTGGTCGGAACGAATGAAATTGGCATCGGTGCCATCGGCGCGGACCAGGAAATACGGCTTGCCGTTTTTCGGCGTGATCTTGATCGCATACAGGAAGCCGTTCTGCCGGTATTCCTGGATGGTTTTATCGCCTTCCGTGCGAATGGTCACCTCGGGATCGGCCGAGGGGGCGTCTTCCGCCGCCAGGGTGACGACCGGCATGGTTGCCAACAGGCCGAGCAGTAACAGGCGATTGAGTGTACGCATGATAACCTAGTCCCTTTGTCGTCATTGATCCGGCTATTCTAGCTCCGGACCCGCCGAAAAGGTTGATTCTGCTCATGAGCCAAGCGCCCCTCGTCCTGGTGGACGGTTCCTCCTACCTCTACCGCGCCTTCCATGCGCTGCCGCCGCTGACCACGTCCAAGGGCATGCCGACCGGCGCGGTCAAGGGTGTGCTGAACATGCTCAAGAGCCTGCGCAAGCAATACCCCGACAGCCTGTTCGCCGTGGTCTTCGACGCCAAGGGCGGGACCTTCCGCGATGCCATGTTCGCCGAGTACAAGGCCAACCGCCCGAGCATGCCTGATGACCTGCGGGTGCAGGTCGAGCCGCTGCACGCCAGCGTCCGGGCGCTGGGCTACCCCTTGCTGTGCGTTGAAGGCGTCGAGGCCGATGACGTGATCGGCACCCTCGCCCGCAGCAGCGCGACCCAGGGCCGGCCGGTGATCATCTCGACCGGCGACAAGGACATGGCGCAGCTGGTGGACGGCCACGTGACCCTGGTCAACACCATGACCGGCAGCGTGATGGACGTCGCCGGCGTGCACGAAAAGTTTGGCGTTGGCCCGGAACACATCATCGACTTCCTCGCCCTCATGGGTGACAAGGTCGACAACATCCCGGGCGTGCCGGGCGTCGGTGAAAAAACCGCGGTCGGGCTGTTGACCGGTATCGGCGGCGGCCTCAGTGACCTCTACGCCAACCTCGACAAGGTCCCGACCCTGGCCATCCGCGGCGCCAAGACCCTGCCGGCCAAACTCGAAGAGCACCGCGACTCGGCGTTCCTGTCTTACGAACTGGCCACCATCAAGTGCGACGTACCGCTGGATGTCGAGGTCGAGGCGCTGGTTTGCGGTGAACCGGACCGTGAGGCGCTGCTGGCGCTGTACAGCGAAATGGAGTTCAAGAGCTGGGTCGCTGAAGTTCAGCGTGATGCCCAGCGCGGTGCGAGCAAGGCCGGCGACGATGTCGCCCCAGTGATCGACGAGCCGGCCGCCGAGGTCGAGACGAGATACGAAACCATCCTCGACCAGGCCCGTTTCGACGCCTGGCTGGAAAAGCTGCGCCAGGCGCCGCTGTTCGCCTTCGACACCGAAACCACCGGCCTGGACGCCCAGCAGGCGCAGCTGGTGGGCCTGTCGTTCGCCGTCGAGCCCCATGAAGCGGCTTATGTGCCGCTGGCCCACGACTACGAAGGCGCCCCGGCCCAGCTGGACCGCGAGGCCGTGCTGCTGGCGTTGAAACCGCTGCTGGAAGACCCGGCCAAGGCCAAGGTCGGGCAGAACGCCAAGTACGACATCAATATCCTCGCCAACAACTCGCCGGCCATCGAGATGCGCGGTGTGGCCTACGACACCATGCTCGAGTCGTACGTGCTCAATTCCACCGCCACCCGTCACGACATGGACAGCCTGGCGCTGAAGTACCTCGACCACACCACCATCGCCTTCGAGGACATCGCCGGCAAGGGTGCCAAGCAGCTGACCTTCAACCAGATCAACCTGGACAAGGCTGGCCCTTACGCCGCCGAAGACGCCGACATCACCCTGCGCCTGCACCACGCGCTGCAGGCGCGCCTGGCGCAGACGCCGAGCGTGCAGCCGGTGTTGATGGACATCGAGATGCCGCTGGTGCCGGTGCTGGCCAAGATCGAGCGCCAGGGTGCGCTGGTCGATGCCGCGCTGCTGCAGGTGCAAAGTGGAGAGCTGGGCGTGAAGATGGCCGAACTGGAGCAGCGTGCCTACGCGCTGGCCGGTGAGGAGTTCAACCTCGGCTCGCCCAAGCAGCTTGGGGCGATCCTCTATGACAAGCTGGGCATGCCGGTACTGAGCAAGACCGCCAAGGGCCAGCCCTCCACCGCCGAAGCGGTGCTCGACGAACTTGCCGAGCAGGGCTACCCGCTGCCCGAGGTACTGATGCAGTACCGCAGCCTGAGCAAGCTCAAGAGCACCTATACCGACAAGCTGCCAGGGCAGATCAACCCGCGCACCGGGCGTATCCACACCTCCTACCAGCAGGCCGTGGCCGCTACCGGGCGCCTGTCGTCCAGCGACCCGAACCTGCAGAACATCCCGATCCGCACCGCCGAGGGTCGGCGCATTCGCCAGGCCTTCGTTGCCAGCCCCGGCTACAAGCTGCTGGCGGCGGACTATTCGCAGATCGAACTGCGCATCATGGCCCACCTGGCCAAGGACGAAGGCCTGCTGCATGCCTTCCGCAACGACCTGGACGTGCACCGCGCGACGGCAGCGGAAGTGTTCAGCGTGGCGCTGGAAGACGTCACCACCGACCAGCGCCGCAGCGCCAAGGCCATCAACTTCGGCCTGATCTACGGCATGAGTGCGTTCGGCCTGGCCAAGCAGATTGGCGTCGACCGCAAGCAGTCGCAGGATTACATCGACCGCTACTTCGCCCGCTACCCGGGCGTGCTGGCCTACATGGAGCGCACCCGCGCCCAGGCAGCCGAGCAAGGCTTCGTCGAAACCCTGTTCGGTCGCCGTCTGTACCTGCCGGATATCAACGCCAAGAACCCGGCCCTGCGCAAAGGCGCCGAGCGCACGGCGATCAACGCGCCGATGCAGGGCACCGCCGCCGACATCATCAAGCGCGCCATGGTAAACGTCGACAACTGGCTGAGCGAGAGCGGCCTGGATGCACGGGTGATCCTGCAGGTGCACGACGAACTGGTACTGGAAGTACGTGAGGACCTGGTCGACCAGGTGAAAGATGAAATCCGCACGCACATGAGCAACGCCGCGCAACTGGATGTTCCGCTGGTGGTCGAAGCAGGTGTTGGTTCGAATTGGGACGAAGCTCACTGATTGAGCTGGGAAAGATGTGTAGGATCTGCGACGTGGTGACGCGGATCCTGGCATGGCTCGATGCCATTAGTTCAGGAGTTTCATGAAACTATCGCAAATAGTTTTGAGGGCTCCGGAACTAAACCGGTGAAGTGGAACTCAGAGTAACTGAATGGCTGGTGAAGCCTTTCGATGCTCCTATGTTGTGTTAAGTGTTGGCAGATACCTGGACCCCGCCCTAGCGGTCCAGACTTGAACCCCGAACTTCCCCCTCCCCATACGAAGTCCGGGGTTTTTTTTGCCCGGAATTTGACTTGCAGCTGGCGAATAACACTGTGGGAGCGGGCGTGCCCGCGAAAAATCCAGCGCGGTGTCTGGCCTGGGCTTCGCCCAGGTTCGCGGGCTCGCCCGCTCCCACAGGATCAGTGAACGGCCATCAAACAGCTGGCTTGTCTTCCAGCTCCATCCAGTCCGCCAGCACCCGGTAGGCCTCTTCCAGGCCCTGGCGCTTGGGTGCCGAGAACAGCTGGATGGTCGCCGCGTCACCCCACCCCTTGCGAATCTCCGACTGCACCTTGAGCAACGTGTTCTTGCCCGCGCCATGGGTCAGCTTGTCGGCCTTGGTCAGCAGGATGTGCATCGGCATGCGGCTGGCCTTGGCCCAGTCGAGCATCATCTTGTCGAAGTCGGTCATCGGGTGACGCACATCCATCATCAAAATGATGCCTTTCAGGCAATCACGGCTGCCCAGGTAGGCCTCCAGGTGCTTCTGCCAGTGTTGCTTCAGCGGAATCGGGACTTTTGCATATCCGTAGCCCGGCAGGTCGACCAAACGCCTTTCATCGTCCAGACTGAAGAAATTCAACAGCTGGGTGCGCCCTGGGGTTTTCGAGGTACGCGCCAGGCTGGCATGAGTCAGGGTATTGAGGGCGCTGGATTTGCCGGCGTTGGAACGGCCGGCGAAAGCCACCTCGTAACCCTGGTCGTCCGGGCATTGTTCGACCTTGGCAGCGCTGAGGGCGAATTTGGCTCTCTGGCAGAGGCCGAGGATGGGGTTATTGACTTGCATGGGATTTCCGATGTGGGTGTTGCCAAAGCCTAGGCCGGCAAGCGGTGTCGTTTCCGTTTGGATGGCGGAAGTATATAATGCCCCAGTTTTTGTGTGCTCATTCTCCCAGCGAAGGGGAATGGGCATGGGGTGTCGAACAATAGCTCGCGCATCAGAACGCAGCGCGTCCCCCAACCCTGTCAGGTCGTTTCGCATGGCGAAATGGCTGCTAGCTGTCGGTATGTTCCTGCCGTTTTACAGCGCACAGGCTACACAGGATCCCGAGGCGTTGTACAACCGCACGTGTGCGGCCTGTCACGCCGGGCAGTTGCCACAGGCACCCAAGAAGGGTGACCCGGCAGCGTGGGAGCCAAGGCTGGCGCAAGGCATGGAGCAACTGGTGGTGCATGTTACCCAGGGTTTCAAGGCTATGCCGCCGCGTGGATTGTGCATGGACTGCAGTGCCGAGGACTACCGTTTGGTCATCCTTTGGATGAGCGGCAGTCCCGATACATAACATTTCACCCTTAGCCGTGTTGGATTAGCTGATGAACAAACTAGTCGTGAGTCTGCTGTTGACCCTGGGTGTCGCAGGTGCGGCCACTGCTGCGGAACCCATCAAAGGCGATGCCGCCGCTGGCCAGGCCAAGACAGCCGTCTGTGGTGCCTGCCACAACCCCGACGGCAACAGCCTGGCGCCGAACTTCCCGAAACTGGCCGGCCAGGGCCAGCGCTATCTGGAAAAGCAACTGCACGACATCAAGTCGGGCAAGCGCACCGTACTGGAGATGACCGGCATGCTGGCCAACTTCAGTGACCAGGACCTGGCCGATATCGCCGCCTGGTTCTCCAGCCAGAAAGGCAGCGTTGGTGCCGCCGATCCCAAGCTGGTCGAGCGCGGCCGCGCGCTGTTCAATGGCGGCAACCTGGAAAAAGGCATGCCTGCCTGCACCGGTTGCCACTCGCCCAACGGCGCAGGTATCGCCCTCGCGGGCTTCCCGCACCTGGGCGGCCAGCATTCGCAGTACGTGACCAAGCAGCTCACCGACTTCCGCGAAGGCAACCGCACCAACGACGGCGATGCGATGACCATGCGCACCATCGCTGGCAAGCTGAGCAACCATGAGATCGAAGCGCTGGCCAGCTACATCCAGGGCCTGCATTAACATTCGGTTAATGCTGTAACGCTAAAGATGAAAGGGCGGCGCAGACCGCCCTTTTTTCTGTCCGCAGCCGTTACACTACAGAACTCGGGCCCTTCGCCACCGGTCACAGCACAGGTCGCGTCGAGGCGACCAATGAATGCTCAGGAGTAAAGCATGCGTAAACTGATTCTCAGCGCCGCGCTGGTCGCTGCCAGCGTCTTCGGGATGACTGCCGTCCAGGCCGCAGAGCCTGCCACTGCCGGCAAGGAATACATCGAGCTGAGCAACCCTGTTCCGGTATCCCAGCCAGGCAAGATCGAAGTGGTCGAGTTGTTCTGGTATGGCTGCCCTCACTGCTACCACTTCGAGCCAACCATCAACCCGTGGGTCGAGAAGCTGCCCAAGGACGTCAACTTCAAACGCGTACCGGCCATGTTCGGCGGCCCGTGGGACGCCCACGGCCAGATGTTCCTGACCCTCGAAGCCATGGGTGTCGAGCACAAGGTTCACGCCGCCGTATTCGACGCCATCCAGAACCAGCACAAGCGCCTGACCGACCCGAAAGACATGGCCGACTTCCTCGCCACCCAGGGCGTGGACAAGGACAAGTTCCTCGCCACCTTCAACTCGTTCGCCATCAAGGGCCAGGTCAACCAGGCCAAGGAACTGGCGAAGAAGTACGAAATCACCGGCGTACCGAGCATGGTGGTCAACGGCAAGTACCGCTTCGACCTGGGTACCGCCGGCGGGCCGGACGGCGTGCTGGACGTTGCCGACCAGCTGATCGCCAAGGAGCGCGCCGCTAAGTAAGCGGCGTACCCCATGCCCCGCTTCAGAACTACGCGTGGCATTGGCCTGCACCAGCCGCAGGTCAACGAGCATCACCTGCAGGCCCCTGGCCTGCCCGAGGATGGTCGCCTGCGGCTGCTCAGCTTCAACATCCAGGTCGGCATCAGTACCGAGCGCTACCGGCATTACCTGACCCGCAGCTGGCAGCACCTGCTGCCGCACACCGGGCGGGCTGGCAACCTGCAGAAAATCGGCCAGTTGCTCAACGACTTCGACCTGGTGGCCCTGCAGGAGGCCGATGGCGGCAGCCTGCGCTCTGGCTACGTCAATCAGGTAGAGCATCTAGCCCAACTGGGTTCCTTCCCTTACTGGTATCAGCAGCTCAATCGCAACCTCGGGCGTTTTGCCCAGCACAGCAATGGCGTACTTAGCCGCCTCAAGCCACAACTGCTCGAAGATCACCCGTTGCCCGGCCCGGCCGGCCGTGGTGCGATCCTGGTGCGCTTTGGCGAGGGTGAAGATGCGCTGATCGTGGTCATGATGCACCTGGCCCTGGGCGCCAAGACGCGCGCCCTGCAACTGGGCTACATCCGTGAGTTGATTGGCGGCTACCGCCATCAGGTGCTCATGGGGGACATGAATACCCACGCCACCGACCTGCTCGAGCATTCGCCACTGCGCGATCTGGGCCTGATTGCGCCTCAGGTCGAAGCCACTTTCCCCAGCTGGCGCCCGCAGCGCTGCCTGGACCACATCCTGCTCAGCCCGAGCCTGACCCTGGAGCGGGTCGAGGTCCTGGCTCAGCCGATTTCCGACCATCTTCCCGTTGCGGTTGAGATCCGATTGCCTGATGCACTGACTGTGGATACGCTGCCGGTCTTGAGCTAGATCAGCTAAAGCGCGGCAAGCCCTCAAGTGTTCGCAGGGCGCGCCGACAGCGTTTAATTACACAGCCCATAGATGCATTACCCGTCGCGGATCCAGGCATGACCGAAGAAGCCGAGCGCTGGAAAGAAAAATACCTTAAAAGCATCGAACAGCAGGAAAAGCTCGAACGCCGCTGGGACGCGCGCCTCGACCTGCTGCGCCGTGGCCTGGTACGCAGCACCCTGGCGGCCGAAGGCAGCGACAAGGTTGTCGACCAGTGCATGAAGGAAATGCGCGAGGTCATTCGCAGCGACAACATGGACGCCGGCCTGGCCGGGTTGATCCCGCGTCTGGAAAAGGCGGTGCTGGACTCCGAGCAGCGCCGTGAAACCCGTATGAATCAGGTCAGTGATGCCCTGAACGCCCTGGTTACCCAGCTTCAAGGCTTGCCACTGCCCGGTGAAGTTGCCCGGCCACTGAAAAAACTGGCGAAGAAGCTCGATGGTGGGGTCGCCCAGTCACGTGAGTTACCGCCTCTTCTGGGTGAACTCAGTGGCCTGCAAGGGCGTGCCCTTTCGTCGCTGAGCAAGCCGGATGACGAGGCCCGCCCGGGCTTCCTGCAGCGTCTGTTCGGCAACCGCGACAACGAGCCTGAGCCTGCCCAGGCTGCGCAACCTGCGCTTGAAATTGCGCCGGTCGAACCCCAGCCGCAGCCGGATGGACCTGTGCTGGTGGACTTGCCACCGCGTGATGCGGACGAGCTGCAACCTCTGGCTGCCGCTGAGCCTGCCCCGGAGCCTGAGGAAGCTGCTCATGTCGCCGAGCCGGAGGTGTCAGAAGAGCCACACACCGTTGAACAACCGGTAGTGGTCCAGCCTGAAGCTGGACCGCAAGCAGATGAAGCTCCCGACCTGCAGGACCAGCCTGAGCAACCGGTGGCCTCGGTGCCGGCGACACTCGAAGAAGTATTCGGTGAGGACGGCCCCTATTCCCTTCCTGATGCAGTGGAGCCGCCGTACAGTCAGGTCGCCGCACACATCGAACAGACCCTGATCGGCCTGCTGGACGACCTCAGCCTGCCGGAGCGCCACAAGGCTCAGGCCCTGGAAATGCGCGAGCGGGTGGCACGCGGGCTGAACTGGTATGAACTGATCCCGGTCCTCGATGACCTGGCGGTGCTCATGCTGGCGATCACCGACAGCGGCCAGCACGAATTCGAGACCTACCTGCAGCAGCTCAACGAACGCCTCGACAGCTTCCAGAGCCACCTGCACGAAGCCAGCGCCGGCCATGCCGACAACAGTTCCGCCGCGCGCGAGCTGGACAGCCAGCTGCGTGAACAGGTCGATGGCCTGCAAAGCAGCGTGCAGGGCGCCGTGGATGTGGACAGCCTCAAGCACATCCTGGAAAACCGCCTGGAAACACTGCTTGGCACCATGGACGAACACCAGCACGAGCGTGATCGCCGCGAGCAGGAACTTGCCGGACGCCTGCAGGGCCTGGCCGAGCGGGTCGCCAGCATGGAGCAGGAAGCGCTTGGCTACCGCGAACACCTGGAGGAACAACGGCAGAAGGCGCTCATCGACCCGCTAACCGGGCTGCCCAATCGCGCAGCCTGGGCCGAGCAGGTCGAGCGCGAAATGCTCGACTGGCAGGAAAGCGGCGGCCATCTGGCCATGGCAATCCTCGACCTGGACCACTTCAAGCGCATCAATGACAGTTACGGCCACCTGGCCGGCGACAAGGTGTTGAAGATCGTTGCCGACCAGTTGCGCAAGCGCCTGCGCCCACGTGACTTCATCGCCCGGTTCGGGGGCGAAGAGTTCGTGTTGTTGCTGCCGCAGACGTCTCCTGCAGCCGCTGCCCAGGTTGCCGAAGCGCTACGCGCGGCAATCGAGGCCTGCCCGTTCCATTTCAAGGGTGAACGCGTGGTCATCACCACATCCATCGGCTTGAGCGCCTTCCGTTCCGGCGAACGTGGCGACCAGGTGCTCAAGCGTGCCGATGCCGCACTGTACCGGGCCAAGGATCAAGGCCGTAACCGCGTGGAACAAAGCTGAACGGGTAGCAGGCACGCGCATACGTTATGCTATTGCGTTACTGCCTGATCAGCTTGGCTTCCCACATGAAAGCGTTAATTTCCGCATTGCTGATGCTCGTACTGGCCGGTTGCTCGACCGGCCTGCGCATCGACCGCAGCCACCCTTCCGCCAACCAGGACAGCCGAATCCAGTTCGTCGTCCTGCATTACACCAACGCGTCGCTGGAGCGTTCGCTGGCATTGCTGACCCATGGCGAGGTCAGCGCCCATTACCTGATCGGTGACGGTCCGGGCACGGTCTACCAGCTGGTCGACGAGAACCGTCGCGCCTGGCATGCCGGTGACAGCCAGTGGCAGGGGCGCACCTGGCTGAACTCCAGCTCCATTGGCATCGAGATCGTCAACCCGGGGTTCGACGATACGGCCAAGGGCCGCGTCTGGTACCCCTACAGCGAAGCGCAGATCCAGTCGTTGATCGCGTTGCTCAAGGACATCGTCAAGCGCAACAACATCGAGCCACGACACATCATCGGGCACAGCGACATCGCCCCCGCACGCAAGCTCGACCCTGGCCCGTTGTTCCCCTGGAAGCGTCTGGCAGATGCAGGCCTCGGCGTCTGGCCTGAAGCCAATGCCGTAGCGCGCCAGCAGGCCTATTTCAACGTCAACCCACCGACCATCGGCTGGTACCAGCAGGAACTGGCGCGCTTTGGCTATGCCATCGAGCAGACCGGGCAGCTCGATGTCGCCACGCGCAATGTCATAGCTGCCTTCCAGATGCACTTCCGCCCGCAGCGTTTCGACGGCATGCCGGACGCGCAGACCGCAGCCATGCTATCGGTGCTCAACCGCATGCGTTAAGGCGAATTGCATTCGGGCGCCAAACGGCAAAGCCGATTCTCATTCCAGTTGCTATACCTTGTTAATCAACTGGATGCTGCCCATGTCTGCCCTGATTTCTGCATTGCGCCAATTTTTTTACCGCCCCTGGATGCTGGCCTCCCTGGCAGCGTTGGCCAGCGCCGCAGTATTGCTGACCGCCAGCATCGGTATTGCGCTGCAGCAGATGAAGGAAAGCGAGAGCGCGCAGATGAACGCCCAGGGCGAGCGCTTTCTCGACCGCCTGGAGCAGGTGTTCGGCCAGTTGCGCGAGGGCGTCGACGAACTGCAGGCGCAGTCGCTGCGCGGCTGCAGCCCGGCGATGATTTCTGTGTTGCAGCAGGTCGGCCTGGGTTCGCGCTTCATCTATGAAGCAGCCTACGTAGATGCCAATGTCGCCTGCTCCAACCGGGGTGGGGCCAGGGCTTTCGTGCCAACGCGCGCGCCGGATATCCAGGGCCCGACCTATAGCTATTGGCTCAATACCACCACTGAACCCAACGAAAACCTCGCTGCCTTGATGCTGGCGCGGGGCAACTTCCTGGTTTCTACTTCACGCGGACACCTGACCGACGTGGTCGACCTGCCACCAGGCGGCAGCCTGCTGGTGGTGCTGGACAACGGCACCCGTGCAATCCCTGTGCTGGGCCCGCCCCAAGCCTGGCCGCCGACCAGTGGCTGGCCGCCGCCCAGCCAGAAGTCCTTGTTCGAGCTGCGTGATCGGCTGGTCTATCGCATGCCGACCAAGTCGCCAGACTACCAACTGGTGCTGATTGCACCACGGGCCAGCCTGCCTTTACGCATGAACGGCATGCTCTGGCTGCTATTCCCGGGCAGTGTGCTGGCGGCCTGCTGCATCGGCTGGCTGGTGCTGCAGCTGATTCTGCAGCGGCGTTCGATGAGTTCGGAACTGCAGAATGCCTTGCGCCGGGGCGAGCTGCAGGTGCTGTATCAACCGATCATCGAGCTCGACAGCCGACGCTGTGTCGGTGCCGAGGCCCTGGTGCGCTGGCGTCGCCCGGACGGTTCGCTGACCAGTCCGGACCTGTTCATTCCACTGGCGGAAAACACCGGGCAGATTCGTCAGATCACCGATTTCGTGCTGCAACGGGTACTGGAGCAACTGGGCCAGCTGCTGCGCTCACATCGCAATCTTTATATATCGGTGAACCTGGCGGCCTGCGATGTGATGGTGCCGCGTATTGGCCGGGTGGCAGCGCGGCTGCTGGCGCTGCACCGCGTGGCGGCCAGCCAGATTGCCTTTGAAGTCACCGAGCGCGGTCTGATCGACGTGGTGGTGGCTCGGGATAACCTGCAAGCCCTGCGAGCGGTCGGGCATCAAGTGCTGATCGACGATTTCGGCACGGGCTATTGCAGCCTGGCCTATCTCCAGACCCTGCCGGTGGACTGCCTGAAGATCGACAAGGCGTTTATCGATGCGCTGGGCCACGACGCTGCCAGCAGCGGTGTGGCGCCGCACATCATTCGCATGGCCCACGACCTGCACCTGCGGGTGATTGCCGAGGGCATCGAGTGCGAGGCGCAGGCGGTGCTGCTCAACAGCGAGGGGGTGAATTACGGGCAGGGCTGGTTGTTTGCCCATCCGCTCAATGCCCGGCAGTTCGCCGAGCTGGTGACCCGTGGCCGGCAGCCACGGCGAGCGCGGATCGATGATGAGCCATGAGCCTGGGCAAGCTCAGGCTGGCAAGGCCATATAGAACTGTGTGCCCTGCCCTGGCCGGGAAAACACGCCCATGCGCCCGCCATGCAACTGCACGATCTCCTTGCACAGTGCCAGCCCCAACCCGGCGCCACCTTTCTTGCGCCCTACCTGCACGAACGGTTCGAAGATCCGCCCCTGCTGCCCGTAGGCAATGCCTTCACCATTGTCCTCGACACTGATGATCACCCGCTCCGCGTGCCGCCGCGCATGCAGGCGGATGCGCCCGCCACTGGCGGTATGGCGGATGGCGTTGTGCAGCAGGTTGTCCAGCACCCGGTCGAGTTGCGCCACGTCGGCCTGGATACGCGGCAGCGGTGGCTCCAGGGCCTTGATCAGTTCGATCTGCTTGTTGGCGGCTTGTTCGCTGAAGCGTGCCTGCGCCCTGTCGAGCAGTTCGTCGATGGCGCATGGGGCAAGCTCGAGCTTTTGCAAGCCGCTCTGGTAGCGCGAGAAATTCAGCAGGTCATTGATCAGCTGGGTCAGGCGCTGCATTTCCTCGCCGATGGTCTCCAGCAGATCGCTCTCGCGAGCCTCGGGCGGGAATTTCAACCGTTCACGCAACAGGCCGAATGCCATGTGCATCCCGGTGACCGGGGTGCGCAATTCATGGGAAGCACGTAGCACGAACTCACTGCGCACACGTTCGAAGGCGCGTTGCTCGGTGACATCGTGCAAGACCATCACCGCACCCAGAATCGGCCCTTGCGGATGACTGACCGGGGTCAGGCTGTAGGTCAGCAGGCGAGATTCTTCATCAACCTCGATGCTCAGGTCTTCCGGTGGCCGATCCAGGCTGCCACCGCGCAGTACCTGGCGCAGCTGTTGCTCCAGCTCCGGGCGCTGCAGGGCCTCGGCCAGGCCACTGCCAACCCGGCTGTCGCTCCAGCCCAGCTGCCGCTGGGCGACCGGGTTGAGGTGCTCGAGGTGCCCCTGGCGGTCGATGATCAGCAAACCATCGTCGATGCTGTCGAGCACGGCCTGCAAACGCTGCTGGCCTGCCAACAGTTCATCGACATTGGTTGCCTGGTGCTTGCGCAGGGCGTCGGCCATCAGCCCGAAGCGGCGGGTGAGCTGGTTGAGCTCGATGGCCTGTGTGACCGGCAAGGTAATTTCGAAATCCCCCTTGCCAAGTTGGTCGGCGGCCTTGGCCAGGGCTTCGATCGGCTGGCCGAAGCGGCGGGCGATGTTGTGCGCGGTGACGAAACCGAGCACCAGCACCACCAGCCCCATCAGGCCGAGTACCCCACTGACCAGCAAGGCGCGGTCACGGGTGTGCTCTTCGCTGCGGGTCATGAGATCGAGGGCTTGCTTGTGCGAATCGATCAGGTCGGTACGCACCTGGTTGAATGCCGCGCCCAGTGGTTGTTCCACGCCCATGCTGCGGGCCGGCGCCGGGCTGTCGCGGTAGGCCTGGATGAAGGCCTGGTAGTTGCTGCTGGCCTTGCTGAAGCCGGTGCGTTCACCGCCTTGCGCCAGCCCCTGGTTGAGCAGCTCCTGGAAATTGTCCTGCAGGGGGCGCAGGTTGTCCCGAGCGGTGTCTTCGTCCAGTAGCAGAGTCAGTTGTTCGCCGAGGTTCTGCCGCAGTTTCAGGCCCACTTCCAGTGCGTTGGTAGTTTCGCGCACTGACTGTTGCTGCACCGTGGCCATCTGCAGCACGCTCACCAACCCCAGCAACAAGCCCAGCAGGGCCACGGTCACCAGGGCCGAGATACTGAGGAACAGCCGCGTACGCAGCTTCATCGGCAGCCTCACAGGTTGTACTGCTTGCGCTTGCGGTAGAGCGTGGAGGCGTCGATGCCGAGGGTTTTGGCAGCCTGATCGAGGGTGTCGCTGGTAGCCAGCACGGCGCCGATGTGCGCACGTTCCAGCTCATCCAGGCTCAAGGCTGCGCCTACCCGAGGCGCATTGCCTGCCGGTTGTTCGCCCATTCCCAGGTGGCTGACTTCCACACGCTCCTGAGGGCAGATGATGCTGGCGCGTTCGATCACGTTGCGCAGTTCGCGGATGTTGCCCGGCCAGCGGTAGTTGAGCAGCGCGCTGCGCGCCTCGTCGCTGAAACCACGGGCCGGACGCGAGTATTCCTTGACGAAGCGGGCCAGGAAGCGGTCGGCCAGGGTCAGGACGTCCTCGCTGCGCTCGCGCAGCGGCGGCAAGTGCAGGGTAATGACGTTGAGGCGGTATAGCAGGTCTTCGCGGAAGCGGTTCTCGCGCACCATGTCGTCAAGGTTGAGGTTGGTCGCGGCGAGGATGCGCACGTCGGCGCGGCGGGTAACCGGGTCGCCTACCCGCTCGTATTCCTTGTCCTGGATGAAGCGCAGCAGCTTGGGCTGCAAGGTCAGGGGGAAATCGCCGATTTCATCGAGGAACAGCGTGCCGCCGTCCGCCTGGCTGACGCGACCCAGGGTGCTCTCGCTGGCGCCGGTAAACGCCCCACGGGTATGGCCGAACAATTCGCTTTCCATCAGTTCGGCATTCAGCGATGGGCAGTTGATGGTCACGCAGGCTTTGCGGGCCCGCTTGCTCCAGCCGTGGATGGCACGGGCCAGCTCGCCCTTGCCGGTACCCGACTCGCCGAGAATGAGGATGTTGGCATCGGTGGTGGCCACCTGACGGGCGGTTTCCAGCACGGCCATCATCGCCGGGCTGTGCGAGTCGAGGCCGTCCTTGGGTTTGCGCACTTCGCCTTCAAGGGCCTCCAGGCGCGCCGAGAGTTGGCGGACTTCCAGCTGTTTGGCGGTAGCCAGACGCAACTGATCAGGGCTGCAGGGTTTGACCAGGTAATCGGCGGCGCCGGCCTGGATGGCATCGACGGCAGTGTCGATCGCCGAATGCGCGGTGACGATCACCACCCGCATCCACGGCGCCTGAATGCGCATCTGCGCCAGCACATCGAGACCGTTGTCCTCGCCCAGGCGCAGGTCGAGGAAGCACAGGTCGAACACTTGGCGCTGCAGCAAGGCGTCAGCCTGCGCAGCACTATTGGCCGTGGCCACGCTGTAGCCTTCGTCTTCAAGGCAGTATCGGAAGGTGCGCAGGATCGCGGACTCGTCATCCACCAGCAGAATGCGGCCTTGGTTGTCCTGGGCTGATTCCATTTCCTGCGCTCCTTCGGGTAGATCTTCAATTAGTGTGGGAAAAATCGGGCAAGTTGCACGGTCAATTGTGAAGGAATCTGTCCTTTGCATGCTAGCCAATGGCCAAACTGAACCGTGACGCCGGATATCTCGATGATTTTCTTAGAGCAGCGCGCTGGCACATTGGTTGCGATGATTTTCTGCTTTTGCCAACTAAAAGGAGGTACACCCGTGTCCCCTACCACCCGAATGGCCGTGTTGGCGGCCGCCCTGCTGTCCGTTTGCACACCTGTGTTCGCCGATCCTGTTCAGGACGCTCGTTTGGAGGGGGCGTTGCAAACTGCGCTAACCCTCAACCGGATCCTCAACCCGTTCCGCATCAAGGTCGAGGTCGATGGCCAGCGGGCTCGCCTTTCCGGGGAAGTCGAGAACGGCGTCGAGCGCGAGTTGGCCGAGCAGGTGGCCCTGGCCACACGGGGTATCGAGCAGGTCGACAACCAGTTGCGGGTCAACGCCGAACTGGTCGAGCGCCCGTTGGAGCTGCGTGCCTACGCCCAGCGGCTGGAGGATGCGACCTTGGCGGCAGTGATCCGCGCCCGATTGCTGTGGAGCAAGGCTACGGAGAAATCACCTATCGAGGTGCAAAGCGAAGACGGCGTAGTCACCTTGCGTGGAAAAGTCGACAGTGCCGAGGCCAAGGAGCTCGCGGGCGTGGTGGCGCGCACCACCGACGGCGTGCACCTGGTCAACAACCTCGTCAGCATGGATACCGCGGCCATGGCGAAGGCAAGGGAAACACCGGTTGACGCTTCGAGCGGGCCGCAGCCGAGCGACGGCTGGGTGGTCGACAAGATTCAGACCAGCTTCCGCTTCAGCCGCAATCTGGACGGCCTGAACATCAAGGTGGCCAGCGAACAAGGCATGGTCCGGCTCACTGGCGAGGTGGTCAGCAGCGAGCAGAAGACCATCGCCGTGGATATCGCCAGGCAGATCATCGGCGTGCGGGGCGTCGACGCCGATCTGCTCAAAGTGGCGACCAAGGTCGAGGGGTGAATCGTGCATTTCGCACGACGCCAGCAGGGGCATCGTGCAGGATACGTCCTCAACGGCGTTGTGCTATGCAGATAACTAATTGATTTATAAGCATTTTATTTGGATTGGCGGGCTGGCATGCAGGCTGCAATTACTTGTTCAGGTTTGAACAGAAAAATTACAGCAGGAGAAGCCGGCATGAACCGCCCATCCGTCAACCGCTCGCTCAATGCCGCACTTCCCGTGCGCCAGTTCCTGTTCCTTGGGATGGCGTTGCTGCTGACCTTGGCCGCCGGCCTCTTCTACTACAGCTGGCAGACCGCCCGGCTCGCCGATCAGGTAGCAGCGCAGACTGCGTTGCTGGCACAGATCCAGTCGACACGGGCCAATACATTGGTCAAGGCAACCGAACCGGTCGAGCAGCGGCCTGCCGCCAATACTTCGCCGGCCACTGTGGATAACGTCGTGCCCCAGCAACGCTGGGTGTTCTAAGACGCTGGCCGCACCGATTTTCAAAAAGAAAGGAGAAGCATCATGCTGAGCTGGGCTATCACTTTCCTCATCATCGCCATTGTCGCCGCTGTGCTTGGCTTCGGTGGTATCGCTGGCGCCGCTACGGGTATCGCGAAGATCCTGTTCATTGTCTTCCTGGTCCTGTTCGTAGCCTCCTTCTTCTTTGGACGTGGTCGAGGTTGAAGATGAGCAGGAAGCTTTGTACAGCCCTGGCTGCCGCCGCCGTGATGTTGGGCGGCAGTGCAGCGGTGCTGGCGGCCAACGATGGCCAGGTCCGGGTCGAGCAGTTGCTCGGCTCGGACCCCGAATACCGGGAAACCTGGCAAGACACGATCAAGGGCGAGGAACGTTTGCCTGACTGGGTTATCAACCTGAGCGGCAGCGGTCAGGAGCAGATGTCTGCAGTGACCGAAGACGGCGACAAGTATCTGGTCGGCCCGCTGTGCGAGTCACCTCAGAACTGCACCTACAAGCGCCTGATCGTGGCCTTCAGCTGGGACAAGGACGACGCCTACGGGATGCTGGTGGAAGTGCCCGAAGGCTTGCCGAGTGACAAGTCGCCAACCCGCCATGCGCAGTACCGCTGGCTGGGTAAGCCGGACGACGGCATGAAGGCGATGTTGCAGGAGCAACTCAAGCGTGACCCGAATTGGTACTGACCAGCGGTCACGCGCTGTCATGTAATGGAAGCGGAACCTTTTTATCTTTCTCGCTTCTATGATGCGCCGCCCCGAGGAGGGGCAGCGCATGACCAGGGGGCCGGGCTGTTCTGATTGTTGCAGGATCGGAGTGGCCTAGGGGTACAGGGAGTACCTCCAGCATTGGGCCGGGTCAGGAAAAGGCAGAATCGGAAGCTTCAGGTCGGGGGTGTCTGACAAACACCGCAACCGGGCCTGGCTTCCGAGGCGCCATCTCCCCCTTTTGCTGATTCCTTTCAGGTCCTGACCTCGAAGACACATTTTGTCTTGACCGTACATCAATTTTTTTTCGTCCGGTATAGGGGTCGCGCAAGTGACATTTCGGCCATTCGGATTGTCGAACAAGCCGTTTTTATCCCCGACTACATACCGCTAAAACTGCCTAAATATGGCGGTTTGGTCTTGTTCGGATTTCCGAACGTTATAAATCAATGACTTACGTGCGGCGTATTTTGTCCTGAATGCCTATGCCGTATCGGCATGGGGTATGCGTTTCCGGCATTAGATTTCAGCCTTCCCCATCGCAATAGTTGCCGCCTTTTTCGCTGGCCCGAGCGCCCTGTCGCTCGCTCGCGGTGTCCTTACACGAGGTCTCCGGACGGAAGCCAAAAGCTCCCCGTGACGTTGCCAACGGCTCTGTTACGCGCTTTTCCGGTCGGTACCCGTGACCACTAGAACAAAGGGTAAAGACATGAAGAAGGCAAAACTGAGCCTCGCCTGGCAGATCGTCATCGGTCTGCTCCTGGGCGTTGCAGTCGGCGCGCTGCTGAACCACTTCAGCGCGGAAAAGGCCTGGTGGATCAGCAACGTCCTCCAGCCCGCCGGTGACATCTTCATTCGCCTGATCAAGATGATCGTCGTCCCGATCGTGATTTCGTCGCTGATCGTGGGTATCGCCGGGGTTGGCGATGCGAAGAAACTGGGCAGCATCGGCCTGAAGACCATCCTCTACTTCGAGGTGGTGACCACCATCGCCATCGTTGTCGGCCTGGTGTTGGCCAACCTGTTCCACCCGGGCGCCGGCATCGACATGAGCACCCTGGGTACCGTCGACATCTCCAAGTACCAGGCCACCGCGGCCGAAGTGCAGCATGAACACGCGTTCATCGAGACCCTGCTGAACCTGATCCCGTCGAACATCTTCGCAGCGCTGATGCGTGGCGAAATGCTGCCGATCATCTTCTTCTCGGTGATGTTCGGCCTCGGCCTGTCGAGCCTGCAGGCCGACCTGCGCGAGCCGCTGGTGCGGACCTTCCAGGCCGTATCGGAAACCATGTTCAAGGTCACCCACATGATCATGAACTACGCCCCGATCGGCGTGTTCGCCCTGATCGCCGTGACCGTTGCCAACTTCGGCTTCAGCTCGCTGCTGCCGCTGGCCAAGCTGGTGCTGCTGGTGTACTTCGCCATCGCCTTCTTCGCCTTCATGGTGCTGGGCCTGGTGGCGCGCCTGTTCGGCTTCTCGGTGATCAAGATCATGCGCATCATGAAAGATGAGCTGATCCTCGCCTACTCCACCTCCAGCTCCGAAACCGTGCTGCCGCGCGTGATCGAGAAGATGGAGAAGTACGGTGCGCCGAAGTCGATCTGCTCGTTCGTGGTACCGACCGGCTACTCGTTCAACCTCGACGGTTCGACCCTGTACCAGAGCATCGCGGCCATCTTCATCGCCCAGCTGTACGGCATCGACCTGTCCTGGAGCCAGCAGCTGCTGCTGGTGCTGACCCTGATGGTCACCTCCAAAGGCATCGCCGGCGTACCGGGCGTGTCCTTCGTGGTGCTGCTGGCGACCCTGGGCAGCGTGGGCATTCCGCTGGAAGGCCTGGCCTTCATCGCCGGTGTAGACCGCATCATGGACATGGCGCGTACCGCCCTGAACGTGATCGGCAACGCCCTGGCAGCCCTGGTGATTGCGCGTTGGGAAGGCATGTACGACGCCGCCAAGGGCGAGCAGTACTACGCCTCGCTAATGGCAGACAAGCAGGAAGCTGCCCTGGTAGGCGAAACCGCCAAGCGCTGAGCCTGAACGGCTGAACCAGAAAGCCCCGACTTGTCGGGGCTTTTTGTTGTCTGTGGGATGGCCCAGGCTTTTCGCGGCTCTTGTAGGAGCGGCCTTGTGTCGCGAAAGGGCTGCAAAGCAGCCCCAGAAATTTATGCATCTTTGCTGCAATCCTGGGGCCGCGCAGCGGCCCTTTCGCGACACAAGGCCGCTCCTACAGGGACCTCGATCGCCAGCGACGGGCCGCGATACGCTATCATTCGGGCATTTTCAGGGGGAACACACGGATGCTCAACGGCCTTTGGCTCGGCTTTTTCCTGGTGGCGGCTGTCTCCGCCCTGGCCCAATGGCTGGTCGGTGGCAATGCCGGCATCTTCGCCGCGATGGTCGAGAGTATCTTCGCCATGGCCAAGCTGTCGGTGGAGGTCATGGTCCTGCTGTTCGGCACCCTGACCCTGTGGCTGGGCTTCCTCAAGATCGCCGAAAAGGCCGGCATCGTCGAATGGCTGGCCAAGGTGCTCGGGCCGCTGTTCGCCCGCCTGATGCCGGAAGTGCCGCCCGGCCACCCGGCCCTGGGCCTGATCACCATGAACTTCGCCGCCAACGGCCTGGGCCTGGACAACGCCGCCACGCCGATCGGCCTCAAGGCCATGCGCGCGCTGCAGGAACTCAACCCCAGCAGCACCACGGCCAGCAACGCGCAGATCCTGTTCCTGGTGCTCAACGCTTCATCGCTGACCCTGCTGCCGGTGACCATCTTCATGTACCGCGCCCAGCAAGGCGCCACCGACCCCACCCTGGTGTTCCTGCCGATCCTGCTGGCGACCAGTGCCTCGACCCTGGTCGGCCTGCTGTCGGTGGCGGTGATGCAGCGCCTGCGTCTGTGGGACCCGGTGGTGCTCGCCTACCTGATCCCCGGTGCGCTGCTGCTGGGCGGCTTCATGGCCTTCCTGGGCACCCTGTCGGCGGCTGCGCTGGCCAGCCTGTCGTCGATCCTCGGCAACCTGACCTTGTTCGGGGTGATCATCCTGTTCCTGGTGATCGGCGCGCTGAAGCGGGTGCAGGTGTACGAAACCTTCGTCGAGGGCGCCAAGGAAGGTTTCGATGTGGCCAAGAGCCTGTTGCCCTACCTGGTGGCAATGCTGGTCGCGGTGGGTGTGCTGCGCGCTTCGGGCGCGCTCGAACTGGCCCTGGACGGCATTCGCCACGCGGTCAACTGGATGGGCCTGGATACCCGATTTGTCGAGGGCCTGCCCACGGCGCTGGTCAAGCCGTTCTCCGGCAGCGCGGCGCGGGCCATGTTGATCGAGACCATGCAGACCCACGGCGTCGACAGTTTCCCTGCCTTGGTGGCCGCGACCATTCAAGGCAGCACTGAAACCACCTTCTACGTGGTGGCGGTTTACTTCGGTGCAGTCGGCATCCAGCGGGTGCGCCATGCCGTCGGCTGTGCCTTGCTGGCCGAGCTGTCTGGTGTGATCGCCGCCATCTGCGTTTGCTACTGGTTCTTTGCCTGAGCCTGACCCTGAGCAAGCGCGCTCTGAGCTACGGTCCAGTTCACCACCAGCCCGGCCAGCTGATCGCTGGCCGCGCCAAAGCCTGCGACCACGGCTGACACCTGGGTATCTGCCAGTGGCTGGCGCACTTCGAAGCGCTTGCTGCTGAGGATGCGCTGGCTGCGGCCTTGCACCAGGCGTGCGTCGTAGCGGATCACCACTTCCACCTTGCCCCCCGGTAGATACTCGCTCTGGAACGCCTGCAGTTCGCCGCTCAGTTCGTAGTCGGCCTGCAGGTTGCTGTCGTCAGCGCTCAGTCGCTGCACCCGGCCGTCACGCTGGAAACCATCGAGCAGGCGGTTGCGGACCAGCAGCGGCACCGGGTCGCTCCAGCGGGCGCCCTTGTAGCTGCTGATCACATTGCCTTGGGGAATCACGGCGATACGTGGCCCGGCCAGCACCTCGCTGGCCAGCGGCTTGTTCAGGCGCAACGACCAGTCGACCGGGCTGGCGATATGGCTGGTTTGGTTGACTGGCAGGCGGTAGGTATCCACCGGTTCGCTCTTGGGCAGGATCGAGCAGGCGCTGACCAGGCTCAGGGTGGCTGCCAGGGCCAGCGGGCGCAGCGATGGGGTCATGGCTGGAACTCCTTGTTGTTGTCACGGCCCAGCAGGTAGCCGCTCGGGTCGGCCTCCAGGCGCCGGGAAATGCCCTTGAGCGAGTTCAGGGTTTCGCGCAGCTCGCGGATGGCCGGGGTCAGCTGGTTGAGCCCTTGGGCGCCGTCGTCGATGGACTGACGGTTGTCCTGCAGCAGGCTGTTGAGGGTCGCGGCGCTTGCGGCCAGCGACTGCATGGCCTGCTCGGCGCTGCCGATGGCCTGTTTGCCCTGGGTGCCGAGCAGGCCGTTGGCGTTGCGCATCAGTGCCTGGGTTTCGGCCAGGGTGGCGTTGGCCTGCTTGCCGACCTGGGCCAGCTGGGCGATCGCCTCGCTGACACCGCCGTTCTGGTTGGCGAATGCGCTTGTGGTCTGGTCGAGGTTGGCCAGGGTGTTGCTCAGGTGCTCGATGTTGCTGTCCGAGAACATCTGCGTGGCGTTGTGCAGCAGCAGGTTGATGTTGGTTACCAGGTCGCTGCTGTCGTTGAGCAGGCGCGAGATCGGCGACGGCGAGGCGACGATCACCGGCAGCTTGCCGTCCTTGCCCTTGAGCTCCGGGCTGTGCGGCGTGCCGCCGCTGAGCTGGATGAACGAGTTGCCGGTGACCCCGGCCAGGGTCAGCTTGGCCTGGGTATCTTCCTTGACCGGGGTATCACCGCTCAGGCGCACCCGGGCCAGTACCCGGCGCGGGTCCTTCGGGTCCAGGCGCAGGCTGGTGACATCGCCGACCTTGATGCCGTTGTATTGCACCGGGCTGCCGCGGGACAGGCCCGAGACCGCTTCGTTGAAGATCACTTCGTAATCCTTGAAGGCGTCGTCGACGCTGGACTTGGTCAGCCACAGGCCGAACAGCATGGCGCCGGCCACCACCAGGACGGTGACCAGGCCAATCAGGACGTGATGAGCTCGGGTTTCCATTGTTCAGCGCTCCTGCCCGGCGCTGGCGGCGGCGTGTTCGGCTGCGCGCCCGCGTGGGCCGTGAAAGTATTCGTGGATCCATGGGTCGTTGGTCTGCTCGACCTCGGCCAGGGGGCCGGCGACCAGTACCTTCTTCTGTGACAACACAGCGACGCGATCGGTGATGGTGTAGAGGGTGTCAAGATCGTGGGTGATCAGGAACACACTCAGGCCCAGGGCATCGCGCAGGGTCAGGATCAGCTGGTCGAAGGCGGCGGCGCCGATCGGGTCGAGGCCGGCAGTGGGTTCGTCGAGGAACAGGATGTCCGGGTCCAGCGCCAGGGCACGGGCCAGGGCTGCGCGCTTGATCATGCCGCCGGAGAGCGAGGCTGGGTACTTGTCGGCGGCGGCGATGGGCAGGCCGGCCAAGGCCAGCTTGACCCCGGCCAGGTGCTCGGCGTCGGCGCGCGACAGGCCGGCATGCTCGATCAGCGGCAGGGCGACGTTTTCGGTAACGGTCAGCGACGAGAACAGCGCGCCCTTCTGGAACAGTACGCCAAAGCGGCGCTCGACCAGCGAACGTTGTTCCTCACGCATCCCGGCCAGGTCTTCGCCGAATACCTTGACCTGCCCTTCGTTGGGGCGTCGCAGGCCGATGATGCTGCGCAGCAGCACCGACTTGCCGCTCCCCGAACCGCCGACCACCGCGAGGATTTCGCCGCGATACAAGTCCAGGTCGAGGTCCTGGTGCACCACCTGGCTGCCGAAGCGATTGCAGATGCCCCGCGCCTCGATCACTGCTTCCCGGCCACTCACCAGCCCATCTCCATGCAGAACAGCGCTGCCACCGCATCCAGCACGATGACCACGAAAATCGATTGCACCACGCTGGAGGTGGTGTGGGCACCGACCGATTCGGCGCTGCCGCTGACCTTGAAGCCTTCGAGGCAGCCGATGGCAGCGATCAGGAAGGCGAAGATGGGCGCCTTGGCCAGGCCGACCAGGAAGTGCTGCACGCCGATGTCGCTTTGCAGCAGCGACAGGAACATGGCCGGCGAGATGCCCAGTGACAGGGCGCAGACCACCGCACCCCCGACGATGCCGCAGATCATCGCGACGAAGGTCAGCAACGGCAGCGAGATCAGCAGCGCCAGTACTCGCGGCACCACCAGCAGCTCGATCGGGTTGAGGCCCAGGGTGCGGATGGCATCGATTTCTTCATTGGCCTTCATCGAGCCGATCTGTGCGGTGAAGGCACTGGCGGTGCGCCCGGCCATGAGGATGGCGGTCAGCAGCACGGCGAATTCGCGCAGGAACGAGAAGGCTACCAGGTCGACGGTGAACACCGTTGCACCAAAATTGGCCAGCACCGTGGCACCGAGGAAGGCCACCACGGCGCCCACCAGGAAGGTCAGCAAGGCGATGATGGGGGCGGCGTCCAGCCCGGTCTGCTCGATGTGCGCAATCACCGGGGTGACGCGCCAGCGGTGTGGCTGCAGCAGGCGGCGCAGCAGGGTCTCGATGATCAGGCCGAGGAAACCGAGCAACTGCATGGTGTCCTGCCACAGCGTGCCGACCGCGCAACCGATGCGCTCCAGCAGCACCAGCAACACGTTGCGCTCGGGCTCCTTGATCGGGATGCAGTAGTCCTGCACCGAGCAGTAGACATTCTTGAGCAGGGCGCGGCTGGCTTCAGGCAGGCCGTTGGTGCAGTGCGAGAGTCGCTCGGAGCCGAGCAGCTCGGCCAGCAGCGAGGCACCGGCGGTGTCCAGGCGGCCCAGCTGGCTGAGGTCGACGGCAGTATCGGCGCCGTACTGCGTGCGCAGGCGTTCGCTGTCGCGCCTGAGGCTGGCGTAGTGGGCCAGGGTCCAGTCACCGGCAATCCGCAGGCAGGCCGGCTGGCAGTTGGTGTCCAGGGTGGCGCTGGGGGTGGTCATAGGCTCCATGCATCCGGCTGGGCTAGAGGCTGATCATAGCGCAGCGGGCATGGAGCGGTTTGTTGAATATGTGCTGTCCTTCGCCACTGTCACGGCGCGGGCGTGTCGTCCACCACCTTGAAGCGCAGCACACCGATCACCTGGCCATCTTCGGTCAGCACCCGGACTTGCCACTTGCCCACCGGGTTGGGCGGGAAGTTCTGCTTGTGGGTCCAGGCACGGTAGCCTTCCTTGCGCCCGCCGTGGATGTCCAGGGCAATCCGATCGACCTCCTGGCCGTCTTTCTGCCACACATGGTAGATGCGCTCGTCCAGGCCCCGCGGTGCGTTGATCGCGGTGTAGGCGTACAGGCCATTGCTGCGAATGCGGCTGGCGGCAATCTCTTCCAGCGATTCGCCGGGCTGGCGATTGAGTACTTCGGTGCTCACCGCCACGTCTGTCATCCACAGCGTTGCCGGCGGCACCCACGAACGCAGCAGCCAGCCACTACCGCCCACCGCCAGGGTCACCAGCACCAGTGCCACGCCGCGGCGCCAGGTGGTAACCGGGAAGCTGCTGAGCAGGCTCGGGAACGACAGCACCATGGCGGCAATCAACGCCAGCTTGAAACTCTGTGCGGTGGTCAGGTGCAGGATGATCGGCAGCGCAGTGAGCAGCGCGGCGAACAGCGTCAGGGTGTGCATCGCAAGGAACAGCCAGCGCCGTGGCGCCAGCCATTTGTAGTACAGCGGGTCGATGATCGAGATGAGCCCGGCGGCGCCAAGCAGGCCGGTGAACACCAGCTGGCCGCTGTTCCAGGTGGTGGTGATGAAGAAGAACGGCAAGACGAAGAACAGGCTTTCCTGGTGGATCATCTGCGTCGCGTAGCGCAGCAGCGGCTGCGGGATCTCGCGCTTGAAGGTGCGCGCGAACAGGCCGGTCAGGGTGTTTTCCAACATCAGCCAGACCCAGCTGACCAGCATGATGATGGCGATCCAGCTGGCCAGGCTGGCCTGGCGGTCGACCAGGATGAAACTGCCGATGCCGGAGAGGAAACCACCGAGCGCGATCACGCCGGGGTAGCGTTTGAGCAGTTCGATGACGCGCTGGACGAAGTGGGGTATTGGGGGCATGGGTCTGCAACGAGAAGATGAAGTGGCTGTGCCGGCCCTTTCGCGGGCAAGCCCGCTCCCACAGGTACTGCACTGGTTTTGAATCCTGTGCGGTTCCTGTGGGAGCGGGCTTGCCCGCGAAAGGGCCGGTACTGGCAAAAGGATACCGCCGATTCACTACTGCCGTGTAGCACCACTCGGTCGTTCCGGTTTGTGCCGTCGCCAGCGCAGCAGCCCCAGCGCCAGTATCAGCCCCAGCAACAAGGCAACCAGGCCATAGAGCTCGTCATACCCCAGGAACGGCTTTTCGATGCGCAGGTAACCCTGATCCTTGAGCAATTCCTTCAGTGCCGCGTTGGCCTCTTCCAGCGTCACCTGGCGCAACTTGCGCGCCGGGTCGGCAAAGCGGCCGTGGGTGTAGTCGTTCAGCGCCCCCCAGTAATAATCGGCCAGCGCACTGTTGCCCTGGGTGCTCCAGCTTTCCTTGGCCACGGCGGCATCCTTGATGCGGGCGAAGGTATCCGGGTCGAGGCCGTCCTTGCGCAAATGATCGAACAGTTGCTGCATCACCTTTACGGCCTGGTCGATGTCATCGCGCTCAAGGTCGGCGTTGAGGCTGAGCATGCCGCTGTCACCAAAGCTCTCGCGTTGTACTGATGGCCCGTACGACAGGCCTTTGCGCAGGCGCAGCTGGTCGTATACGGCCCAGTCGAGGTAGCGCGACAGCAGGTCTAGGGTCTGCTGATGGTCACTGTCCAGGACCGGTTCGATGAACAGCCAGTGCAACTTGACACTGTCACCCAGCAGGCCATGGGTCAGGTCGCGCCGCTGCTCGGCCGGTTGGCTGATGCTTTCGAGGGTACGCCGCTCTTCCGGCTCGGTGGCCGGCAGTTCGCCGTAGGTGCGCTCCAGATAGGCAGGCAGCAGGCGATCGAGGCCGCCGACGACGATCAGGGTCATGTTGTTGGCGGCGTACCAGTGATCCCGCAGGGTTTTCACCTGCTCCAGGGTCATGTCCGCGACGTTGGAACGCTCAGGGCATTTCAGGCCCAGCTCGGTGGCCAGCTGGTCGCTGGCCGGATGGCCGATGTCCTGGCGGTCGAGCCAGCGCTGAAGGTGGCCATAGTGGCCGCCATCCTCGCGTTCGATGATGCGCTTGGCCGTGGCCAGGGCTTTGGCGTCGATGCGCGTGTCGCGGATGATTGCCAGCAACAGGTCGAGCACCTTGCGCTGGTTGCGTGCCGGCGCCTCGATGACGAAGGTGGTGTCGGCACTACTGGTGTAGGCGTTCCATTCGCCACCCAGGCTTTGCAGGCGCTCTTCCAGGCCGCCTTCACCGGTCTCGTCGATGCCAGTGAACAGCAGGTGTTCGAGCAGGTGCGGCAGCTCCTTCTGCTCGCAATCGAAGTCATCCAGGCCAACCCCCACCACCAGGCGGATCGCCACATGGTCGCGCTCGTAACCGGATTTCAGGATCACCTGCAGGCCATTGGGCAACAGGTAACCTTCGACCCGCGAGCGATCGAGGGCAAATGAGGGCAGGCTGCAGATCAGCAGGCAAACGAACATCAGGCAACGCATGGGCGAGCGACGGTCTCCAGGTGTGCGAGATCAGGACAGGTGGGCATCTTCCGGGACGCTGTCGAGCAGCAGCCCGCCAGTGTCCGAGCCACCCAGTACCACATAGGCACTGCTGCAGAACAAAGAGTTCAATCGCTTCATGTCGGCGATCAGCTCCAAGTGTAGCGAACTCGTCTCGATACTTTGCACCACCTTACGCTGCAAACGGCTGACATGGGCATGCGCCAGGCGCCGTTCCTGGGCGCGGAAGCGACGCTTTTCGCGCAGCAGCAGGCGCGCGCTTTCCGGGTCGGAGCTGAGGAATACCGACAGCCCCAGGCGCAGGTTGGCCAGCAACTGCTCCTGCAGCCCGGTGAGCTCTTCCAGTCCGACCTGGGAAAACTCCCGGCGCTGGCTGGTTTTCTGCTGCTGCACCTTGCGCAGCATGCGTTCGATCAGGTCGCAGGCCAGCTTCAGGTTGATCGCCAGTTCGATGATTTCGGCCCAGCGGCGGTTGTCCTGGTCGCTGAGGTCTTCCCGTGGAATCTGCGCCAGATACAGCTTGATCGCGCTGTACAGTGCTTCGGCATCCTCGCTCAAGGCCCGTACTTGCTGGGGCATGGCGGTGTGGGTACCACGCAGGGCGCCGAGCATGGCCTCCAGCAGGCTGTCGACGATATCGCCCAGGCGCAGGGTTTCGCGGGCGGCATTGGCCAGGGCCAGGCTGGGCGTGGCCAGTGCCGAGGCATCGAGATGGCGCGGGCGTATCTGGCCATTGCCGGTCTCGCGTTCGGGCAGCAGCGCATTGCACAGGCGGCCCATGGGTTTGACTGTCGGCAGCATGATCAGGCAGCGCAGGGTGTTGTAGAGCAAGTGGAAGCCGATCACCAGCTCCTGCGGGCTGAAGCTCAGGCTGTCCATCCACTCCACCAGTGGGTGCAGTACCGGGATGATCAGCACCAGGCCGATCAGCTTGTACAGCAGGCTGCCCAGGGCCACGCGGCGCCCTGCGGCGTTCTGCATGCTGGTGCTGATGAAGGCCAGCAGGCCGCTGCCGATGTTGGCGCCAACCACCAGGCCGATGGCCACCGGCAGGCTGATCACTTCGGCGCCGGCCAGGGTGGCGGTGAGCAGCACGGCAGCCAGGCTGGAATACGAAACCATGGCGAACAGCGCACCGACCAGGGCATCGAGCATGATGTCGCCGGTCAAGGACGCGAACAGCACCTTCACGCCTTGTGCGTGGGTGATCGGCGCTGCCGCCTGCACGATCAGCTGCAGGGCCAGGATGATCAGGCCCAGGCCGATCCCCACGCGGCCCAACTGGCCGGCACGGGTCTGTTTGCGCGAGAGGAAGAAGATGACCCCGAGGAACACCAGCAGTGGCGACAGCCACGACAGGTCGAAGGTCAGTACCCTGGCCATCAGCGCAGTACCCACGTCGGCACCGAGCATGATCGCCAGCGCCGGGGTCATGGCCATCAGGCCCTGGCCGACGAAGGAGGTAACCAGCATGGCGGTGGCGTTGCTGCTTTGCACCACGGCAGTCACTACGATGCCAGCGATGAACGCCAGTGGCCGGCGGTTCATGTTCTGGCTGAGCACGCGGCGCAAGTTGGAGCCGAACACCCTGAGGATGCCGGTACGGACGATATGCGTGCCCCACACCAGCAAGGCAACGGCAGAAAGCAGGTTGAGCAGGGTCAACATGGTCGAGCCCCCCTTTGTTATCGGGCTCCAGTGGCGGAGCCAAAATGGGTGAAGCCGTAAGCCTGGCCCGGGGGTGGGTGTTTTGATCCAGTGCTTACTCAAGCTTTAGTTGTTTTGCGGACCTCGCGCCAGCTTGGCACGCTCTGCAAGCATTTGAAATATTTGTGTCATGAAAACCGGTACATGAAAAAGGGCCCCGAAGGGCCCTTTTTCTGCGCGTCCTGATCTTACTGACCTGGAATGTCCTTGCGCAGTTTCACCGGGTCGTGCTCCTTGCCCTGCTTGCGCGCCATGGCGGTGCGCATGCGGATGTTGATCGCCTCCACGGCCAGCGAGAAGGCCATGGCGAAGTAGACGTAGCCCTTCGGCACGTGCACGTCGAAAGATTCGGCGATCAGCACGGTACCGACGACGATCAGGAAGGAAAGCGCAAGCATCTTCAGCGATGGGTGTTTATCGATGAAGTCGCTGATGGCACCGGCGCAGGCCATCATCACCAGCACTGCGACGACGATGGCGGCAATCATCACCGGCACGTGCGAGACCATGCCGACGGCAGTGATCACCGAGTCCAGCGAGAACACGATGTCGATGATGGCGATCTGGATGATGGTGTAGAGGAACTTGCCTCCGGCACCCTTGGGCTCGTCAGCGCTCTCTTCCTCGCCTTCCAGGCCGTGGTAGATCTCTTGCGAGCTTTTCCACAGCAGGAACAGGCCGCCGCAGAACAGGATCAGGTCACGACCGGAGATACCCTGGCCGAATACCACGAACAGGTCGGCGGTCAGGCGCATGACCCAGGTGATCGACAGCAGCAGCATGATGCGGGTGACCATGGCCAGGGCCAGACCGAAAATCCGGGTACGTGGCTGCATGTGCTTGGGCATGCGGCTGACCAGGATCGAGATCATGATGATGTTGTCGATCCCGAGGACGATCTCAAGCGCTGTGAGGGTAAAAAAGGCAACCCAGATTTCCGGGCTGGTCAGCCATTCCATGTGTATTCCTTCAAACGATAATGGCGATGCACCCCCTCAGGGGCGCATCGCGTTGGGTGATGCGTGTTAATTAAAGACTACTGAACAGCGGGAAAATGCCCATCAGCAGCGCGGCGAACATTATGCATAGGCATACCAGCACTGCCCACTTGAGCGTGAAGCGCTGGTGATCGCCGAACTCGATACCGGCCAGGGCCACCAGCAGGTAGGTAGAAGGTACCAGCGGGCTAAGCAGGTGAACCGGCTGCCCGACGATCGAGGCACGGGCCATTTCCACCGGGCTGATGCCGTAATGGCTGGCCGCTTCCGACAGCACCGGCAGCACGCCGTAGTAGAAGGCATCGTTGGACATGAAGAAGGTGAACGGCATGCTCACGATCGCGGTGATCACCGCCAGGTACGGGCCCAATGCTTCAGGGATGACCGCCAGCAGGCTCTTGGACATGGCCTCGACCATGCCGGTACCGGACAGGATGCCGGTGAAGATGCCGGCGGCGAAGATCAGCCCGGTCACGGCCAGCACGCTGCCTGCGTGGGCGGCGATGCGGTCTTTCTGCTGTTGCAGGCAGGGGTAGTTGACGATCATGGCGATGCTGAAAGCGATCATGAACAGTACCGGCAGCGGCAGTACGCCGGCGATCAGCGCGACCATCAGGCCGGCGGTCAGGGCACCGTTGAAGTAGATCAGCTTGGGGCGGCGGGCATCCGGGAACTGCGACACGCTGATTTCGCTGTGGTCGATGTCATCGGTGGGCAGGTGCAGTTCACCCAGGCGGGCACGTTCGCGCTTGCCGTACAGGTAGGCGATGGCGAGGATCGCCAGCACGCCGAAGGCCATGGCCGGAATCATCGGCACGAAGATGTCCGACGGGTCTACGTGCAGGGCGCTGGCGGCGCGGGCGGTCGGGCCACCCCACGGGGTCATGTTCATCACCCCGCCGGCGAGGATGATCAGGCCGGCCATGATTCGTGGGCTCATGCCCAGGCGGCTGTACAGCGGCAGCATGGCGGCACAGCAGATCATGTAGGTGGTGGCGCCGTCACCGTCGAGCGAGACCACCAGGGCCAGCACCGCGGTGCCGACCGAGACTTTCAGTGGGTCACCCTTGACCAGCTTGAGGATCTTGCGCACGGCCGGGTCGAACAGACCGGAGTCGATCATCAGGGCGAAATAGAGGATGGCGAACATCAGCATCACGCCGGTAGGCGCGAGCTTGCTGATGCCTTCGAGCATCATCGGGCCGATCTTGGCGGAAAAACCGCCGAACAGGGCGAACAGGATCGGTACCAGGATCAGCGCGATCAAGGCCGACAGGCGCTTGGTCATGATCAGGTACATGAAGGTGATGACCATGGCAAAGCCGAGGAAGGTCAGCATGGCAATACTCCAGGCGTGGCGCAGCGAAAGGAATGACTATTCGGGCGGATCAGCGCGTGTGGCGCTGCACGGGGAGCATGGGTCGGGGCATTACAGGAAGGCGGGCGCAGGAATACATCAGAATCACCATTGTTGTTGTTGATGGGCCGGGCGCGGAGATTTCCGGGTGCCCTGGCTGACCGGTCTTGTGCCGGTAGTGGCGGCTATCCTAGGGGGACAAGCTTTCAGCCAGCTTTCGCCGGGAAAACGGCGACGGGAGGTAGGTGATGCAGGATGTAACCGAGGGTGGCTGCCATTGCGGCGCCTTGCGCTATCGGCTGCAGGGTGACCTGACGGATGTCGCCCATTGCCATTGTTCGATCTGCCGGCGGGTCAGCGGCGGGCTGGTGGTGACCTGGGTCACCCTGCCCCGCTCGGGTTTCCGCTGGATGGCAGGAAGGCCTCAGTGCTATGTGGCACCGGCCAGTTGCAAGCGGTATTTCTGCGGGGAATGTGGGGCGCATGTGGCACTGGTGACCGAACATAGCCCGGGAACCATCGATGTGACAGTGGCGACGCTGGACCACCCGGAGCGGGTGCCGGCCAGGCGGCATATCTGGACCACAAGCCGATTGCCTTGGATGCATCTGGATGAGGAGTTGCCTGGAGAGGCAGAGGAAGAACTGTAGGAGCGGCCTTGTGTCGCGAAAGGGCCGCAAAGCGGCCCCAGCAATATCTGCAGCAAAGCTGAAATCGCGGGGCTGCTCTGCAGCCCTTTCGCGACACAAGGCCGCTCCTACAGACGATCTGTTGGCCGGCGCTAGGGCAATTGCAGGCCGCCAGCCGCCTTGTGCAGCGCCCGCAAGTGCACGCCAATCTGCTTCACATTGGCCTCGACCGCAGCAATTTCCTTCGCCCGAGACGGCTCCAGCAGCGCCCTCACCTCTTTGTCCAGGTCGGTACTCAGACGCAGCAGCTTGGCCTGTCGCTCGGCGCTGACCTGCTCCAGCTGCTTGCGTTCTTCCGGCTGCGGCAGCCCATAGCCCTTGGCATCCAGCAACTCGGCCGGGCGACTGAGGAAGCCGCTGTTGGCGAGCATCTGCCTGAGGGTCTCGTCAGCCTTGTTGATACTGCCGTCCTTCAGCGCGGCTGCGTTCAGGTATCGCTGTTTCACTTCGTCCTGAGCCAGCAACAACTGCCGGCGCAGGCTGGCCTGCTCGAGCAGCAGCAAGGCCGCGCTGGTGCGCAGGTCGGCTTTATCGAACCAGGGGCGCCTCTGCTCTGCATCCTGGGCCAGCCAGTCCTCGACCTCAGTCTGCTTGATCGGCAGTTGCTTCCTCAGCACATCGAACATGGCCTGGTAGCGGTCGCGGTAGGAGTCGAAGCGATAACCCAGGCGCAGGGCTTCGCGTGGGTCATCGAGCACGCTGGTATCGGCCAGCCCCCTGCCCTTGAGCACGGCCAGCAAGCCATTGGGCATGATGCTGTCGAGGTCATTGAGGCGTGGGTTGGCAGTGCCGCTGCGCAGCAGCTTCAACGATTCCACGGCGCAGTTGTTGGACAGGAACCAGTAGTTGCCGTCGTAGCTCCAGTGCATCTCGGCGGCTTGGCGCACCAGGTTCTCGATTTCGTCGCGGTTGAGCTTGAGCGGTACCGAGGCCAGGCTGCGCAGTTCGGTCTTGGTGTACTCATCGATTACCTGGCCCAGCGGTAGCACGAACAGCCGGGAGGGGTAGGTGCCGACCAGGCCGTCCCAGCTGGACAGCTGGACGTCGTTGACGAATGCACGGTAAGACAGCACCAGGCTCTGGTCGAGGTCCAGGCGGCAATCCGGGCCACGTGGGCGACCGGGCTTGCAGATCACCAGGCGCAGCATGCTGTGGCCCCAGCGGCTGACCAGGTTCTGGTTGGCTTCAGCCAGCAGGAAGTCGACCTCGTAGACCCGCTCGGGATCGATCTCGCCCAGCGGCTGGCGGGCGAAGTCACTGCCGGCATTGATGAACGGCAAGCCTTTGGCGCAGGTGTTCTGCTGTGGCGCCCAGCTGAAGTGGTCACGCAGGTACTGGTTGAGCGCCGGTCGCCGGCAGCCGTAGCTCGGGTCGAGGAGGAAATACTCCATGTTGACCGCGATGTATTCCTTGGGGCTGCTCAGCTCGTAACTGTCGGGGCTGCGCATGAACTGGGCGTTGTGCTGCTCACGTTCGCCACGGCGGCCGACGTATTGCGGCCAGCCTGCCAGATCGAGCAGGCGCGGGTCGTCGCTGAGGGTAAAGCGGCGCTCGGCTTGACCGCGACATTCTTCCAGCTGGCCGATCTTGCCCAGCGTGCCTTGCTGGCGCGCGCAGCGGGCGATCAGCGAGCGTTCGGCGCTGGGCCACAGGCGAGCACGATCGTAAATATGGGTAAGCTCATGCAGGACGGTGGCCAGCAGTTCTTCACGCACCGTGCCATGGGGGCGGTTGGTACGCTCGGTGGCGGCACTGCCGTCAGTCAGGCTGGGCAGCAGGCGGCGGTTGAGTTCGAGGGTCGATACCAGCGAAGCCTGGCCATAGGCATCGGCCGGCATGTTGTCGCTCCAGCTGACCGTGACGCGCCGGTCCAGCCGTTGCTTGAACAGTGGCGGCAGCTTGGCCATGGCCTCGTCGAGCAGGGCCTGGCTGGCTTGAATCTGTTGCGGGTCGAGGCCTGACGCCTGCAGCTCTAGCTGCAGGTCGGCCAGGGCGGGCGTGCCCAGCAGCGTCAGGGCGCAGCCGAACAGCCAGGCACGCACGCGGTTCACAGCGCGAGGATGGCTTCGGCCAGTACTTGGTCGCTGGCGTCGCGCGCTTCAGGTACGCGCTCGCGCAGGGTGCTGAATGCCGCTTCGAGCTGCGCGCCACGGATATCGCCGTTGCTGGCGACAAAGCTGGCAGCGTCGTCATGGGCTTCGCGCACGACTTTGGCGTCGCGGATCGACGTGGTGGTGTCAGAAGTGAAATCGATCGAACGGCCAAAGGCACGCACGATGATGTTGCTGGTGGCCACCAGGGTCTGTGCATGGGCCAGGTCGGCCAGCAGCAGCATGCCGAGGGAAGCGGCAATCAGCGGTTTACGCATGGAGCATCTCCGAAAAATACAGGGAGTCAGGTGTAGTTATTGGACGAGAATTGCTTCCGCCAGTTCAAGGTCGCCGACGGAGTGCCGAGCGCAGTTGTGGCGCAGCGAGTCGAGTGCTGCTTCCAGGCGTGCACCGCGGATCAGGCCATCACTGGCAACGAATGCCGCAGCGTCGTCACGGGCCTGCCTGACCAGTTTGCGGTCGAAGGGGGCGGCGGTGACCTGGCTGGTAACGTAGCCCGTGATAACCAGGCCTTGTGTGGTGGTGTCCATGGCATGGGCGCTGGCCATGGCAGTGGCGCTGAACAGCAACGGCAACAGATAACGCATGAGCTTTCTTGACGGCAGGGGAAGTGAACGGCGAAGGCTACCCCAGGTGCGAGGCCGCTAGCCAACGCACCTGCTTTGCATAGCCTTGATCAGATCGCGAGGATGGCTTGAGCCAACTGAGCATCACTGGCTTGCAGCTGCGGCATGGTCGAACGGATGTGCATGAAGGCACTTTCCAGCCGCGCACCACGAATGGCGCCTTGGGTACCGACGAAGCTGGCGGCGTCATCACGGGCGGCCTGCACGATCTTGTCATCGCGGAACGATGAGGTCAGGTCGGAGGTGGCGTCGGTGGAGGCGGCAAAGGCGCGGACCACCGCATCGGTGGTGACGACGAAGCTGCTGGCTTGGGCGGTGCCGGCCAGGCCGAGCAGCAGGGCGGCACCAATCAGGTATTTACGGGACATGTTCTTGGACTCCTGGATAGGGTTCTGCTTTATCGGACGCTGGCACAGCTCGTCGCGCTACGTGTTTGGACAACGGGTTCTACCAGACTGCTGAGCGAAGCGTATCACGCGGTGCTGTTTCTGGATGTTAATGAGAGCGGAAGCTGGCAACTGTTATGGTCAATTTCGAATACTTCATAGCTGTACAGGTGTTGCGCGGGACCGCTCTGGGGCGCACCTTGCGGGCAATAAAAAACCCGCTGCAGTCGCCTGCAACGGGTTGGGGAATTCGCGGTGCCGGCCGAAGCCGGCGAACCGGAGCTTAGCGCCAGAACGGCTTGCTCAGCTCTTCGTAACGCTGCGACTCGCTGATACCGGCGTCGGCCAGCAGGCGGGCATCCAGGCGAGCCAGTTGACGGCGGCTGGCCATGCGACGCTGCCACAGCAGCAGAGTGGAGATAGCGCGCAGTGGCAGGGAGGCCTGGGACTGCTGGGCATTGCTTTCAAAAACGAGACCGGAACTGAGGGTACGTTCCATGATGTTTCATCCTTCCGCTTATGGCGGGATTAGGTAGTGGTTTAACTGATGCCAATGATCCTCCTCTGCTGTCCATAACAGTAGATACAGTTCAACAGTAATGCGATGGGCCAGTTAACTGTTTAACCCTACTGTTGCACTCGAAATAGGCGCAACTGTACCGGTCTGCACTGAGGTGGTGCATTTTGGCTTGGCATTGGAGGTTTTAAAGGTAGGAAGGCCTGAAAATAGCAGTACAGTAGTACAGTTTTAATCAGGAAATTGAGCGAAGTGTTCAGGCGGGGTGGTTTGACTGTTGTGGTCCTGTCGTCGGCGTGGCGACGACAGGGCCAAAACAGTTGAGGCAGCTGGATCAGCTGGCGAGCATGCGCCCGGTTTCTTCCAGGTTTTCGTGCCAGCTCAGTGCTTCACGCAGGATGTGGGGGGTGTGGCCACCACGCTGGCAGGCGCGATCGAAGTAATCGTTCAGCGCTGCGCGGTAGTCCGGGTGCACACAGTTGTCGATGATCGTCCGCGCCCGCTCACGCGGTGCCAGGCCACGCAGGTCGGCCAGGCCTTGCTCGGTGACCAGGATGTCGACGTCGTGTTCGGTATGGTCAACGTGGCTGACCATTGGCACCACGCTGGAAATCGCACCGCCCTTGGCGATCGACTTGGTGACGAACACCGCCAGGTGGGCGTTGCGGGCGAAGTCACCCGAACCGCCGATGCCGTTCATCATCTTGGTGCCACAGACGTGGGTCGAGTTGACGTTACCGTAGATGTCGAACTCCAGCGCCGTGTTGATGCCGATGATGCCCAGGCGGCGGACCACTTCGGGGTGGTTGGAGATTTCCTGTGGGCGCAGGACCAGCTTGTCCTTGTAGCGCTCCAGGTTGCCGAACACGTCGGCATTGCGACGGGTCGACAGGGTGATCGAGCTGCCCGAGGCAAAGCTCAGCTTGCCAGCGTCGATCAGGTCGAAGGTCGAGTCCTGCAGCACTTCGGAGTACATGGTCAGGTCTTCGAACGGCGACTCGATCAGGCCACACATCACCGCGTTGGCGATGCTGCCGATGCCTGCCTGCAGCGGGCCGAGCTTGTTGGTCATGCGGCCAGCTTCCACTTCCTGCTTCAGGAAGTTGATCAGGTGGTCGGCGATGCCCTGGGTTTCGTCATCCGGTGGCAGCACGGTGGATGGCGAATCCGGTTGGTCGCTGATGACGATACCGACGATCTTGGCCGGGTCGATCGGGATTGCAGTGCTGCCGATGCGGTCGTCGACCTTGACCAGCGGGATCGGTGTGCGGGTTGGGCGATAGGTCGGGATATAGATGTCGTGCAGGCCTTCGAGGTTGGCGTTGTGCGACAGGTTGATCTCGACGATCACTTGTTTGGCGAAGATCGCGAAGCTGGCCGAGTTGCCCACCGAGGTGGTTGGCACGATGTGGCCCTGCTCGGTGATGGCCACGGCTTCGATGACCGCGATATCCGGCAGCTTGAGCTGCTGGTTGCGCAGTTGCTCGACGGTTTCCGACAGGTGCTGGTCGATGAACATCACCTGGCCGTCGTTGATGGCCTTGCGCAGGGTGCTGTCGACCTGGAACGGCATGCGACGGGCCAGCACGCCGGCTTCGGTCAGCTGCTTGTCGAGGTCGTTGCCCAGGCTGGCGCCGGTCATCAGGCTGATTTTCAGTGGCGACTGCTTGGCGCGTTCGGCCAGGGCATGCGGCACAGCCTTGGCTTCGCCGGCGCGGGTGAAACCGCTCATGCCGACGGTCATGCCGTCCTCGATCAGGCCAGCGGCATCAGCCGCACTCATTACCTTGCTGTGCAGGGAGGACAAGCGGATACGATCACGGTACATGGATTGTTATCTCGGGCTACTGAAACTACTGCAGCGCAGTCTAGAGATTTCGCCCATTGCCGTCCCACGACCATGGTCGTATGAGAAGCCTTGAAATAGAGCCGTTGATCCGGATCAATAAAAGTAAAGCCCCGGCAGATTCTGACCGGGGCTTCCTTTATATCACCTGGTTTGCAGCGGCTTCTGTCACTCCACTGCCTTCACCATGTCTTCGATGACCTTCTTCGCGTCACCGAACACCATCATGGTCTTGTCCAGGTAGAACAGTTCGTTGTCCAGGCCGGCATAGCCGCTGGCCATCGAGCGCTTGTTGACGATGATGGTCTTGGCCTTGAAGGCCTCGAGGATCGGCATGCCGGCGATGGGCGACTTCGGATCGTTCTTCGCCGCCGGGTTGACCACGTCGTTGGCACCCAGCACCAGCACCACGTCGGCCTGGCCGAACTCGGCGTTGATGTCTTCCATCTCGAACACCTGGTCATACGGCACTTCGGCTTCGGCCAGCAGTACGTTCATGTGCCCAGGCATGCGCCCCGCCACCGGGTGGATGGCGTACTTCACGGTCACCCCGTTGTGGCTCAGCTTCTCGGTCAGTTCCTTCAGTGCGTGCTGGGCACGGGCCACCGCCAGGCCGTAACCCGGGACGATGATCACGCTGTCAGCGTTGCTCAGCAGGAAGGTCGCATCGTCGGCAGAACCGGATTTCACCGGGCGCTGCTCTTTCGAGCCTTGCGCCGCGCCGGCATCGGTATCGCCGCCGAAGCCGCCGAGGATGACGTTGAAGAACGAACGGTTCATCGCCTTGCACATGATGTACGAGAGGATGGCGCCGGACGAACCGACCAGGGAGCCCGCGATGATCAGCATCGAGTTGTTCAGCGAGAAGCCGATACCGGCCGCGGCCCAACCCGAATAGCTGTTGAGCATCGACACCACCACCGGCATGTCGGCGCCCCCGATCGGAATAATGATCAGCACACCCATGATGAAGGCCAGGACCAGCATCAGGGTGAAGGCACTGTAGTGGCCGGTGAAGGTGAACAGCAGGCCCAGGGCGATGGTGGTCAGGCCGAGGATCAGGTTCAGCTTGTGCTGGCCGGCGAACTGTACCGGTGCGCCCTGGAACAGGCGGAACTTGTACTTGCCCGACAGTTTGCCGAAGGCGATCACCGAGCCGGAGAAGGTGATGGCCCCGATGGCCGCACCCAGGAACAGTTCCAGGCGGTTGCCGGTGGGGATCGGGTCGCTGATGGCGGCGACGATGCCCATCGACTGCGGCTCCAGCACGGCGGCGATGGCGATGAACACCGCAGCCAGGCCGATCATGCTGTGCATGAAGGCGACCAGCTCGGGCATCTTGGTCATCTCGACGCGCTTGGCCATGATAGAACCGGCGGTACCGCCGACCAGCAGGCCGACGATGACGTAGCCGATACCGGCAGTTGCAAGCTCAGCCCCGAGCTTATAGATGAGGCCAACCGTGGTGAGGATGGCGATCCCCATGCCGATCATGCCGAACAGGTTGCCGCGCCGTGAAGTGGTCGGGTGCGACAGGCCCTTGAGCGCCTGGATGAAGCACACCGAGGCGACGAGGTAGAGGAGCGTTACCAGATTCATGCTCATGCTTACTTCTGCGCCTCGTTCTTGGTTTTCTTCTTGAACATCTCAAGCATGCGACGGGTGACCAGGAAGCCACCGAACACGTTGACCGCAGCCAGAGCCACCGCCAGGGTGCCCATCAGCTTGCCGGCCGGGGTCACGGTCAGGGCCGCCGCCAGCATGGCGCCGACGATGACGATCGCCGAAATGGCGTTGGTAACCGCCATCAGCGGCGTGTGCAGCGCCGGGGTGACGTTCCACACCACGTGGTAGCCCACATAGATGGCCAGCACGAAGATGATCAGGTTGTAGATGCCGTGGGAAATCAGCATGTCTTCCATTGTCGTGCTCCTTAGCCGTTCTTGCGGACGACCTGGCCATCGCGGCACATCAGGCAGGCCGCGACGATGTCGTCTTCGAGGTTGATGACCAGCGCGCCGTCCTTGTCGAACAGCAGCTTCATGAAGTCCAGCAGGTTGCGTGCATACAGCGCCGAGGCATCGGCACCTACTTGAGCCGGCAGGTTGGTCGGGCCAACGATGATCACGCCGTTTTCTTGCACCACCTGGTCGGCGACGGTCAGCGGGCAGTTGCCGCCCTGGGCTGCTGCCAGATCGATGACCACCGAGCCGGGCTTCATTTGTGCCACGGTTTCAGCGCTGAGCAGGGTCGGTGCCTTACGGCCGGGGATCAACGCGGTGGTGATGACGATATCCGCCTGCTTGGCGCGCTCGTGCACGGCCTGGGCCTGGCGTTGCATCCAGCTGGCCGGCATTGGTCGGGCATAACCGCCGACGCCTTCTGCGCATTCACGCTCTTCATCGGTCTCGTAGGGCACGTCGATGAACTTGGCGCCCAGCGACTCGATCTGCTCCTTCACCGCCGGGCGTACGTCGGAAGCCTCGATCACCGCACCCAGGCGCTTGGCCGTGGCGATGGCCTGCAGGCCGGCAACGCCTGCCCCCAGGATCAGCACGCGCGCGGCTTTGACGGTACCGGCGGCGGTCATCAGCATGGGCATGAAGCGAGGATAGTGGTGGGCCGCCAGTAATACGGCCTTGTAACCGGCGATGTTGGCCTGCGACGACAGCACATCCAGGCTCTGGGCCCGTGAGGTGCGTGGCGCGGCTTCCAGGGCGAAAGCGGTGATACCGCGTTCGGCCATCTTGCCGATCAGCTCGCTGTTGAAGGGGTTGAGCATGCCTACGAGGAGGCTGCCACTGTTGATCAGGGCCAGCTCCTGGTCGTTGGGAGCGACCACCTTGAGCACCAATTGGGCGCCGTAGGCGTCGGCTGCGCTTCCCAGGGAAGCCCCCACGGCCTCATAGGCACTGTCCGGAATGCTGGCGTTGAGCCCTGCCCCCCGTTGGACGGTGACCTGATGGCCCTGGCCAATCAGTTTCTTGATGGTTTCCGGGGTCGCAGCGACCCTTGTCTCACCGGTCTGCGTCTCGAGAGGAACACCAATGTGCACGACTATTTCTCCTGCGGTGACCTTTGTCTTTGTAAAAGCCAGCACACTGCGGATGGCGCGCTGGGGCGGCTGTTGAGCGCCGGACCCGCCGAATCCAGGGCGGGCGAAGCATTTTGCAGACGAACCCAGGGGCCATCAACCGGTTCTGGAGCGAAACGAAGTCAAAACTACAAGTCACCCTGTGACCGTATGTCGCAAGTGATGGGCTACAGCCCGTCAATCATGGGCTATTGGCAGATTAGGGGAAAAATCGAAATTTTTTGCGATGATTTCGCGGATGGGCTCATGAATGTCGTAAAACCCTCTGAAAGCCGCGTGTTTAGCGGCCTAGATGGGGTTTTTCGATTCACCTGAACAGTTTTCGCAGATGCGACAAAAACGTATATCTGTAGGTGTTTAAAATAATTGACTACAAAGGTAGGTCAGGCGCTTTCATCTTTGTGCGAGGCGGTATAGAGCTGTGCCTGTCCCACCAGCCAGTCACGGAAGGCCCGGAGCGAGGCCGACTCCACCTTGCGCTCGGGGATCATCAGATAGTAGGCCTTGTCGCTGGACAGCGCGTACCTGTTAGCGACTACCAGCCTGCCCTCCTCCAGCTCGCGCTGGATCAGGAACGGCGGGATCAGTGCGATGCCCATCTCGTGCATGGCCGCCTGGGCCAGCATGGAGAATAGTTCATAGCGCGGGCCTGTCATGTCACCCGCGATATTCAGGCCCAGGCCATTGAACCACTGGCGCCAGGCATAAGGCCGGGTGGTCTGCTGCAGCAGTGGCAGGCTGGCGATGCGCTGGGCATCTAGCATGCCCTGCCCGTCCAGCATGGCCGGGCTGCACACCGGCACGGGGTTCTCGCCCATCAGGCGATGGGACTGGGTGCCGGACCAGTCGGCATCGCCAAAGTAGATGGCGGCATCGAACGGGGTGTCTGCGAAAAGGAATGGGCGGGTACGGTTGGTCAGGTTGACGGTGACCTCGGGGTGACGTTGCTGGAAGTCCTTGAGTCGTGGCAACAGCCATTGGGTGCCGAAAGTGGGCACCACGGCCAATTCGATCACGTTGGCACCTTGCTGACGCATCACCGACAGCGTGTCGCGCTCCACCGCATCCAGCTGAGCGGCAACCTGCCGGCTATAGGAAAGCCCGGCTTCGGTGAGTTTCACCCCACGGCGTGAGCGCCTGAACAGCTCGACATTGAGGAACTCCTCCAATCCGCCGATCTGGCGACAGACGGCGCCCTGGGTCAGGGCCAGCTCCTGGGCCGCCTTGGTAAAGCTCTCGTGGCGTGCGGCCGCTTCGAAGCAGACCAGTGCGGTGGTGCTGGGGATCTTGCGGCGCATGTACGTCAACCTCACTCATGGGGCCTTGAATATGGCGTTTTCGAGTATCTCGAAGTGACAAAATATCACTGATGCGTGCGCAATCCTCGTTTGTCGTGGTGCCGGATCAGGCCTAGGATCAATGGCACAAAAACCGCTCCCCTATTTCGAGGATTTCGCTCATGGCCGGTAAAGCAAGCTTCAACTGGATCGACCCGCTGCTGCTGGATCAGCAGCTCACTGAAGAAGAGCGCATGGTGCGTGACAGCGCTTATCAGTTCGCCCAGGACAAGCTGGCCCCGCGCGTGCTGGAGGCATTCCGTCACGAACAGACCGACCCGGCCATCTTCCGCGAGATGGGTGAAGTCGGCTTGCTCGGCGCGACAATCCCCGAGCAATACGGTGGCAGTGGCCTGAACTATGTGTGCTATGGCCTGATTGCCCGCGAGGTGGAGCGCATCGACTCTGGCTACCGTTCGATGATGAGCGTGCAGTCTTCGCTGGTGATGGTGCCGATCAACGAATTCGGTACTGAAGCGCAGAAGCAGAAATACCTGCCCAAGCTGGCCTCTGGTGAATGGATTGGCTGCTTTGGTCTGACTGAGCCTAACCACGGCTCCGACCCGGGCTCGATGATCACCCGTGCCAGGAAGGTCGATGGCGGCTATCGCCTGAGCGGCAGCAAGATGTGGATCACCAACAGCCCGATCGCCGATGTATTCGTGGTCTGGGCCAAGGATGATGCCGGCGATATCCGTGGCTTTGTCCTGGAAAAAGGCTGGGACGGTCTCAGTGCTCCGGCGATCCACGGCAAGGTTGGCCTGCGGGCATCCATCACCGGTGAAATCGTCATGGACAACGTGTTCGTTCCGGAAGAGAACATCTTCCCTGATGTGCGTGGCTTGAAGGGGCCGTTCACCTGCCTGAACTCTGCGCGTTATGGTATTTCGTGGGGCGCGCTGGGCGCGGCTGAGGCCTGCTGGCACACCGCTCGCCAGTACACTCTGGATCGTCAGCAGTTCGGTCGCCCACTGGCTGCCAACCAGCTGATCCAGAAGAAACTGGCCGACATGCAGACTGAAATCACCCTGGCCCTGCAAGGCTGCCTGCGCCTGGGCCGCATGAAGGACGAAGGTACTGCGGCGGTAGAAATCACCTCCATCATGAAGCGCAACTCTTGCGGCAAGGCCCTGGACATCGCCCGCATGGCTCGCGACATGCTTGGCGGCAATGGCATCTCCGACGAGTTCGGCGTGGCGCGCCACCTGGTAAACCTTGAGGTGGTCAACACCTATGAGGGTACCCATGACGTGCATGCGCTGATCCTCGGGCGTGCACAGACCGGCATCCAGGCCTTCTACTGATAAGGAGCCAGTCCATGGGCGCGCTATCTCATCTGCGGGTGCTGGACCTCTCCCGTGTGCTGGCGGGGCCTTGGTCTGGCCAGATCCTGGCGGACCTGGGGGCTGACGTGATCAAGGTCGAGCGCCCTGGCAGCGGCGATGACACTCGATCCTGGGGGCCGCCCTTCCTCAAGGATGCCGAGGGTGAGAACACCAGCGAGGCAGCCTATTACCTGTCGGCAAACCGTAACAAGCGCTCGGTGACCATCGACTTCACCCAGCCGGAAGGCCAGCGCCTGGTGCGCGAGCTGGCGGCCAAGTCGGATATCGTCATCGAGAACTTCAAGGTCGGCGGGCTGGCGGCTTACGGGCTGGATTATCCGAGCCTGAAGGTGATCAATCCCAAGCTTATCTATTGCTCGATCACTGGCTTCGGCCAGACGGGGCCGTACGCCAAGCGTGCGGGGTATGACTTCATGATCCAGGGGTTGGGTGGGCTGATGAGCCTGACCGGCCGCCCGGATGGAGAGGAAGGTGCCGGGCCGGTGAAGGTCGGTGTTGCCCTGACCGACATTCTCACCGGGTTGTACTCGACCGTGGCGATTCTGGCTGCCCTCGCCTATCGCGATCAGCATGGCGTTGGTCAGCACATCGACATGGCGCTGCTCGATGTGCAGGTGGCCTGCCTGGCCAACCAGGCGATGAATTACCTGACTACGGGCAATCCACCGCGGCGACTGGGTAATGCTCACCCCAATATCGTGCCTTACCAGGACTTTCCGACGGCGGATGGCGATTTCATCCTTACAGTGGGTAACGATGGCCAGTTCCGTAAGTTCGCCGAGGTGGCTGGGCAGCCGCAGTGGGCGGATGACCCGCGCTTCGCTACTAATAAGCAGCGGGTGGCGAACCGAGCCCAGCTGATCCCACTGATTCGCCAGGCAACGGTATTCAAGACCACTGCCGAATGGGTGAGCCAGCTGGAGGCTGCCGGGGTGCCATGTGGGCCGATCAATGACTTGGCGCAGATGTTCCAGGATCCGCAGGTGCTGGCCCGGGGGTTGGCGGTAACCATGCCCCATGGGCTGGCGGGGAGCGTGCCGCAGGTGGCCAGCCCGATTCGGTTATCGGAAACGCCTGTGGAGTATCGGCGGGCTCCGCCGCTGTTGGGCGAGCATACCGAGGCGGTGTTGGGCGATGTGCTGGGGCTGGATGCCGATGCTGTGGGGCGGTTGCGCAGTGCTGGCGTTCTTTGATGCTATATAGAGCAGTTGAAAAGCGGGGAGGCCGACAGGCCTCCCCGCTTTGCTTTTCAGCGATATTAAAGTTTCTTGAAATTAAAGGTTGACGCGCTTTCGAATCCCCTTATAATGCGCCCCACTTCCAGCGACATCGGAACGAAAAACTCCTTGAGATTCAATGAGTTAGGTAGTTAAGGTGATGTTGGAGGGGCTTCGATCGAAAGATCGATAGCGGTTGAGATGAAG
>NZ_QEQQ01000026.1 GCF_003097235.1 Pseudomonas sp. CC120222-01a | reverse complement strand
TAACCAATACTAATTGCCCGTGAGGCTTGACCATATAACACCCAAGCAATTTGCTCATGCAGATTGCGGTGGTGAAGACGAAAGAACCGAAAGTTCGCAACTTCACAAATCACATATCCGGATTCGCCAAGAGTGTTCAACAGACATTCTGGCTACAGAATTTCTTGACGACCATAGAGCATTGGAACCACCTGATCCCATCCCGAACTCAGCAGTGAAACGATGCATCGCCGATGGTAGTGTGGGGTTTCCCCATGTGAGAGTAGGTCATCGTCAAGATTCATTTCGCAAAACCCCTATCTGCGCATGCAGGTAGGGGTTTTGTCTTTTCTGGCTTTTACTTGGGCCAGCATCGGCAGCCAGCCGTGATATCGTTCCCCATTCTTCTCCCAGGGACTTCTCCATGCCCAACACCACCTCACTGCAACCTGGTTTCATGATCGTCCACGGCAACCGCCTGGATGACCTGCGCAGCCTGGTTGTGAGTTGGATGCGCCGCTATCCATTGGCGCCGCTGGAAAACGAAATCGCCCTGGTACAGAGCAATGGCATTGCCCAATGGCTCAAGCTGGCTCTCGCCGAGGACCCACAGGACGATGACATGGGTGGTTGCGGTATTGCTGCTGCCATCGATGTGCAACTGCCCGGTAGCTTCATGTGGCAGTTGTACCGCAAGGTACTCGGGCGCGACGAGATCCCTGAGGTGTCGCTGCTAGACAAGGCACCGTTGACCTGGCGCCTGATGCGTCTGCTGCCTGCGTTGATCGAGCGCCCACATTTCGAACCGCTGCGTCGCTTCCTGACCGATGACAGTGACCTGCGCAAACGCTATCAGCTGGCCGAGCGCCTGGCCGACCTGTTCGACCAATACCAGGTCTACCGTGCCGACTGGCTCAAGGACTGGGCAGCCGGCGAGCACATCCTCAATACCGCCCGTGGTGAGCGCAAGCCCCTCGCCCCCGGCAACCGCTGGCAGGCCGAACTGTGGCGAGCGCTGCTCGAGGATGTCGGTGAGCAGGGCATGGCGCAGAGCCGGGCAGGGGTGCACCAGCGCTTCATCGAAAGCATCAACCGCCTGGCGACCGCACCTCAGGGGCTCCCTTCGCGGGTTATCGTATTCGGGATTTCGTCCTTGCCTGCCCAGGCATTGGAGGCACTTGCCGGTTTGTCTCGTTTCAGCCAGGTATTGCTCTGCGTTCACAACCCTTGCCGTCACCATTGGGCGGACATCGTTGCCGACAAGGACCTGCTACGCCACCAGTACAAGCGCCAGCAGCGCAAGCAAGGCATGCCCATGCAGCTGGATGACGAGTCGCTGCATCAGCATGCACACCCGCTGTTGGCTGCCTGGGGCAAGCAAGGCCGCGACTACATCAACCTGCTGGACAGCTACGACGACCCAGGCAGCTACCAGGGCGTATTCAGCGACGGCCGCATCGATCTGTTCAGCGAAGGCCAGCCCACCACGCTGCTGAACCAGTTGCAGGACGATATTCTTGAATTGCGCCCGCTCGCCGAGACCCGTGAGCTGTGGCCCAAGGTCGACCTGGCCAAGGACCGCTCGGTGCGCTTCCACGTGGCCCACAGCCCACAGCGCGAAGTGGAAATTCTCCACGACCAGCTACTGGCTCGCTTCAGCGCCGACCCTACGCTTCGCCCACGTGACGTCATCGTCATGCTCCCGGCAATCGACACTTACGCGCCGCATATCCGTGCGGTGTTCGGGCAGTTGCAGCGCAACGACCCGCGCTACATCCCCTTCACCCTGACCGACCAGGGCCAACGTGGCCGAGATCCCCTGCTGATTGCCCTGGAGCACTTGCTCAAGCTGCCGGATAGCCGCTTCGCCGTCAGCGAAGTGCTTGATCTGCTCGACGTCCCGGCGGTCCGAGCGCGTTTCGGCATCCGCGAAAGCGACCTGCCTACCCTGCACCGCTGGATCGAAGGCGCCGGCATTCGTTGGGGTCTGAACGCCGATCAACGTGCCTCCCTCGGATTGCCCCAGGGCCTGGAGCAGAACAGTTGGCGCTTCGGTCTGCGGCGCATGCTGCTGGGTTACGCCGTGGGCGTGGGAGAGGGCTGCGACGGCATTGAACCCTACGATGAAATCGGCGGCCTGGACGCCGCCTTGATCGGCCCCTTGGTCGCGCTGCTCGATGCCCTGGAGGTGGCCAACCAGGCCTTGTCACAGCCCGCCACGGCCAGCGAGTGGGGCGAACGCCTCAACGCTCTGTTACAGGTGTTCTTCCTCGCCGAGGAGGAGCACGACGAATACCTTTTGATGCAACTGCAGGAATTGCGCGATAGCTGGCTGGAAGTCTGTGAAACCGTGGGCCTGCAAGATCAGTTGCCACTCACGGTGATCCGTGAGGCCTGGCTGTCGGGCCTCGACGAAGGCAAGCTGTCCCAGCGTTTTCTCGCCGGCTCGGTGAATTTCTGCACCTTGATGCCGATGCGGGCCATTCCTTTCCGCGTTGTCTGCCTGCTGGGCATGAACGATGGCGACTACCCGCGTGCCCAGCCGCCGCTGGACTTCGACCTGATGGCCAGCGACTACCGCCCCGGCGATCGATCGCGCCGCGAGGATGACCGTTACCTGCTGCTCGAAGCGCTGCTGTCGGCACGTGACCAGCTCTACATCAGCTGGGTGGGTCGCAGCATTCGCGACAACAGTGAGCGACCAGCCTCGGTACTGATCGGCCAGCTGCGCGATCACCTGGCTGCCGGTTGGCACCTCAAGGGCGATGCTGACGGCGAGCAACTGCTGCACGCATTGACCCAGGAGCACCCGCTACAGCCTTTCAGCGCGCGCTACTTCCAGAAGGGCAGTGCGCTGTTCAGCTATGCCCATGAGTGGCAATTGCTACACCAGCAAACCACTGATGACGAGCAGCCCGATCTCGGCCTGCCACCTTACGTCAGCGATGAAGCGCTGACGCTGACCCAGTTGCAGGACTTCTTGCGCCACCCAGTCCGGCATTTCTTCAGCCAGCGCCTGAAAGTGTTCTTTGAAGCCCTGGAAGCGCCCACGCCAGACGAAGAGCCATTCGTCCTCGATGCCTTGCAGCGCTACAGCGCCAGCGAAAGCCTGCTGGGTGCAGCCCTGAGCGACCCGGACAACGCCGAACGCGCACTGCAGGCCCAGGCCCGCCGCCTGCAAGCCTGCGGCATGCTACCCCTGGCCGGTTTCGGGGAACTGCTGCAAGCCGAACTGATCCAGCCACTGCCCGATCTGCTGCAACGTCATCGCCAACTGCTGCAGCGCTGGCCAACAGTGGTCGACGGCGCGCTGCCGATACACTTCGAGCATGCAAACCACCGTCTTGAAGGCTGGCTGGGCCGGGTCTACCAGGCCGACGATCAAAGCCTGTTGAGCATCACCACGGTGCCCAACACCATCAGCGCCGGGCGCAACAACCTCAAGTGGCACCGCCTGATTGCCAGCTGGGTGATGCACCTGGCCGCCTGCGCCGCCGGTTATCCCTTGCATAGCGCACTGCTGGCCAGTGACATCACCCTGCTGCTCGGCCCGTTGCCACAGGCTCAGGCTGCCGAACAACTGGGTCACTTGCTGGTAGCGCGACAGGCCGCAATGAACGCACCGCTGCCTGTCGCCGCCAAGACCGCCTTCGCCTGGCTGGCCCAGGACGATCCGGACAAGGCCCTGGCTGCCGCTACCCGTGCCTACGAGGGCGATGGCCGTACCAGTTTCGGCGAGCGCAGCGAAAGTGTTGCCCTGGCCCGGCAGTTCCGCGATTTCGCCGCACTTAGCGCCGACGAAACCTTCGAGGGTTGGTGTGAAGCCTTGTATCGCCCCCTGTTCAGCGCCGCCTGGCAAGCCCAGGGCAATCCGGAGAGTGAAGCATGACCCAGGCCCGCCCCCTGGCACTGAGTTTTCCCCTGCATGGCAGCCAGCTGATCGAAGCCAGTGCCGGCACGGGCAAGACGTTCACCATTTCCGCGCTGTACCTGCGCCTGATCCTCGGCCACGGCGGTGAGCAAGGCTTTGGCCGCGAACTGCTGCCGCCGCAGATTCTGGTGGTGACCTTCACCGATGCCGCCACCAAGGAGCTGCGCGAGCGTATCCGCGCCCGCCTGGCTGAGGCTGCGCGCTTCTTCCGCGGTGAGTTGTCAGGTGGCGACCCGCTGCTGCACCAACTACGTGACGACTATGCCGAAGAACACTGGCCACGTTGCGCCAATCGCCTGGAAGTCGCTGTGCAGTGGATGGATGAAGCGGCGGTGTCGACCATCCATGGCTGGTGCCAGCGCATGCTCCGTGAGCACGCTTTCGACAGCGGCAGCCTGTTTACCCAGAGCCTGGAAACCGACCACAGCGACCTGCTCGGCCAGGTCATGCGCGATTACTGGCGGCGCTTCTGCTATGGCATGCATGGCGAAGCGCTGAACTGGGTGCGCAGCCATTGGGTCAGCCCCGATGCCCTGCTGCCGCGCATCCGCCCGCTGTTCGGCCGCGTGCGTGCACAGCAGGACGAAGCGGAACCGCAAGCGCTGATCGATACCGCGCTGCAACAGCGGGTCGAGCAGTTGCGTCAACTCAAAGCGCCTTGGGCGCAATGGGCGGACGAGCTGCAGCAGATCTGCCGCGACGCCGTAGCCGCGAAGCAGGCCGATGGCCGCAAACTACAGGCGCGCTACTTCGAGCCCTGGTTCGAGAAACTGCGTACCTGGGCCAGTGATGAACAAGAGGTGGAACTCGACCTGGGCACCGGTTTTACCCGGCTGTCCCCAGCCGGGATGGCCGAAGCCTGGAAAGCCGGTGATCCGCCCGACCATCCGGCCTTTCATGCCATGCAGAACCTGCAGCAACAGCTGCAGGCCCTGGTCAGCCCGGAAGCGCGTTTGCTCGAACACGCAGCGGCCTGGGTTGCGGCACGCTTCGAGGTGGAAAAGCGCCGGCGTGCCGAAATGGGCTTCGACGATATGCTGCTGCGTCTGCAACATGCGCTGGGTACGGAATCGGGTGAGCGCCTGGCGGCGCTGATCCGTGAGCAATTCCCAGTGGCTTTGATCGATGAGTTCCAGGACACCGACCCGGTCCAGTACGGCATCTTCGAAAGCATCTACCGCATCAGCGAGAACCACCCGGAAACCGGCCTGTTCATGATCGGCGACCCCAAGCAGGCGATCTACGCCTTCCGAGGTGCCGATATCTACACCTACCTGTCGGCCCGGCGCGCTACCGCCGGCCGCCTGCACAGCCTGGACACCAACTTCCGCTCCAGCCAGGCGATGGTCGCGGCGGTCAACCGGGTGTTCCTGCAGGCCGAAGCCCGTGAGCAGGGCAAGGGCGCCTTCCTGTTCCGCGAAGCCGACGACAACCCTCTGCCGTTCATCGAGGTCCGCGCCAAGGGCCGCAGCGAACGGCTGCTGATCGACGGTGAGGCGTGTGCGGCGCTGCAATGTTGGCAGCTTGAAAGCGAAGAACCGGTATCCAGCACACTCTACCGGCAGCAGCTGGCCGCCAGCTGCGCGAGCCATATCGTCGCTGTATTGAATGGTGGCCAGCGCGGGGTGACCGGCTTTAGCGATGAGCAGGGCGAGCTGCGCCCATGCCAGCCTTCGGACATCGCCATCCTGGTGCGTGATGGCCATGAAGCACAGCTGGTGCGCAGCGAGCTTGCCGCCCGCGATGTGCGCAGCGTGTACCTTTCCGACAAGGATTCGGTTTTTGCCGCCCAGGAAGCCCATGACTTGCTGGCGTGGCTCAAGGCCTGCGCCGAGCCGGATTCCGAGCGCCTGCTCAAGGCCGCACTGGCCAGCCTGACCTTGGAGCTGTCGCTGGCTGAACTTGATCAGTTGAACCAGGACGAGCGGGTATGGGAAGGCTGGGTCATGCGCTTCCGCCGCTACCGTGACATCTGGCAGCGCCAGGGTGTGCTGCCGATGCTGCGGCACCTGCTGCACGACTTCGAACTACCGCGCATGTTGATTGGCCGCACGGATGGCGAGCGGGTGCTGACCAACCTGCTGCACCTGGCCGAATTGCTGCAGCAGGCGGCCGGCGAGCTCGACGGCGAGCAAGCGCTGATCCGTCACCTGGCCGAGCACCTGGCCAACTCCGGCCAAGCGGGCGAAGAGCAGATCCTGCGCCTGGAAAGCGACGAGCAACTGGTCAAGGTGGTGACTATCCACAAGTCCAAGGGCCTGGAATACCCGCTGGTCTACCTGCCGTTCATCTGTACCAGCAAGCCGGTGGACGGTAGCCGCCTGCCACTGTCCTGGCACGACAGCCTGGGTAACGCACAGCTGACGCTGACGCCTGATGCAGCGCAGATCGCACTGGCCGACGAAGAGCGTCTGGCCGAAGACCTGCGCCTGCTCTATGTGGCCCTGACCCGTGCCCAGCACGCCTGCTGGCTGGGTGTCGCTGACCTCAAGCGCGGCAACCAGAAGAGCTCGCAGCTGCACCGCTCGGCGCTTGGCTACCTGCTCGGTGGCGGCCTGGCCCTGCCTGGCTCGGAGCACCTCAAGGTGTGGTTGCAGAGCTTGCAGGCAGGCTGCGAGCCTATTGCCTGCCCGGCACTGCCAGAGGCCGGTGATGAGCGCTACCGTACATCCCAGGCCGAGCACGAGCTGTTACCTGCACGCAAGCCACGCCGGGCTGCCGCTGAACATTGGTGGATTGCGTCCTACAGTGCTTTGCGCGTTGGCGAACAGACCCTCGGCGCCGACAGCTCTCAGGCCCAGCAACTGCTCGATGACGAAGTGGCCGATACCCAACTGATCCGTGAAGTACCCGCTGACGGCGGCGACATCCATCGCTTCCCACGCGGCCCCAACCCGGGCACCTTCCTCCATGGGCTGCTGGAGTGGGCCGGCCGTGAAGGTTTTGGCGAAGTCGCCAGCAACCCCAAGCTCATCGAGCGTACCGTTGGCCAGCGTTGCAACCGTCGCGACTGGGCCGGCTGGATCCCGACACTCAGCCAATGGCTGCAGCGCCTGCTCAATGAGCCCATGCCGGCCGGCGCTTCGCAGCTGACGCTCGCGCAATTGCAGCAATACCAGATCGAGATGGAGTTCTGGTTCGCCAGCCACAACGTCGACGCCGAGCAGCTCGACCGCCTGGTGGCCCGGCATACCCACCCCGGCACAGCTCGCCCGGCTGCGCAGCCGACCTTGCTCAATGGCATGTTCAAAGGTTTCATCGACCTGGCCTACGAGCTCGACGGGCGCTATTACGTGGCGGACTACAAGTCCAACTGGCTCGGCCCGGATATCCAGGCCTACGACACCCAGGCCATGGAAAAAGCCATCCTCGAACACCGCTACGACCTGCAGTACGTGCTCTACCTGCTGGCCCTGCATCGCCAACTGCGGGCACGGCTGCCGGATTACGATTATGACCGCCATGTCGGCGGTGCCCTGTTCATCTTCCTGCGTGGCGCCAGCAGCAGTGGCCACGGTGTGTACTTCGCCAAGCCGCCACGCGAGCTGATCGAGGCCCTTGACGCGCTGTTCCGTGGCGCGCACCAGCCCGAGCAGCAGGACCTGTTTGCCGGAGCCGCGCCATGAGCCGAACCCTCGACGATCTCTTGCCAACGCCGCTGCACGCTGAGCATCTGCTGGCCCTGGCCCCCCAGCACAACAGTGCGGACCTGCTGCAGTTGCTCGATCGCTGGGTAGAGCGGGGCTGGTTGCGTGCGCTCGACCGGGCGTTCGTCAGCTTTCTTGAAGAACGTGCCCCTGGCAGTGACCCGTTGCTCTTGCTGGCGGCAGCACTGGCCAGCCATCAGCTGGGCCACGGGCATGTCTGCCTCGACCTGCAACAGACCCTCGCCGAGCCGGACTTCGCCCTGTCGCTGCCACCAGAAGGCGATGCCCTGACCGGTCCGTTGCTGTTGCCCTCGCAACTGCTGGCCAACCTTGGCCTGCCCACCTGGCTGCAGCGCATTGCCGCAAGCCCGCTGGTGGCTGCCGGCAATACGCCGGGTCAGCACGCGCGCCCACTGGTGCTCAGCGGCCAGCGCTTGTACTTGCGCCGTTACTGGAGCTACGAGCGGCAGATCGACCAGACCTTGCGCCAACGCCTGAGCCAGGATGAAGCTGCCCCGGCCGACCTGCCTGCGCGTCTGGCGCAGCTGTTCGACGAAGGCGCCCTGGCTGGCCAGGTGGACTGGCAGAAACTCGCCTGCGCCCTGGCCACCCGCGCAGGCTTCAGCATCATCACGGGCGGCCCCGGCACCGGCAAGACCACCACGGTGGTGCGCTTGCTGGCGCTGCTGCAGGCGCCTGCGGTGGAGCATGGCAGGCCGCTGCGCATTCGCCTGGCCGCGCCGACCGGCAAGGCTGCCGCACGCCTGACCGAATCCATCGGCCAGCAGGTTGAACGGTTGCAGGTGAGTGTCGATGTGCGCGGGCAGATCCCCACCGACGTCAGCACCGTGCACCGCCTGCTCGGCAGTCGCCCAGGCTCGCGGCACTTCCGTCACCACGCCGGCAACCCGCTGCCGCTGGATGTGCTGGTGGTCGACGAAGCGTCGATGATCGACCTGGAGATGATGGCCAACCTGCTGCAGGCTATGCCGCCCAAGGCGCGGCTGATTCTGCTGGGGGACAAGGACCAGCTGGCCTCGGTCGAGGCGGGCGCTGTGCTCGGTGACCTGTGCAGGGATGCCGAAGAGGGCTGCTATTCGCCCGCGACCCAGGCCTGGCTGGAACAGATCGGTGGCCAATCGCTGGCCGCCAGTGGCCTGAAAGCCGGCGATGCGCAACGCAATCCGTTGGCCCAGCAGGTGGTGATGCTGCGTTTCTCGCGGCGCTTTGGTGAAGGCAGTGGCATCGGCCAGCTGGCGCGCCTGGTCAATCGCCAGGAGGCACAGGCGGCGCGCGACCTGCTGAGCCTGCCGCCAGCGGACGTATTCGGCCTGGCGCTGCGCGGCGAGCAGGATCGGGCCTTCGATCGCCTGATTCTCGATGGCCTCAATCGCGGTAATGAAGGGCCTCAGGGCTATCGCAGTTACCTGCGTGCCATTGGCCGTTATCGCCCGGCTCCGGGTACTGCATTCGACGACCCGCGCTGGGAGCAGTGGGCTGCCAGGGTGCTGCACAGTTTCGAAGACTTCCAGCTGCTGTGCGCCGTGCGCAAGGGCGCTTGGGGTGTCGAGGGCCTCAACGAACGAGTGGCGCGGGTGTTGCACAATGCCGGGCTGATCGACAGCCAGCAGCCTTGGTATGAAGGCCGCCCGGTGCTGGTGACGCGCAACGACTATGGCTTGGGCCTGATGAACGGTGACATCGGCATTGCCCTGCGTCTGCCGGACGAGCACGGTGAAGCGCTGCTGCGCGTGGCCTTCCCGCGCAACGACGGCAGTGGTGGGGTGCGTTTCGTCCTGCCCAGCCGCCTCAACGAGGTGGAAACCGTTTACGCCATGACCGTGCACAAGTCCCAGGGCTCCGAGTTCAGCCACACCGCGCTGGTGCTGCCGGATGCACTCAACCCGGTGCTGACCAAGGAACTGGTGTATACCGGCATCACCCGGGCCAAGCATTGCTTCAGCCTGATCGAGCCGCGCCAGGGCATTTTCGAAGAAGCGGTGCTGCGCAAGGTGCGGCGTATTTCTGGCCTGATGCTCGAACAGGTCTGACGTGGTTTTTGTAGGAGCGGCCTTGCGTCGCGAAAGGGCCGCAACGCGGCCCCGGCAATTTTTGCCGCGAAGCTGAAACCCTGGGGCCGCTTCGCAGCCCTTTCGCGACGCAAGGCCGCTCCTACAGATAGCCAGCGTTGTGCTATCGTTGCGCCGACTTCAGACAGGATTTTTGAGAGAATTCTCACATGACAGGCGCCAGGGAGCGGTTGACAGGCTGTGCGCTTTCACTGCTGCTAGTTGCCCTGTCGCTATTGGCCGGCCCCGTCCAGGCGGACGGTTCGGCCACTTCCGCACAGGCCCAGCAGCGTGCCAAGGCGGTCACCCAGGTGGTCCTGGGTATCCTCAGCTATGCGCGCTGGCCTAACGAGCCAGTACCCTTGCGCTTGTGCCTGGTCGGCCCCACCGAATATGCCGACGACCTGATCAAAGGTAACGTGCAGAACTCTGGCCAACCCTTGCAGGTAAGGCGCCTGCTGGCCGACGACCGGCAGGTCGCCCAGGCCTGTGACGCCGTATACATCGGCAAGCTCGACGATGCCCAGCGTGACCGTCTGTTCCAGGCTGTCAGTGGCCATCCGGTACTGAGCATCAGCGAAGCCGACGACCCGTGCACGGTGGGCAGCTTGTTCTGCCTGCGCGTCGGCGATCAGCAGGTCGCTTTCGAGGTCAACCTCGACTCCGTGGCGCGTTCCGGCGTGCGTATCCACCCCAGTGTGTTGCAGCTTTCACGGCGTCGCGGAGCGCTGCCATGAAGGTCGGCAAGAAGCAGGGCGTGCGTCCGACGTTGCGTTCGGTACTCGGCCGTGGCCACCTCAGCGTGGCCCTGATGGCGGTGGGCCTGGCCGGTATTTCGCTGACCTTGCTCGGCGTGCTGGCCCTGCGTGTATACGCCAACCACAACCTCCACCTGATTGCCCGCTCGATCAACTACACCGTCGAAGCCGCCGTGGTGTTCGACGATAGCGCTGCTGCCAATGAGGCGCTGGAACTGATCGCCAAGACCGAAGAAGTGGCCGACGCCAAGGTATTCAATAACGATGGTGAGCAGCTGGCGCATTGGCAGCGCCGCGATGAGGGCGTGCTCGGGCACCTGGAGTCGCGCGTGGCGACGGCTTTGCTGGATGAGCCGATCAACCTGCCGATCATGCACCAGCAGCAGAAGGTCGGGCATATCGAACTGATCGGGCAAGGCCGCAGCCTGTTGCTGTTCTTGCTCAGCGGCCTTGGCGGCATCCTGTTCTGTACGGTCCTCAGTGCCTTTGTTGCCTTGTACCTGTCGCAGCGCATGCTCGGCGACATCGTCCGCCCCCTGCGCGCCCTGGCCAGCGTCGCCCACGCCGCACGCCGCGAACGTAGTTTCGACCGCCGTGTGCCGGAAGCGCCCATTGCTGAGCTCAACGAGTTGGGCAACGACTTCAATGCCCTGCTCGATGAACTGGAGGTCTGGCACGGCCACCTGCAGAACGAGAACGCGACCCTGGCCCACCAGGCCAGCCACGACAGCCTCACCGGCCTGCCCAACCGTGCGTTCTTCGAGGGCCGCCTCAGCCGCAGCCTGCGCAACGCCGCGCGGCAGCAGGACCATTTGGCGTTGCTGTTCCTGGATAGTGACCACTTCAAGCAGATCAACGACAGCCTCGGCCATGCCGTGGGCGACGAAGTGCTGATCAACGTGGCTGACCGCGTGCGAGCGCAACTGCGCGAGCACGACCTGGTGGCCCGCCTGGGTGGTGACGAGTTTGCCGTGCTGCTGACCCCGCTGCACTCACGCGAGGATGCAGAGCGCATCGCCGAGAAGATCATCGCCAGCATGCAACTGCCGATGCTGCTTGATGGCGGCGAAAGCCTCACCACGTCGCTCAGTGTCGGCATCGCTTACTACCCGGATGATGGCAGTGACCCTGCCAGCCTCCTCAATGCCGCGGATGCGGCGATGTACCAGGCCAAGCGCAAGCGCCGTGGCCAGTGGCAAGCGGCGCAGACGGAACGGTCCGCCGTCGATTTCAGGAACAGGAGTTGAACCGTGATACAGCGTTTGCGTTTTTCTTTCGTCGTGATGTTGCTGGCCTTGCTGGCGTTGGCAGGTTGCCAGAGCACGCCACCCAAAGGGCTGACTGCCGAGCAGATCGCCGTGCTCAAGCGCGAAGGTTTTGCCCCTACCGACGAGGGCTGGGCGTTCGACCTGTCGGGCAAGGTGCTGTTCGGCAGCGACCTGGACAGCCTCAACGGCGAGAGCCAGGCGATTGTCGAGCGGATCGGCAAGGCCTTGCTGGGTGTGGGCATTCAGGGCGTGCGGGTCGATGGCCATGCCGATGCCTCGGGCAAGGCGGCGTACAACCAGCAGTTGTCCGAGCGGCGTGCGCAGAGTGTGGCCAAGGCGTTGATCGACGTTGGCATGCTGGCACAGAACATCCGTACCCGCGGGTTGGGCAGCACGCAGCCGGTGGCGGACAACCGCACCAGCGCCGGGCGGACCGAGAACCGCCGGGTGTCGATCGTGGTGGCGTCTTATTGATAGCTCCGGTCTACCGCACTGTTTGTGATAGCGGGCTTGCCTTGACAAGGAGTTGTGGTGGGTCTTACAGGTGCCAGCCTTGAGTTTTTTGGCGCCTGTCAGATCGAGCGCCGCCCGCGCGGCGCTCGATCTGATAGGCGCTGCACATCTGTCGGCGAACACCTGGTGGCCGTGATGCGCTATCAGGCCCGGCCCATCAATGCCTCATGCCCATCTCGGCATCATCCATCAGCGCCTTGGCCATCGCGCTCAGGTAGTGCGAGGCCCAGATCATCATCGGTTTCTCGTCCATCAGACCGAGGATGGTCAGTTCCCGCACGTAGCCCATGAGTTCCGAGGCCTGTTCACGGGCATCCTGGCAAGGAATGCCGGGTTCGATGCGGAAAAGTGGGTGGGTCTGGTTTTCACCTTGGAAGAAGGTGGTCTTGCCGACGGTGCATTGGGTGTTGTCTGTGGTCATTGTTTAAATCTCCCTGAAATCTCTATTACCTGGTCTGGCCTCTTCGCGGGCCTGACAACGCATCACCCGAGCCTCAGTGCAAGGTCCGAGGCCCAGTAGGCATCTGCACCTGGATCAACGCGGATTCGAGCAAAGCCCGCAGCGCCTCCAGCTCATGCATCGAGGTCATCATCAGGATCGACGCCGGTGACTTGGGCTGCAGCAGCAACGCCTGATGCACCACCGTCGTCGCGCAGAGCGCGTAGTCAGTGGCCTGAATCAGGGTGTCTTCAAGGGAATGAATATCGTGGGGTGGATCGGGAACAATCTTTAGCATGGTGGCACTCTCTATGGATTGGCTAGAGCCGCCACTCATGACTTGCAGTGTGATGGGTGGCAGCCACGTACGGGTCTGCAAGACCGGCAGAGAGCAAAAATCCGGCAGGTTCGAAAACCTCCCGTACGCAGCCACCATCAAGCGCGCGCAATGGCATGCCATTGGCTATCGGTGATCGACATTTTTGCTCTGGACGGGCTTGCAGGCCCGGTCGCTGCTTTGGCAACGACCGGACCACACTAGGCCGCCCAGTACACCACCGCAATGGCTCAAGGGCGGTAGGAAGCTAATTCAGAAATGGACTACAAACAACGGGAAAAATCTGAAGTTTTGGATCAGAGGGGATCGTCTTTAGATTTTCAGCGTTCATGCAAAGCGCATCTCGCGGGTCTCACCCATCAACAACGGCGCATTCGCCTCTGTCACCCCGCGGATGTAATCCCACAGCAGGGTAATCCGCTTCAACTTGCGCAAGTCCTCCCGGCAATACATCCAGAATTGCCGCGTCACCTCGATCTCCTCCGGCAACACCGTCACCAGCCGCGCATCCTGCGCCGCGAGGAAGCACGGCAAGATCGCCAAGCCACGCCCCTGCAGCGCTGCCGTGTACTGGGCTATGACGCTGGTGCTGCGCAAGTGCGCATTGGCATTGGGAATCAGGTTGGCCAGGTACAACAGCTCCGAGCTGAACGCCAGGTCGTCGACATAGCTGATGAACGGGTGGCTGACCAGGTCGCTGACCTGGCGGATCGGCGCGTGGCTGTCGAGGTAGTCCTGGGTCGCATAAAGCCGCAACCGATAGTCACACAGCTTGCAGCACACATAAGGCCCATGCTCCGGCCGTTCCAGGGCAATGACGATGTCTGCCTCGCGCTTGGACAGGCTGATGAAGTGCGGCAGCGGCAGGATATCCACCGAGATCGCCGGGTAGGCATCGACGAAGTGGCTCAACTGCGGGGTGACGAAGAAGCTGCCGAAGCCCTCGGTGCAGCCCATGCGCACATGCCCCGACAGCGCCACGCCGGAGCCTGAGACTTGCTCGCAGGCCATGTGCAAGGTGCTCTCGATCGACTCCGCGTAGCCCAGCAGGCGTTGCCCCTCGGCGGTCAGGACGAAGCCGTTGGTGCGTGACTTCTCGAACAGCAGCGTGCCCAACGCCCCCTCCAGCGAGCTGATGCGCCGCGACACCGTGGTGTAGTCGACGGCCAGGCGTTTGGCCGCGCTGCTGGCCTTGCGCGTGCGCGCCACTTCGAGGAAGAACTTCAGGTCGTCCCAGTTCAGCGCACTGAGGGAGGTCAGGTCTTTTTGCATGTTGATCCGGTTTTTTTGTGCGTTCTTGTTGGATGTTTGCACATCTATACTCGAAAAAAGCCCCAAGGCGCCACCTCGTGTTTGCCCGGCGCTGGCGATCTCGTCCTGACAATAATTCCAAGGAGAACGCAGATGAACGCACCACAATCCCCTGACAAGACCAAGGTCGAGCAGGTCAAGCTGCTGATCGACGGCCAGTGGGTCGAGTCGAAAACCAGCGAATGGCGCGATATCGTCAACCCGGCCACCCAAGAGGTGCTGGCGCGGGTACCGTTCGCCACCGTCGAAGAAGTGGATGCCGCCGTGGCCGCTGGCCAGCGTGCCTTCAAGACCTGGCGTGACACCCCGATTGGGGCACGCATGCGCATCATGCTCAAGCTGCAGGCGCTGATCCGCGAACACACCAAGCGCATCGCCCAGGTCCTCAGCGCCGAGCAGGGCAAGACCCTCGCCGACGCCGAAGGCGACATCTTCCGCGGCCTGGAAGTGGTCGAGCATGCGGCCTCCATCGGCACCCTGCAGATGGGCGAGTTCGCCGAGAACGTTGCCGGTGGCGTGGACACCTACACCCTGCGCCAGCCGATCGGTGTGTGCGCTGGCATCACCCCGTTCAACTTCCCGGCGATGATTCCGCTGTGGATGTTCCCGATGGCCATCGTCTGCGGCAACACCTTTGTCCTCAAGCCGTCCGAGCAGGACCCACTGTCGACCATGCTGCTGGTCGAGCTGGCGCTGGAAGCCGGTGTGCCTGCCGGTGTGCTGAACGTGGTGCACGGCGGCAAACAGGTGGTGGATGCGATCTGCACCCACCAGGACATCAAGGCGATTTCCTTCGTCGGCTCCACCGAAGTCGGTACCCACGTCTACAACCTGGCCAGCCAGCACGGCAAGCGCGTGCAGTCGATGATGGGCGCGAAGAACCACGCTGTGGTGCTGCCTGACGCCAACCGCACGCAAACCGTCAACGCCCTGGTCGGTGCTGCCTTCGGTGCAGCAGGCCAGCGCTGCATGGCTACTTCGGTGGCGGTACTGGTGGGCAAGGCGCGTGAGTGGCTGCCAGACATCAAGGACGCGGCGAGCAAGCTCAAGGTCAACGCCGGTTGCGAGCCGGGCACCGATGTCGGCCCGGTGGTTTCCAAGCGCGCCAAGGAGCGGGTGCTGGGCCTGATCGAAAGTGGCATCCAGGAAGGCGCCAAGCTCGAACTCGATGGCCGTGGGGTGAAGGTGCCGGGCTACGAGCAAGGCAACTTCGTCGGCCCGACCCTGTTCTCCGGGGTGAAGACCGACATGCAGGTGTACACCCAGGAAATCTTCGGCCCGGTGCTGGTGACCCTGGAAGTCGACACCCTCGACGAAGCCATCGCCCTGGTCAACGCCAACCCGTTCGGCAACGGCACTGGCCTGTTCACCCAGAGCGGCGCGGCGGCGCGCAAGTTCCAGAGCGAGATCGACATCGGCCAGGTCGGTATCAACATCCCGATTCCGGTACCGGTACCGTTCTTCAGTTTCACTGGCTCGCGCGGTTCCAAGCTCGGCGACCTGGGCCCGTACGGCAAGCAAGTGGTGCAGTTCTACACTCAGACCAAGACCGTCACCGCCCGCTGGTTCGATGACGACAGCGTCAACGACGGTGTGAACACCACCATCAGCCTGCGCTAAGGAGCTTGTCATGCGTATCGCATTCATCGGCCTGGGCAACATGGGCGCACCCATGGCCCGCAACCTGATCAAGGCCGGGCATCAGCTGAACCTGTTCGACCTGAACAAGACCGTGCTGGCCGAACTCGCCGAACTGGGCGGGCAGGTCAGCGCTTCGCCCCGGGACGCGGCGGCCAGCAGCGAGCTGGTGATCACCATGCTGCCGGCGGCAGCCCATGTGCGCGCCGTGTACCTCAACGAAGACGACGGTGTGCTGGCGGGCATCCGCCCAGGCACGCCGACGCTGGACTGCAGCACCATCGACCCGCAGACCGCACGTGATGTGTCCAAGGCCGCTGCGGCCAAGGGTGTGGACATGGGTGATGCGCCGGTGTCCGGCGGTACCGGCGGCGCGGCGGCGGGCACGCTGACCTTCATGGTCGGCGCCAGCACCGAGCTGTTCGCCACGCTCAAGCCGGTGCTGGAGCAGATGGGCCGCAACATCGTGCACTGCGGTGAAGTGGGTACCGGGCAGATCGCCAAGATCTGCAACAACCTGCTGCTGGGCATCTCGATGATCGGCGTGTCCGAGGCCATGGCCCTGGGTAATGCGCTGGGCATCGACACCAAGGTGCTGGCAGGGATCATCAACAGCTCGACGGGACGCTGCTGGAGCTCCGATACCTACAACCCGTGGCCGGGCATTATCGAGACTGCACCTGCCTCGCGTGGGTATACCGGTGGGTTTGGCGCCGAACTGATGCTCAAGGACCTGGGGCTGGCCACCGAGGCTGCGCGCCAGGCACACCAGCCGGTGATCCTCGGTGCTGTGGCCCAGCAGCTTTACCAGGCGATGAGCCTGCGCGGTGAAGGCGGCAAGGACTTTTCGGCGATCGTCGAGGGGTACCGCAAGAAGGATTGACGAGCGAGGACTTCATCGCGGGGCGGGCGGCCTTCCCTCTGTAACTGCGCACCAGAGGGGAGGGGGCCCGTACTGCGGTGTTTTTTTGGGAATTATTTAGGTAAGGGGGGTAAGTAATGCATGAAAACACCTAGTCCTAAAAGTGCAATAAATGATGTCGTGAATCCAACGCCTATAGCGATGAGGGGGGTCTTGATTTTCGAAGGTAGCTTATTGATTTCGTCGATATCGATTAGTTTTCTTTTTGTGTAAATCTTGGGGGTGAGGAGGATAAATGAAATATTGGTCAGTCGTATGATTTTTCCCATCAGTCCAGCATGTTGCCATAACTCTTTTTCACCCGTTACCATATCACAGTTTGATAAGAAACTTTCAATGTGATCGATTTTGCGGTGGGCAATATAGATCGTTATTGTCAGGGTTGAAAAAGTCAATGTTATGAAGATTAGGCCGTGCACTAAAAAGGCCACGTGGATAATTGTCATTTTGTTACCGTCTCGTATAGAACTTCTCCAATTTCAGCTCCTACTTCATTTCCCAGCTTGCCGCCTGCCATTCCCCCTGCTGTACCGCCGAAAATCCCGCAAGCGAGGCCTCCGGCTCCCCTAGTTGCTACGCCAAAAATCACGCCGCAAGCCGCACCTAAAATACGTTTGCCAACGATAGCCCCAACGGTTGTACCTCCTATGCCGAAGGTTAAAGAGCTAATCTCAACATACTGTGCCTTTCTACATTCCTCCTCGCGTCCGAGTGTACAGGCTTTATGTATCTCCAGGCCCGTAGCAGCGACGTCTAACGCAATCCCCACGTACGTTCCTTTCTTGATCAAATTAGCAGCCGTCGCCACGCCTGAGACTTTATTGGCATATCCAGCAATCTCGCCTGTATGCAAATAACTCTTTGTGGATATCCCTAACGTCCTTTTGATCGAACCTTTGTTCTTTAGCCCTGAACCGTAAGCGGCCAGCTTTTCTAATTGTTCATCCAGTCTCCTAAACAACGCCGAACGCTTGGCATAGAACTGATCACGAGCCGCCATGGTCCCTGACCCGAGATGCTGTTGGTGCAGCTTCTCGATATCCATCAAGGTGGCCTCGATAGCTTTCAGGTGCTTGCTCCACCCTTCACTGACCACGCCAGCACCCATGGAGACATGCGCAATGAGGCTCTTCAACGTCTCGAAATTATCTAGGAAAAAGTTATCCACACCCTGGCCGTTGCGCATCAACCCCATATGCACAATCGCGGCCTGCCTCATCATCCAGGCTTCCTGCCTGGTGCAGGAGGCCGTGGTGGGGTCGCCGATGATGATAAGTTCGCCGCTACGGACCACGGTATTGGCGATGTGTGAATTCAGCACGTCAAACTTCTCCAGGGCATGACCGCTCAGCACCAGATCGGATTTCAGCCTGTGATAGTTTTGCAGCTTGAGATTGAGGTACGCGCGGGCTTCAGACATGGCAGCACCCTCACGCGTATTTTTTGTTGCCGATGCGGTCCCAGCCTCCAGCGATATTGCCGCCGCCACTGCCATCGTGGCGGCGCTGCTGGGTGTAGGTGGTCTTGATCCGCCCGTAATTGAGCTGAACCACTTCTAGTGGCACTCCGGAGTCCACGGCCTGCGAATATTCGGCGATGATCACCTCTTCGAGGATGATTTCGAAGTATCTGAGCTTGTCGCCGCCAGCGCGGCAGAGGGCGAGATTCACCTCTTTCAGGTGCAGGCCTGTGCAACTGGCTTCCATCAGTTTGCAACTGGCGTTGTCGAGGTATTTGGTGAAAGTGAAGTTGGTGACAGAAGTCCTGCCCGATGTAGCGCCACCCGCGGAACTGGCAGTGGCAGATGCACTTTGGCTGACGCCAAAGTCATAGCCCAGCACTTCAATCCATTTGCTGTATTTCTCGTCCAGTGCTTCGCCTGGAATACTGTCGATCTGAATGTAGGCGTCGAATGCCATGATTACTCTCCTTGACATTGTTTTGGATGGGCAATGCTGCCCGGCGAATCGGGCGACCCGTGCAGGCTAGGTCTGGGAGAGTGCGAGGGCAATACGCTATGGGGCGGTGTGGAGCAATTCAGAAAAGGACTACAAGCAGGGGGATTCAAGCTGAGGGTAAATGTTAGAAGATGTTGCCGAAGTTCATTGGTTTTACATCTGTTTAGCTATTTTTGATACCGCTGTTCAACATAGTGATGGCCCTGTAGGAAGTTTCGCGTTTTCCACAGGGCCTACATCGCGCTGGCAATAAATCAGGCGAAGACGAAGTACTTGCGCACGGTCTCGACCACTTCCCAGGTGCCTTTCATCCCCGGTTCGATCACGAACACATCACCCGCTTTCAGGTGCTTCGGCTCTTCGCCTTCCGGGGTGATGATGCAGTAGCCATCGAGGAAGTGGCAGAACTCCCACTTCTCGTAGTTGACCTCGAACTTGCCCGGGGTGCAGATCCAGGTGCCCATGATCTTGCTGCCGTCGGCCGACAGGTAGGCGTTGAGGTTGACGGTGTGCGGATCGCCGCCGATGCGCTTCCACTTGGTGGCGTCCACGACCGGCGTCGGGCAGGTTTCGCGCAGGACGGTGATGAAATCGGACATGGCACAACTCCTGGTGACTGGCTGAATGACTCGTCACCATAGGGCCTATGGCCGAGCCGCAGTTGCCTGGGCTCGACGTCCAGCTGCCTGCCCGCGCTATGCCAGGGCGTTGACCTCGACGGTGATATGGGCCAGTTCCTCGTGCACAACCAGTGCCTGGCGCACGCTGTCGGCACTCAATGCCGCCTGGGTGGCCAGGCTGAGGATACAGGCGTATTGGTCCTTGCCTACGCGCCACACGTGCAGGTCGGTGATGGTGGCGGGTACCGGCAGTTCGGCGACAACCTCGCGAATCTCCTCGACCACTGGCGCATCCATCTCGGCATCCAGCAAGACGCGACCAGTATCGCGCAGCAGGCCACGGGCCCAGAGCGCCACCAGCACAGCCCCGACCAGGCCCATCACCGGGTCAAGCCAGCTGGCGCCCCAGAACTTGCCGGCCAGCAGGGCGACGATCGCCAGCACCGACGTGGCGGCGTCGGCAATCACATGCAGGTAGGCCGAGCGCAGGTTCAGGTCGTGGTGATGATGGCCGTGGTCGTGATGATGGTCATGGCCATGACCATGGTGGTGATGATCGTGATCGTCGCGCAGCAGCCAGGCACAGATCAGGTTCACGGCCAGGCCGATCATCGCAATGAAGATCGCCTCGTCATAGTGGATCGGCCCCGGCGTCAGCAGGCGCTCGGCCGACTGGAAGGCCATCAGCCCGGCCACACCGAGCAGCAGCAGGGCGCTGGAGTAGCCGCCGAGGATCTCGATCTTCCAGGTGCCGAAGGCGAAGCGCTGGTCCTTGGCATAACGGCGTGCGGCAGCGTAGGCCAGCAGCGACAGCCCCAGCGCCAGGGCGTGCGAGCTCATGTGCCAGCCGTCGGCGAGCAGGGCCATGGAGTTGAAGAACCAGCCACCGGCGATTTCCGCCACCATCATGATCGCCGTCAGCCACACGGCCAGGCGTGTCTTGCGCTCGGCGCCAAGGTTACTGGTGTGGAACTGGTGACTGTGCTGCCAGCGGCCTGAGGTTTGTGTCGCCATGGTTTATCATGCTCCCGGAATGTCGAGAAATATACTATACCCCAGTATACCTAGCATGGTGTGAAAGCGAATGGCACATACGATCAAGAGCAAGAAGCAGCTGCTGACCCGCGTGCGCAAGATCAAAGGCCAGGCCGCTGCCCTGGAAACCGCGCTGGAGCAAGACAAGGACTGCCTGGCGATCCTCCAGCAGATCGCCGCCGTGCGCGGCGCGGTGAACGGGCTGATGACCGAAGTGATGGAAGGGCACATCCGCGAACACCTGGTCGCGGAAGGGCTGAGCGCCGAGGAGCGGCAGGAAGAGGCGGACAAGGTGGCGGCGTTGTTGCGGTCTTATCTGAAGTGATACCCCCTGGGGGTATACGGGAGGAATGCAGGTTTCCTACAGAGCTATAAGTTGAAGCCTACTGGGTGAACTGAACCATCCGCTGGTCGCCTGACGTGTGCATAGTGTGTACTGCGCTTCGTTTTGGTCAATTCGGTGTGTATCATACACATCGACTGCCGAAGGAAGGGTGAATGCGCAGTCGTGAAGTGATCCAGCTCATTGAGGCGGATGGGTGGTATGAAGTCGAGGTGAAGGGCAGCCATCACCAGTTCAGGCATCCGTTCAAGAAAGGGAGGGTGACAGTTCCTCATCCCAAGAGCGATCTGCCTAAAGGCACCGTACACAGCATCTTGAAACAAGCTGGCTTGAAGCCGTCCAGTGGCTTCGTCAGCGCGAACATCAGTGGAGGCGCGCAATGAAATTTCCGGTCGTATTACACAAGGACGCCGATTCGGATTACGGCGTGACCATTCCCGATGTGCCCGGCTGCTTCTCTGCCGGGTTGACTGTCGCCCAGGCGCTAGAGAACGTTCAGGAGGCGCTGGCGCTTCATTTTGAGGGCCTGGTTGCCGATAACGAGGCTCTACCGCAAGCACAGGAAGTCGATGTCCATGTGGCGAATCCCGATTTTGCCGGTGGGGTCTGGGCTGTCGTTGATTTCGATGTAACGCCCTATCTGGGGAAGGCCGTGCGGTTCAATGCAACACTTCCGGAAAACTTGCTGCAGCGGATCGACGAAAAAGTGAAGCGTGATCATCGGTATGCCTCCCGTTCCGGATTTCTCGCCTCAGCTGCACTGCGAGAGCTGGCGCTCGCGCACTGAACAACGAGTCGGCTTTGCAATCCATCAGTTTGGAAGCGGGTGAATCGGGGCGCCGAACCGCCGCAAATACGTCAGCTCAGGCGACGTTGGGCGTTCACGCTTGCATCAGTCGCTCAACCAACCCCGCCGCATAGCCCGGTAACCCGGCAAAATCCCGCGCACACAACAGCAGCCGCCGGTTGGCCCAGTCTTCCCGCAGTGCCACCCAATGCATCGGCAGCACGCCCTTCCAGCGCTGTACCGATGCCAGCGGCACCACGCCGATGCCCGCACCACCGGCGACCATGCGAATCACCCCGTCAAACCCTTCGGCCCGCACGCGTACCTGCATGCGGTGGCCTTCGCGCAGGGCCTGTTCCTCCAGATACAACGCCAGGGCACTGTTCACCCCCAGCCCGACGTGGCCATGGGCAAGGCAGTCGACAAAGCTCGGGGCGGGTTCTGAGGCGAGGGGATGATCCAGTGGTGTCACCAGCACCAGCGGGTCATCGCGAAAGGGCAGGGTCTGCAGATGCGCGCTGGGTGCGGCGGTGGAAATGATGCCCAGGTCAGCCATGCCCTGGGTGATCGATTGCACGATGCGCAGGCTCGGCAGCTCCTGCACATCGATGCTGATCCCGGGGTTGTCGGCAAGGTAGCTGGCCAGCAGCTCCGGCAGGTACTCGGTCAGCGCCGCCGTGTTGCACAACAGCCGCACCTGGCCTTGCTGGCCGCGTGCATAGTGGGCCAGGTCGAACTGCAGGCGCTCGACCTGCTGGCCGATCAACCGCGCATGTTGCAACAGCGCTTGGCCGGCCGGTGTCGGCTGCACGCCACGACGGTTGCGCTCAAGCAACGGCGTTCCCAGTGACGCCTCCATGGCGCGGATACGTGCGCTGGTCGCTGGCAGCGAAAGATGGCTGCGGCGGGCGCCGGCGGTGATGTTGCCGCACTCGGCGGTGTGCTGGAAAAGCCGGAGGTCGATCAGGTCGAAATGCATCTGCCTCTGTCCTGGCAAGAGTCTGGCTGAGTATATGGCAGATTTTCAGTCCTTCTGTGGCATTCCATCATGGCGACCATGAATACCTTGATCGCTTTCTACCAGAACATTGGCCCGGCATTGACGCTGCTGGTGGTCGTCACCTTCTTGCTGGCCGGTGCCGTCAAAGGTGTGATTGGCCTGGGCCTGCCGACCATCGCCATGGGCTTGCTGGGGCTGGCTATGCCACCGGCGCAGGCTGCGGCGCTGCTGATCGTTCCGTCGACGCTCACCAACCTCTGGCAACTCGCAGCCGGTGGGCATCTGCCGGCGCTGCTGCGCAGGCTTGGGCCGATGCTGGCGATGATCTTCTTCGGTACCTTGCTGGGCAGTGCCTGGCTGGGCATCAACAGCGGTCCTTGGGCGGTGCATGCATTGGGGGCGGCGCTGGTGATCTACGCGCTGTATGGGCTGGCAGGTCCAGCCCTGCGAGTGGCACCGGAGCGGGAAGGGTGGTTGGGGCCGGTCTGTGGGCTGGTGACCGGTGTGGTCATTGCGGCCACTGGCGTGTTCGTGATGCCTGCGGTGCCTTACCTGCAGAGCCTGGGCCTGAACCGTGACGAGATGATCCAGGCACTGGGCCTGTCGTTCACGGTCTCGACCTTGGCGCTGGCCTTTGGCCTGGCCGGGCAGGATGCCTTGGGTGGGCAAGCGCTGGGTGCTTCTCTGCTGATGCTGGCGCCAGCGCTGCTGGGCATGCTCGCTGGCCAGTGGCTGCGCCAGCGCATCAGCGCAGCGCTGTTCAAGCGCTGCTTCTTCATCGGCCTGGCCGCGCTGGGCGGCCATCTGCTGATCAACGGTTAGCGGACGAGGCGCTGAGCATCACGATCGGTTGGATGTCGAAATCGCGCTCCAGGTAGTCCATGCGCTTTTCGAAGAACGCGACCATGTGCGGCAGTGCCGAGTGCACGTCCAGCGCTGCCTTGTCGGCCCACACCTCATAGAACACGAACAGGCTCGGGTCCTGCTGGTCGCGCAGCATGTGGTATTCGATGCAGCCCGGTTCCTGGCGGCTGGGTTCGACGTAGGCGCGGAAGAGGGTTTCGAAGGCTTCGGCCATTTCCGGACGGGTCTTGGCCTTGAGAATGAATGCGTGCTGCTCGCTCATTGATCGTTTACTCAGAAATGAAGGGTGAATCGATTCTACGGCAATAATCCAGTTTGCATTCGTGACTTCAGGTCAATTGTTTTTTGCCCAGCACCTGCTGTATCCCACGCCCGCGAGCCATTACTGTGCCGGTCATCCATTTATGACCCCGAGGCCCAGCATGAAAAAGATCCTTCTGCTCAATGGCGGCAAACAGTTCGCTCACTCCGACGGCCGTCTCAACCAGACCCTGCACGACGCCGCCCTGGCCCATCTGGACCGTGCCGGTTTCGACGTACAGCAGACCTTCATCGATGGTGGTTACGACGTCCAGGACGAGGTCGAGAAATTCCTCTGGGCCGATGTGATCATCTACCAGATGCCAGGCTGGTGGATGGGCGCACCGTGGACCGTGAAGAAGTACATCGACGATGTCTTCACCGCTGGCCACGGCAGCCTTTATGCCAACGATGGCCGCACCCGTTCCGACCATTCGCAGAAGTACGGCAGCGGTGGCCTGGTGCACGGCAAGCAGTACATGCTGTCATTGACCTGGAACGCGCCACAGCAAGCGTTCGATGACCCGAGCGACTTCTTCGAGGGCAAGGGCGTGGATGCGGTGTACTTCCCGTTCCACAAGGCCAACCAGTTCCTCGGCATGACCGGTCTGCCGACCTTCCTGGCGGTAGATGTGATGAAGCGCCCGGATGTGCCGACAGCCCTGGCAGCCTATGAGGCTCATCTGGACAAGGTGTTCGGCAAGGCGATCTAATCCCTGCACGGACCCAGCACAGGCGCTCAAGTGAAAACCCGATCCGAAGAACTCCAGGTATTTGTCGCCGTCATCGACTGCGGCTCGATCTCCGCGGCTGCCGAGCAGATGGGCCAGACCCCATCGGCCGTCAGCCGCACGCTGTCACGCCTGGAGGCCAAGCTCGGCACCACCCTGGTCAACCGCACCACCCGACGCATGGACCTCACCGAAGAAGGCCGCTTCTTCCTTGAACGTTCGCGCCTGGTGCTGGAGCAGATGGACGAAATGGAAGAGCGCCTGTCGATGAACCGGCAGACCCCGTCCGGGCGCCTGCGCATCAACGCCGCGGCGCCGTTCATGCTGCACGCCATCCTGCCGTGGATCGGCGAGTTCCGCCGCCAGTACCCCGGCATCGAGCTGGAACTCAACACCGACGACCTGATCATCGACCTGCTGGAGCAGAGCACCGACGTGGCCATCCGCATCGGTGACCTTGCCGACTCCAGCCTGCATGCCCGCTCGCTCGGTTGCAGCCCGGTACAGGTGCTGGCAAGCCCGGCGTACCTGGAACAACACGGCACTCCGGAAAAAGTCGAAGACCTGAACAGTCACACACTGCTCGGCTTCAGCCAGCCCGAGTCGCTCAACCAGTGGCCGTTGCGCCACGCCCAGGGCGACCGCTGGGGCATCCGCCCGGCGCTGATCGCCTCCAGCGGCGAGACCCTGCGCCAGCTGGCGCTGGCCGGGGAGGGCATCGTCGCCCTGTCGCACTTCATGACCCACGAAGACATCCGCGCCGGCCGCCTCAAGGTGCTGCTGAGCGAGGCCAACAACGGCTATCGCCAGCCGATTCACGCGGTGTACTACCGCAACACGCAGCTGGCCTTGCGTATCCAGTGCTTCCTCGATTTCATCCAGCGCAAACTGTCGATGTACGCCTGCTGAGTTGCCTGAACGCGACAAATTCTGTCCACAGGCGGCGAAACTTCCTACGTTTGATTGCACAGTCAGAGCGCTTCGGCCTTACTGACTGCTCAACAAAAACAACACCAAGGAAGTGTCATGCGTATTGTCCCGTTCCAGTACCTGGCTCTGGCAGCCGCGATCCTGAGCTGTTCCTCGACGTACGCCGCCACGTTGGAAGGCGGCGCTGTGGCTGCGCCCGATCAATATGGTGCACAGGTGGCCGCCGACATTCTCAAGAAGGGCGGCAACGCGGTAGACGCGGCAGTGGCCACGGCCTTCACCCTCGCGGTGACCTACCCCGAGGCGGGCAACATCGGCGGCGGTGGCTTCATGACCCTGTTCGTCGACGGCAAACCATACTTCCTCGACTACCGCGAAGTGGCGCCCAAGGCCGCCTCGCGCAACATGTACCTGGATGACAAGGGCGAGGTGATCGAGAACCTGAGCCTGGTCGGCGTGCGCGCCGCAGGCGTACCTGGCACGGTGATGGGCCTGTGGGAAGCCCACCAGAAGTTCGGCAAGCTGCCCTGGAGCGAGTTGCTGACCCCGGCCATCGGTTACGCGAAAAACGGCTTCAAAGTTGCCGAAAAGCAGTACCAATATCGCAACGATGCCCAGGGCATGTTCAAGACTGCGACTAACTTCAACGACTATTTCGGCAACATGAAGGTCGGTGAACTGTTCAAACAACCGGAAATGGCCCAGACCCTCGAACGCATCGCCGACAAGGGCGTGAGCGAGTTCTACCAAGGCAAGACCGCCGACCTGCTGGTGGCGCAGATGCAAGCTGACAAGGGCCTGATCACCAAGGAAGACTTGAAAGACTACAAGGCCGTGTGGCGCGAACCGATCGCCATCAGCTGGCGCGGCAATGTGGTCTACACCGCGCCACCACCAAGCTCCGGCGGCGTGGCCCTGGCCCAGCTGCTGGGCATCAAGGAAGACCGAGCGGCGGATTTCAAGGGCGTGGCGCACAACTCGGCGCAGTACATCCACCTGCTTTCGGAGATTGAAAAGCGCGTGTTCGCCGACCGTGCCGACTACCTCGGCGACCCGGCGTTTACCAAGGTGCCGGTCGACCAGCTGGTGGCCAAGGACTACCTGGCCAAGCGCGCCGCGCAGGTCAACCCGAAAGCCATCTCCGAGACCGACAAGGTCAAGCCGGGCCTGGAACCGCATCAGACCACGCACTTCTCGATCGTCGACAAGCAGGGTAACGCCGTCAGCAACACCTACACCCTCAACCTCGATTACGGCAGCGGCGTGGTGGTCAAGGGCGCGGGCTTCCTGCTCAACGACGAGATGGACGACTTCAGCGCCAAGCCTGGCGCAGCGAATGCCTTTGGCGTGGTTGGCGGTGACGCCAACGCCATCGAGCCGGGCAAGCGCATGCTGTCGTCGATGAGCCCGAGCCTGATGACCCGCGATGGCAAGGTCGAACTGGTGATCGGTACCCCGGGTGGTTCGCGGATCTTCACCTCGATCTTCCAGGTGATGAACAACCTGTACGACTACGGCATGCCGCTGGAGAAGGCCGTGGCGGCGCAGCGTGTGCACCATCAGTTGCTGCCCAAGGACACCATCTACTTCGACAGCTACGCGCCGCTGACCGGGCCGGTGGCTGATGAACTGAAGAAGATGGGCTATGTGCTGGAGGATCAGGGCTGGGAGATGGGCGATATCCAGGCGATCCGGGTCAACGGCGCGCAGCTTGAGACCGCTTCGGATCCGCGTGGGCGCGGGGTGGGGATGATCGTCAAATAATATTCGAGATTGCCGGGAGGGCTTTGCCCTCCTTTCGCGACACAAGGCCGCTCCTACAGTGAAACGCGATTTCCTGTAGGAGCGGCCTTGTGTCGCGAAAGGGCCGCAAAGCGGCCCCAGGATCTGAAAGTCAGACGCGGAACTGGCTGACCAGCATCTGCAACTGACCACCCAGGCGCGCCAGCTCGACGCTGGACGCTGCCGTTTCATCACTGGCCGCTGCAGTCTGTTCGGACACATCCCGCACATTCAGGATGCTGCGGCTGATCTCTTCAGCCACCGCGCTCTGCTGCTCGGCCGCCGCCGCGATCTGCTGGTTCATCGACTGGATGCTCGATACCGTACCGGTGATGTTCTCCAGAGAGGCACCGGCCTTGCGCGCCAGCTCGACGCTGCTGTCGGTCAGCGTGCGGCTGCCCTGCATGGCATTGGCCACCTGCTGGGTGCCGTGCTGCAGGCTGGCCACCAGTTCTTCGATCTCTTCGGTGGACTTCTGCGTGCGCTGGGCCAGGCCACGCACTTCGTCGGCGACCACGGCGAAACCACGGCCGGCTTCACCGGCACGGGCCGCTTCGATCGCGGCGTTGAGCGCCAGCAGGTTGGTCTGCTCGGCCACCGACTTGATCACGTCCATCACGCTGCCGATCTTCTGGCTTTCCTGCTGCAGCAGGTTCATGGCTTCGGTGGAACGGTGCACTTCTTCGGCCAGGCGTTCGATCTGGCTGATCGCCTCGCCCACCACGCGGTCACCGGCACGGGCCTCGTCGTCGGCACCGGTGGCAGCATGCGAAGCCTGCTCGGCGTTGCGCGCCACTTCCTGAACGGTGGCCGCCATTTCGTGCATGGCGGTGGCCACCTGGTCGGTCTCGACCTTCTGGCTGTTGGCGCCGGCGCTGGTCTGTTCGGTCACCGCCGACAGCTCTTCGGCGGCGCTGGCGATCTGGGTGACGCCGTCATGGATGCCGCTGATCAGCTCGCGCAGGGTGGTGCCCATGCGCGCGATGCCTTGTTGCAGCACGCCGATTTCGTCGCGGCGGGTGACGCGCAGGTCGTGGGTCAGGTCGCCACCGGCGATGCGTTCCACGGCTTGCAGGGTATCGCGCAGCGGGCGGGTGATCTGGCGGGTGATGACCACGGCCGCAATCACGCCAGCCAGCAGTGCCAGCAGCGTGGCGATGGTCTGCAGGCTGCGGGCCTGAATGCTCTCGGCGTCACGGCGTTCCAGCTGGATGCTGTACAGCGCGTCACTGCGCTTGACGATATCGGCACCTTGCACGGTCATTTCCGCGCGGGCAACGGTGATGTCGGCAACCGCATCGCGGAATTGGCGCACGGCATCACGATAGGCCAGCACCGACTGCTCGAACTGCTGCACACGGGTAGCTTCGGCCGGCAGCTGGCGCTTGAGGGTTTCGATGTCGGTCAGGCTACCTTCCAGCTGGCGCAGGGCCGCCTGCTCGTTGGCGGCGGAGTTTTCGGCGATGTAGCCGCGCACGTCGATGCGCACCTGCAGCAGTTGCTGGCGCGCCTTGCTGATCAGCTGGTACTGGGCCAGGCGCACGCTGTCGCCCTCGGGGCGGGACATGACGTCCTGGCTGAGGACTTCCATGGCGTCATCGGCCTTGGCCGCCGACACGTTCATCGCATCACGGGCGGCCAGCGAACTCTTGTAGCCGGCGCGCATCTTGTTCAGCGACACCTTGTACTCGCTGATGGTCTGCCCCAGCTCCTTGAGCAGCGCGACGTTGGCCGGGCTGGTGAAGGTGGTGACCAGGTATTGCTGCTGCTTGCTGAACGCGTCGAGCTTGGCCTGGGTGTTGGCTGCGGCGGTTTCATCGCCGTTGGCGATCATGTACTGCAGGCGCGAGATGCGCAGGTCGGTCAGGTCCTTGTTGAGCTGGCCGATGTCGCCCATCCAGTTGCTGCGGTCGATCAGGCTGCCCAGGCTGGTCCAGCCAGTCAGGGCCAGCAGGCCGGTTAGAAACAGCACCAGGCCGAAGCCCAGGCCGAGTTTGAGGTTGACGCTGATATTGGCGAACCAGCTGTTCATGCACGCTCTCCAGAAAATTCATTCGCTCACTTGATCATCGATCGCAGGGCGTTGTTGTTCTGGGGAGCCCGCTGATTCGTGCAGGTGTTATCGGCACGAGGAAGGGAAAGCTGAATCGCTTTTTCAGCTGATTTGTAACTATGTGAAAACCTGTGGGAGCGGCATGCCCGCGAAGGGCCGCAAAGCGGCCCCATGCTCTCAAAGGCTACGCGCGCTGAAGGTATCGCAGCTGTTCACATTACCCTGGGCAAACCCGGCCTTGAACCAGCGCACCCGCTGCGCCGAGGTGCCATGGGTAAACGAATCGGGCACCACGCGCCCCTGGCCCTGCTGCTGCAGACGATCATCACCAATGGCATTGGCCGCATTCAGGGCCTCCTCGACATCGCCGGGCTCCAGCCAGTTCAACCGCTTCTGCGCCTGATACGCCCATACCCCGGCCAGGCAGTCAGCCTGCAGCTCCTGGCGCACCAGCAGGCCATTGTCGCCTTCCATGCGCTGGCCACTGCGCCGCGCGGCATCGACTTTGGCCGATACCCCCAGCAAGGTCTGCACGTGGTGGCCGATCTCGTGGGCGATCACATAGGCCTGGGCGAAGTCGCCGGCCGCAGCGAAGCGGGTTTCCATCTCGCGGAAGAACGACATGTCCAGGTAGACCCGCTGATCCGCCGGACAGTAGAACGGGCCGACCGCCGCAGAAGCAAAACCGCAGGCCGAATTCACCTGGCCGCTGAACAGCACCAGCTTGGGATCGCGGTACTGCTTGCCGGCCTGGGCGAACAAGGCCTTCCAGGTGTCTTCGGTGTCGCCGAGGATCGAGGCGACGAACTGCGCCTGTTCGTCATTGGCCGGCGGCGCCTTGCCACCGGCACCACTTGGCGCTGCCTGCTGTTGCTGTTGGTCCATCTGCCCGGCGAGCTGGCCAAGGATCTGCAGCGGGTCCTGGCCGGTCAGCCAGCCGATGCCGACGATCAGCAGCACTGCGCCGAGCCCCAGCCCCTTGCCGCCGCCAAAGCGCATGCCGCCACCGCCACCACCTTCGCCGCGGGCATCGACCACGTTGTCGCTGCGCCGGCCTTTTCGCCATTCCATGAGGTGCTCTCCAGAGCGTGAAACATGGGGATAAAGATTAGATCACCCCAGCCAAAGCCACTAATACATAACCATTTGGTTATGTAATGGACGGTTGATTTCAATATTCTTCCCGCGCGACCTATCTGAAACTGCAAGTCCGCCTGCCGTGACAGGCGTTCTCATAATTCCAAGAGAGGAATCCGGCATGCCCGCCCAGGACAACAGCCGCTTCGTGATCCGTGATCGCAACTGGCACCCCAAGGCCCTGACGCCCGACTACAAGACTTCCATTGCCCGCTCGCCGCGCCAGGCACTGGTCAGCATCCCGCAGTCGATCAGTGAAACCACTGGCCCGGACTTTTCCCACCTGGGCTTCGGTGCCCACGACCATGACCTGCTGCTGAACTTCAACAACGGTGGCCTGCCGATCGGCGAGCGCATCATCGTTGCCGGCCGCGTCGTCGACCAGTACGGCAAGCCTGTGCCGAACACCCTGGTGGAGATGTGGCAAGCCAACGCCGGCGGCCGCTACCGCCACAAGAACGACCGCTACCTGGCGCCGCTGGACCCGAACTTCGGTGGCGTTGGCCGTTGCCTGACCGACCGCGACGGCTACTACAGCTTCCGCACCATCAAGCCGGGCCCGTACCCATGGCGCAACGGCCCGAACGACTGGCGCCCGGCGCATATCCACTTCGCCATCAGCGGCCCGTCGATCGCCACCAAGCTGATCACCCAGTTGTATTTCGAAGGTGACCCGCTGATCCCGATGTGCCCGATCGTCAAGTCGATCGCCAACCCCGAAGCCGTACAGCAGTTGATCGCCAAGCTCGACATGAGCAACGCCAACCCGATGGACTGCCTGGCGTACCGCTTCGACATCGTGCTGCGCGGCCAGCGCAAGACCCACTTCGAAAACTGCTGAGGACCCCGCCATGCCAATCGAACTGCTGCCGGAAACCCCCTCGCAGACCGCCGGCCCCTACGTGCACATCGGCCTGGCCCTGGAAGCGGCCGGCAACCCGACCCGCGACCAGGAAATCTGGAACCGCCTGGCCAAGCCCGACGCTGCGGGCGAGCACATCCTGCTGATCGGCCAGGTGTATGACGGCAACGGCCACCTGGTGCGTGATTCGTTCCTGGAACTGTGGCAGGCCGACGCTAACGGCGATTACCAGGATGCCTACAACCTGGAAAACGCCTTCAACAGCTTCGGCCGCACCGCCACCACCTTCGATGCCGGTGAGTGGACCGTGCACACGGTCAAGCCGGGTGTGGTGAACAATGCTGCGGGTGTGCCAATGGCGCCGCACATCAACATCAGCCTGTTTGCCCGGGGGATCAACATCCACCTGCATACCCGTCTGTATTTCGATGATGAGGCCGAGGCCAATGCCAAGTGCCCGGTGCTCAACCTGATCGAGCAGCCGCAGCGCCGCGAGACCTTGATTGCCAAGCGTTGCGAGGTAGATGGGAAGACGGCGTATCGTTTCGATATCCGTATTCAGGGGGAAGGGGAGACGGTCTTCTTCGACTTCTGAGTGAATGCTGGGGCCTCAAAGAGGCCCCGGCGATCTGACAGTCAGCGCCGAACCAGCAGGACGCCGCTTTCCATGTGGTGGGTATAGGGGAACTGGTCGAACAACGCACAACGCTCGATGCGGTGCGTGTCCTGCAACTGGGCAATGTTCGCCGCCAGCGTCTCCGGGTTGCACGAGATGTACAGGATCCGCTCGAAGCGCCGGGTCAGCTCGCAGGTATCCGGGTCCATCCCCGCACGCGGTGGGTCGACGAACACGGTACCGAACTCATAGCTCTTCAGGTCGATCCCTTCCAGCCGGCGAAACGGCCGCACGTCGTTCAGCGCCTGGGTCAGCTCTTCCGCCGACAGGCGCACCAGCCGCACGTTATCCACAGCGTTCTCGTCGAGGTTGCTCAGTGCGGCATTGACCGAAGTCTTGCTGATTTCGGTGGCCAGCACCTGGCGCACGCGGGTGGCCAGCGGCAGGGTGAAGTTGCCGTTGCCGCAATACAGCTCCAGCAAGTCGTCCTCACGCTCGCCGATGGCCTCGAACGCCCAGCTCAGCATCTTCTGGTTCACTGCGCCGTTGGGCTGGGTGAACGCGCCTTCTGGCTGGCGGTAGCTGAAGACACGACCGGCGACATCGAGCTTTTCCACCGCATAGTCGCGGCCAATCACCAGGCGCTTGCCCTTCGAACGGCCGATGACGCTCACGCCCAGGTCGGCGGCGAGCTGGCGTGCAGCCACTTCCCAGGCCTCGTCCAGCGGGCGGTGGTAGCACAGGGTGACCATGGCATCGCCGGCGAGGGTGGTGAGGAACTCCACCTGGAACAGGCGATTGCCCAGTTCCTCGCTGTTCTGCCAGGCGGCCTTCAGGCGCGGCATCAGCTCATTGATGCGCTGGCTGGCGATGGGGAAGTCGTCGATCAGGATCGCCTTGTGCTTGTCGCCCGGGGCGAACATCGCGTAGTGGCGCTGGCCATCCTCGCGCCACAGGCGGAACTCGGCGCGCAGGCGGTAATGCTCGCGCGGTGAGTCGAAGACGGCCGGTTCCGGTGCGCCGAAGGGCGCCAGCAGCTCGCGCAGGCGGGCGACTTTGTCCTCCAGCTGGGTGTCGTAGGCGGAGGGATCGAAGACAGCACTCATGCGTTGAACCAGCCCAGCTTGATGACGAACAGGATGGAAAGGATCACCAGGGCCGGGTTCAGGTCGCGGTGGCGGCCAGAGATCAGCTTGACGGCGGTCCAGGAGATGAAGCCGAAGGCGATGCCGTTGGCGATCGAGTAGGTCAGCGGCATCGCCAGGGCGGTCACCACCACCGGTGCGGCCTCGGTGACGTCGTCCCAGTTGATTTCCGCCAGGCCCGAGGCCATCAGCACGGCGACGAACAGCAGCGCCGGGGCGGTGGCGAAGGCCGGCACGCTACCGGCCAGCGGGGCGAAGAACAGCGCCAGCAGGAACAGGATGGCGACCACGATGGCGGTCAGGCCGGTGCGGCCCCCGGCGCTCACGCCAGCAGCGGATTCGATGTAGCTGGTGGTGGTCGAGGTGCCCAGCAGGGAACCGGCCATGGCGGCGGTGCTGTCGGCGATCAGGGCACGGCCCATCTTCGGCATGTGGCCGTCCTTGCCCATCAGGCCGGCGCGCTTGGCCACGCCGATCAGGGTGCCGGAGTTGTCGAACAGGTCGACGAACAGGAAGGCGAAGATCACGCTGACCAGGCCCACGTCGAGGGCGCCCTTGATGTCCAGCTGGAGGAAGGTCGGCGCCAGCGATGGCGGCATCGAGACCACGCCGCCGAACGGCGTCACGCCCATCAGGATCGAGGCGATGGTCACGGCCAGAATGCCGATCAGCACCGCACCACGGACCTTCAGCGACTCGAGGCCGACGATCAGGAAGAAGCCCAGGGTGGCCAGGATCGGCGCCGGCTGCTTGAGGTCGCCAAGACCCACCAGGGTTGCCGGGTTATCGACGACGATGCCGGCGTTATGCAGGGCGATGAACGCCAGGAACAGGCCGATACCCGCAGCAATCGCCGAGCGCAGTGGCAGTGGGATGCTGTTCACGATCCATTCGCGGATGCGGAAGATCGACAACAGGAAGAACATCACCGCCGAGAGGAACACCGCGCCCAGTGCCACCTGCCAGGTGTGGCCCATGTGCAGGACCACCGTGTAGGTGAAGAACGCGTTCAGGCCCATGCCCGGCGCCAGGGCGATCGGGTAGTTGGCGATCAGGCCCATGGTGGTCGAGCCGATGGCAGCGGCCAGGCAGGTGGCGACGAAGATCGCGCCTTTGTCCATGCCGGTCTCGCCGAGGATGCTCGGGTTGACGAACAGGATGTAGGCCATGGCCAGGAAGGTGGTGACGCCCGCAAGAATCTCGGTACGCACATTGGTGTTGTGTGCTTTTAGTTGAAACAGCCTTTCCAGCATGCCCGCTCCCCAGGGCGCTCTCGCGCCGTGAATGTATCGACCCCATCAGCAAAGCACAGACCGTAGCGGATGCCGTGGTTTTGTGTGGGGCGGAAAAAAGCCGCGCATCATACCAGCATGCTCGGCGGGGGCCTATCGCCGTTGGGGAATGGGGGCTCTATAGCCTGTACCGGCCTCTTCGCGGGCAAGCCCGCTCCCACAGGTACAGCGCAAATCTGTGAACCTGTGGGAGCGGGCGTGCCCGCGAAGAGGCCGGCACAGGCGAACGATCAAGCGTCGTGCAAACGGTCCCGCTTGGCCAAGGTGGGGAACAGTTTTATCCACACCCCGGTCACCACCAGCGTGCCCACGCCGCCCAGCACCACTGCCGGCACCGTGCCAAACCAGTGCGCCGTCACCCCGGACTCGAACTCACCCAACTGGTTCGAGGCACCGATGAACAACCCGTTCACTGCGCTCACCCGCCCGCGCATCTCATCCGGCGTCTCCAACTGCACGAAGGCACCGCGGATCACCATGCTGATCATGTCCGCCGCGCCCAGCACCACCAGCACTGCCAGCGAAAACCAGAACGAGGTCGAAAGGCCGAAGGCGATAGTGGCCACGCCAAACAGGCCAACGGCGGTGAACATGGTGCGGCCGACCTTGCGCTCGACCGGGAAGCGCGCCAGCCACAGCGACATCAGCAGTGCCCCGACCGCCGGCGCCGAACGCAGCAGGCCCAGGCCCCACGGGCCGGTGAGCAGGATGTCCTTGGCGAACACCGGCAGCAGGGCGGTGGCGCCACCGAGCAACACGGCGAACAGGTCCAGCGAGATTGCCCCGAGGATGTCCGGCCGGCTGCGGATGAAGCGGATCCCGGCCATCAGCGACTCGATGCTGGCGCGGCCTTTCTGCGGCACCTGCTGGCGCGAGTCGAGGCTGAGCATCAACAGGCAGGCGATGGCGTACAGGGCGACGGTCGGGCCGTACACCCAGATGCTGCCAAAGGCGTACAGGAAGCCGCCCACGGCCGGGGCGACGATGGTGGCCGCCTGGGTCGCCGAGGCCGAGGCCGCCACCGCCCGCGGGAACAGCCCCGGCGGCACCACGTTGGGCAGCAACGCCTGGGTCGCCGGCATCTCGAACGAGCGGGTGGCACCGAGCAGGAAGGCCAGGGCGAAGATCAGCTCGCGGCTGACGTTGTCGGTGGCACTGCCCACCGCCAGCGCCAGGGCGATCAGCCCCTGCAGGCTCTGGCACAGCGCCGCGACCTTGCGCCGGTCATAGCGGTCGGCAACGTGCCCGGTGTGCAGCATGAACAGCACCCGCGGGGCGAACTCGACCAGGCCGACCAGGCCCAGGTCGAGCACGTTGCCGGTCAGCTGGTAGAGGTGCCAGCCAATGGCCACGGTGAGCATCTGGAAGCCGCTGGCGGTGAACACCCGGGCCAGCCAGAAGGCGATGAAAGGGCGGTGATGACGCAACAACTGCGGTGCGGAATCGGACATCGGAAACCTGTTGGCCTCGGCGCAGTAGAGGGGCCCGCAGCGTATCATCTGTTTGTAACAAACGGTTACTGTTTGCCGTGATCGGCACTTTTTCACGTGGCGTGAAAGAGGGTGGGGCAACGGGTCACGCGGCAATCAACCACACGGCCCAGCGGGCCATTCGGGACTATGCTTCCTAGCAATCGTTGATCTGGATCAATCGTTCCAGATCTAACGAATTGGCCCTTGGGCCGGAATCCCTGCGATCGAACAGAACAATTCCAATGTGCCGCACTCGACTACCGTGGGGGCAGTGGGCGACGGGGCCACAAGCCCGGACGCCGGATTATCTGAAGAGGAAGCACCATGTTCGGAATAGAGGCCTTAGAGCTCGCCCGAATGCAGTTTGCCTTTACCGTGTCGTTCCACATCCTGTTCCCGGCCATCACCATTGGCCTTGCGAGCTACCTGGCAGTCCTCGAAGGCCTCTGGCTACGGACCCACAACCAGGTCTACCGTGACCTCTACCACTTCTGGTCGAAGATCTTCGCCGTCAACTTCGGCATGGGCGTGGTCTCTGGCCTGGTCATGGCCTACCAGTTCGGCACCAACTGGAGCCGATTCTCCGACTTCGCCGGCGCCGTCACCGGCCCGTTGCTCACTTATGAAGTGCTCACCGCCTTCTTCCTCGAGGCCGGTTTCCTCGGCGTCATGCTGTTCGGCTGGAACCGCGTTGGCCGTGGCCTGCACTTCTTCTCCACGGTGATGGTCGCGCTCGGCACCCTGGTCTCAACCTTCTGGATTCTTGCTTCCAACAGCTGGATGCAAACCCCGCAGGGCCACGAGATCATCGATGGCCGGGTGGTGCCGGTGGACTGGCTGGCGGTGGTATTCAACCCGTCATTCCCCTATCGCCTGATGCACATGGCCACCGCTGCGTTCGTGTCCACGGCATTCTTCGTCGGCGCTTCGGCGGCCTGGCACCTGCTGCGCGGGCGTGACAACCCGGCCGTGCGCAAGATGTTGTCGATGGCCATGTGGATGGCCCTGATCGTGGCCCCGATCCAGGCGGTGATTGGTGACTTCCATGGGCTCAACACGCTCAAGCACCAGCCGGTGAAGATCGCTGCGATCGAAGGCCACTGGGAGAACGTGCCCGGTGAGCCGACTCCGCTGATCCTGTTCGGCATCCCCGACATGAAGGCCGAAACCACTCGCTTCAAGGTCGAGATCCCGGCGCTCGGCAGCCTGATCCTGACCCACAGCCTGGACAAGCAGGTGCCGGCGATGAAGGAATTCCCGCCTGAAGACCGGCCTAATTCGACCATTGTGTTCTGGTCGTTCCGGGTCATGGTCGGTCTCGGCTTCCTGATGATCTTCGTCGGCCTGTGGAGCCTGTGGCTGCGCAAGCGCGGCACCCTCTACACCTCGCGGCCGTTCCTGCTTGTTGCGCTGTGGATGGGCCCGTCCGGCCTGATCGCGCTGCTCGCCGGCTGGTTCACCACCGAAATCGGCCGCCAGCCGTGGGTGGTGTATGGCCTGATGCGCACCGCCGATGGCGTGTCCAACCACAGTTATGCACAGCTTGGCTTCACCCTGGTGGCGTTCGTGGTGGTGTACTTCGCCCTGTTCGGCACCGGCCTTGGCTACATGATGCGCCTGGTGCGCAAAGGCCCGCAGACCGGTGAGGGTGACGAGCACAACCCCGGTGGCCCCGGCACCACACGCACGCCGGCGCGGCCGCTGTCCGCCGCCGATGATGGCCACGAGGCCGAGTCCGTCAGCCTGAGCAAGGGGAACTGAGCCATGGGTATCGACCTTCCGCTGATCTGGGCCGTGATCATCATCTTCGGCGTCATGATGTACGTGGTGATGGATGGTTTCGACCTGGGGATCGGCATGCTCTTCCCCTTCGTCAAGGGCGAGCGTGACCGCGATGTGATGATGAATACCGTTGCCCCTGTCTGGGACGGCAACGAAACCTGGCTGGTGCTGGGCGGTGCCGGGCTGTTCGGGGCGTTCCCGATGGCCTATGCCGTGGTACTCGAAGCGCTGTACCTGCCGCTGATACTGATGCTGATCGGCCTGATCTTCCGTGGCGTGGCCTTCGAGTTCCGCTTCAAGGCCAAGGCCGACAAGCGTCATGTGTGGGACAAGGCGTTCATCGGCGGCTCGCTGGTCGCCACCTTCTTCCAGGGCGTGGCGCTGGGCGCCTTCCTCGAAGGCTTCAAGGTGGTCGACCGGCACTTCGCCGGTGGCACCCTCGACTGGCTGACACCGTTTAGCCTGTTCTGTGGCCTTGGCCTGATCGTCGCCTACACCCTGCTGGGCTGTACCTGGCTGATCATGAAGACCGAGGGCGACCTGCAGTTGAAGATGCACGACCTCGCCCGGCCGCTGGCGCTGGTGCTACTGGCGGTGATCGGCATCGTCAGCCTGTGGACCCCGATTGCTTATCCACAGATTGCCGACCGCTGGTTCAGCATGCCCAACCTGTTCTGGTTCATGCCGGTGCCGCTGCTGGTGCTGGTGACCTTCTACGGCCTGCTCAAGGCGGTGGCGCGCAATGCCCACTACACACCGTTCCTGCTCACCCTGGTGCTGATCTTCCTGGGTTACAGCGGGCTGGGCATCAGCTTGTGGCCGAACATCATCCCGCCGTCGATCTCGATCTGGGATGCCGCTGCGCCGCCGCAGAGCCAGGGCTTCATGCTGGTGGGCACGCTGTTCATCCTGCCGTTCATCCTCATGTACACCTTCTGGAGCTACTACGTGTTCCGCGGCAAGGTGACCCATGAAGATGGCTATCACTAGGAGCGCTGCATGATGACCGGTAAACATGGCCTGGAAGACAAGAAACCGCTGTGGCAGCGGCTGGGTTGGCTGGTGCTGATCTGGGCGATGAGCGTGGCGGCCCTGGGTGTGGCGGCCTGGGTGATGCGGCTGTTCATGGGGGCCGCTGGCCTGACCACCCATTGAGTGAAAGGGGGCGCCTGGCGCCCCCTTTTCATTACTTGCGGGCCTTGAGGATCACGAATTTCGGCGTTGCGGCTACCTGCTCCACCCCGCGGAACAGCCTCGCCAGCTTGCTGTGATAGCCCAGGTGACGGTTGCCGACGATATACAGCGCGCCGCCCACTACCAGCGCTTCGCGCGCCTGCTGGAACATGCGCCAGGCGAGAAAGTCACCCACCACCTGCTGCTGGTGGAAGGGTGGGTTGCACAGCACTACATCCAGCGACTGTTTTTCCACCCCGGCCAGGCCATCACCCGGCATGACCGTGACCGGCCGCTCACCCAGCGCTGCCTGCCAGTTCTCCCGCGCCGACTGCACTGCCATGTACGACTCATCGACCAGGGTGAACTGTGCGTCCGGGTTGCCCAGCGCGCTGGCTATGGCCAGCACGCCATTGCCGCAGCCCAGGTCGGCAACACGGGCGTTGCCCAGGTCGCGGGGCAGGTGGGGCAGGAAGGCGCGGGTGCCGATATCCAGGCCCTCGCGGCAGAACACATTGGCATGGTTGAGCAGTTCCAGTGGCGGTGTGTCGAGCTGGTAGCGGGTCGGGTAGGGCGACCTGGCGGCAGGGCGCTCGGCGACCGTAGCGGTCAGCAGGCGGGCCTTCTTCTGTGCCAGCGAGGCCTGCACCGGGCCGATGTACTTTTCCATCAGGTCGCCGGCCGCGCGCGGCAGGTGCTTGATCATGGCACCGGCAATTACCTGGGCGCCGGGTGCCAGCTGGCCTTGCAGGCGGATCAGTTGTTCTTCGAGCAGCGCCAGGGTCTTCGGCACGCGCAGCAGCACGCGGTCGAACGGGCCTTGCCAGTGCTCGCTGGCCGGTACGAAGGGCACGCTGTCGAACGCCTTGCCATTGCGCGCCAGGTTTTTTTCCAGCGCAATGTGCGCCAGGTGCGAGTCACCGCTGCTGGTTACCTGCAGATGATCGACCAGGCTGGCCGCCAGGGCGCCGAAGCTGTCGTTGAGCACCAGCACGCGGCTGCCAGCGTCCAGGCCCTGGGCATGCAGCTGCTCGAGCAGGTATTCGTCGGCGGCATCGAAGGCCTGCAGCGGGTCGTTGGCCTGGTCCGGCTGGCGGATCAGGTCGAGTTCGGCGTAAGGGGTGGTCAACAAAGGCATGGCGTCTGGCTCGGGTACGGATCTGCCCACGGCGGTTCGCCACGAGCTTTGCTGCGCGATTCTACAGGGCTTTGCCCGAGGCCGCAGGCCTGGCTATTGGTCGATCAGGCCACGCATCATGGCGATGGCGATGGCACCGGCCTTGTTGGCGGCGTTGGTCTTGGTGATGACGCTGCGGATATGGAAGTTCACCGTGCTCTGCGACAACGACAGGATGCAGGCGACGTCGGCGGCGGTCTTGCCGGCGGCCGACCACTTGAGCACTTCGATTTCGCGCTCGCTCATTTTCAGCGGCGCGCTGAGCTTGGCCAGGTGATATTCGCTGATGATCGCGTGCAGGGTGTGGCACAGCCACTGCACCTTGCCGGCTTTGTCGTAAAGCTCGGCAATACTCACTGCGTTGCTGGGCCTGCAGATGCTGACCTGGCTCTCATTGTGCTGAAGGTCATGCAAGGACTGCGTCCAGCCATGGCGTAGCCCGTGCGCGCAAGCCTGCTCGCGGAAGTCGGGTACTTCGTGGTACAGGTCGTCGGTCCACACTACCGGCATGGTCGTGGTGTGGCTTCGGGTCGCCGCAGCGTCCCGTTTGTAGAAGTCGTCACGCTGGTAGCGCTCGATCCACGCAACTGGATAGTTGCTGTAGAGGTACAGCCGTGGCGATTGCGCAGCCAGTTGAATGCGGACTTTCAGCCCCAGAAACATCATGTCCAGGTCTTGCGCCAGGTGCACTGCGAGGTCAAACACCTTTTGCGGCGTGCTTTCGCTGATCAGTTGATGGAGATGCTCATGATTCCACTGAAGCATCTGTCACACTCCGTTGGATGTTGTGGGTCCAATCCATTTGCATACCGGGAGAATTGTAGGAAAAGTCCGAGTGCTGTGTTGGGATTTTTTGTTATAGAAGCCGCATTTTTCATCAAACCTGACGCGATCCCCCTGTTGTGCCCCTACATTCCAGCGGTTTTTATCCAGGCCGCTTTGGGCGACACTGGGCGCATGCCTTACATGGAGCCCGACATGACCGCCAGTGCCGACAATTTCACCCGCCAGACCCTGCTCGACGTCCAGCCGCTCACGCCGAACCTGTTCAGCCTGCGGGTGACGCGTGATCCGGGGTTTCGCTTCCGGGCCGGCCAGTTTGCCCGGCTGGGCGTGACCAAGGCCGATGGTAGCGTGGTCTGGCGTGCCTATTCGATGGTCAGTGCCCCCCATGACGAATACCTCGACTTCTTCTCAATCGTGGTGCCGGGCGGCGAATTCACCAGCGAGCTGAGCCGCCTGGGCGAGGGCGATACCTTGTTGATCGACCGTCAGGCGTTCGGCTACCTGACCCTTGATCGCTTCGTCGGCGGGCGCGACCTGTGGATGCTGGCGACCGGCACTGGCATCGCACCTTTCATGTCGATCCTTCAGGACTTTGAAGCCTGGGAGCGTTTCGACAACATCAAGCTGGTGTATTCGGTGCGCGAGGCGAAAGAGCTGGCGTATGTAGACGACATCGCCGGGCTGGAGCAGCGTGATTACCTGGCCGAATTCGCGGGCAAGCTGCAGTTCATTCCTGTCGTGACCCGTGAGCAGCACCCAGGGGCATTGAATGCGCGAATCACCACGCTGATCGAGAATGGCGAGCTGGAAAAGGCGGCGGGGCTGGAGTTGTCGCCCGAGCATTCGCGGATCATGCTCTGCGGCAACCCGGACATGATCGACGAGACACGCAAGGTACTCAAGGCGCGTGACCTGCAGCTGAGCCTGAGCAAGCGGCCGGGGCAGGTGGCGGTGGAAAACTACTGGTGATGCAAAGGGGCCGCGATGCGGCCCCAGGCATTTCAGGGCAACCGATTCTGGTTCTGCGCCTTGAGCAGGTCGCGGATTTCGGTCAGCAGGGTTTCCTGCGGGGTGGGGACTGGCGGTGTGGTCGGTGCCACGGCCTCTTCGCGCTTGAGGCGGTTGATCGCCTTCACGCCCATGAAGATGGCGAAGGCGACGATGACGAAGTCGATCACGGTCTGAATGAACTTGCCATAGGCCAGTACCACGGCCGGTACATCACCTTCGGCAGCCTTCAGGGTGATTGCCAGGTCGCTGAAGTCGACGCCGCCGATCAGCAGCCCCAGTGGTGGCATGACCACGTCCCCGACGAACGAGGAGACGATCTTGCCGAAGGCCGCGCCGATGATGATACCGACCGCCATGTCGACGACATTGCCTTTGACCGCGAAGGCCTTGAACTCACTGAGCATGCCCATGTTTGATTCCTTGTAACAAATGGTGAGGTTAACGCAGTGTAAGCCAGTTAAACGCTTCATGCGTTGGCTTCAGGGGTAGTGACTGCGGTTAGAACGAATAGTTTTGTCGCATCTCGATCGGTTCGAGACACGTCAGCCTCGGCTATCATGGCGGTTTTTTCCAGGAGACCCTGCCCATGGCCAAGGCCAAGCGCTTGTATGGCTGCACCGAGTGCGGCGCGACCTTCCCCAAATGGGCCGGCCAGTGCGCCGACTGCGGGGCCTGGAACACCCTGGTCGAAACCATGATCGAAAGCGGCGGCGCGGCAGCCCCCAGCGGCCGCGCCGGCTGGACCGGGCAACAGGCGCAGATCAAGACCCTGGCCGAAGTCAGTGTCGAAGAGATCCCGCGCTTCACCACCAGTAGCACCGAACTCGACCGGGTGCTCGGCGGTGGCCTGGTCGATGGCTCGGTGGTATTGATCGGCGGCGACCCGGGGATCGGCAAGTCGACCATCCTGCTGCAGACGTTGTGCAACATCGCCGTGGGCCTGCCCGCGTTGTACGTCACCGGTGAAGAGTCGCAGCAGCAGGTGGCCATGCGCTCGCGGCGCCTGGGCCTGCCCCAGGACCAGCTCAAGGTGATGACCGAGACCTGCATCGAAACCATCATTGCCACGGCGCGGGTGGAAAAACCCCGGGTCATGGTGATCGACTCGATTCAGACCATCTTCACCGAGCAGTTGCAGTCCGCCCCCGGCGGCGTGGCCCAGGTGCGCGAGAGCACGGCGCTGCTGGTGCGTTATGCCAAGCAGAGTGGTACGGCGATCTTCCTGGTTGGCCATGTCACCAAGGAAGGCTCGCTGGCCGGGCCGCGGGTGCTGGAGCACATGGTCGATACCGTGTTGTATTTCGAGGGCGAGTCCGATGGCCGCCTGCGCCTGTTGCGGGCGGTGAAGAACCGCTTTGGCGCGGTCAACGAACTGGGCGTGTTCGGCATGACCGACCGCGGCTTGAAAGAGGTGTCCAACCCGTCGGCAATCTTCCTCAACCGTACCCAGGAAGAAGTGCCCGGCAGCGTGGTCATGGCAACCTGGGAAGGCACCCGGCCGATGCTGGTCGAGGTGCAGGCGCTGGTCGATGACAGCCACCTGGCCAACCCGCGGCGGGTCACCCTGGGCCTGGACCAGAACCGCCTGGCCATGTTGTTGGCAGTACTGCACCGGCATGGCGGCATTCCCACCCACGACCAGGATGTGTTCCTCAACGTGGTCGGTGGGGTGAAAGTGCTGGAAACGGCCTCGGACCTGGCGTTGCTGGCAGCGGTGATGTCCAGCCTGCGCAACCGGCCATTGGCCCATGGGTTGCTGGTGTTCGGTGAGATCGGCTTGTCGGGCGAGGTGCGGCCAGTGCCCAGTGGCCAGGAGCGCCTGAAAGAGGCGGCCAAGCATGGCTTCAAGCGAGCCATCGTGCCCAAGGGCAATGCGCCGAAGGAGCCGCCAGCAGGGCTGCAGGTAATTGCTGTGACCCGTCTGGAACAGGCCCTGGATGCCTTGTTCGAGTAATTTGTAACCTGTCCCGGCCTCTTCGCGGGCAAGCCCGCTCCCACAGGGATCGCACACGTCTTGAAATTTGTGCAAGACCTGTGGGAGCGGGCTTGCCCGCGAAAGGGCCGGGACAGGAACGAAAAAGGGGAGCCGACGATGCGCATCGGCTCCCCCACCTCACCGCTCAGTCAGCGGTCAATGCTCGGCAACTGCACTGCGCCTGGGCGCCTGGTTGCCGTGCTCGTCCAGCTCCATCACCGGCACTTCGTTGCCCTCGGCATCGAACAGCTTGCCATCCTTGAAGAAGTCACCATCACGCAGGCACGAGATGTCCGAATACTGGATGGTGCGTTCGTAGGCTGCAGCGAATACCGACTGGTTCTCCGAGTTGCCCGTCTTGAAGTGGTTGAACAGCAGGTTCAGCAAGATGGCCATGATTGCCGCCGAGCTGATGCCCGAGTGGAAGATGGTTTCGAACCAGTTCGGGAAGTTGTGGTAGAAGGTCGGCGCGGCGATCGGGATCATGCCAAAGCCCAGCGAAGCAGCGACGATGATCAGGTTGACGTTGTTCTTGTAGTTGACCTTCGACAGGGTACGGATGCCGCTGGCGGCCACGGTGCCGAACAACACGATGCCAGCGCCACCCAGTACCGGGGTCGGTACTGCGGCAATTACCCGGCCCATCACCGGCAGCAGGCCGAGCACTACCAGGATCACGCCACCGGTGGCCACCACGTAGCGGCTCTTGACCCCGGTCACGGCCACCAGGCCGACGTTCTGGGCGAAGGCACTCTGGGTGAACGAGCCGAAGATCGGCGCCAGGATGCTCGACGCCATGTCGGCACGCAGGCCGTTGCCCAGGCGCTTGGAGTCGACCTTGGTGTCGATGATCTCACCCACGGCGAGGATGTCGGCCGAGGTTTCCACCAAGGTCACCATGATCACGATGCACATCGACAGGATCGCGGCGATGTGGAACTCCGGCATGCCGAAGTGGAACGGGGTGGGGAAGGCGAACATCGGGCCTTGGCCGACCTTGCTGAAGTCGGTCATGCCCAGCGCCCAGGCGATCAGCGTGCCGACCACCATGGCCAGCAGGATCGACAGCCGCGAGATGGTTGCGCTACCGAGTTTGCTCAGCACCAGGACGATGGCGAAGGTCAGTGCCGCCAGGCCGATGTTGGCCACGCTGCCGAACTCTGGCGAGGCGCTGTTGCCGCCCATCACCCAGCGCGCGGCAACCGGCATCAGGGTCAGGCCGATGGTGGTGATGACGATGCCGGTCACCAGCGGCGGGAAGAACTTGGTGATGCGCGAGAACACCGGGGTGATCAGTAAACCGATCACCGACGCTGCCATGACCGCGCCGAGCACGCCCGGCAGGCCACCACCGCCCTCGCTGCTGAGAATGGCGCCCATGGTCGCCACGCCAGCGAACGATACGCCCTGCACCAGCGGCAGCTGGCAACCGAAGAACGGGATGCCCAGCGTCTGCAGCAAGGTCGCCAGGCCACCGGCAAACAGCGAAGCGGCAATCAGCATGCCGATCTCGGCACCGTTGAGGCCGGCTGCCTGACCCAGGATCAGGGGTACCGCGACGATCCCGCCATACATGGTCAGCACATGCTGCAGACCATAGGCCAGGTTGGCACCCAGCCCGAGGTTTTCGTCCTCGGGGCGCTGGGCGGGAGACGTGCTAGGGGACGTAGTCATGGAGCAGGCTCTCTGTTTATTGTTGTGGCACTACTGTAGACATTTCCTACAAATGATTGCTACATAAATTGTATACAAGTTTTTGATCGGAGCGCGAACAGTAGGCCTTGCAGTGTGTGCAAAACTGCAATGCAGAAGCCGTACCAAGTTGTTTAATGCGGTGCTAGAGGGGTGTGTACAAAGCGCTGCTACCCAGGCAGAAAGCTGTCTGGGTAGACAAGAAACAGAAGGTGGGAAGGCTGTTAGCCAGCTAACAGATTCTATTCTTCGATGAGTTCGCGCAGCTCGCGCATCATTTCGGTGCCATCTGCCAGGTTCAATTCCACAAGACGGTGCAAATGGGTCATGGAGTCGACGTCGATGTACAGGCAGACGAAGCCCAGGCGGGTGGGCTCCTCATGGCGCAGTTCCACCTGCATTTGTACCCGCACCTCGGGGTTCAGGTGGATGACCGCATCGAAGTCCTGGGTCAGGTCGGCGTCCCAGGGTTCGGGGCATTTGACCAGCATGCCCTTGAGCGACACATCCAACAGTTTTACCGGCCAGCGGCGGTCGCCCTGGCGCAGCTCGGTGGGGGCATCGAAATCGATGCGCTGGAAGCGGCGGCGTTCGTCGTGATCGCTCATGGGGTAGGTCCTCGGGTGACATCCTGACTATAGTTAACTGGATATGTGCATCAGGTACCGCAATCTGGCCGCAGAGGCTCTAGACCAAAGCAAGTGTGGCAATGCGCGATGACACGCCCTAGACTCGATGGGCGGTCTTTTCCAATCCACCAGCTGGAAGCAAACCATGAACAACAATAATAGCCTGCTACGCCACATTCCGTGGCTGGCGCTGGCAGTCATAGGGGCCTGCGCGCTGGGTGTGGTTGCCCTGCGTCGCGGCGAGGCGATCAATGCCTTGTGGATCGTGGTCGCCGCGGTGGCCATCTACCTGGTCGCCTACCGTTACTACAGCCTGTTCATCGCCACCAAGGTGATGCAACTCGACCCTCGCCGAGCCACCCCGGCGGTGCTCAACAACGACGGTCTGGACTACGTTCCTACCAACAAACACATTCTCTTCGGTCACCACTTTGCCGCCATTGCTGGCGCCGGCCCCTTGGTTGGCCCGGTACTCGCCGCGCAAATGGGCTACCTGCCCGGCACGCTGTGGCTGATCGCCGGCGTGGTGCTGGCCGGTGCGGTACAGGACTTCATGGTCCTGTTCCTGTCCACCCGCCGCAACGGCCGCTCGCTGGGCGACATGGTGCGTGAGGAGATGGGCCGCATCCCGGGGACCATCGCCCTGTTCGGCTGCTTCCTGATCATGATCATCATCCTCGCGGTGCTGGCGCTGATCGTGGTCAAGGCCCTGGCCGAGAGCCCATGGGGCATGTTCACGGTGATGGCGACCATCCCGATCGCGATGTTCATGGGCGTCTACATGCGCTACATCCGCCCGGGCCGCATCGGCGAGATCTCGGTGGTTGGCGTGGTGCTGCTGCTGGCGTCGATCTGGCTGGGGGGCCAGATTGCTGCTGATCCGGTCTGGGGCCCGGCATTCACCTTCACGGGCGTGCAGATCACCTGGATGCTGGTCGGCTACGGCTTCGTTGCCGCCGTGCTGCCGGTCTGGCTGGTACTGGCGCCGCGTGACTACCTGTCGACCTTCCTCAAGATCGGTACCATCATCGCCCTGGCCATCGGCATCCTGGTGACCATGCCCGAGCTGAAAATGCCAGCGCTGACCCAGTTCACCGACGGCACCGGCCCGGTGTGGAAGGGTACCCTGTTCCCGTTCCTGTTCATCACCATCGCCTGCGGCGCGGTGTCCGGCTTCCATGCGCTGATCTCCTCGGGGACCACGCCGAAGCTGTTGGACAACGAAGCCAACGCCCGTTACATCGGCTACGGCGGCATGCTGATGGAATCGTTCGTCGCCATCATGGCCATGGTCGCCGCTTCGGTGATCGAGCCGGGCGTGTACTTCGCCATGAACAGCCCGGCCGCCGTGGTGGGCGCCGACGTGGCTTCGGTGGCGCAAACGGTCAGCAGCTGGGGCTTCATGATCACCCCTGAGCAGCTCGAAGCGGTGGCCCGCGACATCGGCGAGCACACCGTACTCGCCCGTGCCGGTGGTGCACCGACCCTGGCGGTGGGTATCGCGCAGATCCTGCACCAGGTGCTGCCGGGTGAAAACACCATGGCCTTCTGGTACCACTTCGCGATCCTGTTCGAGGCGCTATTCATCCTCACCGCAGTGGACGCCGGTACCCGTGCCGGCCGCTTCATGCTGCAAGACCTGCTGGGCAGCTTCGTGCCGGCGCTCAAGCGCACCGAGTCGTGGACTGCCAACCTCATTGGCACTGCCGGCTGCGTGGCGCTGTGGGGCTACCTGCTGTACCAGGGCGTGATCGACCCACTGGGCGGCATCAACACCCTGTGGCCGCTGTTCGGTATCTCCAACCAGATGCTGGCCGGTATCGCGCTGATGCTCGGCACCGTGGTACTGATCAAGATGAAGCGCGAGCGCTACATCTGGGTCACCCTGCTGCCGGCTGCCTGGCTGCTGATCTGCACCACTGCGGCGGGCCTGATCAAGCTGTTCGACCCGAACCCGGCCGTCGGCTTCCTGGCCTTGGCCAAGAAGTACAGCACCGCGCTGGACGCCGGTCAGGTACTGGCTCCGGCCAAGGACATCGACCAGATGCAGCACGTGATCTTCAACGCCTACACCAACGCCGGCCTGACCATTCTGTTCCTGCTGGTGGTGTTCAGTGTGCTGTTCTTCGCCCTCAAGGTCGGCTACGCCGCCCTCGGTCGCAAAGAGCGCACCGACAAGGAAACCCCGTTCCAGGCCCTGCCTGACGCTTGAGAGGACTGCAGTGATGTTCAACGACCTGGGTCGACTGGGTAAGTACCTGGGGCAGGCAGCCCGCCTGATGGTCGGCATGCCCGACTACGACAACTACGTCGAGCACATGCGCAACAAGCACCCGGACAAGCCGGTGATGACGTACGAGGCGTTCTTCCGCGAACGTCAGGAAGCACGGTACGGTGGCAAGTCCGGGCCCAAGTGCTGTTGAACCTGCATCTTGCGTGAACCTGTGGGAGGCCGGGCAACCGGCCTCCCACAATCTTTTTCAGCTTCAGGAGATTTTTGCGTGCAGACGCCCATTCCCGTTACCGTCCTGACCGGCTTTCTCGGTGCCGGCAAGACCACGCTGCTCAAGCACATGCTCAAGGCTGAACACGGCCTGAAGATCGCCGTGATCGAGAACGAGTTCAGCGAGGCCGGCATCGACAGCCAGTTGCTTGGCGACGAGCCAGTACAGGTCATGACCCTGGCCAATGGCTGCGTGTGCTGCAGCATCCACGGCGACCTGACCCGTGCCCTGTACCTGCTGCTCGAGCGCCTGGACGCTGGCGAGATCACCTTCGACCGCCTGGTGATCGAATGCACCGGCCTGGCTGACCCGGCACCCGTGGCGCAGACCTTTTTCATCGATGAAGAACTGCGCGATCGCTACATCCTCGACGGCATCATCACCTTGGTCGATGCTGCCCACGCCGAGGTGCACCTGACCCAGACCATCGCCCAGGCCCAGGTCGGTTTTGCCGATCGCCTGCTGCTGAGCAAGACCGACCTGGTCGAACCGGCTGCAGTTGAGGCCCTGCGCGAGCGCCTGGCGCGGATCAATGGAAGGGCGGCGATCCGAGTGGTCGAACATGGCCGCATCGACCTCGCCGAGCTGCTCGATGTGCGCGGTTTCAACCTGAACCCGGACCTGGGCGCCAACCTCAAGCCAAGCCTGCGCCCGGTGCTCAAGCCGGCCACGCCGGACCGGATTTCCACCCTGGTGTTGCGTACCGAGACCGCACTGGACATCGACCGCCTCAGCGACTTCATGAACGAATTGCTGGAAGAGCACGGCAAGCAGCTGCTGCGCTACAAAGGCGTGCTGAACATCGCTGGCGAGGAGCGTCGCCTGGTGTTCCAGGGCGTGCTCAAGCTCTATGGCTTCGACTGGGATGCCGAATGGGCGGCAGGCGAGCAGCGCGAGAGCGTGATGGTGTTCATCGCAGATGAACTGCCCGAAGCTAAGATTCGGGCTGGGTTCGAGGCGCTGGCTGCGGGCTGAGTTGGCGCGGCGGCTGAGTCTCGAACCACTGCGGCCAGGAGCTGCGGTGGCGTGTCTCGACCTCGATGCACGGGATCAGTCGCTCAGTGAGCACGGCGGTTTGCCGCACGGCCTTGGCGGTGCGGTACTTGACGCTGTGGATGCACTCGCGGTCGCCAAACTCGCAGCGGTTCAGCGCGGTGCCACCGCAAGGGCCGTTGGCCAGGCCTTTGGGGCAGGTTTCCGGGCAGGTGTAGAGGGTGTCTTCCAGGCGGCAGCGGCCGCAGGTGTCGCAGCCAATCAACGGGCGTTTGACCGCCCGTTCCAGCCCGTGCAGCACCCGGGCCCCACGTTTGGTTACCCACAGTGGCTGGCGCACGACCCAGCCGAACGCCTTGCTGAGCCAGTTGGTGCGGCTGAACAGTAGCGAATGGGCGCTGTGCAACAGGTGATAGCGGACTTTCTCCTTGGCTGAGGCGCTGACGGTCGATTCACCTTGGCGCCAGTTGCCCTGTGGCGGATGGAAAGCCACGATGGGCAGGCCTGGCATCTGCCAGCTGTCGGCCCAGGCGGGCGCCCAGTGCTCCAGCGAATGGATCTGCGCTTGCCAGTGTTCCAGGCGCTCTTCCAGTGCCAGCAGCTGCTTGAGTTCGTGAATTCCCGACAGGTGCACGCCTGCATACCCCATCAGCTTTACACCGATGATCTGCAAGGCCAGGCGGTCGACGCTGCGCGCCTGGGCGAAAGCCTTGGACACCTTGCTTTCGGCTTCGAGCAGGTCGCACATCGAAGGCGAGACGGTTACCCCTGCCACATGCTCGAGCATCGTCGCGCGGCCGTGGGTCAGGCTCATCAGGCAGGCCAGCATCGGTTTGGGCGAGGCCTGGCGCTGCATCCAGTGCATGGCTTCCTGGTGCTTGCTGGCATCGAAGCCCAGTTGCAGGGTAAGGAAGTCGGCGCCGGCGGCGAGTTTCTTCTCGGCCTTGAAGTACTGTGCGCCGCCTTCCTCCTCGTGGTACTTGAACGGGTTCAGTGCCGCGCCGAGCAACCAGTGCGGGCAGGCCTGGCGGGCAATCAGCAAGGCCGCGACCGACTCCAGGTAGCGCACCGGGCGTTCACCGGGCTGGTGGCCGGGCAGGCGGTCGCCGGTTAGCAGCAGCAACTGATCGAGGCCGGCGGCGTCCATGCGTTGTAACTGAGCCAACAGATGATGGCGTTCGCGGTCCTTGCCGGAGAAATGCGGCAAGGCGGGAAGTGGCGTGTTGAAAGAGGCGAGGGCGTCCAGCGGCGACATGTCCAGCGGGCTGCCCACGCGGTCGCCGATGGCGACGGTCATGGGCCAGCCGCACAACTGCCCGCGGGCCATGATCGCCTCCATTGCGGCGAAGCGTTCCGCCGAGGGCTTGGGGACGAATTCCATGACGCAGACGAAGTGTTTTTCGCGCAGCGCGGCTTTCAGCAGACTCATGGCTCGAGGGCACCTGGAGTATTCAGGTTGGCATTGTGCGGCAGGTTATCGGTCGGGCTCATGTCTCAATACGTAGGCTGCTGCTCTGAACAAGACATTCAGGTTCATGGGCATCATGAGCATTTCTTGAGTTCATCTCAAATTTAATGAGTTTGTCTCAGGTGCTCGCGGGCCGGAAAATCCCCTCATTCATTTCGGTACTCATTTTCAGAACTCTGAGGGACAAGACATGGCACTGGCACACAACCTGGGCTTTCCACGCTTTGGCAGTGACCGCGAGCTGCGTGCCCGCCACTGGCAAGTGCAGAAAGACGCCGGCATCGAGCTGCTGCCAGTGGGTGATTTCGCCTGGTGCGACCAGCCGTTTGCCCAATGCTGGGAGCAACTGTTCGACGAAGTGACCGAAGCCAAGGCTTTGGGCCATGCAGTCAAACCGGTGGTGATCGGCCCTTTGACCTATCTGTGGCAGGCCAGCAATGGCAACGCCGACCTCGACGAGCTGGAACACCTGCTGCCGCTGTATGACCTGGGCCTGAACCGTCTGGCTGCCCTGGGGGCCGAATGGGTGCAGATCGATGAGCCGATCCTGGCCCAGGAACTGCCGCAGGATTGGAAAAACGCTTTCGAACGGGTCTACAACATCCTTCAGCGTGCACCGTTGAAGAAGCTGATCGCCACCTACCTTGGTGGCCTGGAAGGCAACCTCGGCCTGGCCGTCAGCCTGCCGGTCGATGGCTTGCACGTCGACCTGGTGCAGGCCCCCGAGCAGTACCAGACCATCCTCGACCGGCTACCGGCCTACAAGGTGCTGTCGCTCGGCCTGGTCGACGGCCGCAACGCCTCGCCCTGCGACCTGGAAAATACCCTGGAGCTGCTGCGCGATGCCCATGACCGTCTGGGCGATCGGCTGTGGCTGGCCACAGCCTGCCCGTTACTGCACAGCCCGGTGGAGCAGGCTGTGCACAAGTGCCAGGAAGCCGCGCTGCTGGCCAGGGCCGTCAACGAAGCGGCTGCCCGCGAGTTGCGCGCTACCGCCTGATCAACGCTCGATCGCCAGTGCGACCCCTTGGCCACCACCAATGCACAAGGTGGCCAGCCCCTTCCTCGCATCCCGCTTGATCATTTCGTGCAGCAAGGTCACCAGCACGCGGCACCCGGAAGCACCGATCGGGTGCCCCAGGGCAATCGCGCCGCCATTGACGTTGACCTTGCTGGCATCCCACTCCAGCGCCTTGCCCACCGCCAGTGCCTGCGCGGCAAAGGCCTCGTTGGCTTCGATCAGGTCAAGGTCGGCCAGCTGCCAGCCCGCCTTGTCCAGGCAGCGCTGGGTCGCCGATACCGGGCCGATGCCCATGATCGCCGGGTCCACGCCGGCACTGGCATAACCGGCAATCTTCGCCAGCACCGGCAGCCCCAGGGCCTTGGCTTTGCTGGCGCTCATCAGCAGCACCGCGGCGGCGCCGTCGTTGAGGCTGGAGGCATTGCCGGCGGTGACGCTGCCGTCCTTCTTGAAGGCCGGGCGCAGCTTGGCCAGCGACTCGGCGGTGGTGTCCGGGCGGGGTTGTTCATCACGGTCGAAGACTTTCGGCTCGCCTTTTTTCTGCGGCATCACGATCGGGGTGATCTCGTCCTTGAAGCGGCCTGCTTCGATCGCCGCCACGGCCTTGCGCTGTGACTCGGCGGCGAAGGCGTCCTGCTGCTCACGGCTGAGGCCGTATTTGTCCACCAGGTTCTCGGCGGTGATGCCCATGTGGTAGTCGTTGAAGGCATCCCACAGGCCGTCAGTGATCATGCTGTCGATCAGCTGGCCATGGCCCATGCGCTGGCCGGTGCGGGCAGATGGCATCACATAGGGGGCCAGGCTCATGTTCTCCTGGCCACCGGCGATCACCACCTCGGCGTCACCGCAACGGATCGCCTGCGCCGCCAGGTGCAGGGCCTTCAGGCCCGAACCGCAGACCTTGTTCAGGGTCAGTGCCGGCACGCTGTAGGGTAGGCCGGCCTTGATCGCGGCCTGGCGCGCCGGGTTCTGCCCGGCACCGGCGGTGAGCACCTGGCCGAGGATCACTTCATCGACCTGGGCCGGGTCCAGCCGGGTCTGCCCCAGCAGCTGCCTGATCACTGCTGCACCGAGGTCGACGGCCGGCACATTGGCCAGGGCACCCTGGAAGCTGCCGATGGCGGTACGGGTTGCGGCGACGATGACCACGTCGTTCATGTTGTTGTTCTCCGGGCAATGGGCGTAGTGCTGCCAGCATCGGCGGGTTGGGTTGATTTGTTAAGTTTGTTTTTCTTTGTGATTGATGTGAAAAGCCAATCAATCCGCTGTGAGCTACGCTCAATGGGTTGCATCTCGCACTGTGCTGTTCCTCTCATCAGATTGGAGCTTATCGCCATGCGTATTCTCGTTGCCCTCGCACTCTCCATTGCCAGCGACGCCACCTTCGCCGCCACCCAATGCACCAGCGCCGACAGAAGTACCTGGCAAGACCCGGACAAGTTCCAGGCCCAGCTCGAGGAGCAGGGTTACACGATCAAGAAGTTCAAGGTCACCAAAGGCAACTGTTATGAGATCTATGGCTTGGACAAGGAGGGCAGGAAAGTCGAGATCTACCATGACCCGGTTACTGGCAAGGTGGTCAAGAGTGAGATCGAAGATTGATGGTTGGGTGTTCGCCTTGAGTGTTTCAGCGCCTTTGAGACCGAGCGCCGCGCGGGCGGCGCTCGGTCTCATAGGCGCTGTATTCCTTTCGACAGGCACCCCGCAGGCAACACAGATCAAACAGCCGGGCACTGGTGGGTCACACAATGAATTCCCCCGCCACCCGCCGCAATCGCATCGATGTCCAGCTGCACGATATCCCGCCCTGGGTACAACACGGCCAGTAGCGCCCGGGCTTTTTCATCGGCCTGCGCATCCCCGAACTGCGGTGCGATGATCGCGCCGTTGATCACGAAGTAGTTGATGTACCCCGCCGCAAAGTCGTCATTGCCTCGGCTGAACCTGTTGCGCCGCCCGCGCATGGGCGGCGATACCACATGCACCTGCAGGCGCCTGCCTTCGGCATCGGTGGCTTTCTTGAGTATCTCCAGGTGCTTGCGGGTCACCGCGTGGTCATAGGAGTCCGGGTCGTTGTCCAGGTTGGCGATCACTACCCCCGGGCGGACGAAGCGGGCATAGAAGTCCACATGCCCGTCGGTGATGTCTTCCCCGGCGATGCCTGGCAGCCAGATGACCTTGCTCAACCCCAGGCGTGCCTTGAGTTCGGCCTCGACGTCGGCCTTGCTCCAGTCCGGGTTGCGGTTGGCATTGATCCAGCTGCTCTCGGTCATGATGCCGGTGCCGTGGCCGTCCACCTCGATGGCACCGCCTTCGCCCACCAGTTCGCTGCGCTGGTAACGGGCGTTGGCCAGAGTGGCCACACGCTTGGCCAGCTGCGCGTCGTTCTGGTGGCGTTGCTTGTTGCCCCAGCCGTTGAAGTTGAAATCCACCGCAGCGAGGGCGCCATCGTCGTCGACGACGAAGTTGGCGCCGATGTCGCGCATCCAGATGTCGTCCAGATTGCATTCGACAAAGGAGGTGTTGTGGCTGGCGCAGTGCCGCTCGGCCAGTTCGCGTTCGCCGGGGCGGCAGAACACGGTCACTGGCTGATAGCGGGCGATGGCCTGGGCGATACGGCCCAAGGCGGCTTGCACGTCGGCAGTGAAGTCCTCCCAGATGGCTTTCTGGGCACCGAAGGCGATGAACGCGCGCTGCTGTGGTTCGCCTTCGTCGGGCATGAACCAGCGCCCGGGCTCCTCGGCGCGGGCCAGGCCCAGCGGCAGGCCAAGGCTGGCACCGACGCCTGTGACCAGTGAAAGTTGCAGGAAGGTTCTACGGCTGGGCATGGGTCAGTCCTGTGCAGTCTTGAAGCGGGTCCACACGCGCATGCGCGCTCGCATGTCGGCCTGTGGAATGTCCCGGCCCGGGATCAGCCGGGCGTAGGTGGCTTCGTCGAGGTAGATGTCGGGATTGTCGCGCATGCGCGGGTCCACCGCCTGGCGTGCCTTGGCGCTGGCCGTGGGGTAGCCGGTGAAGTTGCTGATGGCAGCCATGTTCGCCGGGCGCATGACGAAGTTGATGAAACGATAGGCGTATTCCGGGTGCTGGGCATCCGCCGGTATGGCCATGGTGTCCATCCATACCGTGGTGCCCTGGCGCGGTACGCGGTACTGGAAGTCGAGGTGCTTGCCGGCAGCGTCGGCGGCGCGCTGGGCCTGGATCACGTCGCCGCTGTAGCCAAGCGACAGGCACAGGTTCTCGTTGACCAGCTCGGTCACCGGTTGCGACTGGAACTTGCGGATGTACGGGCGTACCGCCTTGAGCAGTTCGCTGGCGGCCGCCAGGTCTTCACGCTTGGCGCTGCGCGGTTCGCGGCCCAGGTAATGGAGCACCACGGCCAGCACTTCGTCAGGCGAGTCGATGACCGAGATGCCGCAATCGGCGAACTTGGCCGCCAGCTCCGGCTTGAACAGCAGGTCGAGGTTGTCCAGCGGCGCATCGGGCATGCGCTGGCGGATTTTCTCGGCATTCGCGGTCAGGCCGATGGTGCCCCAGGTGTAGGGCACGGTCGCCTGGCTGGCTTTCGGATACTGGGCGTGCAGCTTGCGCAGGCCGGGCTCGATGTCGTCGAGGGCCTCCAGGCGGCTGTGGTCGAGTGGCTGCAGGCTGCCGGCACGCATCAGTCGTTCAGCCACGGTGTCTCCGGGGAACACCAGGTCGTAGCCACTGCGCCCGGACATCAACTTGGCTTCGAGTACCTCGCTGCCGTCCATCACGTCGTAGATCACCTGGATACCGGTTTCGGCAGTGAATTGCTTGAGGGTGTCTTCGGCAAAGTAATCAGCCCAGTTGTACAGGCGCAGGGTGGGCTGGTCGGCCTGGGCCTGGCTGGCGCAGAGGGCCAGGGCCAGTGCGGCGATAACGTGGCGTTTCATGCTCAGGCCCTCGGGTTGTGTGGGTGCTTGCCGTCCAGGGTCAGCAGCGGCGCGTACATTTCCGGGCGGCGGTCGCGGTAGATGCCCCAGCTCAGGCGGTCATCGCGCATGCGTGCCAGGTCCAGGTCGTGCAGCCAGACGCCGCTGCTGTTGCGGTCGGCTTCGGCGAGCATCGCGCCCTTGTGGTCGCAGATGAACGACGAGCCGTAGAAACGCATGCTCAGTGATTCATCGCTATCGGCCACTTCCACACCGACGCGGTTGGCGGCCACCACGGGCACCAAGTTGGCGGCGGCATGACCGCGCATGGCGACCTGCCAATGGTCGCGCGAGTCCAGCTCGGCACAGCCAGGCTCGGAGCCGATGGCGGTGGGGAACAGCAGCACCTCGGCGCCCATCAGGGCCAGGCAGCGGGCCGTTTCCGGGAACCACTGGTCCCAGCAGATGCCGATGCCGAGGCGGCCAAAGGCGGTGTCCCAGACCTTGAAACCAGTATCGCCGGGGCTGAAGTACTCCTTCTCCTGGTAGCCGATGGCGTTGGGGATGTGGGTCTTGCGGTAGACGCCCAGCAGCTGGCCGTCGGCATCGGCCACGGTCAGCGAGTTGAAGAACGCATTGCCAGCGCGCTCGTACCAGCTCAACGGCAGCACCACGCCCAGCTCGCCGGCCAGGGCCGCGAAGCGTTGCAGGATCGGGCTGCTCGGGTAGGGCTCGGCCAGCGCCTGGTGCTTGTGGTCCTGCTCGATGCAGAAGTAGGGCGTGGCGAACAGCTCTTGCAGCAGGATCACCTGCGCGCCATCGGCGGCAGCCTGGCGTACCAGTTGCTCGGCGCGGTCCAGGTTATCGGGCAGGTTCCAGCTGCAAGGCATCTGGGTAGTGGCGATGCGCAGCAGGCTCATGGCTGCACCTCCGGCTGCTGCTGGGTGATGCAATGGATGCCGCCGCCGCCGTGGGCGATGGCATCGATGCGCACCGGCACGATTTCGCGGCCAGGGAAGGCGTGGGCGAGTTGCTCGGCGGCGTCCTGGTCGGCGGCGATGCCGTAGGCCGGCATGATGATCGCGCCGTTGGCGATGTAGAAGTTGGTGTAGGACGCGCAGAACACTTCGGCGTCCTGGTCGACTGCGGCGCTGGCTTCATAGAGGTCGAGCAGTTCGAAATGGCGGCCTCGAGCATCAGTGGCGAGTTCCAGGGCGCGACGGTTTTCGCGGACCACTTCGGCGTAGACCGAGCCGTGATCGTGGGTGGCATCGACCAGCAGCACGCCTGGGCGGGCGAAGGCACACACGCCATCGACATGGCCATCGGTCATGTCGCCGGTGACATACTGCGGGTCGCCAGGCAGCCAGATGGTCTTGCTGATGCCCAGGTAGCGGGCGAAGCAGGCTTCGAACTCAGCTTTGTCGATACCGGGGTTGCGGTTGGGATTGAGCAGCACCGATTCGGTGGTGATCAGCGTACCTTCACCGTCGACATGAATCGCGCCGCCTTCGTTGCACAGGAAGGTGCTGAAACCGTCCAGGCCCAGCTGGTCGAGGATACGGCGGCCGAGGCTGCGGTCGTGGCCGTGTTGCGATTTGCCGCCCCAGGCATTGAAGCGCCAGCTCAGCCCGGCCAGGCCATGCTGCGGGTGGCAGACGAAACTCGGGCCGCTGTCACGGCACCAGCTGTCGTCCACGGCCAGTTCGATCAGTTCGATGTTGGCGCCGCACAGGGCGCGGGCGCTTTGCAGGGCTGAAGGGTCGACGACCATCTTCACCGGCTCGAAGCGGGCAATGGCTGCCGCTACACGGGCATAGTCGCGCTGCACATCGGCCAGGCTGACGCGCCAACTGCTTTCCCACAGCGCCTGATTGTGTGGCCAGACCATCCAGGTTGCCGCGTGGCGGGCCCATTCGGCAGGCATACGCCAGCCGCTGTCGAGGGACAGGTGCATAGTGAACTCCGATCAATTAAGGATTTTTATCAACGAAGCCCGCCGTCGCGGGTGTTGGTGTCCATGCTATGGCTATGAAGTGGTGGCGACAAACGATAGATTTAGCCGATATCTGATTAGCAGGGCTTATCGATCATGCTCAAACACTGGCCACCGCTCAATGCCCTCAGGGGCTTCGAAGCCGCCGCACGGCTTGGCAGCTTCCACAAGGCTGCCGAGGCCCTGAATCTCACACAGTCGGCGATCAGTCAGCAGATCCGCAGCCTGGAAAATTACCTGGAACAGCCTCTGTTCTACCGCAGTGGCCGCAGCGTCAGCCTGACCGATGCCGGGCATGACCTGCTCAGCACCACTCAGTCCATGCTGCAGCACCTGGCCGTGGGCATTCGCCGTCTGGAGCAATATCGCAAGCCGAATCAACTGGTGGTCAATACCAGCCCGGCCTTCGCCCGGCACTGGTTGCTGCCGCGCCTGGCCGACTTCCATCAGCGCTGCCCGCAGGTCGACCTGTGGTTGTTTACCAGCTTCGATGTGCCGGACATGGCCAGCGAAACCATCGACCTGGCCATCCGCGACGACCTCAGTGCCCAGGCTGAGTGCAGCTTTACCGTGCTGCATCACGACCAGCTGTATCCCGCTTGCCACCCTTCGTTGCTGCAAACGCCTGCGCAGCAGCGCACCACCCTGCATGGCGAGCGCGAAATGGACTGGAGCCATTGGCAACTGGAAGGTGGCGAGGATGTGGGGCAGCAGGGCAAGGGGCTGAATTTTTCCGACCCCGGGCTGCTGCTGGATGCCGCGAGCGAAGGGCTGGGCGTTGCCCTGGTCAGCCAGTTGCTGGCGCAGCGGGCGGTGGGCGAGGGGCGCCTGCAGGCGCTGTCTGCGCAGCGGGTGCGGGGGCCGGCCTGGGCCTGCCTGGTGCACCGGGACAGCCAGGATGATCCGCTGGCCCGGCAGTTCCTCGGGTGGTTGAAAGGGGCTCTGGCGGTAGATTGATGCCGCCTGTTCCGGCCTCTTCGCGGGCAAGCCCGCTCCCACAGAGACCGCGCAAATCCTGAATGTTCCACTGTACCTGTGGGAGCGGGCTTGCCCGCGAAGAGGCCGGAACAGGCAAACCCCGGTTTTGCATCACCCGGATCACCCCGTAATATGTGTCGGATAACCTGCGGGGGTAGTCTCACCCTCTGATCAATCGGAATCGCCCCTGCGGCGGTTCCCCGGCATAAACCTGACGAGGTACAGACATTGGCCATCATTCATCCTAAGGTTCGCGGTTTCATCTGCACCACGACTCACCCGAAGGGCTGCGAGCTCAACGTCCGTGACCAGATCGAAGCCACCCGCAAGCTGGGCGTGCGCGAGGATGGCCCGAAGAAGGTCCTGGTCATCGGCGCTTCCAGCGGCTACGGCCTGGCAGCCCGCATCACCGCGGCTTTCGGCTTCAAGGCCGACACCCTGGGCGTGTTCTTCGAAAAGCCAGGTACCGAGACCAAGGCCGGTACCGCCGGCTGGTACAACGCTGCCGCCTTCGACAAGTTCGCCAAGGCCGAAGGCCTGTACAGCAAGTCGATCAATGGTGACGCCTTCTCCGACGAAGCCCGCGCCAAGGTCATCGAGCTGATCAAGAACGAAATGGGCGGCAAGGTCGACCTGGTCATCTACTCGCTGGCTTCGCCTGTGCGCAAGCTGCCGCAGACCGGTGAACTGATCCGTTCCGCACTGAAGCCGATCGGCCAGCCGTACAAGTCGACTGCCATTGACACCAACAAAGACACCATCATCGAGGCCAGCATCGAGCCGGCCACCGAGCAGGAAATCGCCGACACCGTCACCGTCATGGGTGGCCAGGACTGGCAGCTGTGGATCGACGCCCTGGCAGGCGCCAACGTGCTGGCCGAAGGCGCACGCACCGTGGCCTTCAGCTACATCGGCACCGAGATCACCTGGCCGATCTACTGGCACGGCGCCCTGGGCCAGGCCAAGCAGGACCTGGACGAAACCGCACTGCGCCTGGACAAGAAACTGGCCGGCGAAGTGAAAGGCGGCGCCAACGTGGCGGTGCTGAAGTCGGTGGTCACCCAGGCCAGCTCGGCCATCCCGGTGATGCCGCTGTACCTGTCGATGGTCTTCAAGATCATGCAGGAAAAGGGTGTGCACGAAGGCACCCAGGACCAGCTGGACCGCATGTTCCGCGATCGCATGTACCGCGCCGATGGCGCTCCGGCCGAAGTGGACGAGAAAGCCCGCCTGCGCCTGGACGACTGGGAGCTGCGCGACGACGTACAGGACGCGTGCAAGGCCATGTGGCCACAAGTGACCACCGAGAACCTGTTCGAGCTGACCGACTACGCCGGTTATAAGAAGCAGTTCCTCAACCTGTTCGGCTTCGAGCGCGCTGACGTCAACTACGACGAAGACGTAGCGACCGATGTGAAGTTCGACTGCATCGAGCTGTAAGTCGATGTAAAAGATGGGGGCCGATACAGGCCCCCATTTTTTTTGCTAGTTTTGGCGCACAACAACAGGAAGTGCGCCATGAGCAGCCTCACCCAACCCGCCACCGCCTTTCGCCAGGCCACGGTCGACGGCTATAGCCTCGGCGGCTTCTGCTGGCGCCACGCCGACCCCGACACCACACGCCCGCTGGTGATCATCAACGCGGCCACTTCGGTACGCTGCCGCTACTACTCGCGTTTTGCCGACTACCTGTTCGCCCAAGGCTGCGATGTGCTTACCTACGACTATCGCGGGATCGGCGAATCACGGCCGCACACGCTGCGCGGCTTCCAGGCGTCGTGGAGCGATTGGGGCCGGCTGGATTTCGAGGCCATGCTGGCCCACGCCGCCGCGCATTTTCCCGGTCAGCCAGTGGACGTGGTGGGCCACAGTTTCGGAGGTTGCGCCGTGGGCCTGGCGCCGTCGGCCGGGCAGGTGCGGCGGGTGGTGATGGTCGGTGCGCAGTTCGCCTACTGGCGCGACTATGCCGCCGACCAGCGCTGGCGGCTGTTCGGCAAATGGCATGTGGTGATGCCGTTGCTGACCCGTGCCTTTGGTTACTTCCCCGGCAAGCGCCTTGGCTGGCTTGAGGATACGCCTGCCGGCGTGGTGCATGACTGGACCACTCGCACACCGCGCTATGAACAGCGCCCGAGCGGGCGCGGCCTGACGGTACTACCGTTCGCCCAGGTGCAGGCTGCGACCTTGGCCATCAGCCTGACCGACGATCCGTTTGGCACGGTGGCTGCGACCGAGCGTTTGCTGGGATATCTGCCTGCGTCGCAGCGGCGGCATTTGCGGATTGCGCCTGTGGATATCTCGGTCGATGAGATTGGCCACTTCGCGTTCTTCCATGACCGGTTTCGCGAGAGCCTGTGGCCGATTGCGTTGCGGTGGTTGCAGCAGGGGGGATTGGAAGGCGGGGAGCCCGGAAGGATCATGAGCTGACGCTGCCTGCACCGGCGATAGGGCCGCACAGCGGCCCCGGCATTCTCAAGCGTTGCGCGAGAGAGGCAGCTCGGCGAACTTCACGCCGGCCAGCCCATGCTTGATCAGCGCACGGATATTGCCATGGTCACTGCCTTCCGGCGTGGCAAGCACATCACGGTAGTGCTCGCCGAAGGCCAGCAGCGCTTCCTGGTCGCTCAGGCCTTCCAGCAGGGCCAGGCCGAGGGTCTTGCACGAGCCTTCGTTCTGCCCGGCGGCATTTTCCACGCCACCGTTGTTGAAGGCCTGGGGCTGGTAGCTGTAGTTGCCGGCGATGAACGCCAGGGTATCGGCAAAGACGTGTTGGCCGCTGGCCAGGCTGGTGCGCAGGGTGTTCAGATCAGTCACGAGGTTTTCCTTGTTCAAACGCCGCTTGCTGCTCGGCGCTGGCTTCTTTCTGGTATTGGGCTTTCCACTCGGCGTAGGGCATGCCGTACACCGCTTCACGGGCGTCATCCAGGCTGATGTCGACCTGGCGCTCGTCGGCGGCGGCCTTGTACCACTTGGACAGGCAGTTGCGGCAGAAGCCGGAGAGGTTCATCAGGTCGATGTTCTGCACGTCGGTGCGTTTCTGCAGGTGTTCGACCAGGCGCCGGAACGCGGCGGCTTCGAGTTCGAGCTGTTGTTGCTCAGTCATGGCAGTCTCTCAGATCATGCGGTTCTTCAGGTGGCGGCCACCGTTGATGACCACCTGGCTGCCGGTGCTGTACTGGCTGGCGAGCAGGTATTTCACTGTCTCGATCAGTGGCCCGGCGCCGGGTTCGAATTCCAGCAGGGCCTTTTTCAGGGTCTGCTGGCGGTAGGCCTCGTCACCGCCTTCCTTGAGGATCAGCAGGCCCGGCAAAATACCGTTGACGTGCACCTTGGGCGCGTATTTTTCGGCAAACGACAGCACCATGTTCTGCAGCGCGGCCTTGGTCGCGGCGTAGCCGATGTGGCCTTTGCTGCCACGCGAGGAGGTTTCGTCGCAGATGTGGATGATGTCGGCCTTGTCGACCTTGTTCAGCATCTCGCCGAGCGCCAGGTTCAGGTGGTACGGCGCTTCGACGTGCAGGCGGAACATGGTCTCGAGGTTGTCGAGGTCGTCGTCGAGCCACAGCGAGGCGTTGTGAATGATTGCCCGCAAGCCGTCGTAGTTGCGCTGCAGGTGGTCGATCAACGCTTCACGGTCGGCTCTGATGCAGAGGTCGGCCTGGAACTGCACGATGTTCGGGTGCGCGGACTGCGGTTGCAGGCTGCGGCTGGCACTGACCACCGTATGGCCGGCCTGAGCCAGTTCGAGGGCCAGGGCCAGCCCGACGCGCTGGCTGGCGCCGGTGACGAGAATAGGGCTGTTCATGTGCGGGCGGTCAACTTGTCTGTCCTGTCGTTGCCGCCCAGCATACCCGAACTGTTGCCGCTTGTATGACCCCGCCTCAGCGGCTGCGCAGCGCCGGGCTGGCGGCTGGCGTGGCATGCAGCCAGTTGGCCAGCAGGCGGGTGGACAGCGGAATGAAGAGGTAGACCATGACCGGTGTCAGGGCCAGCGTGCTGAGCAAGACCCGGGGCACCAGCTCGAGCGTCGCCAGCCAATGCCCGAACAACACGTTGAACAGCAGTGAGACCGGGAAGAAGGCTAGCCAGATGGCCACGGCCTGTTTCCAGCGTGGCGGCTTTTGCACCATATTGGTGCCAAACCAGTCGTCAATGCCGCTGACGCGCCTCTCTTTGGGGCGTTCGAACAGGCCGTTACCGCGAGCCAGCCAGGCCCGGCGCGAGGCGGAATGCTCCCAGGCGTGCAGGGTAGGTTCGTCGCTGAAGCGGAAAATGATCTGGAATTCGTCATTGTCGCGGGGCGGCGCAAGGATGCCCGAGCCGAGGTAACCGGGGAAGTCGGTGGCCAGTTGCTCGCCTTCGTGCAGCCAGGCCAGCAGGTCCTGGTAGCGGCCATGGGCGGCGCGGCGCGACACCATCAAGGTGACGGGTGGGGTAGACATCGTGTATCTCCTGGCGACGGGGCTGGCGGGTAGCCGGCCCCTTGGCTGCGTGGCCCGGGGTGGTGGGCAACGGCAACTTGCATGCAAGAATCGGGCGCATGCTGTGTTAACAATTGTTCGCAAACGGTTGCTGGCTTGCGGCCTAAGCTGTCGTAGTAGAATGCCCGTTCAACTTCCGCACACAGGTTACTCAGTGCAGATGAACAAACAGGGACGTAGCTCGGAGATCGAGACAGGCCTGCAGCACCAGGACCTGTTCCCCATCCGTGAGGTTTCCCGCCTGACTGGCGTCAACGCCGTGACCCTGCGTGCATGGGAACGCCGCTACGGGCTGATTCAGCCGACACGCACCGACAGCGGTCACCGGCTGTATTCCCAGGCGGATATCGAACAGGTCCGCAGCATCCTGGGTTGGCTTGAACGTGGCGTTGCGGTCAGCAAGGTCGGGGGTATTCTCGCCCGCGGTCAGGCAGTCGCCCAGGGTGTGATTTCAGCTGACAACAGAACGCGCTGGCAGGCCCAGGTGCGCAAGGCTGTGAATCGCTTCGATGCGCCGAGCCTGGATCGGCTGTTCGACCAGGTGTTCGCGGCAATCGCCCTGGACCAGGTATTTGGCGAAGTGTTCTTGCCCGTCTGGCATGATCTGGCGGCGGGGCAGGGGGCATTCGGCCAGGCCAGCGAGTGGTTGTTCCTCGATCAGTTCTTGCGTGGCCGGGTGTTCTCCCGTTTGCAGCTTTCGCGTCAGCCGCGCGCCCGCCATGTGCTGCTGGCTCCACTTCCCGGGCTGTGCCACGAGCTGGAACTGCTGATAACCGGCTTGCTTCTGGGGGGCGATGACATAGGCGTGAGTCTGCTCATGCCCGGCCAGTCGCTGGAAGAATTGCCGCTGGTGTGTGAGCGCCTGCGGCCGGATGCACTGGTTCTGTTTGCCAACCATTCGCCGACACTGGAATTGAACAAGCGCCTGAGGCGCCTGGCAGCAGGTCTGGAATGCCCATTGCTGTTGGCCGGCGAGGCGGCCGAGAATGCCCAGGACAGCCTTGCGGGCAGCCCGGTTGCATGCCTGGGTGCGGAAGGTGAGCTGATGCGGCGCCGCTTGCGACAGTATCTGGCCGGTCAGCTCGATACCTGATCGTGCAGTTCGGGGTGGGCCTGACGATGGGCCTGGAGGATGTACTCACGCAGCCGGTCGATTTCTTCGGCGGGGCTGCGGCTGAGGTCGTAGGCGGCCAGGTCCGGGCCGATACGCCGGCGCAGCCTGCCATGCAGGCCGATCGGGTTGATGCCATCGGGGGCGAAAAACAGGTCGAAACGGGATGGGGCCTTCGCCTGGCCACGCACCTCGAGCAGCGCACCCTTGAACGAAATGTCCCGCACCAGCAGGCCACTGGCCTTGCCCTTGGCATCCCGCAATGCGCTGGGCTGCTCCATCGACAGGCGCCAGGGGCGCAGCATGGGGCCGTCGTCTTCGTAGATTTCCGGTGAGCCGATCTGCAGGTGCACGGCATGGAACTCGTCTTCGACCAATTGCAGCGGGAAGCTGATCTGCTGGTTGTTGAACTGTGCCTGCAGGGTCACCTGCTCGTTGGCCACCAGGCGGGCGAGCAGGGACTGGATACGGCGGTCGCCATTGACCAGCAGGCTCGACATGGGGTCGGCCAGGTTCAATTGCGGGGAATGCTGCATGTCCTGGATGAAATCCAGTTCGTCCTGAGTCAGGAGCGCGTCTGCTTGCATGATCGAACTCGGTGATGACGATTTCTTCAACGGGAATTGACCGTGCTCAGGGCGCTTGGTTCAGCCGCGTTCGTCGGAATTCCGACGAGCGTGCATTTCGGCCAGTTCGCGCTCAAGTTCGACCTGGCGGCTGACGTCTTTCTGGATACCGATGAAATAGGTGCGCTGATCGGCATCGTGCTTCACCGGGGTGATCGACAGTTCGTTCCAGAACGCGCTGCCATCCTTGCGGTAGTTGCGCAGTATTTCACGGCAGGGACGGCCTTCGGCCAAGGCTTTGCGAATGCGTGCCCGGCCCAGCTGGTCGCGATCATCGGCCTGCAGGAAGCGACAATCCTGATAGAGGATTTCGTCTCGGCTATAGCCGGTCAGGCGTTCGAAGGCCGCATTCACGTAGATCAGGATGGTGTCGTCGCCTTCCTGTTCGGCGACCACGATCCCGTCGTTGGAGGCGTCGACCATCGATTGCAGCAGCTGCGCGTTGATCATGTCCGGACCATGGGTCAATGAGGGGGACTTTGGTAGAGGCGGCCTTTTGCCAGCTCCGAATGCTAGTATCCTACGTTTTCACTCAGTTTCGGAATCCTCTTCCTGATGAAAGTCGCCATTATTTCCGGCTCGGTGTACGGCACCGCCGAAGAAGTTGCCCGCCATGCCGCGTCGTTGCTCAAGGCTGCAGGCTTTGAAGCCTGGCATGCTGCCCGTGCTACCCAGCAGGATCTCGAGGGTTTTGCCCCTGAAGCGTTGCTCGCGGTGACGTCGACCACTGGCATGGGTGAATTACCGGATAACCTGATGCCGCTGTTCAGCAGCATTCGCGACACCCTGCCAGCGGCCTGGCGTGGGCTGCCGGGCGCGGTGATTGCCCTGGGTGACTCCAGCTATGGCGATACCTACTGCGGCGGCGGCGAGCAGATGCGCGAACTGTTCGCCGAGCTGGGGGTACGGGAAGTGCTGCCGATGCTGAAGCTGGATGCCAGCGAGACCGTGACCCCAGAGGCTGATGCCGAGCCTTGGCTGGCCGAGCTGGCTCAAGCACTGAAAGCCTGAGGTATTTCTTCAGCCTGTGCTGGCCTCTTCGCGGGCTTGCCCGCGAAGAGGCCGGGACAGGTCGACTCACTCTGCCTCCCGCAGCAACTCCAGCCAGGCCTGCGCCGCACGCGACAGGTAAGCTCCACGCCGCCAGATGAAGGCGATATCCCAGCGTAGATCCGTCGGCGCTTTCAGCGGCAAGCGCACCACCCCGGGGCGCTCCAGCGCTTTTGCCACCACTCGGGGCAGCAGCACTACGCCCTGGCCGGCTGCGACCAGCGCCACCAGGAAGTCTGCCTGGCCGCTGCGGCCACCTTCCTTCGGCGTGAAGCCTTGCTGCTGGCAAGCCTTGAGCAAGCGGTCGTTGAGCACGAAGCTGCGTTGGTACAGCAGGAACGGCGTATCCGCCAGCTGCTTCAGACTCACCTGGTCCAGCGCGGCCAGCGCATGTCCAGCCGGGAGCAGGGCATCCAGCGGTTCATTGCAGAACGGCTGGTACTCGAACGCCGGGTCGCTCGGGGTGAGGCTGCCACCCAGCTCCAGTTCGCCAGTCCTCACCGCCTGCTCGACGCTACGGCTGCCGCCTTCAAGCAGCTGAATGGCGATGTTCGGATGACGCCTGCGGTATTCGGCGAACAGCCCGGCGAACAAGGTATCGCTGCCCAGCATCGGCAAGCCCAGGCGCAACTCGCCGCGTGCCATCTGGCTGAGGTCATCCAGCTCGCTGAGTAGCTCCTGACGCTGACGCAGCAGCGCTTCGCCGCGCTCCAGCACAATGCGCCCGGCCGCCGTCAGATGCAGCTGCGAGGCCTGCCGCTCGAGCAGTGGCTGGCCCACATCTTGCTCCAGCTGGGCGACCTGCTTGCTCACGGCGGACTGGCTGATATGCAGGGTCTGGGCGGCTTGGGTAAAGCCGCCGCGATGGACCACTTCGATGAAGCTGCGCAGCTGTTTGAATTCCATGGTCTCGATTCCATTGTGGAATGGCTGCAAGTCTAACAATTCGCTTTTGGCCTAGGCAGCCGAATCTTAAAATGAGGGCCTGTCGAGGAACCCCCGCCCATGAAACCCGCATTACTGAAAAAGCCCCTGCGCCTGCTCGCCGAGCTGGCGGTCCTGCTGGCCTTGTTCCTGTTCGGTGGCCAACTGGCCGCCTGGCTGGGCTGGCCGATCCCCGGCGGGGTGATGGGCCTGGGCCTGCTGTTGCTGCTGTTCGCCTGTGGTGTGCTCAAGCCGGCTACCTTGCAACTGGGCGCTGGCTGGCTGATGGCGGAAATGCTGCTGTTCTTCATCCCGGCGCTGATGAGCCTGCTCGATTACGGCAGCCTGGTGCGCAGCGAAGGCTGGCGCATCCTGCTGGTCATCGCCGTGAGTACCTTGATGGTCATGGTGGTGACCGCCGTGACTGTGGAACTGGTGTGCCGCTGGAGGTTGCGACATGAGCCTTGAACCCATGCCGCTGTTCTGGCTGGCGCTGACCTTGGCGGCCTATCTGGCCAGCCGCTGGCTCTATCGGCGTACCGGGCGCTACTTGATGTCGCCACTGATTCTGGTCCCGGTATTGCTGCTGGCGGTGGCCGTGCCGCTGCACACGGCCTACGCCGAATATTCGCGCAACACCCATTGGCTGATGAGCGTGCTGGGCCCGGTGACCGTGGCTTTCGCCGTGCCGATCTGGCAACAGCGGGCGATGCTGGCGCGGCACTGGCCGGCGCTGTTGGTGGGCATGGTGGCGGGCAGCGCGGCGTCGATCGCCAGTTCCTGGAGCCTGGCCCACCTGTTGGCGCTGGATGACGCGATCAGCCTGTCGCTGGTGCCGCGTTCGATTACCACGCCATTCGCCATGCCGCTGGCCCATGACCTGGGTGGCGTACCGGAACTGACAGCAGTGTTCGTGATGTTCACCGGAGTGTTGGGGGCCATGTTCGGCGGCGTGCTGCTGCGCTGGCTGCCCTTGCGCACACCGCTGGCGCGGGGTGCACTGTTCGGTGTGGGCGCGCATGGTGCCGGGGTCAGCCGGGCCCAGGAAGTGGGCCGCGAAGAGGGCTCGGTGGCCGGCCTGGTCATGGTCCTCACTGGCCTGCTCAACCTGTTCGCCGCGCCGTTGCTGGCGATGCTGCTGTGACCATACGTGCCACTGACTCGCTCGGTCATCAAGCTGGCTGGTAACGCAATTTTCACATGACGGGCTGCTGATTAAACTCAACCTCGACATAGAGAGCACATGAAAGTGCCGAGGTGACATGCAATGACCGCAGCCTTGCCCTATTCCGGCAACACCACTCCACCGGGACAACCCTGATGCCTATCGCCGAGATTCCATTGCGCGTCTGGCGTACCCGGGGACAAAGTTTTTCATTCCGGGGCCAGAGCATCCGCTACTGGACCGCAGGGCAAGGAGAGCCTCTGCTTCTGTTGCATGGATTTCCCACCGCGAGCTGGGATTGGCATTACCTGTGGGCGCCGCTGGCCCAACGCTTCCGGGTGATTGCCTGCGACATGCTCGGCTTCGGCGATTCCGCCAAGCCGCTCAACCACCGCTACAGCCTGATGGAACAAGCGGACCTGCAACAGGCACTGCTGGCGCATCTGGACATTGACCAGCCGGTGCACCTGCTGGCGCACGACTACGGTGGCAGCGTGGCTCAGGAGCTGCTGTCGCGGCACCACGAGCAACGCGCCAACATGGCCAGCTGCGTGTTTCTCAACAGCGGGCTGTTCCCGGAAAGCTGCCAGATACCCCTGGTCCAGAAGCTGCTGCTCAGCCGCCTGGGCTGGCTGGTGGGGCGTTCGTTCGGGCGCGACGACCTGGTGCGCAACGTGACCCATATCTACGGCCCGTGTACCCACCCCAGTGAAAGCGCGCTGGACGATTGCTGGAGCCTGATCTCTGCCAACTACGGTACGCGCATCCTCCACAAACTGGTGGGCTACCAGCCTGAGCGCAGACAGCATCGCGAGCGCTGGGTCGGGGCATTGCAGCGCGATGGCGTGCCACTGCGGTTCATAAACGGCACCGCCGACCCGTTGTCCGGTGCGGCTATGGTCGAGCGCTATCGGCAACTGGTGCCTGACCCCGATACCGTGCAACTGCAAGGCATCGGCCATTACCCACACACCGAAGCGCCGGTGCAGGTACTGCGCCACTACCTGGCCTTTCGCGAACAGCGGCTGACCTTTGTGCCGCAGAAAGTCGCCTGGTCCTGAACCCGCGATCATCTCCTGCCGTTATCGCCTGGCATTCAGCCAGGGTGAGCTTGATTGTCCCCCTGCCCGGGCTGGCGGACACTCGATGCATTCAACCTGACCTGGAGCCTTGAGCATGAGCGAGCCGGTACGTCTGCAAGACCGTGTAGTGATCGTCACCGGAGCCGGTGGTGGCCTGGGTCGTGCCCATGCCTTGCTGTTCGCTGCACGTGGCGCCAGGGTCGTGGTCAACGACCTGGGCGGCTCGACCCATGGCGAGGGTGCCAATGCCTCGGCTGCCGACAAGGTCGTGGCCGAGATCCGCGCTGCCGGGGGCACGGCAGTGGCCAACCACGATTCGGTGGGCGACGGTGCGCGCATCGTCGAACAGGCGCTGGACAGTTTCGGCAGGGTCGATGTGCTGGTGAACAACGCCGGCATCCTGCGCGACAAGGCCTTCCACAAGATGGACGACAGCGATTGGGAGCTGGTCTACAAGGTCCACGTCGAAGGTGCCTACAAGGTCACCCGGGCTGCCTGGCCACACCTGCGTGAGCAGAACTGGGGGCGGGTGATCTTCACGGCCTCCACCTCGGGTATCTACGGCAACTTCGGCCAGGCCAACTACGGCATGGCCAAACTGGGGCTGTATGGCCTGACCCGGACCTTGGCCATCGAAGGGCGCAAGCATGGCGTACTGGTCAATGCCATCGCCCCGACCGGTGGCACGCGCATGACCGAAGGGCTGATACCGCCGCAGGTGTTCGAGCGGCTCAGGCCCGAGTTGATCAGCCCGCTCGTGGTGTACCTGGGCAGTGAGCAGTGTCAGGACAGCGGCGAGTTGTTCGAGGTGGGCGGTGGCTGGGTAGGCAAGGTGCGCTGGGAGCGTAGCCTGGGTGTCGGTTTCGATCCTGAGCAAGGGTTTACCCCTGAGCAGGTCGCGGAACACTGGGCGCAGATTGGTGATTTCGACGGGGCAGTTCACCCGCGGGACAACCTGCAGGCGTTGCAGCAGATGATGGCCAACCTGCAGAAATAAAAAAGGCCGCTGCAAAACGCAGCGGCCAATCGAGACGTTAGATCAAGGAGCTTCAAAATCAACGTCGGTGAACCTCGCGGGCCTGAAAGGCGGGGGGTAGAGCCCTTCATGCCGGCCAGTGAGGTAAGAATAAGCGCTTGATCCTGTGGGAAAAATAGCCGCTTGTGACATTCACCTTTACGTTTCGGGCAACAGTGCCAGGCAGGTGTTCAGGCCGCTGGCGAGTAGCCCATGCGCCAGCTGGTGTCCCGCGCTGCCGCCAGCAAGCGCATTGCTGCCGGGCCGTGTTCATCGGCATGGAAGATCGAGGTCGGGCCGACCACCGTCATCACCGCCGCGATCTGCCCCATGGCGTTGAACACTGGCGCAGACAACGCATCCACACCCGGCATCAGCAGGCCGTGTACATGGTGCAAGCCCTGCTCGCGGATCCCTGCCAGCAAGCCTTGGTAATCGCTGGCGCTCTGCTGCAGCACGGCCAGCTCGCGGTCGCGCAGTTCCACGGTCTCGCGCTCGGGCAGGTGGGCGGCAAATACCAGCCCGGTGGAGGAGCTGAGCAGCGGCAGCACCGAGCCGATCTGGGTCACCACCGTGACCGCCCGCACCGCGGGCTCGATGCTCACGACCGTGGCGCCCTGGTTGCCCCACACCGCCAGGAAGCAACTCTCGTTCAGCTCATCGCGCAGTTGCGACAGTGGCAGTGCCGCCACTTTCAGCACATCGATGCTGCCCAGCGCTGCCAGCCCCACACGCAATGCCTCGCGTCCCAGGCCATAGTGGTTGGTGGCGGCATCCTGCTCGGCGAAACCACTGGCGATCAGCGCCTGCAGGTAGCGGTGCACCTTGCTCGCCGGCATCTGCACATGCTCGGCCAGGCGCGACAGCGAGGTGGAGGGGGAGAGTTCGGCGAGGGCCTTGAGGATGTCGGTGCCGACTTCCGCCGAGCGGACTTTCTGCTTGCCGTTGTCGGCGGGGGAGCTGGCTTTGGCCATGGGTAGGAAGCTTCCGGATTTTTCGCGTCGCGCCTTTATAGCTTGACGCCTGGCGGGTAGCAAATTACGTTATTCGTAATCAGATTACGATAAAAACAAAATCCGGAGGCTTCGATGAACCGCGACACGTCCCCCGATCTCCAGTACCTGAGCGGTTTCGGCAACGAATTCGCCAGCGAAGCCCTGCCTGGCGCCCTGCCGGTCGGGCAGAACTCGCCACAGAAGGCCCCCTACGGTTTGTATGCCGAGTTGCTGTCGGGCACGGCGTTCACCATGGCCCGCAGCGAACTTCGCCGCACCTGGCTGTACCGCATCCGCCCGTCGGCCTTGCACCCGCGCTTCGAGCGCTTGCAGCGCCAGCCATTGAACGGCCCGCTGGGCGCGGTCACGCCCAACCGCCTGCGCTGGAATCCACAGCCCATCCCCAGCGAGCCGACCGATTTCATCGAAGGTTGGCTGCCGATGGTGGCCAACTCGGCCGCGGAAAAGCCGGCCGGGGTCAGCATCTACATCTATCGTGCCAATCGTTCAATGGAGCGGGTGTTCTTCAACGCCGACGGTGAACTGCTGCTGGTGCCGGAACAGGGCCGCCTGCGTATCGCCACCGAACTGGGGGTGATGGAGGTCGAGCCACAGGAAATCGCCGTGATCCCACGGGGCATGAAGTTCCGTGTCGAATTGCCCGATGGCCAGGCCCGCGGCTACATCGCCGAAAACCACGGCGCCCCGCTGCGCCTGCCTGACCTGGGGCCGATCGGCAGCAATGGCCTGGCCAACCCGCGTGATTTCCTCACCCCGGTGGCGCACTACGAAGAAGTTGATGGCCCGGTGCAACTGGTGCAGAAGTTCCTCGGCGAGCATTGGGCCTGCCAGCTGCAGCACTCGCCGCTGGACGTGGTCGCCTGGCACGGCAGCAACGTGCCCTACAAGTATGACCTGCGCCGTTTCAACACCATCGGCACGGTCAGCTTCGACCATCCGGACCCGTCGATCTTCACCGTGCTGACTTCGCCGACCAGCGTGCACGGCATGGCCAACATGGACTTCGTGATCTTCCCGCCGCGCTGGATGGTGGCCGAGAACACCTTCCGTCCACCGTGGTTCCACCGCAACCTGATGAACGAATTCATGGGCCTGATCAACGGTGCCTACGACGCCAAGGCCGAAGGCTTCCTGCCGGGTGGTGCCTCGTTGCACGGGGTGATGAGTGCCCACGGGCCGGACGCCGAAACCTGCGAGAAGGCCATCGCCGCCGAGCTGGCACCGCACAAGATCGACAACACCATGGCTTTCATGTTCGAGACCAGCCAGGTGCTGCGCCCGAGCCTGCAGGCACTCGACAGCCCGCAATTGCAGGCCGACTACGATAGTTGCTGGGCCACCTTGCCGAGCACCTTCAACCCGAACCGGAGATAACCATGAACCAGACCGCCATTGCCCGTAGCTGGGTCGAGCACGCCAACGGGCACAGCGACTTCCCGCTGCAGAACCTGCCGCTGGGCGTCTTCAGCCGCCCGGGTGAAGCACTGCGCTGTGGCGTCGCCATCGGCGATGCCATCCTTGACCTGGAAGCCGCGCTGGCCGGGGGCCTGTTCGCTGGCCAGGCCAAGGCAGCGGTGGAAGCCACCCGTGGCGGTGCGCTGAACGGCTTCTTCGCCCTGGGCCGTGATGCCCGGGTGGCACTGCGTGAACGTCTGCTGGAGCTGTTGGGCGAACACAGCGAACACCAGGCCGTGCTCAAGGCTGCGCTGTATCCGGCCAGTGAGTGCCAGCTGCACCTGCCGGCCAAGGTCGGCGACTACACCGACTTCTACGTCGGTATCCAGCACGCCACCAACGTCGGCAAGCTGTTCCGCCCCGACAACCCGCTGCTGCCCAACTACAAGTACGTACCGATCGGCTACCACGGCCGCGCCTCGACCTTGCGCCCATCGGGCACCGAGGTCCGTCGCCCGAAAGGCCAGACCCTGCCGGCCGGCCACACCGAGCCGAGCTTCGGCCCCTGCGCGCGGCTGGACTACGAGCTGGAGCTGGGCATCTGGATCGGCCAGGGCAACGACATGGGCCAGGCCATTCCAATTGCCGAGGCTGAGCAGCACCTTGCCGGCCTGTGCCTGCTCAACGACTGGTCGGCGCGGGATATCCAGGCCTGGGAATACCAGCCACTGGGCCCGTTCCTGTCGAAGAGTTTCATCACCAGCATTTCGCCGTGGGTAGTCACCGCCGAAGCCCTGGAGCCCTTCCGCTGTGCTCAGCCGGCCCGCCCGGAAGGCGACCCGCAGCCGCTGCCTTACCTGCTCGATCAGCGAGACCAGGCCAATGGCGCCTTCGATATCGAACTGGAAGTGCTGCTGCTCACCGAGCGCATGCGCGAGCAGGGTATGCCGGCGCACCGCCTGGCCTTGAGCAACACCTTGAACATGTACTGGACCGTAGCCCAGCTGATCGCCCATCACAGCGTCAACGGCTGCCAGCTGCAGCCTGGCGACCTGTTCGGTTCCGGCACCCTGTCCGGCGCCACGCCAGACGCCTACGGCAGCCTGTTGGAAACCACCGTGGGCGGCAAGCAGCCGGTAGAACTGGCCAGTGGCGAAATCCGCAAGTTCCTCGAAGACGGTGACGAAATCATCCTGCGCGCCCGCTGCAAGCGTGAGGGCGTGGCCAGCATCGGCTTCGGCGAATGCCGCGGCAAGATCATCGCAGCCAACTGAGGGAGCAGGCCATGGAGCTGTATACCTATTACCGTTCCACCTCTTCCTATCGGGTGCGCATTGCCCTGGCGCTGAAGGGCCTGGACTACCAGGCCCTGCCGGTCAATTTGCTCAAGGGCGACCAGCGCGGTGATGCCTACGTCGCGGTGAACCCGCAAGGCCGGGTGCCGGCCTTGCGCACCGACGGCGGTGAATTGCTGGTGCAGTCGCCAGCGATCATCGAGTACCTGGAAGAGGTTTATCCACAGCCCGCGTTGCTGCCGGCTGGCGCTGCACTGCGGGCCAAGGTGCGTGGCGTGGCGGCGATCATCGGTTGCGATGTGCACCCGCTGCACAATGTCAGCGTGCTCAACCAGCTGCGCCAGTTGGGTCATGACGAGGCGCAGGTCAATCAGTGGATCGCCCACTGGATCGGTCAGGGGCTGGCCGCCGTGGAGCAGTTGATTGGCGCTCACGGTTATTGCTTTGGTGATGAGCCGGGGCTGGCGGATATCTACCTGATTCCGCAGTTGTACGCGGCCGAGCGCTTCAACATCGACCTCAGCGGCTACCCGCGCATCGCCCGGGTCGCTGCACTGGCCAAGGGGCATCCGGCGTTCGCCAAGGCGCATCCATCCTGCCAGGTGGACACGCCGGCTCAATGAATCGAACGGTTCACCGTCGGTAGCTTGCCGATACGTTCGGAGAGTTTCAGTCGCTGGACCGGGTCGTCGGTCAGCAGCAGGGCATGCTCCAGGTCGAAGCGTTCGGCCTGGGGGCAGTCCAGCTGTTGATACAGCGTGGCGCGGGTCATGTAGTCACTGACCTGCGCCGGGCCCAGTTGCATGACCCGTTCGGCGTCGATCAGCGCGGCCAGGTGGTTGTCGTTGCTCATATGCAATTGGCGCAGGTTGCGCGAAAGGCGCTGCAGCATCTGCGTGGCGCTGGCGCTGTGCAGGTGTTCGGCAGTCAGCGGCACATGCGGGCCGAACTGGCGCGCCAGCAGCTCGCGGCAATCATTGGGGTACAGGCGCCGCCCCCCGCAAGGGTCGAGCAGGTGATCGGCACCGGGCACGCGCAGCAGGAAGTGCCCAGGGAATGCCACGCCCTCCAGGGGTATGGACAGGCGCCGGGCCAGTTCCAGGGTGATGATTGCCAGTGCCAGGGGCTGGCCGCGTCGGCGCTGCAATACCTTGTCCAGCAGCGCCGCTTGCGGGCGCAGCGGGTGGAATTCGTCCTGCTGGAAACCCAGTGCGTTGAGCTGGCGCAGCAGCGGCTGGGCCAGTTCGGATAACGGCAGCATGGGCAGGCAGGCACTGATCTGCCCTTGCAGGTTCTGCAGTGTGGCAAGGCTGGCCGCAGGCTCGACCTTGCGATCATGCTCGACGGCGATCCACAACGCAGCTTCCAGCAGGGCGACCGGCTCGCGCTCCAGGCAGGCCAGGCAGGCTTGACGTGGCTTCATGGGGGCTCTCCACACACGCTTGAGTATTAGCCGGGGGGCGTGGATTCGTCCAGTGGTCCGCCCGCAGCGCTGGCCTTTGGCGCGTGCCTATACTGGTAGGAGCACCTCGTTGGGGAGCCCGTCGATGTTCGCGCTGATGCAAAGCACCCGTACCCAGTCGCTGCACCTGTTCATTGACCCGCCCACCGGCCTCAAGGCCGTCGTGGCGATTCACAGCGAGAAACTGGGCCCGGCGGTGGGCGGTTGCCGCTACCTGCCCTATGCCGATGACGAAAGTGCCATGACCGACGCCATTCGCCTGGCCCAGGGCATGAGCTACAAGGCGGCGCTGGCAGGGTTGCCCTTGGGGGGCGGCAAGGCGGTGATCATGCGCAACCCGCATGTGGAAAACCGCGCGGCGCTGTTTGAGGCGTTTGGCCGCTTCATCGATACCCTGCAAGGGCGTTTCATCATTGCCGTGGACAGCGGCACCTCGACCCTGGACATGGACTGCATCGCCCAGAGCACACCACATGTCACCAGTACCACGGCCTCCGGCGACCCGTCACCGCATGCCGCCATGGGCGTGTTCGCCGGTATCCGTGCCACCTCTCAGGCACGCCTGGGTAGCAGCAACCTCGAAGGCCTGCGCGTCGCCGTGCAGGGGCTTGGCAATGTCGGTTATGCCCTGGCCGAGCAGCTGCACGCGGCGGGCGCGGAGTTGCTGGTCAGCGACCTGGACCCAGGCCGGGTACGCCTGGCGGTGGAGCAGTTCAATGCTCATCCGGTGACCAATGACGCCCTGATCAGCACCCCCTGCGATATTTTTGCGCCCTGTGGTGTAGGGCCGGTGCTCAATGGCCAGACGGTGATGCAGCTGCGTTGCGCGGCGGTGGCGGGGGCGGCAAACAACCAGCTGACCACGTTGCAGGTGGCTGACCAGTTGGAGTCGCGCGGCATCCTGTATGCCCCCGACTATGTGATCAATGCAGGCGGCTTGATCTACGTGGCGCTGAAGCATCGCGGGGGCGACCTGGGCACCATTACCGCGCACCTGGCGCGGATACCGACGCGGCTGACCGAGGTGTTCGGCCATGCCCAGGCGGAAAAGCGTTCGCCGGCCAGGGTGGCGCAGATGCTGGCCGAGCGTTTGCTTTACGGTTGAGGCCGGGCGCCGGTTGCCTCAGTCATGCATCAGCCACGGCCTCAGTTCCTTGAGGTTGGCGACCACGATCTGTTGCGCTTCAGGGCTGGTCGCCACATTGCGCGGGTCGATCTGATAACGCTGCAGCACATATTTCACCAGCGCCCTGCGGCTTGGCACGACCAACTGCCCTGCGATCATGCCGAAGTCGGCTTCGATGATCGCTTTCTGCGCCTCATTCAAACGCCCGTCAGGCTCGAAGATCACCGGAATCTCGGCATTCCAGTCTTCGTCCTGGTCCCGGGTGTTCGCTGACTCGTCCAGCAGGTCCGGCTGCCCGCGCAAGCGGCTGAGCACGAAGTCGCGGTACTGGCCGTTCTTTTCACAGTACGCCCGCACATGCCAGCGCATGCCGGTGTAGACCAGCGTGTGCGGCGCGATGAGGCGTACCTCGACGTTCGGCGTGTTGAGTGACACGTACTCGGTCTCCAGGCGCAGGCCTTCACGGCAGGCCTTGAGCAGGGGCCGCAGCACCTCCGGCCGGATAGGCCGGTCCGGCACTTCCAGCACTTTGGTATGGGCGTAGGCCAGCGCCAGGCCGTCAATGTGCGGGGCGCGTTCACCGTTCTGGTACAGCAGGTGCAGGTAAGCGCTGGCGCTGTCCTCGATGAACCTGGGCTTGAAATGCTTGCTGGGTACGTAACCCTTGAGCTGCTTGTCATAGGCCAGGTTCTTCGGCGCATGCTCGGTGATGTAGGTGTTGATGTCCTTGGATGCCTGCTGCCGGCTGATGCCGAAACTCTGCATCAGATGGCCGGTGGTCAGGCGACCTTCCCACCAGGCGACGGTCTCGATCAGCTTGTAGCGCAGTGCCAGGTCCCAACGTACCTGCTCGACGGCTTGCTTGCGTTTCATGGCCTCTCCTGAGAACGCATGCCTGGGTGGCATGTCGAAAGCGTGATTATGTGTAAAGTTTAGAGTCATGTATAGCGCAAGGTCTTGTCGTGATCTTGACGTTACGCATTGCAAGGGCCATTGGCCGTCAAGCGCCGTGCTGACGGGGGCGGTGTCACTTGGAGGGTGATGTCAAATGGCTACTTGTGGCCTGAATGCCTTGCTTCAAAACGGCTGCCTTGGGGCATTCCAATGTGCATGAGTAGTTTACCTGTATAAGTCTACATTCTAGATCTGTCGTCAAACTCTACATATATTTTCCTGGCCTTCAAGGAACACTCAAGGAAAAGGAAATGGACATGTGGGAAGTGATTGCGACAGGTGCAGTTGTGGTGATGGGCATCATTCTGCTGGTGCTGCTCTACCAGACTTTGAGGCTGCACGAGCTGTGGAAGCTCGGCCTTGCCTGCCAGAAGAATGCGCGTTGGGCGAAGATCTGGGAGGCAGAGAACCGCGAATTGCGCTCGGCGCTGCGCGCAGAGCAGGCACAGATCGAACAGCTGCAGAGGAAGGTGGTGCTCTTGCAGGAGTTGATCCCAGTGCAAGGATAATGGCGGGGGAGGAGTGGCTTGCAAAGCCGCTGCTGGCGATGCATTCACTCGGGGTGGCCTGTTTGCCACCCCTGCGAAGGGACGGTTACTCGCCGCTATCGGCTGGCGTGTCCAGATCAGCCAATGCCGCCGCATTGTTCTTGAACGCCGCCGCAAACACCGTTCTGTTCTTGGCCATGAAGATGCTGGCCTCTTCGGCAAGGTTTTCATCCAGCCCCGGTACATGTTTCACCAGAACCTGAGTAAGCACCTCGGCCAGTTCCAGCATCTGGTCATGGGCGTCTGCGAGTTTGCGGTCCAAGAACGTGGTCTCCAAATCGCGCGTGCTGCGGTAAAGAATCTCAACAGCCATACGAGGCCTCTCGGTCAGTGGTAGCAGGGGGCGGTCGTGCGCCTTCTGCGTTGCGGTTCAGTTGCTATCCAGGCAGTCGGGCAGATTGCCGTTACCGAATACTGTATCGATGTACAGTAATGGCAATGCGGTCGTTTCGCAACCAGAAATTGTAGCTGTGCTGAATTCGCATGCCGCCCGTGCCTTGCGGCAATCGGTCGCCTTCCAAGGCAGGGGCCTGGCCCTTTAACTGCATGGCACAAGCGTCACAGGCGTGACGCATCATCCTTCATGTCGTATCGGGGAATCGCACATCGTGGATATCAAATGGGCTGAAAAACTGCGCAAGGGCCTGCACGGCTCGGCCGACGCGCTGGGCAACCTGTGTGTGGAAGCGTTCCACTACCTGGCGCTGTTCGGCATCGGCGCGATTACCGCCTACGCGGCGGTGGTGACTTTCCTGGACATGCTCGGCAAGGGTGGGGTCAGCGTCGATGACATCCTGCTGCTGTTCATCTACCTGGAGCTCGGGGCGATGGTGGGCATCTACTTCAAGACCAACCACATGCCGATCCGCTTCCTGCTGTATGTGGCGATCACTGCGTTGACGCGTCTGCTGATCGGCGATGTGTCGCATCACAAGGCGCCGGACGAAGGGCTGCTGTATGTGTGCGGAGGCATCCTGCTGCTGGCGTTCTCGATCCTGGTGGTGCGCTACGCCTCGTACCGCTACCCCTCGACCAAGGTGCTGGACGCCAGCGGCAAGGAAGTGGAGGAGGGCAAGTAGCTCTCAGTTGGCCACGCCGACTGAGGCGCACGATCGTGAATCACGGGTCAGGGCGGCAAGGACCTGCAACGGGTTCTGCCCCAGTTCGATCGCAAGGCCCAGGCGGATGCTGTCGATGACCCGTTGCAGGCGCACCGGGTCGTTGCGCTGGGCCTGGCTGATCAGGCGCTTGGCGACCATCCCGGCGTCGTCGGAAAGGGTCAGCATGATGCTGCCGTCCAGCCGTTCGATACTCAGGTTGACCCGGTATTCAGGGGCGAAAGCGGCGCTGATCTGTTCGAAGGGGTTGTTCATGGTCGGGGCCTGCAATGAATGACTGCAGGAGTTGACCGGGTAACCTGCAGGTTGGTTCAGGCCCATTGATCGCTGCAAACGAAAACGCCCGGCTCAGGCCGGGCGTTGTTGTCCTTGCAGTTGATCAGGCCTCGGGATCACTCAGTTCCAGTGCACCGCGCTTGCTGCGCAGCTTGCCGTAGAAGTGTTCCAGCGCATTGTTCAGCTTGCTGGCGGCACCGTCGACCGCCTGGTCCAGTGAAGCGGCGGTATGGGTCACGGAAATCGGCTGATGGCCTTTCGGGCGAGCCTCCAACTGGCAGCGTTTGTCATGCGGGCCGGGCTTGGCGCCATTCTCGTCACGCAGATGCACCTCAATGCGGGTGAGGTCATCGTCATAGCGTTCGAGGGTGGCTTCCAGCGTATTGCGGACCCACTCGTTGAGACGGATGTTGCCTTCGATATGGTTGCTGCTGTTGACCTGGATTTGCATGATTCCAATCCTTATTCAGCTTGCTCGCATGGAGGCGTGCCTAGGCCATTGAGGGCCTTGGAAATTCTGCGCCTCTTGACTCTAAGGTCAGGCAACGGCGAAGCGAATTCAACCCCTTTTTGAAAATAAATTTTCTGTTGCAAATTGGGTTCGCCGCGAGCCTTGCAGCGCCAGTGAGACCGAGCGCCGCCCGCGCGGCGCATCGCGGGCAAGCCCGCTTGTATGGTTAGACTTGAAGGGGTGGTGGGACTAAATGCCCGATTCTGACTGTTCGC
>NZ_QEQQ01000025.1 GCF_003097235.1 Pseudomonas sp. CC120222-01a | reverse complement strand
CCTTCGTTGATCTTGATCTTCAAGGCCACCCGGTTGCGCGGCTGCGGCACTACTTCGGCATCGACTTCGGCCGAGTAGCGGCCCTGGGCCACATACTGGCGCTGCAGTTCGTTGCGCACGCCTTCGAGGGTGGCACGCTGGAAGATCTCGCCTTCGGCCAGGCCCGACTGTTTCAGGCCCTTCATCAGGTCTTCGGTGCTGATCGCCTTGTTGCCTTCGATCTCGATGCTCGATACCGACGGGCGCTCGACCACGTTGATGATCAGGACGTTGCCATCGCGGTTCAGCTGGATGTCCTGGAAGAAGCCGGTCTTGAACAGCGAACGGGTGGAATCCACCAGGCGACGGTCGTCAGCCTGGTCGCCGACGTTGAGCGGCAAGGCGCCGAACACGCTGCCAGCGGATACCCGCTGCAGGCCGTTGACACGAATATCGGAGATAGTGAAGGACTCGGCGTGAACTTCAGCGATCATCAGTGCGGACATGACCGCAGTTAGCAGCAGACGTTTCATGAAGTCCTTTTATTCCAACTGGCAATAAACAACCCGCCGTATAAAGACGGCTGGTTCGCAATTGAGCGAAGCTTTTAAAGTCGACCCAGATCGTTGATCAGGGCGAGCAACATCACCCCTACGACCAAACTGATACCGATCTGGACCCCCCAACCTTGCACCCGTTCGGACAGCGGACGACCGCGCGCCCACTCGACCAGGTAAAACAGCAAATGCCCCCCATCCAGTACTGGAATGGGCAGCAGGTTAAGAACCCCCAGGCTTATGCTCAGGTAGGCCAGGAAATTCAGGAAATCCCCCACGCCGGACTGGGCTGAAGCGCCCGCCACTTTAGCAATGGTTATCGGTCCACTCAAGTTTTTTACCGAGAGCTCCCCGAACAGCATTTTCTTCAGCGACTCGAGGGTCAGGACACTCATGTTCCAGGTCCGCGAGAGCCCCTCGCCCACTGCATCCAGCGGGCCATAGCTGACTTCGCGGAGCATGCTGGCCGGCCACTCGGCGCCCTTCACACCCGCCCCGAGGTAGCCTCCGGCAGCTTTGCCCTCACCTTTGCGAGCCAGTGTGACCGGCACTTCCAGGGCCGCGCCATCGCGCTCGACACGCAGCACCACCTGGGCATCCGGACGGGCGCGAACACTGTCCACTACCTGCTGCCAATCGCTCAGCGCCGCGCCGTCGAGGGCGAGCAACTTGTCGCCAGCCTTCAGACCAGCGGCAGCGGCCGGGCCTTTCGGGTCGATCTCGGCCAGCACCGGCGATACCGCCGGCCGCCATGGGCGCAGGCCCAGGGACTGGATAGGGTCCGGCTCGTCGGCCCCCTTGAGCCAATGATCCAGTTTCACCTGCAGCTGGCGCTCGGCAGTGGCGCCCTCGTCGCGCACTCCGACCTGCAGCGTGCCACTCTCACCCAGGCGCCGAACCAGTTGCAGATTGACAGCCGACCAACCGCTGGTCGCCTTGCCATCAATAGATACAATTTCCTGACCGGCGGCCAGGCCTGCCGACGCTGCCAGGCTCCCGGACTCAACCGCGCCGATCACCGGGCGGATCTGCTGGGTACCGAGCATGGCCAACAGCCAGAAGAAGACGATAGCCAGGAGGAAGTTGGCAATCGGGCCTGCAGCCACGATGGCGATACGCTGACGCACCGACTTGCGGTTGAACGATTGATCGGCGAGCGCCGGAGGAACTTCGCCCTCACGCTCGTCGAGCATCTTGACGTAGCCACCCAGCGGGATCGCCGCCACCACGAACTCGGTCCCCTGGCGGTCATGCCAGCGCAGCAGCGGCATGCCGAAGCCGACGGAGAAACGCAGGACCTTGACCCCGCAGCGCCGGGCAACCCAGAAGTGGCCAAACTCGTGGAACGTGACCAATACACCCAGGGCCACCAGGGTGCCGACAATCATGTAGAGCGCAGTCATATCTATCTCCGAATGACGTTCAGCAGAACCCTGGAATAGCCACCAGCCTCAACGACCGTGACGCCTCAGCCACTCACGGGCCAGCTCACGGGCACGCTGGTCAGCAGCGAACACAGCCTCCAACGACGGCAGCGGCACCACAGGTTCCTGATCAAGCACCTGTTCGATCATACCCGCGATATCCGGGAAGCGGATACGCCGCTGGAGAAATGCCTCGACCGCGACCTCGTTGGCCGCATTGAGCACCGCAGGCGCACTGTTACCCGCTTCAGCCGCCTCGCGCGCCAGGCGCAGGCAGGGGAAGCGCTGTTCGTCCGGTGCCTGGAAGTCCAGGCGGGCGATGGCGAACAGGTCCAGCGGGGCCACCCCGGAATCGATGCGCTCTGGCCAGGCCAGGGCGTTGGCGATAGGGGTGCGCATGTCCGGGTTGCCCAGCTGGGCCAGCACCGAACCATCGACGTAGTCGACCAGCGAATGGATCACGCTCTGCGGATGCACGACCACCTCGACCTTGGCTGGCGCCGCATCGAACAGCCAGCAGGCTTCGATCAGCTCCAGCCCCTTGTTCATCATGCTGGCCGAGTCCACGGAAATCTTCCGACCCATGGACCAGTTGGGATGGGCACAGGCCTGTTCTGGCGTGACATCACGCAGGGCAGCCTCGGGCGTTTCGCGGAACGGCCCACCCGAGGCGGTCAGCAGGATACGACGCACGCCGACCTGGCTCAGGCCGCGGGCATAATCGCCCGGCAGGCACTGGAAGATCGCATTGTGCTCGCTGTCGATCGGCAACAGCACGGCGCCACTGCGCCGCACCGCGTCCATGAACAGCGCGCCAGACATCACCAGCGCTTCCTTGTTGGCCAGCAGCACCTTCTTGCCCGCCTCGACGGCGGCAAGGGTCGGGCGCAGGCCAGCGGCACCGACGATGGCGGCCATCACCGCATCCACTTCAGGGGCTGCGGCAACCTCACAGAGGCCCGCCTCCCCTACCAGCACCTGCGCAGAGCAGCCTGCACCAAGCAGACCATCACGCAGGCGCGCAGCGGCTTCGTCATTGGGTACTACGGCATAAGCCGGACGGTGCCGAACGCACAAGGCCAGCAGTTCGTCGATGCGCGAATAACCGCTCAGCGCAAACACCTGGTAGCGCTCGGGGTGCCGCGCAATCACATCGAGCGTGCTCAAGCCGATCGAGCCTGTCGCACCCAAGACGGTGATACGCTGCACGCTGCTCACATCACACCCCATTCGGCAGCCCACAACAGCACGGCAAAGATCGGGATCGCAGCCGTCAGGCTGTCGATGCGATCCAGCACACCACCGTGGCCAGGCAGCAGGTTGCTGCTGTCTTTGATGCCGGCACGGCGCTTGAACATGCTCTCGGTCAGGTCGCCGATCACCGACGACATGACCACCAGCGCAGCGCCCAACAAGCCCAGTAGAAGCTGACCGAAGCCCCAGTCACGGCTGATGCCCACCACCAGGGTGATCACCAGGCTGACTGCCAGGCCACCATAGACACCTTCCCAGCTCTTGCCCGGGCTCACCTGCGGCGCCAACTTGCGTTTGCCGAAGGCTCGGCCGGAGAAATAGGCGCCGATATCAGCGGCCCACACCAGCACCATGACCGACAGGATCAGCCAGTTACCCAGCTGCCAGTGCTTGAGCAGGATCAGGCCTTGCCAGGCCGGCAACAGGATCAGCAGGCCGATCAGCAGTTTGCAGGCGGCACTGGCCCAAAGCTCGCTGCTGCGCGGATAGGTCAGCACCAGCCAGGTGGCCAGCCCCCACCAGATGACCGAAGCCCCGAGCACCCAAGGTGCAAGGTCTGGCATGAGGTGGAGCAGCATCAGCGCTCCGGCAACCACAGCGGCGTAGGCGATGCGCAAAGGCTGCGCCATAAGCCCGGCCAGACGCGCCCATTCCCAGGCACCGAGGGTCACCACGAAGCCGATGAACAGGGCGAAATCCCCGCCGTTGAGCAGGAAAAACCCACCCAGCGCGACCGGCAACAGGATCAGCGCAGTAATGATGCGTTGTTTAAGCATTAAGCACGAGCTCCAGCCTCGACCTGCTCGCTGGTCTTACCGAAGCGGCGCTGGCGCGAAGCGAAATCGGCCAGGGCTTTGCGCATGGCCTCGTGTTTGAAATCCGGCCAGAAGAGGTCGGAGAAGTACAGTTCGGCATAGGCCAGCTGCCACAGCAGGAAGTTGCTGATGCGATGCTCACCACCGGTGCGGATGCACAGGTCAGGCAATGGCAGCTCGCCGGTGGCCAGGCAGGTCTGCAGCAGCCCCGGGGTGATGTCGTCCGGGCGCAGATGGCCGGCCTGGACCTCACGCGCCAAGCGCTGGGCAGCCTGGGCGATATCCCACTGGCCACCGTAGTTGGCGGCGATCTGCAGGATGAAGCGATTGCTGCCCGCAGTCAGCGCTTCGGCTTCGCGCATGGCGGCCTGCAGTTCGGGGTGGAAACGAGAACGATCACCGATGATGCGCAGGCTGATGTTGTTCTCGTTGAGGCGCCGGGCCTCACGGCGCAAGGCCGAGAAGAACAGCTCCATCAACGCACCGACCTCTTCGGCCGGGCGCTGCCAGTTTTCACTGGAGAACGCGAACAGGGTCAGCACCTCGACCCCGGATTCGGCACACACCTCGATGACTGCGCGCACCGCATCGACGCCAGCCTTGTGCCCGGCAACGCCGGGCAACAAGCGCTTCTTCGCCCAGCGGTTGTTGCCATCCATGATGATCGCGACATGACGCGGCACCGAGGACGGTGCCGCCAACTTGGACTTTTCCATTAAAAACCTCGGCCTTAAACGGCCATCAGGTCCTTTTCCTTGGCTTTGTAAGCAGCATCGACTTCAGCAATGAACTTGTCGGTCAGCTTCTGGATTTCATCAGCGGCACGACGCTCTTCGTCTTCACTGATTTCCTTGTCCTTGGTCAACTTCTTCAGGTCGCCCAGGGCATCACGGCGCACGTTGCGCACGGCTACCTTGGCGTCTTCGGCAACGCCGCTGGCCTGCTTGGTGTAGCCCTTGCGGGTTTCTTCGGTGAGGGCCGGCATCGGTACACGGATGGTGGTACCAGCGCTGGACGGGTTCAGGCCCAGGTCGGAGGTCAGGATGGCCTTCTCGATGGCAGCGCTGAGGTTCTTGTCGTGAGCGACGATCTTCAGGGTGCGAGCGTCTTCGACGGTGATCGCAGCCACCTGGTTCAGCGGCATCTCGCTGCCCCAGGCAGTGACCTTGACGGTATCGAGGATGCTTGGGTGAGCGCGACCAGTGCGGATTGCCGCCAGGTTGCGGCCCAGGGCCTCGAGGGACTTGGTCATGCGCTCCTGCGCGTCTTTCTTGATGTCGTTGATCATGCTTGGACTTCCTCGATCAAAGTACCTTCACCGCCACCGACCACGATGTTCAGCAGGGCGCCAGGCTTGTTCATGTTGAATACCCGCAACGGCATCTTGTGGTCACGGCACAGGCAAATTGCGGTCAGGTCCATCACACCCAGCTTGCGATCCAGGACCTCGTCATAGGTCAGGTGATCGAACTTCTCGGCGTGCGGATCCTTGAATGGATCGGCAGTGTACACACCATCAACCTTGGTCGCCTTCAATACCACATCGGCATCGATTTCGATGCCGCGCAGGCAGGCGGCGGAGTCGGTAGTGAAGAACGGGTTGCCGGTACCGGCGGAGAAAATTACCACATCCCCGGAGTTGAGGTGGCGAATAGCTTTGCGACGATCGTAATGATCGGTGACGCCCACCATGGAAATGGCCGACATGACCAGGGCCGGGATGTTCGAACGCTCCAGCGCATCGCGCATGGCCAGGCCGTTCATCACGGTAGCCAGCATGCCCATGTGGTCGCCGGTAACGCGGTCCATGCCGGCTGCGCTGAGCGCTGCGCCGCGGAACAGGTTGCCGCCACCGATCACCAGGCCTACCTGAACGCCGATCCCTACCAGCTGGCCCACTTCAAGGGCCATGCGGTCCAGCACCTTCGGGTCGATCCCGAACTCTTCCGAGCCCATCAGGGCCTCGCCGCTAAGTTTGAGCAAAATGCGTTTATAGCGAGGTTGGCGACCACTCACCTGCTGAGCCATTGCGAGTCTCTCCTGCGGCGTACTTTTAGAAAATTCGTGCGAGCCGTTTTCGGCTTGCTAACTGTAGCGTGGCACCGTTTTGGTGCCAGCGGCGTCGGGCTTTATAAACCCTTTGCCGTTTTGACAAAGAGGCTGCGCGCGTGAGCGGGCAGCCTCTTTGGGGCGACAGACGGGGCTGTCTTACTGCTTGGCAGCAGCTACCTGAGCGGCAACTTCAGCAGCGAAGTCGTCGACTGGCTTCTCGATGCCTTCGCCAACCTTGAAGTAGGTGAAGGAAACGATTTCAGCGCCGGCTTTCTTGGCCAGCTCGCCAACTTTGACTTCCGGGTTCATGACGAAGGCTTGCTCTTTCAGCGAGGCTTCGGCTTTGAACTTGGCGATACGACCGTTGACCATGTTCTCAACGATGTTTTCCGGCTTGCCGGCGATCTTGTCAGCGTTCAGCTGCAGGAATACGCCCTTCTCGCGCTCGATGGCCTCGGCGGAGATTTCCGACGAATCCAGGAACTCTGGGTTCGAAGCGGCAACGTGCATGGCGATTTGCTTGGCCAGTTCGGCGTCACCGCCTTTCAGGACAACGGCAGCGCCGATCTTGTTGCCGTGCAGGTAGGCACCGACAACGTCGCCTTCAACGCGCACCAGGCGACGGATGTTGACGTTCTCGCCGCACTTGGCGACCAGAGCTTCACGAGCCGCTTCACGCGAAGCAACCAGAGGCGCTGCGTCGGTCAGCTTCTGAGCGAAGGCTTCTTCCAGGCTTTCGGCCACGAAGTTCTTGAAGTCGTCTTGCAGAGCCAGGAAGTCGGTCTGCGAGTTCACTTCCAGCAGAACGGCGGCTTTGCCGTCGGTCTTGACGGCGATAGCGCCTTCAGCAGCGACGTTGCCAGCCTTTTTGGCGGCCTTGATGGCGCCCGAGGCACGCATGTCGTCAATGGCTTTCTCGATGTCGCCGCCGGCCTTTTCCAGGGCCTTTTTGCAATCCATCATGCCTTCGCCGGTACGCTCGCGCAGTTCTTTGACCAGCGCCGCAGTAATTGCTGCCATTTCAAAATCCTCTTGGAAAGTTTTTCAACCATTCCACCCGCTCGACGCGGGCGTTAAATTCTGCAAATCGCTGCCTTTATATCAGCTCGCCCATCATGCGGGGCCGTTGCTGACAGCAGGATTTCAAGGTGGCAAAAAGGGGGCAGAGCCCCCTTTTCGCGTGCCAAGTAGACGCTAGCGCCTATTACTCAGCAGCAGGTGCAGCCGCTTCTTCAGCGTAGACTTCAGTGCCGCCGGCAACGTTGTTGCGGCCGCGGATGATGGCGTCAGCCATCGAAGTCATGTACAGCTCGATGGCGCGGATAGCGTCGTCGTTACCTGGGATGACGTAGTCAACGCCTTCTGGGCTGCTGTTGGTATCGACAACGCCGATAACCGGGATGCCCAGCTTGTTGGCTTCGGTGATAGCAATGCGCTCGTGGTCAACGTCGATCACGAACAGGGCATCAGGCAGGCCGCCCATGTCCTTGATACCACCCAGGCTGCGGTCCAGCTTTTCCAGATCGCGCGAACGCATCAGGGCTTCTTTCTTGGTCAGCTTGGCGAAGGTGCCATCTTCGGCCTGGGTTTCCAGGTCGCGCAGACGCTTGATCGAAGCACGGATGGTTTTGTAGTTGGTCAGCATGCCGCCCAACCAACGGTGATCAACGTATGGCGAACCAGCGCGAGCAGCTTGCTCGGCTACGATCTTGCCAGCGGAACGCTTGGTGCCGACGAACAGGATCTTGTTCTTGCCCTGGGCCAGGCGTTCTACGAACGACAGAGCGTCGTTGAACATTGGCAGGGTTTTTTCCAGGTTGATGATGTGAATCTTGTTACGCGCGCCGAAAATGTACTTGCCCATTTTCGGGTTCCAGTAACGGGTCTGGTGGCCGAAGTGCACACCGGCCTTCAGCATATCGCGCATGTTGACTTGGGACATGATAGTTCCTTGATAAGTCGGGTTGGGCCTCCACGTATCCCAATGACCAACCCGCGCTTCCGGAGAATCGGGGCACCCAGGTCATCGTGTCGACACGTGTGTGGGTTTAATGCTGACGGGGTCGTCCCCGAAAGCGGCGCATTTTATACCACAGACCGCGAGCGAACGGAACCCGGATCAGGTTGCGTCCGTCAGCCGTTTTTGCAGCACCCGGGCAAACAGGCCAGAATGCCTCCTATAGACAGCAGCATGGCCGCCTTTATCCCGACAGAATGCCGCCCTGCTCTGCTAGAATCCGGCCTTTCCCGTTTGTTCGCGCCGCCTGCGGCGCCGTAGAGAGCCTGTAATGACCGTCACCATCAAGACTGCAGAAGACATCGAGAAGATGCGCATCGCCGGCCGCCTGGCCGCCGATGTGCTGGAAATGATCGAAGAACACGTCAAGCCCGGTGTCACCACCGAGGAGCTCGACCGCCTGTGCCACGACTACATCGTCAACGTCCAGCAGGCCATCCCGGCGCCCCTCAACTACAAGGGCTACCCGAAGTCGATCTGCACCTCGATCAACCATGTGGTCTGCCACGGCATCCCCAATGACAAACCGCTGAAGGACGGTGACACGCTCAACATCGACGTCACCGTGATCAAGGACGGCTACCACGGCGACACCAGCCGCATGTTCCACGTCGGCACCGTACCGGTCTGGGCCGAGCGCCTGTCCAAGGTCACCCAGGAATGCATGTACAAGGCCATCGAACTGGTCAAGCCGGGCTGCCGCCTGGGCGATATCGGTGAAGTGATCCAGAAGCACGCCGAGAAGAACGGCTTCTCCGTGGTGCGCGAGTTCTGCGGCCATGGCATCGGCAAGGTGTTCCATGAAGAGCCGCAGATCCTTCACTACGGCCGCGCCGGCACCGGCATGGAACTCAAGGAAGGCATGACCTTCACCATCGAGCCGATGATCAACCAGGGCAAGGCCGACACCAAGGTACTGGGCGATGGCTGGACTGCCATCACCAAGGACCGCAAGCTCTCGGCCCAGTGGGAACATACCCTGGTGGTAACGGCTACCGGTTACGAGATCTTCACCCTGCGCAAGGACGACACCATCCCGCGCACCTCGGCCTGATTGCACCCAAGGCAACCTAAAGACAGGAACGCGACGCGATGCCCCAGGTGGATCCCGAGCTGTTCGACCGTGGCCAGTTCCAGGCTGAACTGGCCCTCAAGGCGAGCCCCATCGCCGCCTTCAAGAAAGCCATCCGCCAGGCCGGCGAGGTGCTCGACAAGCGTTTTCGCACGGGCTGCGAAATCCGCCCGCTGATCGAAGCCCGCGCCTGGCTCGTCGACAACATCCTGCAACAGGCCTGGAACCAGTTCGACTGGGGCGACCCGAGCGGTATCGCCCTGGTGGCGGTGGGCGGCTATGGCCGCGGCGAACTGCACCCGCACTCGGACATCGACCTGCTGATCCTGCTCGGCGCCGCCGAGCATGAGCAGTACCGCGAGGCCATCGAGCGCTTCCTCACCCTGCTCTGGGACATCGGCCTGGAGGTCGGCCAGAGCGTGCGCACCGTCGACGAATGTGCCGAGCAGGCCCGTGCCGACCTGACGGTAATCACCAACCTGATGGAAAGCCGCACCATTGCCGGCCCCGAAGACCTGCGCCAGCGCATGCTCGAGGTGACCAGCACCACGTACATGTGGCCGAGCAAGGAGTTTTTCCTGGCCAAGCGCGCCGAGCTCAAGGCCCGCCACCACAAGTACAACGACACCGAGTACAACCTCGAACCCAACGTCAAAGGCTCGCCCGGTGGCCTGCGCGACATCCAGACGGTGCTCTGGGTGGCCCGCCGCCAGTACGGCACGCTGAACCTGCACGCCCTGGCCGGCGAAGGCTTCCTGCTGGAAAGCGAGAACGAACTGCTTGCTTCGTCCCAGGATTTCCTGTGGAAGGTGCGCTACGCCTTGCACATGCTCGCCGGCCGCGCCGAAGACCGCCTGCTGTTCGACCACCAGCGCAGCATCGCTGCGCTGCTCGGCTACAGCGACGAAAACCCCAAGCGCGCCATCGAACAGTTCATGCAGCAGTACTACCGGGTGGTGATGAGCATCAGCCAGTTGTGCGACCTGATCATCCAGCACTTCGAAGAAGTCATCCTCGCCGATGACGACAGCGGCACCACCCAGCCACTGAACCCGCGCTTCCGCCTGCACGACGGCTATATCGAAGCGGTCAACCCGAACGTGTTCAAGCGCACCCCGTTCGCCATGCTGGAGATCTTCGTGCTGATGGCCCAGCACCCGGAGATCAAGGGCGTGCGCGCCGACACCGTGCGCCTGCTGCGCGAACACCGGCACCTGATCGACGACACCTTCCGCAAGGATATCCGCAACACCAGCCTGTTCATCGAGCTGTTCAAGTGCGAAATCGGCATCCACCGCAACCTGCGGCGGATGAACCGCTACGGCATCCTCGGCCGCTACCTGCCGGAGTTCGGCCTGATCGTCGGGCAGATGCAGCACGACCTGTTCCACATCTACACGGTCGATGCGCACACCCTCAACCTCATCAAGCACCTGCGCAAGCTGCAGTACACGCCGGTGTCCGAGAAATTCCCGCTGGCCAGCAAGCTCATGGGCCGCCTGCCCAAACCCGAGCTGATCTACCTGGCCGGCCTGTACCACGACATCGGCAAGGGCCGTCAGGGCGACCATTCCGAGATCGGCGCGGTGGATGCGCAGAAGTTCTGCGAACGCCATCAGTTGCCGGCCTGGGACAGCCGGCTGATCGTCTGGCTGGTGCAGAATCACCTGGTGATGTCGACCACCGCCCAACGCAAGGACCTGTCCGACCCGCAGGTGATCAACGATTTCGCCCTGCATGTAGGCGACGAGACGCGCCTGGACTACCTCTACGTGCTGACCGTGGCCGACATCAACGCCACCAACCCCAGCCTGTGGAACTCGTGGCGCGCCAGCCTGCTGCGCCAGCTCTACACCGAGACCAAGCGCGCCCTGCGCCGAGGCCTGGAAAACCCGCTGGACCGCGAGGAACAGATCCGCCAGACCCAGTCGGCCGCGCTGGACATCCTTGTGCGCGAAGGCACCGACCCGGACGACGTCGAGCAACTGTGGTCGCAGCTGGGCGATGACTACTTCCTCAAGCACAACGCCGCCGACGTGGCCTGGCACAGCGACGCCATCCTCCAGCAACCGGCCGATGGCGGGCCGCTGGTGCTGATCAAGGAAACCACCCAGCGCGAATTCGAGGGCGGCACGCAGATCTTCATCTACGCACCCGACCAGCACGACTTCTTTGCCGTGACCGTGGCCGCCATGTCGCAGCTGAACCTGAACATCCATGATGCGCGGATCATCACCTCGAGCAGCCAGTTCACCCTCGACACCTACATCGTGCTCGACAACGATGGCGGCTCGATCGGCGACAACCCGCAGCGGGTCAAGCAGATCCGCGACGGCCTGACCGAAGCGCTGCGCAACCCCGAGGATTATCCGACCATCATCCAGCGCCGGGTGCCGCGCCAGCTCAAGCACTTCAACTTCCCGCCGCAGGTGACCATCCTCAACGATGCCCAGCGCCCGGTGACCATCCTCGAGATCACCGCACCGGACCGCCCTGGCCTGCTGGCACGGATCGGGCGGATCTTCCTGGAGTTCGACCTGTCGCTGCAGAACGCCAAGATCGCCACCCTCGGCGAGCGGGTGGAAGACGTGTTCTTCATCACCGATGCCGACAACCAGCCGCTCTCCGACCCGCAGCTGTGCAGCCGCCTGCAGGAAGCCATCGTGCAGCAGCTGCAGGCCGGCCAGGCCAGCGATGCCAGCCCGACCCGCGTGACTTTTTAACGATTAGACGATTGACGAGACCTTGCGCCGATGAACCATGCCTTGACCCAGCTTCAGCCCTACCCGTTCGAGAAACTGCGCGCCCTGCTGGGCACCGTGAAGCCTGCGGCGGACAAACGCGCCATCGCTTTGTCGATCGGTGAGCCGAAGCACGAATCGCCGGCGTTCGTCGCCCAGGCCATGGCCGACAACCTCGACAAGCTGGCGGTGTACCCGAGCACCCTCGGCCTGCCAGCCCTGCGCCAGGCCATCGGCCAGTGGTGCGAACGCCGCTTCGGCGTGCCGGCTGGCTGGCTGGATGCCGACCGCCACATCCTGCCGGTCAATGGTACCCGCGAAGCGCTGTTCGCCTTCACCCAGGCCGTGGTCAACCGCGCCGATGACGGCCTGGTAGTCAGCCCCAACCCGTTCTACCAGATCTACGAAGGCGCAGCCCTACTGGCCGGCGCCACCCCGCATTACCTGCCCTGCCTGGAAGACAACGGCTTCAACCCGGACTTCGATGCCGTACCGGCCGAGGTGTGGAAACGCTGCCAGATCCTGTTCCTGTGCTCGCCAGGCAACCCCACCGGCGCCCTGGTGCCGATGGACACGCTGAAGAAGCTGATTGCCCTGGCCGACGAGCACGATTTCGTGATTGCCGCCGATGAATGCTACAGCGAACTGTACTTCGACGAAGACGCGCCGCCACCGGGCCTGCTGAGCGCCTGCGCCGAACTCGGCCGCAACGATTTCAAGCGCTGCGTGGTGTTCCACAGCCTGTCCAAGCGCTCCAACCTGCCGGGCTTGCGTTCCGGCTTCGTCGCCGGCGACGCTGAGATCATCAAGCCGTTCCTGCTGTACCGCACCTACCACGGCTGCGCCATGCCGGTTCAGACCCAGCTGGCCAGCATCGCCGCTTGGCAGGACGAGGCGCATGTCCGCGAGAACCGTGACCAGTACCGTGCCAAGTACGATGCCGTGCTCGACATCCTGCAACCGGTGCTCGACGTGCAGCGGCCGGATGGCAGCTTCTACCTGTGGGCCAAGGTACCGGGCGGTGATGCCGAGTTCACCCGCGACCTGTTCGAGGCCCAGCATGTGACCGTGGTGCCGGGGTCATACCTGTCGCGTGAGGTGGATGGCGTGAACCCGGGTGCCGGCCGGGTGCGCATGGCACTGGTTGCGCCGCTGGCCGAGTGCATCGAGGCGGCGGAGCGCATTCGCGCTTTCCTGCAGAACCGCTGATTGGCCGGGGGCGCTTTGCGCCCCATTCGCGGGGCAAGCCCGCTCCTACAAGGGATCGCGCCTTCCTGTAGGAGCGGCCTTGTGTCGCGAAAGGGCTGCGAAGCAGCCCCCTTACGGTCTACCTGACCTGCCCCAGATTGGCCTCACTCAGATCCAGCTCACCCAACACCTGCCTGACCACCTCATCCCCCACCAGATGCTGGCGATGCAGGTTATACAACTCCAGTCGCTGCGCCCGCAGTGCCCGCAAACGCAAGCGCCGCTCCAGCAAGTCCATCTGTTCGGCCAGCGCTCGCGCCTCGGCCGTATCGTTGTAGCTGTCCAGCTCATCCCGATACTCAGCCATCAGCCGCGCCTTCAGCTCGGTAGCCAAGGTCGCCTGAGCCGCATCCTGAGGCGCGCTGGCATCGATGACTTCCTCCGCCTCCAGCGCATGGATCGCCGCCTCCACCGTACGCCTCCAGGCGTCCTGCACCTCCTGATGCAGGCGCTCATCAGGGCTTTTGACAATGCCGCGCAGCAGGAATGGCAAGGCAATGCAGGCACTGATCAGTGACAGCAGGATGACGCCGGCCGCGATGAATATCAGCAGGTCGCGCTCGGGGAAGGCCTGGCCTGCGCCAATCAGCAAGGGCACCGACATCACACCAGCCAGGGTTACCGCGCCGCGCACGCCGCCCAGGGTCAGCAGCCAGCACGAGCGCGCCGTGGGCATCAGCACCAGCGCTGGCTTACCGCGCCAACGCCGCACCACGCCAATTGCCCGCCAGATGCTCTGCACCCAGACAAACCGCAACAGGATCAGCGCGGCGAAGATCGCCAGCACATCGAGGCACCGCCAGGCCAGGGTCGGCCAGACCGTGGGTTCATGGCTGACCACGGCCTTGATGATGTCCGGCAACTGCAAGCCCAACAGCAAGAAGATCAGGCCGTTGAAGGCGAACTCCAGCAGCGACCAGACGCTGCGGTTGAGCAGACGAGTGCTGGTCTGGCGCGGCAACAGGTCGAGCCAGCTCTGCATCATGCCGGCGGCCACCGCCGAGAGGATGCCCGATACACCCAGGCGCTCGGCCAGCACATAGGCGGCGAACGGCAGCAGCAGCATGAACACTACGTGGGTGGCCGGGTCATCCCAGCCACGGGCGATCATCCAGGCGCGCAGGCGACCGATCAGCCAGCTCAGGGCCACACCCACCGCCAGGCCGCCGAGGGCGACCAGCACGAAACTGAAGCTGGCATCAGCCAGCGAGAACGCCCCAGTAATCGCGGCGGCCAGGGCGAACTTGAAAGTCACCAGGCCCGAGGCATCATTCATCAATGCCTCGCCCTGCAGCATGTGCATCAGCGGGGTCGGCAGGCGGTCCTGGGCGATGGCCGACACCGCCACGGCGTCGGTGGGCGACAGCACGGCGGCCAGGGCGAAGGCCACCGGCAGCGGAATGCTCGGCAGCAACCAGTGGATGAAGTAGCCGGCGCCGACCACGGTGAACAACACCAGCCCCACGGCCAGCGCCACTACCGGGCCGCGGATGCGCCACAACTCACGCTTGGGGATGCGCCAGCCATCGGCGAACAGCAGCGGCGGCAGAAACAGGAACAGGAACAATTCGGGGTCCAGGGCCACATGCAGGCCCAAGGTCGGCCAGGCCAGCAACGCACCGGCGGCGATCTGCACCAAGGGCAACGGCAGCGGGATCATGCGCCCGACCAGTTTCGACACGCTTACCAGCGTCAGCAGGATGAGGACGGTGTAGGCGGACTGCATCCGTGAAGGCTTCCTTTGTGAACCAAAAACGACAGCGGGGCGAGAGATCGCCATTGAAACAATATGTTAGCGGGGTCTGGTGAAACGAGACCGCTGCACGATAGTCGCAGGTGATGGATGAATATGTAACATGATGATACTTAAGCCTTCTGTGTTGTGCAGGATTGCCATGGAGGCGCATGCCTTGGGTGCTGTGGGGCTGCTGACATCGAGCGCCGCCCGCGCGGCGCATCGCGGGCAAGCCCGCTCCCACATCTGTTTCAGGCCAGTTACTCCTATGAAGCCAACAGGAGCAGCCTTGTTGGCATGGCGATACATCTCGGTGGACGCTAATGCTGCCCCACCTGTCTCCAGACATGCACAAAGGCGGTCCCTGTTGCCAGTGCAGGTGTGACTGGCCCGAAACAGATGTGGGAGCGGGCTTGCCCGCGATGCGCCGCGCGGGCGGCGCTCGATCTCATAGGCGTTAAACCTCTCAAGGCATGCACATCTCACAACCACTGAAAACCTCAAGACATGCACACCCCGTGGCGCTCATACAATCGTTCCCGCATAATCCCGCGACTGACATTCGGAAATGGAGAGATTGGGGCAGCCTGTGGCCTCAATGCACACAATGACCTACACGCTCTACGGCATCAAAGCCTGTGACACCATGAAAAAGGCGCGTACCTGGCTCGAAGACAAAGCCATCGCCTACGAATTCCACGACTACAAGACCCAAGGCATCGACCGCGACAGCCTGAACCGCTGGTGCGACGAACACGGCTGGGAAGTCATCCTCAACCGTGCCGGCACCACCTTCCGCAAGCTCGACGACGCCAGCAAGGCCGACCTCGACCAGGCCAAGGCCGTCGAACTGATGCACGCCCAACCGTCGATGATCAAGCGCCCGGTGCTCGACCTTGGCGAGCGCACCCTGGTCGGCTTCAAGCCAGACCTGTACGCCGCCGCGCTGGCCTGAGCCCCCTACCCTATTTCGCACGAGGTAATCACATGTCCAATACCCTGTTCAGCCTGGCCTTCGGTGTCGGCTCCCAGAACCGCCAGGGCACCTGGCTGGAAGTGTTCTACGCACAACCGCTGCTCAACCCGAGCGCCGAACTGGTGGCCGCAGTAGCGCCGATCCTCGGCTACGAAGGTGGCAACCAGGCTATCGCCTTCAGCAACGCCCAGGCCGCCCAGCTGGCCGAAGCCCTGAAAGGCGTCGACGCCGCCCAGGCTGCCCTGCTGACCCGCCTGGCCGAAAGCCACAAGCCGCTGGTCGCCACCCTGCTGGCTGAAGACGCGGCGCTGGCTTCGACCCCAGAGGCCTACCTCAAGCTGCACCTGCTGTCGCACCGCCTGGTCAAGCCGCACGGCCTGAGCCTGGCCGGCATCTTCCCGCTGCTGCCAAACGTGGCCTGGACCAACCAGGGCGCCGTCGACCTGAGCGAACTGGCCGAACTGCAACTGGAAGCGCGCCTGAAGGGCGAGCTGCTGGAAGTGTTCTCGGTGGACAAGTTCCCGAAGATGACCGACTACGTGGTCCCGGCCGGCGTGCGTATCGCCGACACCGCCCGTGTACGCCTGGGCGCTTACATCGGCGAAGGCACCACCATCATGCACGAAGGCTTCGTCAACTTTAACGCTGGCACCGAAGGCCCAGGCATGATCGAAGGCCGCGTTTCCGCTGGCGTATTCGTCGGCAAGGGTTCGGACCTGGGCGGCGGCTGCTCGACCATGGGCACCCTGTCCGGTGGCGGCAACATCGTCATCAAGGTCGGCGAAGGCTGCCTGATCGGCGCCAACGCCGGTATCGGCATCCCGCTCGGCGACCGCAACACCGTCGAAGCCGGCCTGTACATCACCGCTGGCACCAAGGTGAACCTGCTGGACGAGAACAACGAGCTGGTGAAAGTGGTCAAGGCCCGCGACCTGGCCGGCCAGACCGACCTGCTGTTCCGCCGCAACTCGCTGAATGGCGCCGTGGAGTGCAAGACCCACAAGTCGGCCATCGAGCTGAACGAGGCGCTGCACGCCCATAACTGAGAACCCTCGGCGGTTTGAAGTGTTAAGATCGGGTCTGGCGCCAAGGGTGCCAGACCCGATTTTCATTCCAGGCCCCGCGAACATGTTCCAGCCCTCCCCCTGGCGCGCCGATTTCCCTGCCATCGCCGCCCTGCAACGGCAGCACCAGACCTACCTGGACAGCGCCGCGACCACCCAGAAGCCCCAGGCGTTGCTCGATGCCCTGTGCCATTACTACGGCCATGGCGCCGCCAACGTGCACCGCGCCCAGCACCTGCCCGGCGCGCTGGCAACCCAGGCCTTCGAGACCAGCCGCGACAAGGTGGCTGCCTGGCTCAACGCCGCAGACTCACGGCAGATCGTCTTCACCCATGGCGCCACCTCGGCGCTGAACCTGCTGGCCTATGGCCTGGAACACCGTTTCGAAGCTGGCGACGAGATTGCCATCAGCGCCCTGGAGCACCATGCCAACCTGCTGCCCTGGCAGCAACTGGCCCGCCGACGTGGCCTGCGCCTGGTGGTGTTGCCGCTGGACGAGCATGGCCGTATCGACCTGGATCAGGCGCTGCAGTTGATCGGCCCGCGCACCCGCGTGCTCGCCGTCAGCCAGCTGTCCAACGTGCTCGGCACCTGGCAACCCCTGACTGCGCTGCTGGCCCACGCCCGGGCGCAAGGCGCGCTGACCGTGGTCGATGGCGCCCAGGGCGTGGTCCATGGCCGCCATGATGTGCAGCAGCTGGGCTGCGACTTCTACGTATTCTCAAGCCACAAGCTGTATGGGCCGGAAGGTGTCGGCGTGCTGTACGGTCGCACTCAGGCACTGGAGCTGCTGCGCCACTGGCAGTTCGGCGGTGAAATGGTGCAACTGGCCGATTACCAGAGCGCCAGCTTCCGCCCCGCACCGCTGGGCTTCGAAGCCGGCACGCCACCGATCGCCGGGGTCATCGGGCTGGGTGCGACGCTGGACTACCTGGCCAGCCTCGACCGCCATGCCGTCGAGGCCCACGAAGCCAGCCTGCACCAGCACCTGCTGCGCGGCCTGGCCGACCGCGAGGGCGTGCGCGTGCTGGGCGCACCACAAGCGGCCTTGGCCAGCTTCGTCATCGAAGGCGTACACAATGCTGATATCGCCCATATGCTGACCGAGCAAGGTGTTGCCGTGCGCGCCGGGCACCACTGCGCCATGCCGCTGCTCAAGGGGCTGGGGCTGGAGGGGGCGATTCGGGTGTCGCTGGGGCTGTACAACGACAGTGACGATCTGCAGCGGTTCTTCGCGGCGTTGGACCAAGGCCTGGAGTTGTTGCGATGACGCTGCCTTTGCCAGCCCGTGAAGCGCTGGAAAGCTTCGAGCAGGCGCGCGGCTGGGAGCAGCGGGCGCGGCTGCTGATGCAATGGGGCGATCGGCTGGAACCGCTGAGCGAGGCGGAAAAGTCCGAGAGCAACCGGGTGCATGGCTGTGAAAGCCTGGTATGGCTGGTGGCGGAACAGCACGCAGGTCAATGGCGTTTCAAGGCGAGCAGCGATGCGCGGTTGTTGCGTGGGCTGCTGGCGCTGCTGCTGGCGCGGGTTCAAGGGTTGGCGACTGCGGAACTGGCCGGGCTGGACCTGCGTGAGTGGTTCACCCAGCTGGGGCTGGAGCGGCAGCTGTCGCCATCGCGCAGCAATGGGCTGCATGCGGTGTTGTTGCGGATGGCGGAATTGGCAACGCCCCGCTAGATGAAAGATGGCCCCCCTTGTGGGAGCGGCCTTGTGTCGCGAAAGGGGTGCGCAGCGCCCCCAGATTTTCCGCTTCGCATCCTGAATTGCCGGGGCCGCTCTGCGGCCCTTTCGCGACGCAAGGCCGCTCCCACAAGGACCGCGTAACGCCCGAAGCTTATTCAGGTTTGACCCGCTCCGAGGGCCGCCGCGCCCCTGCCACCAGTTTCTCGATGGCCTTGCTCGCCGCGACCATGCCAAACGTCGCAGTTACCATCATCACTGCACCAAAACCGCCCGCACAGTCCAGGCGCACACCCTCACCGACAAAGCTCTTCTGCAGGCAGACACTGCCATCACCCTTTGGATAACGCAGCTGCTCGCTGGAGAACACACACGGCACGCCATAGTTGCGGCTGGTATTGCGCGAGAAGTTGTAGTCCCGGCGCAGGGTCGAGCGCACCCGCGAGGCTAGCGGGTCGTTGAAGGTCTTGTTGAGGTCGCCGACCTGGATCTGCGTCGGGTCGATCTGCCCGCCCGCCCCACCGGTAGTGACGATGGCGATCTTGCGTCGCCGGCACCAGGCGATCAGCGCCGCCTTGGCCATCACGCTGTCGATGCAGTCGATCACCGCGTCCATCTCTTCAGTGATGTACTCGGCCATGGTTTCGCGAGTGACGAAATCCGCCACCGCGTGCACCGTGATCGCCGGGTTGATTGCCCGCAGGCGCTCGGCCATCACCTCGACCTTCGGTCGCCCGACCTGGCCTTCCAGGGCATGGGCCTGGCGGTTGGTATTGCTGACGCAGACGTCGTCCAGGTCGAACAGGGTGATTTCGCCCACGCCACTGCGCGCCAGGGCTTCGGCTGCCCACGAGCCGACCCCGCCGATGCCGACGACTGCCACATGGGCATTGCCCAGGCGCTGCAGGCCGTCGTCGCCATACAGCCGGGCAACGCCGGCAAAGCGTGGATCTTCTGTGCTCATGTTCCTACCCCAAAGCTCGTACCCGAAAAAGCGGCGCGCATTATAGGCCAATGCCCGCTCTGACCTCCATCGTTAGGAAACACCCTACCATTACTGCTTTAATGTCCTATCACTTGGACAGAAACGGATCACAATGTCATCTCGCAAATTCGGCCTCAACCTGGTGGTGGTCCTGGCCATCGCCGCGCTGTTCACCGGGTTCTGGGCGTTGATCAATCGCCCAGTCTCCGCACCTGCCTGGCCGGAACAGATCTCCGGTTTCTCGTATTCGCCGTTCCGCCTTGGGGAAAGCCCACAAAAGGGCCAGTACCCCAGCGATGACGAAATACGCCAGGACCTGGAGCAGATGAACAAGCTCACCGACAACATTCGTATCTACACCGTCGAGGGTACCCAGGCCGAAATCCCGCGGCTGGCCGAAGAATTTGGCTTGCGGGTGACCTTGGGCATCTGGATCAGCAAAGACCTGGAGCGCAACGAACGCGAGATCGAAAAAGGCATCGAGCTGGCCAACCACTCACGCAGCGTGGTGCGGGTGGTGGTCGGCAACGAAGCACTGTTCCGCGAAGAAGTCACCCCCGAAGAGCTGATCCAGTACCTCGACCGCGTCCGCGCCGCCGTCAAGGTGCCGGTCACCACCAGCGAACAGTGGCACATCTGGAAGGAGCACCCGGAACTGGCCAAGCACGTCGACCTGATCGCCGCGCACATCCTGCCGTACTGGGAATTCGTGCCGATGAAAGACTCGGTGCAGTTTGTCCTCGACCGTGCCCGCGAGCTGCGCCACCAGTTCTCGCACAAGCCGCTGCTGCTGTCGGAAGTCGGCTGGCCAAGCAACGGCCGCATGCGCGGCGGTGCCGACGCCACCCAGGCCGACCAGGCGATCTACCTGCGCACCTTGGTCAACACCCTCAACCGCCGCGGCTACAACTACTTCGTCATCGAGGCCTATGACCAGCCGTGGAAGGCCAACGACGAAGGCTCGGTAGGTGCCTACTGGGGCGTGTACAACGCCGAGCGCCAGCAGAAGTTCAACTTCGAGGGGCCGGTGGTGGCGATCCCGCAGTGGCGGGCGCTGGCGGTGGCCTCGGTGGTGCTGGCGATGATCGCCCTGGCCGTGCTGCTGATCGACGGCTCGGCTCTACGCCAGCGTGGGCGCACCTTCCTCACCTTCATCACCTTCCTGTGCGGGTCGGTGCTGGTGTGGATCGCCTATGACTACAGCCAGCAATACAGTACCTGGTTCAGCCTGACGGTCGGCGTGCTGCTGGCGCTCGGTGCACTGGGCGTGTTCATCGTGCTGATGACCGAGGCCCACGAGCTGGCCGAGGCCGTGTGGATCCACAAGCGCCGGCGTGAATTCCTGCCGGTGCAGGGCGACAGCGCCTACCGGCCGAAGGTGTCGGTGCATGTGCCGTGCTACAACGAGCCGCCGGAGATGGTCAAGCAGACCCTCGACGCCCTCGCCGCACTGGATTACCCGGACTATGAAGTGCTGGTGATCGACAACAACACCAAGGACCCGGCCGTGTGGGAGCCACTCAAGGCCCACTGCGAGAAGCTCGGCGAACGCTTCAAGTTCTTCCACGTCGCGCCCCTGGCCGGCTTCAAGGGCGGCGCGCTGAACTACCTGATCCCGCACACCGCCAAGGACGCCGAAGTGATCGCGGTAATCGACTCGGACTACTGCGTCGACCGCAACTGGCTCAAGCACATGGTGCCGCACTTCGCCGACCCGAAGATCGCCGTGGTGCAGTCGCCACAGGACTACCGCGATCAGCACGAAAGTGCCTTCAAGAAGCTCTGCTACAGCGAATACAAGGGCTTCTTCCACATCGGCATGGTCACCCGCAACGACCGTGACGCGATCATCCAGCACGGCACCATGACCATGACCCGGCGCAGCGTGCTGGAGGAGCTGGGCTGGGCCGAATGGTGCATTTGCGAGGACGCCGAGCTGGGCCTGCGGGTATTCGAGAAAGGCCTTTCGGCCGCCTATTCGCACAACAGCTATGGCAAGGGCCTGATGCCCGACACCTTCATCGACTTCAAGAAGCAGCGCTTCCGCTGGGCCTATGGCGCCATCCAGATCATCAAGCACCACGCCAGCGCCCTGCTGCGCGGCAAGGGTAGCGAGCTGACCCGTGGCCAGCGCTACCACTTCCTGGCCGGCTGGCTGCCGTGGGTTGCCGATGGCATGAACATCTTCTTCACCGTCGGTGCCCTGCTGTGGTCGGCGGCGATGATCATCGTGCCGCACCGGGTCGACCCGCCGCTGATGATCTTCGCCATCCCGCCGCTGGCGCTGTTCTTCTTCAAGGTCGGCAAGATCATCTTCCTCTACCGCCGCGCGGTGGGGGTGAACCTCAAGGATGCCTTTGCTGCGGCACTGGCGGGGCTGGCGTTGTCGCACACCATCGCCAAGGCGGTGTTGTACGGGTTCTTCACCAGCAGCATGCCGTTCTTCCGCACACCGAAGAATGCCGACAGCCATGGCTTGCTGGTGGCGATTTCCGAAGCCCGCGAAGAGCTGTTCATCATGTTGATGTTGTGGGGGGCGGCGCTGGGGATTTTCCTGGTGCAGGGGCTGCCGAGTTCGGACATGCGCTTCTGGGTGGCGATGTTGCTGGTGCAGTCGTTGCCGTATGTGGCGGCATTGGTGATGGCGTTCCTGTCGTCGCTGCCCAAGCCTGCGCAGAAGGCCGCCGAGCCGCAGCAGGCTTGAGATTTTTTGGGGCGCTTTGCGCCCCTTTCGCGACGCAAGGCCGCTCCTACAGGAGATCGCGTGCTTCTGTAGGAGCGGCCTTGTGTCGCGAAAGGGCCGCAAAGCGGCCCCATTGGCCTAGCGGTTTGATATAAGATAACGCCCCTCAGATTTCCCCGCCTTGCCTTGCCCCGGAGTTCCCCATGACGGCCCCTGCCGAGCTCTCGCCTACCCTTCAACTGGCCTGCGACCTGATCCGTCGCCCCTCGGTCACCCCCGTCGATGCCGACTGCCAGGCGCAGATGATGAACCGCCTGGGCGCCGTGGGCTTCCAGCTGGAGCCGATGCGCATCGAAGACGTCGACAACTTCTGGGCCACCCACGGTACCCAGGACGGCCCGGTACTGTGCTTCGCCGGCCACACCGACGTGGTCCCCACCGGCCCGGTGCAACAGTGGCAGCACGAGCCGTTCGAGGCACTGATCGACGCCGACGGCATGCTCTGCGGCCGCGGCGCTGCCGACATGAAGGGCAGCCTGGCCTCGATGGTGATCGCCAGTGAGCGCTTCGTGCAGGACCACCCCAACCACCGCGGCAAGGTCGCGTTCCTGATCACCAGCGACGAGGAAGGCCCGGCCCACCACGGCACCAAGGCCGTGGTCGAGCGCCTGAAGGCACGCAACGAGCGCCTGGACTGGTGCATCGTCGGCGAGCCATCGAGCACCACCCTGCTCGGCGACGTGGTCAAGAACGGCCGTCGCGGCTCGCTCGGCGCCAAGCTGACCGTGCGCGGCAAGCAAGGCCATGTGGCCTACCCGCACCTGGCGCGCAACCCGATCCACCTGGCCGCCCCGGCCCTGGCGGAACTGGCTGCCGAGCACTGGGACGAAGGCAACGCGTTCTTCCCGCCGACCAGCTTCCAGATCTCCAACCTCAACTCCGGCACCGGCGCCACCAACGTGGTCCCGGGCGAGCTGACCGCGCTGTTCAACTTCCGCTTCTCTACCGAATCGACGGTCGAAGGCCTGCAGGCGCGGGTCTCGGCGATCCTCGACAAGCACGAGCTGGACTGGTCGGTCGACTGGGCGCTGTCGGGCCTGCCGTTCCTCACCGAACCGGGCGACCTGCTCGACGCAGTGGCGGCCAGCATCAAGGGCGTCACTGGCCGCGACACCCAGCCGTCGACCAGCGGCGGTACCTCCGATGGCCGCTTCATCGCCACCATGGGCACCCAGGTGGTCGAGCTTGGCCCGGTCAACGCCACCATCCACCAGGTCGACGAGCGGATCCTGGCCAGCGACCTCGACCTGCTGACCGAAATCTACTACCAGACCCTGGTCCGGTTGCTCGCCTGATGCTCGCCTGTCCCCTCTGCCAGGCAGCCCTGTCGCGGCTCGACAACGGCGTGGTGTGCCCGGCCGGCCACCGCTTCGACCGCGCCCGCCAGGGTTACCTGAACCTGCTGCCGGTGCAGCACAAGAACAGCCGTGACCCAGGCGACAACCAGGCCATGGTCGAAGCCCGCCGCGACTTCCTCGACGCCGGCCACTACGCCCCGGTGGCCCGCCGCCTGGCTGAGCTGGCCGCCGAGCGCCAGCCTGGCGCCTGGCTGGACATCGGTTGCGGCGAGGGCTACTACACCGCCCAGATCGCCCAGGCCCTGCCGGCCGCCGATGGCTATGCCCTGGACATCTCCCGCGAGGCGGTCAAGCGCGCCTGTCGCCGGGCGCCCGACGTCACCTGGATGGTCGCCAGCATGGCCCGCGTGCCATTGGCCGATGCCAGCTGCCAGTTCATCGCCAGCGTGTTCAGCCCGCTGGACTGGGACGAGGCCAAGCGCCTGCTCAGCCCCGGTGGCGGCCTGATGCGCGTGGGCCCGACCAGCGGCCACCTGATGGAGCTGCGTGAAGTGCTCTACGATGAAGTGCGCCCCTACGCTGACGACAAGCACCTGGCCCTGGTGCCCGAGGGCATGGCCCACGCCCACAGCGAAACCCTCGAGTTCCGCCTGAGCCTGGCCGCCCCCAAGGCCCGCGCCGACCTGCTGGCGATGACCCCGCACGGCTGGCGCGCCAGCGCCGAGAAGCGCGCCCGGGTGATCGAGCAGCCCGAGCCGTTCGAAGTGACGGTTTCCATGCGTTATGACTATTTCGTGCGCCAGCACTGAGCACACCCGGAGCCCTTATGCGCCAACCCGATATCGAGATTTACCTGAAGGACGCCGACGTCGACCACAAGCAGATTGCCGAGTGGCTCAGCCAGGCAATCGGCCCGTGCAGCGAATGGAAGCAGAAAGGCCAGACCTTCAAATGCCAGGCCGGTAACATCCCGGTCACCTGGTTACCCAAGGCTGTAGGGAAATGGAACAGCCTCTACCTGGAAAGCGACCAGACCCCATGGGCCGATGACGTCGCCTGCGCCCGCGCTGCGTTCGCCGCGCTGAACGTCGAAGTGCGTTGCGCGCCGGGTGGCTGGGTCGAGGAAGACGGTGAAGAAGATGCCGATCGCTGGATCCGCATCAGTGCCGACGGTGAAGAAGAAATCACCTGGCGTACTTCTTGAGCTACAAGAGGGATTGCATCAGGCTGCAAGCACACGGTCGCTTGCAGCTTGAAGCTTACAGCTAGAGGCTCAGAGCCCGACTACGTCCTCGGCTTGCAGGCCTTTCTGGCCCTGCACGCAGGCGTATTCCACCCGCTGCCCTTCGACCAGGGTACGATGCCCCTCACCGCGGATCGCCCGATAGTGGACGAAGACATCCGCACCACCTTCGCGCTGAATGAAGCCATAACCTTTGGCATCGTTGAACCACTTAACATTCCCAGTCTCACGAGACGACATCTGAACTACTCCGGATTTTTATTGTGAAGATCGCCTTGTAGACACAGGGTGTCCTCCCTATGTCGACGCCGCTTGCCGAAATATCCTGCAAGTGGCAGGCCGAGTATATGACACAGAACAAAAAAATTTCATGACCGTCGCGCTATTTACCGAATTTTGCTGAACTTGCGCCGATACGGCAGACTAAATGGCTGTCTATTCTCTGAAATTCATTTCCAGGGCACTCACCCCATGACCCGTTCCCCCCTGCGCCGCCTGATCTTCGGCGCCCTGCGTCGCCTGATGTACCTGTGGGTGCGCTCCGAGACCATCAACCAGTCGTCCCTGACCCTCAAACTCGACCGCAGCCGCCCGGTGTTCTATGCCCTGCCCTCGCCATCGCTCACCGACCTGGCGGTGGTCGACCGTGAATGCACCAAAGCGGGGCTGCCGCGCCCGGTATTGCCGGTCGCCGTCGGCTCGCTGCACGAGCCTGCCGCATTCTTCTACCTGACCCCCGACCCTGACTGGCTCGGCCGCCACGACAAGCGCGGCGCCCCGCCGACCCTGGAGCGCCTGGTTGCGGCCATCAGCCAGCACGCCGAGGAAGACGCCCAGATCATTCCGGTCAGTGTGTTCTGGGGGCAGACACCGGCCAGTGAAAACAGCCCGTGGAAATTGCTGTTCGCCGACAGCTGGGCCGTGACCGGGCGCCTGCGCCGGCTGCTGACCGTGCTGATCCTGGGGCGCAAGACCCGCGTGCAGTTCTCTGCGCCGATCCACCTGCGTGAGCTGGTGCAACACAACAAGGGCCACGAGCGCACCGTGCGCATGGCCCAGCGCCTGATGCGCGTGCACTTCCGCAATCTCAAGACCGCCGTGATCGGCCCGGACATCTCGCACCGGCGCAATCTGGTCAAGGGCCTGGTGCATGCGCCCCTGGTCCGCCAGGCCATCGCCGAGGAAGCCCAGCGCGAAAACATGCCCGTGGCCAAGGCCGAAGCCCAGGCGCTGCGCTACGGCAATGAGATCGCCTCGGACTACACCTATACCGCAATCCGCTTCCTCGAAGTGGTGCTGAGCTGGTTCTGGAACAAGATCTACGACGGCATCAAGGTCAACCACATCGAGCAGGTGCAAGGCATCGCCCCAGGCCACGAAGTAATCTACGTGCCCTGCCACCGCAGCCACATCGACTACCTGCTGCTGTCGTACCTGCTGTTCCGCAATGGCCTGACGCCGCCGCACATCGCCGCCGGGATCAACCTCAACATGCCGGTGATCGGCGGCCTGCTGCGCCGTGGCGGCGCCTTCTTCATGCGCCGTACGTTCAAGGGCAACCCGCTGTACACGGCGGTGTTCAACGAGTACCTGCACACCCTGTTCACCAAGGGCTTCCCGGTGGAGTACTTCGTCGAAGGTGGCCGCTCGCGCACCGGGCGCATGCTGCAACCGCGCACCGGGATGCTGGCGATTACCCTGCGCAGCTTCCTGCGCTCGTCGCGCACACCGATCGTGTTCGTGCCGGTGTACATCGGCTACGAGCGCGTGCTGGAAGGCCGTACCTACCTCGGCGAACTGCGCGGGGCGAGCAAGAAGAAGGAGTCGATCTTCGACATCTTCAAGGTCTTCGGTGCACTGAAGCAGCGCTTCGGCCAGGTGTACGTCAACTTCGGCGAGCCGATCCGCCTGGCCGGCTTTCTCGATGAGCAGCAACCCGGCTGGCGCGAGCAGGAACTGGGCCCGCAATTCCGCCCGGCCTGGCTCAACGAGACCACCACCCGCCTGGGCGAAACCGTGGCCCGCCACCTGAACGAGGCGGCGGCGGTCAACCCGGTCAACCTGGTGGCCCTGGCACTGCTCTCTACCAGCCGCCTGGCGCTGGACGAGCGCGCCCTGACCCGCGTGCTGGACCTGTACCTGGCCCTGCTGCGCCAGGTGCCTTACTCCGCGCACACCACCCTGCCCGAAGGCGACGGCCAGGCGCTGATCGAGCATGTCCGCGGCATGGACCTGCTGGCCGAACAAAAGGACGCACTGGGTCGCATCCTTTATCTGGATGAAGCCAACGCGGTACTGATGACTTATTACCGCAACAACGTCCTGCACATCTTCGCCCTGCCTGCGCTGCTGGCAAGCTTCTTCCTCAGCAGCTCGCGGATGAGCCGCGAACTGCTCGGGCAGTATGTGCATGCGCTGTATCCGTACCTGCAGGCCGAACTGTTCCTGCGCTGGACGCCAGAGCAACTGGACGAAGTAATCGACCAGTGGCTGGCCGCACTGGTCGAGCAAGGCCTGCTGCGCCACGAGAACGATTTGTACATGCGCCCGGCGCCCAGCTCACGCCAGTTCGTGCTGCTGACCCTGCTCGCCCGCACCATCACCCAGACCTTGCAGCGCTTCTACATGGCCACGTCACTGCTGCTCAACAGCGGTCAGAACACCCTGAGCGCCGAAGCGCTGGAAGACCTGTGCGTGATGATGGCCCAGCGCCTGTCGATCCTGCATGGCCTCAACGCCCCGGAGTTTTTCGACAAGACCTTGTTCCGCCATTTCATCCAGACCCTGATCGAACAAGGCGTGCTGCGCCCGGATGGCAATGGCAAGCTGGGTTATCACGACAAACTCGGCGATTTGGCCGAGGGCGTGGCCAAGCGTGTACTGTCGGCCGAACTGCGCCTGTCGATCCGCCAGGTGGCATTGCACCGCGAGGACTCACTGGCCACTGCCGCCATTTGAGGTCACATCTGCCGGGAAAATCCGCTAAAGTCCCTGGGGTTGGCCACAAGCCAGCTCCAAGGACACACCGGAGATTCCATGAAAAAGCTCTTTATGCTGTGTTGCGCATCCCTGCTCGCAGCCTGTTCCAGCCACACACCGTCCACCCAGGCCAGCCTGGATGGCGAAGTCTTCTACCTGCAGCGCATCGCCCTGCCACCTGCCGCCACCTTGAGCGTCGAGTTGCAGGATGTCTCGCTGATGGACGCCCCCGCCGTGACCCTGGCCCGCCAGGCCGGCCCGGTCAAAGGCAACGTGCCGCTGCCGTTCCACCTCACCTATGACCCTGCCCAGGTCAAGCCCGGCCACCGCTATGCGGTCAGCGCGCGGATCGAGCTGGATGGCAAGCTGCTGTTCATCAACACCGAACACCACGGCGTCGCACTCGACGGTAGCGACCAGCAGCCGGTACGGGTCAAAGTCGACCCGGTGCGCTGAGCCCGCCCCCCTTCTTCGATAAGGAAATACCCATGATTCGCGCCTCCCTGCGCTTCTCTACCCTGTGCGCCGGTCTGCTGCTGTCGGCCAGCGCCCTGGCCCTGTCGCTTGGCGACCTGAGCCAGACCGACGCCACCGGCGGCCTGAAAGACGCCCTCACCCAAGGCGCGCAGGTTGCCGTCAAACAGTTGAGCACTCCGGGCGGCTTCAGCAACAACCCTGACGTGCGCATCGAGCTGCCGGGCAACCTCGGCAAGGCTGCCAAGGCCATGAAGATGTTCGGCAAGGGCGACCAGGTCGAAGCCCTGGAAACCAGCATGAACAAGGCCGCCGAAGCTGCCGTGCCGCAGGCCCAGGCGATTCTGGTGGATGCCGTGAAGAAGATGACCGTGACCGATGCCAAGGGCATCCTCAGCGGTGGTCAGGATTCTGCAACCCAGTACCTGAACAAGAGCAGCCGCGAGCAGATCCGCGCCAAGTTCCTGCCAATCGTCAAGCAGGCCACCGACAAGGTTGGCGTCGCCCAGCAGTACAACGCCTTTGCCGGTCAGGCCAAGGGCCTGGGGCTGATCAAGGATGACGCCAACATCGAGAACTACGTGACCGAGAAGGCGCTGGATGGCCTGTTCGAGATGATTGCCAAGCAGGAAGAGAGCATTCGCCAGAACCCGGCGCAGGCGGCTACCAGCCTGGCCAAGAAAGTCTTCGGCGCCCTCTGAAACCTCTGGGGCTGCTTTGCAGCCCTTTCGCGACACAAGGCCGCTCCTACAGGGAAACGCGATCGCCTGTAGGAGCGGCCTTGTGTCGCGAAAGGAGGGCGAAGCCCTCCCCTGCAATCTTCAGCCCTTCTTGACCCTGAACCACGCCGCATACAACGCCGGCAGGAACAACAAGGTCAACGCCGTGGCCACGATCAACCCGCCCATGATCGCCACCGCCATCGGCCCGTAGAACACGCTCCGCGACAACGGAATCATCGCCAGCACCGCCGCCAGCGCGGTCAGCACGATCGGCCGGAAGCGCCGCACCGTGGCCTCGATGATCGCCTGCCAGCGGTCCAGCCCGGAAGCGATGTCCTGCTCGATCTGGTCCACCAGAATCACCGAGTTGCGCATGATCATCCCCGCCAGGGCAATGGTGCCGAGCATGGCAACAAAGCCGAACGGCTGGCGGAACACCAGCAGGAACAAGGTCACGCCGATCAGCCCCAACGGCGCGGTGAGGAACACCATCACCGTGCGCGAGAAGCTGCGCAGCTGGATCATCAGCAGGCTCAGCACCACCACGATGAACAGCGGCATGCCGGCGTTCACCGACTTCTGTCCGCGCTCCGAGTCTTCCACCGTGCCGCCGACTTCCAGCAGGTAGCCATCCGGCAGCTTGGCCTTGATCTCCTGCAAGGTCGGCAGGATCTGCTTCACCAGGGTCGCCGGCTGCTCCTTGTCATAGATATCGGCACGTACGGTTACCGTCGGCAGGCGGTTGCGATGCCAGATGATGCCTTCCTCGAAGCCGTACTCCAGCGTGGCCACCTGCGACAGTGCCACACTCTGGCCGTTGTTGGTGGGCAGCGCCAGGCTGCCGAGGTTGCCCAGCTCGCCACGCTCCTGCTGGGTGCCGCGCAAGAGGATCTCGATCAGCTCGTTGTCTTCGCGGTACTGGCTGACCGTGGTGCCGGTCAGCGAGCTCTGCAGGAAGCTCGACAGCTGCGCAGTGCTCACGCCCAGGGCGCGGGCGCGGTCCTGGTCGATCTCCAGGAACACCGCCTTGCTCGGCTCTTCCCAGTCCAGGTGCACGTTGACCACATGCGGGTTCTCACGCACCTTGTCCGCCACTTCGCGGGCCAGGGCACGGGCCTTTTCGATATGTTCGCCGGTGACCCGGAACTGCACCGGGTAACCCACGGGCGGGCCGTTCTCCAGGCGCGTGACGCGGGCGCGAAGGTCGGGGAACTGCTGGTCGACAGTGCTGATCAACCAGCTGCGCAGGCGCTCGCGGTCTTCCATCGACTTGGCCAGCACCACGAACTGGGCAAAGCTGGCGGCCGGCAGCTGCTGGTCCAGCGGCAGGTAGAAGCGCGGCGATCCGGTACCGACGTAGGCTACGTAGTTGTCGATGCCGTCCTGCTGCTTGAGCAGTGCTTCCAGTTGCTTGACCCGCTCGGCGGTATTGGCCAGCGAGGCGCCTTCGGCAAGCTTGAGGTCGACCATCAGCTCCGGGCGCCCCGAGGCCGGGAAGAACTGCTGGGGCACGAAGCGGAACAGCAGGATGCTGCCGACAAAAGCGGCAATGGTCAGCAGGATCACCGTCTTGCGCCGCCGCACGCACCACTCCACCACACGCCGTACGCGCTGGTAGAACGGCGTGCCGTACGGATCGGGGGCATGCCCGTCCTTGCCATGGCGGGCGGCATGCAGCTTGGCCAGGTCCGGCAGCAGCCGTTCGCCCAGGTAAGGCACGAAGACCACCGCCGCGACCCACGAGGTCAGCAGCGCGATGGTCACCACCTGGAAGATCGAGCGGGTATATTCGCCGGTGCTCGACGCCGCCGTGGCGATCGGCAGGAAGCCCGCCGCCGTGATCAGGGTACCGGTGAGCATCGGGAACGCCGTGCTGGTCCAGGCGTAGCTGGCGGCCTTGAGGCGGTCGTAGCCCTGCTCCATCTTGATCGCCATCATCTCCACGGCAATGATCGCGTCGTCCACCAGCAGGCCCAGCGCCAGCACCAGCGCGCCGAGCGAGATCTTGTGCAGGCCGATGCCGAAGTAGTGCATGCTGGCGAAGGTCATCGCCAGCACCAGCGGGATGGCCAACGCCACCACCAGGCCGGTGCGCAGGCCGAGGGAGAAGAAGCTCACCAGCAACACGATCACCAGCGCCTCGACCAGCACCTGGACGAACTCGCCAACCCCGGCCTTGACCGCCGCCGGCTGGTCGGAGACCTTGCGCAGCTCCATGCCGGCAGGCAGGTTGCGCGCCAGGCGTTCGAACTCGCCTTCAAGGGCTTTGCCGAGTACCAGGATGTCGCCGCCATACTTCATCGATACCGCCAGGCCGATGGCGTCCTCACCCATGAAGCGCATGCGCGGCGCGGGCGGGTCGTTGAAGCCACGGTGCACGTCGGCCACATCGCCGATGCGGAAGGTGCGGTCGCCTACCCGGATGGGGAACTGGCGGATCTCATCCACGCTGTCGAAGCGCCCGCTCACCCGCAGTTGCAGGCGCTCGCTGGGGGTTTCGAAGAAGCCGGCGGTGCTGACCGCGTTCTGCTCACGCAACGCCTGCTGCACCGCCTCCAGCGGCACGCCGAGGGTGGCCAGCTTGAGGTTGGACAGCTCGATCCAGATCTTCTCGTCCTGCAGGCCGACCAGTTCGACCTTGCCCACGTCCTTGACCCGCTGCAACTGGATCTGGATACGGTCGGCGTAGTCCTTGAGCACCGCATAGTCGAAGCCGGCGCCGGTCAGTGCGTAGATATTGCCGAAGGTGGTGCCGAACTCGTCGTTGAAAAACGGCCCCTGAATCTCCGGCGGTAAGGTGTGGCGAATGTCCGCGACCTTCTTGCGGATCTGGTACCACAGCTCGGGAATGTCCTTGGAGTGCAGCGAGTCGCGAGCCATGAAGGTCACCTGCGACTCGCCCGGGCGCGAGAACGAGACGATCCTCTCGTACTCACCGGTCTCCATCAGCTTCTTTTCGATGCGCTCGGTCACCTGGCGCGACACTTCCTCAGCCGTGGCCCCTGGCCACAGGGTACGGATGACCATGGCCTTGAAGGTGAACGGTGGGTCTTCACTCTGCCCCAGCTTGGTGTAGGACATGGCGCCGATGGCAGCCAGCAGAATCATCAGGAACAGCACGATCTGGCGGTTACGCAGCGCCCATGCGGAAAGGTTGAAACCCATCGGGACTTACTCCTTGGCCGTCAGGTTCACCACGCGGTTGGTGCGATCTACCGGCCGCACCTCCTGCCCCTCGCGCAGCACATGGCCACCGGCGGCGACTACCCAATCGCCCGGCGCCAGGCCTTCGAGCACCGGCACGGTTTCGCTGCCATAAGGCCCCAGGCGCACCACGGCGCGCTCCAGGCGGCTGTCCTTGTTGACCCGCCAGACGTAGGCCTGGCCGTTTTCTGCGGTGACGGCCGACAACGGCACCGCCAGCGGAATCAGCCCATCATGGGCAATGAATACCCTTGCACTCTGGCCGAGCTCGGCAGGTGCCTTGGCCGAGGTGAAGGCAATACGAGCGGCGAACGTGCGTGAACGCGGGTCGGCAGCAGGTGACAGCTCGCGAATGCGCCCAGGGAAACGCTCGTTGGGGTACGACCACAATTCGACGCTGACATCCTGGCCCACGGCAAAGCGTGCGAACTGCTGTTCCGGCAGGCCGATGGCCACTTCACGCTCACCGTCGGCGGCCAGTGTGAAAACGGTTTGCCCGGCGGCGACCACCTGGCCGACTTCAACCTGACGCTTGGCGATGACGCCTGCCTGCGGCGCACGCAACACGGCGTATTCGGCCTGGTTGCCGGCCACGTCGAACTCGGCCTTGGCCTGTTTCAGCCGAGCGAGGCCTGCACGGTAGAGGTTTTCCGCGTTGTCATACTGCGAGTGGCTGACCATCTGCCGATCCAGCAGCTTCTGATAGCGGTCGCGCTCGGTGCGCACCAGCGACAGATTGGCCTCGGCCGCCGCCAGCTGGGCGCGGTTGGCCTCCAGCTGCAGGCGCACGTCTTGCGGGTCGAGCTCAGCCAGCGGCTGCTCGGCCTTGACCCGCTGCCCTTCCTCCACCAGGCGCTTGCTGACCTTGCCGCCGATGCGGAAGGCCAGCTCGGGTTCGAAGCGCGCACGCACTTCGCCGGGGTAACTGTCGGCAGCGGCTTCGGCCGGCTGTGGCTGCACCACCAAGGCCGGGCGTGGTGCGGCAGGGGCCGCGGCTTCCTGGCCGCAGGCGGCCAGCAATAGCACGGCAGCGGCAGGCAGAGCGAGGGACAAGGCATGGCGCAACATGATGAATCCTTTCGCGAAGAGCACATCGAATATTTATACTGGCGAGTATATTAAGTCAGGGAACCGAGGCCGGGAAGCCAGCGTCGGAAAGAAAATCAACATTAACGATGGTCGCGACCTGCAGCCGGAAGCGGTTCGAGCCGGTAAGATGGGCGCCCCTTCAACCAGATGCGGATTCCAATGTCCAACGACGCACCCATCGGCCCGGGCCGGCCCAAGGACCTGGCCAAGCGCGAGGCCATCCTCGAAGCCGCCAAGGCCCTGTTCCTCAGCCTTGGCTACGCCAACACCAGCATGGATGCGGTCGCTGCGGCGGCAGGTGTTTCAAAGCTCACGGTCTACAGCCACTTCACCGACAAGCAGACGCTGTTCGGCTCGGCGGTCATGGCGACCTGCCAGAACCAGTTGCCTGACCTGATGTTCGAGTATCCCGAAGGGGCGGCGGTGGAAGAGGTGCTGTTGAACATCGGCCGCAGCTTCCAGGCGCTGATCAGCAGCGACGAGGCGGTGAAGTTGAGCCGCCTGATCATGGCGCTGGGCAGCCAGGACCCGGGGTTTGGCGAGTTCTTCTATGAAGCCGGGCCCAAGCGAGTGCTGGCGGGGATGGAAGCGTTGCTGCGCGGGATCGACGAGCGGGGAATGCTGCGGATTGCAAATCCGTTGCAGGCGGCGGAGCATTTCTTCTGCCTGATCAAGGGTGCGCCGGATTACCGGCTGTTGCTGGGGTGTGCCGGGCCGCTGGAGGGGGATGAGGCCGAGGCCCATGTGCGCGAGGTGGTTGGCGTGTTCATCCGGGCATTCCAACGCTGAAGTTGGCCGGCGCACGCCCTGTAGGAGCGGCCTTGCCGGGGCGCCGGACCGGTCGGAAAGGGGCGCGAAGCGGCCCCACACTTTTCAGCTTCGCAGCGAAGATGGCCGGGGCCGCTATGCGGCCCTTTCGCGACACAAGGCCGCTCCTACAAAGGCCACACATACTTCACAGGCGATCAAGCCTTCAATGCTTTCTTCGGATAGATGTCATACCGGCTCGACTTGCCTTCCAGGCTGTGGCTCGGCTTCGGCCCATCGATGATCGGTGCCTTGCGCGGCCGCTTCACCACCACTCGGTGACTGGCCAGCGCCAGCGCAGCTTCGAGCAGCGCCGGGGCGTCCAGGTCATCACCGACCAAGGGCCGGAACACGCGCATTTCCTTCTTCACCAAGGCGCTCTTGTCACGGTGCGGGAACATTGGGTCGAGGTAGATCACCTGCGGCGGCTCGCCTTCCCAACTGCGCATACGCTCGATGGCGTTACCCGTCAGCAGGCGCATGCGCCCGACTATCGGCCCCACCTCTTCATCCAGGCGGGCCCGCGCCAAGCCATCTTCCAGCAATGCGGCAATCAGCGGCTGGCGTTCGATCAAGGTCATCTGGCAGCCCAGGCTGGCCAACACGAACGCATCCTTGCCAAGGCCTGCCGTGGCATCCAGCACCTGAGGCCGCACGCCCTGGGCGATACCGACCGCCTTGGCAATCATCTGCCCGTTGCCACCGCCAAACTGGCGCCGATGGGCAGCCTGGCCGTCGACAAAGTCCACCCGCACCGGCCCCGGTGCCTGCGGGCCCAACTGCTGGATCTGCAGGCCATCAACGCCCAGCTGCACGGCAAAACCGGCAGCATCGTCCTGCAGTGGCAGCGCCAGGCGCTCGGCCCATGCGGCAGCCTGCGCCTCGAATTCAGCCGACAGCGCCTCGACGCGGATACCTGTGCCCTGCTCTTCCATCATTCACACCTAGAAATTGAACCCTGCCCCTCATGTATCGGCCGCCACGGCCGATACAGGCAATATCCCGCTATTCTGCCAGAGCACAGCGCGCACGACTGCCATGACAGATACTCTTCCCATCGGTTTGACCTACTTGTCGCCTGTCGGCAACTACGGTCGGCAGAATACCCAGGCACTCGGGGGCGTCAGCCACCTGTGGCAGGATTTCTTCGCCCGCGCGATGGCCGAGCAGCAGGCAGAAGAGCCGGACAGCGTCAGCCAGGCGATGGTGCAGTACGATCAGGACAGCGGCGAGCCGATCGGCGGGGCCAAGGCCCTGGCCATGATCGAAACCCAGCGCGCCTGCCCGGTGCAAGACACCATCGTCGCACCGCCCGAGCCCCTGTTCCTGCCCAAGGCGGAGCTCGAGGCCAACCTGCTGGAGCCGGCGCCAGAGCCGTTCAGCGTCGCCGAGATGATCCAGCAGCAGCGCCAGCTCGACATCAGCAACAACTGGCTGCGCCCGGTGGTGATGAGCCAAGGCCACCCGCTCCCCGAGCCAGGCCCAGGCCCTTCGCCACGCCCGCTGCACCTGCCGATCGCCGAATTCGAGATGAACTTGCTCGATCCCGCGCCCGAGCCGTTTGACGAGGCGACCCTGGCCAAGCAGCAGAACGCCCTTGAGTTCGACATGCACTGGGCGCGCCCAGTGGTGCTGAACAACGTTCGCGTCCACGCCTGAGATCAGCGGCAGACCAGCCAACGCCCCACGCCCAGGTGAACGTGATTGTGGTCGGCAGTGTTGTAGTCCGGCCCCAGCACCGTGCTCAAACTGTCGCAGCCCGCATAGCAGCATCCCTGCGCGCATGGCGCATCAACGGCGGAACAGGTCGTTGAGTTGGGCGAACGGCAAAGCCTGTTCGCCATAACTGAATGTGCCCTGATCTCGAATCTCCAGAGCCGCTCGCTGGAACGCGCCCAGCGCTGCCCGGGCCAACGATGAACCGACACTGATCCGACGCACGCCCAGGTCCTGCAACTGGTTGACGCTCAATGGCACACCCGCCAGGCCCATCAGCACATTGACTGGCTTCGGCGCCACGGCCTGCACCACGGCTCGCACCTCATCGACACTGCGCAGCCCCGGTGCATAGAGCACGTCGGCACCGGCCTCGGCAAAGGCCTGCAGCCGCAGGATGGTGTCATCCAGATCCATGCGCCCGTGCAGCAGGTTTTCCGCGCGGGCACACAGGGTGAACGGGAATGGCAGGCTGCGGGCGGCCTGCACTGCGGCCCGCACCCGCGCCACGGCCAGTTCGAAGTCATAGATCGGCGCATCGGCACGGCCACTGGCATCCTCGATCGACCCGCCGACCAGCCCTACTTCAGCGGCACGCAGGATGGTCTGCGCACAGTCCTCGGGCAAGTCGCCAAAGCCGTTTTCAAGGTCGGCGGCTACCGGCAAAGCGGTGGCATCGACGATCACGCCGGCATTGTCCAGAGTATCGTCCAGGCTCAAGGCGCCTTCGGCATCCGGTCGCCCGAGGCTGAAGGCCAGGCCTGCGCTGGTGGTGGCCAATGCTTCGAAGCCGAGGCTGGCCAGCAGCTTGGCGGAGCCGGCATCCCAGGGGTTGGGAATGACGAAGGCGCCATCACGCTCATGCAGTGCCTTGAAGGCTTGGGCTCGCAGGGTCTGTACATCCATGGTCACAACCTCCGGGGTCTGGGAATGGTCAGAGTAGTCCCAGTTGTTCGACCTCGGGGGCGCGCGGCAATTCAGGCAAAGGTGCCAGGCCAGGCAGGCGGGCCATCAGCCGTTGGTGGAAACGCTGTGCCAGGGCCGCGGCCAGGCGGTTGTCGGACGTGTGCAGGAACACATAGGGGTTGCGCCCCTCCTCGATCCAGGCGGCGACCTTGTCCACCCAAGGGGTGAGGAAGGTCTCGTTGGCCTCAAGCTGCGGATGGCCGATAAAGCGCACCTGCGGGTGCTGGCTGAAAGCCGCGGGGCGCGGAGGCACCTTGGGCTTTTTCGACTGCGCGTGCAGCACGGCGGGGTCGCGTGAGGTGCAGCTGAACAGGGCACGGGGGTCGAGGCAGATGCGCTCCACGCCGCGCTCATGCAGCAGGCGGTTGAGCAGCCGCTCTTCCTCGCCCTTGGCGAAGAACGCCTGGTTGCGCACCTCCACGGCCACCGGCACGCCGATTTCGTCGAGAAAATGGCACAGCTCGCCCAGCCGTGCGGGGCTGAACTGGGCCGAGAGTTGCAGCCAGTACGGCGATACACGCTGGCCCAGCGGAGCCATCAGGCGGGTGAAGTCGAAGGCAGGCTCCAGCTGATCGCGCAGGTCGCCTTCGTGGCTGATATCCCTGGGAAATTTGGCAGTGAAGCGGAAGTGCGCGGGCATGACCTGCGCCCATCGGGCGACAGTGCCGGGTGCGGGGCGCGCATAGAACGTGGTGTTGCCCTCGACGGCGTTGAATACCTGGCTGTAGTAGCCAAGCATTTCATTGGTATTGGCGTCGGCGGGATACAGGTAGTCGCGCCAGGCGTTCTCGCTCCAGGACGGGCAACCTACAAAATAAGGCAGGGGTGATGGATTCATCCATCAAATGTACAGGTCGAGCCCCAGTACTTCCATGTCCCAGTCGGTAAAACCGGCCGTGCTGAGGTAGCTGGCCAGCGCAGTGGCAGTGCGCCGGTCACGGGCGCGGGGGAATACCATGTCCTGCTGGCGAGCCGGCAGGCCCGACGGGCGACGACGTGCAGAAGCCTCTTGGGTGACTTCGCTCTCTTCGATCAGCTCGGCATCGTCAACGTTCTCGTCGCGCACCGCACCTTTGCGCGGGGTGCGCTTGATCGGGTAGGACTGCGATGAGAAACCGTCGATACGCATGGTGTGAGCACTCAGGACCAATGATGGCAATTTAGCAGCATCAGAGTTCCGTCGCTAATGCTCGAGTGATAACTGGACCACAGTTTGCGCCGAAGGTTTTATCGTCAACCGCGATAACCGACGAACAGCACTCAGCGCGCCTTGGGTGTAGCTACATTATCGCGCAAGTAAACCGGTTGCGCCTGTTCGGCGACGATTGCCTCGCCACGGGCCCAGGCGAAATTGGCCAGGCTGAGGATGTCCAGCGCATTGGGCAGTGCCGCGGGGTTGCTGGCACTGGCCTGCACTGCCAGGCGCTCGGCATAGCCCCAGCCGGTACCGGCACCGTACCAGTCACCGCTGCTGCCTTCAGGCAAGGCTACGCGCTCTGGCGGCAGTACGGCTTCCAGGCCCTGCAGGTGCATTTCGCCGGCTTCGGCCTTGTAGCACCCCCAGTACACTTCATCCATGCGCGCATCGATGGCTGCGGCCACCTGCTGCACGCCGTGCTCGCGCAATGCGCCCTGGGCCAGCGCGGCCAGGTTGGACACCGGCAGTACCGGGCGCTCCAGCGCAAACGCCAGGCCCTGCACCACACCGATGGCGATGCGCACCCCGGTGAACGCGCCCGGGCCACGGCCGAAGGCGATGGCATCCAGTGCATTCAGTGCCACGCCGGAGTCCGCCAGCAGCTGCTTGATCATCGGCAGCAGCTTCTGCGCATGCATGCGCGGGATCACCTCGTAATGGCTGGTTACCTTGCCGTCATGCAACAGCGCAACGGAACAGGCTTCGGTGGCGGTATCCAGGGCCAGCAGGGTGGTCATCGAACGGGTATCCAGGTGCTAGGGGAAAAGAGCGGCATTATAGAGCAGCTGCGGCCCCTGTGGGAGCGGCCTTGTCGGAACGCCGCACCGGTCGGAAAGGGCTGCGAAGCAGCCCCAGGATGTCAGCGACACGGCAAAAATCGAGGGGCTGCTCTGCAGCCCTTTCGCGACGCAAGGCCGCTCCCACAAAAAAGCGGCCGTTGCGTCAGGCGTTGGATCAGCTCAGGGCTGCCAGCACCTTGGCGGTGATCGACTCGACCGAGCCGACGCCTTCGATGTGGCTGTACTTCGGCTTGCCGGCGTTGGCGGCCGACAGCTTCTGGTAGAAGTCCACCAGTGGCTTGGTCTGGCTGTGGTAGACCGACAGGCGGTGACGCACGGTTTCTTCCTTGTCGTCGTCGCGCTGGATCAGGTCTTCGCCGGTGACGTCGTCCTTGCCTTCCACTTTCGGCGGGTTGTACTGAATGTGGTAGGTGCGGCCCGAGGCCAGGTGCACACGGCGGCCAGCCATACGGCCGACGATTTCTTCGTCGTCGACGGCGATTTCGACCACGGCGTCGATGTCCACGCCGGCAGCAACCATGGCTTCAGCCTGTGGAATGGTGCGCGGGAAGCCGTCGAACAGGCAGCCATTGGCGCAATCCGGCTGGGCGATGCGCTCCTTGACCAGGCTGATGATCAGCTCGTCGGAAACCAGCTGGCCGGCATCCATGACTTTCTTCAGTTCCAGGCCCAGTGGGGTACCGGCCTTGACGGCGGCACGCAGCATGTCGCCGGTGGAGATCTGTGGAATACCGAACTTCTCGGTGATGAACTTTGCCTGAGTACCTTTACCGGCCCCGGGAGCTCCCAGCAGAATTACGCGCATCTCGTGCTCCTCAAATTTTTTTATGAAATTCAATGGATTCGGCAATCGAGGCCAAGTCCGGAAAATCGGGTATGACCATAAATCGGTCAGAAGGCTGCTCAAGATACACAGCGCCCGGCAGCCAGACAAGCGTCCCAAAGTTGCAGCATTGCGTCATTTGTATGCAAAACCGAAGGGGGTTGCGCCCGGCGCAACCACCCTCCTCGCCCCGTTTCGGCCGATTCCCTGTCAACAGGAAAGGGCCGCAACGGCAGGCCTCAACCGGTGTTGCGCAGGCCCGCGGCAATCCCTGCCACGGTCACCAGCAAGGCCTGCTCCAACGGGCTGTCCAGAGCGGCTTCGCGGCTGCGCGAACGGGCCAGCAGCTCGGCCTGCAGGCGGTGCAGCGGGTCCAGGTAGGTATTGCGCAGGCTGATGAATTCCAGGGTCTCGGGGCTGTGCGCCAGTAGCACCGGCTGCCCGGTCAGGCCCAGCACCACCTGGCACGACTGCGACAATAGGTCGCGCAGGTGCGCACCTAAAGGAAGCAAGCCCGGTTGCACCAGACGTTGGTCGTAGGCCTCGGCGATTTGTGCATCGGCCTTGGCCAGGACCATTTCCAGCATGTCGATGCGGGTGCGGAAGAATGGCCACTGCTCGCGCATCTGCGCCAACAGCTCGCCCTGGCCTCGCGCCAGGGCATTGCTCAGGGCGGTTTCCCAGCCCAGCCAGGCCGGCAGCATCAGGCGTGTCTGGGTCCAGCCGAAGATCCACGGAATTGCTCGCAGGCTTTCGATGCCTCCGGCACGACGCTTGGCCGGGCGGCTGCCCAGCGGCAGACGGCCCAGCTCCTGCTCGGGGGTGGACTGCCGGAAGTATTCGACGAAGTCAGGGTTCTCCCGCACCACGCCCCGATAGGCCTTGAGGCCATCGGCCGCCAGCTGGTCCATCAGTGCGCGCCAGGCGGGTTCTGGAGGTGGCGGCGGCAGCAAGGTGGCCTCAAGCACGGCGGCCAGGTAAAGGTTGAGGTTCTGCTCGGCAATGCCCGGCAAGCCGAACTTGAAGCGGATCATCTCGCCCTGTTCGGTGGTGCGGAAGCGCCCTGCCACCGACCCTGGTGGCTGCGACAGGATCGCCGCATGGGCCGGGCCGCCGCCACGGCCGACCGTACCACCGCGGCCATGGAACAGCAGCAGCTCGACCTGATGCTCGCGGCAGATGCGCACCAGGTTTTCCTGGGCGCGGTACTGGGCCCAGGCCGCGGCCGTGGTGCCCGCATCCTTGGCCGAGTCGGAATAGCCGATCATCACTTCCTGCGGCCCGCGCAAGCTGGCACGGTAGCCCGGCAGGCCAAGCAGGCGCTCCATCACCGGTCCGGCGTTGTCCAGGTCGGCCAGGGTTTCGAACAGTGGCACCACGCGCATTGGCCGGGTCAGGCCGGCTTCCTTGAGCAGCAGTTGCACGGCCAGCACATCGGAGGCTGCACCCGCCATCGAGATCACGTAGGAGCCCAGCGAGGCGCCCGGCGCCGCAGCGATCTCGCGGCAGGTGGCCAGCACTTCCGCGGTCTCTGCCTGGGGTTTGAAGTGCGCCGGCAGCAGCGGCCGACGGTTCTTCAGTTCAGCCTGGAGGAAGGCGATGCGCTGTTCTTCGTCCCAGTCGGCATAACTGCCCAGGCCCAGGTAATCGGTGATCTCCGCCAGCGCATCACGATGCCGGGCGGCGTCCTGGCGCACATCCAGGCGACCGAGGAACAGGCCGAAGGTGACCGCCCGGCGCAGGCTGTCGAGCAGCGGGCCATCGGCAATCACACCCATGCCGCACTCATGCAGCGACTGATAGCACAGTTCCAGCGGCGCGATCAGGTCGCGGTTGTCCACCAACACCTCGGCACTGGCCGGCTGGTTGCTGGTCAAGGCGAGCTGGGCCCAGGCGCGGGTCGCCCGCAGGCGGTCACGCAACTGCTTGAGCAACGCCCGGTACGGCTCCGCACTGTCGCCAACGCGTTCACGCAAGGCACTGCTGGCCTGCTGCATGGACAACTCGGCCGCCAGCGCATCGACATCGCGCAGGAACAGGTCGGCGGCCATCCAGCGGGCCAGCAGCAGCACCTCACGGGTCACGGCGGCAGTGACATTGGGGTTGCCGTCACGGTCGCCGCCCATCCACGAGGCGAAGCGAATGGGTGCGGCTTCCAGCGGCAGGCGCAGGCCGGTGGCGTCGAACAGCGCCTTGTCGACCTTGCGCAGGTGGTTGGGAATGGCATGCCACAGCGAATGTTCGATCACCGCGAAGCCCCATTTGGCCTCGTCCACCGGGGTTGGCCGGGTGCGGCGGATTTCTTCGGTGTGCCAGGCTTCGGCGATCAGCCGGCGCAGGCGCTCACGCACCTGCTCGCGCTCGGCGGACGTCAGATCGCGATGGTCCTGCACGGCCAGCTGGCCGGCGATGGCATCGTATTTCTGGATCAACGTACGCCGCGCCACTTCGGTCGGGTGCGCGGTCAGCACCAGCTGGATATCGAGCTTGGCCAACTGCCGGGCCAGGGCGTCATCCTTGTGCCCGGCCTGTTTCAGGCGCGCCAGCAGTTCGGGCAAGACCCGCGCCTCGAACGGCTCTGGCTGGCCGGCATCGCGACGGCGGATCAGCTGGTACTGCTCGGCCATGTTGGCCAGGTTGAGGAACTGGTTGAAGGCTCGCGCCACCGGCAGCAGGTCTTCTTCGGCAAGGTCGGCCAGGGTCGAGCTCAACTGCTCGCCAGCACTGCGGCGGTCGGCCTTGGCACTGTGGCGGATGTCCTCGATCTTCTGCAGGAACGCATCACCGTACTGCTGGCTAATGGTCTCGCCGAGCAACTCCCCCAACACATGGACATCTTCACGCAGGCGCACATCGATATCAGTCATTGGCCCTCTCTTCGGCGCGGCTCGCCGCACTCTGCTCAGGAAACAGCACTGGCCCAAGAGTGCCCACTGCCGGGGCGCGATGGCAAGCCGCGATCGCGCAAAGCAAACTAAAGTTAAGGCAGCGCAGTCCGATGCACTGCAGCCTTTACTGGCGATCACAGAGGTCATCATGAAAATCCGCGAACTCGCCCAGCACTGGGAACAGAATGCCGCTGGCACCCTGAGCCCCACCGGCCACGCCTTGCACCTGGACCTTGAGTCCGAGGCACGCCTGGCCGCCCTGATCGACATGTACCCCAAGCGCACCGCCGAGGAATTGCTCGGCGAACTGGTCGCCGCCGCGCTGGAAGAGATAGAAGCCAGCTTCCCTTACGTGCAGGGCCACAAGGTCATCGCCACTGACGAGGAAGGCGACCCGCTGTTCGAAGACGTCGGCCCCACCCCGCGCTTTCTGGCGCTGTCACGGCGCCATCTGCATGACCTCAGCAACACCGGCGACGACAGCGGTAACTGAACGCGCAACACGATATTCCGGGCCTGCAACAGGCCCGGAACCACTCCAGGCATCGAAAGTTCCGGGCAAAACTCGCTGACCGATCAGTCAGAAAAAAATAGCCGAAATGAGCATTTTTTCTGAACCATTCAAAAAACGCTCAAGTCCCAGCCAATAGCCATCACGCTAAAACCCTGCACTCCTGCCATGTGCATCGTTGAGCGCAAGCGCAATGTCAGGGATTGAGCGATGGACTGCTACGGACATCGTCGTAATCAGGAGTGATCCAATGGAACTGACCACCATCAACACCCGCACCGCAAAACCCACATCCAGCCACGTGCGCGGGTTGAAGCTGGCTGCGCTGGCCCTGGGCAGTAGCCTGGTCCTGGCCGGCTGTGCTGGCAACCCGCCTACCGAGCAGTACGCCGTTACCCAGTCCGCGGTGAATTCCGCCGTCAGTGCCGGTGGCACCGAGTTCGCTGCCGTGGAAATGAAAGCGGCCCAGGACAAGTTCAAGCAGGCGGAAATCGCCATGCACGACAAGAAGTATGACGAGGCCAAACGCCTGGCCGAGCAGGCCGAGTGGGACGCCCGCGTTGCCGAGCGCAAGGCCCAGGCAGCCAAGGCCCAGAAGGCCGTGCAGGATGCCCGCCAGGGCGTTCAGGACGTGCGTCAGGAAGGCCTGCGCAGCGCTCAGTGAGCGCCGCCACGCCAACCCTAGCCTTCGCAACTGATCAAAGGATGAACACTATGCGCAATTACGTCATGATTCCCGCCCTCCTGGCCCTGAGCGTCGGCCTCGCTGCCTGCTCCCACGACCCTAACCCCAACCTGGAGTCGGCCCGCACCAACTTCTCGGCGCTGCAGAGCGACCCGCAGTCGAGCAAGGTTGCCGCACTCGAGACCAAGGATGCCCAGGACTGGCTGAACAAGGCCGACAAGGCCTTCATGGACCGTGAAAACACCCAGAAGGTCGACCAGCTGGCCTACCTGACCAACCAGCGTGTCGAAGTGGCCAAGGAAACCATCGCCCTGCGTACCGCCGAAAACGAGCTGAAGAACGCCTCGGCCCAGCGCGCCCAGGCCAAGCTCGATGCCCGCGACGCGCAGATCGCCAAGCTGCAGGAAAGCCTCAACGCCAAGCAGACCGACCGCGGTACCTTGGTGACCTTCGGTGACGTGCTGTTCGACTTCAACAAGGCCACCCTCAAGAGCAACGCCTACCCGAACATCACCAAGCTGGCCCAGTTCCTTCAGGAGAACCCTGAGCGCAAGGTGATCGTCGAGGGTTACACCGACAGCGTCGGCTCGGCCAACTACAACCAGGGCCTGTCCGAACGCCGTGCCGCCAGCGTGCGTGCGGCGCTGGTACGTGCAGGCGTAGACCCGGCACGCGTCGTCGCCCAGGGCTATGGCAAGGAATACCCGGTGGCGGACAACGGCAGCAACTCGGGCCGTGCGCAGAACCGTCGGGTGGAGGTGACCATTTCCAATGACAACCAGCCGGTGGCACCGCGTTCGGTGAGCCAGATTCAGCAGTAAGGCTGCCGAAGAAACTGGAACCCCGCCTCAATGGCGGGGTTTTTCGTACATGTACGCTGACAAAAGCACCTTTAAAAGCACTCTTGCAAGCACTAGACTTGCAGCTGCCAATAACCGAATTAATGGGTTGATACAACTGTGACCTACCCCGTCCTCGCCGATCTGGCAGCATCGATCACCGACCTTAAGAAAGACCCCATGGGCACCATCCGCGAGGCTGCCGGTGAAACCGTGGTCATCCTCAATCGCAACGAACCAGCGTTCTATGCCGTACCACCCGAGCGCTACGAAGCGATGATGGAGCTGATCGACGACATGCATCTGGCTGAGCTTGTCCGCCAACGACGTGGAGGGCCCACCGTAAGAGTGGATATCGATGAGCTCATTGCCGAAGCCGAAGGCAGCAAAAAGCTACGACCTTGAATTCGATGTGAGGGCAAGGAAGGAGTTCGGAAAGCTGGATGGCTCGTTGCAGCTCCAGTTTGCAAGAAAACTGAAGGAGCGGCTTGCACAGCCGAGGGTGGAGAAAGACAAACTCTCCGGTATGGCTGATTGCTACAAGATCAAACTGAGGTCTGCCGGCTATCGACTGGTTTACCGTGTAGTCGATCACCGTGTGGTTGTGATTGTCATAGCCGTAGGCAAGCGAGAACGAAGCGCAGCCTATGATGCAGCCCGCTCCCGCCTGATTTGAACTTCACTGCACCTGCTGCGGCGTCTCCTGCCCCATGCAGCGCACCGCGCGCTTGCGGTTGTCCACCAGCACACCGGTCAGGCCTTTCTGCTCGGTATCGAACAACACCAGCACGCCATCCACACACTGCGCCACCTGCGGCGCCGGGTCGAGGGAGACCTTGTAGTCCTCGCCAGGAATCGTCTTGAGCATGGTGAAGTCCTGCAGCAGCAGCGCATCCTCGGGTTTGGCGAAATGCAGGTAGCCGTAGTACCAGAGGGCTCCCACCGTCACGATGATGCTGCCGACACCGGTCAGGATCAGCGGGATGGCGTTGCGTTCTTCACTCATTGCTTGTTCTTCTCGTCAGGGTAGTTGGGCACTTCGGCAAGCCGCCGCAGGCCGTTGAAATGGCTGGGGTCATCGAGGAAGCGCAGCATCACCTGGCGCCACACCGGGTCGGCGAAGGTCTGCACGTGCCCCCCACGGGTCAGCTGCAGCACCCGCGGTGGCGGTGCGTGCTGGTACAGGCGAATGCCGTTGTCCATCGGCACCAGCTGGTCGTCGATGCTGTGGAAGAACAGCTTCGGCGGGCTGCTCAGCTGTTCGATCGAATGGATTGCACTGTCGCCGTCCGGCACCAGCCAGGACAGCGGCACCTGCAGCGGCCAGGTCATCCACGAGGTACTCAGGGCGTAACGGCCGACCGCACGGTAACTCGCTGGCACACCGTCGAACACCAGGGCGCTGAAGCGCTGGCGCTGCTCGGGGTGCTGCGCCAGGTAGTGGATCGCCATCGCCCCGCCGAGGCTCTGGCCAAGCAGCACCAGGGGCTTGCCCTTGACCTCGGGGGCCTGGGCCAGCCACGCCATGGCTGCGTCGATGTCCTGATAGACCTCGGGCAAGCTTGGCGTGCCCTCGGACAGGCCATAGCCGCGGTAATCGATCATCAGCACCTGATAGCCCTGCTCCGGCAGCCAGTAGCTGCCGCCAAGATGCCCCGGCAGATTGCCGCCGTTGCCATGCAGGTGCAGCACCGTCCCCTTGACCTCGACACCCGCCTTGGCCGGCAACCACCATCCGTGCAGGCGCAGGCCATCTGCGGTGGTGAGGCTGATATCGCGGTATTCCAGCTTGGCCCTTGCGGGGGTGAACGGCTCGCCGGGTTCCGGGTAGAACAACAGGCTGCTGCAACCGCCCAACCCGAGCAGGAGCATGCCCAGGACCAGCAGGCGGCAGCGCTCAGAGAATGTTCGCGTAGTCGGCTTCAATGCGATCCAGGCTCAAGTGGTTGAGGAAGTTGGAGAAGCACATCCAGGCCGACAGCGCGTTGAGGTCGCGGAACTGCTCCGGCAGGTACTTGGGCGGCTCCACCAGCCCCTCCTCGACCAGCTGGCGCAGGGTGCGCATGTCTTCCAGGGTGGTCTTGCCGCAGAACAGCAGCGGAATCTGTTCGAGCTTGCCCTTCTTCACGGCCAACTGAATGTAGTTGTAAACCATGATGAAACCCTTGAGGTAGGACAAGTCCTTGGTGAATGGCAGGCCATTGGGCACCGAGCCACGGAACACCCGGCTGGCGTTGCTGTAGCTCTGCGCCATCTCGAAGCCCTGCTCGCGGAAGAAGTCGAACACCTGCAGGAAATCGGCACCCTCCTCGACCATGTGGATGGCGCGGGTGCGGTTGGTCAGCTTGCGCAGGCGGCTGGGGTAGGAGGCGAAGGCGATCACTTCCATGAGGATCGCCAGGCCTTCCTGGGTCACTGTCGACGAGGGCGGGCCCTTGGCCAGGAAGGTGCAGATCGGCTGGTTCAGGCCGTTTAGCGTGGTCCCCACGTGCACCAGGCCTTCATGCACCTCCAGCGCACGCACGTCGCGGTTGTTGAACATGGCATCGGCGCGCACCTTGATGTAGTCGGCACCGGCGGCGGCGTCGGCGACGATACCGTCCGACTCGAACACGCGGATGGTTTCCTCGGCCTCGCCGAACACCTTGTTCAGGCGGCGCTGGAGGATGTCCACGGCCTCCTTGGCGGTGAGGTTCTTCGGCTCGTCCTTGAGGTCGCCGCGCCCGTCGATGTTGTTCAGGTAGTCCGAGAGCATCAGCCCCAGGTCGGCCAGGGTCGGGTCACCGGCGTGGAAGGCATCGGAGGCCGCGCCGTACAGCTCCTGGGAGATCAGCCCGAAGTCTTCGGTACCGCGGGCTTCGAGCATGCGCACGACCATGCGGTACTCACGGCACATGCGCTTCATGATCTGCCCGACCGGGTTGAACTGGCCGAGCTGGCGAATGATGTCGCGCTCGATGGCCTGGAACTCGGCCTTCACCGCGCTGGAGTCGAACGCCAGGGGGCGGGCCAGGTAGTACTCGCGGTCAACGGCAGGCGGCTCCTTGCCCTTGGCCTTGAGAAAGCCCTGGCGAATGTTGTCGTCCCATTTCACCGCGTCCAGGACCCGGATCGGGGTCTGCGCCGCGACGATGCGATCGGACAGGGCGCGGATGGTTTGCTGGTATTCGTCCACCGGGGACTCCTTTCTAGAACAAGATACCTGTGCTGGCCTCTTCGCGGCTAAAGCCGCTCCCACAGGGATACCACAAGCTTCAGGCCTGGCGCTGTACCTGTGGGAGCGGCTTTAGCCGCGAAGAAGCCGACACGGTCATTTGCCAGAGCGCTGGAAGCGCGCCACTTCGACGAACAGGTCGGAGTTGGCCGGGTCATCCAGATAGGCGAGCACGCGCGGCGACGGGCTGTCGATCAGCACGCCCTGTTCGTTTTCTTGCGCAACCTCGGTACTGCGCCCGCTCAGTTCCTTCTTCTCGACCGCCTGCTGCACCTGCTCGACGTCGAGGTTGTAGACCACCAATTCCTTGCCATCGACGATGTCGAAGCCGCCAATCAGGAAGTTGCCGCCCAGGCGCTTGGGCACGCCGGCCGACAGGTACCAGCGGTTGCCATGACGCGAGACGGTGAAGGTGTATTCCTCCGGCGCCTTGCCTTTGGCCGTGGCTACCGCCTTGTAGGCATCACCGCCACTGCGGCTGATGGTCAGCTTCAGCGGTTCGCCCCACGCGTCCTTGCTGCTCCATTTGCCGAGCAATGCCTTGGGCGCCGCCTGGTTGCTCGGCAGCGGCTCATGAAAGGTCACCAGACAACCGCCCAGCAGGAGGAATGACAACGTCAACAACACCACACGCCAGGCTTTCATCAGGTTCTCCTTGAAAGTTCGGTCTCAGCTCAGGCCGATGCCAGCACCAAGTGCAGGTAACGGGTAAGCATAGCGAGCATCTGCCCATCGGCTTGCGCATCGGCATCCTTGAGCAGGCCCTGATATTCCATCTGCTCGATAATCGCCGTCAACATTTGGGCGTCCTGTTCCGGTTGCTGCGAGCCGACCACCTGCAGCAGCTGACGGGCACCATGCAGCAGAATCTGCTCATGCGCGCACACAAGCTCCGCCAGGCGCGGGCACAGCAGGGCCTCCTGGCGGAAGGCCTGCTCGGCCATCATGAAATCGCGGCGATTGAGCAACTGGCGCTGGACATAGTCGGCGGTCATACGGGCGATTTCGTCGGCCAGTCGCGCCCGCGACTGCACGCTGCCATCACCCTGGGCCAGCAGCTGGCGCAGGACCACCTCGGTGTTGGCCCAAAGCTTGGCCATGTAGGCAGCGCTGCGCTCGACATACTGGGCGAAGGTATCGGTGAGCAGGTCTTCGATGTCCTTGAAGTAGTAAGTGGTGGCCGACAGCGGCACACCCGCCTCGGCGGCCACCGCACGGTGGCGCACGCCACGCACGCCATCGCGCACGACGATGCGCATGGCGGCGTCGAGGATCAGCTGGCGGCGCTGTTCGCTGCCTTGACGGGCGGTCTTGCGACCCTGGTACTGCACGCTCTCGGCGACGGCGGTGGCAATGCCGGCGGCGCCTTGTTGGGCCATTGCGGGTGTCACAGTGGTTACCTCATGGTTCGAGTCATCTGTTGCCTGTACCGGCCCTATCGCGGCTGAAGCCGCTCCTACAGGACATCGGATGCCTGTAGGAGCGGCTTCAGCCGCGATAGGGCCGGTACAGACAACATAAAGCTTCAGGCAAGAAAAAGCCGCCCCGAAAGGCGGCTTGTTCAGTTCACTCAGGCCTGTGGGCGCATGTGCGGGAACAGGATCACGTCGCGAATGGACGGCGAGTTGGTCAGCAGCATCACCAGGCGGTCGATGCCGATGCCTTCACCGGCAGTCGGCGGCATGCCGTACTCCAGGGCGCGAACGAAGTCGGCGTCGTAGTGCATGGCTTCGTCGTCACCGGCGTCCTTCTCGGCCACCTGGGCCAGGAAGCGCTCGGCCTGGTCTTCGGCATCGTTGAGCTCGGAGTAGGCGTTGGCGATCTCGCGGCCACCGATGAACAGCTCGAAGCGGTCGGTCACGGCCGGGTTTTCGTCGTTACGACGGGCCAGCGGCGATACTTCGAACGGGTACTCGGTGATGAAGTGCGGCTGCTCCAGCTTGTGCTCGACCAGCTCTTCGAAAATCATAACCTGCAGCTTGCCCAGGCCTTCGTGGCCCAGCACCTTGGCGCCGGCCTTCTTGGCGATGTCGCGGGCACGGTCGACGTCCTGCAGGTCGGCAGCAGTCAGCTCCGGGTTGTACTTGAGGATCGAGTCGAATACCGACAGGCGCGCGAACGGCTCGCCGAAGTGGAACACCTTGTCGCCATACGGGACATCGGTGGTGCCCAGTACCAGCAGCGCCAGCTCGCGGAACAGTTCCTCGGTGAGGTCCATGTTGTCGCGGTAGTCGGCGTAGGCCTGGTAGAACTCGAGCATGGTGAATTCAGGGTTGTGACGAGTCGAAACGCCTTCGTTACGGAAGTTGCGGTTGATCTCGAACACTTTTTCAAAGCCACCGACCACCAGGCGCTTGAGGTACAGCTCCGGCGCGATACGCAGGAACATGGCCATGTCCAGGGCATTGTGGTGGGTTTCGAACGGCTTGGCCGCGGCGCCGCCAGGGATGGTCTGCAGCATCGGCGTCTCGACTTCGAGGAAGTCGCGCTCGATGAGGAACTTGCGGATGTGCGAGATCACCTGCGAACGCACACGGAAGGTGTGGCGGGTTTCTTCGTTGACCATCAGGTCGACGTAGCGCTGGCGGTAGCGCTGTTCGGTGTCGGTCAGGCCGTGGTGCTTGTCCGGCAGCGGGCGCAGCGACTTGGTCAGCAGGCGCACGTTGGTCATCTCGACGTACAGGTCACCCTTGCCGGAACGGGCCAGGGTGCCTTCGGCGCTGATGATGTCGCCCAGGTCCCAGGTCTTGACCGCGGCCAGGGTTTCTTCCGGCAGGGTCTTGCGGTTGACGTAGACCTGGATACGGCCGGTCATGTCCTGGATGACCATGAACGAGCCACGGTTGAGCATGATGCGGCCGGCAACCTTGACCGGGATCGCGGCTGCTTCCAGCTCTTCCTTGGTCTTGTCCGCGTACTGTTTCTGCAGGTCGTTGCAGTAGCTGTCGCGACGGAAGTCGTTGGGGAAGGCGTTGCCCTTGGCGCGTTCTGCGGCAAGTTTTTCCTTGCGCAGGGCGATCAGGGCGTTTTCTTCCTGTTGCAGGTCTTGCGATTCGGTCTTGAGGTCGCTCATGTCGTCATTCTTTCCATCAGGTATTCGTTGCCCTTTTCGGGCAGGGCACGCGCTACCGGCGGGTAGCCAGGCAGCGCGGCGGTGGTGTGCGGCTTACAGGCCCTGCTTGAGGCTCGCTTCCAGGTACTGGTCGATGTCGCCGTCCAGCACCTTGTTGCAGTCGCTGCGCTCGACGCCGGTCCGCAGGTCCTTGATGCGCGAGTCATCCAGCACGTAGGAACGGATCTGGTGGCCCCAGCCGATGTCCGACTTGCTGTCTTCCAGCGCCTGGGAGGCGGCGTTGCGCTTCTGCATTTCCAGCTCGTACAACTTGGCCCGCAGCATTTTCATGGCGGTGTCCTTGTTGGCGTGCTGGGAGCGTTCGTTCTGGCAAGCCACCACGGTGTTGGTCGGTACGTGGGTGATACGCACCGCCGAGTCGGTGGTGTTCACGTGCTGACCACCGGCACCGGAGGAGCGGTAGGTGTCGATGCGCAAGTCGGACGGGTTGATCTCGATCTCGACCTTGTCGTCGATCTCGGGGGACACGAACACCGCCGAGAACGAGGTGTGGCGACGCGCGCCGGAGTCGAACGGGCTCTTGCGCACCAGGCGGTGCACGCCGATCTCGGTGCGCAGCCAGCCGAAGGCGTACTCGCCCTTGATGTGCACGGTGGCGCCTTTGATACCGGCGACTTCACCTTCGGACAGTTCGATGATGGTGGCGTCGAAGCCACGCTTGTCGGCCCAGCGCAGGTACATGCGCAGCAGGATGTTGGCCCAGTCCTGCGCCTCGGTACCGCCGGAGCCGGCCTGGATGTCCAGATAGGCGTTGTTCATGTCCATCTCGCCGCTGAACATGCGACGGAACTCAAGCTGGGCCAGGGATTCTTCCAAGGCCTGCAGCTCGGTCTCGACATCGCTCACAGCGCCTTCGTCACCTTCCTCGACAGCCATGTCGAGCAGGTCCTTGCAGTCGGCAAGGCCGTTGGCCATCTTGTCCAGGGTCTCTACGACCTGCGCCAGCATGGCACGCTCGCGGCCCAGGGCCTGGGCGTACTCGGGCTTGTTCCAGACGGCAGCGTCTTCCAGCTCGCGGTTGACTTCGATCAGGCGGTCATGCTTGTGATCGTAGTCAAAGATACCCCCGAATGGACAGGGAACGCTCGGTGAGGTCCTTGATGGTGTTCAGGATTGGTTGGATTTCCATGGGCGGCTGGCTCTCGTGCGAATTCGGTGAAAAGCCCGCGAGTATAACCCATCCAAAGAACGGCGGCAGCCCGTTGGGCAGCCGCATCGGCCTCAGGCAATCCCGACCTGGTTGCGCCCGTTGTTCTTGGCCAGGTACAGCCCCTTGTCCGCCGCCGAAATCAGCTGCCGGCAATGGCTGCCGATGGCCGGCGTCAGGGTCGCCAGGCCGATGCTCACGGTCAGGTGCGAGTCGGCAGTTGGCGCGCTGTGCGCGATGTTCAGGCCGAGCACGGTCTGGCGCAGTTTTTCTGCGACCAGGCGTGCGCCGCCGGGCGAGGTGTTGGGCAGCACCAGGGCGAACTCCTCGCCACCGTAGCGGGCCGGCAGGTCGGTCGGCCGCGAGCAGGAACCGCGAATGGCTTCGGCCACCTGGCGCAACGCCTCGTCGCCGGCCAGGTGGCCGAAGCTGTCGTTGAACACCTTGAAGTAATCGACATCGATCATCAGCAACGACAATTGCTGCTGCTCACGCATGGCCCGGCGCCATTCCAGCTCCAGGTACTCGTCGAAGTGACGGCGGTTGGACAAGCCGGTGAGGCCATCGGAGTTCATCAGCCGCTGCAGCATCAGGTTGCTGTCGAGCAGCTGCTGCTGGCTCACGCGCAAGGCGCGGTAGGCTTCGTCGCGCTGCAGCAGGGTCAGGTAGGAGCGCGAGTGGTAGCGGATACGCGCCACCAGCTCGATGGAGTCCGGCAGCTTGACCAGGTAATCGTTGGCCCCGGCGGCGAAGGCCGCGCTCTTGACCAGCGGGTCTTCCTTGGTCGACAGGACGATGATCGGGATGTCCTGGGTGGCCGGGTTGTTGCGGTATTCGCGCACCAGGGTCAGGCCGTCGAGGCCGGGCATGATCAGGTCCTGGAGGATGACCGTGGGCTTGAGGCGCATGGCCTGGGCCACCGCCTGGTGCGGGTCGGCACAGAAGTGGAAATCGATGTTCTCTTCGTGGGCCAGGCCACGTCGCACCGCTTCGCCGATCATCGCCTGATCATCGACCAACAGGACCATTGCCGAATTCTCGTTGGGCGTCGCGAAGCCTTCGATCGGTAGATCAGTCATTCGAATTCACCTGATCACGGCCGTCCATGCGGCGCGATTCTATAAATGTCGTCATTTTGCAAAGATTTCCATCAAGCGCCCGGCAATTCGCTCAAGCGGGCGGATTTCAACCGCTGCATCGATTGCCGCAGCGGCCTTGGGCATGCCGTACACCGCACTGCTGGACTGGTCCTGGGCAATCGTCAGATAGCCCCGCTGGCGCATCAGCTTCAGGCCTTGGGCGCCATCGCGCCCCATGCCGGTGAGCAGCACGCCCACCGCGTCGCCGTTCCAGTAACGCGCCACGCTCTCGAAGAACACGTCGATCGAGGGCCGGTAGATTTCGTTGACGGGTTCGGCAGTGTAGGCCAACTGGCCACCTTGCAGCAGGCGGATGTGGTGATTGGTACCGGCCAGCAACACCTGCCCGGGTTGTGGCGGCTCGCCTTCGCGAGCCAGGCGCACCGGCAGGCCGCAGGCGCTGGCGAGCCACTCGGCCATGCCGGCGGCAAACACCTGGTCAACATGCTGGACCAGCACGATCGAGGCTGAAAAGCCGCGCGGCAGGCCTTTGAGCAGGACTTCGAGCGCGGCAGGGCCGCCAGCGGACGAGCCTATGGCTACCAGGCCACTGCGCTGCGAGGCCTCGCGCAGGGGCGCGGCGAGCGGCTTGCTCGCACCGGGCCGCTGCTGGCCGATCAACCAGCCGATGTTGAGGATCTTGCGCAGCAGCGGCGCCGCTGCCTCACGGGCGTCCCCAGCGCCCAGCGCGGGGGTGTCGACCACATCCAGGGCGCCATGCCCCATGGCCTCGAACACCCGGTGCACGTTCTGCTTGCGGTCGACCGTGACGATGACGATGGCACAAGGCGTTTCGGCCATGATCCGCCGGGTCGCCTCGACGCCATCCATCACCGGCATGATCAGGTCCATGAGAATCAGGTCGGGGGTGTCCTCGGCGCACATGCGCACGGCTTCGGCGCCATTGCTGGCCACCCAGATCACCTGGTGCGCGGGCTCGAAGGCCAGGGCCCGGCGCAACGCCTCTACCGCCATGGGCATATCGTTGACGATGGCGACCTTCATCCCTGAGCACCTCCGATCAATTCCACCACGGCATCCAGCAACGCATCATCGTGGAAGCTGGCCTTTGCCAAATAGTAGTCGGCTCCAGCGTCGAGGCCACGTCGGCGATCTTCTTCACGGTCCTTGTACGACACCACCATCACCGGCAGCGACTGCAACCGTTGGTCGCGGCGCACCAGGGTGACCAGTTCGATGCCATCCATGCGCGGCATGTCGATGTCGGTGATCAGCAGGTCGAACGCTTCGCTGCGCAGGGCGTTCCAGCCGTCCATGCCGTCCACCGCCACCGCCACGTCGTAGCCACGGTTGCTCAGCAGCTTGCGTTGCAGCTCGCGCACGGTGAGCGAATCGTCGACCACCAGGACGCGCTTGCGGCTGGCACCTCGCGCCCCTTGCACGCCGCGCTCGATGCGTTCCAGGCGGCCCGTGCTGAGCAGTTTTTCGACCGAGCGCAGCAAGTCTTCGACATCGATGATCAGCACCACCGAGCCATCGTCCAGCAACGCCCCGGCGGAAATGTCCTGGACCTTGCCCAGGCGCGGGTCGAGCGGCATCACCACCAGCACCCGCTCGCCGACCAGGCGCTCCACGGCCACCCCATAAAGTTGCTCACGCTCGCGGATCACCACCACCCGCAGGCTGTTGGCCTCACCCTGCCCTGCCGGGCGGTTGAGCAACTGGCTGGCAGCCACCAGGCCGATATGCCGACCTTCATGCCAGAAGTGCTGGCGGCCCTCGATCTGCACGATGTCATCGGCCATTACCTCGAGGGTGCGCTCGATATGCGCCAGCGGGAACGCATAAGCCTCACCGCCCACTTCCACCACCAGGCTGCGTACCACCGACAGGGTCAGCGGCACTTCCAGGTTGAAACGACAGCCCTGGCCGGGCAACTGGGTCAGCTCGATCGAACCGCGCAGGTCGCGGACCATGTGCTGCACCGCATCCAGGCCAACACCACGGCCAGACACCTCGGTGACCTTGTCGCGCAGGCTGAAGCCCGGCAGGAACAGGAAGGTCAGCAGCTCGGCCTCGCTCATCTGCGCCACGGTGTCGGCCGGTGACAGGCCGCGCTCGACGATGTTGCGCTTGAGGCGCTCAAGGTCGATGCCAGCGCCGTCATCGCTCAGTTCAAGCATCAGCAGCCCGGCCTGGTGCGAGGCGCGCAGGCGAATTGTGCCTTCCTCCGGCTTGCCTGCCAGCAAGCGCCGCTCGGGCAGTTCGATGCCATGGTCGACAGCATTGCGCAGCAAGTGGGTCAACGGCGCTTCGAGCTTTTCCAGCACGTCGCGATCGACCTGGGTCTTCTCGCCTTCGATCTGCAATTGCACCTGCTTGCCAAGCGAACGCCCGAGGTCACGAACCATGCGGCTCTGGCCGGTGAGCACGTCGGCAAACGGGCGCATGCGGCAGGCCAGTGCCGTGTCGTACAGCAACTGGGCTCGCTGGCTGGCCTGCCAGCCAAATTCGTCGAGATCGGCGGCCTGCTGCTGCAGGATCTGCTGGGTTTCCAGCAACAGGCGCTGGGTCTGGGCCAGGGCGTCGAGCACTTCGGGGCTCTGGCCACTGTCTTCGAGCTGCGTTTTCAGGCCGTCGAGGGCGCGCATGCCCTGGCCATGCATGCGCTTGAGGCGCTGCAGGGTGGCCAGGTAAGGCTTGAGGCGCTGGGTCTCGACCAATGACTTGCTCGACAGGTCGAGCAGGCTGTTCAGGCGGTCGGCGGTGACCCGCAAAACCCGCTCACCGCCCTCAACTGGGCGTTTGCCGGCCTTGCGCGGTGCAGCGGGCTCCACGTCAGCTTCAACAGCCGGCAACACCGGTTCAGGCTGGGGCGGTGGGGCCTCGGGCAACGGTGCTTCGACGGCAACCGATGCCGCCGCCGGCGCCGCAGTCGGGTCGAGCAAGCTGGCCATTTGCACCAGAAACGCCGGCACCAACGCCTCGCCATTCGGGTCGCCGGGGGTGGCGATGTGCATCAGCAAGTCAGTGCCGCGCAGCAGTGCATCAATGTGCTCGGCGCGCAACAGCAACCGCCCTTCCTGGGCCGCCACCAAGCAGTCTTCCATGACGTGGGCGACGCTGACCCCGGCATCGATGCCGACGATGCGCGCCGCACCTTTCAATGAATGTGCCGCACGCATGCAGGCTTCCAGCTGGTCAGCCTGGGTCGGATTGCGTTCCAGTGCCATCAGCCCGGTACTGAGCACCTGGGTCTGCGCCTCGGCCTCCAGGCTGAACAGTTCGAGCAGCGATGCGTCGCGCATTTGCTCTGGGGTCATGACAGGCTCCGCTGCACGGCAGACAGTAAGTGTTGATCGTCCAGCACCCGCACACTGCGCCCTCGCCATTGCAAGACCGCAGCGGTGAACGGTGCGGCATGCTCGCCAGCACCCTGCAATGGGGCATCGAGGCGGTGAATGCCATCGATCTCGTCCACCGCCATGACCACTGGCCCGCCCGACGCTGCCAGGATCAGCATGCGTGGCATGGCCCGACCGCTGCGCGCCTGCTCGGACAAGCGCTCCACGCCCAGCAGGTCGCCCAGTGACAGGCACGGCACCAGCGCGCCGCGCACATTGGCGACCCCTTGCAGTACCCGGGAGCGTTGATGCGGTAAAGAATGCACCGCTTGCAGGGGGGCGATCTCGGCCAGGCAGGCAGTGGCCAGGGCCAGCCACTCTTCGCCCAGGCGGAACAGCAGCAGCGAGCGCCCGGCCGAGGTTTCGACGGGGGCGGTTTCGTACGCCAGGTCCGTTTCGATCAGCGCGTAGCGGTCGAGCAGGCGCGTGGCCGCCGCCGCGTAGACTTCGCAGTTGCGACAATGGATATGCCGCTCCAGCAACGGGCAGTCCTTGCTGCCGTGTACACCCATACGGTTCCAGCAGTCGTCAATGCGCTCATCGTCATTGGCCAGCAGCTCGATCGCGTGTTCAGCTTTCATCGTTCAGACTCCCGACCAGCACGTGCCGCACGTTCCTGCATTCGACGGGCACCGGCTTCGTCACCCTGGGCAGCGAGCAACGTGGCCAGGTGCAACAATGCCTCAGGATGCTGCGGCTCCAGGTACAGTGCCTTGCGGTACAGGCTCAACGCCTGCTGTGCGTCACCTTCCGTATCGCTCAGCAGCCCCAGCCAGTAGTAGACCTGGGCCTTGGGTGCGAACTGGCGCAGGTAGCGCTGGCAACTGGCACGGGCCTGGGCGCTGTCGCCGGCATTGGCCTGGCGCGCGATGCTGGCCAGCAACTCGCTTTCGCTCTCGCGCGGTTCAGTTGCCGAAGGCACAGGCGCAACCGTGCGCAGCGGCCGCGAAGGCGGCACCGGCCTTGGACGGCTTGGGGCAACGTGCGGCGCCACGCGGCTGGGTGGCAGGACTGGCACTGCGGGTATATCCGCCGGTTGCCGCACATAGGCAAACGACTGGGCAATGCCCAATGGCCGCATCCCCAACCGTGCCAGCAGGCTGCCCTCGGCAGGGCCGATGAACAGCACGCCCTGCGGCTGCGCCAGGCGCTTGAGTACTTCGAACACCCGCTGCTGGGTCGGCACATCGAAATAGATCAGCAAGTTGCGGCAGAACACGAAGTCATACTGGCCATTGCGGCCGGCCAGCGTCGGGTCGAGCACATTGCCCACTTCCAGGTTCACCTGCCGGCGTACCCGTTCATCCAGCGTGTGGCCGTCATCGCACTCACGGAAATGCCGCTCGCGAAAGGCCAGGTCGCTGCCGCGGAACGAGTTGCGCCCATAGACGCCCTGTATGCCTTTGGCCACCGAACTAGGGCTGATATCGATAGCGTCGATGCGGAAATCGGCCGGGTTCATACCCGCATCGAGCAAGGCCATGGCCAGCGAATAAGGCTCCTCACCTGTGGAGCACGGCAGGCTGAGCAGGCGCAATGGCCGCTCGCCGGCCAACTCGGCCAGGCGTTTCTGGGCCAGACCGACCAGCGCGGTGAACGACTCCGGGTAGCGGAAGAACCAGGTTTCCGGGACGATCACCGCCTCGATCAGAGCCAATTGCTCGTCCGCCGATTGCTGCAGGCGGACCCAGTAATCGTCCAGGTCGGCGGCATTCAGCGCGACACAGCGCTGGCGCAGGGCCCGCTCCACCATCGGCACGCCAACCGACTCGACATCCAGGCCGATACGCTCCTGCAGGAAGCGGAAGAAACGTTGCTCGCTCATGGCGTCACCTGCCCTGGCGCGTGCGGGAACAACAGCTCGCGCACGCTATCTGGCAGCAGGTCATCCACCTCGATGCGCTGCAGCAGGCCTTGGGCGTCCTGGCGGACCGGGCCCAGGTAAGGCGCTTCGCCGTTGTCCAGGCCATAGGGCTGGAACTCGTCCGGCATACAGCGCAGGGTTTCGGTGGCCTGCTCGAGGATCAGCCCCAGCACCTGTTCGCGACGGTAACGCACCAGCACCAGGCGCGTGCTGGTGCGCTCGGCGGCCGGCTGGGCAAAGCTCAGCGCGCTGAGGTCGACCACCGGCACCAGCACACCGCGATGCGCCAGGATGCCGGCCACCCAGGCCGGCGCCTGGGCAATCGGCTTGAGTGGCCGGCGCGGTAGCACCTCGATCACTTCGCGCACATCCAGGGCAAAGCGCTGCTGGTTGAGGCGAAACTGCAGGTACAGCGTGCCCTTGGCGCGAGCCAGCGCTGCCGGGGAGGAATGCAGGTCGGTCATGCTGGTCAGACTTTGAAGCGCGATACACCACCGCGCAGGCCGGCGGCCACCTGGCTCAGCTCATCGATGGCAAAGCTGGCCTGGCGCAGTGACTCCACCGTCTGGGTGCTGGCATCGCTGAGCTGGGCCAGGGCCTGGTTGATCTGCTCGGCACCGGTGGCCTGGGCCTGCATGCCCTCGTTGACCATCAGCACCCGCGGCGCCAGGGCCTGGACCTGGTGAATGATCTGGCTCAGCTGCTCGCCCACCTGCTGCACCTCGAACATGCCGCGGCGCACTTCTTCAGAGAACTTGTCCATGCCCATCACCCCAGCCGACACCGCCGACTGGATCTCGCGCACCATCTGCTCGATGTCGTAGGTGGCCACGGCCGTCTGGTCGGCCAGGCGCCGCACCTCGGTGGCGACCACGGCAAAACCGCGGCCATATTCGCCAGCCTTTTCCGCTTCGATGGCGGCATTGAGCGAGAGCAGGTTGGTCTGGTCGGCCACCTTGACGATGGTCACCACCATTTGCGTGATGTTGCTGGCCTTCTCGTTGAGGATGCCCAGCTTGGCGTTGACCAAGTCGGCGGCGCCCATCACCTGGTGCATGGTCTCTTCCATGCGCGCCAGGCCCTGCTGGCCGGAACCTGCCAGGCTCGATGCCTGGTCGGCGGCGGAAGTGACCTCGGTCATGGTGCGCACCAGGTCACGCGAGGTGGCGGCGATTTCACGCGAGGTGGCACCGATCTCGGTGGTGGTGGCGGCCGTTTCGGTGGCGGTGGCCTGCTGCTGCTTGGAGGTGGCGGCAATCTCGGTGACCGAGGTGGTCACCTGCACCGACGAGCGCTGCGCCTGGGCCACCAAGTTGGCCAGGGCCTCGGCCATTTCGTTGAAGCCGCTTTCAATGGCGCCGAACTCGTCCTTGCGGTCCAGGCTCAGGCGCATGCTGAGGTCGCCCGAACGCAGTTTGTCGAGGGCATGCACCACGCGTTGTACCGGTGCGGTGATGGCGCGCATCAGCAGCAAACCGCAGATGCCGGCGGCCACGATCGCCAGCAGCAGCGAAACCATCATGCTGCCCTTGGCAGTGCTCACGGCACTGACAATTTCACGGGTCGCGGCATCCGCAGACTCGCGGTTGTGCTCGATGACCGTGTTGAGGTGCTTGCGCCCTTCTACCCAGGCAGGAGTCAGCACATCGCCGATCAGCCGCTCGGCTTCGGCGTAGTTGTGCTGGCGGTAGGCTTCAAGCACCTGGCCGACGATCTTGAGGTAGCTTTCCTCAAGCTTGACGAAGACATCGAAACGTTCCTGGTCATCGGTGTCCTGAATAGTGCCCTGGTAGCTGGCCATGTACTGCTTCAGGCGATCATCGAAGCTCTTGAACAGCTCCATGTCGGCCGGGGTTATCTCACGGTGGTTCGACAGGCCCACCAGCTGCTGGCTGGTGACGTAGCTGTCGACCCAGGCGCTGCGGATCATCGAGCTGTAGTAGACACCCGGAATACTGTCTGTCCCCACGGCCTCCTCGGCACTTTCGATCGTCACCAGCCGCGAGTAGGCGGCTACGATCATCAGCAGCATGATGGCGATGATCACGGCGAAACTTGCCAGGATCCGTTGGCGCAAGGTCCAGTTCTTCACATTCAGCCCTCAGGAATTCACAACGAGCGGGAAAAATCGCCGAAGTATAGCCCAGGCTTCCTACGCTTTTGCGGCTGAAATGCGAGGTATTCAGGCCTCTATCCCTGACGGACAGGCCATTTGCACGTTCATTGACCTGCGAAAAGCCGTACACGATTTGCTTCCGGATCTTGCATTAGCTGGCAAAAAGCCAACTAGACTCGTCATCGCCAACCACTTGCACAGGCGACTACGCTTATAACCATCGCTTCACTGCTTGCTTGACGACTGCCCCGACCAAGATCTCCAAGAAGAGGGAACACCATGTCAGTGCACAAGACCGCATTGCTCGGCGCCGTGACCGGCGCGCTGCTGGCCAGCGCCGGCCTGCAGGCCGCCGAGTTGCCCAAGGCCCTGGGCGCCGGCGAAGGCCGGCTGGATATCGTCGCCTGGCCCGGCTATATCGAGCGCGGTGAAAGCGACAAGGCCTACGACTGGGTCACGGGCTTCGAGAAGGAAACCGGCTGCAAGGTCAGCGTCAAGACCGCTGCCACCTCCGATGAAATGGTCAGCCTGATGACCAAGGGCGGCTACGACCTGGTCACCGCGTCCGGTGACGCCTCGCTGCGCCTGATCGTCGGCAAGCGCGTGCAGCCCATCAACACGGCGCTGATCCCCAACTGGAAGAACATCGACCCGCGCCTGCAGAACGGCGGCTGGTACGTGGTCGACAAGCAGGTGTACGGCACGCCGTACCAGTGGGGCCCGAACGTGCTGCTGTACAACACCAATACCTTCAAGCAGGCACCGACCAGCTGGAATGTGGTGTTCGAGCCGCAGGACCTGCCCGATGGCAAGCCGAACAAGGGCCGCGTGCAGGCGTATGACGGGCCGATCTACATCGCCGACGCGGCGCTGTATCTGAAGTCGGCCAAACCCGAGTTGGGCATCAAGGACCCGTACGAGCTCAATGAAGCACAGTACAAGGCCGTACTCGAACTGCTGCGCCAGCAGCAACCGCTGATCCACCGTTACTGGCACGACGCCACGGTGCAGATGAGCGACGTGAAGAACGAAGGCGTGGTCGCCTCCAGTTCGTGGGGCTACATGGTCAACGGCCTGAAGGCCGAGAACCAGCCGGTGGCCTCGACCATTCCCAAGGAAGGCGCCACCGGCTGGGCCGACACCACCATGCTGCACAGCGAGGCCAAGCACCCCAACTGCGCCTACAAGTGGATGGACTGGTCGCTGCAACCCAAGGTGCAGGGCGATGTCGCGGCCTGGTTCGGCTCGTTGCCGGCCGTGCCGGCAGCCTGTACCGGCAGTGAACTGCTGGGGGCTGAAGGGTGCAAGACCAACGGCTTCGACAACTTCGACAAGATCGCCTTCTGGAAAACCCCACAGGCCCAGGGCGGCAAGTTCGTGCCCTATAGCCGCTGGACCCAGGATTACATTGCGATCATGGGCGGGCGCTAGCGCAGGCCTGTAGAAGATGTGTTGCCTGACTTGGGGCTGCTGCGCAGCCCTTTCGCGACACAAGGCCGCTCCTACAGGAAACGCGGGCTCCTGTAGGAGCGGCCTTGTGTCGCGAAAGGGGCGCAGAGCGCACCCAGTTCTACCTTGGAGTTATCCATGCCCCTAGCCGTCCAGTTCACCCAGGTTTCCCGCACCTTCGGCGAGGTCAAAGCCGTCGACCAGGTCAGCATCGACATCGATGACGGCGAATTCTTCTCCATGCTCGGCCCCTCCGGCTCGGGCAAGACCACCTGCCTGCGCCTGATCGCCGGCTTCGAGCAACCGAACAGCGGCTCGATCCGCATCCACGGCGTCGAAGCCGCTGGCGTGCCGCCCTACCAACGCGACGTCAACACCGTGTTCCAGGACTACGCGCTGTTCCCGCACATGAACGTGCGCGACAACATCGCCTACGGCCTCAAGGTGAAAGGTGTGGCCAAGGCCGAGCGCCATGCCCGCGCCGAAGAAGCGCTGGCCATGGTCGCCCTGGCCGGTTACGGCGAACGCAAACCGGCGCAACTCTCCGGCGGCCAGCGCCAGCGCGTGGCCCTGGCCCGCGCCCTGGTCAACCGGCCAAGGGTGCTGCTGCTCGACGAACCACTGGGCGCACTCGACCTGAAGCTGCGCGAACAGATGCAGGGCGAATTGAAGAAGCTGCAACGCCAGCTGGGCATCACCTTCATCTTCGTCACCCACGACCAGACCGAAGCACTGTCGATGTCGGACCGGGTGGCGGTGTTCAACCGTGGGCGCATCGAACAGGTCGACACGCCACGCAACCTGTACATGAAGCCCGCGACCACCTTCGTCGCCGAATTCGTTGGCACCTCCAACGTCATCCGCGGTGACCTCGCCGAACAGCTCAGCGGCAGTCGCTCGCCGTTTTCCATTCGCCCCGAGCATATTCGCCTGGTGAATGAAGCCGGCCAGACGCAAGACGTCCAGGTCAGCGGCCTGTTGCGCGACATCCAGTACCAGGGCAGCGCCACCCGCTATGAGGTGCAGCTGGACAGCGGCCACCTGCTGGCCGTGAGCCACGCCAATGACCGTTGGCAGGATCAGCCGCAGCCCTGGCTAGCCGGCCAGCAGGTGCAGGTGCGTTGGCCACGCGAGGCGATGACCGCGCTGCAGGAAACCGTCCTGGCCGAGGCCCGCTGACATGCGCCGCGTATCCGACCTGCTGTACCGGCGCCCCAACCTCTACCTGGCACTGCTGCTGGTACCCCCGCTGACCTGGTTCGGCGCCATCTACCTGGGCTCGTTGCTCAGCCTGCTGTGGCAAGGCTTCTACACCTTCGACGACTTCACCATGGCGGTCACCCCGGAGCTGACCCTGGGCAACTTCGCCGCGCTGTTCAACCCGTCCAACTTCGACATCATCCTGCGCACCCTGGCCATGGCCGTGGCGGTCTCGCTGGCCAGTGCGGTGCTGGCCTTCCCGATCGCCTACTACATGGCGCGCTACACCAGCGGCAAGACCAAGGCGTTCTTCTACATCGCAGTGATGATGCCCATGTGGGCCAGTTACATCGTCAAGACCTACGCCTGGACCCTGCTGCTGGCCAAGGGCGGCGTGGCCCAATGGTTCGTCCAGCAGCTGCACCTGGATGCCTTGCTGCAGGCCGTGCTGGCCGTGCCCGGCGTAGGCGGTAGCACGTTGTCGACCTCACACCTGGGGCGCTTCATGGTGTTCGTGTACATCTGGCTGCCGTTCATGATCTTGCCGATACAGGCCTCGCTGGAGCGCCTGCCGCCATCGTTGCTGCAGGCTTCGGCAGACCTGGGGGCAAGGCCTGGGCAAACGTTCTGGCAGGTGATCCTGCCGCTGTCGATCCCCGGCATTGCCGCCGGCTCGATCTTCACCTTCTCGCTGACCCTCGGCGACTTCATCGTGCCGCAGCTGGTCGGCCCGCCGGGCTATTTCATCGGCAGCATGGTCTATGCCCAGCAAGGGGCGATCGGCAACATGCCGATGGCGGCGGCGTTCACCCTGGTGCCGATCGTGCTGATCGCGGTGTACCTGTCCATCGTCAAGCGACTGGGAGCCTTCGATGCACTCTGAAAAAGCGTCTGTCGGCCTGCGCCTGGCAGCCTGGGGCGGGTTACTGTTCCTGCACTTCCCGATCCTGATCATCTTCCTGTACGCCTTCAACACCGAAGACGCGGCGTTCAGCTTCCCACCCAAGGGTTTCACCCTCAACTGGTTCACTGTGGCCTTCGCCCGCCCCGACGTGCTCGAAGCCATCAAGCTGTCGCTGCAGGTGGCCTGCCTGGCTACGCTGATCGCGCTGGTGCTCGGTACCCTGGCATCGGCGGCGCTGTACCGGCGGAGCTTCTTCGGCAAGGAGAGCATCTCGCTGATGCTGATCCTGCCGATCGCCCTGCCCGGCATCATCACCGGCATCGCCCTGCTCTCGGCGTTCAAGAGCCTGGGCATAGAGCCCGGCGTGTTCACCATCGTGATAGGCCACGCCACGTTCTGCGTGGTGATCGTCTACAACAACGTGATCGCCCGCCTGCGGCGTACCTCGCAGAGCCTGATCGAGGCGTCCATGGACCTCGGTGCCGACGGCTGGCAGACCTTCCGCTACATCATCCTGCCCAACCTCGGCTCGGCGCTGCTGGCCGGCGGCATGCTGGCGTTCGCCCTGTCGTTCGACGAGATCATCGTCACCACCTTCACCGCCGGCCACGAGCGCACCCTGCCGATCTGGCTGCTCAACCAGCTCAGCCGCCCGCGCGACGTGCCGGTGACCAATGTGGTCGCCATGCTGGTGATGCTGGTGACCATGCTGCCGATCCTCGGCGCCTATTACCTGACCCGTGGCGGCGAAAGCGTTGCGGGCAGCGGCAAATGACCCTCAAGGAGCCCCCATGCAAAGCAAAATGCTGATCAACGGTAAGCTGGTCGCGGGCGATGGCCCGACCTGGACCGTGCTCAACCCGGCCGAAGGCAGCGCTCTGGCGCAGATCAACGAAGCCACAGAGGCCCAGGTCGATACCGCCGTGCGTGCCGCCGACCAGGCCTTCGACAGCTGGTCCCAGACCAGCCCCAAGGAGCGCTCGCTGGCGCTGCTGGCCCTGGCCGATGTCATCGAAGCCCATGGCGATGAACTCGCCCGGCTGGAGTCGCAGAACTGCGGCAAGCCGTTCGCCGCTGCCCTGAACGACGAAATCCCGGCCATCGCCGACGTGTTCCGTTACTTCGCCGGGGCCGCCCGCTGCCTCGGTGGTTCGGCGGCGGGTGAATACCTGCCGGGTCACACCTCGATGATCCGCCGCGACCCGCTGGGCGTGGTGGCCTCGATCGCGCCGTGGAACTACCCGCTGATGATGCTGGCGTGGAAGATCGCTCCCGCCCTGGCAGCCGGCAACACCGTGGTCATCAAGCCTTCCGAGCTGACCCCGCTGACCGCCCTGCGCCTGGGCGAACTGACCAAGGACCTGTTGCCGCCTGGCGTACTCAACATTCTGTTCGGCCGCGGGCAGACGGTGGGCAACCCACTGGTCACCCACCCCAAGGTGCGCATGGTCTCGCTGACCGGTTCCATTCCCACTGGCGCGCACATCATTGGCGCCACCGCCAGCAGCGTGAAGCGCATGCACATGGAGCTGGGCGGCAAGGCGCCAGTGCTGGTGTTCGATGACGCCGATATCGACGCGGCCATCGACGGCATCCGCACGTTCGGCTTCTACAACGCGGGCCAGGACTGCACTGCAGCCTGTCGCCTGTATGTGCAAGCGGGTATCTACGACCGCTTCGTCGAGCGCCTGGGCAAGGCCGTTTCCAGCCTCAAGGCCGGCCTGCAGGATGCCGAGGACACCGAGCTTGGCCCGCTGATCAGCGCCCAGCACCGCGACAAGGTGGCCGGCCTGGTCCAGCGCGCCATCGCCCAGCCGCACATCCGCCTGGTGACGGGCGGCAAGGTGATTGCGGGGGATGGCTTCTTCTTCGAGCCGACCGTGCTGGCCGATGCCTTGCAGGATGACGAGATCGTTCGCAACGAGGTGTTCGGCCCGGTGGTGTCGGTAACCCGCTTCAACACCGAAGAGCAGGCGCTGGAATGGGCCAACGATTCCGAGTACGGCCTGGCATCATCGGTCTGGACCCGCGACACCGGCCGCGCCCACCGCCTGGCAGCGCGGTTGCAGTACGGCTGCACCTGGGTGAATACCCACTTCATGCTGGTCAGCGAAATGCCCCATGGCGGGCAGAAGCATTCGGGGTATGGGAAGGATATGTCGATGTATGGGCTGGAGGATTACACCTGTGTGCGGCATGTGATGATCAAGCATTGATACATCTGCCAGGCTCATGGCCTCTTCGCGGGGCAAGCCCGCTCCCACAGGACGGTGCTAAACCTGTGGGAGCGGGCTTGCCCCGCGAAGAGGCCATTGCAGGTAGCAGCTAGTCTCGCAAATCGGACTCGTGAATCGGATTGGCCCGGCTGGTCGCCCTTTGGTACTGCGCCGGCCAAGTAGCCTTGTTGCCACCCAGATCATCATCGGCATGCAGCGGCCAGTAAGGATCGCGCAGCAACTCCCGAGCCAGGAAGATCACGTCGGCCTGCCCGGTGCGCAGAATGTGCTCGGCCTGGGCCGGTTCAGTGATCATGCCGACGGTGCCGGTGGCGATCTCTGCTTCCTTGCGCACGCGCTCTGCAAAGCGTGTCTGATAGCCAGGGCCTGTAGGAATTTCGGCGTTGACCGAAGTACCACCGGAGGACACATCGATCAGGTCGACACCCAGCACCCGCAGGCGACGAGCCAGTTCGACGGTTTCATCCGGGTTCCAGCCATCCTCCACCCAGTCAGTTGCCGATACCCGCACGAACAGCGGCAATTCGGCCGGCCAGACCTTGCGCACGGCCTCCACCACCTGCAGGGTCAGGCGGATTCGATTCTCGAAGCAACTGCCGTATTCGTCACGGCGCTGGTTGCTCAGCGGTGAAAGAAACTGGTGCAGCAGATAACCATGGGCGGCGTGGATCTCGACCACCTTGAAGCCGGCCTTGAGCGCCCGCTCGGTCGAGGCGACGAAGGCGTCGATCACGTCCTGGATTTCGTCCTTGCTCAACTCGCGTGGCGGTGTGTGCTGCGGGTCGAAGGCGATTTTCGACGGGCCCACGGGCTGCCAGCCGCCGTCTTCGAGCTTCACACTGCCCTGCTTGCCCAGCCATGGCCGGTAGGTACTGGCCTTGCGCCCGGCGTGGGCCAACTGGATACCCGGCACGGCACCTTGCGCGGTAATGAAACGGGTGATGCGCTGCAACGGGACGATCTGGTCGTCGTTCCACAAGCCGAGGTCTTCGGCGGTGATGCGGCCATCGGCAGTCACCGCGACGGCTTCGCTGATGACCAGGCCAGCGCCACCCACGGCGCGGCTGCCCAAGTGAACAAGGTGCCAATCGTTGGCCAGGCCATCAATGGCGGAATACTGGCACATCGGCGAGACCGCGATGCGGTTGGGCAGCGTCAGCTGACGCAGGGTGTAAGGCTCGAGCAGCAGGCTCATGAGGGCACCTCCCAAGGACTCCAATGGTGATCCGGTCCGGACACTCAAGTGCACATCCCTGGCCCGGTGCCGGTCATTAATCAGACTAGACCAGATTGATGGGGGGGAAGGTTCTGTGGGATTGCTGACTGGTCCGACGCATGTATCAGACGTTTCCTACGCATTTGAGCTGGCGGTGCCTAGCTGAGGAAAATATCCTACAAGGCCTGTCGACTCGCGTCTGATTGTCCCTGGAAACACCGCCCTTTAGGCTCTTTCGGGTCGCTGATGTTTAGCGTCCGGGGGTGGAATCCTGGTCAATTACTGAGTTACTGCCGTCATGGCAGTTGTGCGCGGGAGGCCGCAAAGCCTACCGGGTTTACTCGTAGCCTGGATTCCACACCGCGTACAACTGCCACCCATCCGTGTGGAATCGGACAGGTCGGTCAATCAGTAACCCTACGAGTCGTTCCATATGAAGAAAATAGTCCCTGACCCACCCCATCATTTCGACCTTCCCTCCGACAAGACCCTCACCAACGCCGTCAGCGAGGGCATCGTGCCCATCGATCACGTGGTGATGAACGTCACCCATTACCTGATGCTTGCCTACAACCATTGCCACCGAACCCTCGATGCCATCGAAGATGACCACACCCGGGAATCGCTGGTGAACGGGCTGCGTGCCATGCAGATTGCCTGGGGCCAGGCGGATGCACTGTCGCTGGCTCTGGAGCGGAGTAGCAGCCTGCATTGAGGTTGGATTTGCGGGCCTCTTCGCGGGCTCGCCCGCGAAGAGGCCAGAACAGGCAATCAAGATGTTTCAGGAGGGCATTCGATGACCACAGACGACACTCAATTCACCGTCGGCAAAACCACCTTCTTCCAAGGCGAACACCAGACCCATCCCCTGTTCCGTATCGAACCAGGCATTCCCTGCCGCGATGCCCGCGAGCAGGCCTCGGAATTGATGGGCTATGTAAGAGAGCTGACCATCATCGGCCTGATGGATGAGAAACCAATGATGATCTGGGCATCCCATTACCTGAGTGCCATGGCCAAGGCTCTCTTGGATGATGCCGAGTTAGGCACGACGCATTAACCGCAGATCGAATAAAGCTGACGTTTTCCACACACCAAGGGTTGTAGCACCCTCTACAACCCTTTTGACCCGATCTGCCGGGCTATCTAGAAATTTCCTACAGCTCGTTACACATAGCACTACGTTTACTTGGGAAATCCTTCTCAAGAGGCATCTCCCTCCTCCTATCGCTCCCCTGACTTCAAAACACTATCTTCAATCACGTCACGGTGAGCATCAAAGCTCATACGCGCCGCGCTAAACACCCTAATTTCACGCTCACGATTAGAAATTAACAGGACCAATATTTCTAGCTAACCCGCAAACACTAAATGCCGAGCCAACATGAATATCTGGCAATACTCGCTAAAACTCATGTGTGAGCTTCCCCCTCACAAACAAGCTAAAGCCCTATTAATAAGCGGGATTTTAAATCTCATCTTAAGTGCTAGCTTTACATTTATGTGGCGCGAGCACAAAAACACCAGCGAAGAGTCATGGTCGCGAGCCCCGGCTTCTCTCACCTCTGTGCCTGAAACTTGGGATAGTGACAAATCCCTTTACACCTTCTCCATAAAGTTTAAATCCCCCAATGGAAAACACTACAGCGCCCAACTTTATGCGAATAAGATTTACTATGATGCAGCAGATCTGAACCCCAGCACCCCACTCTTTGTCGACGTAGTAGTCCTTGAAAACGCGGCAACAGTCCAGCGACTAATTGCCCCTAACGGTATGTTCCTATACGACTCTTCACTGGCAGCACATGTAACAAATGTAAACAACAAGGAGACCACACTGGCCGTTATTGTTTTTTCAGTTGTCGGCATTAGCACCTTGATTGCGGCAGCGGCGATCTACTTCCGTCCAGATAGGAATACAACTGAACCTGAGCAGCGCCTGTGAGATCGAGCGCCGGCCGGCCGGGGCTCGATTTCGACACAACAGAAAAAACCGAGGTGTGCAGCTGGCGGTAAACTCAGCGCGGCTCCATATGCGCAATCATCAACTGCACACTCTCATTCCCGCGAAACTCGTTCACATCCAGCTTGTACGCCAGTTCGACCCAACGCACCGTCGGGTTCGGCCATACATCCCGGTCAATGCCAAAGGCAATACCATCCAGCCGCACCGACCCGCACTCACTCTTGAGCACCACCTTCAAGTGCCGCTCACCGACCACACGCTGCTCCACCAACTGGAACACCCCATGGAACAGCGGCTCGGGGAAGTGCTGCCCCCAAGGCCCGGCATTGCGCAGGGCCTTGGCCAGGTCGAGGTGGAATTCCTCCACGGCCAGGCTGCCGTCCGAGAGCAGACGACCGGTCAGGTCCTCTTCTCGAAGCTGGCGCCGGACTTCTTCATCGAAGGCTTCGGCAAAGGCCGGGAAGTTGCTTTCTGGCAGGGACAGCCCCGCCGCCATCGCATGCCCGCCGAACTTGCTGATCAGCTGTGGCTGGCGCGCTGCCACCGCATCCAGTGCGTCGCGAATATGGAAGCCCGGTACCGAACGCGCCGAGCCCTTGAGCATACCGTCGCCGGCATCGGCGAAGGCGATGGTCGGCCGGTGGTAACGCTCCTTCAGGCGCGAAGCAAGAATTCCGATCACACCCTGGTGCCAATCGGCATCGAACAGGCACAGGCCATAAGGCATGGACTCGACCGGCAGGTCCTTGAGCTGGGCCAAGGCTTCGCGCTGCATGCCCTGCTCGATCGACTTGCGGTCCTGGTTCAGGTCATCCAGTTGCTGGGCCATGTCCTGGGCCAGGGCTTCGTCTTCGCACAGCAGGCATTCGATGCCCAGGCTCATGTCGTCCAGGCGCCCGGCGGCATTGAGCCGTGGGCCGAGGATGAAGCCGAGGTCGGTGGAGGTGATGCGCCGATGATCGCGCCGCGCCACTTCCAGGATGGCCTTCAGGCCAGGCCGCGCGCGGCCGGCGCGGATACGCTCCAGGCCCTGGTGCACGAGGATGCGGTTGTTGGCATCCAGCGGCACCACGTCGGCGACGCTGCCCAGGGCGACCAGGTCGAGCAGCTCGCCGATATTCGGCTGCGGCTGCGTTTCGTAGCGCCCCAGGCTGCGCAAGCGTGCACGCAGGGCCATGAGCACGTAGAAGATCACCCCGACGCCGGCCAGCGACTTGCTCGGGAAATCGCAGCCAGGCTGGTTCGGATTGACGATGGCGTCAGCATCCGGCAACTGCTGGCCCGGCAGGTGGTGGTCGGTGACCAGCACCTTGAGCCCGGCCGCCTTGGCCGCTGCCACGCCTTCGACGCTGGAGATGCCGTTATCGACGGTCACCAGCAGGTCTGGCTGGCGCTCGAGCGCCACCTGGACGATCTCCGGGGTCAGGCCGTAGCCGTATTCGAAGCGGTTGGGCACCAGGTAATCGACATGGGCCGCACCCAGCAGGCGCAGGCCGAGCATGCCGACGGTGCTGGCGGTGGCGCCGTCGGCATCGAAATCGCCGACGATAAGGATGCGCTGGCGCTGGTCGAGGGCTTCGACCAGCAGGTCCACTGCCGCCTCGATGCCCTTGAGCTGCTGGTACGGCAGCAGGCGCGCCAGGCTCTTGTCCAGCTCGGCCTCGGATTGCACGCCGCGGGCGGCATACAGACGGGTCAGCAAGGGTGGAAGGTTACCCAGAAATGGCAGGGTCGGCGGCAGCGGGCGAGGTTCGATACGCATGGGGGGCTTCAGCCGCGCTCACCGAGCAGCCACTGCAGCTGCACTTCGTGCTGGCCACGGTCATCGGTGACGAACACAGTGCCTTCGCTGATCATCACATCCCACTTGATGGTGCGCGGCATGTCGGTGGCCAGCACCTCCAGCACTTCCTGTGGCACGGCAGCAATGCTCAGGTTCTTCAGGCCTTTGACCGCGCTCACGACCTTGCCTTCCCACACGCGCAGGCTGCCGTAGGCGAGCAGGCTGGTGCGCTCGGTGCGGCGCGAGCACCAGGTCAGGCGGTCGGCGTCCGGCTGGCCGACTTCGATCCAGTGCAGGATGCGGTCGTCCAGGCTCTTTTCCCACAGCGCCGCTTCGTCGACATCGGACAGGCCACGGCCGAACGACAGGTTCTCGTTGTACCACAGGGCATAGGCCAGCAGGCGCACGGCCATGCGCTCTTCGGTTTCCGAAGGGTGACGGGCGATGGTCTGGCGGACGTTTTCGTACACGCCACGATCAAGATCGGTCAGGTTCAGTTCGAATTTGTAGGTGGTGGACGGCTGGGCCATGGTCGAGTGGGCTTCGTGCGTAGAGAAAAGTCACCTAGTTTAACCGATCCCGCCTTTGCTTGCGCCGGAGCAGTATCGGCCGCCCCGCACCTATGCTAAAACCACGGCTCTGACCAGTTGCCACGGATGCCTCATGTCTACGCCCAGCAAACCCCTCGCCGGCCTGAAAGTCATCGAGCTCGGCACCCTGATCGCCGGGCCGTTCGCCTCGCGGATCTGCGCCGAATTCGGCGCCGAAGTGATCAAGGTCGAGTCGCCGGACGGCGGTGACCCGCTGCGCAAATGGCGCAAGCTGTACGAGGGCACGTCACTGTGGTGGTTCGTGCAGGCGCGCAACAAGCAGTCGCTGACGCTCAACCTCAAGCACCCCGAAGGCCGTGAAGTGCTCAAGCGCCTGCTGGGCGAGGCCGACATCCTGATCGAAAACTTCCGCCCCGGCGTGCTGGAGAAACTCGGCCTGGGCTGGGACGTGCTGCACGCCCTCAACCCGCGCCTGGTGATGGTGCGCCTGTCCGGCTTTGGCCAGACCGGGCCGATGAAGGACCAGCCGGGCTTCGGTGCAGTCGGTGAATCGATGGGCGGGCTGCGCTACATCACCGGGTTCGACGACCGCCCGCCGGTACGCACCGGGATTTCCATCGGTGATTCGATCGCTGCGCTATGGGGGGTGATTGGCGCGCTGATGGCACTGCGTCATCGCGAAGTCAACGGCGGCCAGGGCCAGGTGGTGGACGTGGCGCTGTACGAGGCGATCTTCGCCATGATGGAAAGCATGGTCCCGGAGTTCGACGTGTTCGGTTTCATCCGCGAGCGTACCGGCAACATCATGCCGGGCATCACCCCCTCCTCCATCCACGCCAGCGCCGACGGCAAGCATGTGCAGATCGGCGCCAACGGTGACGCCATCTTCAAGCGTTTCATGAAGGCCATCGGCCGCACCGACCTGGCCGACGACCCGAGCCTGGCCAGCAACGATGGCCGCGATGCCCGCCGCGACGAGCTGTACGGGGTGATCGATCGCTGGGCCAACAGCCTGCCGCTGGACCAGCTGATGCAGGTGCTCACCGACGCCGAAGTACCGGCCAGCCGGATCTACTCGGCCGAAGACATGTTCAGCGACCCGCAGTACCTGGCCCGTGAGATGTTCCTGCAGGCGCGCCTGCCGGACGGCAAGCCGTTCAAGATGCCGGGCATCGTCCCCAAGCTCTCGGAAACCCCAGGCTCTGCCGAATGGGTTGGGCCGACGCTGGGTGAACACACCGAGAGCGTGCTCACGGCCCTGGGCTACGACCAGGCGGCAATTGCCAGCCTGCGCCAGGCAGGCACGGTCTGAGGCTGCTGCCGATGCGTTGGCTGGCCCTGTGCTGCGCGCTGCTGCCTGGCCTGCTGGTAGCACCGGCGCAGGCCAAGGAACGCCTGCTGTGGCTGGTGCGCGACCTGCCGCCGTTCACCGTGTACGAAGGCACGGACAAAGGCCAGGGGGTGATCGACCAGATGCTGCCGCTGCTGATCGAGCAAATGCCCGAGTACGAGCACAGCATTGTCCGGGTCAACCGTGCGCGCGGCCTGCAGATGCTTCAGGACCCTTCCACCTTTACCTGCGACCCGACCCTGCTGTGGACTGCGGAGCGGGCGAAATTCGTGCACTTCTCGCAACCGACGCTCGGTGTGCTCAGCAGCGGTGTGGTGGTGCGCAAGACCGGGCAGGCGCTGCTGGCCCCCTACCTCGACGGCCAGCAACTCGACCTCAAGGGCCTGCTCGGCAATACCCGGCTGAAGCTGGGCATCGTCGCCGAACGAAGCTACAGCAGCCAGGTCGACGAGATCCTGCGCCAGCTGCCCGACTCGGCGTTCAGCCGCCATTACGGCAACGATGCCACCGCCAACCTGCTGCAGATGCAACAGCTCGGGCGCCTGCAACTGGTACTGGGCTACTGGCCGGAGGTGCGCTACCTGATTCAGCAGCATGGCGGCTCGCCGGCGGACTATCAGTTCCATCCGATCCAGGGCGTGAACCGCTACCAGTTCCTGCACGTAGGCTGCTCGGACACGCCACTGGGGCGCGCAGCCATCAGCCACATCGACCAGTTGCTACCGGCCCTGCGCCTGAATACCCTGCCCGCCCTCTACGCACACTGGCTTGACCCCGAGCTGCGCGCCACTTACCTGGAAGAGAGCAAGCACTTCTTCGAAGAGCGCTGAAACGCGGGCAAAAGAAACCCCGGACGCTGGGGAGGACGCCCGGGGCCAATCGAAAGTCCTCATGGACTTCCCGTGACAACCTGCCAGTACCGGAGCTGTGCACTGGCCGGCTGCCCTTGATGTTTATGATAGGCCGTTCAGGCAAAGGTTCCCTGTGGCTGCTGGCGCTGTTGCAATGCCGCGATCACACAGGGCTGCAAGCGCCCCTCGACTATCTGCAGGTCACGGTGCAAGCCGTCTACCAGGTCGATCAGCAGGCTTTGTTCCTGCAACTGGCGCTGGCTGACCGTACGTCGCAACGCGGTGCCGCCGAGGCTGTCGTAGACGGTCAATTGGCGGTTGCCGCTGGTATCCGTGGCGCCCAAGCTGGCCTGGTAAGGGGTAAGGGCGTCGTTGAGCAGTCTGCAGATTCTTTCCATCCGGATCACTCGCTTGTAATGGGACATGAAGGAACTGACCAGCAAGCGTGGCGGAAAGTTCGTTGCGCCACGGCTGTGCTAGTGAGCATGCGTGGGCGACGTGACAGTTTGAATACGTTGCAGGGCCTGTTGCCAGCGCCCGACCGGCAGGGGCCAAGGGAGGTCGGCAAGGACCCACAGGCCTTGGCGCCGGGCTTCCTGGGCGAGGTTCGGGCTGCCTGTGCTGGCATGGCCGACGAACAGCACGGCACGGGTGCAAGAGGCCCGTTCGAGCAGGGCCAGGCCATCGCTCACGGCGTGGTCGAGGATCAGCAGGTCCGCGCGCGGTTGACGGGCCAGGCAGGTGTCGAGGTCGGCCAGGTCATGGGTGATGCGCACGTTGAACAGACCTTGGGCATTGCAGGCCTGGTGCAGGACGATCTGGTGGGATGGGCGTGCCGGGTAAATCAGCACGTAGGGCTGTCGCATGTGCCGCTCCTTGGGGGAAGGACCGGTCACTCTAGGCAAGGCTTTCACAGCCTTACATAGGGCAATGCCGCAAAAAGTATAGGAAGTTTCTGAAATCCGGGGCTGCGCGATCCTTGTGGGAGCCGCGCTTGCCGGCGATGGGCCGCAAAGCGGCCCCCGATGTCAATGCGATTACAAAGGCTTGCCGCGATTACCATGCTGGCTGACAAAGGCTTGAACAGCCTTCAGGTCATTGGCCAGCACCGTGCAACGCTCTTCACGGCTGAACAGGTCGCTCAGGTGCGCTGGCAGCTCCAGCGCCTTGCCGACACCGGCCTTCTCCACCGCTTCCGGGAACTTGACCGGGTGCGCAGTACCCAGCACCACCATCGGCGTGTCCAGGCTGCGGCGGCACTCGCGGGCGGCCTTGACGCCGATCGCGGTGTGCGGGTCGAGCACTTCACCGGTGGCGGCAAACACTTCGGCGATGGTCTCGCAGGTCTGCTCGTCGCTGACCGCCAGCGAATCGAACAACTTGCGCGCTTCGGTCCAGCGGTCCTGCTCGACGCTGAAGCCGCCACCCTGCTTGAAGGTCGCCATCAGCTCGGCCAGCGCGGCGCCATTGCGACCGTGCAGGTCGAACAGCAGGCGCTCGAAGTTGGACGACACCATGATGTCCATGGACGGCGACAGGGTCGCGTGCAGGGTTTCCTTGACGTACTGGTTGCCGCTCATGAAGCGGTGCAGGATGTCGTTGCGGTTGGTGGCGACGATCAGCTGGCTGACCGGCAGGCCCATGTTGCGCGCCAGGTAACCGGCGAAGATGTCGCCGAAGTTGCCGGTCGGTACCGAGAACGCCACCGAACGGGCCGGGCCGCCCAGCTGCAAGGCCGCGTGGAAGTAGTAGACGATCTGGGCCATGATCCGCGCCCAGTTGATCGAGTTGACCGCGACCAGGCGGGTGCCCTTGAGGAACGACTGGTCGGCGAAGCTGGCCTTGACCATTTCCTGGCAGTCGTCGAAGTTGCCTTCGATGGCGATGTTGTGGACGTTGTCGCCAAACAGGGTGGTCATCTGGCGGCGCTGCACTTCCGACACACGCTGGTGCGGGTGCAGGATGAAGATGTCGACGTTCTCGCAGCTGCGGCAGCCTTCGATGGCCGCCGAGCCGGTGTCACCGCTGGTGGCGCCGATGATCACCACGCGCTCATTGCGCTTGGCCAGCACGTGGTCGAGCAGGCGGCCGAGCAGTTGCAGGGCGAAGTCCTTGAACGCCAGGGTCGGGCCGTGGAACAGCTCCAGCACCCACTCGTTGCTGTTCAGCTGACGCAGCGGGGCGACCGCGGCGTGGGCGAACTCGCCGTAGGTTTCTTCGAGGATCTTCTTGAAGTCGGCGTCGGCGATACTGCCTTCGACGAACGGGCGCATCACCCGGAAGGCCAGCTCGTGGTACGGCAGGCCGGCCCAGGAGGCGATTTCTTCCTGGGTGAAGCGAGGCAGGTTCTCAGGGACGTACAGGCCGCCGTCGCTGGCCAGGCCAGCCAGCAGCACGTCTTCGAAATTCAGGGCCGGAGCCTGGCCGCGGGTACTGATATAGCGCATGGGTGCAAACCTTCAATGCTAGGGCCGCGCGAGCGGCCCGATTGGCAAATTAATTCAGCTGTTCGACGCGGATGCGCACGACCTTGCCGACCACGTCCTGCAGGGCTTCCAGGGCGACGATGGCATCGTTGATGCGCTGCTCGACCACACCGTGGGTCAGCAGGATCATCGGCACCAGGCCGTCCTGCTCCTCGGCTTCCTTCTGCATGATCGACTCGATGTTGATGCCGCGCTCCGAGAGGATGCTCGCCACCTGGGCCAGCACGCCCGGGTGGTCCTTGGCCTGGATGCGCAGGTAGTAGGCGCTTTCGCAGGCTTCGATCGGCAGGATCGGGTGAGCCGACAGCGAGTCCGGCTGGAAGGCCAGGTGCGGTACACGGTTTTCCGGGTCGGAGGTCATGGCACGGACCACGTCGACCAGGTCACCCACCACCGACGACGCAGTTGGCTCCATGCCGGCGCCAGCACCGTAGTACAGGGTGGAACCGGCGGCGTCGCCGTTGACCATGACCGCGTTCATCACGCCATTGACGTTGGCGATCAGGCGGTCGGCCGGGATCAGCGTCGGGTGCACGCGCAGCTCGATGCCTTCGGCGGTGCGGCGGGCCACGCCCAGGTGTTTGATACGGTAGCCCAGTGCTTCGGCATAGTTCACGTCAGCAGTGGTCAGCTGGGTGATGCCTTCGGTGTAGGCCTTGTCGAACTGCAGCGGAATACCAAAGGCGATGGACGCCAGGATGGTCAGCTTGTGCGCGGCATCGATGCCTTCGACGTCGAAGGTCGGGTCGGCTTCGGCATAGCCCAGCGCCTGGGCTTCGGCCAGCACGTCGGGGAAGGCGCGGCCTTTCTCACGCATTTCGGTGAGGATGAAGTTGCCGGTGCCGTTGATGATGCCGGCCAGCCAGTTGATGCGGTTGGCCGACAGGCCTTCGCGGATCGCCTTGATCACCGGGATGCCGCCGGCCACGGCGGCTTCGAAGGCAACGATGACGCCCTTCTCGCGCGCCTTGGCGAAGATCTCGTTACCGTGCACGGCGATCAGCGCCTTGTTGGCGGTGACCACGTGCTTGCCGTTCTCGATGGCCTTGAGCACCAGGTCACGGGCCACGGTGTAGCCACCGATCAGCTCGATGACAATGTCGATTTCCGGGTTGCTCGCAACGTCGAACACATCAGCGGTAATGGGGGTACCGGTAATCTGGCAGTTCGGGTTCTGCGAGCGCATGGCAATCTGTGCCACTTCAATACCGCGCCCGGCACGGCGGGCAATCTCCTCGGCGTTGCGCTGAAGTACATTGAAGGTTCCGCCACCGACGGTCCCCAACCCACAGATGCCTACTTTGACCGGTTTCACTGTGAACTCCCCATTGAACGGCCGGCGCCTTCACCGACCGTGAAACATGCCGTCACCCCATGACGACGGCGTATTGAATTAATTACTTGGCGGCCTGCTGTTGGCCGTCCAGAGCCAGTTTGGCCACTTGCGGTGCCGGCTGGTAGCCCGGGATCACGTGGCCGTTCTCGAGCACGATGGCCGGCGTGCCGTTGACGCCGATCTGCTGGCCCAGCTGGAACTGCTTGCTGACCGGGTTGGCGCACTTGGCAGCCTTGATTTCCTTGCCTTCGACCATCTTGTCCATCGCCGCGCGGCGGTCGCTGGAGCACCACACGGCCTGCAGCTGCTCATCACCTGGCGAACCGAGGCCCTGGCGCGGGAAGGCGACATAGCGCACTTCGATACCGCGGCGGTTGAGCTCAGGCACTTCGGCGTGCAGCTTGTGGCAGTACGGGCAGGTGGTGTCGGTGAAGACGGTGATGTGCGACTTGGTCTCGCCCTTGGCAGGGTAAACCACGGTCTCGGCGGCCGGAATGCCGTTGATGAGCTTCGCGACGCCCTGACGCTCAGTCTTCTCGGTCAGGTTGACCGGCTTGCCGTCCTGCAGCTGGTACAGGTAGCCCTGCATGACGTATTGGCCATCGGCGCTGGCATACAGCACGCGGCCGCCCTGCAGCTTGACTTCATAGAGGCCATTGAGCGGGCTGCTGCCAACGCTTTCTACCGGTACTTCGAGTTCGAGGTTCTGCAACGACTTGCGGATGGCCTGCTCGGCACTGGCATTGCTGTCGGCCGCGGCAACGGCAAAGGTACTGGCCAGCGCCAACACGGCGGCGGCGAAAATCTGGGTCACGCGCATGGGGAACTCCTGGAGGCGGACAGGGGCCGGAGGGCGTCACCTGCAAAAAAATCGCGGCGACCGTGCGGCCCTTGATGCAAACCGCCCAAGCCTACCACATCACGCTGCAGATGAAGGGGCCTGCAAGGACCAGTCGGCGGAACATGAAAAACATTCATCCACGCGGATGGTGCTGGGCGTGCAATTGCTGCAGGCGCGCCTTGGCCACGTGGGTGTATATCTGCGTGGTGGACAGGTCGCTGTGGCCCAACAGCATCTGCACCACACGCAGGTCGGCGCCGTGGTTGAGCAGGTGCGTGGCGAAGGCGTGGCGCAGGGTATGCGGCGACAGCGGCTTGTCGATGCAGGCCACCCGCGCCTGGTGCTTGATGCGGTGCCAGAAGGTCTGGCGGGTCATCTGCTCGCCGCGCTGGCTGGGGAACAACACATCGCTGGGGCGGCCGTTGAGCAGTTCGGCGCGGCCGTCACGCAGGTAGCGTTCCAGCCACACCACCGCCTCCTCGCCCATCGGCACCAGACGCTCCTTGCTGCCCTTGCCCATCACCCGCAGCACGCCTTGGCGCAGGTTGACCTGGTCGAGGGTCAGGCTGACCAGTTCGGTGACGCGCAGGCCGCAGGCGTAAAGGACTTCAAGCATGGCGCGGTCGCGCTGGCCGATGGCTTCGCCCAGGTCCGGGGCCTGCAGCAGGGCTTCAACGTCGGCTTCCGACAGGGATTTGGGCAATGGCCGACCCAGTTGCGGCATATCGACCTGCAGGGTCGGGTCGACGGCAACCAGTTTTTCCCGCAGCAGGTAGCGGAAGAAGCCGCGCAGGCCGGAAAGAAAGCGCGCAGTGGAGCGTGGCTTGTAGCCTTGGTCGAGACGCCAGGCCAGGTGATCCAGGATCAGTTCGCGACCGGCGTCCGGCAAACTCACCGAATGTTCCTGCAACCAGCCATTGAACAGCGCGAGGTCACTGCGATAGGAGACACGGGTATTGTCGGACAGGCCTTTTTCAAGCCACAGGGCATCGAGGAACTGGTCGATCAGGGGGTGGTCGAGGGCAGGCATGAAAACTCGGTGGCAAACGACGAAATGGCGCTTAGTCTTTCATAACAGCGCTGGCATAGGGAGCCCACATGAACGAACAGCAGATCCTTCTGAGCGTGGGCGGCATCGGCGCGGCTGCGCTGGCCTGCCAGTGGCTGGCGTGGCGCCTGAAACTGCCCGCCATCCTGTTCCTGCTGCTGTGCGGGATCGTCGCTGGCCCCGTGCTGGGCTGGCTGTCGCCTGAAGCGCTGTTCGGCCCGCTGCTGATGCCCCTGGTATCGCTGGCCGTGGCACTGATCCTGTTCGAGGGCAGCCTGACACTGCATATCTCGCAGTGGCGGGAGATCGGCAGCGTGGTGCATCGCCTGGTCACGCTTGGGGCGTTGACCACCTGGCTGGTGATCGCCTTGGCCACCCACTGGCTGCTGGCGTTCGAATGGCCCCTGGCGATCCTGTTCGGTGCCCTGACCCTGGTGACCGGGCCCACGGTGATCGTGCCCATGCTGCGCGTGGTACGGCCGAACGCGACGATCGCCAACATCCTGCGCTGGGAAGGCATCGTCATCGACCCGATCGGCGCACTGCTGGCCGTGGTGGTCTACAGCTTCATCATCGCCAGCGGCGACGGCCTGAGCCAGAGCCTGATCACCTTCGCCGCGGTGATCCTCTGCGGCAGCGCCCTGGGTGCAGCCGGTGGCTGGCTGTTGGGGCAGGTGATGCGCGAGCAGTGGCTCCCGGAATACCTGCACAACCTGGCGTCCCTGGCTGCGGTGCTGGGCATCTTCATAGCTGCCAACCTGATCGTCCACGAGTCCGGCCTGCTGGCGGTGACGGTGATGGGCATGTGGCTGGCCAACATGCGCGGGGTCGATGTACGGCAGATCCTGCACTTCAAGGAAAACCTCAGCGTCCTGCTGATTTCCGGGCTGTTCATCCTGCTCGCCGCCCGCCTCGACCTGCATGCCCTGTTGTCCCTGGGCCCGGCGGTGCTCGCCTTGCTGTTGGTGATCCAGTTGCTGGCCAGACCGCTGAATGTGCTGGTGTCCACTGCCGGGTCGGCGCTGAACTGGCGCGAGCGCGCCCTGCTGGCCTGGATAGCACCTCGCGGCATCGTCGCCGCTGCGGTTTCGGCCGTGTTTGCCATCCGCCTGGACCAGGCAGGTCACTCTTCGGCCTTGTTGCTGGTGCCGCTGACCTTCGCCGTGATCATCGGTACGGTCGTACTGCAGAGCGCTACTGCCCGCCCACTGGCGCGGCTGCTCAAGGTTGCAGAGCCCGCGCCCAGCGGCTTTCTGCTGGTGGGCGCCAACCCGCCAGCGCGCACGCTGGCCAAAGCCTTGCAACAGCTCGGCTGCCGCGTCCTGCTGACCGATTCAAGCTGGGAAAACATACGGGCGGCGCGCATGGATGGCCTGCCAACCTACTTTGGCAACCCGGCCTCGCAGCACGCCGACGCGCATCTGGACCTGGTGGGCCTCGGCCACCTTCTGGGGCTGTCGCCGGCTGGCGAACTCAACGCACTGGCGTGTGCACGGTTCCGCCATGACTTCGGCCACAAGCAGCTGTTCGTGCTGGCCAGCGGGCTGGAGAACCGGCGCAGTGACAAGCATCGGGCCAGCGAAGAACACCGGGGGCAGTTGCTCGGTTCAAGCCCCATGACCTACCTGCAACTGGCCAACCGCCTGCTCGCGGGGGGCGAACTGTTCAGCACCACGCTCACCGAAGCCTTCGGCTGGCAGCAGTATCTGGCGCTGCATGGCGACCGTGCGACCTTGCTGTTCGCCCGCGATCCCCACGGCTGGGTGCATGTTGCCTGCCCGGACGCCGCGCTCACGCCACAGGCAGGCTGGACGCTGGTGTCGCTGATCGACCCGGAGCCGCAAACGCCGCAGGCAGCAACCGACAAGGCGCTGGCTGACCCGTGAGGCTCAGTTGCCGGGCAGTACCGGCACCGGGCGCTTGTCCTCGTCGATGGCGACAAAGCTGAATATCCCGTGGATCGCCCGCTCGCGGCCATCCAGGTACATGTTCTCGACGAACACATCCACCTGCACCTGCAGGCTGGTGTTGCCGACCTTGACCACCGTACCCACCAGTTCGACGATCGAGCCCGCCGGGATCGGGTGCTTGAAGTCGATGCGGTCGGTGGACACGGTCACCAAGGGCAGCCGGCAGAAACGCGTGGCGGCAATGAACGACACTTCGTCCATCCAGGCCAGCGCGGTGCCGCCGAACAGGGTGTTGTGATGGTTGGTGGTGTTGGGGAACACCGCTTTGGTCACGCGAGTCACCGACAGCTCGGTGCGGCGCTGGATTTCCTGGTCTCGGCTGGTCATATCCGTCACTTTTCACAGGTTTCAGAAAGCAAAAAAGCAGCCCGAAGGCTAATGCCAGTCAGTTAAGACTGACACTTTAAGCTTTAGCCCGTAGGCCGCAAAATCCGATGCTTGGAAACGAGCATCGGATTTTTTATGCGCCTAGCAAAAGCACTGTCCCTCACTCACGAAATGGCCTCAAGGCCAAATGCCCTTGAAGGACTAGGTGCTTTGCTTGATCCGGACATTGTGAAGCAGGCTTTTGAAGCCGCAGGTGTCTCGACCATCCGCAAGCGCCGCCTCCCGCTTGAAAGCCTGGTGTGGTGCATCATCGGCATGGCGCTGTTCCGCCGAATGTCGGCGTGGGACGTCGTTAACCACATGGACATCATGCTGCCCGGCAAACGG
>NZ_QEQQ01000024.1 GCF_003097235.1 Pseudomonas sp. CC120222-01a | reverse complement strand
AGCGTGGCCTGTCCACGTTGGCTTTGTAGGCCATGAAGCGGCGCAACTGATTCTGTCTGCGGATAGACTCCAGGAAGAACGGGTTGCCCGAACAGCGCACGATCAGCTCATGTAACTGGGCGCCAATCTGAAACAGTTGCGAGCGGGAAAGGGTGAAGATATCACCGGCCAGCAATGCTTCCTGAGTCTTGCGCGCCTTGGCGAAGGCGGCTTTGTCCACTACGTACCCTGGCTCGAGCAGCGCTGCGGGTTCAACGGCCATGCGAAAACGGTAACTTTGGATATGCGCTTCGGAATCATGCAAAAACGCGTTGGTGCTCCAGCCCTGGCCAGGATTGCGCTCGACCATACCTTCACGGGCCAGGCGGTTCAGCACCTTGATGATCTGCCCGCGTGGTACGGCGTACTTGCGCATCAGCTCTGCCTCGAAGAATGAGGCGCCGATGTCGCCGGTCAGCACATCATCGACTACCCGCAGGTAAAAATCCTCGAATGGGTCGACCTCCAGTGGCAACTTTCCTGCGTCGACACTGCGAGCATCACAGGTCAGGAAGAAGCCGCGGTTTGGCTCCTTGACGGCGAGCCCCAGCTCCTCGAGCAGCGCAAAGCCGCGCCGTATGGGGGAGCGCGAAACCCCCAATTCTTTGGCGAAGGCCTCTTCTCTAAGGGGGTCACCGGCGCGCATGGAGCGCGCGCGCGCCATGTCGAGGATTTTGGGGGCCAATTGGTTGGCCAGGTCCTTTCGGATCGGGGAGGTAGCGGTCGTCAATGTCTTAATCCAGCTAAATCGGCAAGGCTGGTGGTAGTAAAGGGCACTATATCGCATCCCCATTGGATTCTGCGTGACATACGACGGTACCCAGATGCGCTCTCGAAAAATTGCACTTGCATTTGCTAAAATGCAGAGGCACAGTGGCGTTGGTCCTCCACCGGGTGCGTACATTCCTCGTAGCGATCAATGGACAAGCTATACCTGGAATTAGGATTGTATTCCTTGGTTATGAAGTCCAATATCAGGCCGGTCTACGCACCTCTGTTGTTGCTGCTCCCTACAAAAACACAAAAGGAGTAACGTCTATGTCCAAACGAATCGCATATGTCACCGCCGGCATGGGTGGTTTGGGTACTGCCATCTGCCAGCGGCTCTACCGAGACGGTTTCACCGTAGTCGTGGGGTGTGGCCCGGCCTCGCCGCACAAAGCGCAATGGCTCGCTGAGCAAGAGCGTAAAGGGTTCAATTTCATTGCCTCTGAGGGCAACGTCGCCGACTGGGACTCCTGCCAGGTCACTTTCGACCGCATCAAGAAAGACATTGGCCCCATCGATGTGCTCGTCAATAACGCAGGTACAGCCTGTAATGTCGTTTTTCGCGACATGCAGCCAGGCGACTGGACGACAGTGATCGATACCAATCTCAACTCGCTGTTCAACGTTACCAAGCAAGTGATTGATGACATGGTCTCGCGAGGGTGGGGCCGGGTGATCAATATCTCCTCGGTCAATGCCCAACTCGGTCAGGTAGGCCAGGTGAACTACTCCACTGCCAAGTCAGCAATCCGCGGATTTACCCGCGCGCTCGCTCGCGAAGTAGCCGCCCGCGGCGTCACGGTCAACACCGTATCACCAGGCTTCATTTCCACGCCTAAACTCAAGTCTGTCACCAGCACTTCGATGATGGACCGCTTGATCCACGATATTCCGGCCCGGCGCTTGGGGACCCCTGAGGAGATTGCAGCCATCTGCGGCTGGCTGGCCTCGGAAGAGTCCGGCTACGCCAATGGTGCAGATTTCTCCGTCAACGGCGGCTTGCACATGAGCTGACGGTCAACGTCGGCAACCTTGATGCGCCTTATAAGGCGCTGACTCACAACAATAATTGTACTTTAAGTCAAGGTGATACAAATGCTGTCATTTCTCGGATATGGCATGATCGTGACCTTCATGGCCCTGATCATGACCAAGCGGCTTTCACCACTGGTCGCGATGACCACGGTGCCGATCATTTTCGCATTGATTGGCGGCTTTGGTCCGGACATGGGGGACATGATGATCGAGGGTCTGCGCAAGGTAGCGCCGACCGCGATCATGGTCATGTTCGCCATCCTCTACTTCGGTGTAATGTTCGACACCGGACTGTTCGACCCGATCATCAAGAAGTTCATTAAGCTGATCGGTGGCGACCCAATGAAGGCGGTGGTGTTTGCCGCGCTGTTGGCTGGGCTGGTGTCGCTGGATGGCGACGGTTCGACCACCTACATGATCACGGTCACGGCCATGCTGCCGCTGTTCAAACGCATGCGCCTGGACCCGCTGGCGCTGACCTGCGTGGTGATTCTGGCCGCAAGCGTGACCAACTTGTTGCCTTGGGGCGGGCCACTGGCGCGGGCCGCGGCATCGCTGCAGGTGGAAACCTCGGAGTTGTTCTTGCCGTTGATCCCCACCATGATCATCAGTTTCCTGGGCGTGCTGCTGTTGGCCTGGTTCATTGGTACTCGGGAGCGTCAACGCCTCGGCCGTCTGCCTCAATCCCTAGGGGCTGCGGCGACGGTTTTCGATGATGCGGACAATGAGGCGACGCCGGCGCTGTCGGAAGAGAACGCCGAGTTGCGCCGGCCTAAGATGTTCTGGCTCAACGCAGCACTGACCGTCGCTTTGATGACCGGTTTGGTGCTGGAAATCCTGCCGCTGGCCATTCTTTTCATGGTCGCGTTCTCGATTGCACTGGTTATCAACTACCCGCACATCAATGACCAGCGGCGCCGCATTTCGACCCATGCGCCGACCGCCTTGAACCAGATCGCGATCTTCCTGGCTGCCGGTATCCTCGCCGGGATTCTTTCGGGCACCGGCATGGTCGACGCAATGTCCAAGAGTTTCCTGAGCTTGTTGCCGGAAACCTGGGGTCCGTACATGGCGCCAATTACCGCCTTGGCGAGCATCCCTGGCACGTTCTTCATGTCCAATGACGCCTTCTACTACGGTGTGCTCCCTGTTCTGGCCAAAGCGGCTGAGGTTTACGGTATTACCCACGCCGAGATTGGCCGGGCGTCACTGGTAGGACAGCCAATTCACCTGCTCAGCCCATTGGTCGCTTCGACCTACTTGCTGTGCGGTCTGGCCGGTGTGGAGTTCAGCGACCACCAGAAATACACCCTCAAGTGGGCGTTTGCCTTGTGCATGGTTATCATGTTCGTGGCCATGGCCTTTGGGCTGTTCCCGTGGAGCGCGGGTTGACCAGCGTTTGCCCAGGTCGGCACGTCCATTGACTCAGTAAGCTCCGCTTTTCCCAATCAGCGCACCCAGTGCGCTGATTGTGTTTTCACCATCCCTCCTGCTGATCATTGATCTTGGTGAGTCCACCTCAGCCGCCGCTTGGGCCTACTTGAAGTCGGGAAGGAGCGCCATACCACGGGCGGCGGTGGAGCATGTGCGAGCGTGGCCGCAGGTGAATCCCAGTCGTACTGGGTGAAACTCTTGAAACCATCCGAGTAAACCGTGCGCCGCAACGGCTGAGCTGTGGCGTCTAGCTCCAAGGGTTGCCACGGTGCTGGGCATTGGGTTCACTTAGTCGCCTGTACCAGTGACCATGAGCTAATGCCGAGGTACTCAATAACGCAATAAAAAAGGGCTGCAACAGCAGCCCCTTTTGCTTCAGATTGTCAGGCCTTACTTCAGTCGGCTTTTGCCGGCTCACCGGCGTCATTGATGGCTTCAGCCTTGGTACGGCTGGTGCGCATGCGTATGTTCAGCGCCTCCACGGCCAGCGAGAATGCCATGGCGAAATACACATAGGCCTTGGGTACATGCACATCGAACGACTCTGCGATCAGCACTGTACCTACTACAACCAGGAACGCCAGTGCCAGCATTTTTAGGCTAGGGTGACGCTCGATGAAAGCGCTGATGGCCCCTGCAGCAAGCATCATCACCATGACTGCGACAATGATCGCAGCCATCATCACCGGTACGTTCGATACCATGCCCACGGCAGTGATGACCGAGTCCAGCGAAAACACGATGTCGATGATCGCGATTTGAATGATCGTACCGATGAACCCGCGGCCAATGCCAGCGGACTCGGCCGCTTGCTCTTCATCGCCCTCCAGGCTCTGGAACATTTCCGTGCTGCTCTTGTACAGCAGGAACAGCCCGCCAAAGAACAGAATCAGGTCGCGGCCGGAGATGCCCTGACCGAACACCTGGAACAGGTCACGGGTAAGTCCCATGATCCAGGTGATCGACAGCAGCAGCATGATGCGGGTGACCATCGCCAGCGCCAGGCCGAAGAAGCGGGTGCGCGCACGCATATGCGGCGGCATGCGCCCGACCAGGATTGCGATCATGATGATGTTATCGATGCCCAGAACGATCTCGAGGGCTGTCAGTGTCAAGAAGGCGACCCAAATCTCTGGGCTGGTAAGCCATTCCATATCGTATACCTGTCAATGTTGGAGCCCGGCGGTGCGGGCAGGAGGATAAAAAGAAGGCGGACCCGTTGGGGGACCGCCTCAAAGATGCGCAGTAGCGTCACCGTGGAGCACGTCATCGATGGCATGGCAGGGTGACCAAACCACTCCATGTTCATCCATGACCTGATGGTCCCTGTCGACCGATCAGTCAGCGAGCAGTGATCGACCCTCCATCTGTTCGGGTTTCGGGAGGTCCATCATCTGCAAGAGGGTAGGGGCGATGTCGCATAGCCGCCCATTCGCCAAACGGGTGTTGCGGGTGTCTCGGCCCACCAGGATCAGTGGTACCGGGTTCAAGGTGTGCGAGGTGTGGGCCTGACCGGAATCAGGGTCCATCATCTGTTCGACATTGCCGTGGTCGGCGGTGATCAGACACTGGCCATTGACCTTGAGAATGGCCTCCACCACCTGAGCCAAGCAGGCATCCAGCGCTTCAACGGCTCTGACGGCGGCGTCGAATGAACCGGTGTGACCGACCATGTCGCCATTGGCGTAATTGCAGACCACCAGGTCGAAACGCTGACTTTCGATGGCATCGACCAGTCGCTCGGTCAGCTCGGGTGCACTCATTTGGGGCTGCAGGTCATACGAGGCGACTGCAGGCGAGGGGATCAGGATCCGTTCTTCGCCAGGGAAGGGCTGCTCGCGCCCGCCGTTGAAGAAAAATGTCACATGGGCATATTTCTCGGTTTCGGCGATCCGGAGTTGGCGTTTGCCCAGGCCGGCCAGATGCTCGCCCAGGCTGTTGGCGATCTCTTCCGGTGCGAACGCGCAAGGGCAGGGAAGGTCTTCGGCATATCGGGTGAGGGTCAGCAACTGCCTTGCCGGCATTACCCGGGGGCGCTCGAAGCCACTGAAATCGGTCGCGATCAGTGCCTGGCTCAACTGGCGAGCACGGTCCGGGCGGAAATTCATGAACAGCAGGGCATCCTCGGGCTGAACCACCGCCGGCTCACCGATGATGGTCGCACTGACGAATTCGTCGCTTTCATCCCGCGCATAGGCCTGGGCCAGTGCGGCGCCCGCTGACTCCGCGTGGTACTCGGCTTGACCCTGCACCATGGCACGGTAGGCTTTTTCCACTCTTGCCCAACGGTTATCCCGGTCCAGCGCGAAGTAGCGGCCTACCACAGTGGCAATACGGCCATGCCCCAGTTCGGCCAGCACCCCCTCCAGCGCCTGGATGGACTCAGCTGCGCACTTGGGTGGTGTATCCCGTCCGTCGAGCTGCGCATGCACGAAGAACCGCTTGACGCCCAGTCCCACCAGGACTTTGCAGGTAGCCAAAATCTGATCGATGTGGCTGTGCACGCCGCCGGGCGATAGCAGGCCCATAAGGTGAACGGCGCCACCGCGCTGGCGGGCCTGCTCGACCAGCTCCAGCAACGCCGGATTGCGAGCGAATTCGCCATCGGCGATGGCCTTGTCGATGCGAGTCAGACTCTGGTACACCACGCGGCCAGCGCCCAGGTTCATGTGCCCGACTTCGGAATTGCCCATCTGGCCCTCGGGTAGCCCCACGGCCAGGCCGCTGGTGGCGACCTGGCTGTTGGGGTAGTGCGCCAGCAGCGCATCCAAATTAGGTGTGCAGGCGGCGGCCAGGGCATTGGACTCACGCGCCTCGCGCAAGCCGATGCCGTCAAGGATGATCAGTGCACGGGTGCTCATCGCCAAGCCCTCAGAAGATGTAGTCGGTGGTGAGGAAGGTCGACTCGCGGTTGCCGATAATCTTGCTGATCAGCTCCTTGTTGGCCCCCTGGAACTTGGTGGCGACCAGCGTGCGGATGGAGAAGACGCGCAAGGCGTCATGCACCGACAGAGTACCTTCGGCACTGTTCTTGCGACCGTTGAAGGGGTAGCTGTCCGGGCCGCGCTGGCACTGGGCGTTGATGTTGATTCGGCCGACCTGGTTAGCGAAAGCGTCCACCAGGCGCCCGACTTCGGCACTGTCGTTGCCGAAGATGCTCAACTGCTGGCCGTAGTCCGAGTCGAGCACGTAGTCGATCACTTTATCCAGGTCACGGTACGGAACCACCGGTACGATGGGGCCGAACTGCTCTTCGTGGTAGACGCGCATGTCGGCGCTGACCGGGTAGAGCACCGCCGGGTAGAAGAACGAACCGCGGATCGCGCCGCCGCCGGCATTGACGACCTTGGCCCCCTTGGTTTCGGCATCGGCGACCAGGGTTGCCAGATAGTCGGTCTTGCCCGGCTCGGGCAGTGGGGTCAGGGCTACGCCTGGCTCCCAGGGCATGCCTGGCTTGAGGGCGGCAACCTTCTGATTGAATTTTTCCAGGAAGGCGTCAACCACGTCTTCGTGCACGAACAGGATCTTCAACGCCGTGCAGCGCTGACCGTTGAACGACAGTGCGCCGGTGACCGCTTCTTCCACGGCATTGTCCAGGTCGACCTGAGGCAGCACGATGCCTGGGTTCTTCGCATCCAGCCCCAAGGCGGCGCGCAGGCGGTGCGGGCGCGGGTGCAGCTTTTTCAGGTCGCTGGCTGCCTTGTGGGTGCCGATGAAAGCGAAGACGTCGATCTTGCCGCTGGCCATCAGGGCGCTGACCGTTTCCCGGCCGCTGCCGTAGATCACATTGATTACGCCGGCCGGGAAGCTGTCGCGGAACGCCTCGAGCAGCGGGCGGATCAGCAGCACACCGAATTTGGCCGGTTTGAAGACCACGGTGTTGCCCATGATCAATGCCGGGATCAGCGTGGTGAACGTTTCGTTCAGTGGGTAGTTGTAAGGGCCCATGCACAGGGTGACGCCCAGCGGCACGCGGCGAATCTGACCCAGGGTGCCCTGCTCCAGTTCGAAGCGGCTGGAGCGGCGGTCGAGGTCCTTCAGGGCGTTGACGGTGTCGACGATGTAATCGCAGGTACGGTCGAACTCTTTTTCGGAGTCCTTGAGGTTCTTGCCGATTTCCCACATCAGCAGCTTGACCACCGCCTCGCGCTGTTTGCGCATGCTGGCGAGGAAGGTTTCGACATGCTGGATGCGCTCGGCCACGCGCATGGTCGGCCAAGCGCCCTGGCCGTTGTCGTAGGCCTTGACCGCCGCATCCAGCGCGACCAGTGCGGTGTCTGCGTCCAACAAGGGTGCGCTGCCCAGTACCACCTGGCGATCTTCGCCAGTGTCCGCCAGGTAGACCGGACTGCGTACGGTCACTACCGGTCCGCCCCAGTGACGCAGTTGGCCATCCACCAGGTACTCGCGCTGCTCGATCGGCTCGCCAAGCCGATAAGCTTCGGGTACTTGGTCGGTGGTGGGGAAGAGGGTGTCGAGAGGGGAAATCGGATTCATGCTTCTACCTTTTTATGTTTTTGTCTGAGGCGCACTTTGCGCGAGGGATGTCAGGCCTGGGCTGCTTTGCAAATCGCGCCGAAAGCTGCGGGATCCAACGAAGCGCCACCGATCAGGCCGCCATCGATATCCGCTTGTGCGAACAGCTGCTCGGCGTTATCGGCTTTCACGCTGCCGCCATAGAGCAGGAGGATGGCAGCGGCGGCCACGGGGTCTTGCTCGGCCAGCAGTTGACGGATGTAGCGATGGACCGCCTGGGCCTCGGCTGGTGTTGCGGTCTCGCCCGTGCCGATTGCCCAGACCGGCTCGTAAGCGATGACGCCCCGTGCCAGCTGTGTGATGCCCACCTGGTGGAGGACGGTGCGCAGCTGCGCGCCAATCACTGCATTGGTGTTGCCGGCACGGCGCTGGTGGATGGTCTCGCCCAGGCATAGCACCGGGACCAGGTTCGCGCGCAGCGCCGCTTCGAATTTCATGGCAACCAGTGCATCGGTTTCGCCATACAGGCTGCGGCGCTCGGAGTGGCCAACCAATGCATAGTTGCAACCAAGGTCTGCGAGCATTTCTCCGCTGACTTCCCCGGTGAAGGCGCCCTGAGTACGTTCGCTGAGGTTCTGTGCACCGAGGGCGACAGAGGTGTCACCCAGCAGGTCGGAAATTTGGTCCAGATAAGGTAGCGGAGGGCAAATGGCGATTTGCACACCCTCGAGCCCCTGCAGTTCAGGCAATAGTCCGCTGATCAACTCAGCATTGGCAGCACGGGTGCCGTGCATCTTCCAGTTGGCGATTACAAGTTTTTCGTTCATCTGCGATCTCCTGCGTCAGCCACGCTCTGCGCGCAGCGCTGCGGCGCAATAAGGAGCCTCATCTGCCAGGGCTTCTTCGATGCGTAGCAGCCGGTTGTATTTGCCTACACGGTCGGAACGGCACAGCGAGCCGGTCTTGATCTGCCCGGCACGGGTGCCTACCGCAAGGTCGGCGATGGTGGTGTCTTCAGTTTCACCGGAGCGGTGAGAAATAACCGCGTTGTAGCCGGCCTGCTGGGCGAGGCGAATGGCATCGAGGGTTTCGCTGAGGGTGCCGATCTGGTTGTACTTGATCAGGATGGCGTTGCCGACACCCTGGTGGATACCCTCGCGCAGGATCGATGGGTTGGTGACGAACAGGTCATCACCGACCAGCTGCGTGCGCTTGCCCAGCGCCTGGGTCAGCAGCGCCCAGCCATGCCAGTCGCTTTCGTCCATGCCGTCTTCGATGGACAGTATCGGGTACCGGTCGCGCAACTGGCTCAGGTAGTCGGTGAAGGCGGCGCTGGAGAAGCGTTTGTTCTCCCCGGCCAGTACGTACTCTCCGCTTTCGAAGAACTCGGAGGCCGCACAATCCAACGCCATGCTGATATCGACGCCAACCTGATAGCCGGCTCGCTCAATGGCCTCCTGGATCACCACCAAGGCTTGTTCATTGGAGTCCAGCGATGGCGCGAAACCGCCCTCGTCGCCCACCGCGGTATTCAGACCGCGCGCGGACAGGACTTTCTTCAGGGTATGGAACACTTCGGCGCCCATGCGCAGTGCTTCTCGGAAGCTCTTGGCGCCAATCGGCTGAATCATGAACTCCTGAATGTCGACATTATTGTCGGCGTGTTCGCCACCGTTGATGATGTTCATCATGGGCACTGGCATGCTGAACTGGCCGGGGGTGCCGTGTAACGCGGCGAAGTACTCGTACAGCTCCTGGCCATTGAACTGCGCAGCAGCTTTGGCGGTGGCCAGGGAGACCGCCAGAATGGCATTGGCCCCAAGCTTGCCCTTGTTCTCGGTACTGTCCAGGTCGATCAGCGCCTGGTCGATGGCGCGCTGATTGCTGGCATCCATGCCGCGCAGGTGGGCAGCGATTGTCAGGTTGATGTGCCCGACCGCGTTCAGCACGCCTTTGCCGTGATATCGCTTGCCACCATCACGCAGCTCAAGCGCTTCCCGGCTGCCGGTCGAAGCACCTGACGGTACGCTCGCGATACCGCGTTGGCCACCGACCAGCGTGACCTGCGCTTCTACCGTGGGATTGCCACGCGAATCAAGGATTTCGCGGGCGATGATCTGGGCGATGCTAGCGGTGTTGTCTGTCACGGCTGTAGTCTCATGTAGGGCGGCAGTGTCGAGCAGTTCCTGTTGCTCCGCATATTCCTCGCGGACATCGAAGTCGCGGGGCCAGTCGCCCGGCATCGGTTGGCAGTCTGCGCTGGCTGATTTTGTCTGGGTCATCTTGGGGCCTCCATGGACTCAGCGAATGTCGTCGCCGACGCGCAGCACGCGCAGTGTGTTGGTGCCACCCTGGGCGTGGGCGTAATCGCCCTGGGTGATCAGCACATGGTCACCCACCTGCAGCACGCCGCGCTCAACCAAGGCCGCGACGGCTCGCTGGTTTACCTGGGCGAACGACATGTCTTCGGTGCTGAATGGCAGCGTCTGTACGCCACGGAAAAGGGCGACACGAGTCTGCGTGCGCGGGTTGTCGGAGCAGGCGTAGATCGGCAGGTGCGAGCGAATGCGCGACATCAGGCGCGGCGTGTCGCCGCTTTCGGTCAGGCTGATGATGGCTTTGACGCCATGCAGGTGGTTGGCGGCGTACATCGCTGACAGTGCAATGGTTTCGTCGATGCGCTGGAACACCTCATCCATGCGGTGCTTGGAACGTTGCGCCTGTGGGTGACGTTCGGCCCCGGCGATGATGCGGACCATGGCCTCGACCGTCTGTACCGGGTAAGCGCCCGCAGCCGTTTCGGCCGACAGCATCACCGCATCGGTGCCGTCGAGGACGGCGTTAGCCACGTCGAAGACCTCGGCGCGGGTGGGCATGGATTGGGTAATCATCGACTCCATCATCTGGGTCGCAGTAATCACGACCCGATTCAGTGAGCGAGCGCGGTCGATGATCAGCTTTTGCACTGCCACCAGTTCGGCATCCCCGATTTCCACGCCGAGGTCGCCACGGGCAACCATCACCCCTTCGGAGGCTTCGATGATCGCATCCAGCACCTGACGATCAGCGACCGTTTCGGCACGCTCGATCTTGGCGATCAAACCGGCTTCCCCGCCAGCTTCCTGCAACAGGTTGCGAGCAAGGTGCATGTCTGCGGCATCACGAGGGAATGACACCGCCAGGTAATCAACCTGCATCCGGGCTGCAGTGCGAATGTCCTCGCGGTCTTTCTCGGTCAGCGCAGAGGCCGACAGGCCACCGCCCTTGCGGTTGATCCCTTTGTTGTTGGACAGCGGGCCGCCGATCAACACTTCGCAGACCAAGTGATGGGGGTGGGCTTCCAGGACCTGCAATTCAATTCGCCCGTCGTCGAGCAGCAGGATATCGCCAGTATTGCTGTCGTTGATCAGAGCTTCATAGTCGATACCGACGGCTTCGGCGGTCCCGGCGTGCTTGTCCATTTTCGCGTCGAGGATGAAGCGTTGGCCCTTCTGGACTGAAACCTTGCCTTCGGCAAAACGGGCGATACGGATCTTCGGGCCTTGCAGGTCAGCCAGGATCGCCACGAACCGGCCATGCTTGCGTGCCATTTCGCGTACCCGCTGCGCCCTGGCCAAGTGCTCGTCAGCCGAGCCATGCGAGAAATTCAGCCTGACGACATCAACCCCGGCTTTGACGAGCCCCTCGATCGCTTCTGGCGATTCGGTGGCGGGCCCGAGGGTTGCAACTATTTTTGTTCTTCGCTGCATGGCTCAGCTTCCTTGAAAACGTACTTATGAGTTTAAAAAGGCAATTGTATCAGTCGGATAGTCCGCTCTTCGGTACTCGTCTTGACACCGCAGGCTGAGATTTTTTCAAAAATAATCGAGCGCTAAGCAGCTCTTCATAGCTCCGTTCGAGCGGATTGCCTGTCGAAGAAAGATTCGCATATTGACACTTGCAAATGCAATGTTATTTTTGGTCAGCATCCCTTGGCCGAGCATTCGTTTCCGGCACTGCCTGCCGGCGTCTCCACCATGTCGATGTTGCGCCTGTATGGCGTATGGCTTGTTTAGATTCACAACAAGAAAGCCCGGCAATGGCAGGCATGGGCACCAATTTCTAAACCAGGAAAATTTGAAGATGCATGTAGTGACCCAGGGTGTTACCGCGCTGGCCGTCTCGCTCGCCTGTGCCATGGCGCAGGCTTCGGAACAGTCGGAGTCAGAGGGTTTCGTGGAGGGCAGCAGCCTTCGCCTGCTCAACCGCAATTTCTACTTCAATCGCGATTTCCGTGATGCAGCGCCGGGAGATCAGAGTTATCGGGAGGAGTGGGCGCACGGCATCATGGCGTTCTATGAGTCGGGCTTCACTCAAGGAAGCGTTGGCTTCGGTGTGGATGCCTTCGGTCTGCAGGGCTTGAAGCTGGACAGTGGGAGAGGACGCTCCGGAGCCGGGCTTCTGCCGGTGGACAGTGATGACCGGCCGGAGGATGACTATTCCAGTGCGGGTGCTGCTGTAAAAGTGCGTGTATCGAACACCGAGTTGCGCTACGGCAACATGCGCACGGAGGCACCGGTGTTCGCGACCGGCGATTCGCGGCTGTTGCCTGAAACCGCAACAGGCCTGTTGCTGCAGAGCAAGGAGATCGAGGACCTGGACTTGCAGGCCGGTCATTTCACCGCCTACAAGCTACGTAATTCGAGCAATCAGGACGAGGATCTCTACCTCAATTACGGGGAAGGGCGCATCGGGCGATCCATCGACTTTGTCGGGGGCACCTACGCTCTGAGCAAACAGCTCAGCGCCAGCTTGTACGCGTCGGATTTCGAGGAGACCTGGCATCAATATTACGGCAACCTGAATTACACGTTGCCGTTGACCGACACTCAAGCGCTTGATTTTGATGCGAACCTCTACAAAACCCGCGACACGGGCAAAGCGCTGCAGGGTGAGATCGACAACACCACCTACAGCCTTGCACTGGGTTACACCTTCGGTGCCCACAAGCTGACACTCGCCCATCAGCATGTCGATGGCAACACACCGTTCGACTTCGTCGGGGGTGATTCGATCTTTCTCGCCAACTCGGTCAACTACTCGGACTTCAACGGTGCCAACGAGCGGTCTTGGCAGGTGCGTTACGACCTCGATTTCGCCAGCTACGGTGTGCCAGGTCTGAAGTTCTCTGCGCGCTACCTCAAAGGTGACCACATCGATGGCAGCAAGGCTGATCCGCTGGGAGGATATGCCGGGCTGCAAGGCGAGGACGGCAAGCACTGGGAGCGCAACTTCGATTTGCGCTACGTCGTTCAGTCGGGTGCTGCCAAGGACCTCTCGCTGCGACTGCGACACACCACCCACAGGGCCAACGAGGCCCAGGCAGAAGGTGATGTGGACGAAGTGCGGGTAATTGTCGAGTACCCACTCGAGCTGTTCTGACCCCTCTCAGGGCTGGTTGATCGATACCAGGCTTGCGAGCAGGCCTGGTATCGGCGCGAGCCATCGCGGCGATACCCGTTCCGGGAACAAAGGAATACCTGGCTTATGAACATCAGATTGATTGCGGTGGGGCCACGGGCTGCCTTGGGGTTTGCCTGTCTCGCTCTGCTGAGCGCCTTACTCGGTGTGTTTGCGCTGCAGCAAATCCATGAGGTGCAGGCTGAAGCGCTCGACATCAAGGATAACTGGCTGCAGCGGGTGCGTGCCTTGGGCACTGCCAATGCGGCCCTCAACCGTTACCGCATGGGTTCGATGCAACACATTCTTTCGGTCAGTCCGGAGCAGATGCAAACCTACGAAGAACGCACGGCAGGCCGCTTGCGGCAGGTTCGCGAGCAGATGCAGCGCTATGCGCAGTTACTGCAGACCGAGCAAGAGCGTCGGGAGTTGCAAGCGTTCGTCCATAGCCTTGATGGGTATGCCAAACATCATGACGCCTTGCTGGCGGTGTCGCGCACGGGCGACAAGGAAGGGGCGCGTGCGTACCTGATGTCGGTACGTGATGCCTACGACGAAATGACCCGCCAGTTCGATGCGCTGATCGAGCAAGCGGATGCCGGCGCCCAGCAGGCCAGTCAGAGGTCCGAAGCCGCCTATGCCAGTGCGCTCAAGGGCGTTGCCCTGGTCCTGGTGCTCGTATTCATTTGCACGGTACTGATCGCCTGGTTACTGACCAGGAGTATCACCGCACCCTTGAAGTATGCCCTGCAGGCCGCTGAGAGAATTGCCAACGCAGACCTGACGCAGGACATCTTGGCCACAGGAAACGATGAGGCGACCCGTCTGATTCTAGCCTTGCAGCACATGCAGACGAGCCTGCAACAGACGCTCCGGCAAATCGATGGGTCGTCGACCCAGTTGGCAGCCGCTGCCGAAGAGCTCACGGCGGTTACCGACGAGGGGCGTCGGGACAATCAGATGCAGCATGCCGAGATCGAGCAGGCAGCCACGGCGGTGACCCAGATGACCAGTGCCACCGAGCATGTCGCCCAGAATGCGGCACTGGCCTCCAGGCTTTCCCATGAGTCGCGTGAAACAGCGTTCGCCGGTAAGCAGAAAATGGACGAGGCGCTGCTTTCGCTCAATGATCTGATCCGCGAGGTGCTTGCCAGTGCTGACCAGGTACAGGGTTTGAGCGAAGCGGCACAGGGCATTGGCCGAGTGCTGGATGTGATCCGGACAATCGCCGAACAGACCAATCTGCTGGCCCTCAATGCAGCCATCGAGGCCGCCCGGGCGGGGGAGGCGGGCCGCGGGTTCGCGGTGGTCGCCGACGAAGTGCGTGGCCTGGCTCATCGGACAGCGGAGTCCACGCGTGAAATCGAAGCCATGATCACTTCCATGCAGCGTGAAACCAGCATGGCGGTTCACACCATGCACGCCAGCACGAGCCGTACCCAAGAGACGCTGGCCTTGGCCGAGGCAGCCTGTGTGGCTCTGCAGACGCTGCTGTCGAGCAGCGAGCAGATGAACGAGCGCAACCAGGTCATTAGCAGTGCTGCATCCGAACAGGCGCAGGTGGCCAGGAGTACCGACCGCAACCTCTTGGCCATTCGGAAGTTGTCGATTCAGACCTCGGCGGGTGCGCTGCAGACCTCGGCGGCAAGCCAGTCGCTGGCGCGGCTTGCCCTCGAGCTGACCGAGCTGGTGCGACAATTTCGCATGATGGCTGAATGAGTCGGGTCTGACGAAGTACCAGCATCTTCGCGTATACTTGCACTTATTGGCGCCGATAAACAAAGGATTGGACGCCGCCCACCCAGGCTTCTTCGACTTTTGGTTCATAGCTATGGCATCCAGCACGCTCGTTCAGCGAATCGTTTTCGACATCAAGCATAAGATCCAGCTTGGCGATATCAGCACCGGTTCGCACTTGAGTGCGCAGAAAGTCGCCGATGATTTTCACGTGTCGCGCTCGCCAGCCCGGGAGGCCTTGACCGTGCTGGCCGAGCAAGGTGTGTTGGAGCAGTTCCCCAACCGCGGGTTTTTCGTGCTCGGCATCCCGGAAGGTGCTGCCGAGACGCTTGACGAAATCACCGCCACAGAAGAGCCGCCCGAGTATTACAAGTTGTCCGAGGACTGGCTCAACGACGCAATTCCGTCCGAGGTGACTGAAAAATATCTGCGCGAGCGCTATGACCTGACCAAGTTCCAGGTCATCGACATCCTCAACCGGGCGGCAAAGGTCGGCTGGGCCGAGCCCAAGCCCGGTTATGGTTGGCGCTTTCTGGATGTCGCGAAAACCCCCGAGACGTTGCAGCAGATCTACAAGGTACGTTCGCTGATCGAGCCAGCGGCGCTGCTGGAAAGCGATTTCCACTACGACCTCGACGTGCTGCGGCGCTTGAAGAAGGAGCAAAAGGACCTGCTTGCCGGCGGCATCGACACGCTGCCTGCCGATGTCTTGCTCAAGTCCGGCATCCGCTTCCATGAAGAGCTGATCAAGCTGTCCGGCAATCCGTTGTATCAGATGATCCTCAAGCAACTGAACAACATGCGTCGACTGCTGGAGTACCGCTCCATGATCGACCGCAAGCGCCTATACACCCAGTGTGCCGAGCACTTGCGAATGGTGGAGCTGGTGGAGGAGGGTAATAACCTGGAGGCCGCGCATTTGATGAAACGGCATCTCAGCGGTTCGTTCGCGCGTAAGTCGCCGATCCTCGAACTGCGTCGCGCGGCGCAGACACCCGCCGAGCAGCTTGAGAGCGAGGCGCCTGCGCTCTGACGCGTCAGTCACTGTTGTCTTGCTGGCGGGATGCGACAGTTCGTTCCTGGCGCGCCAGCCAGAACTTGAGCAGTGGCTCGGCGCACAGCATTACGACTATCAAGCGCATGATCTGCATCGCCGTGACCATTCCCGCTCCCAGGTGTAGCGCTTCGGCGGTCAGGTACATTTCGGTGCTACTGCCGGGCATCATGCCGAGTGCCAGCGACAGTACGGGCATACCTGTCAGCCAGCCAAAGCCCCAGGCGAACAGGAAGGTGCTCGCGATCATGGTCAAGGTGAAGACCACCACCTTGATCAGGTACAGCGGTGAGCGGCGGAAAAACCCTCGATCGAAGAAGCTGCCCAGGGCGCAGCCAATCATCAGCTGGCCGTATTGGCTAAGCTCGACCGGCAGGGCGGTTCGCAGGTCGAACGATGCTGTCAGGCCGGCACACAGGGCCATCGGACCGAACATCCAAGGGTTGGGCAGACCCAAGCGCTTCCAGGCCAACGCCACCAGCGCGCCACCGATGAGCATTGGTCCGAGCCACTGCCACTCGGCGGGTGGTCTCGGCTGAACTGCACCGGGACTGAGCTGCATCAACAGAAACATTGCCGGTGGCACGCTGAGCACGATCAGCACCAGGCGAATGCTATGGGCAGCAGCGATCTGGCTGACATCGGCGCGGTAGCGCATGCCCAATTGGATCATTTCCGCAAAGTTGGCCGGCATGAAGGCGAAGTAGGCAGTGGTCAGGCCCATGCCCTGGCGACGCATCACGGCAATACCGATCAAGGCCAGCAGCAAGGTCAGAAACGCTGCAGCGAGCATCATGGGGAAGTGGCTGGCGATCTCCTGTACCACGGGTTGGGTAAAGTGCAGGCCGATGGAGGTAGCGATCATCCACTGGCCTGATTTGCGTCCGTTCGGGATTTCGGCGATCAACCACCCGCTGCAGCGTACAAAGATAACCGCCAGCATCGAGCCGATGATCCAGGGCAGTGGCCAGTGCGCGGCACTGGCCAGAAGCGCGCCGACAATACCTACCAGGGGTGTGGCCCACCAGGTTTTCAGGCTTGCAAGCATGGGATCATCACTTCAGTGGGTAGAGACGACGCAGTTCGGCAATCTGCTCAGGTGTCAGCGTCTTGAACTTGTGCTGGAAAATCAGCAGGAACAGTTGCGCTGTCGCCTCGAGCTCCTCGGTGGCATCGACAGCCGCGTTCAGGTCGCTGCCGGCCACCACCGGACCATGATGCGCAAGAAGCATGGCGTGGTGCTTGCTGGAGAATGATCGCACCGCTTCGGCCAGGGCGGGATCGCCCGGCGCGTAGTACGGCACCAGCGGCAGTTTGCCGACGCGCATGGCGTAGTAGGCCGTGATCGCAGGCAGCAGATCATCCGGGTCCAGGCCGTCGAGCACCGAGACCGCCACCGAGTGCGTGGAGTGCAAATGCACCACTGCCCCGCTGGTAGGGCGCTCTTGGTACATTGCCAGGTGCAGCATGAGCTCTTTGGACGGCTTGTCGCCGCTGATGTGTCGGCCATCCCAGTCGAGCTTGGTCAGGCGTGCAGGGTCCAGTCGGCCCAACGAGGAGCCGGTTGGTGTCAGCAGCCAGCCATCGTCCAGGCGTACGCTGATATTGCCAGTGCCGCCGTGGGTCAAGCCGCGGTCGTACATGGACTTGCCCAGCAGGACGATCTGTTCCCGCTCCTTGTTCTCGTTCATGGCGCCAGCTCCAAAGCTTTGCTGAAGAAATCACGGGTACCGAAGTTACCGGATTTGAGAGCCAGCGCCACCGGGTGTTGGCCCATCCCCAGAGTCCATGGCACCCCCGGATCGATTGTTTCGCCAATACGCAGCGCATCGACGCCCAAAGCCTTCACCACCGCGCCGGAGGTTTCGCCGCCAGCCACCACGAAGGTATTGACGCCCAGGTCTCGCAGGCCCAAGGCGGTTTGCGCAAGCGCTCGTTCGACGATTTCGCCAGCGGCAGTCACACCCAAGCGCTCCTGTACGGCTTTGACCGCTTCAGGTTTGGCGCTGCCATAAATCAACACTGGCCCTTGGTTCAGTAGTGGCCGAGCCCAGTCCAGTGCCTCGGCGACTTGGTCATGGCCGTCAGCGAGACGCAGTGGGTCAAAGGCGAAGCTCGGGCGGCCGCTTTGCTGCCATTGTTCGACCTGACCGTTGGTGGCAATCGAGCAACTGCCAGAAAGCACCGCCGAAAGACCTTCCATGTGGGGCAGCTCAGCAGCGGATGAGGCATCAGGCAGCAGCCCGGCGCGCTTGAAATTGTCTGGCAGACCAAGGGCAACGCCCGAGCCGCCGGTGATAAGTACGTGGTCAGCCGCGGCTTCGCCGATGACCTTGAGGTCCAGGTTGCTGGTGGCATCGACGATGGTGTAGCCACAGCCCTCTGCTTGGGCTTGTGCGAATGCCTGGCGGGTAGCGGTCGCGCCTTGGTTGACCACCGAGTGCGGGATCAGGCCGACCTTGCGTGAGGTTTGCTGTTGCAGCACGCGCACCAGATTGGCATCGGTCATCGGTGTCAACGGATGGTTGCGCATGCCGGATTCGCTGAGCAGTACGTCGCCAACGAACAGGTAACCGTTGAACAGTGTGCGTTGGTTCTCAGGGAAAGCGGGGCATGCCAAGGCGAACTGGCTGTCCAGTGCATTGAGCAAGGCATCGGCTACCGGGCCAATGTTGCCTTCAGCGGTGGAGTCGAAAGTGGAGCAGTACTTGAAGAAAAACTGGCGGCAGCCGGCCTGCTTGAGCCAGGCGAGAGCAGCCAGAGATTCTTCAACTGCTTCTGCGGCGGGTAGGGTGCGAGATTTGAGCGCGATGACCACGGCGTCGACGTCCGCATCGATCGGGCCTTCAGGCACACCGATCACCTGCAGGGTGCGCATGCCACCGCGTACCAGCATGCTGGCGAGGTCGGTACCACCGGTGAAGTCATCGGCGATGCAGCCGAGTAGAGGTTGGTTCAAGGCCGGATACTCCAATGAGGCTGGGGAAATGCTCCTGATGGGAGCGGGCTTGCCCGCGAACGCGCCAGCTTGCCCGAGAGGTGGCGGGCAAGTCGGCGACGAGGCGGGCAAGCTTCTGCTGCGGAGGAAGGCGGGTCGATCAGCCAGCTATGACTGCGGCGACGGCCTCACCGAAGGCGCGGCAACCCAGCTTGCCGCCCAGGTCGGCAGTGCGTTTGGCCGGGTCTTCCAGAACGGCGTCGACTGCTTGCTCCATGGCCTTGCCCGCTACACCCAGTGCAGGTTTGGCGTGTTGCTCACCCATCCACTGCAGCAGCATCGCGACCGACAGGATCATCGAAACCGGGTTGGCCTTGTCCTGACCGGCGATGTCCGGAGCCGAACCGTGCTGAGCCTGGGCGCAGCAGTGGATGTCGCTGTGCATGGTGGAACCGGCCAGGCCGAGGCTGCCGGACAGCTCGCTGGCCAGGTCGCTGATGATGTCGCCATAGAAGTTGGTGGCAACCAGTACGTCGAAGCGCTCCGGGCTGCGCACCAGGTGGGCAGTGGAGGCGTCGACCAGCAGGTCGTCGAGTTGCACTTCCGGGAAGTCCTTGGCAACGTTGCGAACGCATTCCAGGAACAGGCCATCGGTCATGTGGAAGCTGTTGGCCTTGTGGATGGCGGTGACCTTGCGGTTGCGCTTCATGGCCAGCTCGAAGGCGCGGCGGGCAATACGTTCGCTGCAATGGCGAGTGATCTTGCGGGTCGACAGTGCCATGTCCGGCGATGGCATGACTTCACCCCAGCCGCGGGACATGTTGCGGTCTGGGTAGAAGCCTTCGGTGGCTTCGCGCATGATCACCAGGTCCATGCTTTTGCCTGGCTTCATGTTCGACTCGATGAAGGAGCGTGTACGCGCTGGGCGGACGTTGGCGTACAGATCAAGGCCGATGCGGAAGCCGGCGGAAACGTTGCGGCCGCCCTTTTCCGGCGCCGGGTAGTCGGCATGGGATTGGGTGCCCAGGATGATGCCGTCGTAGGTCTTGGCTTTTTCCAGCACTTCGTCACGCAGGGTGGTGCCGTACTTTTCCAGGCTGACGAAGCCGACGTCGTCATAATCGAAGCTCAGGCCGAGGTCGAATTTTTTGTTGACGGCATGCAATGCCGACATCGAGGACTCGACGATTTCAGGACCGATACCATCGCAGGGAAGAACCAGAATACGCATCACACTCTCCTAAGCATTTTTGTTCGTAGATGAAGCGGCTCGTCGTCAGCGCCACAGGGTGTACGTTAGGGCGACGAAGTACAATGATCGAGGCGATTGAATGTCATCCCGATCGATGCTGTATCCGGTGGCGGGTAACCATGCCCGGACTCTTTGCATTTTATTGCATGTAAAACCAATATATGCAACATTTGTTTTGTCTATGACCAATGGAGAGCCGCGGTGACTATCAAAACGACTGACCTGTGTGACGAGTTCGGTGCGAGTGCGAAGGTGCTCTTGCCGATTTTCCAGGACCTTGGGGCTAAGCCGGATTTCCAAGGGCATGCCGTTACGGTCAAATGCTTCGAGGACAATTCACGCATCAAGGAGCTAAGCACCACGCCTGGTGAGGGCAAGGTGCTGGTGGTCGATGGTGGGGGCAGTGATCGCTGCGCGTTGTTTGGTGATCACATCGCTGAAGACCTGGTGCGTAATGGCTGGGCTGGCGTATTGGTGTACGGTTATGTGCGGGACAAAGCGGTACTGCGCACGTTGCCTATCGCGATCAAGGCGCTTGGCGTGACGCCCGCGAAATCCACCAAGCGCAATGAAGGGCAGGTAGGGTTGAGCGTCACCATTGCCGGGCAGGTCATTGGCGCGGGGGATCAGATGTACGCCGACGACGATGGCGTACTTGTGCTCAATGCTGCTATCGGGGGGGGAGCATGATGGCGGCCAAACGTATCTTTCTCATTCACGCCACGCCTGTGGCAGTTGCACCTATCAATGAGGCTTTTGCCCGGCTCTGGCCTGAGGCCGAGTTGTGCAACCTGCTTGAAGACTCGCTGTCACGGGATCTTCGCAGCTCCGGTTCGCATACAGAATCACTCAAGCAGCGGTTCCTTGAGTTGGCGCGGTATGCACGCGGAGCAGGCGCTGATGGCATCCTGTTTACATGCTCGGCATTTGGTGAAGCGATTGACGCCTGCAAAAAGGACGCGGATATCCCCGTCTTGAAGCCCAATGAAGCAATGCTCGAAGAAGCCCTGGATCATGGGGATCGAGTAGCGCTTTTGGCCACCTTCCCACCGGCAATCGACTCGATGTCGGAAGAGTTGATGGCGGCCGCCAGTGCCCGTGGTCGGCGTGTCTTGCTGCAGCATGCCACCAGTCCTGCGGCGATCGAAGCGCTGCATGCTGGTGACAGTGAAAAGCATGATCAACTGATCAGCGAACTGGTAACGCCGCTCGCCGATGTTGATGTGATCTGCTTCGCACAGTTCTCCATGACATCCGCTGCCCCCTCTTGCGCGAAGCTTGCGCGCGTGCCAGTCCTCACTACACCGGACAGTGCTGTGCTCAAAATGAAGCGGATTCTGGATGCGTAAAGCCGCAAGTTTGCACCTTTAACTATTAAAATGCATTGGCATTCGCTTTGTTCTGCCTTGTTCTGGGTGCCCAGCCCTGGATGGTCTTGCAGTTTTCGGCCCTGAAACGGGTGAGATGATGATGAGGAATCAATTTTGCTCTACGATCTGACCAGTCTTGACCTCTTCATTACGGTCGCCCAAGAGCGCAACCTCACGCGCGCGAGCCGAATCAAGCATGTAGCCGTATCGGCGATCAGCAAGCGCATCACCGAGCTGGAGGCGCAGATCGGATCGGCCCTGCTGGTTCGCAACGCCAGGGGGGTCGATCTGACCCCGGCCGGACAATCGTTGTTGTTCTACGCCCGCCAGATCAAGCAGACGATGGCCCAGCTTGATACCGAGCTGAGCGGATACGCCACTGGGGTCAAGGGCCATATCCGTATTCATGCCATCACCTCGGCGCTCTCACAGTTCTTGCCGCAGGACCTGGCGGGTTTCTCCCTGTTGTATCCGGCGATCAAGTTCGATATCGAGGAGCGAGTGGGTTCTGCGGTAATTCGAGCAGTCGCTGACGGCCGTGCAGATCTCGGTATCGTTGCTGCACAGACTTCGACCCAGGGACTGGATACCTATCCTTACCGGCATGACGAGCTGACCTTGGCGGTCCCCGCCAGTCATCCACTGGCAAGACTCAAGGACGTGAGTTTCAGGGAAGTGCTTGATCATGAAATGGTCGGGCCGCATCTGGAAAGCTCGATGCACACCCTGCTCACCAGCGAGGCGACCAAACTGGGTATGGCCCTGAAGCTGCGCATTCGCATCAGTAGCTTCGACTGCATGTGCCGGATGGTGTCGAACGGCCTGGGCGTTGCGGTCTTGCCGCGCAGCGTGATCACCCAATACTTGCGCAGCCACAAGATCAAGGCCGTGACGCTGAATGAGCCCTGGGCCAAGCGGACGCTGTTGTTGGCGCTGAGGTTGGAAGGCGCGTCGCCTACGCTACGAACCTTCGTTGATCATCTGAAAATGTTGAGTTAGAGCCACTGATGAGCGTTCTCCTTTGGAGAACGCTGTTGTGGTAATTGACCAATTTTCATCTTGGCAGACTGCTTTTAGTATCGGTTCATCAATAGGGCTGATTGCTTTAGCCAGCGTTGTTAACACTATAAAAAGCCGAGCGATACGAGCATGACCGAGACAGCCCGCGACCTGATGAGCAGTGTGGTAATTGACCAGGAACATTTTGCCTATGTCGACCTGAAAAAGTTGCTAAGCCCGAGCCAGCTGCAGCGTTTGCCCTATTCGATCCGCATTCTTCTGGAGAACGTTGCGCGCTGCACGCCCGAGGCCCTGGAACCAGTGCTGGCCCGTGCCATTGGCCAAGGGCCGGACTGTGAAGTGCCGTTTCAACCCAATCGCCTGATGTTCCACGACACCACTTGTTTGCCGGCACTGGCAGACTTCGCCGGCATGCGCGACGTGGTTGCCGAGCTGGGTGGCGATCCTGCGGCTATGAATCCGCAGATTCCGGCAGTGCTGACCATCGATCACTCGGTTATCGTCGAGCGCTACGCCGAGGCCGGTGCGGTCGAGAAGAATCTGGACATCGATTTTCGCCGCAACAGTGAGCGCTACCGCTTCATCAAGTGGGCGCAGAAGAGCCTGGACAACTTCGGCGTGATCCCGCCGGGCACCGGCATCATCCACCAGATGAACATGGAGGCGCTGGCCAAAGTGGTGTGGGAGAGCCGCACCGAAGATGGCCAGCCCCTGCTGCACCCCGACGACATGGTCGCTACCGATAGCCATACGCCAATGATCAACGCCATCGGCGTGCTCGGCTGGGGCGTGGGTGGTCTGGAAGGGCAGGCGGCGATGGTCGGCGAGCCGGTGCCGATCAACTTCCCGCAAGTGATCGGTTTCCGTGTCACCAACACCTTGCGCCCAGGCGTCACTGCCACCGACCTGTCGTTGCATGTCGCCGAGATTCTGCGCAAGCGTTCGGTGGTCGGCAAGTTCGTCGAATTTACAGGCCCCGGCCTGACTACCCTGAGCTGGGCGGCGCGTGGCACGGTATCGAACATGGCGCCAGAGTACGGTGCGACTGTGGTGTTCTTCCCGTTCGACGACCAGACGCTGGATTATTTGCAACTCACTGGTCGCAGTGCCGAGCTGTGCCTGCAAGCCTCCAGTTACATGCACATCCAGGCCCTGTACCGACGCGATGATCTGCCGGAGCCTGAGTTTGACGAGCTTATCGAGCTTGACCTAGCCAGCATCGAGCCGAGCGTTGCTGGCCCGTATCAGCCGCATCAGCGTCAGCCGCTGTCGCGCTCGGGTCTTTCATTCAAGGAGGAAGTGCTGGGTGGTGGCAACCTGATCTCCGGCCCTCAGGCCCAGCAATTCGTTGAGCCGTCCTTCGGGCAATCGATTGGTCATGGCGCCGTAGTGATCTCGGCTATCACCAGTTGCACCAATACCGCCAACCCGGCACAAATGATCCAGGCCGGCTTGCTGGCGCGCAATGCCCGTCGACTGGGCCTGCAGCGCAAACCGTGGGTCAAGACCTCGCTGTCACCCGGTTCCCAGGTGGTGGCCGATTACCTGGCCGAGGCCGACCTGCTGCAGGACTTCTCCGCCCTGGGCTTCGAGTTGGCCGGTTTTGGCTGCATGACCTGTATCGGCAACTCCGGCAAGCTTGAGGAGCACGTGGAGGCATTCGCCGACCAAGGGCTCAAGGGAGTGGTGGTGCTCTCGGGTAACCGCAACTTTGAAGGCCGAGTGAATCCAAAGGTGCCAGCAGGATATTTGGCCTCGCCGGCCCTGTGCGTGGCGTTCGCCATCGCGGGCACCATCGAGACCGACCTCACTCGCGAAGCGCTGAGCCAGGATGCTCAAGGTCAACCTGTCTACCTGCATGATCTGATGCCCTCCGATGAGGAAGTCGCGGCACTGGTCGCTCGTGTGGTCAAGCCGGAATTCTTCCAGCAGCGCCTGGCCACGGTCTGGGACGGCACCCACCACTGGCAGGCTCTGTCGGCCGAAGGCAGCGTGCAGTTCCCGTGGGATGCCCGTTCGACTTACCTGCGCCGTCCACAGTACTTGGCCGACATTCAGGCCGAGCCGAAAGCCAGCCTGGCTATCCAGGGCGCACGGGCGCTGATGGTCCTGGGCGATAACGTCACGACCGATCACATCTCGCCGGCTGGCGCGATTCCGGCGAACAGCCAGGCGGGCGAATGGCTGTTGGAGCGTGGTGAAGACCCTCAGGACCTCAATCAATACTCCACCCGCCGTAGCAATCACGAAGTGATGTTGCGCGGCGCCTTCACCAACAAATCGGTGAGGAATCGCCTGCTGGGTGAGCAGCAACCAGGTCCGGGCGCCTGGGCTTGGAACGCCGATCACAGTCAATGCCTGCCGCTGTACGACGCAGCACAGAGCTATACCGGTACGCCGATGGTGATCTTTGCCGGTATCAACTACGGCGCAGGCTCCAGTCGCGATTGGGCGGCGAAGGCGCAGGCCTTGCTGGGTGTGCGTGCGGTGGTGGCGCGCAGTATCGAGCGAATCCACCGCAGCAACCTGATCGGCATGGGCGTGCTGCCTTTGCTGTTCGAAGAAGGGCAGGGCGTGGATGACCTGGACCTCGACGGCAGCGAGCACTTCGACTTCGCCGGCCTCGATGAGCTGACGGTGGGTGACAACCGCATCGGCCTGGTGGTGCGACGTGCAGACGGCTCGCAGGATGAACGGCAGGTGATCGCCCGTATCGACTCGCTTCAGGAAATTCGCTACCTGACCAATGGCGGCGTGCTGCCCTACGTGATTCGCAAGGTCGTCAAGCGTACCCGCCACTGACGAATAACCCGATCGCTCCTACAACGGCGGAGGCACAGATGTCTCCGCGCGGGGTGCGGCTGCCTGTCGAACGGCCCCACACCCCTCTGAAACGCATTTGCCACGGGAGAAAAACCCTATGTATGCCTATGTCGGATCGCGCACCACGCGTGAGCGAAACGCCCGGGGTGATGGCATCACGGTCTACCGGGTCGATCAGCAGATCGGTACCCTGGAGCTGGTCCAGGTCGTTGGCGACTTGGTCAATCCATCATTCCTGGCCCTCAGTCGCGCCGGTGATCGGCTGTATACCGTGCATGGCGACCGCAGCGAAGTCAGTGCGTTTGCGGTCGAGCCGCGCGACGGCACGCTGAGCCTGATCAATACGCAGAGTTGCGAAGGGCGTAACCCGGTGCACCTGGCACTGGACCCGACCGAACGGTTCATGGTGGTGTCCAACCATATCACCGGCACCCTGGCCGTACTTGACGTCAATCTTGACGGCAGCCTCGGCGAGGTCAGCCAACTGGTGCAGCTTGAAGGGCCCGTAGGGCCGCACCGAGTCGAACAGCCGTTCGCCAAGCCGCACTTCAACCCGTTTGATGCCTCGGGCAATTTCGTCCTGGTGCCGGACAAGGGCCTGGACCGGGTGTTCACCTTCCGCTTCGAAAGCGGCAAGCTGATCCCCGGCGAGCAGCCCTTCGTGGCCAGCCGGGAGGGCGCAGGGCCCCGGCATCTTGCATTGCACCCGAGCGCGCCATTGGCCTTCGTGATCAACGAGCTGGATTCGACCGTGACCAGCTACCGTTTCGATGCCCATAACGGCGCCCTGGAGCCGCTGCAAGTGGTGTCGTCGCTGCCGACGACGTACACCGGTAACAGCCGCGCCTCTGAGATCGAAGTGGACCGCAGTGGGCGTTTTCTCTACGCCTCCAACCGCGGCTACGACAGTATCGCGGTGTTCGCCATTGACGCCCATAGCGGCCTGTTGACCTTGGTCGATGTGGCGCCCACTGCCGGGCGCACGCCACGATTCTTTGCCTTGACCCCCAACCAGCGCTTCGTCTTCGCCCTCAACGAAGACAGCGACAGCATCGTTGCACTGGCAGTCGATGCGCAGCATGGACGCTTGAGCAAAACGGGCTTTTCGGTTTCGACCGGCAGTCCGGTCTGTATGGTTTTTTCTGCCTGAACCGTGCTGCACAGATAACAATGACAAGGGGCGGGCAAAGTTCGCTCCACAGTGAGGTCGCCATGAACAACAACAAGACTGTCGATGAGCAGGCTACGGTGCGCAAAGTCACCCTGCGCATCATCCCCTTCATGTTCCTGCTCTATATCGTTTCTTACCTGGACCGTGCCAACATCGGCTATGCCGCGTTGGAAATGAACAAGGAGCTCGCCCTGACCAGCGAGGCCTTCGGCTTCATTTCCGGGATCTTCTTCATCGGCTACTTCCTGTTCGAAGTGCCGAGCAACGTCATGCTCAACAAGTACGGTGCGCGGGTCTGGATTGCCCGTATCCTGGTGACCTGGGGTGCGATTGCCGCCGCCACCGCCTTTGCCCAGACCGCCAACCAGCTGTACGTGCTGCGGTTCTTTCTCGGCGTGGCCGAAGCCGGCTTCTTCCCCGGCGTTATCGTCTACCTGACCTACTGGTTCCGCGCCAAGGAGTTGGCTACCACCGTGGCGCTGTTCACCGCCGCGATTCCGGTCAGCTACATCATCGGTGCACCGCTTTCCACTTGGATCATGGACAACATCAAGTGGTTCGACTGGAGCGGCTGGCGCTGGATGCTGTTCCTCGAGGGCGTGCCGGCCGTCTTCCTCGGCATCGCCTGCTTCCTGTTTCTGACCGACAAGCCCGAGCAGGCCAAATGGCTGACTCAACAGGAAAAGGATTGGCTGCTGGCCGAGCTTGAGCGCGACCGCCAGAGCCGTAAGAACGTCAAGCGTCTGGGCGTGTTGCAAACCATGGTCAACAAGAAGGTGCTTTACCTGGCCTTCATCTACTTCGTCTACCAATGCGGCAGCTTGGGTGTCGGTTACTGGATGCCGCAGATCATCAAGGGCTTCTCCAGCGACCTGAGCCATACCCAGATCGGCCTGATTGCCATGGTCCCGTATATTGTCGCCACCGTTGCGATGATCATCTGGTCGCGCAGCTCCGACCGGCGCAACGAGCGCAAGATGCACTCGGCCATTCCGCTGGCGGTCGCAGCGCTCGGCCTGATCGGTGCTGGCATGCTGCCCAGCGCGGTGGCCTCGATGGCCATGATCTGTGTCGCGCTTTCGGGCCTGTACAGCTTCAAGTCGCCGTTCTGGGCACTGCCGACGCTGTTCCTCGACCGTGCTACGGCAGCAGTGTCGATTGCCGTGATCAACTCCATCGGTAATCTTGGCGGCTTCGTCGGGCCGTCGATGATCGGTGTGGTCAAGGGCAACAGCCAAAGCGCAGCCACGGGCTTGCTGTTCCTCAGCGCGTTGCTGGTCATCGCCTTCCTGATGACGGCCCTGATGCGCGTCACCAGCAAAGACCCTGATCAGCCCGTGGTCGCCTCGGCCCACTGATCCTGAAGGGGGCTGCAACCTGGCCCCCCTCGCTGACCCGTTCTATTTCCTTTCACTGCCCGGTGCCATGCCCTGGGCTGGGCAGTTGCATGCCAACCAGATGGAAATCGCCAGATGCACAACAACAAGAACATCCTGCGTACCCTTGTCACCCTGTCTTCCTGCATGATCGCTGGCGCTGCCAGTGCCGAGAGCTTCGTTGAAGACAGCAAGCTCAACCTGCAGATGCAGAACTATTACCTGAACCGCGATTTTCGCGATGGCAGCGGGCAGTCCAAACGCGAAGAGTGGGCCCAGGGTTTCCTGCTGGACTTTCGCTCCGGCTACACGCCGGGCACCGTCGGCTTCGGCCTCGATGCGCTGGGCATGCTCGGCATCAAGCTTGATTCAAGCCCCGACCGTGCCGGCACCGGCCTCTTGCCGGTCCACGATGACGGTCGTGCGGCAGATGAATTCAGCCGACTGGGTCTGACCGCCAAGGTCAAGGTGTCGCAGAGCGAGCTCAAGTACGGCACCGTGATCCCCAAGCTGCCTACCGTGCAGGCCAACACCGGGCGCATCCTACCGCAGACCTTCGAGGGCGGCCTGCTGACCAGTAGCGAAATCGACGGCCTGACTTTTACCGGCGCACGCTTCAACCGCATGACGGACCGCGACTCCACCGATGCGCAGAAGATCTCCCTCAACAACAAGAACCGGCGCTTTGTCGGTGCGGTGGAAGGGGATGACTACTGGATCGGCGGCGCCGACTATGCGCTGAGCAAGACGTTGACCCTGAGCTACCAGTACGCCGAGCTGCAGGACGTTTACCGGCAGAACTTCTTCGGCATCAATCACAGCTGGAGCATCGGCCCGGGCAAGCTCAAGAGCGACCTGCGCTACATGCTCAGCGACGATGCGGGCAACGCCCAGGGCGGTGCCATCGACAGCGGCGCGTTGAGCGGCATGTTCACCTACAGCCTGGGTGGCCACGCCTTTGGTCTGGGGTTACAGAAAATGAATGGCGATACATCGATGCCGTTCCTGAACGGCACCGACCCTTATCTCACCAACTACATCCAACTCAACGACTTTGCCGAGCCTGGCGAGCGCTCCTGGCAGTTGCGCTATGACTACAATTTTGCCGCCATCGGCATCCCTGGCCTTACCTTCATGACCCGCTACGTCAAAGGCGACCACGCCGACCCCGCCACCAACAGCGAGGAAGGTCGCGAGTGGGAACGCAACACCGATATCGCCTACGTGTTCCAGTCGGGGGCATTGAAGAACGTGGGCATTCGCTGGCGTAATGCGGCGTACCGCTCCAACTTTGCCCGCAGTGCCGATGAGAACCGCTTGATCGTGTCGTACACCTTGCCCATCTGGTGAGGCCCATTCGCGGCTCAAACCGGCTCCTGTAGGAGCCGGCTTGCCGGCGATAGGGCCCTCACCGACAACGGAGAATCCAATGTCCACCCCAATCACCTCAGCCCTCCTGGCCGAACTGGCCCCCTACGGCACCCTTACCGCCGCCATCAACTTCGGCAACCCGGTTCTCGCTCAGCGCGGCCCCGACGGCGAGCCCCAGGGCGTCTCGGTCGCCCTGGCCAAGGCACTGGCCGAAGAACTCGGCGTCACCCTGAACATGCGAACCTTCGATGCTGCCGGCAAAGTCTTCGCCGCGCTGGAGGAGGGAGCATGGAACCTGGCCTTCTTGGCCATCGAACCGGTCCGCGAAGCGCAGATCTTCTTCAGCGAGCCCTATGTGCTGATCGAGGGGACTTACCTGGTCAAGCAAGATGCGCCGTTCGCCAGCGTCGACCAGCTGGATGCTGCCGGCCTGCGTCTGGCTGTCGGCAAAGGGGCTGCTTACGACCTGTACCTGAGCCGTACGCTTGAACATGCCGAGTTGATACGCGCCGAGACCTCGGCCGGCGCCGTCGACCTGTTTATCGACCAAGGCCTGGACGCAGCTGCCGGGGTTCGCCAGCCCCTGCAGAAAGTGGCCGACGGTGATGCGCGCTACCGGGTGCTGGATGGCGCCTTCACGGCTATCCGCCAAGCCATGGCGGTGCCCAGGGGCAATGATGCCGCCGCGGCATATGTGCGTGATTTCGTTGAGCGCAGCCTGAGCAGTGGCTTTGTCCGAGGCGCGTTGCTGGCCACCGGGCAGACCGATGTCAGCGCCCCACGCTGACTGAACCCGATCGCCTGCCTGGCGGGCGATGTGATCTCCAATCCGAAGCAAGACCCGAGGTACGAAGTAAAATGGCCAAGGCCGCCGATGTCGTTGTGCAATGCCTGGAAAACGAAGGTGTCGAGTACGTGTTCGGTATCCCGGGCGAGGAAAACCTCGACCTGCTGGAATCCCTGCGCAAATCGAAAATCAAGCTGGTACTGACCCGCCACGAGCAATCCGCAGGTTTCATGGCCGCCACCTATGGCCGCCTGACCGGCAAGACCGGCGTCAGCCTGTCGACCCTGGGCCCTGGCGCGACCAACCTGGTAACTGCGAGCGCCTACGCGTATCTCGGCGGCATGCCGATGCTGATGATCACCGGCCAGAAGCCGATCAAGAAGTCCAAGCAGGGCCGTTTCCAGATCATCGACGTGTGCGGCATGATGGCGCCGATCACCAAGTACACCCACCAGTTCGCCTCGGCCGACAACATCCCGGCGCGCATGCGTGAAGCGTTTCGCCTGGCGGAAGAAGAAAAGCCGGGGGCCGTGCACCTGGAACTGCCGGAAGACATCGCCGCCGAGCAGACCGACGCGCTGCCGATCCCGCGCAGCTTGCATCGCCGTCCGCTGGCCGAGCACGTGGCCATCGAAGCTGCCGTCGAGAAACTGAAGAAGGCCCGCAGCCCGATCCTGGTGATCGGCGCCGGCGCCAACCGCAAGATGACCGCCAAGGTCCTCAAGCAACTGATCGACAAGACCGGCATCCCGTTCATCACCACCCAGATGGGTAAAGGTGTGGTCGACGAGCGTCACCCGCGCTTCCTCGGCAACGCCGCGCTGTCGTCCGGTGACTTCGTGCACCGCGCCGTAGAGGCCGCCGACCTGATCGTCAACATCGGCCACGACGTGATCGAGAAGCCGCCGTTCTTCATGGTGCGTGGCGGCACCGAAGTGATTCACGTGAGCTTCCGTTCGGCTGAAGTCGATGCGGTGTACTTCCCGCAGGTGGAAGTGATCGGCGACATCGCCAACGCCGTCTGGCAGATCAGCGAAGCGCTGACCGACACCAGCCACTGGGACTTCACCCGCCTGATGGCCATCCGTGAAGCCAACGAAGCGCAGATCATCGAAGGCGCCGACGACAACCGCTTCCCGGTCTACCCGCAGCGCATGGTCGCCGACATCCGTCGCGCCCTGCCGTCCGAAGGCATCGTCGCCCTGGACAACGGCATCTACAAAATCTGGTTCGCGCGCAACTACAAGGCGCATAAGCCGAATACCGTACTGCTGGACAATGCCCTGGCAACCATGGGTGCCGGCCTGCCATCGGCCATGGCTTCGCACCTGGTGTACCCGGACCGCCCGGTGATCTCGGTATGTGGCGACGGCGGCTTCATGATGAACAGCCAGGAACTGGAAACCGCGGTACGTCTGGGTATGCACATCACCGTGGTGATCCTGCGTGACGACGGCTACGGCATGATCCGCTGGAAGCAGGCCAACATGGGCTTCACCGATTTCGGCCTGGACTACGGCAACCCGGACTTCGTCAAATACGCCGAAGCCTACGGTGCCAACGGTCACCGCGTGGAAAGCGCCGAAGCCTTCCTGCCGCTGCTCGAGCACTGCATCAAGACCCCGGGCGTGCACGTGATCGACTGCCCGGTCGACTACAGCGAGAACGACCGCATTCTCAACAGCGAGCTGCGAGAAAGAGCGCTGGCGGTCTAGGGGGCGTTACTTTTGCCAGAGTGGTGGAATGCAAGGTAGGAGCCACCGAAGTAGCTCCTACCTTGCATTCAGTGCTTCACATTTTTTTGAGCGTCGCTGACCAGCCCGTGGTGCTCTTCAGCAATCGCTTCTCGCACCTTGGTGAGCGCATTCGTCGTCACGGCTGAAGCTTTGTTACCCCAACTGTTGCGGATGAACGTAACAAGCTGTGCAGCTTCCTGATCGTCCAATCGCCAGGGGAAATCAGGCATTACAAGGTCGGAGGGCGCTTGTTGCGTGGAAGGCAATCTGCCTCCACTCAATATCACCCGGATCATTGAGCTTGGATCCTCGGAAAGTACTGATGGGTTACCTGCCAGTCGTGGGAACACCTCCTTGTAGCCTTGGCCATCGGCGCGGTGGCACGCCGCGCAGTTGTCTACGTAGATCTCGGCGCCACGGTTTGGCGATTCGCCAGACCAGAGCGCCTTGGCTGACGTGTCGTTCGGCTCGAATGCTACCTGGTTGGATCCTGTGGTTGCCGGAAGCGACTTCAAGTACAAGGCGATGGCGGTCAGGTCTTGATCGGTCAAGTATTGCCCACTGTGCTGAATGACGTTGTTCATGGCGCCTATGGACGAGAAATGCGCATTGCGACCGTTGCGCAGTATTTGGACGATGTCCTCTTCGCTCTACCCTCCCAAGCCGTCCGGGGCATTGCCGCGGAGGCTGATGGCAACCCAGCCATCGATGAGCTGGCCTCCTGCAAGATAGGTCGGATCTCGTTCATCCAACGATTTTTCCTGAAGCGTCAGGGCGCGTGGTGTATGACAGCTGCCACAGTGGCCAAGCCCTTGAACCAGATGTACGCCCCTGAAACCAACTCGATGAGCCTGAATGAGGCAGCGGCGCTGAACTGAACGCTGTATTCTGAATTTCAGCCCGACAGCACAGATTTCTACGCTTCCGCCACTAATTTTCATTAAAGCCCTGATATTTCAGGGTTTTTTTGTGTCTGCTCGTTTTCAGCCCATACCCTAGCCCATACTTTGGGTGATGGCTCTCAGTGTGCTTCCCTGGAATTTTCTGCCCAGCGGTCTCAAGTTTTTGAGGCAGGCTCGCGTTTCACGGACTTGCTTTCCCTGATCAGCAGGCGTTGCATTCTCGCTGTCAGCGTCCTGGCTGTCCTAAACCGGGGTTTAGCGCCCCGCCCAGTCTCGGCCCTCTCGGGCTGACATCCTTCACGCCGTCGGCTTTCCTGACCTGTGCGCTCCGCTTGCCTCTGATCAGGGAACTCAAGCTGGAAGCTTATTGATGGTAGGGGGAGAGGTAGATTTTGCCCCGTGGTCACTCGCTGTAAACGTCCTCAGCATTTATTCGGTGCCGGTAAAATGCCGAAAACATTTGCAATGATGTCATATTGACATGCTTGATGGCGGCGATGATATTAGCCTGGCCCAAAGTCCAGCAGTCTTGGGTATCAAATTACGATTACAGGGATTTGTGTATGGCCAAGAAGCCCGCAGTAGCTGAAATTGTTTCACTGATTGAAGAAGGCACACCTCGACCAAGACTGCATAAACTCATCATCCAAAATTTTCGTTCAATTGGCTCAATCCCGGTAGAGATCGAGCTGGATGACATCGTTGTACTGGTTGGTGCGAACAACGCTGGCAAGAGCAGTATCTTGCGAGCCTATGAAATCGTAATGTCTCATGGATCTACCGCAGGCAAGCTCAGCATCAGTGACTTTCCCAATGGAGAGGTCGACAGGGATGCGCTCCCAACCATTGAGCTACAGACCATCGTCTTCAGCAATGCGCCAGGGGATAGGTGGGTCGACGTGCAGGCCAATGGAGAGTTTTTAATCCGCGAGCGCTGGATCTGGGACAGCCCGGCTAGGGATCCGGTACGGCAAGGCTTCGATGTGCAAAAGGGTGACTGGGATGCCCAAGTGCCTTGGGGGGCTCCGAACGTGGCTAACGCCAAACGTCCGCGTCCCCATCGCATTGATGCATTTGCTTCACCAGACGCCCAAGCGAATGAGATCGTCAACCTGATCAGCTCCTTGCTCAAAGAGCGTGTCCAACAGATCAAGTCGGATCCCACTCAAGCGCTTTCTGACTACGAACTTGTCATCGAGAAGATCAAAGAGCTCCAGACTAAAGCTGTGGAAGCGACTGAGGCAGAGGTCACGTCCATCGAGTCTGAGATCACCAAGTATCTTGACCGGCTGTTCCCGAACCACCATGTGAAGTTTGATGCCAAACCTGAGTTGGACATCGAAAAGGCCTACACCCCATTCAAAACCACTGCCGACCTGCTGATGGGCCCGAAGGATGGCTACCTGTCAGGTATTGCCAACCAGGGGAGCGGCGCTCGTCGAACGCTGTTATGGGCTGCCTTGAAGTACCTGTCCGAGGCGAAGGATAGCGAGGGTACGAGGCCGCATGTCCTGCTTCTGGATGAGCCTGAGATTTGCCTGCATCCCTCTGCCATCCGGGAGGCCAGAGCAGTGCTTTACGATCTGCCGCAGACGGGTAACTGGCAGGTGATGATTACTTCGCACTCACCGATTTTCATTGATCTGTCCAAGGACAACACCACTATCGTTCGGGTCTATCGTGGAGAGGGCAACGAAGTGGAGAGCACGACGCTCTACAGGCCCACCCGAGCCAAGCTGGATAATGACGACAAGAAAAATCTCAAGATGCTCAACGTTTGCGATCCCTACGTGAACGAGTTCTTCTTCGGTGGCAGACAGATCATCGTAGAGGGCGACACTGAGTACACGGCGTTCTCGATCATCCGGGACATGTACATAGACGAGTACAAGGACGTCCAGATCATTCGGGCTCGCGGCAAAGGAATCATTCCATCCCTGGCAAAGGTTCTTCTGCAGTTCTCCAAGCAGTTTACGATCCTGCACGATACCGACAGCCCGCTCACGGTTGCTGGCAAGGGCAACCCGGCTTGGGGTATGAATGGAACCATCGCCTCAGTGCTGAATCTCGACAACGCAGAGGGTCGTGTCCGGCTCGTTGCGTGCCGGACATGTTTCGAAACGGCGTTGTTTGGCAAGGAATCTAAGGACGAAAAGCCATACCGAGCGTTTGTCCGCATCCAAGAGGATGCAGAATCAGCCGAGAAGGTGAAGTCTCTCCTGGATTATCTGCTTGATGCCTCTAAACCGAAGCCAGCAAATTGCCTTGAGTGGACGGCAATCGAAGAGCTTGAAGAAGTCGGTTGATGCTAGTCCTAGGGTGGCTTGGGCCCTTTGCTCCTGAGCTACCTGACAGCTTGTGTAAAAAGCCATTCGACATCCCTTGAGGTCGGGTGGCTTTTTTCAGGACTATCACCTGCCTCATGGTTAAGCTGACCTTCTCCTTCTCAACGATTTTGCACGAGCCATTTCTTCGTCGACAGTTGGATCAGTACGAATTCAGCAGATAGAGAGCAGATAATCCAGCTGCGCGGAGCAAAAGCCCCACGCTGTGCTTAATGTGGAATGGTTTTGCTTGCGCTACGCAGTCTCTTCGAGGTTGGCGAGCTTTTTGAATGTTTCGATCTTTTCAAATTCGAGCTCTTTGAGGATCGTTTGCTTGGCTTCGTTCTTATCCAAGCTGCGGCGAGGCTCATCGAAGTCAATTTTTTTAATACGCAGTTCGATTTCACTATCCCGATTATGACCATTGTTGAAGTCGGGGAAGCCGAGTGAAATGACGCAGTGGCCGTCCATGCCGGAGAGACTGAACCTGAATTTGGCGTCGAGGCGATGGATCAGTAGGCAAGGCCGGTAGGCGAGGTTGCTTAAAAAGTCGGAGTCCTCAAGGCCAGTGCCGCGCAAATCCAGCCCCCGAATCCGCTCCTCCATCCATTCCAACTGCTCCGGCAGGGTGTGGTCTTCGTCTGGCACTAGGCCGATGTCCACCACCTCTTTGAAGGTGATAGACGAGTGTCTGCTATCGCGCGTGAGCCCCAATAGATAGTCAAACCGCTTTGCATTCGTGAAGTCGCGAAAACGGATTTGCCGCACCTTGGCCTTCTGAGCGATCTGGCCCTCAAGTTTGAAGTGGTTGATCAGATGCCTTGATATAGCCCGGTTCGTTTGCTTTGTCTCTGGGGCGGTATGGGTACTGATAATGATCAGCTCGTCTTTGTCTTTGCTCTTCTGGATTTCGATTGAAGCTTTGAACCGCTTGTGCGAATCAGCCCAGCTCTTGGATCGATCCAGGCGCTCGATTTCAAAATCCATGCGTATGGCGTCGCCGCTGTTAGGAGCAGGGTAGAAGCTGGGAGCGTTCAAGACTTTGAAATTTTTGAAATCAAGATCCAGCACTTTGTTGATGTCGATGTCGTCGGGGATACTGCTGATCAAGGTTTCAGTACCCGACCACTCGATGATCTGCGTTGTGATCTTAGGGTTGTCTTCTTTCGCAGTGTACAGCTGCTGCAGTTCCACGAACTCGCTGGGCTTGAGTAGTGAAAGCGTCAGCGAGGGGATACTTTGTTCCTTATCCTGTTGTGACATAAAGACGCCGCGACGGCGGAGCAGATGCTTTAGATCGCCCTTGGACACAAACGGTTGGACGAGATAGGCCCTAAGATTTTCGCCCTGAGGCAAGATCGCATTTTCATCATCCAGATGCATTATGCAATACCCCTAAAATCCGAACGGTAGCTGACCACTTCAACAAGTTCGGCAAAGTGCTTGTTGGCGATAGATCCCTTTGCTAGCGCAGCCTGGCGGCTATGATCACCGAAATTGTAATCAGGGAACGCGATGACCACCTTCTGCGGGAAGTCCAACGCTACCGAAGACAAATAGCCGATGAGCCGGCGCAGACCTTCTTCGCTAAATTCATCGTCGCAGCAGATGGCTAAGCTCTTCGCATCACCTACTTGAACGAAGAAGGGAATGATCCCGCTTGTGAGGTACTCAGCGGGCAGTACGTCACCGGCAGCTATGCGGTGGGAGGGGTCAACATTCTTGCCAGTGGAAGGGTAGAGGAATCTAACGTTGGCGGCGCCGTATGTGTTGCGCATGTACGAGATGGCCTCGTACAGGAAGCAGGCGCGTCGGTTGTCGACCACATAGATGGTGCCGAAGTTGGAATCCTCCAGCTTCTTGCTGGACGCAACCTCAGATACGGCATCAAAATCTTTGACGTCCTCACCGTTGATCCAGAACAACACGCCCGCTACGACCTCCGCGCTGATCCCAGTATAGCCACCATTGAGCTGTTTTTTCTGCGCTGACCGTTTGAAGCACTCAATGGCTGTGGCCAGGTCGCTGAAATGGCTCTTGAAAGTGCTCCCCAAGGGGCGGAGATAGGCCTTGGTCGAAAATTTCGACGAGATACAGAGGTGCTTGAGGACGCCATCCTCTAGGGGAGACTGGGCCGTGTACACGTAGTCAATCCCGTGGCTTGTCCGCTCGGATGCTGATGCCGTTTTCTTGTGCCCATCAGGGTGTATGCAGCTGACGTCAATGCCTCGGACGGCTGCTTTCCAACCGATGAATTTCAGGAAAGAGAAGACAATGTCTTCCCCGTGCTCACCAATACTTTTCGACCACTCTCCCACTAGCGGGCTCCCCAGTTGATTTAAAAAGTGCGCAGCGAGGCCGGCCTTTTGGATAACCTATGGATCTGATTCGTGTGGAGAATACTCTAGCGAGAAAATCTTGATGGGCAAGCAATTTATTAGAAAATCGCTGGAGGCCACGATCTACAAGGGGTTCAATGTCCGGGGAGTGATTTTACAATATGTAAAAAATACACTTTACGTGTATTGAATCCACACATCGTGAACAGGAATTCTGTTTTTTGGGGCAGACAAACAGTATTGCTATTTAATTTTCCACTCTCGGTGGATTTCTTAGCAGGTTTGTTCACTCAAAGTGGATCAACCCCGCATCGGCGGCCCACCTGGCCGGTGAATCGGTGGCTCTGTTCGTGGGGCATTGTCTGTGCCCGGCCGGCGCCTGCTGGGGCTTATCTGCAAATGCTTTCATTCTTGCTGGCGGGGTATATTGCGCCAGCTCACGATCGACTGGCTGTTAACAGACGAAGATACTCAGGGCGTCGGATGTCGTAGCGACAGGAACGGGTTATTTGAAGGAGGCGGCATGCCTAGGAGGTTGAAATCACGCAAGATGTAGCCGTTAAGCGACGAGGCTCGCCGCGGGCCTCGTACGCTGCAACCCCAAATATTCTGTCCATCAGGTCTTTTCAGATGAACATCCAGCTTCTCAAATTGTCTTTGGATGCGCCGCCAGGCATCGCTCTTACGATCTGCTTCGGCCAAGTCTGGGTGCTCAGCAGCGTAGCGTTGGAAAATGCCCGGCGTGACCAAGAAGAAGGTGCCGTCCACGGTGTGGACCTTGGCCTTGCTGTCGTTGACTACTAAGCGATGACTGTGAATGCCTTCGCGCAGCCACTTCATAAAGGCTAATCCCGCGTCGTTTGGGTCGGGCGAAGTGGTAGGTTGGAAGCTTTCCGCAACCGGTCCATCCTCGAGCTCGGCTGGCCCCTGCAACATGTCCACCAGATCGTCGAGGTAGTCGATATCCTGAGTCAGCGGCACAGTGGTAGGCTGTTGTTCTACTGCTGCAATTTGCGGCCTACCCAGGGCCGACTCCCCGGCTTCACCGGTCAGGGGTGGGTCCATCGTCGCCTCAACCGTGCCACTGAAGTATTCAGGTCGGAGCTCATCGGCCCAGACCAGGTTCGGCTGCAGACGGAGGAAGGTGAAGCGATGCTGCCAGTCACCGTCCGTGACAATGGCGTTCCAAACCGCCTTGCCTTCCGGTGTCGCTTCCACCAGTCCATGTGACTGCAGTTCATCGAACAAGGCGATGTTGGAGGAGGGGATACCGTCCACAGCCTGAGCCAGTAGGTGCGCGCGTAGTTTGTCGGTCGTGGTCTTGCTGACCAGCCACAGGTGGTCTTCGGTGAGCCAGCCGGCCGCGCCGGGCTGGTTGAGCTTGAACTCGTTCTTCACCAGATGGCGCAGTCCCGTTAGCAAGTGGTGCTGCAGGGAGTGCTTGGGCGCCTGCAAAGCCTTCGCAGGATTGCCACCGATGTTTTGCGCGGTGGAGACACGGTCAGCCTGCAGCACCAATTCCCCGAGTGTCCCAGCGTGCTCGTAGTGGTCGGCGAGCAGAAACAGCAATTGACTCCACAATTCGGGGTAATCGCTGAGCCAGTCGAGCAGGGCGGGCGATAGGATCTGCGTATAGAGCAACCCCGCTGCGGCGCCGTGCAGCTTGTAATCGCGGCCTGGGTGGTAGCGGAAACGGTAGGGCTGGTTCAGCGGGCCGTGCCAGGGGTGCCAGCGTTCGGCATTCTGATACTCGACCTGCAGGTCTACCGCGATTTTGCCGATATCATGGAGCAGGGCACCGTACGCGATCGCGGCGCTCCACGCGTCGGCCTGTGCGGCCTGGTCTTCCGGTGCTGCGCCACTGGGGAGGAGGTAGGACTGTCGTAGTTTCAGGCTGCACGCCACCAGCTCCAACCCGTGATCGAGCATGCCCCCGGGATAGGCGTGATGATGGCTTTCGCTCGCCGGGAGTTGCTGTACGAAGCTGGCGTAGCGGCGAATGGGCTCGAGGTAGAGCCGATCAAACTGCGCTTCGGAGAGGGCCGTGTACTGCCAGATGCGTTCGAGCAGCTTTCTCCGGTGATCGGCGGCGAGTAGAGATTCGGCCGACCGGGGGAGTATGATGCCCTCGGCGATGGGCGTGGGAGGGGGCTCTGCCGCCTCACCTTTTTGAAATGTTAACCACCAGCGTTTCATCGCATGACCTGCTGTTCGTTCGGAAGGTCCTTTTCCCTTTTCGGATAGAGCTCTTACCCTTGCGCCCCCTTCCATTGCCGCCGTTACCCTTTACCGCCTTGGCCTTTTTTGCGCGTGTGATAATTCGAAGCCAGGCACATCGGGATCGGCAGCCTATCGGAATAGCGGACCCTTTGTTCAGGGGGTAGACTGCCCAGCATGATTGCTAGAGCAGGGGCGCGGATGACGTTGAGTGATGCGGTATTGGTCGTGTTATTGGCCGATCGGATTCATGGCACGGATGCGGCCATCCGATCTGCAGCCAAGCGCTGTGCGAAAAAACTGCCCCGCAGCCAGCGCGATATTTTGTTCAAAGTCGGGAACAGCGCAAACCCAAGGCAACTTGTGGCGCACCTGTGTCAGCACTTGTCTGATTGAGTAACCAGGCGAGGTCGTTTTTACCGGCATCTCGCAAGAGCGCGTGCGCTTTAAGTAAACCCTCGGCTAAATCCGCAGTCTCAGTTATTATCCCAGCACTTGTCCCACACCTAGGAACATCATTCATGTCCAAACTTGCCGAGTTCAAAGCACTGGAAGCGCAACTGGCCGCGCAGCTGCAACAGCTGGATGCCATGAAAAACGACTCCGGTTTGAAGCAGGAAATCGAGTTTGAACAGAAACTCAAAGCGTTGCTGGAACAGTACGGTATGGGCTTGCGCCAGGTGATCAGCATTCTGGATCCGGCCAAGGGCCTGAGCGTACCGACCGTGAGTGCGTCCAGCAGCAGCCAGCGCAAGCCTCGCGAGGTGAAACGCTACAAGCATCCGCAGAGCGGTGAGATTGTGGAAACCAAGGGCGGCAACCACAAGATCCTTAAGCAGTGGAAGCAGGAGCACGGCTCGGACACCGTTGAGAGCTGGGTACAGTAATCACTTACTTGCTGACAGCGGAAAAAGTCGCGCGGCAAAATAAAGGCCCCGGATCGGGGCCTTTTTGTTGGTGGGTGGAATCACGCGGTGAGACGAGCTGGCGTCTCCGTGGTTTGATCAGACTGCAACGCCAACAGGTACTCAGAGGCTTCCCGGGCCTGACCACTGGCACGGAAAATGGCTCGTTTGTCTTCCTTGAGTATCTTAAGCCAGGACGCCAGGTATTCCTCATGACGCAGCTCACCCTGGGTACCGGTGAGTGCACAGAGAAACGCGGCGCCCATTTCTGCGACCAGCTCCTCGAACGCATACGCCGTGGAGCCGAATGCATGCCCGCCGGTGATACCTTCACGGTTCAGACGAGTACGGTGGCCCGACCAGTGCGTCAGCTCATGCAGCGCCGTTGCGTAGTAGCTGCCGACGTCTTCGAACTGCGCCTTCGTTGGCAGTTGGATCAGATCACGAATCGGCTGATAGAACGCGTCATCGCTGTAGCGATGCTCGATACGCGCCCCGCTGGCGACCAGCAGTTGCTCGGCCGGTTCATGATTGATGAAGGTCGCGGGTTCAGTGTGCTCGTCGAAGGCTGGCTCCTCGTCAGGCAAGCCTTCGGTCTGCTCGATGTTGAACAGGCAGTGCGTGCGCAGGAGTGCGAACTGCACCAGTTTGATGTTGCCCTGTTCATCGCGAACGACCTGGCCGTCCTCGTCATGCGCCTCCTTGCTCATCGGTTTGTATAGCACCGCGAGGGTGGATTGCTCGCCCTTGCGCACATGGCCGCCAGCCTTGCGTGCCTGATTGAAGGTCAGCCAGCGATCCTGGGTGAACCCTCGCAGGCGGGCCTCAGCCCACAAGAGTGGAACGTTGATGCCGGCGTAGGGCCGCCGGGTAATGGCATTGATGGGAAATGGAGAGTCAGCGCTCGAACCTGCGGTGGTCCAAGGTTTGATCCAGGGAATCACGCCTTGGCTCAGGGCACTGACGATCTTGTTGGTGACGTCTAGGTAGATATCGGACATTACGTTCTCCGGTCGTGAAGGGGGGAACGCTGCCCGGCCGGGAAGGGTTCCCGGTGGGGGTAGAGGAGGCTGCGACGGTGCTGAGTGGGTCAGAGGGCGGCGATGTCTACCGCGCTCTCATCTGGCAGTCGGACCAGCAAAAAAGCCGGGCCGCTGTGTGGTGTGACGCGAGCCAGCTGAAGCTGCGGCAAATGGGCAACTACTGAAGTGCCGTTGCTCTGCAGGTCGAGCTGCAGTGCTACGGGATGGTGCAAGGCAAGCGGTGCAGACGTCAGCGCGCTATTGAGTAGTTCTGCCAAGCGCAGTGCGGACTGTCCCACCGGCTCCTCGCCTGTGGCAGGTTCAATGAACTGTCGCCAGACACCTGGGCTCAGCACAATGGCAGTGGAGAGGTGATTTATCCTGGACATGGTAGCCTCCGGTTAGCAGGTTCCGCGTCACCTTTCTGAGGTTTGGTGTGGATTTGCCCGATCCGATCAACCCGCCGAGCAGGGAGCATCCGTCCATTAAAACGCGCCTGAATGTGGGGTCAATCTCCGGTCCTCACCTCTTTTGAACGGGTCTATCCAGGGCGTTCCAAGGAAGACTATCGGCCTTGAGTTCCTGACCAGCGGCGGTCTCCGGTCAGTCTGAACGTAGTGCGAAACGCTTCCTGAGAGGCCAGTTAGGTGCCTCTCGGGAAGCGCGAGGTGCTCGCTTTTGCGTTCAAGGTTTTCCCGCAGGGTCAACCTCGGCGGCCAGGTACAGGTGGGTGGAGGTGGCCTCCACCACTAGCGATCCTGCAGTACCGCGAAGGCTGGCGAGAACGGGATCATTGATGTCAAAGTACTCGGCAAAATCATCGCCGCCGAATTCATCGCGGGCGCGGTTCCACCAGGTGTCGAAGTCGTCGACGGCAGGGTTGCAACCGGTTGCATAGGCCACGCGTTTACGCCCACCGCCATCCGCTTTGCTTTCGCCAACCTCTGACATGAGGTAGACGCCGTGGTCTTTGACCAATATTACTCTGCAACCGTTGATACCGGCCTCTGCTAACACGGCGTGAAGTTCAGTGCCTGTGAAACGCAGCATGATGAGATCCTCCAGAAGGTGCGGAGGAATGCCACCCATGCGGGAGAATTCCCAGCACTGGTATGGATTGGGTTTGGGGGCGTCAATGACGCAGGCTCAATGAGCTATGGGGGATTGGAAGGCGTTCATCACCGGGGACGGTGACCATGCGAGCTGCCGAACGCGAATCGCATTTGGGGATAACCATCACGTGCGTGACGTAGCCTCAAAGGTTATGGCTACCTGGGGTGCTGGAAAACCAGCGATTGCACAACTGGTTTAACAAGCGAACTGACCTGGCGTCAATGGTGCTATTCGTATGAGTTTCAGGTGCAGGTCCGCTGAGCGCCACTGGCGATAATCGGCGTGTTCCAGGTGATCAACGGTCATTGAAATCAGCGGCACAGGAGTAAGCTAAAGCTTGGATCCAAATTAGCTGTAGCGGCTCAGCTTTGAGCGAAGTGACGGCTAGGGAGGTGATCAAATGTCGACTCTAGCTTCTTCCAGTTCCGGTCGGACCCGCATCGGCAAGTTTTTTATTTCCGCTGCGGTAGGAACCGGGCGAATGGTGCGCCGACTCGAAACGAGAGTTTTAGAATCCAGAATTTTGGCATCTGTCCCGCTCAAGTATCGCCTGGTTGGTATGCGACTGTTCAAGTTAGCGTTCATCCTTGCAGTTGCGTCTGTCGCGCTTGCATTGGCGATGGGAATCGTTGCTATGTGGATCATGACGGCACTGCCTATCAGTGCACCTGATAACGATGAACCCGGAGTGCATGAGGTTAGTCACCCTCGACATCAGCACAAATATCCAGAGCTGTATGACGAATATGGGTCGCTAAGATAATGTCTCATTTAAATTTCTGGCCGCCGCTCATAATCTGTGAGGTGCCTCTTGCTGCTTGTGTCTGAGCGCCCTCTGTTCCACGAGTGAGAAGTGTTTGAATACCACTTCCAACGTTATATCCTGCCCAACTCATCGCACCAATAAAAAACATTGGTAACAACACAAACATAGCTCCCATCACGTACTCGATGACCTGCGCGGTCACCGTTCCGTCCATGAATCCTGCCGTCGGTAACGACAGGAGCGCCTGGTCGGTGGCGGAGACTTGGTTGTACAACGTTTCCAGCATGCTCGAGTCGACCCAGCGCGCCAGTTCCCACCAGAACGTGAGCATGTGGAGAGTGAACAGTGCGAAAGTGATCGTCATGAGCGCCTTGAGCTGGTAGGTGCTGATCAGCAGCACCAGTGGCAAGCTGATTATTGTGCCCATGATCAGGAAGGCCTGAACCATCGGTAAGGCTGCACGCAAGGCATTCATTGCCGGGAAGTTGCTGAACGAGCCCAGGGCCAAGCCGGTGTTGGTGGCCAGGTTATTGAGACCTTGCGTCAATGAACCGCCCCGGGCGCTGCTGCCGTAGTCCTGGAACACCTGCCCGGGTGCCATGCTCAATGACTGTTGTCGCGGGCTCACTAGCTCTCGCAAGGTAGCGTCTTCGATTTCGGTGGAAGTGCGCCCAGTCAGCCAGCCCCGCAGTTGCGACATCAGCGAAGGATCGACCTCGGCCACCAGTCGATCGCGCAGTCCGACTGTGGCATCACCCCACCACTGCTTGCAGGTGGGATAACCAGCACCGTTGTCGAGCTGGGGCAGAGAGGTATCTCTCGTCTCGTCGTATGGCCAATCGACCCTGGGCATTCGCGAGCGATCGGTATCGTAGTAGCCCGGTGTGTTGAGTAGGTAGGTCGAGCCAATCCAGGACGCGTCGTAGCTCTGGGATTCGTCCAAATCGGGCCGATTGGTAAAGAGCCTTGAGCGCGAAAAGCCGTAGCAGTCTCGGGTGAAGTCGGCGACCTCCTGCAGCAGTATCTGGTCGTTGATCCGCGAGCTGTCGATCTCCATGCGCATCGCACGGATGTCAGGTGCGCAGGGGATCGATGCGGTCGCGGCGGCGGTGATGCCTTTGCTCATGGCATGCACCAGGAACCACCACACCGGCACGTTCGCTGACTTCTCGCCGATGGTGTTGAAGGTTGTGCCCCAAGCCGTATCCGCAGGTTTGGCCATGGATACGCCACACCGCTGGCTCGCAGCATCGTCAAAGCTCACGGAGGACAGGTTGAGCGGAAATAACGGCATGCAGCCAAACAATATAACCACGTAGCTCATCCACAGCCGGTTCTCGACGCGTGGGATCGACAACAGCCCCTTGTTGCCCTCGTCGGCGCCTTGCTGACGGGCCGATAGCCATTCCTGCAGGATGATCGCGCCGAACGGAGCGGCGAACAGCCCGGTGTCCGCCAATGTGTTCCAGATGCCGTTATTGATGATCCAGGCCAGCAGCGAAAGGTAATACTCGAGATAGCTATTGGTGCTCATGTTCATGTCTGCACCTCACACGCGAGACAGTTCGACCAGGATGATCGAGCTGAAGCCGATTAAGCCTAGGCGCTTCAACCGTTGCTGATCTGCAGGGGTGGGTTGCATGCGCAGTGCTGCGGCCCAACCGGCAAAAATCAGGGTGTACAAGAGCGCGCGCCAACACGCGAAGTACGGCGTTGTCGCTCGTGCCGGTTCGAGCCAATTCAACTGGGCCACAGACAGGTGCAGCGCCATCCAGGCAATCAACAAAATGCCCAGCGTGGCGCCGAGGATCATCAGTACACGCGCGAGCGTGGAACTCACCGAAAACGAGATCATGGAGTACTCCTCTCCTGTTCGGCTCGGCGCAGACGATCCGGCTCCGGATCGCGCTGATTGATGTTGCGCGAGGCATCGGCGCCGCCGGCGTGGCGATCGAGGACCAGGCTGGCGGTGTTGGTGGCCAGCGACTGGCGTACCTGTAGCTCGGTTTGCAGCAGGCGGATCTCGCGTTCGAGGGTTTCGACGTTGCCGTTGAGGGCGCTGGTGGCGGGCTGCGCCGAGGCCACATTGGGCTCGTGGCTGCCGGCAAACAGCGTGCGCTGTAACAGCATCGCTTTGTAGATCACGCTGGACAGCGCGGTCTCGCTGGCCAAGCGCCGGGCGAGCAAGTTTTGGTCGGGGTCGTCGCGTAGCCCCTCAATGACACCGCGAGAGACCTGCAACAACGGGCTGGAGACTTTACCGAGGTTCTCCGGTGTTGGCTGCTCGGCGCCTGAAACCATGCGTTGCAAGCCTTCAAGGTTTTCCGTGTAGGTTTCCTGGATCAGCGGCGACAGCCCGGTACCGGCGGTTACCCGCAGCGTCTCGCAGTCGTCGCAGGTCTTCACCTCGGTTTCCCCGAGCACGCGCGTCGCCCACTCGGAGGACTCTGCGGGACTCGACCAGGCTTGGCAGATGGCGCCATTCTGGCAACTCGAGCCAAGAGCTGAGGTATCCCCGACCGCTCTGTTGTGCAGCAGGTTGTAGCCGGCCTTGACCACGTCCGACGTCACCCGGATGGGCTGCTGACCGTTCCCACCGGCTTTTTGCCCGCCGACCCAGCTGACGCCGTTGTTGCCGTTGTTCGATTCGGTGTCCTTCACCGCCATCACGGCGTCTCCGCCGGACTGTTCGAGGTTGTGCTGCATCTCCTGGTTCTGCGCCAGCGCACCCCAGCCGGCCTGGTCAACTTTGTCAGCCATCTTCGCCGCCATTGCCTGGCAGGTGAGCTTGGAACGATCAAAATCGATCCGTCCCTGCAGCACCCCATTGCTCAGCAGCTCATACAGCCCGGGGTTGGCGCGCTGGATGATCATCGCCGGCAGCGACATCACCGCCTGTGTGGCGTTCTGGATGACGTTGCCCATGATCTGCTGGAAACCCTGGGTGGCGCCATTGAGCTGGTTCTGCAGGGTGTTCGAGAGGTTCATGTTTCCGCACATCATGTTGGCGCGCCAAGACATGCCCACGCCAAGGCCATTGGGTCGGTAGAGCGAGGAGGGGGCGCCGGCCGCCGAACCACCGCCGATGGTGTACATCACCCGGTCGTCCAGGACCTCGGCCTGGTCGCCGAGGTGGTAGCCGTTCTCGGCAGCATGGCCCACGGCATAGACGAGGAAGCACAGCAAACCGAGCGAGAGGGTCTTCATCATTGGCCTCCGTCAAAGTCGATGCTGAACAGGAAGGTCTGGCCCATGCGCTGGCAACAGCGGTAGGGCCGCCACAGCGACCAGGCATAGGCGCCGTCGGCGCTCTGGATCGTTGGGCTGGGGAAGATGGCGCAGGTGTTCTGAATCAAAGGGACGAGCAACTGCCAGCGGTGGTTGTTGACGTTGTTTTCCAGCACCGGCTGCGGGGGCCAGTAGCCGGGAGCGGGCATCGGCTGCAGCGGTCGATAGACGTGCGGCTGGCCAACGCGAGTGATGAAATCGCTGGCGCGCTGAGCCATCACGGCACCGGCCTTGAAGTCGTCGGGCTGCACCAGAAAACCGTGGCGTGGGTAGACGCTACCCCACGTGTCGCCGAGTGCCTGATAGCCGATCTCGCGCAGTCCTGGGACCAGTGCTTGCGGGTAGATGGATTCGGGGATGGCCTGGCGCCACGCCAGCGGGTCGAGCGTACTGAGGTAGTAGGGCGCAAACGGCACGGCGCCGCTGGGGCACGCATAGCCGAACGTGTGCGCCATTGCCGTCAGGGCAGCCCCGCCGGGGTGCCCGATGCCGTCGACATTCTTGAACCGAGGCAGGTTATCGCGCTGCGGCGAAGGCGTTATGAGGTTGCCACCGCCTTGGGATGCTGACGTCTGCATCGACAGTGCGGACATCTCGCTCCAGGGATTGCCCCCGGTGTCGGCGTAGCTCGACACCACCAGTTCAGGAATGAAGTGCCGAACCTTCGGCGAGGTGCGCACCGTGCAGCCGAACGGCGTGCACAGCAGCCAGTAGCAGATGCCGACGACCCGGTATTCCAGGCACTGCAGCGAAGTGACGGAGGCGATGATGGTCGGGGTGGTCAGTGCCAGGCACTGCTCGGTCGCGAGGAGCAGAACTGCCGCTGTGAAGGCACGACTTCGGCCGGCCTTCCTGGGCTTCGGTGATCTGCAGGCGGTGGAGGCGGTCACGTTCATGGGCAACACTCGGCAGGTGGCAGCGGTGTGCATCCATGCGCCAAGTTTCAGCATCTCGGATCCGGCACGGGAGGACGGGAAACAAACTGAGCCCGGGTTTATCGATTTCGTCTGGCGGCTGATCTGGCAGAGCGAGTCAGGCAAAACACCGAAAGAGTACAAATGTGCTCTTGGCGATTTTTTGCTGAACTAAGGGATTGCGAACAGTTTTGGCGGTATCGCTCACAACATGCCGCGCAGGCGATCGATCTCCGCCGCGATCTGCAGGGCGGCCTCCAGCTCGGACTGCTGGTGCTCCTCCATCAATCGCCAGCGTTGGGCTTTTTCCTCGGGCTCGGTCATGGCCAGTGCGAGGTACAGGCTCGGTGGCACCGCGCGGAACAGTGTTTCCAGGTTCTTCGACAGGACTACGCCCTCGGTGTACTTGCCCGAGGCCTTGCTCGCGGAGAGCAGCAGCGCCTTTTGCGCCGGCGTGAGTTTTTTGAAGCGGGCGATTTCCTCGATTTCCGCCGGCGGCATGTTCAGGCAGATCCACCACTCGATCATGTTGAGCATGGTCTGCGCCGCGTCGGGGAAGTCGGCCAGGTTCTGCGTCGCCAGCCAAAACCAGGCGCCCAGCTTGCGCCACATCTTCGTGCCCTTGACCACAAAGGGGGCGAGTAGCGGATTCTTGGTGATGATGTGGCCCTCATCGGTAACCATGATGATCGGCCGCCCGAGGTACTGGTCGCGCTCGGCGAGGTTGTTCACCGTGTTCATCAGGCTGATGTAGCTGATCGACATCTGCGCCTCGTAACCCTCACGGGCGTAGGTGGCGAGGTCGACTATCGTCACATCGCTCTCTGGCCAGGGCGTGCCGGGCCGGTCAAACAGCGCGCCCTCAAAACCCTGGCAGAACAGGTCGATGGACTCGGCCATCTCCTGGGCGCGCTCCCGGCGTTTGTCAGGCAAATGGGCGTCGCTGGCGACTTGGCGCAGGGCATCGCGGACATGCCGCGTCAGTACCTGTTGTTCGGTCGCGGCGCAGTGTTGGGCGGCATCAAGGATGCACTCGCGGATCAGGCTGCGGTCCGCACGGGTCAGGCGTGCCTCTTCCTTGGCTTCACCACCGGTGATCATCAGTCGCGCGGTGATCTCCAATTCGCCCAGCACGTCGCGCTGCTCATCACTGTCCGGCGCGGCTTCATCCAGGTCTTCGGTCGACAGGCTGGCCACCTGATCCGGGTGCTCGATCAGCCGCCGGGCATGGGCGAACGGCGCCAGGCTTACATCGCTGCCTGGTTTGAGCTGCACCTTGTTGACGGACAAGCCGAGCGTGGCGAAGTAGTCGCCCTGCAGGCCAAAGGAGTTACCCGCTTCAACGATGAACAGCCGCGGCCGGTACACGGCCATGACCTGCATCAGGATCGAGACCAGGGTGGCCGATTTGCCGGCGCCGGTCGGCCCGAACAGCAGCAGGTGGCCATTCATCGAGCGGTCGAAGCGCGACAGCGGGTCAAACGACAGCGGTGCACCCCCACGGTTGAAGAAGGTGATGCCCGGGTTGCCGGTACCGATGCTGCGGCCCCAGAGCGGCAATAGGTTGGCGACATGCTGGGCAAACAGCAGCCGGGTGTACCAGTTGCGTGTGTCTCGTGCCGGGTTGTAGACCATCGGCAACCAGCGCAGGTAGCTGTTGCAGGCGGCCACTTCGTCGCCCACGCGCACTGGCTGCAGGCCGGCGCCGAGCAGTACGTTGGCGGCCCGAATCGAGCGCTGGCGCAGCTGTTGTTCATCCGCACCGTGCAGGTACAACGCCAACGTGCCGCGGTACAGCTTGTGCTGGCGCCCAATCAACGCGCGCGCTTCTTCCACGTCCTGGCGGGTCTGGGTTGAGGCGAGGTTCTCACCGATGGCTTTGCGCGCTAAGCGGTTCAGCTGTTCCTCGAGCACATCCTGGGGCGTGATCACCAGGGTCAGGCTCATCACCGCCTGCTCGGGTAATTGATCGAACAAGGCGTTCAACGCCTCGCCCTTACGCGTTTCGCCGGTCAGCTGGCCGATATGCGGCGGCCTACGCAGCTTGTCGACCACCATCACCGCATGGGGCTGTTGATCGAAGTACCAGAGGCCCTGTTCGCTATCGGAGCGCGGTTCCTGGAAAAACAGCCGCTCGGCGAAATCGTGGTCGAACGGCAGCGGCAGGTCTTCACCGTCGTCCGTCTCCGGATAGGGCACGCGTCGATAGAACGCTGCGGGGGATTCGTCGTTTAAGGCAGGGGACGGGTTGAACCAGGGTAGCAACCAGGCGTAGAAGTCGCGTCCGGTCAACCGTCGAGGGCTGACCCCGCAGGCCTGCAGCGAGGCCACCAGGCGGTCGCAGGTGCGGCTCAGCAGCTGAGTCGGGCTCTGCCCGTCTTCGTCACCCTGGTCCCCGAGCCAGCGGTAGACCATCAGGCGAATCCGCCGATTGCTGCCGCGCCAGGGCAGGTGGGACACGACATGGTCATCGAACAGCCCACCCGGTTTAGCAATGGCGTCGAGGTGACGCTGCATCGACGTGAAGAAGGCCTGGGTAAACGGTGTGCCGCGAGCCCTCGGCGCGATATAGCGCTCCAGGCGTTCGAGGTACGGTGCAAAGTCACTGTCGTCCTGGCAGAAAAACTGCACCACCCAGGGCGCCTGGTCCAGTTCGTCGAAGCTGTCCTGCAGCGCATCCTCTAGCGCGTCACGGGCCGCCATCAACCACTCGGGCTCACGACCCTCGGTCCCGATCGGCTGCAGTTCGAACACAGCGCCCACCGAGCGGTTGTCGTCGAGCAGAAAGCACTGCTCGTCCTCGAGGTATTCAACCCAAGGCAGGTGATCGGCAAAGCTGGGACTGTGCGCATACTGGGCGGCCTCGTCGGCAAGCGTAGCGCGCCGGCGCTGCGCCGTGCGCCAGGGCTTCCAGCGTGGCGGGTTGCTACTTGCGTCATCGGTCATCACAGATCGTCCAGGCGTTCGCCGGGCAGCGCGTACTGGACCTTCTCGTACAGCGGAAACACGGTCGAGTAGCCTGGCACCGGGGTCTGCTGGGTACCGGCCAGGTGCGGGTACACGTACATAACCAGGTCCGGGTTGGGCAGGCGCGGGAACTGAGCGCGGATCTCGTTGGCGGCGGTGCGGGTGTAAGCGCTTTGGTCGCCTATCAGGCGCTCAGGGTCGAGCACTGGACGGCGCAGTTCGCCGCGCGCTTCCTGCAACTGCTGCTGGGAACCGATGGCGCCACCGCCGTTCCAGATGTCCAGCATGGTTTGATCGCCGTGGGGCAGCATTTCCTCCTTGCTGGTGGAGCAGCCGCTCAACTGCAGGGCGAGCAGCAGACTAATCCAGATCCAGTACCGAAACGGATGGGCTTTCATGGTTCACTCTCCGGCCTTTCGGCTCGTAGTCGATGCTGATTTCGTGATCCAGGTGCAGGGCCACCTTGGCCCCCGGCGGCACGTAGATGGCGGCAAAGGCTTCACCATAGAGCTTGTTGATCCACTCCCGGATATCGCCAATACCACCGCTGATGACTGAGTTCAGTACGCTGTTGCCGCTGTTCTGCGTCATGCCCAGGCTGCCGCTGGCGGAGTTGATGAACGAGGTGTTGGTCTGCTCGCTGCCCAGGGCTGCGGCGAAGCCGGCGCCGGCCGCGGTGATGAGGCTCTGGCTGCCCAGGTATTGCTGGGCGTTGGAGCGGCGCTCGCCGGAGATGCAGGGAATGCCGTGGGGATCGGAGATGTAGCCCAGCCCGCCACGGATCTTCTCGGTGTCCGAGGTCTGGGCGTTGCTGCGATTGCGGCTGACGACCTTCTGCGGCTGTGGCACCGTGCGGACGGTACCGTCGCTGAAGACAAAGGTGATCGACTCGACCTGGCCGCGCACGCAGGACAGCGTCCAGTCGCCGGCAGCGGTGCCGCTCATGACCGCGCCAACCACGTCCGGCAGGTCAATGCCATTGGCGGTGAGGTTGTCCGGGCCCACCAGTACCTTGAACGGATAAGGGTCGTTCACGGTGCCGTCCACTGGGACCCGGCCAATCAGCGCGGTCATGGCGATCGAGCCCATCAGTGTCGAGTTTTCCGGGAGGGTGTAGACGGGCCTGGCTCCCTCGGCGCGGTCCTGAGCGTTCTCCAGGTCACGCTCGCCTTTGGCGACGGCACGCAAGCGGTCCTGGCCACGGTCGATGGCGTTGTTGTCCAGGCCGTGCAGGTCCTTGAACGTCGACGTCAGCGATGACAGCGCACCGTCAGCTTTGCTGGCGTCGTCCTGGCCGGTACGCGCATTCGACGGCTCGATCCACTGCACGGCGTCAGGCGCTGATTGCGCACCCGAAAACTGTTGCTCGTCGCCGGGCTCAAGGCCAAAGCCTTCGGGGAGATCCGACTTCGCGGCCGGCTTGTTGGTGAGCTGGTCCTTGAGCTTGGATAGCAGGCCCTGAGTTTCGCGGTGCTGCTGTTCGGCCTTCTGCCGGGCATCATTGGCCTGCTGGCGCTGCTCGGTGACCTGCTGGGTGACGCTGCTCAAAGTGCTCTGGATGCGCGTGTCGATATTGCCTTCGCGCGAGCGCAGCCGATTGTTTTCGGTCTGCAGCGCATCGTTGCCTTTCTTCAGCGTCTGCATCTCGCTGCGCATCGCCTTGACCTGGCCGATCAGAGTGGCCACGGTGTCGCGCGGGGTGTCGCCCGCGATGCCCAAGGCCTTGGCCTGTTCCGCGCTGAGCGTGGTTTTGTCCGGATCATGAGCGGGCTGGCCGTCCGGCGTGGTCACCCAAGATTTGCCGATGATCAGCACGATGCCGAGCAGGATACCGGGCACCAACCACTTCAGCAGGCCGTTAGCTTTCATGGTCGTCAGCCTCCGGTTTTGGCAGGGGTAACAGCAGCGCGTGCTTCAAGCCCCCGCCGCGGGTAACCAGGTAGGCCACGGTGGTGTCTTCAGGCGTGCCGGCGAGGCCAAGGTCCGGGTGCTGGAACGTTGCGGCGTACAGCGTGGCCTGCAGGTGACGCGGGTCCAGCGCGACCTTGCCGGGCCCGCGATTCACGATCTTTACCGCCGTTACCCAGTAGTCGCCCAGCCGCCACGCAGCAAGCGCCTTGATCGAAACCCGCTCGGTGGGCAGCAAGGTGCTGAATGCGATGGAGTCGGTCAGCGGCACACGCCGCACACCGGGCAAGGGCGCCACGGTACGCAGAGGCGCATAGAGGTTCTGTGCGGCATAGCGGGTAAGCACCACCGGGATTGGCGTTGCCGCGGGTGCGGCATCCTTCGCGACTTCCATGTCCGGCGACTGCGCCTGGGCCACGATCTTGACCGGCTCCAGCGCCTCGCTGCCCTCAAGCGCCTCGATATCGATCAGGATGATGTCGCCCGTCTTCACCGACTGCAGCTGCAGCCGGGTAGGGGGCAGCGCTTCCGCGGCGCGCAGGTACACCGTCCCGCCGACCGACTGCACGCGAAGCTTGCTAGCGATCGCGCTGGGCAGTCCGACACGAACATCTTCATCCAGCATCAGGACCCGCTCCTGGCCCACCGTGAGCGGAACGGCCAAGGGCAGGCGGTCCCAGTATTTGACCTCGACGGCGCCGACCTCAGAACACCAGCCGCTGGCCATCACTAGAATCAGGATCAAGACACGCATCATTACGCACCTCCCGGCAGTGTCAGCTTCTGCGGTGTGCCTTCGTAGCAGTCCAGGGCCAGGCCCCATTTGTTGCGTTCAGGGTCGACGTCGAAGCGCACCACCCGCAGCGGATAGCGCACCACCACGCGCTTCACCGGCTCGGCGGCGTAGTATTCGTCGGCATTGAGGTCGAGCTTGACCAGCCAGCTGTGCTTATCCAGCTGCTTCACCCGCAGGTCGGGGTCGTCGCTGTAGCCGCGGCCCAGCACCTCGTATACCCCGCGCACCCGGCCACGCAGTTCGCCGGCGGCCTTGCGATATTCGAAGTCGCCGTCGAAGAACGTCTTGCACGCCGGCGTCAGGTAAGGCTGCAGGGCAAAAATGGCACGGTGGTAGTCGACCTCACCGTCGGTAGGCCAGCGGTTGAGTTGGCCGAAGATGTACAGGGCGAAGGCGTAGATGTTTTCCGGCGGCACGTCCCACCATTTGCGCGTGCTGCCCGAGCGCAGATCAGGCGGTACGTGAACGGTGAGCTCGGAGGGCGCGGCCTGCCAGCCGTACCACAGCCCGCCGCACAGCAGCGCCAGGACTGCCACGGCCAGGCGCAGGCTGAAAATATGCGCCTGCTGCGCATCCACCTTGTTGCGGAAGCGGCTCATGACGTAGTCCTCACGTGCCGGCGAGTCCGGCGTACGCTCCATGGCCCCGAATGCAGGATCAACTGGTGGGTGCCGATTCCCCAATGCATCGCCAGTTGCCACTGCAGGCGCCGGTACAACCAGGTTTCGGGGCGGGCACGCTTGGCCCGGCGCAGCAGCTTGCCGCCGCCGAGCAACACCAACGCCGTGCACAAGAACATGCAGGTGGGTAAAGTCGCGATGGAGGCGGTGGCCACCGCCAGCGGTGCACCGAGGATCACGCCCAGCGCGGCACCAACGATCAGGGCGACCCACATCTCGTCGTTGGTGAGGCCGCGCAGGACGGCCGGGTCACGGTTGAGGCGTTCCGGGAGGAAGGTCAGTGTGCCGTCAGGCAGCGTGGCAGGGACGTCGGACATGAGGACCTCACAGAATCGTCGCGGCTTTGGTGAGGAACCACAGGATCACCACCACCAGCAGCGCGCCGACCCCAACCACGGCACCGAGGTCTTTCCAGGTCTTGCGCTGGTTCTGCACATCGGCGTAGACGGTGAGCGAATGCCAGGCCACGCCGAGAAAGGCGAGGGTGGCGATCAACAGGCCGAGCAGGATGCCGCCGTCGTAGGCGTAGTTCTTGATGGTATCGATCAGCCCTGAACCTTCACCCCGGGAGGGCGCCTCCATGGTCGGCAGGTCGGCCCTGGCAAACGTCGAACTCAGCAGTACCAGGCTGCCGCACACGGCTTTCGAATAGGTATCGCGCAGCAGGAGAAGCGGACGGTGGCTATGGCGTAAGAGTTTCATGGCAAGGTCTCCGGGTTACGACAGCATGAAAAACATGAGCACGATCAGGGCGAGGGCTAGGCGCAGCGTGCTGCCGCCGAGCGCTCCAAAATTGAGGTTACCGGCCGCCCAACCGCGGTAGCCGGTCCACAGTGCCCAGGTACACCAGAGCAACGCGAGCACCAACACCGATGAGCGCCACAGCACCGAGCTGAGTTGCGGCGTAAACCCGGCCACGGCGGAGAACGCGCTGAGTTGGGCGTCAGTCATGCTCATGGGGAGGGCCCGAGTCAGGTGTTTCAGCCCGGTAATCACCGGTCAGCTCGACCAGATCGGCCGGCTGTGCGCGTGAGGGGGACAGGTATTTGCTGATCCCGTGCCGAACGCGCTCCAAGTCTGCAGTCAACCTGGGGTAGTCGAAGCGATAACGAACTTGGTCAGTACCGGTAGCACTGCTACGTGCTCGATCAGCCAAGAGCTCGATGGCGTCGATCTGCCGCTGCAACAGTCCTAGATCCAAGCGCTCGTGCACGTCCTGAGCAGCGGCCGTAAGGGCAACCAGGTAGGTTATGAGCAAGGGGTAGGGTGAAAGCATCATGGTGAATTCCAGCTGAGTAACTGGTCTTCACCATGATCAATTGGGATAGCGCTGGCTTGCGCTAAAGGGAATGCAGAGGGGTCGGTTTTATCGCACCGGCAGCGCAGTCGCTAGCAGGGGCGAGATGTCTCAGTCTAAAAAGGGAAGCTTCGTTTGCATCACGTCCGCGTGCTTGGCTCTTGGCGCTATTGCGGAGGAGCTCCGAAGTACATGAGCCCCACTAACGGTCATAGGCTCATCGCCCAACCTAGCCCGAAGACCTGGAATGCACTCATCTTGTTCCAGGTCTCTGATTTCATCTCCGAGGGTCGTAATGAGCTCATTGGTTGAACGTTCTGTATATAAAGTTTGGTTGTTCGCTGAGTTGCTCCTGCCTCTCGAGCTGCTCGACCGCCCACCTTCTCATTTTGACAGGTAGGGACGACTATCCAATCTGGATCAGCAAGGTCGAAGTGTTGTGCACTTCGGGCCATGTTCATTCCTGCTGGCCGTACACTCTGTCCATGAGCCGTCGCAGTTGCGCGATTCGTTCAGGTGTCCATGGTGCTGAAAAGTTGAGTGCCATGAAATTTGAGAACGCCCCCGCTGGCGAGAAGAACGGGCCGGGGATGAAGGCGAAAGTGTTGCGGGTGGCGGTCATGGCCAACTTCATCGAGTCAAAGCCTCGCGGGCCCCTGAGCCAGCACATGTAGCCACCGTCGGGAGCGGAGACCGCTACCTTTCCAGCTGACATGTCCTTGAGCAGCGCGATGCCCTGGTCCATCCGCTGTATCAGCTTGCGGCAAGTTGCACGCATGTCACGCTCGATCTTGCGCCCTTTCAGGTACTCGGCAAGCGCACCCTGAATCGCCGGGTGTGGCAAGTGAGTGGCGCCAAGGTGGCGGTTGGCACTCAACTGTGGCGCATGCCTTGCGGCCATGACCCAACCGATTTCGAAGGCAGAAGACAGGTATGAGGTGGTGCCGCCGAACTGCACGACTCTGCCGTCGCTGTCGAACTCGCCGAGCGAGGGGCTGCGCAGCTCGCCATACCCCAGCTCAGCGGTCATGTCGTTTTCGATGATGATTGCCTCGTGCCGCCGCGCGGCGGCCACCAGGCGCCCCAAGGTATCCCGGCTGTAGGTCACGCCGGTGGGAAAGCGGTTGCAGCCCATCAGCACACACAGCTTCACGTCGGTGCTCTTGAGGATGTGCTCGAACTGTTCAGGGTCGATGCCCTGCTGCGGGTGCGAGTAGATTTCCAGGGCCTTGATGCCCCGGTGGCGCAGGCTTTCAAGTATCGGGTGGAACGATGGGCTTTCCACCAGCACCGGGGCGCAGCTCTGTCGCAGGCTGTCGAGGCACAGATTGAAGCTCTCCATGGCCGAGCGGGTGACGATCACCTGCTCCGGCTCGTGGTAGAGGTCCCTGCGCCCGGCCCGTTGCAGGAGGGCCGCGACCAGTGCCGGATGGCCGTCAGCCGCGTGTGGCGGGCTTGGCTGTGTTTGCAGCAACGCGCGGCGCAACAGCTTGTTGAGTCCCTCGCTGTCGACACAGTCGTCCGCCGGCAAGGTGGCCGCCGAGGCCTGTGCGTAGAAGTGCGGGCGCGCGAGAGACTCGTCGAGCGCCCGCACGTTGTCAGCCGGCATGACCGGCATGTCCTGGGCGAAGCGATGAAAGCTGGCCTTGCCCGTATCGCACAGGTAGAAGCCGGAGCGGTCGCGGGACTGGCACAGGCCCTGGGACTCGAGCAATTCGTAGGCGCGGTACACCGTGACCACGCTGCAGCCGGTCTCGCTGGCCAGGCGGCGCAGGGACGGCAGCTTGTCGCCCGGCACCAGCAGGCCGGCATCGATGCGCTTGCGCAGCAACTCGGCGAGCGCTCTGAAACGCTGCATGTCACCTCCCCATCTGTACTACTTACAATCGCGAAAATGTGTGCATTGTAGTACAGCTGCCGGCTCGCTAGAGTCGTTTCAACCTGTAGCGTCGGGAGGATCCCATGGAGCAGTTCGTCATCGTCGGTGGTGGGCCGGCCGCCCATCAGGCGGCAAGAAGCATTCTGCAAGGCAGGCCGCTAGCGCGGCTTTCGCTGGTCAGCAACGAGGCTCGGCTGCCCTATGACAGGCCTGATCTGTCCAAAGGCTTCATGGCTGGCAACGCCGCATTGCCGGCCTTGCTCGCAGGAGAGGGCCTGTACAGCGAGCCGCGCGTGGAGTGGATGGGCGGCACCTCGGTGGGTGAAATCGACCGCCGGGCAGCGTGTGTGCGGCTCGATAACGGCGTCTCGCTGGGCTATGACAAGTTGGTGATCGCCACTGGTTCGCGCATCAGGCCATTTTCTGGCGAAGTGGCCCAGGCACCGGTCCATTACCTGAGGACGTTCGAGGATGCGCGGGCGCTGCGCAGCCTGCTGGTCGACCAGGCCAGGGTGGTCATCATCGGTGGCGGGTTCATCGGCCTGGAAGTGGCCGCTGCCGCTCGCAAGCGTGGGTGCCGGGTGACGGTCATCGAGGCGCAAGCGCAGTTGCTGGCGCGCACGGGATGCGCGGTGCTGAGCCGATGGGCCCGGACGCTGCATGCCGAAAACGGGGTGGATGTGCTGCTGCACGTGAAGGTCGACGCGATCGAACCCGGCCCCTCCGGCAACACCCTGGTGCAAACCTCTGCCGGCCCCGTGCACGCCGATGTCGTGGTGGTGGGCATCGGTGTACAGCCGAATACGGAGCTCGCTCAGGCCTGTGGCCTGGACGTCGACGACGGCATCCTCGTCGACAGCGCCTGTGCAACCCGGGACCCCGCGATTTTCGCAGCCGGCGAGGTCACTCGCTACACGGTGACGCAGCTCGGTGTGCGCACCCGCTCCGAGTCCTGGACGGCCGCCGGAGAGCAGGGCAGCGTGGCCGGCCGCGCCGCCGCGGGCGATGCAGCGGCCGCCTATGGCGAGATGCCCTGGTTGTGGTCCGACCAGTACAGCAGCACCCTCCAGTGCTTGGGTATCCCGCAGTTGGCTGACAAGTACGCCTGCCTCGGTGACCCCGATGCTAACCAATGGCTGGCGTTGGGCTGGAGCCTCGATGATCGACTGGTCTGCGCCATCGGTGCCAACCGCAACCGGGACATCTCGGCTATCAGGCGCGGGATGAAGCGCAACGAGCCGCTGGCCGATATCTATGCGTCGGCCCTGGCGTCGGCGCAAAGCCTGAGTATGGAATCTGTCGTTTAACGGAGGGTTGTCTTATGGACGCTGTCTGGACCAAAGTCTGCGATGCGCAGCACGTGCAACCTGACTCAGCATTCGCCTGTGAGGTCGATGGCAGGATGATCGCCATCTACCGGGTCGAAGACCGTTACTTCGCCACCGAGAATGTCTGCCCGCATGCCTATGCGCTGTTATCGGACGGCTGGCTGGAAGGGACTGAGATCGAATGCCCGCTGCACGGCGCGCGGTTCGATATCCAGAGCGGCGCGGTTCTCGAGGGGCCGGCCGAATGCGCCCTAAAAACCTACGCCGTGCGAATCGAAGCGGGTGAAGTGCAGTGCATCATCCCGGCCTGAGCTGAACGCCCATCCACGAGGAAACCTTATGCATGTTATCGACGCGTTGAGAACCGATTTCTACGATGTAGAGCTGGACGGCAAGCCTGCCAGCAGTGGTGATGTATTTGCCCAGTGGAACGCCCATGACCGTCTCGGGGTACTGATCTACGAACCGCTGGCAGCACTCGGCGCCACCCACCTGATCCAGCTGGCATGCATGTGCTTTTATGATTCCAAGCCGGTTCGCCGCACCGAACGCAAGATCTATCCGGAGATGTTCGCCATCCACGTGGGGGGCTGGTGGGGAGGGCACGGCAACTTCGATTTCTGGCCACCCCGGCGCGAGGTGCAGGTGTCTGCCGACCCACGTGAGGTGCTCGGCGCCCTGAACGATTTCGGTATCACGCGCCTGGCGCTGCCGGAGCGCCCGCTGCGCGACATCACCCATCGGCGCAAGGAAGAGGACTGCGCCCTGGACCGCTTGGTGACGGCGGTGATGTACAGCCCGACGGGGCGGGTTGCCACGCCGGATTTCACCATCAGGAGCAACAACCGGCGCAGTGAACGGGATGTGCAGCGGATCATCCACCCGGCACAACTCTCCGAGCAAAGCATCGCCCAGATGGAAAAGACTGCGGTGCCGGTCAAGGAGACCGATGTCGATTTCATGCCGCGCCAGCTGGAACTAAACGCCAACATCACCGAGGCCATTCGCGAGCAGGCCGAGCGCAATCGCGCCGCGCTCAAAGTTGATGGTCAGATCAGCGAATCATACCGGTTCGCCAGGTTGGAGGATTCTCTCAAACGCTTGTAATTGTTGCTTCAAAGAAGTTCTTGGGGAGCGAGGCTTGCCCGCAATCACGGGCGAAGGCGGTGCACAACAGCTCATTTCATGGGCTGGCAGCTTCGCGGTGCAAGCCCGTTACTACAAAAATTAAGTCAAACTCAATAACGTCTTGGGTCGGTAGCGGAAAGTCAGAGATATTTTTTGAAGGTTGTAGCCGTGATTGACACCATCCACCCAAGCAACGCAGCGCATGGTAATAGCACCCAATTGGGATTTACTGAGGTGGGAAGGGAGAGGTAGATCACCCAAGGGCTTACCATCAATGGCAACAAGGTTCGCTTCGCACGATGGTAGACAAAGCTGCTCTCGCGATCGGCGCTGAACTTGCGGAGGTCGCGGCGCATCAAACCATCGACGGCACCCGTGATCACGCCGAGCAGGAAGAGCGGCATGGCTAGGGTGAGTACGGCTAGGCGCACTACAAATGTGAATACGGTGAACAGCGCTGCCAGTAGGTAATCTTCCACCACAACGTAGGCTTGGGCGAACTGCCCCTGCATTGTCGCTTCTCTACTGATCAGTTTCAGTTGGGTGGCAGATTGCGACCAGCCGGAGCGGACCACGACCCATTCGTTCAGGTGCTGAAGGACTTTGGCGGTGGCTTGCGCGGGCTTCTCCACGAGCAGCGAGTTTTTGAAATGATCGCTGAGCCATCCCAACTCACTGAGCCACATGGCATGGCTGTGATGCCAGCCCTGCTCGGGCCAGAACCACAACATGCCCGCGAACTCCAGGAAGATAGAGAAGATCAGCGAAGCGAACAGCAAACCGAGCAGCCGTAGACAAAGCTCAAGCGTGCCGAAGATAAACCCCGGACGTCTTTGCGCAGGATGTTGGCTGGCTGGAGTGGTCGGCATAGGGGGCTCCGCAGTACTCGCTCGCTTAAGGCGCGTGCCTGCGCCCTAGTGGAGGTATCTCGGGATCGAAATCGGCCGTGGGGGCACCTCCCGCGCTGCTCCACCAACTCCCTGCATTGACGTTGTAGGACTCGCGCATGCGTGCAGCCAGGGTCTGAAGGTCCGCCGGCATCGCATCATCGCTGGCCGGTTTGGGCAGCGGCATGCGGACCTTCCACAGTTGTCCGCCTTCCTGGAACGAGAACATCTGCCCCTTAGGCAAGGCGATAATGTGCGCCGGTTCGATCAATGGCACGGCAGTGGTAGTGACCCGGTCCTGCGAGGAGGAGGTGAAGTCGGTACGCGCATCAGGATCGGCAGTGTCCGTCGCGCCGGAGACCAGGGTGCGTGTCTGCACGTTGACCTTGGGAAGTTGGTTGGTCAGCAGCTCTGCGGTCGCGGTTTCTCGCACGCGCAGCATCTGCAGGGTGTTGAAATTGCCGATGACCTGACCGGCCTTGGCGCGGTTACCGATACGCGCCTCGATGTCACTTAGGGTTTGGGTGTAGGCGGTGACCTGGATACCGGCACCGCCGCCTTTGTTGATCAGCGGAATGAACTCATCGCCCATCAGTTCGTTGAACTCATCGGCGTGCAGGTTGATGGACACCTTATCCGCTGCGCTGGAGGAGCCTGGCAGGCCGTGATCGATGCCGTGCTTGTAGATGTGGCCGGCGACGGAGACTAGATCGGCGAACATCGAGTTACCGACGGCGGCGGCCACTTCAGCATCCGACAAGGCATCGAGGCCGACATAGACGATGCCGCGCTTGCGGATGACCTGTAGCCAGTCGAAGATCGGTCGCGGGTCATCCAGATCGGAATAGTTCGGTGCCAGCAGCTGTGCGGTCTTGCCGCTGGTGAGCTTTTCCAGCAGTGGCAGCAATGAGGCCACGATCTTGTCGAAGTAGGTGCGGTCGTAGCGCACGGCCGAGCGCAGTCCGTCCATGACGGGGTCGAAGATGCGCTTGGCGGTCAGGTACTGCTCGATGGCGACCACGCGCTTTTCCCGGCCAACCATGTGCCGCGGAATGTTCTTCTCGTTCAGGCGACCTTCAATCTGCACGATCGCTTCCCAGGCCAGTGGATCATGCCTGGCGAAGAAATGCTGGGCGTACTCGATGAAAAGCGCATCGATGTTCACCACATGGCGCTGGATCTGCAGGTAGTCCGGGCGGCGGCCGAGTTCGATCAGCGCCCTCGCGATGATGTTGACGAAGCGCCAGGCGAACTCGCGGAAGGCCGCCGAGTTGCCCTCGCCACTCAACTGGCCGGCGATCCGGGTGGCCACTTCTGAAATGCGCCCGAAGCGGCCGATGGCGTTGTAGCGCGCGGAGATCTCCGGCCAGCCCAGGTGGAACACATAGAACTCGTGCTCACGGCCGGCGCGCCGCGCCTCGATGTACATGCGCTTGAGCAGGTCGGCGTCGCCCTTGGGGTCGAAGACGATGACCACTTCCTGGCTCGGTCGGTGGATGTCTTGGGTGATATACACCTCAGCCAGGCGCGTCTTGCCCACCCGTGTGGTACCCAGCACCAGTGTATGTCCGACCCGTTCACCCAGCGGCAGGCTGGCTTCCTGTTCCTTCGGCTCGACGCCGTGTAGTAATGGCGAGCCTCCCACCGGCGGTAACGGACGCACCGGGTTGAACGGGCTGTCCCAGGCGGTCATACGAGGTAGCAGCGACAGCCCCGGTGGAGCCTTCTCCAGCAGCTGCTCCATCCGCCGCGCCCACTGGTGGGCAGCCGACTGGTTGACATAGTGGGCCAGCGCCGGGTCCTGAGCTTCGAGCAGGCGCTGCGTGTGCAGGCGGCTCCAGCGGAAGCCACGGCCCATGAACAGGCGCTTGCTGCTCACCGGGATCTGCCGGCTGGTCAGCGAGTAGCGGGGCAGGCGGCGGATGTTGCGCCGGTAGCGCAGGACAATCCGTGCCTCGTTGAGTCGCTTCAGGCCGAACGCAGTGTAGGCCAGTGCCATGCCAGTCCCTACCTCAGGCGACAGGGCCACGGCCCAGGGCGAGTGCAGGCACAAGGCTCCGGCGCCGGTGCAGATACCCACGGTGTACAGTTCCACCGCCGGGCGCAGCAGGGATTCCATCGCGTGCTCGCTCATGATGTGCCCTCACTGTTCCAGGCCGGTGGGCGTGATCAGCACCGGGTAGTGCTCCAGCTCCAACCGCTCGGCGATGTCGTCACCACTGACTGGCCAGATAGTCAGCCCAGGCGCTGCCGTCTGGATGCGACGCAGCGCCTGTACATCGTCTACCTCGACCGCTAATCCGTTGGCGCCTAAGTCTTGTAGCGCCTGGGCGTGTCGCGACAGCCACTCCAGGGAAGCCGCGTCCTGCCCAACCAGAAATAGCGGCGTCATGCTGGGAAGGCTCAATGCCCTGGGCGGCACGATTCCGGGCGAGAGGCGAGCGCTGCGCACCGGCAGCACCCAGTTCAGCGTGGTGGGGGCGGGCAGACTGCTGGAATCAGCGCTTGCGGCAAACGACAGCCACGGAAAGAGGGCCAGGGCCACCAAGCGCAAGCAACTCATGGCTGTGTCCGTCCGGGTGCCGTCGCGATGGGCTGGACACGCTGCCAGTGACGGGTGAACTGATGGCGATAGCGCGCTGCCGGAGGACCACCGGCAGGCCGGTGATAGCGGCCGGCGGCGACAACCCAGTCACCAGTGTCGGCATAGTGCGCGCGCAACAGCTCGGCGGTGACCGCGAGGTTGGCGCGGGGATCGAGGGCATCGCAGGGGCTGGGGTAGCGGTCGGGGTGATATCCCAGGTTGGTCTGTCCCAGCCCGACATCAATGCGCTTGGGATCGTGGCGGCTGAGCGCCTCCCTCAGTGCGGTACACGCCTCATCGCGTCGGGCAAACCGCAGCGGTGACCCCGCGACATTCAAGGTCCAGGGCCAAGGCATGAGCTGCCCGCGCAGCGGCGTGCCACTTTCCTGCAAGGCAATGGCGAACAGCACCGAGGCGGGGATACCGGCATGCGCGGCCGCCGATTGATACGCCGGCGGCGGCAAAACACCTGCGTGAGCGGTGCTGGCGCCGACCATCGCCAGGGCTAGGATCAGTCGATGCGCTGCCATTTTCCGTCCACCTGCTGATAGCGGGCTGGCAGGGGCCGGCTGGCGCCCAGGGCAAACCAGCGGCCGCGGTCATGGTTCAAGGTGACCTGGCCGCCGCTGACCTGTGAGGCGGTAATGCCTGCAGCCTGCGCCCATTGGCGCAATCGCGCGTCGTTGCCTTGGCTGCCGACCAGGTACACATCCAGCCGGGCCCCGGCCTTCAGCCATTGCTGAAGGCTGGTCACGCAGGCGGCGCATTTGTCTCCCACGAACAGCGCCGTGCGGCTGCTGCTCGAGGGGCTGGCATCGTCGCTCATTCCCTGCACGGGCTGCAGACCCGGAAACAGCCGCGCCCAGGCAGCGGTGTAGGCTTTCTGGTAGGCCAGTTCGCGCTCGGCACGCCTGGCTTCCAGACGGACCTGCAGCTCTGCGTAGCGTTGCCGCTCCTGATCCGAGTTGGCCTCGACGCCCAGGGTGGTGAGCGGGTCAAGTTGCGGAGACCAGTAATGGCGGGGGCCGGTCTGCAGGCGCTCAAACGTGGCCCATTCGTCATCCGTCAGGCCCCAGGCCTTGGCCTGGTCTGCTGCAGACGCCTGCCGTGCCAGCGGCGACTGTTCGCTCAACTGCACCTGAGCGTCGACATGCTTAACGACACTCGAGCCCTGATCGGCGAACACGTAAGCCGGTAGCAGGATGAGCGCAACCGCGGAAAACCTATCCACGTTCACCTCCTCATGGGATGGGCAGGGTCCGATCGCCGTGGCCGGGGACGTAGAACACGGCCTGGTCCTCGCGAATCTCCCGCAGTTGCCAGCCGTTCAAGCTGTCACCGGGCTGGAGCAGGTGCACGGTGGATAGTGCGTGGGCGCCGGCAGGCAGGGCGGCCACGAACCGGATGCTGCCGCGCGTCTCAATACCCTGCAGGGTGAAGGGCGGCTGCGGTGCCTTGGCTTTTGATTTTTCGCTGACGGGGGCAGTTGGGGACGCAGCGGCGGCCGGCACCCTAGGGGCGCTCGACAGTTTCTCGAGCACCACTTCTGCCGCGCCGATGCGATGGTCCAAGGCGCTCAAATCGGCGCTACTCGGCCCTGGCTGTCCCGCTTGCAGGACCCTGATGGAAGCCGTCAGCTCGTCGAGTTGCTGGCCGAGCGTTGCCTGTGCCCTGGTGTGCTGGTGCTGGGCGTCTTTCAGGGCCGCGACTTGAGGCGACAGCGTGGACAGCGTTGTGCGCAATTCACCGATGTCGCGACGCAGTGACGGGCTGGGGTCGGCTGGCGCATTGCGTGCGGCGCTCTGCAGCTCGGCCAGTTGCTGGTGCTGGTTGTAGGTTTCAGCCGCGAGGACGGCAGCACCCAGGCACAGGGCGCCGATCACCAAGGCCTGAAAGTGGTGAACCTTCATGGTGCGATCTCCAGTGTCGAAAAGGGTGGTTCGGGCGGGGGAAGGCGCAGGGCGTAACACACGCTCCGCTCGACCGGATCAATGTCGAGTCGCCAGGCGGGGCCGCCAATGATGGCCAAGGCATCCAGCAGCGAGATCGGTCCGAGGTCGTGATGGACGGCAGGCAAGGGTCGACGAAACAACCGAGCTACAGCGGGGCTTTCGGGGCAGAGGGAGAAGCCGGAGAGCTGCAGCACGTGGTGCAGCGCTTCACCGACCGTCGCGTGCAGCGCGGGTGCGATCTGGACGTTGATCAGCTGATACAGCGGTTGGCGCTGCTCCAGCGTTGGCCGGGTGCTGGCCAGGGTGTAGCGGTCCTGTCGGACCCAGGCGGGTAGAGGGGACTTTGGCTTGGCCGCTGGGGGCGGGGCGGGTGCGGGTGGTGCAGGGGTGTGCACCGGTGGCGGCGTGCTGCAGCCCAGCAACGTGAGCATCAGTCCGAGCGTGAAGAGCGTGGGGGTATGCATGACCAGGTCTCGACAAAAGATGCCGTCACCTTGGCGAAAAGCCAGCGCGCGCCCCCACTGAAAAATCGAATCTCGCCGACTGAATTATGCTGGCGCAACCATGAAAAAGGCGCCCGGAGGCGCCTTGAGGTCAATCGTCGGTGAACATGGGTAACTCGGAAAGTGGCGTTGCATCGGGGTCGAAGATCAGCAGGCGGGTGTCGGCCTCACCGGCCAGTAACAGCAGGCGCAGCAGCACCGGTGGCACGTGATCTGCGCGCAGACGTGCAGTCACTTCCTCGGTGCTGCAGTAGCTGCCGCCCGCGGCAATGTTTTTGAGCCAGGGCGTCGAGTACAGCTTGCAGCCCACCGCGTTGTTGCTGCTCAGCTCGAAGCACTCGAAGAAACCCGACGGTGAACGACACCAGGCGCACACCTGCAGGAACTCGAACTCATCTGCTGGTAGGTGCGCACTGCTGATCTCCCAGCTGCGGCTGTAGTGCCCAGTGGCGAAGGACAGTTGCTCAATCAAGTCCTGTGCAGCTTCCTCGCTGGGGAGGTCGCTGACGTGCTTCCGGCGGCCATGATGCAGGCCTGTGACCTGGTAGAGCACCTGGCTGACGGTGCCGTCTGCAGGGCACTGCATGCGGACAAACTCGGGCACGCTTTCGCCGTCAGTAATCACCGCGAAGTCATCATCGAACAGGCACGGCTGGAAATTGATGCCGTCATCCGGCAGGTCATGCAGCGCAGGGTGAAGGGATCGGTAGCAGGGCGGGCAATCGTCAGCGTAGCTGATCTGCACCACGCGTTCGTAGCTCAGGTCCTGGAAGCCGCGGAGGAATGGATTGCGAAGAGGAGTGGACATTATGGCGCTCCAAAATGCGAAGGTCACCCCGTACAGGCGGTGACCCTTCAAGTGGTGGGGATGGTCAGATCCAGCCGTAATCAGCCAGCGATAGCGGCGTGCCTTCACCCACGATGATGTGGTCCAGCACACGCACCTCAACCAAGGCCAAGGCCTCGATCAGGCGGTTGGTGAGCACCCGATCGGCGCCGCTCGGTTCCGAACAGCCGGAGGGGTGGTTGTGGCTGAAGATCACCGCAGCAGCGTTGTGCTCGAGTGCTTTAACGACGACCTGGCGCGGATACACGGAGGCGCCGTCGATGCTGCCAGTGAAGAGGATGTCGAAGCTGAGCACTCGATGCTGTGAGTCCAGGCAGAGCAGCGCAAACACCTCATGGTGATAGGGTGCGAGCTGCAGTTTCAGATAGGACGCTGCATCGCACGGCGTGATCAGTTGCTCGCCGCGCTGGAAGTAACGTTGATCCAGCACTTCCAGTGCTTCGGTTAGCAGCGCATCCTCGCGGGCACGCTGGGCCAATGTAGGGTCGAGACGCTCGACCCGGTTTTGGGCAATGTTCATGGCAATTCCTCGTGGGAGACGGAGCGCCCCCTGGGGGAGTGCCCCAGGCAAATGAGAGAGGTGAGTCACAGACGTGTAAAACGATGACGGGCACCGTGCAGCGGGTTATGGCAGCCCTCGCACGGGTGGGTGGAAAAGGCCTGAATGCCTGCGCCAGTGTGCGGATCGAAATCGGCGCTTAGGGGCAGCAAGGCCTGCAGTTCGTTGCGCATAAGAGTGATGCGTTGTTCTACTTCAGCCTCGCTGTAGTAGAGCGACAGCGCGCTGAAGTCGTCGTAGGCAACCGCCTGCAGGCAGTCCTCACAGAGCCAGAAGCTTTCCATGGCGACCTCGGACGTGAATGAGCAACAGGCGCTCTTGGGAGCGCCAGTTGCTGGTGGTCAAACTGCCTCAGGCAGACTGATGGGCTGTGGTGGGTTTGCGCGCGGCGGTCGGAGTTGGCTGACCTTGATCGGAGTCAGCGTCAGTGTCTGCCTTATCTCCATCCGTCTCCGCGTGCTCAGTTCCCTCAGCAGCGGCGACAGCGTCGGAGCGGGCGGGCGCACGGTAGCTGAACTGGCCATCGACCTTGATCCACTCGATAAAGATCAGGCGGCCTTTGAGGCTGGCGCCGGGTTGCCCCTTGCGTTCGCCTTTCTCGTACAGGAACGGATCGACCCAAAGATCGCCGATGCGAAACGCGATGAGTACCTTGCGTTCCGCGCGGACGTCTTCCAGGTGCTCACGGATCAGCCGGTCGGCTTCACCGCTGGCGACCTTGCAATCGAAGCGGGTGTACTCGACGTCGTCCGAGGCACCGTGCAAGGCCGCGATGTCACAGGCCATGAAGGCTTGTCCACGGCGGACCGGGACTTCGCGAACACGGTTGAGGTAACCGATGCCTTGGGTGTGGAGGTTGAAGTAGGTGGTGGGGGCGTTATTGCTTGCAGTAGTCATGGTGGAGCTCCTGTTCAGCAGAAACGCGGATATCCACCGGCCCTGGCGGCTGGTGAGTTCCGCAAGGGAGAGGTGCAAAAACGTGATCGGTGTGGCGGGCGCTCATCATCGATGGGGCGATGACCGTGCGAGCTGCCGAGCGCGAGTCGCACTTGGGGAGAACCACCCGAAGCGGGCGCAGCCTTGAAGGTCCTGGCTGCCTGGGGGCTGTCAACGACAGCGGCGTGCAACTCATCTATAAAACGCTGCCAAAGGCGCGTCAACCGAGGAATGTAGGCGGTCTGGCGGAGCGGAAGCGGGTGGTCCTTAGTGGATTTTCAGCGGCGAAAAAATAGCCCGACGGTCATCAGGCTAAGAAGAGTTGGACCACCTTTGACCCGGCGATGTGGCACCGGAGTTCGTCGCTAAATCTCCGCTGCCGATCCACCTGGATCAACCGACCCTTGTCGTGGCCTGGGTCGGAATCAACTGGCACGCATCCGCGCACAAAAGGTGCCCAGTATTTCGCCGGCGGGCACCGGGGCTGAGCATCGTCGCCGAAGCGGATGACCCGTGCAGCCTAATGCAAAGCTGCACGGGTCATCCGCCGAGAGGACTTGGAACGCTGAGAAGGCATCCGAAGAAGCAGTGAGGGTGGCTCCGAACTCAACGAGTCTGACCGAACTGCCCGGAGCGAATCGGTCTGGGGTCGCCAAGCGGCGAGGGGCCTGATCACTACACCAGCGCTGTGGTGTGCCGTCAAGTCATGCGTTTTTCGCCCGCTTGGGTCTCGCCACCGGCTTGGTACCCTTGCATTCCGGGTAGCGGATGCAGGACCAGAAGCTGCCGCTGCGACCTTTGCGCTGGCGCATGGCGCTGCGGCACACCGGACAGAAGGGACCCTTGCTGGGTGGTGTGCGCAGGGTGAGCGAGGCGTTACTGCGCACCAACCGGGTCAGCCACTCGGCTTGCTTGGCGAGAAAATTCTCGACGCTCAACTGGCCCGATTCGATGCGATCCAGTGCCTGTTCCCACAGCGCCGTCAGCACCGGATCGGCCACTTCCGGTGGCACCGCTTCGATCAAGGTGTGGGCCGCGGCCGAGGCGGCCAGGCTGCGTTTTTTCTTGATCAGATACCCATGGTCGATCAGGCCCTGGATGATCGCCGCGCGGGTGGCTTCGGTACCGAGGCCGCAACTGTCCTTGAGTTTCTGCTTGAGCCGCGGGTCGTTCACCTGGTTGGCGATAGTCTTCATCGCCTTGACCAGAGTACCTTCGGTGTAGGCTTTCGGCGGCTGCGTGCGCTGGGCAATGGCAGCAGCGTCCGTCAACGCCACCGAAGCGGATTCGCGGAGTGTGGGCAGGCGTTGAGTCTGTTCGCCGGGCTCATTGCCGTGGGTTTCGTTGATCACCGCTTTCCAGCCGCGGGCTAGGATCTGCTTGCCGCGCGCAAGCAGCGGGTCGGCCTGGCACTGCAGCAGCACCTGGGTCTTCAGGTACTCATGCTCAGGGAGAAACTGGGCGAGGTAACGGGCACGGATCAGCGCATAGACCGCCCGTTCAGGTTCGGAAAGCTGTGTGAGGTCAAGGGTAATCGCGGTAGGAATGATACCGTGGTGCGCGGTGATCTTGCTGGTGTTCCAGGCACGGGAGCGACGGCAGGGGTCGATCCCCTTAATCGCCTGCCCTAGTGAAGGGCTGGCGGCGACCAGGGCATGGAGTATGCGCGGCACGTCATCGAGCATGGTCTCGGGCAGGTAGCCGCAATCGGTCCGCGGGTAAGTCGTGGCTTTGTGGGTTTCGTACAGGGCCTGGGCGATCCCCAAGGTTTCCTGGGCACCGAGCCCGATTTTGGCCGAGCAGACCTCCTGCAGCGTGCCCAGGTCAAATGGTAATGGCGGGCCTTCGCGGACCTGCTCAACCTCGATGGTCTGAACGCGCGCCGTCGTCTGTTGGCAAAGGCGCAGCGCGGCTTGCTTAGCGGCCGCTTCATCGAGGCAGCGGCCAGCGTCATCGCCGACCGTCGCGGGAGGTTGCCACTGAGCTTTGAAACTGACGCCGTCAGCCTCCAGCTGAGCGTCAACTCTCCAGAAGGGTTGCGGCACAAAGCTCGCGATTGCCCGGTCGCGCTCGACCACCAGGCGCAAGGTCGGGGTCTGCACGCGACCCACCGGCAACAGTCCATCAAAGCCGGCGCGGCGGCCGAGCAGGGTGAACAGTCGGCTCAGGTTGATGCCTACCAGCCAGTCCGCGCGGGATCGGGCCAGCGCACAGTGATACAGCGGCAAGGTCTGTTCACCCGGACGCAAGCAGGCCAGCGCCCGGCGAATCGAAGATTCATCCAGGGCGGACAGCCATAGGCGCAGGATCGGCCCCTGGTACTGACAGCGCTCGAGAATCTCCCGGGCGATCATCTCACCCTCGCGATCCGCATCGGTGGCGATGACCACTTCGGCGCACGTGCGCAGCAGCTGACTGATCACCTTCAACTGGCTGGCGACCTTTGGCTTGGGCACCAGCTGCCAGCGGGTGGGAATGATCGGCAGATCGTCCAAAGACCAGCGTTTGTAATCGCCATAGGCGTCTGGTGGGGCGGTTTCCAACAGGTGGCCAACACACCAGGTGACGGTGACATGCTGGCCCTGTAGGCAGCCATCGCCCCGCCGGTTGGCCTGTAGCACCCGGGCGATGTCGCGTGCTTGGGATGGTTTCTCGCAAATGAACAGGCGCATACGCGGACCCTCTCGGTGGCTACCGACAGGGTGGGGGTATGGATGAGGAACGCTAGGGAAAAGCCGAAGTTGGCCAGATCAGTTCGCCAGTACAGCGGCTGGCTAGACGTTACTTGCGTTGCGCGAGATGGCTCGCCAGGGTCTGCAGAAACTCCAAGGCGAACTGCTTATCGGCATCGCCCAGCTCCTTGAGGATCGAGGTGATCTGCTGACCCTGGTCCTGGGGGCGAGGGCTGATGGCCAAGAGCAGCTCGTCGGCCGGGCAGCCGTACAAGTCAGCCAGCTGCAGCAGCTTTGTCACGGAGAGCTCGACCAGGCCACGCTCGAGGCGCGACACGGCCTCGCCGGTAATGCCAAGATGCTCGCCGACCTGCTCCTGGGTCAGGCCACGGTCGCGACGGTACCTCTGCAGCTGGCGGCCAATGTGATGTGGGCTAGGCTCTTTGACGGGCAACGGGGCGCTCTCCAATTCGACCCATATGGTTGACTACCCACCCATAGACATGAACGACTCAAAGAGTTGACTGACAACCTTATGAGGCGTATCACCAAAAATAAGTGTATGACCGACCCGTCCACACGGAGGCATCAACTTGCACGGATCACACCAGAGCGAGGCAGATAAGTTAGCGATCAAGGCTTACGAGTTGTTCATGGCCACCCATCTGGAACCCGACAACCCGCGAGTGCGAGCCGAGTTGATCGCCTGGGTGCAGGAAGACCCGGCTCACTGGCGGGCATTCCTTGCCCTGGACCAGTGCCTGGCAGAAGTGAAGCAGTTGCTGGAGAGTGGGCGGCGTGGGAGAGCCCGGCGAAGTTGAACGTGCTACAAGGTGCAATACTGCCCGCCGGGTGAGCGGCGTAGTCCCTGCGAAATCGCGCAGTGACCGGTGGTTCCACTGAGTTCCATAGGTCACCCGGTTTTGCGCGGGGCTTTCTTGCCGCCGCCTTTACCATTGGCGCTGGGTTTGTCCTGGGCTTTCTCACGCATGGTCACGGAGGCCAGGCGGTGCGGCAAGATGCCAATGCGCCGCGCTTCGACCTTGAAGGTCACCCGCGCGTTGTCTTCGCTGTCCTCCCATTCCTCCTTGACCGTGCGGCCCTCGACCAGGACGCGCATGCCTTTCTGGAACAGCGTGCTCCAGTGTTCGGCATCGCGGTGCCAGAGCTCGACGGGCGCCCAATACCCCCCGCGGTCCTCGTAACCGCTCTCGCGTGGGACCGGGTTGTCGAAATAGACGTTGAGCCGCAGCAGGCGCCGCGGTTCATCCGGGTTGGTGTTGAACTCCTGAAACTCGGGGACGCTGCCGATGTTGCCTTCACCAACAAACAAAGTACTCATGCGGATTACTCCTCGGTGGGGGAACGGGAAAGGGCGAGCTCAGCGGCCTGGAGCTTGCTGACACCGGTAATGGCTTGGCGATACAGCGACTGCAGGCTGCTCATCTGAAGGTTCAGCACCACGCGGTTGGTCTCCAGCTGGTAGAGCGCCTGCCGCAGCTCAGGGTGCAGATGCGGCTGAACCACCGTCTCCTGCCACACCTGTACGCCCATGCGCTGAAAGTCCGGGCTGCGCCAGCGCAGGAAATCGGTGCCCGTCGCGCTGTGCTGCACGACTAATCGCAGGTCCAGCAACGTGAAGGGTGGTTGCGCCATGATCGCCAGCATCACGGCCATCAACTCGGCGACCTGGGTGCGCAGGCGCAGGATCGACTCGGCGAACTGCTGCAGCTCCCCCTTACCCTTAAAAGGCTTTAAAAGGCCTTTTAGGGAGGCACCTTGTGCGAGCTCGCGATAGGCATCTGCTGACAACCGTCGGGCAATCGCATCGGCAAGGGTCATGGCTCACTCCCATCGGAGGGTTGATCCGGTGTCGGGAGGGCTTCGGCCTCTGGTTGAATCGATTGATCTGGATCACCCAGCTCATCGGGAGTCGGGGCGCTAGTGCCTCGTGTGATCGGTGGGGCGAATTGGGAGCGGTGGCTGCCCTCGAGCACTTTGCGCGGGGGCGTGCCGAACTTGTCGATAGCTTCACGGGCGCGAGCATTGTTGGCGGCCATGTCATCCCGGCTCACGCCCGCCAGGCGATAGCGCTGGGCCACACCGAACAGGCTGCGCAGCTCGTGGGCGCCGCGATCGATCCAGGTTTCCATGTCAGGACGACCGATCAACGCGGTGTGGTGGGCGAGCAATACGCGGCGCACCAGGGTGTCGTAGTCGGTCAGCAGGTAGACCGCGAGAAAGCCGAGCTGGCTGCCGATGAACAGCGGCAGGGTGACCGGGTGGATGTTGAGGTTTTCGCCGATATCGATCTGGGTGGGCAGGGCGCGCTCCACTCGACTGACCTGTTTGGTCAGCGCGCGCATTTCGGCCTTGGCCTGCAGCAGCTTGTCCTCCAGTTGCAGCATGAACCAGTCGGCAAACGGATCATCCTGGCTGCTGGCATGCTTGAGCAGGTTGGTAACGCCGATATAGCCGGCCATGCCCATGATCGGGTGCACCCCTTCGCGGCCCATGCGGCCTTGCCACAGCCGCGCCGCGTGATGGGTGTGCAGGGTGAGGGTGATGCTGCTGCGCAGTGAGCCCAGGTTGAGCTGGTAGTGATCGGCCATCGCCAGTTACCTCCCCGTCGGAATGACGCCGACGATGGGCTGATCCTTGGCATTGGACGCGGATCAACGCGAAGCTGACTTGCTCGCATTTTCAGGCGGTGGACGTCCCTGGATTTGATGGCATTGGCATCAAGTCCACTGAGTTCCACTCTCTAGGTCGCTGTGCCGATGCCGCGGCAACGTTGTTTGAGTTCCTCCAGGCAGGAAAGGGCGAGGGGGGAGGCGGTGCGCTGACCACTGCGCTTGGTTCGCTCGGCGGGTGGCTCTGGGAGTGTGAGACTCGGTTTGCGCGACGGCGCGGTCGTGGAGGCTGTGGTCTCTGTGCGAGCCGCCCACAGCGTGAATTCGCCTTGGCAGGCGCGCTTGATCAAGCCCATCAGGTAGGCGACCGGTTTTCGGATCTCGCCGCGGGCGCAGCGCACCGCGGCTTCATTGATCACTGCTTGTTGCTGCTCGGGTTCGAGCTGGCGCATTGCCTGGGTGGCCATGCGCCGCTCGTTCGCATTCAGCGGTAAATCCTCCGGCCAACGTGCCCTGCCAAATTCGACCTGCGCCAGTACCGTACTTTTTTTGCTTTGGTCTTTCTGTACTGTACGGCCGGCGTCGGCATTCCGAACCACAGCCGAAACCGGCGCATTGCTGCAGGGTTCGGGATCGGTGGCCGAAGGCTGAGAATTCCGAATAGGGTGGCGCTGGCCTGGTTCGGAGTTTTCTGCATCCGCCCCTTGGTTCATTAACGCCAGTGCACCCTGCTGCGGTGGCGGCAATGAGCCGAGCCTGTCCTTGTCAATCTGAGCCACCTGCGGGTCGGCCTGGATTTCTTCGATCACATGCTGTGTTACATCACGCACTCCCTTGGTGGCGTGGCTGAGGTTCTGGTGCAGGAGTGCTACGTAGCCGCCATCCAGTTCTAGCTGCTCGGCTGGGGTCAATGGATCTCCGTGCAGGACATAGACGCACCCGCGCAGGCAGCCCTGGGCATCACGCGAGCGGTCGACCAAGCTCAGCCAGCGGGTGGTGCGCAGGACGTTGAGTGCGCGGGCGATGGTCTCGCGCGATGCCTGGTTGCCGCAGGGGCTGGTTGCCAGATATGGCTGCAGGTCCTCATACTTTGGCGTTTTGACTTGGCGTTCGGTGATCAGCCAGCGCAGCACCTGCCACGTGTTGCGCTCCAGCGGGGTCAGTCGACGATCAAAGAGTAATGCGTGCGGCAACGGATTGTTGTCGCCGTAGTAGATCGTGCGTAGTGCTGGCTCCCCAGCAGCGGCTGATTGTCGGGCCTGTGCCGCTTGCCACTCATTGCGGCGGCGAAGGGCTTCGTAGCATTGGCGCACGACATCCTGCCAGTCAACGTCGTAGAAGCTCAGCATGGCGTTCCTCCGTACAGCTCGATTTGCTGCCAGACCAGGGTCAGGCTGATGTGTTGTTCCTCAGCCAGCATCATCATGGTATCCAGTGGGTCGTTGTCGGGATCTTCGGTGCGCAACTGGCTCCAGCGATTCCAGACGGCATGTTCCTGAGCTTCGCTGAGCTGAACGGGCCGGCCGCGATGGGTCTCGATTTTCAGCACGCGACGGCGCAGCGCCGTTTCCGAGTGGTCCAGACCAAAGCAGCGGTACATGATGTTGGAGCTGGCCCCGAGCTTGAGCGCACGGTTGATCAAGCGTTCGTTCTGCTCGTCACGTTCGGCCTGGACAATCAGCCGGCGCAACACGGTGATATCGACCTTGACCTCAACCCAGGCGATCGAAGAGTGCGCCAGGTGAGACAGGGTGGTCGGCGGCAATGATTGCAGGACCTCGATGTCTTCGTCGGCCAGGCCCAGCGCTTTGCAGCGCTGCAGGCGGCCATGGCGCAGTTCATGCAGCACCTGATTCAACATCGCATGGTTCAACAGATTGAAGGTCGTGCTCATGAGGTGGCTCCTCACGTTAACGAGTGGACGACAGTGTCAGCTCGATCAACTGCCGGGCGTGGCGAATCAGGGAGTACAGCTGCTCCAACTGGGCATCGGGCAGACGCTCAAGGCCCACGGTCAGAGCAGGGCGTTCGGCGAAGGGCAGGTCGTAGGCGCCTATCAACAACTGGCCAAATAGCGCGGCCGGTAGCTGCTGGCGTTGTTGCCAGGTCACGTCGTCCTGCAGGCGCAGCACTGCGGAAAGCAACAGCTGAATGCCGGTGTGCCGGGGACTGAGGTCTTCGCCGTGTTCGAGCGTGAGGGTGAAACCCAAGCCGTCGTTGTGCGGGCAGACCATGGCACTGGCATCAGCATACGTGGCTAAGTCCGTCGCCAGCGCGGCACACCGCTCACGCAAGGCATTGATGTCATCCAGAGTTGGGGCAGAGGATGAGAGCGAGCCCGCAGGTGATTCGCTGATCGCAACGATTATTGGCGGGGCCGCGACAAGCGGCTCGTCACCACTCAACGCCTCGCGGATAGTGGGTAGGCGGAGCTCCGGGCTTGTTGAACTGTAATCGGTGCTGCTCTCCGGGTCCGCTACGGGCAGCTCACGGGCAGTTTCTGGCGTGTCCTTGATGGCAGCTGATGGCGGAGAGGACTCGGCGTGTGTCTCCTGCTTGAGCGCCTGAGGCATGTCCGCAGGAGGTGATGAGCGTCGAGGATCCTGATGCATCTCCAATGCAAGCAAGCGAGGTGTTTGCTTCAAGAAGACTGCCATTCTGGCAATCAGCTCGTCCTGCAGCTCACTCGAATCTAGCTCGGGCTTTTCACTGTCAAACGCAGACAGCACTTCAAACCACAGCAGCGCGAAGTGTTGGGGATCCCCCAGATGCTGGTTCCAGATCGTCTCCGCCCGGCGTCTCAAATTGATAAGGCGTCCAATGGCGGGTTTGCCCAGGCCTGCATATAACACCTGCGGAATGACCGGTAGCAGATGTTCAAGCGTATCGAACATGCGGCTGATATGTGATTGCGAGATCGGGTAACCGCCCTGGCTCAACCGTGTGGAGAGTTCACGCTGGCTGAGGGGAGTGCCCGGCACCTGGAACATGTCTTGGAGCTTCGCCACCGCGAGGGCACGCTCGATGAACGTGAGCTGGCCATGCAGATCGCTCTCGGCTAGGTGCCCGAGCAATGCATGCGACTCGGATTGCCAGGGGCGGAACAGGCAGTGGATGCGAAAGAAGCGCTCGTCACGGGTTTCCTGCCAGAGCTCGCCAAGGATACTTAAGCGTGTGTTGCCGCCGTTGCGAATGATGAAGTGCGGCTCATTCGGGCGGCGGGTAATCGCAGGCGGCTGGTCCAGTCCACGTTCGCGGATCGACGCCTTGATCTGGTCATACAGGGGATTGCGGACGACCCGCGGGTTGAGCTCGTAAGGGCGCAGTTGTTCGAGGCTGACCACTATGGGTGTGTCGCCGACTGGCGCCGGTGAAGCCTCACGGCCAGGCTTCTGCGGAAAGTACGATTGCTCCAGTTGACGGGTGATGTCTTCGGACGTTGGCGGCTTCATCACTTATCCCCCCAGTCAGCCGCGACGGCGCAGTCGGCGGCCGAGAACTGGCGATTCGCCGGGTTTATGCGCGCTTGAGGCGACCACCCGCTCAGCCCACTGCGGGAACAATTCGACTGCGAGGGCGCGCATGACTTCCGCGGCGCAAGGGCTACGACTGCCAGGCGGCGGTGTGTATTCGACACGGTGGGCAGGTAGCCCCAGCGAGGCGGCATTGGTGTAGGCCACACGGTCGGGAATCACCGTGGTGCAGATACTGATATGGGGATCGTCCTTGAAGGAGGCTTGTAGGCTCTGCATGATCAAGCGGGTGTCACGACGGTTGGCATTAACCTGGTTGAGCAGCAGCTTCACCGACGGCAAGGCAACACCCAAGTAGCGATACGGTTCCAACTCGTCAAACAGCCCCAGCGTGCCCCGGCGCAGCTCGCGCGCGGCGAGCATTTCCGGTGGGACCGGGCACAGGGCGCAATCGGAGGCGAGGATGACCATCTCCACGACCACGCTGCGTGCACCTTGAGTATCGATGATCAGCACATCGTAGTAATCCTCAAAGGCCGGCAGCAGGTTGCGCAGGCGCAGACGACCATCGGCCGCGTGTAGCAGCAGGGGGCTGATGTGCCCAGCGCGATCGTTGGACACGATCAGATCCAGGTGTTGGATCACGGTGGCGGAAATCACCTGCTCAGGTGCCGTGAGCCGCTGCGCGATGAGCTCGTAACTGCCAGCCTCTCGGGTTTCGCGCAAGGCGTAGTAGCTGGACAGCGTGGGTTGACTGTCGAGATCAAGCAGCAGGATACGAAGACCGGCATCGGCGAGCAGACCGCCGAGGTTCGCGGCGACGGTGGTCTTGCCCGCGCCGCCCTTGGTCGAGATCAGCGAGAGAACGTCCATGATTCAGTCTCCGCTGGAGAGTCGGTCCTGGACCCACTGTTCAATCTCTAGTGAGTCCCAACCGACGGCACGAGTGCCGATGCGCCGGCACTGCGGGAACTGGCCGGCCTTCATCAGGTTGTAGATGTGCGAACGCTTGAAGCCGGTTTTCTGCTCCACTTCATCGCGGCGCATGATGTGGCGGTCAGTTGGCAGAAGGGTAGGGCTAGTCGGTTGCATGATGTCACTCCGTAGCACCGGGTGGCGCGTAGTGGGATGTGACAGTCAGTGAAGGCCGGTAACGGGCGAAAATCATTGCCAGGCAATGCTCGGCATTGCCTGGCTATACAACGTCAGCCCCGCAGGACTTGGGCCAAATGACGGCGAGCGTCGGCAAATCTCCGATCAATGGTGTGTTTGCTCAGGCCACCCATTCCCGGAAAACGCATGGTAATGGCCTCAACCAGTGCTGTCTGACTTGGGTATATCGACTGACGCTGGCCGCTTTTCGATTTACCCAGTGTGACCTCCAGTACGGCACCGACGAGCAGATTGTGCGTACCTTCGGACAGCTCGGAGGGAATCCCGCAGGCCTCAAGTCGCGCTGAAAGCTCATTGTTTAGTTTGATGAGTGCGGTCATTTCATCGGTGGTAGTTTTGAGTTCTTCCTGCAGACTTTTGATGATGCGCTCTGACGCTTGGAGATCTGCTTGCTGAACCAAATGCGCGTTCAAGCTGATGCATTCCGCATGATTCAAATTCGAAGAAAACAGGAACGCGGGCTTCTGATCTGGGAAGTTGCGTAAGAACCAAACCAGCAGGTCGGCACGTCGAATGCAGCAGTACTCACGATGCACATGGTTGGCTAATGTGACAGGGTACCCAAGATAGGTTGCGGGCAGGTCGCCACAGGTGATGGCGTCGTAGATGCACTCCGTTGATTTTTCCAGAAGCGGCCATTGAGGAAAGCGCTTGAGTAGGCTGCCGGGTAGAGAGAGGTCGACACGCAGGATTTCAGCTTCGTAGTCTACGAGGTCACACCAAAGGATTGCGGCCTCGATAGGGTGGTATGAGCTTCTGATTGAGATCATGGCACACAGCCTCCTGCTGCGTTCATCCTAGAATCGCTGGCAATGGCTCTCCCAAGCCGCTGTCAAACGAGCCAATGAACCCTTATATTGGATCCAATTAAGTTGACACTTAGAATGCCATTTGGTTTCGTTGCGAGATGCTGAATGTCACAAAGCATGGTGTGACTTTAAGTGATATAAAAATCGCGTTTTGTTATATGGGTTTTCAATTTCAAGCGCTGGGGCCTGAAGCGTGTAAGTCTACCGTGGGTACGGGGCTTGCCTAAGGGTTGAGGGTCGTTTGCATTATCAAGGTTATCGTTTTAGTTCCTGCTTAAGGCGTATTGTAAAAGATGTCTGTCAATTTCTTGTCAATAATCAAGTTCGATAATTTGATCGATTTCAGGTCCGTCCGTGGGTAAGTAATGCTTGCATCAAGTTTTAATGGTAAACACTTTTGATGCAAGCAGTCTTCTTGAGCTTCTGCGAAAAGTCCAGCTCAACTAGCTAGGTGGTCTAGTGATGAATAGCTGGTCACGAATCGGGCGAGTTTGTGGGTTGTCTTATTTAATGGCTTTGGCCAGACGTTAGCGAAGTTTAAATCCGCGAGCTATTACAGTTTCACGTAGGTTTTCGCGACCACCCATGTAGCTCATGCTAGTAGCACCCTCATGTACCGCACCTCGCCAAGTTTTTGGCTTCATTTCCTGTTTGGTACGGAATGCAAGGCAAGCGTCCTCGTACCCGTCTACGTACTCTCGATAGCGGCCTTGTTCATAGCTATTGTGATGCAGGACGACGGGCTGAGCAGGGCGGGGACGAATGCTGCTGGTTCGTGTTGTGTCCGGATGCCCTACTGCCATACCAAAGGTCACGAAGCTGTTGCTCGGCAGATTTACGATCTCGGCAACCTCTTTCGCAGCGTTGCGCATCACTCCCAGATAGACGATACCGAGTCCTATGGATTCCGCAGCAAGCGAAGCGTTCTGGGCAGCCAGGGTAGCGTCAATCGAAGCCATGAGGAACGAGTCGAGGTATTCCAATACCACTGGTTCGCTACCTTGTTCACGAGTGATCTCTGCGTTTCGAGATAGATCTGCAACCCACAACAGAAGCACGGGGGCCTCTTCGATCCACGGGATGCGATCTGTTGGGACGGTGCGCGCGATGGTGTTCGACAATTTCTGTTTTAGCTCCCGATCCGTGACTGCGACAACGCTCCATTGATTAAAGCCTGAGGAGTTTGATGCTGACTGAGCACTGGCCACCATCGTCTCGAGCGCACCGTCAGGTAGTGCGTCAGGGAGGAATGTCCGAACTGATTTATGGCTCAGCATCGCCTCTACCTGAGGTGTCCAAATGATATTGGTCGGCTTCTGCTGATTCGCTCCATAGCGTTGTTCTAGCAGTGCAGCTTTGGTATCGACAAAAGCAGTCATTTAGGGGCTCCAGGAATGTATAAGGGGTGATCGTAGACTAGCGAGAAATCTGCTCCGAATAATCCCGAATTTTTCGCCTTCTCTTTCCATCCTGATGCACAATCACGGTAAACGACTTAGGAGCCACCCATGGATCATTTGGTTGCCATTCGCACCTTTCAGCGCATCGTGGAGACGCGGTCATTCACCAAAGCGGCTGCTCATCTGTCTATGCCTCGTTCGACAGTGAGCAAAGCAGTTAGAGATTTGGAGGAACACCTCGGCACAAAGCTCCTGCAACGTACGACCCGTTCGGTAACGCTGACGGTTGAGGGGGCTGAGTATTACCGGAGGATCAGTCAGCTGGTCGCTAAGCTGGATGAGACTGAGGGAGCTATGCGGGACATGGGCGCCGCTGCGGGGGGACGACTTCGAATCGATCTCCATTCTTCGATGGCTAATTTCGTGCTGATACCTGTTCTCGAAGAGTTTCGCGAGCGCTACCCGCATATCCAGTTAGCACTCGGAATTGGTGACCGGCCTGTGAACTTGATAGAGGAGGGAGTTGACTGCGTTATTCGAGCGGGTAAGTTAGCAGATTCTTCCTTAGTGGCCAAGACACTCTACCGAGATCGCCTGATCACGTGTGCGAGTCCTCAGTATCTCAAGCAGTATGGCGTACCACAAACCCCTGCCGAGCTAGAGAGCCACCATCAGGTTGTCGGCTACTTCAGCGCCGCTAATGGGGAGGTATGGCCTCTCCGCTTCCGAAACCGCGGTAGAGAGCAGCAAATTGTAAAGTTCGATATTGCTGCGAATGATAGTGCTGCTCAGATAGGCATGATCGTAAATGGTATGGGGGTCGGGCAGACGTACATGTCCGTGGCTAGCCGCTTTCTTGCAAGCGGTGAGCTTGTACCCGTTCTTGAGCAGTTCACGAGTTCGACGATGCCGATCTCGGTCATTTACCCTCCAACCAAACAGCTAAATGCCAGGTTGAGAGTTTTCTTGGATTGGTTGATCGAGCGTTTCGCCGAGTATCGCTGATGGATGGCGCTGGCTAGCTCTGTAGGGCGAGCCGTGCGTTGGTACCTAGGAGCTGTCTTCATCCACAGAGGAGGAACCTGCAAGTCAATTGTCTACCCGTATGGATTAAGTGTTCGAGTTTCGCTGGCTTATTCCATTTGCTCGAACGTTTATGCTGCGCCTTTTCTCATGTCACTAGAGGGCGGTATGCCATGCAGCTAGATTTATCGACCAGCGGGATGAGTGGACAGGTCCCGATAACTTCAACGGACTGGGGAGTGCGCACGTGGGTATTGCTCCTTTTGGTGTCCGGCGCTCTTTTTTTGGATGCTGCTGACCTTTCCATGGTAAGCGTCGCACTGCCTTCGATGGGATCCGAGCTAGGCTTGTCGACGGCCTCGCTGCAGTGGGTGGTCAACGGCTACATCCTGGGCTATGGCGGATTTTTACTTTTGGGTGGTCGAGCCTCTGACTTACTGGGGCGGCGGTCTGTCTTTTTGGTTGCAGTGGCTGCCTTTGGAGTCGCGTCAGTCGCCAGTGCGATGCTCGATGACATAGTCGGCATCGTAGTACTGAGGTTCATCAAGGGGGTGGCAGCTGGTTTTACCGTTCCTGCAGGGATGTCTATTATCGCCACCTCATTCGCTCAGGGCCCCGCACGATCTAAAGCGCTTACGATTTATGCCATCATGGGCACGCTTGGATTCGGGATGGGCCTAGTCCTTGGTGGCATTTTCACCGAGATCGGCTGGCGTGTGACCCTTTTTGCACCCGGGCCTATTTCTCTGCTGTTCTTCTTCGCAGGCCTCAAGCTGATTCCTTCGGCACAACGTCAGCGATTGTCGCTGAAGCAATTTGATCTTCTCGGCGCTATTAGCTTGACGGGAGGATTGCTGCTTCTGGTTTATACATTAGTAGAGGCTTCTGAGACAGGCTGGTTCGCGGCTCATACTCTGATCATGGGTGGAGTGAGTCTGGTGCTGTTGGTGAGTTTCGTTCTCATAGAGAAGCGGCATCCCTATCCCATGATCCGCTTAGGAATATTGAATGATCCGTCGCTGGTGCACGCAAACCTCGCTGCCGTGTTGTTAATAGGGAGCTTCATGGCGTACCAATTTGTAATGACCCTTTACCTGTCGGAGTCGCTTGGGTGGTCACCTATGATGATCGCGTTGGCGTTCCTGCCATCAAGTGCACCTGTTCCATTGCTCGCCAAGCCTCTCGCAAAGATATTTTCCTCTCTAGGCACCACTGTATCCATATGCATGGGAATGTCTCTCTTGGCGATTGGATTCTTGTTACTACTCAGGATTGAACCGGGCATGCCCTATTGGAGTTTCATGCTGCCGACGGTTCTGTGCGTTCTTGTAGGCTTCGCTCTTTGCTTCGGTGCCATCAATATCCAGGGTACGCAAGGTGTAGCTGAGAGCGAACAGGGATTGGCGTCTGGACTGGTCAACACAAGCTTGCAGATTGGAGGTGCACTGTCGCTCGCTATCGCCGCAGCGCTGCTCGGAAACATTGATTTTTCAGCAGTACGTGGGCATCTACTTCCCAATATGCACTTAGTAGCTATCACTATCACGATAATTGCATCGATTGGGGCAATTTCTTGCTTGCCTATCATCATGAGAAATAAGCGCTGATGTTAGCGTGCTCCAGGTTATGTGCGGGTGCTCTATAAGGGTTTGGATGTCCGTAGTCCTCGTTGCAGATATGCGGGGGTTGTGGATTTTACTTAGCTAGCTTGTTTGGCAATCCAGTCCGGCTCGTGTCAGTTAGAGCGAGTTTAGGACTGAGAGTGTAGTAGGTGCTGGATGGTTGAACTTGTTTGCTATTAGGAGTTTGTCGTTGAATTGGTGTTAGAGAGATCTCTAAGCTCAATCAGTTGCTGCTGTCCGGTCGCTTGGTAAGAGGCAAGTGTGTCGGTGTTTTAGGTGATTCATAAATGTATAGGTCATTGGCTGGGCTTTCAGGAAATAGTGCCTTGTTGGGCGCATGTTTTTTGATGAAAAGTTCACTTGTTTTTTGTTGTTTCCATTAAATGTTGTTCTTGGTGTGAGGTGGATTTCGTTTATAGGGTGAATGTAGTTTTCATTTTTCGTTAATAGTCTAAGGGGTTGGTGGTTTAATAAAGTTGGGACGGTCGATTTTTAAGGTTCGTTGCAGGCTTCAGGTTGTGATGGCTCAGATTGTGCATGGAACCCCTTTCCGCCTCATTTAACTGTCCATGGTCATGGATAGAGTTTTCGTCCTTTGCAGGCTTATCTGTATCTTTAATGCCTATATCTTGCCTGCGGCTCATACCTGCCTGAGGTTCTGTAGATCGAAGGGTGGTGTGGGTGTAATTCTCACATCAAGCGCCCGCGTGGCAATTATCCCTGCAAAGGAAAATTTAATGCTTAATCATCCAAGCTTGGCCATTATGCGGTGTAGCGCTCGGCCTGAAAAAATCACCATCAAGCAATGTAGTGCCATAGCTGCTGCACTATTTTTGAGCGTTGTGCCCCACGTTGGAGCGGCCCAGTTTAATGTTGTTGAACTAACCATTGATGACGTTCAGGCCGGGTTTGCTGAAAAGAAGTTCACATCGGAAGAGTTAACCAAGGCATACCTGGATCGCATTAAAATCTACGAACCGTACTACAACGCGTTCACCTCAATGAACTCAAAAGCTCTGGAGACGGCTCGTGCGATTGACAAGCGCCGTGCCTCAGGTGAGGCGCTCGGGCCGCTTGCAGGCGTGCCAGTGGTTGTGAAAGAGGCGATCGATATAGCGGGCATGCCGTCCACGGTCGGCTGGGCACCCCTCTCGAGCGCTACTGGCGGAGTAGACCTGATCCCTGAGCATGATGCTCCAGTGGTCACCAGGCTTCATCAGGCCGGTGCGATCATTCTCGGCAAGACCAATATTCCCGCTTTCAGTAACGACGCCACACGTGCCAATACCAGCTGGGACGGCCCCACTTACAACGTCGTAAATAAGGAAATCGCTCCAGGAGCGAGTTCCAGCGGCACCGCCACAGCGATCTCGGGAAATTTTGCGGTAGTGGGCCTAGCAGAAGAGACGGGTGGCTCGATTCAGAACCCGGCCAGTGCTCAGAGCTTGGTTAGTGTCAAACCTACATTTGCTCTGGTTCCAAACACTGGCGTTGCCCCACTTGCTGGATCCACCCGTGATGTCGTTGGCCCGCATGCACGAACTGTCAGGGACGCAGCGATTTTACTAGATGTCCTGGCTGGTTACTCTGCCGCGGATGCAAAAACAGTAGCAGCTATCGGCATGGTGCCGGCGAAGGGTTACACATCGAAGCTGAGCACTACGGCATTGAAGGGGGTGCGCGTGGGCTTATATGGCCCTGGCTGGAGAACCAAACCGCTTTCTAATGAAACACGAGCGCTCTATCAGAGGGCTATTCAGGAGCTGAGAGCACAGGGCGCCGTAGTCGTTGAAGATCCGTTTGCTGGAAGTAATATATCTTCACTGGCGATGCCCAATGTTGAGTATGATCCTCGTGGTACTGAGTCCCTGGCTTATGACTTCGAGCAGTATCTCCAACGACTTGGACCCAGTGCTGCTGCGCACTCTATCGAGAGCTTGAAAGCCATCCTCAAGGTCGATCCGTTCTCAAGTGAGGGTCCGCTTGGCTGGTATCCAACAGTGCTTCCTGAGTTGGCAAAATCGCTGAAAGAGCCAGCGCTTCCACCGGACCTGTCGGAGTTTTATCAGCTTCGAGAGGCATATCTTGCCGCTTATAATGGAGCGTTCAAAAAACACAATTTGGATCTCCTCGTTTACCCCCAGTCGTCAGCCGAGATCCCAACGGTGTACGAACAATCGAGATATCCAGAAACTGCGGTTTCGGAAATTAACATCATCGGTTCTCCGGGTGTAACGGTTCCTGCGGGGCAGTACAAAAATGGATCGCCGTTCGGCTTATTATTCATGGGGCCCATGTGGAGCGAGGCTGATCTATTGGGTTATGCGTATGCTTATGAGCAATCGACCCATCACCGAGTAGTTCCGGTATTGACCAAAGTCAAATCCAAGCGGCCAGATATTGCTCGTCAGGCTAACTGATGTGAGTGTACCGCGCTGTAATGTTACGGTGCGGTTCTTTTCATATTAACAGAATATTTATTTTTGGGGGAGTCTGGTTTCGGATAGAGCTTCGCGTGCAGGTGCTGCTATTTGGATGATTAGCGCGACTGGGCCTTTGGTGGTCAGGTGCGTTATTCAGGCGAGCGGGCAGGTGACGCCGCCGACTCTTATCACCTGCCTTCCTATACCGTTACCGATCTGTCGATGAAGTTCGACCTGCCAAAGATGGCGGGTGCGGACACGTCAGTGGCGTTCGGGGTGCGCAATGTGTTCGATCGCACCTACGACCCGTCTTCTGCCGTGGATGGCAGCATGCGCGTGCTGGCGGGCGAACCGCGCCGCTTCGAAATGAGGTGACGATCGAGTTTTAAACTGCGCACATGCTGCTCATGTCGAAGACTTGGCTTCATGCGCCGCTTTCAGCCTGCTGACATGGTCCAGGTGTGACCGCAGGAACTGCGCGGCTTGCTCGCGCTGACCGGACTCGATCAGGTCGAGCAGTTCGATGTGTTCTCGGCATTGCTGGATCAGCGTGGCCTGTCCACGTTGGCTTTGTAGGCCATGAAGCGGCGCAACTGATTCTGTCTGCGGATAGACTCCAGGAAGAACGGGTTGCCCGAACAG
>NZ_QEQQ01000023.1 GCF_003097235.1 Pseudomonas sp. CC120222-01a | reverse complement strand
TCCAACACCACCTTAACCACCTAACTCATTGAATTTCAAGGAGTTTGTCGTTCCGATGTCGCTGGAAGTGGGGCGCATTATAAGGGGATTCGAAAGCGCGTCAACCTTTAATTTCAAGAAACTTTAAAATCGCTGAAAACAAAGCGGGGAGGCCTGTCGGCCTCCCCGCTTCTATATAGCTACACCACCAGGCGATCACTCAGCCTTGAGGGTAACCCGGCCAAACGACTTCTTACCCGCCTGGCACACATGGGTCGCGCCGAGGGCAAACATGAAGTCCTTGTCGACCACCGCACCATCGACCTTCACCGCTCCACCACTGAGCAGGTCACGCGCCTGCGCCGAGTTCTTCACCAGGCCCGCACGGTTCAGCACGGCAGCGATTGGCAAGTCCTCAGCTGCAGCCACTTCAATCTCTGGCAGATCCTCCGGCAGCTCGCCTTCCTTCATGCGGTTACCTGCCGCACGATGGGCATTGGCCGCAGCCTCTTCACCATGGAAGCGCGCAACGATCTCTTCGGCCAGCTTGATCTTGACGTCACGCGGGTTCGCACCATTGGCAACGTCGGCCCGGAACTGATCGATCTCTTCCATCGAGCGGAAGCTCAGCAGCTCGAAGTAGCGCCACATCAGGGTGTCCGGGATCGACACCAGCTTGCTGTACATTACGCCCGGCGCTTCCTGGATGCCGACATAGTTACCCAGCGATTTGGACATCTTCTTCACGCCATCAAGCCCTTCGAGCAATGGCATGGTCACGATGTTTTGTGCTTCCTGCCCATAGGAACGCTGCAACTCACGCCCCATCAACAGGTTGAACTTCTGGTCGGTACCACCCAGCTCCACATCAGCCTTCAGCGCAACGGAGTCATAGCCCTGCACCAGCGGGTAGAGGAACTCGTGGATGGCGATTGGCTGATTGGTGGTGTAGCGCTTGTCGAAGTCGTCACGCTCGAGCATGCGCGCAACGGTGTACTGCGATGCCAGGCGAATGAAGTCGGCCGGCGTCAGCTTGTCCATCCAGGTGGAGTTGAACGCGACCTCAGTCTTGGCCGGATCGAGAATCTTGAAGACTTGCTGCTTGTAGGTCTCGGCGTTTTCCAGCACCTGCTCGCGGGTCAGCGGCGGACGGGTGGCACTCTTGCCGCTCGGGTCACCGATCATGCCGGTGAAGTCACCGATCAGGAAAATGACCTGGTGCCCCAGCTCCTGGAACTGGCGCAGCTTGTTGATCAGTACCGTGTGCCCCAGATGCAGGTCAGGCGCTGTCGGGTCGAAGCCTGCCTTGATACGCAGAGGCTGGCCGCGCTTGAGCTTCTCGACCAGTTCCGACTCGACCAATACCTCTTCCGCACCGCGCTTGATAAGCGCCAGCTGCTCTTCAACCGACTTCATAGACAGACCCGCAAGGCTCAGATTCAAAGGGAGCCAACCATACAAGATCGGCCATCAATTACAAGTTTCGAAATGAAATGTGACCTGACCGACGCGTCACGGCGTCTACGCGCCCTTGCGCGAAAGTAGATTTGGTTATATTTTATACAGTTATTTCATCTTCATCATGTCATTCATCTTTTCCATATTCATTTTTCTTCAAAGTCACCTTACCTATGACCAACGAAACGCCTAAAGCGCCCCCGCTTTATCCGAAAAGCCATCTGTTGGCCGCCAGCGGCATTGCCGCCCTGCTCAGCCTGGCGCTGCTGGTATTTCCCTCCAGCGAAGTAGAAGCCAAGAAGACCACCCTCAGCCTGGAGCTGGAAAGCCCGGCCGAGCAGTTGAAGGACGAGTCCAACGCCGCCCCGCTGGTACAGACTCAAGGCGATCAGGCCTCCCCCTTCGCCCAGATCGATGGCGCCGAGACCAATACCGAGCAGGCAGCACAAGAAGCACCTGCCACCGAGAAAAAGCCTGAAGCCAAAGAGCCAGGGCACCGCGAAGTGACCGTAGCGCGTGGCGATACCCTGTCTACGCTGTTCGCCAAGGTCGGCCTGCCGGCCAATGCAGTGCACGACCTGCTGGCCAGCAACAAGCAAGCCAAGCAGTTCAGCCAGCTCAAGCATGGCCAGGTACTGCAGTTTGAACTCGACAAGGATGGCCAACTGGCCAGCCTGCACAGCAAGGTCAGCAACCTCGAAACCATCCGCCTGACCAAGACTGCCAAGGGCTATACCTTCGATCGCGAGATCAGCAAGCCTGTGGTCCGCACCGCTTACGCCCATGGCGTGATCAAGAGCTCGTTGTCGGCCTCGGCCCAGCGCGCCGGCCTGTCCCATAGCATGACCATGGACATGGCCAAGGTCCTGGGCTACGACATCGATTTCGCCCAGGATATTCGCCCGGGTGACGAGTTCGACGTGGTCTACGAGCAAAAGGTGATGGACGGCAAGGTGGTCGGTACCGGCAACATCCTGTCCGCACGCTTCACCAACCGCGGCAAGACCTACACCGCCGTGCGCTACACCAACAAGCAGGGCAATACCAGCTACTACACTGCCGACGGCAACAGCCTGCGCAAGGCGTTCATCCGTACCCCGGTGGACTTCGCCCGCATCAGCTCGCGCTTCTCCGCCGGCCGCAAGCACCCCATCCTGAACAAGATCCGCGCGCACAAGGGCGTGGACTACGCCGCCCCGCGTGGCACGCCGATCAAGGCAGCCGGTGATGGTCGCATCGAACTGGCTGGCCGCCGCGGTGGTTACGGCAACACCGTGATCATCGCCCACGGCAACAGCTACAAGACCCTTTACGGTCACATGCAGGGCTTCGCCAAGGGCATCAAGACCGGCAGCAACGTGAAGCAGGGCCAGATCATCGGCTACATCGGTACTACTGGCCTGTCGACAGGCCCGCACCTGCACTACGAGTTCCAGGTCAACGGCGTACACGTCGACCCGCTGAGCCAGAAGGTGCCGATGGCTGACCCGATCGCCAAGAACGAACGCCAGCGCTTCCTGCAGCAGAGCCAACCACTGATCGCCCGCATGGACCAGGAAAAGGCCACCATGCTCGCAGCGAACAAGCGCTGACCCATGGCGCTATATCTGGGGGTGATGTCCGGCACCAGCCTCGATGGCCTGGACATCGCCTTGATCGATCAAGGCGAGCAGCTTCAGTTGCTCGCCACTCACTACCTCCCCATGCCGACCGACCTGCGCCAGCAACTGCTCAGCCTCTGCAGCAGCGGCCCTGACGAGATTGCCCGCGCCGCCCTGGCAGAAAACCGCTGGGCCAGCCTGGCAGGTGAAGGTGTTCGGCAATTGCTGGCCAAGCAAGGGCTGCAGGCTGACGCCATCCGCGCCATTGGCAGCCATGGCCAGACCATCCGCCATGAGCCGGCTCGCGGCTTCACTGTGCAGATCGGCAACCCGGCGCTGCTCGCCGAGCTTACCGGCATCAGCGTGGTCGCCGACTTCCGCCGTCGCGATGTGGCGGCAGGGGGCCAGGGCGCGCCACTGGTGCCGGCCTTCCATGAATCCCTGTTCAGTCACCTCGGCCAACGCCTGGCGGTGCTCAATGTGGGTGGTTTCAGCAACCTGAGCCTGATCGAACGCGACAAGCCCGTGCATGGCTTCGACTGCGGGCCAGGCAACGTATTGCTGGACGCCTGGATCGAGCGAAAGCGAGGCCAGGCCTATGATGCCGATGGTGCCTGGGCTGCCAGTGGCAAGGTACAAGGCGATTTGCTCAGCAGCCTGCTGAGTGACCCGTTCTTCGCCGGCAGTGGCCCGAAAAGCACCGGCCGCGAGGTGTTCAACCTGCCTTGGCTGGATGGCCACCTGACTGGCCTGCCTGCGTTCCGTGACGAAGACGTCCAGGCCACCCTGCTGGAGCTGACCGCGCGCAGCATCATCGAATCACTGCAAAACGCCCAGCAAGGTACCGAGGCGCTGCTGGTCTGCGGCGGCGGTGCTCGCAATGGTGCCCTGATGGCTCGGCTTGCCGAACTGCTGCCAAAGGCCCGGGTTACCAGTACCGGTGCCTATGGCGTGGACCCGGACTGGGTCGAGGCGATGGCCTTTGCCTGGCTCGCCCACTGCTGCCTTGAAGGCATAGCCGCCAATCGTCCAAGCGTGACGGCGGCCAAGGGGCTACGCGTACTCGGCGCGATCTACCCGGCCTGATCCCAAGCCAGAATGCAAAACGCCGCGCAATTGCGCGGCGTTTTCGTACAGCCTGGCCTCAGATCGAGAACGAGGAGCCACAACCGCAGGTAGTCGCGGCATTCGGATTCTTGATCACGAAACGCGAACCTTCCAAGCCTTCCTGATAGTCCACTTCGGCACCGGCCAGATACTGGTAGCTCATCGGGTCGACCACCAGCGAAACACCTTCACGCTCGACAATGGTGTCATCTTCGGCCACATCTTCATCGAAGGTGAAACCGTACTGGAAGCCCGAGCAGCCGCCACCGGTGACGAACACGCGCAGCTTCAGGCGGTCATTGCCTTCCTCGGAAACCAGGTTCTTCACCTTTTGCGCGGCGCCGTGGGTGAATTCCAAAGCCGTAGGGGTGAAGGTTTCGACGCTCATGTTGATTCTCCCGGCGCAGTAGCCGCCATAAAACTCGATGACGCGCATTATCCGCTTCTCCGAGAAAATCGGTCAAGAATTGTGCGGCTTTAGTCGCGACAAACAAAAAGGCCCGCACATGGCGGGCCTTTCCATCAACAAGCGCTTACGGCAGCAGGCCGGCATGGGACAGGCCCATGCGCTCATCCAGGCCGAACAGGATGTTGAGGTTCTGCACTGCCTGGCCCGACGCGCCCTTGACCAGGTTGTCGATCACCGACAGCACCACCACCAGGTCACCACCTTGTGGGCGATGAACGGCGATGCGACAGACGTTGGCACCGCGCACGCTGCGGGTTTCCGGGTGACTGCCGGCCGGCATCACGTCGACGAACGGCTCATCGGCATAGCGTTTCTCGAACAGCGCCTGCAGGTCTACCGACTTGTCGGCAACGGTCGCGTACAGGGTGGCGTGGATACCACGGATCATCGGGGTCAGGTGCGGCACGAAGGTCAGACCGATGTCCTTGCCAGCGGCCAGGCGCAGGCCCTGACTGATCTCGGGCAGGTGACGGTGCCCCTTGACCGCGTAGGCCTTCATGCTTTCGCCAGCCTCACAGAACAGCGAGCCGACCGCTGCACCACGGCCAGCGCCGCTGACGCCCGACTTGCAGTCGGCAATCAGGCGCGACGGGTCGGCCAGGCCGGCTTCCAGCAGCGGCAGGAAGCCCAGCTGGGTGGCGGTTGGGTAGCAACCCGGCACCGCAATCAGGCGCGCCTGGCGGATCTTCTCACGGTTGACTTCAGGCAGGCCGTATACGGCGTCCTTGAGCAACTCTGGGGCGCCATGGGGCTGGCCATACCATTTGCCCCATTCGGTCGCGTCCTGCAGGCGGAAGTCTGCAGACAGGTCGATGACCTTGGTTCCGGCAGCCAGCAGCTCGCCAGCCAGGGCATGGGCGACACCGTGCGGGGTAGCGAAGAACACCACGTCGCAGGCGGCCAGGGTCTTGCTGTCCGGCACACTGAAAGCCAGGCCGTCATAGTGACCGCGCAGGTTCGGATACATGTCGGCGACCGCCACGCCCGCTTCGGAGCGCGAAGTGATGACCGCCACTTCGGCCTGTGGATGCTGCGCCAGCAGACGCAACAGTTCGACCCCGGTGTAACCCGTGCCGCCGACGATACCGACCTTGATCATAACGCTTGCCCCTTATCAACGAACCGTCTGGAAAGGGCACGATAATAGGGGCGCAAAGCGTCTGTAACAACTCTTGGGGTGCCCCTTCGGGCGCTTGGGCTCTACTATCTGACGACCGTGATTACCTGAAGGAACTCCCTCCATGCTTTACCTATGGATCAAAGCGCTGCATATCGTCAGCGTGGTCTGCTGGTTCGCCGGCCTGTTCTACCTTCCCAGGCTGTTCGTCTACCACGCCCAGAGCCAGGACAGCATCAGCCAGGAACGTTTCGTCACCATGGAGCGCAAGCTGTACCGCGGCATTATGAACCCGGCAATGATCGCCACCTACGTGTTCGGTGCCTGGATGCTCTACCTTACCCCTGGCTGGCTGAGCCAAGGCTGGCTGCATGCCAAACTCACCCTGGTGATCCTGCTGACCGGCTACCATCACATCTGTGGTGCCCAGCGCAAACGCTTTGCCGCAGGCAACAATACCCGCAGTCACGTCTACTACCGCTGGTTCAACGAGGTGCCTGTGCTGTTCCTGCTGGGCATCGTGATTCTCGTGGTGGTCAAACCGTTCTGACATAACCCGATGGAGCCTCACCCATGTCACTGCCCGCTTCGCTCGAACAACGCCTGCGCTTGCCTGTGGTAGCGGCGCCGATGTTCCTGATCTCCAATCCCCAACTGGTGTTGGCCTGCTGTGGCAGCGGCGTGGTAGGAAGCTTCCCGGCACTGAACCAGCGTGACAGTGCCGGCTTCAAGGCCTGGCTGGAAGAAATCGAGGCAGGCCTGGCACAGTTGCAGGCGCCAGCGCCCTATGCGGTGAACCTGATCGTCCACCCGACCAACCCACGGCTACAGGCCGATCTCGCACTGTGCGTCGAGCACCGCGTACCCATTGTCATCACCAGCCTCGGCGCCGTGAAGGAAGTGGTGGATGCGGTGCATGGCTACGGCGGCCTGGTGTTTCATGATGTCACCACCCGGCGCCACGCGGAGAAAGCCGCCGAAGCTGGGGTCGATGGGCTGATTGCCGTGGCAGCAGGCGCTGGCGGCCATGCCGGTACCTGGAGCCCGTTCGCCCTGGCGGCCGAAATCCGCCAGTTCTTCGACAAGACCCTGCTGCTGGCCGGTTGCATAAACCACGGCCACGAGATTCTCGCCGCGCAGCTGCTCGGTGCCGACCTCGCCTACATGGGCACACGTTTCATTGCCACCCACGAAAGCCATGCCCAAGCGGCCTACAAGCAGATGCTGCTCGACGCCCAAGCCGCAGACATCATCCACACCCCCGCCGTGTCCGGCATCCCGGCCAGCTTCCTGCGCCCCAGCCTGGAACAGGCAGGCTATGACATGGCTGCACTGAAGTCCGGGCACGAGCAGGGCAAGCTCAAGCCGATCGACGATGAAGCCAAGGCCTGGAAAACCGTCTGGTCGGCCGGCCAGGGCGTCGGCGACATCCATGACCTGCCCGCTGCCGCCACACTGATCGAGCGCTTGCACGGCGAGTACCGCACCGCTCTCGAGCGTACCCAAGCCTTGCGCGTCAAGGCCTTGTAGCAAAAGGCAACAACTCGCCTGGCCAGGCTGTACACTAGGCGCCCTCTTCAGCCCCCAGGAGCCTTGCATGACCCGTTACGCCATGATCACCGGAGCTTCCAGCGGCCTGGGCCTGGCCCTGGCGGAAGCCCTGGCACGGCGCGGGCGAAACCTGATTCTGGTGGCACGTCATCGAGAAACACTGGAGCCGGTAGCGCTCGAACTGGCCCAACGCTTCGGCGTCGAAGTGCTACTGCGCGCCTGCGACCTCAGCCAGCCCCTGCGGCTGTCAGGTTTCGTGCTGGAACTGGAAGAAGGCGAACGACGCATCGACCTGTTGGTCAACTGCGCCGGCCAACGCACCTATGGCCCGTTTCTGGCCCACGAATGGGCCGACGAGCAGGACCTGCTGGAGGTCAATATCCTCGCCTTGAGCCGCCTGTGCCACGCCATTGGCAACCTGATGGCGGTGCAAGGTGGCGGGCAGATCCTCAACGTCGCCGGCCTGGCCGCCGTCGCGCCGGGGCCGGGCATGGCCACCTATGCCGCCAGCAAGGCCTATGTGATGAACTTCACCGAAGCGCTGCGTGAAGAGCTCAAGCCCGCCGGCATCAAGGTGTCGGTACTTTGCCCCGGCCCGGTGCGCTCGTCGCGCCGACGCATCCCCAGGCTTGAAGGCAACAGCCGTTGCCTGAGCCCTGAAGAAGTGGCGCTGTACACAGTCCGCGCATTGGCCAAGAACCGCGCAGTGATCATGCCGGTACGCCGCAATCGCTGGTTGGCCTTCGCTCCGCGCCTGCTGCCGCGCTGGCTGACACGCAAGCTGGCCGGCTTCATCCACCGCCGCTACTGCCCGGTCGGCATGGAATAGCCTCTGGGCGAGTGGCGCCCGGCTGAGTACACTCGGCCGACACTCACCATGGAGCACGTGCTGTGGACGATCTATTCCTCAAAATCATCAACCGGGAAATCCCGGCGGATATCATCTATGAAGATGACCAGATCCTGGCCTTCAAGGACATCGCCCCAGCGGCGCCGGTACATTTTCTGGTCATCCCGAAGAAACACATCCGCACCCTCAACGACCTGACCGAAGAGGACAAGGCCCTGGCCGGCCATATCCTGTTCACCGCCCAGCGCCTGGCGGTCGAGCAAGGTTGCGAAGAAGGTTTCCGCGTGGTCATGAACTGCAACCCGAAAGGCGGCCAGACTGTCTACCACATCCATATGCACGTGCTTGGCCAGCGCCAGATGAACTGGCCGCCGGGCTGACCCAAGGCAAGCTCCTCCCAAGCGATTGAGGTAAACTGTCGGGCATCACTTCAGCGGAGGTGCCCGATGGCCACCGAACGTCACTACTCGCCGCTCGACCGCTTGTTGCTGCAGGCCGATACCGCCATGCGCACCTTGCTGCCCTTCAGCGGCCAACCCTCCCGCCCATCGCCGGCGATCATCCAACCGGATACGGAGCTGGACGACGACCAGACCCGCCACATTGCCGGGCTCATGCGTATCAACCACACCGGCGAAGTCTGCGCCCAGGCGCTGTATCAGGGCCAGGCCCTGACCGCCAAGCTGCCGCAAGTGCGCAAGGCCATGGAGCATGCCGCCGAGGAAGAAGTCGACCATCTGGCCTGGTGTGAACAACGCATTCGCCAGCTGGGCAGCCACCCGAGCGTGCTCAACCCGCTGTTCTACGGCATGTCGTTCGGCATCGGCGCCCTCGCCGGCCTGGTCAGCGACAAAGTCAGCCTGGGTTTCGTCGCTGCCACCGAGCATCAGGTGTGCAAGCACCTGGACGAACACCTGGAACAGCTGCCGCAGGAAGACGAGAAATCCCGCGCCATCCTCGAACAGATGCGTGTGGATGAAGAGCAGCACGCCGAATCCGCACTCGAAGCTGGCGGCTATCGCTTCCCGATGCCGGTGCGTTTCGGCATGAGCCTGCTGGCCAAGGTCATGACCAAGAGCACCTACCGTATCTGACAAGGGCGCACACATGACGGACCGTATCGACGCCAAGGACCTGGCGCGCGCTGTGCAAGCCGGCATTCTCCAGCCGGGCCAGGACCTGGCCTTGCTGGAGTTTCTACGCCAGCAGCCAGCTGCCCGGGGCAGTTTTCAGCTTGCCCATGTAGCCTTCTATTTCGGCGCCTTGCTGATCATGGGGGCGATGGGCTGGCTGCTCACCGAAGCCTGGATGAGTATCGGCGATGGGGCCTTGCTGGCAGTCGCCACGCTTTATATCGTCCTGCTCACGTCGTTCGCCCTCAACCTGCAAGGGCGCAAGCAACCGGTTGCCGCCGGTGTACTGGCCGCCGTCGCGGTCAGCATCGTACCGTTGGTCGTGTTCGCCATCGAACGTCTGACGGGCTGGTGGCCACTGGATGATGCGCAAGCGGACTATCACCAGTACTACACCTACGTGCAGGGCGGTTGGCTGCTGATGGAGGCCGCCACGGTGGTTGCCGGGCTGCTGATGCTGCGCCTGATCCCCTACCCCTTCGTGGTGATGCCAATTGCCGTAGCCCTGTGGTTCATGTCGATGGACCTGAGCGAATGGGTGTTTGGCTCGCCCTTCTCCTGGGAACAGCGGCGTACGGTGTCACTGTGGTTCGGGCTCGGTTTGCTGCTGGTGTTCCTGGTCATCGACGGTCGTACCCGCGAGGACTATGCCCATTGGGGCTACCTGGCCGGCCTGGCGGCATTCTGGGGTGGGCTGACGATGATGGACAGCGACAGCGAACTGGGCAAAGCGCTGTATTGCCTGATCAACCTGGGGCTGATGGGCATGGCGGTGCTGTTGCGCCGGCCGGTGTTCATGGTCTTCGGGGCGCTGGGGGTGGCGGCGTATCTGGGGTATCTGTCTTACGAGGTGTTTGCCGAATCGCTGCTGTTCCCGGTGGTGCTGACCTTGATCGGGCTGGGGGTGATCGGCTTGGGGTTGGGGTATCAGAAGCGGCGTGAGCAATTGAGCAAGGCAGTCAGAAGCAGCTTGCCGGAATGGTTGCTGGCTGCCCTGCCTGCCCTGCGCAACTGACAGGAGATCGCCGGGGCTGCACGGCAGCCCCAGAATCCCGGACTCAGCCCAGCTCTACGATTTCATAGCCATGGGTGATTTCAACCCCGGCACGTTCAAGCATGATCGACGCCGAACAGTACTTCTCAGCCGATAGCTCCACCGCACGCTTGACCTGAGCCTCTTTCAGCCCACGCCCTTTGACCACGAAGTTCATGTGGATCTTGGTGAACACCTTCGGGTCTTCACTGGCACGCTCGGCTTCCAGGAACGCTTCGCAGCTTTCCACTGCCTGGCGCGACTTCTTCAGGATGCTCACCACGTCGAAGCTGCTGCAGCCACCGAGGCCGAGCAGGAGCATTTCCATCGGGCGCACGCCCAGGTTGCGGCCACCGGCTTCGGGCGGGCCGTCCATCACCACCACGTGGCCGCTCCCCGACTCACCGAGGAACATCGCTTCACCGGCCCACTGGATGCGTGCCTTCATCTGTCCGTACTCCTGGAATTCGCAAAAGGGTGTCAGCTTAAGCCTTGTATGCCTGTCGGAAAAGCTCAATGCGAGTCGCTTTAGTGTCAAAACTTCCGGCGCTGTCTGATAAGCTGGCGCCAATTGACTGGCGCGTCGCGCCAGCCAAGGTCTAACAAGAGCCTATGCCTCGCATCGAACAGGATTTCGTGATGGTTGCCTCAGCCCTACCCGCCAAGATCAAGAACATCGACAAGCTGCTGGTTCACTGCCAGCGCCGCCGCTACACCGCCAAAAGCAACATCATCTGCGCCGGTGACCGTGCCGAAACGCTGTCGTTCATCATCAAGGGCTCGGTCACCATCCTGATCGAAGACGACGAAGGCCACGAGATGATCATCGCCTACCTCAACAATGGCGACTTCTTCGGCGAGTTGGGCCTGTTCGAGCCGGCCGGTGGCGAGCAGCAGCGCAGCGCCTGGGTACGCGCCAAGACCGAGTGCGAAGTGGCAGAGATCAGCTACGACAAATTCCGCGAACTGGCCCGCCAGGACCCGGAGATTCTCTACGCCCTGGGCAGCCAGATGGCCCAGCGGCTGCGCAACACCACGCGCAAGGTCGGCGACCTGGCCTTCTTCGACGTGACCGGCCGCGTGGCCCGTTGCCTGCTCGACCTGTGCAAGCAACCGGACGCCATGACCCACCCGGACGGCATGCAGATCAAGATCACCCGTCAGGAAATCGGCCGTATCGTCGGTTGCTCGCGGGAAATGGTCGGCCGCGTCCTAAAGGACCTCGAAGAACGCAGCCTGGTACAGGTCAAGGGCAAGACCATGGTGGTCTACGGCACCCGTTAATCCTTGGGCAGCGTTGCCAGCACGTCGCGGTAAGCCAGGGACAGGCGCTCGAACCAGGGCGCCTCGGGCGCCACTTCGTGCAGGGCGATATGGCTGTCGGCGCGACAGCGCTGCTCCAGGTCACAACATTCATTGAAGCGGTTGACCGCCGCGACCATCGACTCGCGCTCGTTGTCCAGCAGCAGCGCGCCATGCACCAACACCACCGGGCGTTTACCACCCAGGCCCTGGCGCCAGCGCTGGGCCGTGCCGACCAGCTTGCGGCCATTGAGGTTGACGTTGTAACGGCCATCGCAGAAGGCACCGTCGATTTCACCCACCGACGCAACGCCGCCCCACTCGCGCAGCACATCGCACAATGGCAGGCACAGGCGTTCGTAGGCGCTTTCGATACGGCCATGGTCGCCTTCACTGCGCGGGGCCACGTAGACCAGCGCAACGTTCACCGTCGCGTGCGACTGCGGCACCGGCTCACCACCGGTTTCACGCAGCAGGACCGGCCAGCCGGCAATCGCCAGCTCCGAACAGGCGGCTTCGAAGTTGTCCAGGCGGCTCATGCGGCGCGGCATGACCAGGGCGTGATCGGTGGGGCGCCAGAACAGTACGCCGCAATCACGCTCGCCGCGGCAGACGGCAGCCAGCAGCTCCTGCTCGGCATGCAGGCCCTGTTCAACGGTGAGGGCCAGGGGTTGATCGGTCATTGATCCACCTTTGATGTTGGGTTGACCGGCCTCTTCGCGGGCAAGCCCGCTCCCACAGGTACAGCGCAGCCCTGAAGATTGTGGGTTCCCTGTGGGAACGGGCGTGCCCGCGAAGAGGCCAGAACAGGCATACAAAAAAGCCGGCATAAAGCCGGCTTGGTTTTCGATCAGTCCAGAGGCTGAACAGTCTTCTTCACCTGATCCGGGAAGAACAACCGCTGCAGTTCCAGCCCCGGCTGCGGGGCGCGCATGAACGCCTCACCGACCAGGAACGAGTAGACCTCGTTGATCTCCATCAGCTCGACATCGGCGCGGTTGAGAATTCCGCTCTCGGTAATCGCCAGGCGGTCACGTGGAATGCGTGGCAGCAGGTCGAGGGTGGTTTCCAGGCTGACTTCGAAGGTGTGCAGGTTGCGGTTGTTCACCCCCACCAGCGGCGTATCGAGGGTCTTCAGCGCACGCTCCAGCTCATCGCCGTCATGCACCTCGACCAGCACGTCGAGGCCGACATCCTTGGCCACCGAGGCCAGTTCCGCCATTTTCACATCATCCAGCGCCGATACGATCAGCAACACGCAGTCAGCACCCAAGGCGCGAGCTTCGACGATCTGGTATGGGTCGACCATGAAGTCCTTGCGGATCACCGGCAGCGAAACCGCCGCGCGGGCCTGCTGCAGGTACTCGTCTGCGCCCTGGAAGTAATCGACATCGGTCAGCACCGACAGGCAGGTCGCCCCGCCTTTCTCGTAGCTGACGGCGATGTCCGCCGGCACGAAGTTCTCGCGGATCACGCCTTTACTTGGCGAAGCCTTCTTGATTTCGGCGATCACCGCCGGCTGCTTGCGCTTGGCCTGCTCGATCAGCGCATTGGCAAAGCCACGCGGGGCATCGGCTACCTTGGCCAGGCGCTCCAGTTCGGCAAGGCTGATGCGTGCGCTGCGCTCGGCCACTTCCTGGAACTTGCGGGCGATGATCCTTTCCAGCACCGTCGGCACACTCATGCTTCGTTCTCCACCTTGAATACTGCAGTAAAGGCGCCCAGTTCCTGCAGCTTCTCCCAGGCCAGCCCGGTGTGCAGTACATCGTGGGCCAGTTCCACGCCAGCCTTCAGGCTCATGGCATGGTCAGCGGCATACAGCGCCGCGCCGGCATTGAGCACGATCATTTCGGCGGCCTTCTGGCCGTTTTCGGTCTTGCGCCGGCCCAGGGCATCGCGGATCAACTCCAGCGACGCCTGTGGGTTTTCAACCGCCAGGCCATGCAGGCTCTGGCTCTTCATGCCGAGGTCTTCGGGTTCGACCCAATACTCAGTGATCTCGTCGTTCTTCAGCTCGGCGACAAAGGTTGGCGCAGCCAGGCTGAACTCGTCCAGGCCATCCTTCGAATGCACCACCAGTACATGCTTGCTGCCCAGGCGCTGCAGCACCTCGGCCAGTGGACGGCACAGCGCCTGAGTGAACACGCCGACTACCTGGTGCTTCACACCGGCCGGATTCGTAAGCGGGCCGAGCATGTTGAACAGGGTACGCAGCCCCAGATCACGACGCGGGCCAGCGGCGTGCTTCATGGCGCTGTGATGGCTCTGGGCGAACATGAAGCCAATCCCCAGGCTGTCGATGCAGCGGGCGACCTGGGTCGGGGTCAGGTTCAGGTAGATGCCTGCGGCTTCCAGCAGGTCGGCGCTGCCGCTCTTGCCCGATACCGCGCGGTTGCCATGCTTGGCCACAGTGCAGCCAGCGGCAGCGAGGACGAACGACGACGCGGTGGAAACGTTGAAGATGTTGGCGCCATCCCCCCCCGTACCGACGATGTCGACCACGCCATCAAGATTTTTCAGTTCGACCTTGTCGGCCAGCTCGCGCATCACCGAGACCGCGCCGACGATCTCGTCGATGCTCTCGCTCTTCATGCGCATGCCCATCAGGAAGGCGCCGATCTGCGCTTCGCTGCACTGGCCGGTCATGATCTGGCGCATGACATCGCGCATTTCATCGGTGCTGAGGTCCAGGTGGCCGACGATGCGGCTCAACGCACTCTTGATATCCATGATCGATCCTTAGCGGCGGCCGCCGGTCTGCTTGAGGAAGTTGGCGAACAGCTCGTGGCCCTGCTCGGTGAGGATGGACTCGGGGTGGAACTGCACCCCTTCGATGTTCAAGGTCTTGTGGCGCAGGCCCATGATCTCGTCGACCGAACCGTCTTCATGGGCAGTCCAGGCGGTGACTTCCAGGCAATCCGGCAGGGTTTCGCGCTTGACCACCAGGGAGTGGTAGCGGGTCACCGTGAGCGGGTTGTTGAGCTCGGCGAACACCCCGAGGTCGCGGTGATGCACCGGGCTGGTCTTGCCGTGCATGACCTGACGGGCACGCACCACATCACCGCCAAAGGCCTGGCCGATCGACTGGTGCCCCAGGCATACGCCGAGGATCGGCAGCTTGCCGGCAAAATGCAGGATGGCTTCGATGGACACGCCTGCTTCGCTCGGCGTGCACGGGCCAGGGGAAACGACGATGCGCTCGGGGTTGAGGGCTTCGATTTCGGCGATGGTCATTTCGTCATTGCGAATGACCTTGACCTCGGCACCCAGCTCGCCAAGGTACTGAACGACGTTGTAAGTGAATGAGTCGTAATTGTCGATCATCAGTAACATCGGGCTAAACCTCTTGAATCTACTGACTTCAAAAAACGAACCTTCCTACACCAGCCACAGGCACGGTTTGACCACAAAGGGCGGTCGCTAAACGGACAGGAAGGCAAACGGGGGCGGGCCGGACGGGCCGGCAGGAGATAAAGTCAGGCGCGCCAACGCCAACGGGCGTGGGCCTTGATAACGCGCATCAAGAGTTTGCTGACGATCAACACAGGATAGGTCTCGCTCATACTTGCACGCACAGTAGCCTACCGGGGCGGCGGGCGCAATATGCCCGTAAACACGGGGAAACGAATGGACTTGGGAGGGATGCAAAGCGATTTGCTAAGGTCGAGCAGCTACTCCTCATAAAAACAATGAATAGGATGTTCAACGATGCGAAAAGCACCCTGGGTGAGGTTTACCCTCGCCTCTCTGGCCTTGGCCTGCAGCCAGGCCTTCGCCGCCCCTTCCCCTTACTCCACGTTGATCGTGTTTGGCGACAGCCTCAGTGATGCCGGGCAGTTTGGTGGCGCACGCTTCACCAACCGCGATGCCAATGGCGACTATGCCCCGGTGTCGCCGATGATCCTCGGCGGTCGGCTAGGCGTAGACCCAACAGCGCTCGGCCCCTCCACCTCACCCGTCAACCCGTTGTTGGGGATTGCCGATGGCAACAACTGGGCGGTCGGCGGCTACACCACCCAGCAGATCCTGGATTCGATTACCAGCACGTCCGAGACGATCATCCCGCCGGGGCGCCCCGGTGCCGGGCAGGTATTGCGTGAAAAGCCGGGCTATCTGGCCAACGGCCTGCGCGCCGACCCCAATGCCCTGTATTACCTGACCGGTGGCGGAAACGATTTCCTGCAAGGCCTGGTAAATAGTCCGGCCGACGCCGTGGCAGCCGGCGCCCGCCTGGCCGCCAGTGCTCAGGCCCTGCAGCAAGGCGGCGCCCGCTACATCGTGGTCTGGCTGCTGCCCGACCTCGGGCAAACCCCGAACTTCAGCGGCACACCACAGCAGGGTCCCCTGTCGCTGCTGTCCGGCGCATTCAACCAGTCGCTGCTCAGCCAACTGAGGCAGATCGATGCCGAAATCATCCCCCTGAACATTCCCGTGCTACTGAGCGAGGCATTGTCCAGCCCCAATCAGTTCGGCCTGGCTACCGGCCAGAACCTGGTTGGCACCTGCTACAGCGGCGAAGGGTGCGTGGAAAACCCGATCTACGGCATCAACGGCATAACGCCAGATCCGACCAAACTGCTGTTCAATGACTCGGTACACCCGACCATTGCTGGCCAGCAACTGATTGCCGACTACGCCTACTCGATCATCTCTGCCCCCTGGGAGCTGACGCTGCTGCCAGAAATGGCCCACGCCAGCCTGCGTGCGCACCAGGACGAACTGCGCAACCAGTGGCAGACACCCTGGCAGGCCGTCGGCCAATGGCAGGCCTTCGTCAGCACCGGTGGGCAGGATCTGGACTTCGATGACCAGCGCAGTGCTGCCAGCGCTGATGGCCACGGCTACAACCTGACCCTGGGCGGCAGCTACCGGCTCAATGATGCCTGGCGCCTGGGTCTGGCCGGCGGTGTGTACCGGCAGAAGCTGGAGGCCGGTGAACAGGACTCGGACTACAAGCTCGACAGTTACCTGGCCAGTGCCTTCGCCCAGTTCCGTCAGGACCGCTGGTGGGCCGACGCCGCACTGAGCGCCGGTCATCTGGATTACCACGACCTCAAGCGCACCTTCGCGCTTGGCGTCAACGACCGCAGCGAGAAGGGCGACACCGACGGCGAGGCCTGGGCCGTGACGGCCCGGCTGGGCTACAACCTGGCGGCCGACAAAAGTCGCTGGCAACTGGCACCGTTTATCAGTGCGGATTATGCGCGGGTGAAGGTCGATGGCTATAACGAGAAAAGCGGGCGCTCGACGGCACTGGGCTTCGATGATCAGGAGCGGACTTCACGGCGCCTGGGCGTTGGGCTGCTAGGTAGCGTGCAGGTACTGCCGAGCACCCGGCTGTTCGCCGAGGTGGCGCAGGAGCATGAGTTCGAGGATGACCAGCAGGATGTGACCCTGCACCTGACGACGTTGCCGGCGAATGACTTCACGTTGACCGGGTATACACCGCACAGTGATCTGACTCGGGCGAGCCTGGGGGTGACTCATGAACTGGTGGCGGGGGTGCATCTGCGCGGTAACTACAACTGGCGCAAGAGTGATGAGTTGACTCAGCAAGGTGTCAGCCTTGGAGTCAGCGTGGACTTCTAAATCATTGGGGCCGCTTTGCGCCCCTTCGCGGGCAAGCCCGCTCCCACAGGATTTGCGCAAGCCTTGAGGCATATGCAATCACTGTGGGAGCGGGCTTGCCCGCGAAGGGCTGCAAGGCAGCCCCAATCGATTTACTTGGCGGTAGTCTGCTCAGCCAGCGCCACGGCACGGAACATTGCCCGGCGCTTGTTGATGGTCTCTTCCCACTCCAGCGCCGGCACCGAGTCGGCAACGATGCCGCCACCGGCCTGCACGTGCAGTTCGCCGTCCTTGATCACCGCAGTGCGGATGGCAATCGCGGTATCCATGTTGCCGTTCCAGGCGAAGTAACCGACCGCACCACCGTAAACGCCACGCTTGACTGGCTCCAGCTCGTCGATGATCTCCATGGCGCGGATCTTCGGCGCACCCGACAAGGTGCCCGCCGGCAAGATTGCCCGCAGCGCATCCATCGCAGTCAGGCCTTCACGAAGTTGGCCGGTCACGTTGGACACAATGTGCATCACGTTCGAGTAGCGCTCGATCACCATCTTCTCGGTCAGGCGCACGCTACCGGTCGAAGATACCCGGCCCACATCGTTGCGACCCAGATCGATCAGCATCAGGTGCTCGGCGATCTCTTTGTCGTCCGACAGCAGGTCGTCTTCCAGCGCACGGTCGGCTTCTTCGGTAGCTCCACGCGGGCGGGTACCGGCGATCGGGCGCACAGTGACCAGGTTGTCTTCCACCCGCACCAGTACTTCTGGCGAGCTGCCGACCACATGGAAGTCGCCGAAGTTGAAGAAGTACATGTACGGCGTCGGGTTGAAGCAGCGCAGCGCGCGGTACAGGTCGATGGGAGCTGCCTTGAAGTCGATCGACATGCGCTGCGACGGCACGACCTGCATGCAGTCGCCGGCGAGGATGTATTCCTTGATACGGCCGACCGCATTCTCGTAATCATCACGGGTGTAGCTGGAACGGAATTCCGGTTCGGCAGCCATCGGCCCGCTCAGGTCCAGACCACGGCGAGGGGTGATAGGCTGGCGCAGTTTCTCCAGCAGGCCTTGCAGGCGTGCCTGGCCTTGCTCGAAGGCCTGCTCTTCTGCCGGGTCGACCAGCACGATGGCGTGCATCTTGCCCGCCAGGTTGTCGAACACCACCACCGCGTCGGAGACCATCAACAGGATGTCCGGTACGCCCAGCGGGTCCGGGTTCGGGCTGGCACCCAGGCGCTTCTCGACATAGCGCACGCAGTCATAGCCGAAGTAGCCGACCAGGCCGCCATTGAAACGCGGCAGGCCAGGGATGTCGGCGACCTTGTAGCGGTCCTTGAAGCTTTCGACGAAGGCCAGCGGGTCCTCTACGTCGTGGCTTTCCACTTCCACGCCATCCTGCAGGATGCTCACGTGGTAGCCATGCACGCGCATCACGGTACGCGACGGCAGGCCGATCATCGAGTAACGGCCCCACTTCTCGCCACCCTGCACGGACTCGAGCAGGTAGGAGTTGGCTTGGTCGGCCAGTTTCAGATAGATAGACAGCGGCGTGTCGAAGTCGGCCAGGGTTTCACAGGCCAAAGGGATGCGGTTATAGCCGGTAGCGGCCAGGCGCAGGAATTCTTCGCGGGTCATGGGTAGCCTCGTGGCAAGCAGCAATGGGGTCGGGCAAGCGGACGGGCCGGCAGGCGCCGGCGGGCATAAGTCAGGCGCGCCAGCGCCAACGGGCCAGGGCCTTGATGACTTTCATCCAGAATTTGCCAGTGACCGCCACGGTGGACTCTCTGTCTTGGGAGGCTTGAAGGTCCGCCAACGTTATCCCAGTGGCCGGGTCTGCGCAACCGGGCAGCAGCGCCCGCAGGTCGTCGACCACCAGGCTGGGGGACTCCTCGGTGATCGGCCGGCCATGGTTATAGCCATAGGTGAGGCCCACACATTGCACGCCGGCCGCCTTGGCCGCCAGCACATCGCTGCGCGAATCGCCGACGAACAGCGACTGTTGCGGGCTGACACCGGCCATCTGCATGACGAACAACAGCGCTGCCGGGTCAGGCTTTTTCTGCGGCAAGGTATCGCCGCCGATGATCCAGCGGAAATAGCGGCCGATCTTCATCTGGTCCAGCAACGGCGCAACGAAGCGCTCCGGCTTGTTGGTGATCAGCGCCATTTCCACGCCCTGCTTCTGTAGCCAGCGCAGGGTGTCTTTCACACCGGGGTAGAGCACGGTGAGCGCGTGGCTTTCGGCATAGGCATCCATGAACAGCGCCAGACCTTTTTCGGCCAGCGCGTCGTCCACGGCATCATGCTCGATGCCACCGGCCAGAGCGCGGCGCACCAGCACCTGGGCGCCGTTGCCAACCCAGTGGCGCACCGCTTCAAGGCCAGCGGGTGGGCGCCCCAGTTCGAGCAGCATGCGGTCCACGGCGACAGCCAGGTCGGGTACCGAGTCGATCAGGGTACCGTCCAGATCGAACATCACCAGCCTGGGCAGCGTCCCCGGGAACAGCTGCTCGAAGCCACTCATGGGCGGGCCTGGGCCAGTTCGGCGCGCATCTTGGCGATGACTTCCTGGTAGTCCGGGGCGTTGAAGATCGCCGAGCCAGCCACGAAGGTGTCAGCGCCAGCGGCGGCGATTTCGCGGATGTTGTTGACGTTGACGCCGCCGTCGATCTCCAGACGGATGTCACGGCCGCTGGCATCGATCAGTGCACGGGCTTCACGCAGCTTGTCCAGAGTACCAGGGATGAACTTCTGCCCGCCGAAGCCTGGGTTGACGCTCATCAGCAGGACCATGTCGACCTTGTCCATCACATACTTCAGGGCGTCCAGGCTGGTGGCCGGGTTGAACACCAGGCCGGCCTTGCAGCCGCCGTCCTTGATCAGTTGCAGCGAACGGTCGATGTGCTGCGAGGCTTCCGGGTGGAAGGTGATGTAGGTGGCGCCGGCCTCGATGAAGTCGCCGATGATGCGGTCGACCGGGCTGACCATCAGGTGCACGTCGATCGGCGCGGTCACGCCGTACTTGCGCAGCGCGGTGCAGACCATCGGGCCAATGGTCAGGTTGGGTACGTAGTGGTTGTCCATGACATCGAAGTGGACGATGTCGGCACCCGCGGCCAAAACCTTGTCGACGTCCTCGCCCAGACGGGCGAAATCGGCAGAGAGAATGGAGGGGGCAATAGCGTAGGGCTGCATGGCGCACCTGTTGGCAGAATCACGGTGGCGCGCATTGTAACTCAGGGAAGCGGATCGGGGCTGATTAGCATCAACCTGTTCCGGCCTCTTCGCGGTTAAAGCCGCTCCCACAAGGGGTATGCAATTCCTGTGGGAGCGGCTTTAGCCGCGAAGAGGCCGGTACAGACAACACAGCATCAGGCAGGCTGTTGAGTCCTGAGTTTCTCACTACGCCCGCGCAGCCACTCCAGGGTCAGCAACAACACAACAGAGAAGGCAATCAGCAAGGTTGCCGCAGCCGCAATGGTCGGGCTGAGGTTCTCGCGAATGCCGCTGAACATCTGCCGCGGCAGGGTCGCCTGCTCCGGGCCGGCAAGGAACAGCGTCACCACCACTTCGTCGAACGACGTGGCGAAGGCGAACAGCGCCCCCGAGATTACCCCGGGGGCAATCAGCGGCAAGGTCACCCGACGGAAGGTCAGCAACGGCGAGGCACCCAGGCTGGCCGCCGCACGTACCAGGTTGTAGTTGAAGCCCTGCAAGGTCGCCGACACGGTGATGATGACGAACGGCACACCCAGCACCGCATGCACCAGGATCAGCGAGATGAAGCTGTTGCCCAGGCCCAGCGGGGCGAAGAACAGGTAGCTGGCCACACCGATGATCACCACCGGCACCACCATCGGCGAAATCACCAGCGCCATCACCAGCGACTTGCCCGGGAAATCACCACGGGTCAGGCCGATCGACGCCAGAGTGCCAAACACCATGGCCAGTACCGTGGCCGCCGGGGCGACGATGATGCTGTTCTTCAGCGCCCGCATCCACTCGGCCGAGGCGAAGAAGTCGTGGTACCACTGCAGCGAAAAGCCCTGCAGCGGGTACACCAGGAAGCTGCCACTGTTGAACGACAACGGCACGATCACCAGCACCGGCAATACCAGGAACAGCAGGATCAGACCGCAGAGGATGCGCAGGGTGTAGAACCACACCCGCTCGACGGGCGACATGTAGGGGCTCAGCATCTCAAGGCTCCTCAGCTCAGGCGCAGGCGGCTGGCGCCGACCAGCCAGCTATAGATCAGGTACAGCAGCACGGTCGCCAGCAGCAGCAGCCCACCCAGGGCGGTTGCCATGCCCCAGTTGATGCTGGTGTTGGTGTAGAAGGCGACGAAGTAGCTGACCATCTGGTCGTTCGGGCTGCCGAGCAGCGCCGGGGTGATGTAGTAGCCGATGGCCAGGATGAACACCAGCAGGCAACCGGCACCCACACCGGCGTAGGTCTGCGGGAAGTACACCCGCCAGAAGCTGGCGAACGGGTGGCAGCCCAGCGAGATCGCCGCACGCATGTAACTCGGCGAAATGCCTTTCATCACGCTGTACAGCGGCAGGATCATGAACGGCAGCAGGATGTGCACCATCGAGATGTACACGCCGGTGCGGTTGAACACCAGCTCCAGCGGCTGGTCGATGATGCCCATCGCCATCAGCGCGCTGTTGATCAAACCGCCGGACTGCAGCAGCACGATCCATGCGGCCACCCGCACCAGGATCGAGGTCCAGAACGGCAACAGCACCAGGATCATCAGCAGGTTGCTCTGCCGGGTCGGCAGGTTGGCCAGCAGGTAGGCCAACGGATAGGCCAGTACCAGGCAGATGGCGGTGATCACCACACCCATCCACAGGGTGCGGGCAAAGATATCCAGGTAGATGGCCTGGTCGGGGGTGGCCTTGGCCAGCTCGCCGAGGTCATCGATACGGTGGTCGAGCGAAGCCAGCAGGTAGAACGAGGTCACCGAACTGGTATTGCGGCGGATCGCCTGCCAGTAGGCCGGGTCGCCCCAACGCTCGTCGAGTGCCTGCAAGGCATCTTTATAAGAAGCAGGCTCGGCCTTGAACGGCAACGCACGTGCAGTCTTGGCCAACAGGCTGCGGTAGCCGGCCAGCTCCATGTTCAGGCGCTTGGAGAGGTCGCCGAGGGTCTGGTTCTTGCGCGATTCGGCCAGGTCCTGGCTCAACGCCTTGTAGACGTCTTCGCCGGGCAGGCTCTTGCCGTCCCACTGGCTGATCACCTCGACCGTGCGCGGCAAACCGCCGACCACTTCCGGGTTGCCGACGCTCTTGTACAGCAGCGCCGCGATCGGCACCAGGAATACCAGCAGAAGAAACAGCGCCAGCGGCGCGATCAACGCCTGCGCCTTCCAGCGGTTGACCCGCTCGGCATGCTTGAGGCGCTGCTTGAGGCTTGGACCTGCGCCTTCGTTGAGGGGCACTGCAATGGCCATGGCGAACTCCGCGATACAGGCTGAAATTGGGGCCGCATGGCGGCCCCGCTTCCCGGTTTCTTACTTCTTCGCCGCCCAGGCGTTGAAGCGTTGCTCCAGCTGCTCGCTGTTGTCGGCCCAGAAGGCCACGTCGATCTGCACCTGGTTGGCGATGTTCTCAGGCGTGGTCGGCATGTCCTTCTTCACCGCATCGGCCAGCAGCGGTACGGCCTTGGAGTTGGCCGGGCCGTAGGCGATGTTCTCGGAGTAGGTCTTCTGTTGCTCCGGCTGCACGGTGTAGGCGATGAACTTCTTCGCTTCTTCCACATCCTTGGCGCCTTTCGGGATCGCCCAGGCGTCGAAGTCGTAGATACCGCCGTTCCAAACCACCTTGAGGTTGCTCTCTTTCTGCACTGCAGCGATGCGGCCGTTGTAGGCCGAGCTCATGACCACGTCACCCGAGGCCAGGTACTGTGGCGGCTGGGCGCCGGCTTCCCACCACTGGATGCTCGGCTTGAGTTCGTCGAGCTTCTTGAAGGCGCGGTCCACGCCCTCCTTGGTGCCCAGCACCTGATACACATCCTTCGGCGCAACGCCGTCGGCCATCAGGGCGAACTCCAGGGTGTACTTGGCGCCCTTGCGCAGGCCACGCTTGCCCGGGAATTTCTTGGTGTCCCAGAAGTCAGCCCAGCTGGTGGGTGCAGTGTTGAGCTTGTCGGCGTTGTAGGCCAATACCGTGGACCAGACGAAGAAACCCACGCCGCATGGCTGGATGGCGCCCTTCACGTAATCGGACTCGTTGCCGAACAGCGCCGGGTCGAGCTCTTCGAACATGCCTTCGTCGCAACCACGTGCCAGCTCTGGCGACTCCACCTCCACCAGGTTCCACGACACGCTGTTGGTGTCGACCATGGCTTTGACCTTGGCCATTTCACCGTTGTACTCGCCAGCGACGATCTTGCCCTTGCCGGCCTTCTCCCATGGTTCGTAGAACGCCTTGACCTGGGCCGCCTTGTTGGCACCGCCGAAGGAAACCACGGTCAGGTCCGCCGCCATGGCCTGGCCAGCGACGCACAGGCCGAGGGCCAGGGCGGTCAGTTTCAACTGCTTGCGCATTATTATTCTCTCCACAGTACAGGGTTGGTGAAGCAATCCATCAGTGGGCTTCGGCAATCGGATCGAGCGCGCGGGCGTGCTCCACCTCCCAGCCCAGCGGTACCACATCGCCCACGGCCAGCGCCGGATCGAGCTCGGCGATCGGCTGCTTCACGAAGAAGTCAGCCTTGCCGCAGACTTCCAGGCGAACCCGTACGTGGTCGCCCAGGTAGATGAACTCGGCCACGCGGCCGGAGAAGCGGTTGACGCAGCTTTCGCTATGGCCGTTGAGGCGCACGCGCTCGGGGCGCACCGACAGGGTCACCGGCTCGCCGGCCTGGCCGACGTTCACTGCCAGCGCCTCGACCCGCTCGCCGCGGGCCAGTTGCACCTGGCAACGCTTGCCATCGCTGGCCAGCAGGGTGCCGTTGATGCGGTTGTTCTCGCCGATGAAGTTGGCGACGAAGGTGTTGCAGGGTTCTTCATAGAGGGTGCGCGGGTCGGCGATCTGCTGGATCTCGCCCTGGTGGAACACCGCCACGCGGTCGGACATGGTCAGCGCCTCGCCCTGGTCGTGGGTCACGTAGACCACGGTCACCCCCAGGCGCTGGTGGATGTGCTTGATCTCCATCTGCATGTGTTCACGCAGCTGCTTGTCGAGGGCGCCCAGCGGTTCGTCCATCAGCACCAGCTGAGGTTCGAACACCAGTGCCCGTGCCAGGGCCACACGCTGCTGCTGGCCACCGGAAAGCTGGCCAGGGTAGCGCTTGGCGAAGGCATCGAGCTGGACCATGTTCAGCACCCGCTTGACCCGCTCGCTGATGTCGGTCTTGCTCAGGCCGCGTACGGTCAGCGGGAATGCCAGGTTCTCGGCCACGGTCATGTGCGGGAACAGCGCGTAGTTCTGGAACACCATGCCGATGTCGCGTTTGTGCGGCGGCACGTTGTTGATCGAGCGCCCGGCCAGCTGGATCTCACCGGCGGTGGGAGTTTCGAAGCCTGCCAGCATCATCAGGCTGGTGGTCTTGCCCGAGCCGGAGGGGCCGAGCAGGGTGAGGAATTCACCCTTGCGAATATCCAGGTTGAGGTCTTTGACGATCAGCGATTCGCCGTCGTAGCTCTTCTGCACACCACGGAAGCTGACCAGCGTCTCGCTGGTGGCAGCGTTCGTATTCGCCTCGCTCATGCCTGCACCTTCTTGTTGGAATGACTGCGTAGGCAAAAGAGTAGAAGAGCCGCAAGCGCCCGGAAATCGGCAGTGCTGAGAGAATGCCATCATCCCGCTGGAAGATTTGTTGTAGGGCAATCCCTACAAGGATGTCGCAATCAGACCAGCTTGTGCTCCATGGCGTACTTCACCAGCTCCGCCAGCGAATTGACCTTGAGCTTCTGCATCAGCCTGGCCTTGTGGGTGCTGATGGTCTTGCTCGACAGTGCCAGCTGTTGGGCGATGTCGTTGACGTTGGCGCCCTGGGCCAGGCGCTCGAACACCGAGAACTCGCGTTCCGACAGCAGCGTGTGCAGTGGCCGGCTCTCGGTCAGGCCCACCTCGAAAACCATGCGGTCGGCCAGTGCCGGGTCGATATAGCGCCCGCCACCTGCCACCCGGCGAATCGCCGTGAGCAACAGGGCCGGGTCGCTGTCCTTGGTCGCATAGCCCGCAGCGCCAGCTTTCAGCGCACGGGCCGCCATCTGCGCCTCATCGTGCATCGACAGCATCAGGATCGCCGGGGCATCGTTCAGCGCGCGTATGCGCGGGATCGCCTCCAGGCCATTCACCCCCGGCATGGAGATATCCAGCAACACCACCTCGCAAGGTGTATGGCGCAAGGTCTCGAGCAATTGCTCGCCATTCCCGGCCTCCCCCGCCACCTGCATGTCCTTGGCCAGGCCGATCAACTGCTTGATGCCTTCCCGGACAATGGTGTGGTCTTCGGCCACCAGCACTCGAATCACGCTCGCTCTCCTACTCCAAGGGAATGGCCACGCTCAGGCTGGTGCCCTCGCCTGGTTCACTGTCCAACGCCATGCTGCCACCGAGCATCAGCACCCGCTCACGCACGCCGACCAGGCCGAATGATGTGGGCCTGGGCTGGTCCCGGCAAAATCCGCTGCCATCGTCGCTGACGGTCATGCGCAGTTGCCCGTCCTCACGCACCAGCTCGATCTCCACGCTGTGCGCCTGCGCATGGCGCATCACGTTGGTCAACGCCTCCTGCAGGATGCGGAACAGGCCGGTGGCCTTGGCATCGCTCAATGCTGGCAGATTATCCGGTACCTGTACCAGACAGGGTATCTGCGTGCGCGCTTCGAAGCGCCGCGCCTGCCATTCGATGGCCGAGGCGATGCCCGCGTCGAGGATCGGTGGACGCAGCGCGGTGGCAACGTCGCGCACCAGCTGGAACAGCTGGGCGATCAGGCGCTTCATGCTGCCCAGGCGCTCGTGCAGGCCAGGATCCAGCTCGGCAAAGGCCAGCTCGCACATCGACACTTCCAGTTTGAGCACGGTCAGCATCTGCCCCAGTTCATCGTGCACTTCGCGGGCGATGCGGGCCTTTTCTTCTTCGCGCACGCTCTCCAGGTGTGCCGACAGCTCGCGCAGTTGCTCCTGCGACTGGGCCAACGCCAGCTCGGCGCGCTTGCCTTGGGTGATGTCCCAGACGATACCGTCCCAGGCCACCCGGCCATTGGGCAAACGCCGGGCACTGGCCTTGATGTCGGCCCAGCGTTGCTCACCCTGGCGGGTAAGGATGCGCCCTTGCCACGACCAGTCCTGATCGCTGGCAATGGCCAGATCCTGCACCTGGTGATAGTCGGCCCGATCGTCTGGGTGAACGAGATTGCGCAAACCCATCAGCGGGTGCTGGATCTGCGCGGGCGTGTAGCCGACCAGTGCCTCGCTGCCCTCGCTGATGTAGGGAAATTCCGGTTCACCTTCTGCAGGCGCCGGTTCAAGGCGGAACACCAGGCCCGGGACGTTGCCGGCGATGCCCTTGAGCCGCGCCTCGCTTTCGCGCAAGGCCGCCAGGGCGCGATGGCGTTCGGTGACATCGGCGAGGTACACCACCAGGTATTCGGCATCGCGAAAACGCAGGAAGCTGAGCGACAGTTCCACCGGGAGCAAGCTGCCATCGGCGCGCCGACATTGGGTTTCGAATTGCCGAGCACCGCCATCGCCAGCACGGGCGCCCTTCCACAGTTCGAGCCAGCGGTCCATGGTCAGGTTCGGCTCGAAGTCGATCAGCGGGCGCTCCAGCAGCTCGGCCTCGGCATAGCCAAGCATGCCCTCTACCGCATGGTTGGCGTAGCGCACATGGCTGTCCCAGTTGACCCAGAGAATACCCACCGTGCTTTGATCGATGGCGAACTGGCTCAGGCGCAGCGCCTCTTCGCGCCCCTGCCGCTCGGTCAGGCTTTCCCGCGTGGCCAGGAGGCTGCGTTCCAGCTGGCGTTGCTGCCGACGCTGCCACACCAGCGTGGCCAGGGCACACAGCAGCAACATGCCGAACAGCAAGGCCAGGTTCTGCCAGAAGCCCGGCGACTCGCTCAAGCGTGGGTATTTGGGCTGCAACCAACGCTGGTGAAGTTGCTCCAGCTCCTTGGCCGGCATGGCCTGCAGCCCGCGTTCGAGCACATCGGCAAGCACCGGCCAATCGCGTCGCGAACCCACCCGCAGCAATTGCGGCAAGCCGATATCACCCACCACCACCAGCTCGGCGAACTCACTTTCCCGTGACAGCCGACTCAGCTGTGCCTCATCTAGCACGGCGTAACTGGACTGGCCACCGACTACCAGTTGCAAGGCCTCGCGCTCGCTGGGCACGCCCTGCAGATTGAGGCCGCTGTAATTGCCGCGCAAATAGTCGGCAAGGGCACTGGGCATGCGCACCGCGACGCGGGTTTGCGCATCGAGCTTTTCCAGCTCTACCGCCATCGCCCCAGTACGCGGCCCCACCACCAACTGCGGTACGCGCATGTAAGGGTCGCTGAACAGCCACAGGCGCAGGCTGGCCGGTGTTTGCGTCAGACCCGGGGCGAAATCGATCTCCCCCGCTTGCAAGGCATGCTCCAGGCTGCCCTGGTCGGTGAAGTTGCGCCAGGTGAGGTCCAGGCCGAGTGCTTGCCCCAGCCAATTCACCAGCTCGACATTGGCGCCATAAAGCTGCTGCAGGCGGCGGTCGAATTGCGCGTAAGGCGCCTGCAGCACCAGGCCGACACGCAAGTTGCGATGGCTATCGAGCCATTGCTGCTGGGCCGGCTCCAACGTCACCGTTGGCGGCACTTGCGGCCGCGCCAAGGCGATCAAGGGCAGGCACAACCAGCCGATAACCAACAGGCGATGCAATCGCTTCATCTACACGCTCGTCTTGGCAAGGGCGACCATACAGCATGGCCGCCGCGGGCAAATACTATTAGGCTGCCGGTATCATTCTGGCCTTGGGTTGATTCATGTCCACACTTTATCGCACGACGCTGGCAATGTGCTGCCTGGCCTCGCTCCTACCACTCGGCGCCCTGGCCGCTGACGCCGCCAAGCCGGAGGCAGCAGCCGAGGCGCCCGCCGCCCCGGCGCCACGCCCGCCGCTGCTGGAGCGTAGCCAGGAAGACGCGCAAGCCCTGGAGCGCCTGGTACCGAAAGCCGAACAACAGACCCTGCAGGCCGGAGCGGACAGCTTCCTGGCCCTGTGGAAGCCGGCCAACGACAGTGATCCGAAGGGTGCCGTAATCATCGTCCCCGGCGCTGGCGAGAATGCCGACTGGCCCGACGCTGTCGGCCCGCTGCGGCGCAAGTTCCCGGATATAGGCTGGCACAGCCTGAGCGTGAGCCTGCCCGACTTGCTCGCCGACGCCCCGCAGGCGCGGGTCGAGGCCAAGCCAGCGCCAGCGCCTGAGAAGAAAGCAGGCGAAAGCGCACCGGCCAAGGATACCCCCGCCGACGCCAACGCCAACGTCGCCCAGGCCACCGCCGGCGACGCCGATACTGCAGAAAGCACCGATGCCGAGCAAGCCAGCGAACAGAACGACGTGGCCGACGCCGAACGCATCTTCGCCCGGCTGGATGCTGCCGTGGCCTATGCCCAGCAACACAATTCGCGCAGCATCGTGCTGATCGGCCACGGCAGCGGCGCCTATTGGGCAGCGCGCTACCTGAGCGAGAAGCAACCGCCGCAGGTGCAGAAACTGGTGATGGTAGCCGCACAGACGCCGGCCAGGGTCGAGCACGACCTGGAAAGCCTGACGCCTACCCTCAAGGTGCCGACGGCCGACCTCTACTACGCCACCCGTACCGGCGACCGCAATGCTGCAGTGCAGCGTTTGCAGGCCAGCAAGCGGCAGAAGGGCAGCCAATACAAGCAACTGTCGCTGATTGCCATGCCGGCCAACAAGGACGGCGAGCAGGAGCAGCTGTTCCGCAGGGTTCGGGGCTGGATGAGCCCGCAACAGTAGTTCCAGGTTGCCAGGGGCGCTGTGCGCCCCTTCTAGAACCCGCCCCGCTTGCGAACGATCGCATAGGCCTGGTGCAGTTCGCGGGTCCGCTCGGTCGCTTCGCGTACTTGCGCCTCGCTTGCCCCGCTGCCCGCCAGTTTGTCCGGATGATGCTTGCTGACCAGGCGCCGGTAAGCCTGCTTGACCTGGTCGCCTTCAGTGTCGGCCTCGACGCCCAGCAAGCGCAGTGCTGCCGCGTAGTTCATCACACCGGCTGACACCGGCGCCTTGCGCGGCTCGTACTCCAGCGACATTGCCTGCACCTGGCGCCGGCTCAGGCCTAGCTTGTGCCCCCACTCCAGCAGCAGCTCACGCTCGTGCCGCCCAGCCTTGCCGTCGGCCCAGGCCATGCGCCAGCAGGCCCGCAAGGTGCCCTCCGCGGCATGCGGTTGCAGGCGGATGCGCCGCAGGTGGCTGGACAGCCGGTCTTTGCCTGTCTTGCCCCGGTTGAACGCGGCTATCGCCCGCAACCGCGCCGCCTCGGCCATGTCCAGGCGGACCATTTCCTGCCGCGCCTGCTGGATATGCTGCTCAGCTACACGGCCATCGCTCTTGGCTAGACGCCCGAGCAGCACGAACAGCAACTCATCGTCTTGCAGGACCGGGCGACCGCCCAGCCGCTCGCGCATGTCATCCCAGCCCTGCAAGCGGATGCGCCGGTCCATCGCCTGGCCCAGCAAGGCACCGAGTAGCGCGCCCGGAATACTGGCGACCGCAAAGCCTGCACCCAGCCCGATCACCGTGCCTGGCCACCACATGTCAGGCGCGCTCGCCGATCAAGCGCTCGACCTCGGCCAGGCGCTCCAAGGTACCGACATCCACCCAGTGGCCGCGGAAATGCTCACCGCTCACCTGGCCTGACGCCATCGCCTGGCGCAGCAACGGTGCCAGTTTGAAGGCGCCCGCCTGACAGCCTTCGAACAAGGCCGGGTGCAGCACCGAGAGGCCGCTGAAAGTCAGCGTACCTGGGGCGTCGTCACCATCGACCACCCGACCCTCGCTCAGACGGAAGTCACCAATCCCGTGATGGCCGGGGTTGTCGACCAGCACCAGGTGCGCCAGCCCGCGCAGCGGAGCGCGCAAGAGGCTGAAGTCATAGTCGGTCCAGACATCGCCGTTGATCAAGGCGAACGGTTCATTCCCCAGCAATGGCAGAGCCTTGAAGATTCCGCCGCCGGTTTCCAGCGGCTCACCTTCGGCCGAGTAGCGGATGCGCAGGCCGAACCGGCTGCCATCGCCCAGATGGTCTTCGATCTGCTGGCCAAGCCAGGCGTGGTTGATCACCACCTCGGTAAACCCGGCCGCTGCCAGCGCGCGCAGGTGATACTCGATCAGTGGCTGACCCGCGACTGGCACCAGCGGTTTGGGGGTATGCAGGGTCAGCGGGCGCATGCGCTCGCCTTTGCCTGCTGCAAGAATCATCGCCTTCATGCACGCGCTCCGGCTTGCAACTCGGCGATCAGCTGGCCCAGTTCGGCAAGCTCCGGGCGACGGCTGACCACTTCATCTATATAGGCGAAGAATCGCGGGACGTCGGCCAGATAACGCGGTTTTCCGTCACGATGGCAGATTCGCGCGAAGATACCGATCACCTTGAGGTGGCGCTGCACGCCCATCAGGTCGCTGGCGCGCTGGAAATCGTCGAATGCCGGCTGCACCGGAATGCCCGCAGCCTGCGCCTGGTTCCAGTAGTTGCGCAGCCAGCCTTCGACCTGCGCCTGCGGCCAGCTGAGGAACGCATCCTTGAACAGGCAGGTGATATCGTAGGTGACCGGGCCATAAACCGCGTCCTGGAAGTCCAGTACCCCTGGGTTCGGGGTGCTCTGCATCAGGTTGCGCGGCATGTAGTCACGGTGCACCAGTACCTTGGGCTGGGCCAGGGCGCTGTCGATCAGCTGCTGGCTGATACGCTGCCAGCTGGCCCTCTGCGCTTCAGTGAAGGCCAGGCCGAGCTCACGGCCTACGTACCATTCCGGGAACAGTTCGACTTCACGGCGTAGCAAGGCGTCGTCGTAGCTGGGCAACGGTGCGTCCATCGGCAGGCGTTGGAAGGCCAAGAGCGCGTCGATGGCATCCGCGAACAGTGCATCGGCGTTGTCGGCCTGAATGATGTCCAGGTATGTCTGGTGGCCCAGATCACCCAGCAACAGGAAACCGCGCTCCAGGTCCTGCGCATGAATCTGCGGCACATGCACGCCTGCGCTGGCCAGCAGATGGTCAATGGCGACGAATGGCCGGCAGTTTTCCTGTGGTGGTGGCGCGTCCATGATCACGAAGCTGTGGCCTGCGCCCTGCCAGCGGAAGTAGCGGCGGAAGCTGGCATCGCTGCTGGCAGCGGTCAGGCTGCCCTCGGGCACCTCGCCCCAGGCGTTGTCGCGGAAAAGCTGATCGAGCTGCTCATGGAGCCAGACAGTCAGTTGTTGCAGGCGTACATCGTGTTCAGGCATTACAAGGGTCTCCGACGGCCCTAGCCGTCAAGCGGGTCATGCTTTATTATCCAGCATCTTTTTCAGACCATCGAGAGGCGTGCGGCCCCACACGCGGGCAGATGGCACGCAGGAAGCCCGGACTAATAAGATGGCATTGAAATCCCCCGCGTTTCGTAGAAAGTTTCCGTTGCTGGTGACCGGCGGTCTGCTGGCCATGCAACCTCTGGCCACCTCCTATGCGGTGGCTGCCGAGCAGTTCGACTGCCAAGTGTCCGCCTCCGGTGGTTGGGACTGCAAGCCCAAGACCCCAGCCAACAACCTGCCTCCGCGCCCAGTGCATGAAGGCGCCGCGCTCACTTCGGGCACCGAAGCCGAGCCGACCGAGTCCGCTGACAAGCCGATGCTGGTCACCGAGGCCAAAGGCCGTGGCCTGAAGTCGCGCAGTGAAGACTACAGCCACCTCGACTGGGTTCCACGCGAGAAGCTCACTGCCGCCCAGCTGGCCGAAACCGGCCCGTACTGCGGTGGCGCGTATATCGAGCCCACTCGCCCAGGCATGGCTGACTCCACGCCGAAGGACGAGTCGCCGACCTACATCAACGCCAAGGTCTCCAAATACCAGCAGGAGCAGCAGATTGCTACCCTCGCCGGTGACGTGGTCATGCGCCAGGGCAGCATGCAGGCCGAAGCCGACGAGGCCAACCTGTACCAGGCCGAGAACCGTGGCGAGCTCAAGGGTAACGTCAAGATCCGCGACAACGGCTCGCTGGTGGTCGGTGACGAGGCCCAGATTCAGCTCGATACCGGCGAAGCCCAGGTCGACAACGCCGAATACGTGATGCACAAGTCGCACATTCGCGGCAACGCCCTGTACGCCAAGCGTGGCGAAAACGCCATCATCCGTCTCAAGGACGGTACGTACACCACGTGCGAACCCGGCAGCAACGCCTGGCAGTTGAAGGGCAACAACATCACCCTGAACCCGGCGACCGGTTTCGGTACCGCGACCAACGTTACCCTGCGGGTCAAAGATTTCCCGGTGCTCTACACACCGTACATCTACTTCCCGATCGACGACCGTCGCCAGTCCGGCTTCCTGCCGCCGTCGTTCAGCAGCACCAGCGACACCGGCTTCATGCTGGTCACGCCTTACTACTTCAACCTGGCGCCCAACTATGACGCCACGTTGTACCCGCGCTACATGGCCAAGCGCGGCCTGCTGATGGAAGGCGAGTTCCGCTACCTGACCAAGTCCAGCGAAGGGCAGTTCGGTGGCGCGTACCTCAACGACGAGAACGACGATCGCAAGCTGCAGACGGACTACAAGAAAGAACGCTGGATGATCAACTGGCAGCACAAAGGTGGCTTGGATGAGCGCCTGTTGGCTGAAGTGGACTACACCGATATCAGCGATCCGTTCTATTTCCAGGACTTGGAATCTGACCAGATTGGCGTAGAAAGCCGCGACGTGGTCAACCAGCAGGGTGCCCTGACCTGGCGTGGCGACAGCTACACCGCTCGCCTGAATGCGCAAGCCTACGAAATGGCGACATTGTCGCAGATCACGCCGTACAACAAGCTGCCGCAGATCACCCTCAACGGTGCGCTGCCGTTCCATCCAGGTGGCCTGGACATGGGTTACGAAACCGAAGCGGTACGCTTCGACCGTGACCTGAAGAACGACACGGTATTCGACAAGGACGGCAACCTCGACACAACCGCCGGTCCCGATGGTCGCCGCCTGGACCAGAACATCAGTGGTATTGCGCGGGCCAACGGCACACGCCTGAATGTCGCGCCGTCGATCAGCCTGCCGATGCAAGCCAGCTATGGCTACATCACGCCCAAGCTGAAGTATGCGTACACGCACTATGACCTCGATCTGGACAGTCAAGGCCAGGCACAAGCGATTGCGCAATCGGCCAACCCGGCATACGGCAGCTACAACAGCACGCTGAACCGGGACATTCCGATCGCCTCGGTCGACAGCGGCCTGTATTTCGACCGCAACACGTCGCTGTTCGGTACCAACTACCGGCAGACCCTCGAACCGCGCATGTACTACCTCTACGTCCCGTACAAGGACCAGAAGGACATCCCGCTGTTCGATACGGGTGAAACCTTGTTCAGCTACGACTCGCTGTTCCGCGACAACCGCTTCTCCGGCACCGACCGTATCGGTGACGAGAACAAACTGTCGCTGGGCGTGACCACCCGCTGGATCGAGGACAACGGCTTCGAGCGTCAGAATTTCAGCATCGGCCAGGCTTACTACTTCAAGGACCGCAAGGTCCAGCTGCCAGGCATCGACTACCGTACCCGCAAAGACTCGCAGTCGGATGTGTCGCCGTACGCGTTGCTGTACAACTACTACTTCAACCGCGACTGGCGCTTCAATTCGGACTTCAACTGGGACCCGGACAGCCGCAGCACCCGCTCGGGCAGCGCGATGTTCCACTACCAGCCTGAAGACAACCCGAACAAGATCGTCAACTTCGGTTATCGCTACCGCAACGACACGATCGCCTACGACTCCACTACCGGTACCTGGAAAGTGGGTGGCGGCGACTATGGCACCCCGGGCACCGACAACTACATCAAGGATTACTACAAGATCCAGCAGCACGACTTCTCGGTCATCTGGCCAGTCGTACCGCAATGGAACGTGATTGCCCGCTGGCAGCATGACTACAACCGCAACCGTACCCTGGAAGCCATGGGCGGTTTCGAGTACGACAACTGCTGCTGGAAGCTGCGCCTGATCAACCGTTACTGGATCGACTACGACGACTTCAGCCAGGCTACCCCTGCAAACGAAAAAGGCGACCACGGCATCTTCCTGCAAATCGTCCTGAAAGGCCTCGGCGGCGTAGTGGGCAACAAGGTGGAATCGTTCCTCGACCAAGGCATCCAAGGTTACCGTACACGTGAAGACCAAGCTTATTGATCGACTGCGCCCGGTGTTGCTGGGCGCTGCATTGCTGAGTGGCGCGGTGCATGCCGCGGTACAACCCATCGACCGCGTGGTGGCCATCGTCGACAACGACGTGGTCATGCAGAGCCAACTGGACCAGCGTGTCCACGAGGTGCAGCAGACCATCGCCAAGCGCGGCGGCGGTGTGCCGCCGTCCGGCGCGCTGGAGCAGCAGGTACTGGAACGCCTGATCGTCGAGAACCTGCAGCTGCAGATTGGCGAACGTTCGGGCATCCGCATCACCGACGAAGAGCTGAACCAGGCCATCGGCACCATTGCCCAGCGCAATGGCATGTCCCTGGAGCAGTTCCGCGCCGCCCTCGCCCATGATGGCCTGTCGTTCGACGACGCCCGTGAGCAGGTCAAGCGCGAGATGATCATCAGCCGCGTGCGTCAGCGCCGCGTTGCCGAGCGCATCCAGGTTTCCGAGCAGGAAGTGAAGAACTTCCTCGCCTCGGACATGGGCAAGATGCAGATGTCGGAAGAGTACCGCCTGGCCAACATCCTCATCCCGACCCCGGAAGCCGCCAACTCGGACGACATCCAGAAAGCTGCGCGCAAGGTCGGCGACCTGTACCAGCAACTGCGCCAGGGTGCCGACTTCGGCCAGGTAGCGATTGCCAACTCGGCCAGCGAAAACGCCCTTGAGGGTGGTGAAATGGGCTGGCGTAAAGCGGCCCAGCTGCCACCAGACTTCGCCAAGATGCTCAGCAGCATGGCAGTCGGCGACATCACCCAGCCAATTCGCATCCCCAACGGCTTCATCCTCCTCAAGCTCGAGGAGAAGCGCGGTGGCGGCGAGAACGTGCTGCGTGACGAAGTGCATGTCCGCCACATCCTGATCAAGCCGAGCGAAATTCGCAGCGAAGCAGCCACCAAACAGCTGGCCGAGCGCCTGTACGACCGCATCCAGAACGGCGAAGACTTCGGCGAGCTGGCGAAGAGCTTCTCGGAAGACCCAGGTTCTGCACTCAACGGCGGCGACCTCAACTGGGTCGACCCGAACAGCCTGGTACCGGAGTTCCGCGAGCAGATGGCCAACGCCCAGCAAGGTGTGGTGACCAAACCGTTCAAGACCCAGTACGGCTGGCACGTCCTTGAAGTGCTGGGCCGCCGTGCCACCGACAGCACCGAGCAGGCGCGTGAGCAACAGGCCATGAACGTGCTGCGCAACCGCAAGTACGACGAAGAGCTGCAGACCTGGCTGCGCCAGATCCGCGACGAAGCCTACGTTGAAATCAAGCTGCCTGGCGCTGACCAGGCCGCACAGTGAAGCCCCTGCGCTTCGCCGTCACCCCCGGCGAACCAGCCGGCATAGGCCCCGACCTGTGCCTGCTGCTCGCCGCCGACGCCCAGCCCCATCCCCTGATTGCCATCACCAGCCGTGACCTGCTCGCCGAGCGGGCCACGCAGCTGGGGCTGGCCGTCAGCCTGCTGCCGGTTATGCCAGGCCAATGGCCCGACCAGCCTGCGCCTGCCGGCAGCCTGTACGTCTGGGATACCCCCTTGGCCGCGCCAGTGGTGCCAGGCCAGCTGGACAAGGACAATGCGGCATTCGTGCTGGAAACGCTGACCCGTGCCGGCCAAGGCTGCCTCGACGGGCAATTTGCCGGGATGATCACCGCGCCGGTGCACAAGGGTGTGATCAACGAAAGCGGTATCGCCTTCTCCGGCCATACCGAATTCCTTGCCGACCTGACCAGCACCGCCCAAGTCGTGATGATGCTGGCCACCCGTGGCCTGCGCGTAGCCTTGGTGACCACGCACCTGCCGCTGCGGGACATTGCCGACGCCATCACTGCCGAGCGCGTAGAGCGGGTCACCCGTATCCTGCACGCCGACATGCGCGACAAGTTCGGCATCGCCAACCCGCGCATCCTGGTCTGCGGCCTTAACCCGCATGCCGGAGAAGGCGGCCATCTTGGCCGCGAAGAAATCGACATCATCGAGCCAACGCTGGCCCGCCTGCGTAACGAAGGCATGGACCTGCGCGGCCCGCTGCCGGCCGATACCCTGTTTACCCCCAAATATCTGGAGCACTGCGACGCGGTGCTGGCGATGTACCATGACCAGGGCCTGCCCGTACTCAAGTACAAAGGCTTTGGCGCTGCCGTCAACGTGACCCTGGGCCTGCCGATCATCCGCACATCGGTCGACCACGGCACCGCCCTTGACCTGGCCGGCAGCGGCAAGGTCGACACCGGCAGCCTGCGCGTCGCCCTGGAAACCGCCTACCAGATGGCCGAGAACCGACCATGAACGAGCAATACCAACACCGGGCGCGCAAGCGCTTCGGCCAGAACTTCCTGCACGATGCGGGCATCATCGACCGCATCCTGCGCGCCATCAACGCCAAGGCTGGCGAACACCTGCTGGAAATCGGCCCGGGCCAGGGCGCCCTCACCGAGGGCCTGCTGGGCAGCGGCGCACAACTGGACGTCGTCGAACTGGACAAGGACCTGGTACCGATCCTCCAGCACAAGTTCGCTGGCCGCAGCAATTTCCGCCTGCACCAGGGTGATGCGCTGAAATTCGACTTCAACCAGCTGGGCGTACCGCCGCGCAGCCTGAAGGTGGTCGGCAACCTGCCTTACAACATCTCCACCCCGCTGATCTTCCACCTGCTCAGCCACGCCGGGCTGATCCGGGACATGCACTTCATGCTGCAGAAGGAAGTGGTCGAGCGCATGGCGGCAGGCCCAGGCGGTGGTGATTGGGGTCGCCTGTCGATCATGGTGCAGTACCACTGCCGTGTGGAACACCTGTTCAACGTCGGCCCGGGCGCGTTCAACCCGCCACCGAAGGTCGACTCGGCGATCGTGCGCCTGGTGCCGCACGAAGTGCTACCGCACCCGGCCAAGGATGCACGGTTGCTGGAGCAGGTAGTGCGCGAAGCGTTCAACCAGCGTCGCAAGACCCTGCGCAACACGATGAAGGGGCTGCTCGACAGCGCCGCCATCGAAGCCGCTGGCGTGGATGGCAGCCTGCGCCCTGAACAGCTCGACCTCGCGGCCTTCGTGCGCCTGGCTGATAAGCTGGCCGACCAGCAAGCCTGATTTCGCCTGCACTGGCCCTTTCGCGGGCAAGCTCGCTCCCACAGAAATTGCACAACCCCAGAAATCTGTGCGGTCCTTGTGGGAGCGGGCTTGCTCGCGAAGGGGCCGGCACTGACAGCACAAATCTCCCGATCCCCCACACCGCTGGCCCTCCCCCCTCCCAATGGCCTAGACTGCATTATTGCGTCAGTTCGCCCAAGGCCCTTGCATGTCCGACCCTCGCTATCAGATCGACGTCAGCGTCGTGACCCGTTACCTGAAAGACCAATCCGACCCAGAAAGCAGTCGCTTCGCCTTCGCCTACACCATCACCGTGCAAAACAATGGCTCGGTCAAAGCCAAGCTGCTGTCACGCCACTGGTTGATCACCAACGGTGATGGCGAAGTCGAGGAAGTGCGCGGTGCCGGCGTAGTTGGCCAGCAGCCGACCATCGAGCCCGGCCAGAGCCATACCTACAGCAGCGGCGCGGTGATCAGCACACGCGTCGGCACCATGCAGGGCAGCTACGAAATGTTCGCCGAAGACGGCAAGCGTTTCGACGCCGACATCGCACCCTTCCGCCTTGCGGTCCCTGGAGCGCTGCACTGATGGCCACCTATGCCGTCGGAGACCTGCAAGGCTGCCTGGGGCCGCTCAAGTGCCTGCTCGAACGAGTCAACTTCAACCCGGCGGTCGACCGCCTGTGGCTGGTCGGCGACCTGGTCAACCGTGGCCCCGAGTCGCTGGAAACGCTGCGTTACCTCTATTCGATCCGCCAATCGCTGGTGTGCGTGCTGGGTAACCACGACCTGCACCTGCTGGCCGTCTGGCACAACGTCGAGCGTCTGAAGAAAAGCGACACGCTGCGCGAGATCATCGAAGCACCGGATGCTGACCAACTGTTCGACTGGCTGCGCCAGCAGAAGCTGCTGCATTACGACGAGCCTCGTGGCATCGCCCTGGTCCATGCCGGCATTCCGCCTCAGTGGACCCTTGGCCAAGCACTCCAGCTGGCCGGCGAAGTCGAACAGGTACTGCGTGACGACAATCGCCTGCAACCTTTTCTGGATGGCATGTACGGCAACGAGCCGAACAAGTGGAGCAAGAGCCTCACTGGCGTGGAACGTTTGCGAGTGATCACCAACTACCTCACGCGCATGCGCTTCTGCACCGCGGCAGGCAAGCTCGACCTCAAGAGCAAGGAAGGCCTGGACACCGCACCCAAAGGCTACAAGCCCTGGTATGCACACAAGGACCGCCGCTCGCGCCACGTGAAGATCATCTTCGGCCACTGGGCTGCTCTCCAAGGCCAGGTCAACGAACCCGGCATCATCGCCCTCGACACCGGCTGCGTGTGGGGCGGTGCCATGACCCTGTACAACGTCGATAGCGGCGAATACCACCGCTGTGACTGCACCGACGACGGTCATGTCCGCCCGCCGCCACAAGCCACTACACTGATCGATCAACCCTGAAGAGAACCGTACCCATGAGCGAATTCAAGCGCATCCCTCCCGAGCAGGCCCTGGCCCTGCGCGCGCAAGGTGCGGTAGTCGTCGACATTCGCGACTCGCAAGCCTTCGCCGCCGGCCACATCACCGGCGCCAAGCATCTGGATAACCACTCGGTCGCCGAGTTCATCCGCAATGCCGACCTGGATGCCCCGACCCTGGTGGTCTGCTACCACGGCAATTCCAGCCAGAGCGCAGCCGCCTACCTGGTCGGCCAGGGCTTCTCCGACGTGTACAGCGTCGATGGCGGCTTCGAACTGTGGCGTACCACCTACCCGGCCGAGACCGCCCAGGGCACCGCCGAATAATTTTTTTCATTTTTACTGCAGCCCGCGCCCCACGCGGGCTCGCACCCCACCTGACGAACGGTCGTTCGCAACTTCTCCGCCGCCCGCCCTTGATCTTGCGGATAACCAACTATTCTTAAGCGCAGGCCATCCAGAAAAAGGGGAGAGCCGGTACACCGGCGTGCGGGTCATCGGTAGCGTTACAGGGTGTTCTGGGGGGTATACAGCAATCGGCGAACCCGGTTGCATGCCAGCATCAGCTGACTGATCCGGCGTCGTCTCCACGTATCGAGCGAGGTGACGTCATGAGTATTTTTAGCCACTTCCAACAACGCTTCGAGTCTACGCGCCAGGAAGAACTCTCGCTGCAGGAGTACCTCGAGCTGTGCAAAGAGGATCGCAGTGCCTACGCATCGGCGGCTGAACGGCTGTTGCTGGCCATCGGTGAGCCAGAACTGATCGACACCTCTACCAACTCCAGGCTGTCGCGAATATTCTCCAACAAGGTCATTCGCCGGTATCCGGCCTTTGCCGACTTCCATGGCATGGAAGAGTGCATCGACCAGATCGTTTCGTACTTCCGCCATGCCGCCCAAGGCCTGGAAGAGAAGAAACAGATCCTCTATCTGCTGGGCCCGGTAGGCGGCGGTAAATCGTCGCTGGCCGAGAAACTCAAGCAGCTGATGGAGAAGGTACCTTTCTACGCCATCAAGGGCTCGCCGGTATTCGAGTCACCCTTGGGCTTGTTCAATGCCACTGAAGACGGGGCCATTCTCGAGGAAGAGTACGGCATCTCGCGGCGCTACCTGAACACCATCATGTCGCCCTGGGCCACCAAGCGCCTGCAGGAATTCGGCGGTGATATCAGCAAGTTCAGGGTAGTGAAGCTGTACCCCTCGATCCTCAACCAGATTGCCATCGCCAAGACCGAACCAGGTGACGAGAACAACCAGGACATCTCTGCGCTGGTCGGTAAGGTCGATATCCGCAAGCTCGAAGAATTCCCGCAGAACGACGCCGATGCCTACAGCTACTCGGGCGCACTGTGCCGGGCCAACCAGGGCCTGATGGAGTTCGTCGAAATGTTCAAGGCGCCGATCAAGGTCTTGCACCCCTTGCTCACCGCTACCCAGGAAGGCAACTACAACAGCACCGAGGGCCTTGGGGCCATTCCCTACACCGGTATCCTGCTGGCCCACTCCAACGAATCGGAGTGGCACACCTTCCGCAACAACAAGAACAACGAGGCGTTCATCGACCGGATCTACATCGTCAAGGTACCGTACTGCCTGCGCGTCAGCGATGAGATCAAGATCTACGACAAGTTGCTGGTCAACAGCTCGCTGGCCAAGGCCCATTGCGCGCCCGACACACTGAAGATGCTTGCCCAGTTCACCGTGCTGTCGCGCCTCAAAGAGCCGGAAAACTCCAACATCTACTCGAAGATGCGCGTCTACGACGGCGAAAATCTCAAGGACACCGACCCGAAAGCCAAGTCGATCCAGGAGTACCGCGATGCGGCCGGCGTCGACGAAGGCATGAACGGCCTGTCGACCCGCTTCGCCTTCAAGATCCTCTCCAAGGTGTTCAACTTCGACCCACATGAAGTGGCAGCCAACCCGGTGCACCTGCTGTATGTGCTGGAACAGCAGATCGAGCAGGAACAGTTCCCGGCCGAAGTGCGCGAGCGCTACCTGCGCTACCTGAAGGAGTACCTGGCACCGCGCTACATCGAGTTCATCGGCAAGGAGATCCAGACTGCCTACCTCGAGTCCTACAGCGAATACGGCCAGAACATCTTCGACCGCTATGTGCTGTACGCCGACTTCTGGATCCAGGACCAGGAATACCGCGACCCGGAGACCGGCGAGATCCTCAACCGCATCGCCCTCAACGAAGAGCTGGAAAAGATCGAGAAACCGGCAGGCATCAGCAATCCGAAGGACTTCCGCAACGAAATCGTCAACTTCGTGCTGCGCGCCCGTGCCAACAACAATGGCAAGAACCCGAGCTGGCTCAGCTACGAGAAGCTGCGGGTGGTGATCGAGAAGAAAATGTTCTCCAACACCGAGGACCTGCTGCCGGTCATCAGCTTCAACGCCAAGGCCAGCAAGGAGGACCAACAGAAGCACAACGACTTCGTCACGCGGATGGTGGAGCGTGGCTACACCGACAAACAGGTGCGCCTGCTGTCGGAATGGTACCTGCGGGTCAGGAAATCGCAATAAAGCGGCAAGCTACAAGCCGCACGCTTCAAGCTGCCCAGCGCCGGGCGCAAGCCCGGCGCCGTAGCTTGCAGCAGCGGTGGCTGCTCTTTCCTGCAGCCTGAAGCTTGTGGCTTGCAGCTGCTCCCAGCTACCGGAGGGACCATGAGCTACGTTATCGACCGACGCCTGAACGGCAAGAACAAGAGCACGGTCAACCGCCAGCGTTTCCTGCGGCGTTACCGTGAACACATCAAGAAGGCGGTCGAAGAGGCCGTGAGCCGCCGTTCCATCATGGACATGGAACACGGTGAACAGATCAGCATTCCGGGACGGGACATCGATGAACCCGTGCTGCACCATGGTCGTGGCGGCAAGCAGACCATCGTGCACCCAGGCAACAAGGAGTTCACCGCTGGCGAGCACATCCCTCGGCCGCAAGGCGGCGGAGGCGGCAGTGGTCGCGGCAAGGCCGGCAACTCCGGCGAGGGCATGGACGATTTCGTCTTCCAGATTACCCAGGAAGAGTTCCTCGAATTCATGTTCGAAGACCTCGAACTGCCCAATCTGGTCAAACGTCACCTGACCGGCGCCGACACCTTCAAGACCGTACGAGCCGGTATCGCCAACGAAGGCAACCCGTCACGCATCAACATTGTCCGCACCCTGCGCTCGGCCCACGCCCGGCGCATCGCCCTGACCGGCAGCAGCCGTGCGCTGCTGCGCGAAGCACAAAAGGAACTGGACCGGCTGAAAGTCGAGGAACCCGACAACTTCACCGACATCCAGGAAGTCGAACAGGAAATCGATCGACTCAAGGCGCGCATCAACCGCCTGCCCTTCCTCGACACCTTCGACCTCAAGTACAACCTGCTGGTCAAGCAGCCCAACCCCAGTTCCAAGGCGGTGATGTTCTGCCTGATGGACGTGTCCGGCTCAATGACCCAGGCCACCAAGGACATCGCCAAACGCTTCTTCATCCTGCTGTACCTGTTCCTCAAGCGTAACTACGACCGCATCGAGGTGGTGTTCATCCGCCACCACACCAGCGCCCGCGAAGTCGACGAGGAAGAGTTCTTCTACTCCCGGGAAACCGGCGGCACCATCGTCTCCAGCGCGCTGAAGATGATGCAGGAGATCATGGCCGAGCGTTACCCGGCCGCTGACTGGAACATCTATGCCGCCCAGGCCTCCGACGGGGACAACTGGAACGACGACTCGCCGATCTGCCGCGAGATCCTCTCCAAGCAGATCATGCCGCATGTGCAGTACTACACTTACGTTGAGATCACCCCACGTGAGCACCAGGCGTTGTGGTACGAGTACGAGCGAATCGGCGAGGCATTCCCTGACACATTCGCCCAGCAGCAGTTGGTATCGGCCGGCGATATCTACCCGGTCTTCCGTGAACTCTTCCAGCGCAGGTTAGCCACATGACCGCCAGAGCACAGAGACGCCAACCCATTTCCACCGGGTCCGAGTGGACGTTCGAGCTGATCCAGACCTACGATCGGGAAATCAGCCGGCTGGCCGAGCGTTACGCCCTGGACACCTACCCCAACCAGATCGAGGTGATCACCGCCGAGCAGATGATGGATGCCTACGCTTCCGTCGGCATGCCGCTGGGTTATCACCACTGGTCCTACGGCAAGCAGTTCCTCAGTACCGAGAAGTCCTACAGCCGGGGCCAGATGGGCCTGGCCTACGAGATCGTGATCAACTCTGATCCGTGCATCGCCTACCTGATGGAAGAAAACACCATGTGCATGCAGGCACTGGTGATCGCCCACGCCTGCTATGGCCACAATAGCTTCTTCAAGGGCAACTACCTGTTCCGCACCTGGACCGACGCCACGTCGATCATCGACTACCTGGTGTTCGCCAAGCAGTACATCGCCCAGTGCGAGGAACGCCACGGCATCGATGCCGTGGAAGACTTGATCGACTCCTGCCACGCATTGATGAACTACGGCGTGGATCGCTACAAACGCCCCTATCCGATCTCTGCCGAAGAAGAACGCAGGCGCCAGAAGGACCGTGAAGAACACCTGCAGCGGCAGATCAACGACCTGTGGCGCACGATTCCCAAGAGTGCCGAAAAAGGCGGCGAGCGCGACGATGCACGCTTCCCCTCCGAACCGCAGGAAAACATCCTTTACTTCATCGAGAAGAACGCCCCGCTGCTCGAACCCTGGCAACGCGAGGTGGTGCGCATCGTGCGTAAGATTGCCCAGTACTTCTACCCGCAGCGCCAGACCCAGGTGATGAACGAAGGTTGGGCTACCTTCTGGCACTACACCCTGATGAACGACCTGTACGACGAAGGCCTGATTACCGAAGGCTTCATGATGGAGTTCCTGCAGTCGCACACCAGCGTGGTGTTCCAGCCCGGCTTCGACAGCCCGTACTACAGCGGCATCAACCCGTATGCACTGGGCTTTGCCATGTACACCGACATCCGCCGCATGTGCGAAAACCCGACGGAGGAAGATCGCCGCTGGTTCCCCGACATTGCCGGCAGCGACTGGCTTTCTACCATCAAGTTCGCCATGAGCAGCTTCAAGGACGAGAGTTTCATCCTGCAGTATCTGTCACCCAAGGTGATGCGTGACCTGAAGTTGTTCAGCATCCTCGATGACGACCAGCGCGATGACCTGCTGGTGCCGGCCATCCATGACGAGGCCGGCTACCGGATCATTCGCGAGCAACTGGCAGCGCAGTACAACCTCGGCAATCGCGAGCCCAACGTGCAGATATGGAGCATCGACCGCCGTGGCGATCGCTCGCTGACCTTGCGCCACCAGCAGCACAACCGCAAACCGCTGGGCGACTCCACCGAGGAAGTGCTCAAGCACCTGCACCGGCTGTGGGGCTTCGATATCCATCTGGAGACCGTACAGGGCGACCAGGTGGTCAAGACCCATCACATGCCGCCGCGTGGGGAGCATGCCGAGAGCGGCGACTACGGGCGCATGGACCTCGCCGTCATCCACCACCTCTGATGCACCGCCATTGCTGCCGACAGGGTATCCTGTGGGCAGTAATGGAGGCTGCACATGCACATCTACAAAGTCGGCGGCGCAGTACGCGACCGCCTGCTCGGGCGCCCGGTCAGCGATATCGACTGGCTGGTGGTCGGCGCCACGGTCGAGGAAATGCACGCCCAGGGTTTTCGCCCGGTCGGCGCTGACTTCCCGGTTTTCCTGCATCCGAAGACGGGCGAGGAATATGCCCTGGCGCGCACCGAGCGCAAGAGCGGGCGCGGTTATGGCGGGTTCACTTTTCACGCTAGCCCCGACGTGACGCTGGAAGAAGACCTGATCCGCCGCGACCTGACCATCAATGCGATGGCCGAAGATGAACAGGGTGTGGTCTACGACCCCTACCACGGCCAGTCCGACCTTGAACAACGCATCCTGCGCCATGTCTCCCCCGCGTTCGCCGAAGACCCACTGCGCGTACTGCGCGTAGCCCGCTTTGCCGCGCGCTATGCCCCACTGGGTTTTCAGGTCGCCGATGAAACACTGGCTCTGATGCGCCAGATCGCCGAATCGGGCGAGTTGCAGGCGCTGACAGCCGAACGTAGCTGGAAGGAGATCGAGCGGGCGCTGATGGAAAACCAGCCGCACGTGTTCATCCGGGTACTGGACGCATGTGGCGCTCTGAAGGAGTTGATGCCGGAACTGGAAAACAGCGTGGATACGCTGGCAGCACTGCAGCGTTCGGCAGAGCACCAACAGCCATTGGCTGTGCGCTGGGCGTGCTTGCTGCGAGGGCTGGAGCCAGTGGCGATCAAGGCGCTCAACCAGCGTTTCAAGGCGCCGCGTGAATGCCAGGAACTGGCTGTGCTGGTGGGTGAGTTTGCCGGGCACGCTGATGACGCGTTGCGGTTAACGCCTGCAAACTTGCTGGAAATGCTGCAGAAGTTCGACGTTTATCGCCGGCCAGAGCGTTTTGAGTATTTCATCGCGGCGTGTGAGATGGCCACCTGTGAAGGTTATCCACAGGGCGATTATCTGCGTGGAGCGGCGGCAGCGGCCCGGGGGGTAGATGTCAAGCCGCTGGTTGAAGCCGGGCTGACCGGGCAAGGCCTGGGCGAGGCCCTCAAAGGTGAGCGGCTAAAAGCGCTCGAGGCTTACAAGCCGGGCTGACCACACCGGCCCTTTCGCGGCTTTAGCCGCGAAAGGGCCGTTACAGGCTCACGCCTGAGTCAGCTGCAAACCGCGCCAGTCGAAGGCAACAGGCGCCAGCACCTGGTCGATCTGCGCCTCCTGCCACAACTGCGCCATGCTCTTGCCCGCACCTGGATGCACAAGCTCAGGCGCCAGCAGCGACAACGGCCACAGTACGAAGGCATTCTTCAGGATCTCTGCCCGGGGCAGTACCAGACCATCGAACGTGCCATGCAAGTCGTCATACATGAGCACATCGATATCCAGCGGCAGGCCCTTGCGGTCCGGCGCATAGCGGCCGTTGTCCGCCTCGATGAACTTGAGCCGGCGATCCAGCTCCATCAGGGGCAGCTCGGTCTTGCCGGTGACCACGAAGTTGATGAACGGCCCGCTCTTGATCCCCACCGCCTGGCTCTCGAACGCCGGGGAACATTGCATGTCGCTGAGAATGGCCGCCAGTGCATCGAGCCCCGCACACAGGTGCTGGTGGCGACCGATGTTGCTGCCAAGGCCCAGGTAAACCGTGCTCAGAGACATCCGCGCTCGATCTCCACGCCAACACCGCCCCGGGCGGCGGGAACAGCACCCGGCTTGGTCAGCTTCAACCGCACCCAGGGAATGTGGAACTCTTCCATCAGCGTCGCCACCAGGCGTTCGGCAAAGGTTTCCACCAGTTCGAAACGCGCCTGCTCGGCAAAGGCCTGCACCCGTGCCGAGACGCTGGCGTAGTCGAGCGCCAGGTTCAGGTCATCACCCGCCGCCGCCGGGCGGTTGTCCCAGGCGAAACTCAGGTCCAGGCGCAGGCACTGGCGAATATCCCGTTCCCAGTCATAGGCACCGATGACGGTATCGACTTCCAGGCCTTCGATGAACACTCTGTCCAAGCACTTCTCTCCACAGCACGACAAGGGCGACTGGCGCCGTTAGAATCAGGGCGTCCTCGCCCGGAATAGTTAGCATGTTTTGGTTATTGGCGCTGCTCGCCTACCTGCTCGGCTCGCTGTCCTTCGCCATCGTCCTCAGCCGCCTTTCGGGCAGCCCGGACCCGCGTTCCAGCGGTTCGGGCAATGCCGGCGCCACCAACATGCTACGCCTGGCGGGCCGTAAACTGGCGATCCTGACCCTGCTTGGCGACCTGTGCAAGGGCCTGCTGCCGGTTTTGCTCGCCCGCGCAGCCGGCCTTGGCCTGCAGGAGCAAGCCTGGGTCGGTGTCTGCGCAGTGCTCGGCCACCTGTTCCCGCTGTACTTCCGCTTTCGCGGCGGCAAAGGCGTCGCCACCGCCGCCGGCATGCTCATGGGCCTGTATTTCCCGGCCGCATTGCTGGCCATCGGCGCCTGGCTGCTGACCTTCTACCTCACCCGCACCAGCTCGCTGGCAGCGCTTGTCGCAACCCCGCTGACCTTGCCACTGCTGGCCTGGCGCGAGCCGGAGGCGCTGCTGCCGATCGCCGTGCTCACAGTGATGATCGTCTGGCGCCACCGCAACAATCTGCGCGACTTGTTTGCCGGGCGCGAGAGGCATTTCTGACACGCCCGCAAGCCTTCACACCGGCGGCAACTGCTCCATCGGCCAGCGCGCCTGCACGCTGATCGCCAGGTCCTGCTGCTGCCCGGCCAACAGGCGCTGGCAACCGGCATAGGCGATCATCGCGCCGTTGTCGGTGCAGAACTGCGGACGCGCGTAGTACACGTTGCCCTTGAGACCGGCCAGCATGTCTTCCAGCGAGGCGCGCAACGCCTTGTTGGCACTCACGCCACCGGCGATGACCAAGCGCTTGAGGCCGGTCTGCTTGAGGGCGCGCTTGCACTTGATGGTCAGAGTCTCCACCACCGCCTGCTGGAACGCCAGGGATACGTCGCAACGGGTTTGCTCGTTGTCGTCGCCAGCATTCTTGCATTGCTGCCAGGTGTTCAAGGCGAAGGTCTTGAGGCCGCTGAAGCTGAACTCCAGGCCCGGCCGATCGGTCATCGGCCGCGGGAACACGAAGCGTCCAGGCACGCCCCGCTCAGCCAGGCGCGCGATTTCCGGGCCCCCTGGGTAGTTGAGGCCAATCAGCTTGGCAGTCTTGTCGAACGCTTCGCCAGCAGCATCGTCGAGGCTCTCGCCCAGCAGTTCGTATTGGCCGATGCCATCCACCCGCACCAGCTGGGTATGGCCGCCGGAAACCAACAAAGCGACGAACGGAAACTCGGGCGGGTTTTCCTCCAGCATCGGCGCCAGCAGGTGGCCTTCCATATGGTGCACACCGATCGCTGGAATATCCCAGGCGAAGGCCAGGGCCTGGGCGCACGAGGCACCGACCAGCAGCGCACCGACCAGGCCAGGACCCGCGGTGTAGGCGATGGCGTCGATCTCGGTGGCGACGCAGCCAGCCTCCTCCAGCACCTGGCGGATGAGCGGCAGCATGCGCTTGACGTGGTCACGCGAGGCAAGCTCGGGCACCACGCCACCGAACACGCGATGCAGGTCGATCTGACTGAACAGCGCGTCGGCTAACAAACCGCGCTCACTGTCGTATAATGCGACGCCGGTTTCGTCGCAGGATGTTTCCAATCCCAGTACTAGCATGGGCTCGTCCCTTGTGGGGGCTGAATTCGAAGCCGCGCATGATAGTCCCCGTGCCGGGTGCCGACCAGCGGTTTTCGATCAGAGGCTTTGCATTCCGGCGTACTAAGGGTTAACATCCGCAACCCTTGAAAACCGACGTTCTCCAGCACACCTTTTGTTTTGCCAGGAGCACGTCTACCCCGGTAATGAATTAAGGTAGCCCTGGATGCCAGCCGTCAAAGTTAAAGAGAACGAACCCTTCGACGTAGCTCTGCGTCGTTTCAAGCGCTCCTGCGAAAAAGCCGGTGTACTGGCTGAAGTTCGTAGCCGCGAGTTTTACGAGAAGCCGACCGCCGAGCGTAAGCGCAAAGCAGCTGCTGCTGTTAAGCGTCACGCCAAGAAAGTTCAGCGCGAACAGCGCCGCGCCGTTCGTCTGTACTAATACAGACGTTCTACGCTAGAGCTTCTGCCCTGCCCGGCTCACCGCCGGGCCGATGGCAGCGGCTTGTTTCAAACCTTGAGCAGCTAGCCCAAGGCGCCCGTCGCAACCTGCAGTGGGCAAATGCATCAAAGCGTCAGATCTGGCTTCGGCCAGGCGTGCACGTCATGACTGACGGGCCCTAGCGGCTACCGACGAGCACACACTCCCTCGCACTTCCCCTACTCAGCATTCGCCCCTCTGTGGCGCGTTAGCGATTAGACTTGCCAGTTGCCAGATGACGAGACTGCCATGGCCGGGCTGATTCCCCAAAGCTTCATCGACGACCTGATCAACCGCCTCGACATTGTCGACGTGGTGAGTTCGCGCGTTCAGCTGAAAAAAACCGGCAAGAACTACTCCGCCTGCTGCCCGTTCCACAAGGAAAAGACCCCTTCCTTCACGGTCAGCCCTGACAAGCAGTTCTACTACTGCTTCGGCTGCGGCGCCGGCGGTAACGCCCTTGGCTTCGTCATGGACCACGACAACCTGGACTTCCCGCAGGCTGTCGAGGAGCTGGCCCGCGCGGCCGGCATGGAAGTGCCCAGGGAACAAGGGCGTCGCGACAACAAGCCGCGCCAGCCGACCGATTCGCCGCTGTACCCATTACTGGATGCCGCCTCGGAGTTCTACCGCCAGGCCCTGCGCGGCCACCCAACGCGCAAGGCGGCAGTGGACTACCTCAAGGGCCGCGGCCTGTCGGGCGAAATCGCCCGCGACTTTGGCCTGGGCTTCGCGCCACCTGGCTGGGACAACCTGCTCAAGCACCTGGGCGCCGACACCCTGCAACAAAAGGTGATGATCGACGCCGGCCTGCTGATCGAGAACGCCGAAAGCGGCAAACGCTACGACCGCTTCCGCGACCGGGTGATGTTCCCGATCCGTGACAGCCGCGGGCGAATCATTGCCTTTGGCGGCCGGGTATTGGGCGACGACAAGCCCAAGTACCTCAACTCCCCGGAAACCCCGGTCTTCCACAAAGGCCAGGAACTCTACGGGCTGTACGAGGCACGCAAGCACAACCGCAACCTCGACGAGATCATCGTCGTCGAGGGCTACATGGACGTGATCGCCCTGGCCCAGCAGGGCCTGCGCAACGCCGTGGCCACCCTTGGCACCGCCACCAGCGAAGAGCACCTCAAGCGCCTGTTCCGCGTGGTACCCAGCGTGCTGTTCTGCTTCGACGGCGACCAGGCCGGGCGCAAGGCCGCCTGGCGCGCACTCGAATCGACCCTCTCGGCCCTGCAGGATGGCCGCCGCGCGCGTTTCCTGTTCCTGCCCGAAGGCGAAGACCCGGACAGCCTGGTGCGCGCCGAAGGCACCGATGCCTTCATGGCCCGGATCAACCAGCACGCGCAGCCACTGGCCGACTATTTCTTCGAACAGCTGAGCAACGAAGCAGACCCGCGATCGCTGGAAGGCAAGGCACACATGGCGACCTTGGCCGCGCCGTTGATCGAAAAGATCCCAGGCGCCAACCTGCGCCAGCTGATGCGCAACCGCCTGAAGGAAATCACCGGCCTTGACCCGCAGCAGGTCGAGCAACTGGCGCAACAGGCTCCGGCGGCCAGCAGTGTGCCGGACTACGACCCTGGCTATGACTACGATGCCATGGCCAGCTTCACCCCCGACTACGGCGACATGCCACAGCACGACTACGCCCCCGTTCATCAGGAACCGGAGTGGAAGCCGAACAAAGGCGGGGGCAAAAAGCAGTGGAGCGACAAGCCCTGGGACAAGAATCGCAAGGGCGGCAAGCCATGGCAGCAGCGCGACGAAGCGCCGCCGCGGGTACCGGCACCGGTAGAACCACCGACCCTGGCTGCCCTGCGCACCTTGCTGCACCACCCGCTGCTGGCCGGCAAGGTCGAGGACGCCAGCCACTTCGCCGACGAAGAACACCTGTACAGCCAGCTGCTGGTGGCCCTGATCGAAGCTGCGCAGAAGAATCCTGGGCTAAGCTCAATGCAGCTGATCGCACGTTGGCACGGCACTGAACAAGGCCGCCTGCTGCGGGCCCTGGCCGAAAAGGAATGGTTGATCGTGGCTGACAACCTTGAACAACAGTTTTTCGACACTATAACTAGCTTGTCCGCCCGCCAACGCGAGCGCAGCCTGGAACAACTGCTCAGGAAATCACGTCAAAGCGAATTGACCAGCGAGGAAAAATCACAGCTCCTCGCCCTGCTGAGCCGGAATGTTCCCGCACAAACGCCGACCTCATCTGGCGCGTGAGGCCCATGCTCGGGTATAATCCTCGGCTTGTTTTTTGCCCGCCAAGACCTTCAGTGGATAGGGTGTTATGTCCGGAAAAGCGCAACAGCAGTCTCGTATCAAAGAGTTGATCACCCGCGGTCGTGAGCAGGGCTACCTGACTTACGCGGAGGTCAACGACCACCTGCCTGAGGATATTTCAGATCCGGAACAGGTGGAAGACATCATCCGCATGATCAACGACATGGGGATCAACGTATTCGAGAGTGCTCCGGATGCGGATGCCCTTCTGTTGGCGGAAGCCGACACCGACGAAGCCGCGGCCGAAGAAGCCGCTGCTGCGTTGGCGGCAGTTGAAACCGATATCGGCCGCACGACCGACCCGGTGCGCATGTACATGCGCGAAATGGGTACCGTCGAGCTGCTGACCCGTGAAGGCGAGATCGAAATCGCCAAGCGGATCGAGGAAGGCATCCGTGAAGTCATGGGCGCCATAGCCCACTTCCCGGGTACTGTCGACTACATCCTCGGCGAATACGACCGCGTCACCGCCGAAGGCGGCCGCCTGTCCGACGTTCTCAGCGGTTACATCGACCCTGACGACAACATTGCCGCGCCGACCGACGAAGTGCCAGTTCCTGGTGCCAAGGCCCCTGCGGCCAAGGAAGAGTCGGACGACGAAGACGAAGAAAGTGAAGGCGGTGACGACGAGGAAGAGACCGAAAGCGGTCCAGATCCGGTCGTCGCAGCCCAGCGCTTCGGCGCCGTTGCCGATCAGCTTCAGGCCACCAACAAGGTCCTGAAGAAGGGCGGCCGCAACGTCAAGGAAAGCATCGAGGCCCTGCAGGCCCTGGCTGATCTGTTCATGCCGATCAAGCTGGTGCCAAAGCAGTTCGACGTTCTGGTCGAGCGCGTGCGCGATGCCCTGAACCGCCTGCGTCAGCAAGAGCGTGCGATCATGCAGCTGTGTGTGCGTGACGCCCGCATGCCGCGTGCCGACTTCCTGCGCCTGTTCCCGAGCAACGAAACCGACCAGACCTGGTCTGGTGACCTGGCCAAGCGCAGCACCAAGTGGGCTGCTGCCCTGGGTGAAAAGGACGCCGCCATCGTTGCCTGCCAGCAGAAGCTGATCGACCTTGAAACCGAGACCGGCCTGACTGTCGCCGAGATCAAGGAAATCAACCGCCGCATGTCCATCGGTGAGGCGAAAGCCCGCCGCGCCAAGAAAGAAATGGTCGAGGCGAACCTGCGTCTGGTGATCTCCATCGCCAAGAAGTACACCAACCGTGGCCTGCAGTTCCTCGACCTGATCCAGGAAGGCAACATCGGCTTGATGAAGGCGGTGGACAAGTTCGAATACCGTCGCGGCTACAAGTTCTCGACGTACGCTACCTGGTGGATCCGCCAGGCGATCACCCGCTCGATCGCCGACCAGGCGCGCACCATCCGTATTCCGGTGCACATGATCGAGACGATCAACAAGCTCAACCGTATTTCCCGCCAGATGCTGCAGGAAATGGGCCGTGAACCGACCCCGGAAGAGCTCGGTGAGCGCATGGAAATGCCTGAGGACAAGATCCGCAAGGTATTGAAGATCGCCAAAGAGCCGATCTCCATGGAAACCCCGATCGGTGACGACGAAGACTCGCACCTGGGCGACTTCATCGAGGACTCGACCATGCAGTCCCCGATCGACGTGGCCACGGTCGAAAGCCTCAAGGAAGCGACCCGTGACGTGCTCTCGGGCCTGACCGCACGCGAAGCCAAGGTGCTGCGCATGCGCTTCGGTATCGACATGAACACCGACCACACCCTCGAAGAGGTGGGCAAGCAGTTCGACGTGACCCGTGAGCGGATCCGTCAGATCGAAGCGAAGGCGTTGCGCAAACTGCGCCACCCGACTCGCAGCGAGCACCTGCGCTCCTTCCTCGACGAGTGATGACAAACCCCGGCCCAGGCCGGGGTTTTTCTTATCCGACAAATAGTTGTGATCGGCTACTCGGCTGGCTGAATGCCCGTCTACACTCGAATTCAGACCAACTGAATGCGAGGCCGCTATGCTGCCGATGCCGGCCATTCTGTTGTTGCTCCTGATGCTGTGGAACACAACGGCCGGCGCCCTGACCCTGACAGACGAGGAAAAAACCTGGCTCGCTGCCCACCCGCAGTTGAGACTGGGCGTCGACGCTTCCTGGCCACCATTCGAGTTTCGTGACCAGGAGGGCCGGTACCAGGGATTGGCCGCCGATTACATCGCCTTGCTCCAGGATCGCCTGGGAGTATCACTGAAACCGGTCGAGCCCAGCAGCTGGACCGAAGTGCTGCAGCAGGCGCGCGAAGGCCACATAGACCTGCTGCCCGGCATCATGTCGACGCCGGAACGCCAGGGCTACCTGGCGTTCACCCGCCCCTACCTCGATTTCCCCATCGTCATCCTGGCCCATGAAGGCGGCCCGCAACCGCGCACGCTCAAGGACTTGTACGGGCTGAAGATCGCCGTCGTCGAGAACTACGCGCCCCATGAACTGCTGCGCACCCATCACCCGGATCTCAACCTGGTGGCGATGCCGAATGTCAGCTCGACCCTGCAGGCGCTGGCCACCGATGCGGTGGACGCCGTGGTCGGCGACCTCGCCTCAAGCATCTGGAGCCTGCGCCAACTCAAGCTCGAAGGGCTGTATGTGAGCGGCGAAACGCCCTATCGCTATCAATTGGCAATGGCCGCGCCCCGTGACCAGCAGGTATTGGTCGGTATCCTCGACAAGGTGATGGCCGACATGTCCAGCGATGAAATCAGCCATATCCAGCAGCGCTGGGTCGGCAACGTGGTCGACCAGCGCAGTTTCTGGCGCGACACGCTGCTCTATGGTCTGCCCGCCGTCCTGCTGCTGATCGCCATTCTCGCCGTGGTCATCCGTATCAATCGCCGGCTCAGCTCGGAAATTTCCCGGCGCATCGCCCTGGAGCAGGAGCTGCGCAGCAGCGAATACCATTACCGCGGCCTGATCGAGAGCCTGTCAGCAATCGCCTGGGAGGCCGACGCCAACGACTTCACCTACAGCTATGTCTCGCCGCACGCCGAAGACCTGTTGGGCTACCCCCTGCACGACTGGCTCAAGCCCGGTTTCTGGCGCAGCATCCTGCATCCCGACGATGCGCTCTGGGCCCAGGCCTTCTGCGAGAGTGAAACCGCCGCAGGGCGTGATCACAGCCTTGATTACCGCGTGATGCGCGCCGACGGCCAACCGCTTTGGATACGCAACATCGTCAGCATGATCGAACACGGCCACCGGCCCGTGATGCGCGGCCTGATGATCGACATCAGCGAGACCAAGCGCACTGAAGACGCCCTGCGCCTGTCGGAACAGAAGTTTGCCTCGGTGTTCGAGCAGTGCCCGGACATTCTGCTGATTGCACGGCACAGCGATGGCGTGCTGCTCGAGGTCAATGAAGCCTTTGAAGAGCAGATTGGCCTGACGCCGGGCGAAGTGATCGGCCGCACCGCCACCGAGCTCAACTTGTGGGGCATCGAAGGCATGGGCCCGAGGCTGCTCGAACGCCTGCACCAAGGCGGCATCCGCAACATCGAAATGACCTTCCGCCGCAGCAACGGCCAGTTGTTCACCGGCCTGACCTCAGCCGAAACCTTCGAGCTTGATGGCACCCTGGCGATTGTCGTGGCCGTTCGCGACATCAACCAGCTCAAGGAAACCCAGCAACAGTTGCAGACCTCCGAGGAAAAGTTCGCCAAGGCCTTCCACGCCTCACCTGACGGCCTGCTGTTGTCGCGCCAGAGCGATGGCCTGCTGCTGGAGGTCAACGAGGGTTTCTGCCGCCTGACCGGTTACGAATTCAACCCGCCTATCGACCAGACCTCGTTCGACCTGGGGATCTGGGTCGACCTCAACGAACGAAAGCGCTTGATCGACCAGCTTGGCCGCGATGGCTTCGTGCGTGACTTCAGCTGCCACCTGCGCCGCAGCGATGGGCAGATTCGCCTCTGTGAGCTGTCGGCTCGTCCACTGCCGATCGGTGGTGTCGACTGCATGCTGACCATCGCCCGCGACATCACCGAACGCCACCTGATGCAGGAAAAACTGCAACTGGCTGCCACCGTGTTCGAGAATACCGCTGAAGGCGTGCTGATTACCGACACCGACCAGCGCATCAGCGCAGTCAACCGTGCCTTCAGCGAGATCACCGGCTACAGCGAGATCGAAGCACTCGGCCAGACCCCGCGCCTGCTCGCCTCCGGTCAGCATGACAGCGCTTTCTACGCTGCCATGTGGCACCAGCTCACGGCTGAAGGTCACTGGCAGGGCGAAATCTACAACAAGCGCAAGAATGGCGAGCTGTATCCCGGCTGGCTGACCATCAGCGCCGTACGCAACAGCGAGCGCGAAGTCACCCATTTCGTCGCCGTGTTCGCCGACATTTCCAGCCTCAAGCATGCCCAGGCCAAACTCGATTACCAGGCCCACCACGACCCACTGACCGGCCTGCCCAACCGCGCCCTCTTCGAAAACCGGCTGCAGGCCGTGCTGACCTGCTCGCAGGTCTCCAACCGCCAGGGCGCGGTGCTGTTCCTCGACCTGGACCGTTTCAAACATATCAACGACAGCCTCGGCCACCCGGTCGGCGACCTGCTGCTCAAAGGTATCGCCCAGCGCCTCAAGGAGCAGGTACGCGACGTCGACACCGTGGCCCGTCTGGGTGGCGACGAGTTCATCATCCTGCTGCCCGGCCTGCACAAACCCAGCGACGCCCATGCCATCGCCAACAAATTGCTGGCCTGCTTCGTTGCGCCGTTCCAGGCAGGCGAGCACGAATTCTTCACCAGTGCGAGCATCGGCATCAGCCTCTATCCACAGGACGGTACCGACGTTGCCACACTGATCCGCAACGCTGACGCCGCCATGTACCGCTCCAAGGCCAAAGGCCGCAACCGCGTGGAGGCCTACACCCGAGACCTGACCGTACAGGCCAGCGAACGCATCGCCATGGAGCACGAACTGCGTCGTGCCATCGAGCGTAACGAGATGAGCCTGAGCTTCCAGCCCAAGCTGAGCCTCAAGACCCAGGCCCTGGTCGGCGCCGAGGCGCTGATCCGTTGGAGCCACCCAACGTTCGGCGAAGTACCACCCGAGCATTTCATCCACCTGGCCGAAGAGAACGGCACCATTCTCCAACTGGGCGACTGGGTGCTGGAACAGGCTTGCCAGCAGATGCACCGTTGGAAAAAGGATTTCGAGCCCTTTGGGCCGCTGTCGATCAACCTGGCTGGTGCACAGCTGCGCCACCCCAACCTGGCCAAGCGCATTGAGCACCTGTTGAAGGTCTACCAGCTGAAAGCGGGCGACCTGCAGCTGGAAATCACCGAGAACTTCATCATGAGCCAGGCTGAAGAGGCCCTGGCCGTGTTGCACCAGCTCAAGCAGCTGGGTGTGCAGCTGGCAATCGACGACTTCGGCACTGGCTACTCGTCACTGAGCTACCTGAAACGCCTGCCGCTGGACATTCTCAAGATCGACAAGTCGTTCATCCGCGGCCTGCCGGACGACCCGCACGACGCCGCCATCGCCCGTGCGATCATCGCGCTGGGGCGCAGCATGCAACTGACGATCATTGCCGAGGGTGTGGAGAACCAGGCGCAGCAACGCTTCCTTGCAGCCGAGGGTTGCGAGCAGATCCAAGGCTACATCGTCAGCCTGCCACTGCCGCCGGATGAATTCGCAGCGACGTTTCTTCGTATAGCACTATCCGATCTTTCGGATGGCACGCTTTCAAAACCCTCGTTATAATCCGGGCACTTACTGAGGGCCTATAGCTCAGTTGGTTAGAGCAGAGGACTCATAATCCTTTGGTCCACGGTTCGAGTCCGTGTGGGCCCACCAGATACGACGAAAAGCCGCGCTGATGCGCGGCTTTTTTGTGCTCGATTGGTAACAGTTCAGGGGCTTGCCCTGCTCATCTGCAGCTAGCTAGGCTAACGGACCCTCCGTAGAGACTTACCATGTCGGACTCCCGCCCCATCACCCTCGACGCAATCGACCGCCAGCTGATCGCACTGCTGCAGATCAACGCCCGCGAAAGCGTCGCCACCCTCGCCCGCCAGCTCGGCATCGCCCGCACCACGGTCAACTCGCGCCTGGAACGGCTGGAAAAGAACAAGGTCATCACCGGCTACGGCGTGCGCCTTGGTCAGCGCCTGATTGGCGGCGGCCTGCAGGCCTATGTCGGAATCAAGGTGCAGCCACGCTCCGGCAAGGAAGTGGTGCGTCGCCTGAGTGCCATGGGGCAGGTACAGCAGCTATGCGCAGTGAGTGGCGAGTTCGATTACGTGGCCTGGCTGCGCAGCGATTCGCCGGAGCAACTCGACCAGCTGCTGGACCAGATTGGCAGCGTCGAGGGGGTGGAGAAGACCACCACGTCGATCATCCTCAGCAGCAAGGTCGATCGCGGGCAGCCTGACTAAAGCCGGATTGGCGTCATAATTCATGTAGCTGTCGACGTAATGACAATTAAACATCAATTTCGCCATCATTCTGCATCTTAATTACGAATACCCCGCTTCATAAAATGACCACCAGCCATCTCCTATACTCAGGCTCCGCCCCCCCGCGCAGCCGCTCTGGCAAGGTCACTTCATGAACAAGAAAAACCGCCACCCCGCCGACGGCAAACAGCCCATCACCATCTTCGGCCCGGACTTCCCCTTCGCCTTCGATGACTGGCTGGAACACCCGGCTGGCCTGGGCAGCATCCCAGCCGAACGCCATGGTGAAGAAGTCGCCATCGTTGGCGCAGGCATCGCCGGCCTGGTCGCGGCCTACGAATTGATGAAGCTGGGCCTCAAGCCGGTGGTGTACGAGGCTTCGAAGCTTGGCGGGCGGCTGCGTTCGCAGGCCTTCAACGGCACCGACGGCATCATCGCCGAGCTCGGCGGCATGCGCTTTCCGGTGTCCTCCACCGCCTTCTACCACTACGTCGACAAGCTGGGCCTGGAAACCAAGCCCTTCCCCAACCCGCTGACGTCCGCATCGGGCAGCACGGTGATCGACCTCGAAGGCCAGACCTACTACGCCGAAAAAGCCAGTGACCTGCCGAAACTGTTCCATGAAGTGGCCGACGCCTGGGCGGATGCGCTGGAAAGCGGTGCGCAGTTTGCCGATATCCAGCAGGCGATCCGTGACCGCGACGTACCTCGGCTCAAAGCGCTGTGGAACAAGCTGGTACCGCTGTGGGACGACCGCACCTTCTACGACTTCGTCGCCACCTCGCGCTCGTTCGCCCAGTTGAGTTTCCAGCACCGCGAAGTATTCGGCCAGGTCGGTTTCGGCACTGGCGGCTGGGACTCGGACTTCCCCAACTCGATGCTGGAAATCTTCCGCGTGGTAATGACCAACTGCGACGACCATCAGCACCTGATCGTCGGTGGTGTGGAACAGGTGCCGCAGGGCATCTGGCGCCATGTACCGGAGCGCTGCGCCCATTGGCCGGAAGGCACCAGCCTCAGTTCGCTGCATGGCGGCGCACCGCGCACCGGGGTAAAACGCATCGCCCGCGCTGCCGACGGGCGCCTGGCGGTCACCGACAACTGGGGTGACACCCGCCACTACGGTGCAGTGCTCGCCACCTGTCAGAGCTGGCTGCTGACCACCCAGATCGACTGCGAAGAGTCGCTGTTCTCGCAGAAGATGTGGATGGCCCTGGACCGCACCCGCTACATGCAATCGTCGAAGACCTTCGTCATGGTCGACCGGCCATTCTGGAAGGACAAGGACCCGCAGACCGGCCGCGACCTGATGAGCATGACCCTCACCGACCGCCTCACCCGCGGCACCTACCTGTTCGACAACGGTGACGACAAGCCGGGCGTGATCTGCCTGTCCTACGCCTGGATGAGCGATGCCCTGAAGATGCTCCCGCACCCGGTGGAAAAGCGCGTGCAGTTGGCCCTCGACGCACTGAAGAAGATCTACCCCAAGACCGACATCGCCGGGCACATCATCGGCGACCCGATCACCATTTCCTGGGAGGCCGACCCGCATTTCCTCGGCGCCTTCAAGGGCGCGCTGCCGGGCCACTACCGCTACAACCAGCGCATGTATGCGCACTTCATGCAGCAGGACATGCCCGCCGAACAGCGCGGCATGTTCATTGCCGGTGACGATGTGTCGTGGACCCCGGCCTGGGTCGAAGGCGCGGTGCAGACGTCGCTGAATGCGGTGTGGGGTATCATGAACCACTTCGGTGGCCGCACCCACCCAGACAACCCAGGCCCCGGCGACGTGTTCGACGAGATCGGGCCGATCGCCCTGGCTGACTGAAACCAAGGAGGCAGCATGCGCATCGCTCTGTTCCAGGGCGCACCCAACCCGCTGGACGTGCCCGGCAACCTGCAACGGCTGCGTCACCAGGCGCAGCTGGCGGCCGAGCGTGGCGCGCAATTGCTGGTGTGCCCGGAGATGTTCCTGAGCGGCTACAACATCGGCCTGGCGCAGGTCGAACGGCTGGCCGAAGCCAACGATGGCCCCTCGGCCATGGAGGTGGTGGAGATTGCCCAGGCGCACCGCATCGCCATCGTCTACGGCTACCCGGAGCGCGCCGATGACGGGGCAATCTACAACAGTGTGCAGTTGATCGATGCCCATGGCCGCAGCCTGTGCAATTACCGCAAGACTCACTTGTTCGGCGAGCTGGACCGGGCGATGTTCAGCCCCGGCGCCGACCATTTCCCGGTAGTCGAGCTGGAGGGCTGGAAGGTCGGCATGCTGATCTGTTACGACATCGAGTTCCCGGAGAACGCCCGGCGCCTGGCGCTGGCAGGTGCCGAGCTGATCCTGGTGCCGACGGCGAACATGACGCCATACGATTTCGTCTGTCAGGTGACCGTGCGCTCGCGGGCGCAGGAGAACCAGTGCTACCTGGTGTATGCCAACTACTGCGGGGCCGAGGACGAGATCCAGTATTGCGGGCAGAGCAGCATCATCGGGCCCGATGGCAGCCTGCTGGCCATGGCCGGGCGCGATGAGTGCCAGTTGCTGGCCGAGCTGGAGCATGAGCGGGTGGTGCGGGGGCGCGAGGCGTTTCCCTACCTGACCGATCTGCGTCAGGAGTTGCACCTGCGTCAGGGCTGACAGGGGCCGTTTTGCGGCCCATTCGCGGGCGTGCCCGCTCCCACAGGGACCGCGTGATCGTGTGGTCAACGCTACTCCTGTGGGAGCAGGCACGCCCGCGAATGGGCCGGGCCTGCCTTGCAAATGGGTTAGCATGAACACCTGCCCCGGAGTTCCCATGCCTGACACCACCCGCCACCTCACCCTCGCCAACGGCTTGCAGCTGACCCTGCGCCATGCACCACGCCTGAAGCGCTCGGCGGCCGCCTTGAGGGTACATGCGGGCAGCCACGACGCCCCAGCCGCATGGCCGGGCCTGGCCCACTTCCTGGAACACCTGTTCTTCCTCGGCAGCGCACGCTTCCCTCTGGAAGACGGCCTGATGCGCTATGTCCAGGCTCTGGGTGGCCAAGTCAACGCCAGCACCCGCGAGCGCACCACCGACTTCTTCTTCGAAGTCCCACCCGCCGCATTGGCCGGTGGCCTGGAGCGCCTGTGCCAGATGCTTGCCGAACCGGACCTGGGCATCGAACGGCAACGCCGCGAGCGGGAAGTCATCCACGCCGAGTTCATTGCCTGGTCACGCAACCCGCAGGCGCAGCAGCAATTTGCCTTGCTGCAATCGGTGGTTGGCAATCATCCGCTGGTCGGCTTTCATGCAGGCAACCGCTATTCCCTCGTTTTGCGCAATATTGCTTTCCAGCAAGCGCTCTCGGGCTTCCACCAGCGCTTCTACCAGGGCGGCCAGATCACCCTGAGTCTCTGCGGCCCGCAGCCACTGGATGAACTGGAACAACTCGGCAGGCAATACGCCGGGGTCTTCGAAACGGGAGACCTTGTGCCACAAGCCTTGCCACCCGCCTTGGCCGCCAATAAGCCGCTGCTGTTCGCCCACGAGAGCCTGCCCTCAGGTGCAGAGCAGGCGCTGGAAATGCTGATCGCCAACCTCGTCGACAACCGCCCCGGCAGTTGGCTGGATGCACTGGAGAGACGGGGCTGGCTCAAGGGGTTCAAGGCCGAGAAGCTGTATGCCTTTGCCGGGCAACTGCTCTGGCACATCGATCTGAAGCTCGGCGCGGATGCCGACACCGATGAAGCGCTGAAGCTGTTGCACGGCTGGTTCGACTTCATCCGCCACACAGACCTCGCCCAACTCAACAATGCCTTCGGCCGCCTGCAACAACGTCGTGAACGCGGCGCCAGCGCACTGGAACTGGCCCGCCGCGACAGCGCCGACCAGCCGTTTGCCGCCTTGGATACACTGGCGCTGATTGCGTTCGAAGCGCTGATTGAACAGCTGCCACGTCACACTTACGGGCAATGGCAACTGCCGGTGGCCGAGCCCCTGTTGCTCGATGAATTGCCCACTGCTCGAATTGCAGAGCTGCCACCTGCGCTGGCCATCAGCGACCTGCTGCCCCCCGCCAGGCAATACGCTGCACTGTATCTGCGCTGGCACATGCCGTCGGCAGTGCGCCAGCCTCTACAAGGTGTACTTGAACGCGCCCTGCACCCCCTGCAGGCACGTTGCGAGCAGGCCTGCGTGCAACTGCAGTTCAACGCTTCAGGCGAATACTGGCAGCTACGTTGCGCTGGCCATCCGACAGCCGTGGTAAGCGCCGCAGGCCAGGCACTGGCGCTGATGCAAGTGCCCTCCAACTGGCAACCCTCGCCACCTGAGGCGCCCGCCCTGATACCGATCAGGGCATTGATCAATCAGCTACCTGACGCCGTGCTCTGTACTCGCCCCGCCGAAACGCCGCCCTGCACCCTCGATCAGGCGCTGCTCGACGACGCCTGGAAGCACAGCCACTGGCAAGGCCTGGCCGTCGGCTTCGGCACCAGCGCCGCTCAGGCATTAGGCGCAGTGCTGCAAGGCTGCCCAGGACAAGGCACGGTGCCCACGCCTGCCGCCCTCTGGACCGGCCATCGCTGGCAGCATGCCGAGGTGCCGGGCAGTGAACATGCCCTGCTGCTGTTCTGCCCACTATCAGCCGCGCAGCAAGCCAGTGGTCGTCTGCTGGCCCAGCTGCTGCAAGGCGCGGTGTATCAACGACTGCGGGTCGAGCTGCAACTTGGCTATGCCGTTTTCAGTACCTTCCGTCAGATCGAAGGCATCGGTGGCCTGCTGTTCGGTGTGCAGTCGCCACATGCCAGCCAGGGCGAAATCCTCGATCACCTGCGCGAGCTTCTGGGCCAGGGCGTCACCCTCGACAGCCATGCCCGCCAGGCACTGGCGGAGCAGTTCGACGAGCCTGCCATGGCCAACGCCGAGGTCGCCGAATGGGCATGGCAGACACACCTGGCCACACAACCCGGCGACCTGCTTGCGCTGCAGCGGTCTATTCTGATGACGCAACAAGCGGATCTGGACGACCTGCTACGCGGCCTGCTCGGCTCCGATTGGCCCTGGCTTTGCCTGGCCAACAGCGCCGCGCCCGATGCGTCCTGGCACTGATCTCGCGGGGATTGTTACGTTTACTGCAAGGGCGCTTATCAAAGAATTAACCTTTCAGTACAACGTTTTCTTGTAAGATAACGCTATCTCAGCGAATGGAACCTCCAGCTCCAGGTGGCACCCAATGAGTAGCTGAAGCACCCCAACCCCATCCGGAAGGAGAACGCCCATGTGGACCAAACCTGCATACACTGACCTGCGTATCGGCTTCGAAGTGACCATGTACTTCGCCAGCCGCTAAGCCCTGCTTTGCGGCATGACGCCTCGGCCCGCCGGGGCGTCGTCGTTTTCCGGATACGGCTTTTCGCAGAAGGAGTGGCCATGTACATCCAGATTCTCGGTTCCGCCGCCGGCGGTGGTTTCCCGCAGTGGAACTGCAACTGCGTCAACTGCAAGGGCTATCGCGACGGCAGCCTGCGCGCCACGGCGCGCACCCAGTCGTCCATCGCCCTGTCCGACGACGGTGAGCACTGGATCCTGTGCAATGCCTCACCCGACATCCGCGCCCAGCTCCAGGCCTTCACGCCGATGCAGCCGGCGCGTGCCCTGCGCGACACCGGCATCAACGCCATCGTCCTGCTCGACAGCCAGATCGACCACACCACCGGCCTGCTCAGCCTGCGCGAAGGCTGCCCGCATCAAGTCTGGTGCACCGACATGGTCCATCAGGACCTGACCACCGGCTTCCCGCTGTTCAACATGCTCAGCCACTGGAACGGTGGCCTGCAGTGGAACCGCATCGAGCTTGAAGGCAGTTTCGTCATCGACGCCTGCCCCAACCTCACGTTCACCCCCTTCCCCCTGCGCAGCGCCGCGCCGCCCTACTCGCCGCACCGCTTCGACCCGCACCCGGGCGACAACCTCGGCCTGCTGGTCGAGGACACGCGCACCGGCGGCAAGCTGTTCTACGCTCCCGGCCTCGGCCAGGTCGATGCCAAGCTGCTGCAGATGATGCACGGCGCCGACTGCCTGCTGGTCGACGGCACGCTGTGGGAGGATGATGAAATGCAGCGCCGCGGTGTTGGCACCCGCACTGGCCGCGAGATGGGCCACCTGGCGCAAAATGGCCCGGGCGGCATGCTCGAAGTGCTCGACGGCTTCCCGCGCCAGCGCAAGGTGCTTATCCACATCAATAACACCAACCCGATCCTCGACGAAGATTCCCCCGAGCGCGCCGAAGTCCAGCGCCGCGGCGTCGAAGTCGCCTTCGATGGCATGAGCATCGAGTTGTAAGGAGGCCCCGTGAGCGACGCACTGCCAATGTCACCTGCCGAGTTCGAGCAGGCCCTGCGCGCCAAGGGCGCCTACTACCACATCCACCACCCGTACCACGTGGCGATGTATGAAGGCCGTGCCAGCCGCGAACAGATCCAGGGCTGGGTGGCCAACCGCTTCTATTACCAGGTCAACATCCCGATGAAGGATGCCGCGATCCTGGCCAATTGCCCGGACCGCGAAATTCGCCGTGAGTGGATCCAGCGCCTGCTCGACCATGACGGCGCGCCCGGCGAGGACGGAGGTATCGAAGCCTGGCTGCGCCTGGGTCAGGCGGTCGGCCTCGACCCCGACCAGCTGCGTTCCCAGGAACTGGTGCTGCCCGGCGTGCGTTTCGCCGTCGATGCCTACGTCAACTTCGCCCGCCGCGCCAGCTGGCAGGAAGCGGCCAGCAGCTCGCTGACCGAGCTGTTCGCCCCGCAGATCCACCAGTCGCGCCTGGACAGCTGGCCGCAGCACTACCCGTGGATCGACCCCGCCGGCTACGAGTACTTCCGTACTCGCCTGGGCCAGGCTCGGCGCGACGTGGAACACGGCCTGGCGATCACCTTGCAGCACTACACCAGCCGTGCGGGCCAGGAGCGTATGCTGGAAATCCTGCAGTTCAAGCTGGATATCCTCTGGAGCATGCTCGACGCCATGAGCATGGCCTACGAGCTGAACCGCCCGCCTTACCACACCGTCACCCAGCAACGTGTCTGGCACAAGGGGATTGCCCTATGAGTTTCGACCGCAAGCAAGTGCCGAGCTGGCGCCCCGGCTACCGCTTCCAGTACGAGCCAGCGCAGAAAGGCCATGTACTGCTGTACCCCGAAGGCATGATCAAGCTCAACGACAGCGCCGGCCTGATCGGCGGGCTGATCGACGGCAAACGTGACGTGGCGACGATCATCGCCGACCTTGAACAACAGTTCCCTGGTGTGCCCGAAGTCGCCGACGATATCGAGCAATTCATGGAGGTGGCCCGTGGCGAACACTGGATCACCCTCGCCTGAGGTGCCGGTCGGCCTGCCGCTGTGGCTGCTGGCCGAACTGACCTACCGCTGCCCGCTGCAGTGCCCGTACTGCTCCAACCCGCTGGACTTCGCCGCCCAAGGTCAGGAGCTGAGCACCGCGCAGTGGTTCAAGGTGATGGCCGAAGCCCGCGAGATGGGCGCTGCGCAGATCGGCTTCTCCGGGGGTGAACCACTGGTGCGCCAAGACCTCGCCGAGCTGATCGGCGAGGCCCGTCGGCTGGGCTACTACACCAACCTGATCACCTCCGGCATCGGCCTGACCGAAGCGCGCATCGCCGCCTTCAAAGAGGCCGGGCTGGACCATATCCAGATCAGCTTCCAGGCCAGTGACGAGCAGGTCAACAACCTGCTGGCCGGCTCGAAGAAGGCCTTCGCGCAGAAGCTGGAAATGGCCCGTGCGGTGAAGGCCCACGGTTATCCGATGGTGCTCAACTTCGTTACCCATCGGCACAACATCGACAAGATCGACCGCATCATCGAGCTGTGCATCGCCCTTGAAGCCGACTTCGTCGAGCTTGCCACCTGCCAGTTCTACGGCTGGGCGCACCTCAACCGCCTGGGCCTGCTGCCGACCCGCGCGCAGCTCGAACGTGCCGAACGCATCACCAACGAGTACCGGGCAAAGCTCAAGGCCGCGGGCAGCCCGTGCAAGCTGATCTTCGTCACTCCGGACTATTACGAAGAACGCCCCAAGGCCTGCATGAACGGTTGGGGCAGCCTGTTCCTGACCATCACCCCGGACGGCACTGCCCTGCCCTGCCACGGTGCCCGGCAATTGCCGGTGCAGTTCCCCAACGTGCGCGACCATGACCTGCACCACATCTGGTACGACTCGTTCGGCTTCAACCGCTTCCGCGGTTACGACTGGATGCCCGAGCCGTGCCGTTCGTGCGACGAAAAGGAAAAGGACTTCGGCGGCTGCCGTTGCCAGGCCTTCATGCTGACCGGCGATGCCAGCAAGGCCGACCCGGTGTGTGCCAAGTCGGCCGACCACGGCATCATCCTCAAGGCCCGCGAGGAGGCGGAAACCGCCCAACTCGCCATCGAAGAGATGACCTTCCGCAATGAGCGCAACTCCCGTGTCATCGTCCGCGGCTGACTTCAGTGCCGCCCAGGCCGTCGCTGCCGGCACCGACTTTGCCGAACTCAAGGTCAGCGCCGAGGGGCTGTTCTGGAACGAGTTCCGCCCGGCCGATGGCGCCTGCCGTATCTGGCAGTGGCGTGACCATCAGGCACGCTGCCTCACGCCCGATGGTTTCAGCGTGCGCAGCCGGGTCTACGAATACGGTGGCGGTAGCTTCTGCCTGGGCGGTGACGGGCTGCTGTTCGTCAACGAAAAGGACCAGCAAGTCTATACCCAGCGCCTCGACGGCACTGCACCACGCGCCCTGACCGCCGAGGCCGATTGCCGCTATGGCGATGTGCAGTGGCACGACGGCAAGGTGCTGGCAGTCGAAGAGCGCCATGGCGAAAGCGTCGAACATCGCCTGGTGGCCTTGGCCGAAACCTCCCGCGAGGTGCTCGCCGAGGGTGCTGACTTCTATGCCTCGCCGACGGTCAGCGCTGATGGCCAACGCCTGGCCTGGGTCGAATGGGACCGCCCGGCACAGCCCTGGACCGTTACCCGGCTGTTGTGCCGCGAACGCGACACCCACGGCGACTGGGGGCTGGCGCGCTGTATCGCTGCCGAGGATGAATCACTGCAACAACCGCGCTTCGACGCCGAAGGCCGCTTGTACTGTTTGTCTGACCGCAATGGCTTCTGGCAACCGTGGGGCGAGGTCGATGGCCACTGGCAGGCACTGCCGGCCGAGCCCGCCGACCATGCCGCCGCCCCATGGCAGCTGGGCACCTGCACCTGGTTACCGGTAACTGCGCAACGCTATCTGGCCACCTGGTTCGAAGGGGGTATTGGGCAACTCGGCCTGCACGATGAACTGGGGCACATGGAACACTTCGCCAGCGCCTATACCCGGTTCCGCAACCTGGCCATGGATGCCAACTACCTCTATGCCGTGGCAGCCTCACCGATCAGCCCGCCAGCAGTGATCGCCATTGCCCGTGCCAACCATGAGGTCAGCGTGCTGGCCGGCGGCGCCGAAGTGCTGCCTGCAGCGCACATCAGCCTGCCGCAATCGATCCATTACAAGAGTGGCGGCGCGTTTGCCCATGGCTTCTTCTACCCGGCAAACGGCACCAATGGCCCTGCCCCATTGCTGGTATTTATCCACGGTGGCCCGACTTCGGCCTGCTACCCGGTGCTCGACCCACGTATCCAGTACTGGACCCAACGCGGTTTCGCCGTGGCCGACCTGAATTACCGGGGCAGCACGGGCTATGGCCGGGAGTACCGCCAGGCGCTGCATCTGCGTTGGGGCGAAAGCGATGTGCAGGATGCCTGTGCCGCTGTCGAGCATCTGGCGGAAAAAGGGCTGATCGACCCTGCCAAGGCCTTCATTCGTGGCGGCAGTGCCGGTGGCTACACCACGCTGTGCGCCCTGGCGTTCAACGACGTATTCCGCGCCGGGGCCAGCCTTTACGGGGTCAGCGATCCGATTGCCCTGGGCCAGGCCACGCACAAGTTCGAAGGTGATTACCTGGACTGGCTGATCGGTGACCCGCAGCAGGATGCCGAGCGTTATCGCCAGCGCACACCACTGCTGCATGCCTCACAAATCAAGGTGCCGGTGATCTTCTTCCAGGGCGAGCTGGATGCAGTGGTGGTGCCGGAGCAGACGCGCTCGATGCTGGCCGCGTTGCAGGCCAATGGCATCGAGGCTGAAGGGCATTTCTATGCAGGCGAACGGCACGGCTTTCGCAAGGCCGAGAACCTGGCGCATGCGCTGGAGGAAGAGTGGAAGTTCTATTGCCGAGTGTTGGAGAGCTGAAGGCCTGGGGCCGCTTGGCGGCCCCAGCATCCTCAACGCTTGGCGATGATATACACCGCATGCACGATCCCAGGAATGTAGCCCAACAGCGTCAGCAGTATGTTCAGCCAGAACGCCCCGCCAAACCCCACCTGCAGAAACACACCCAGCGGCGGCAAGATGATGGCGATGATGATGCGAATGAAGTCCATGCGGGTATCTCCTGAAGGGGTTACAAGGAAGACCCGTTGCGCTTGCTGGAGGTTCCACAGGCCAAAAAAAACGCCCCGGGCCAAATGAAACAGGCACGGGGCGATGCGCAGGAACGCCAGACGGTTCGTAGAATTCTTGATCAGGCCGGCATTTCGCGGCGGGCCTGTTGTTGCGCATGCAGGCGGGCAAAGGCCCGAGCCAGGCGCAGGAGCATTTCGTCGATGTTGCCCTTGCTCACGGTCAGCGCTGGCGAGAAGCGCACGACATCGGCCTGCGGCGCGTTCAGCAGCAAACCTTCGTGCAAGGCCGCCTCGACCAGTTCCCTGGCCAGGCTTTCCTGCAGCTGCAAGGCCCACAGCAGGCCCTGGCCACGCACTTCGCCCTGGCCATAGCGGCCAGCCAGGCGGCTCAGGCCGTCGCGCAGGTGGCGACCGCTGTCTTGCACCTGCTCGAAGAAGCCAGGCTCCAGCACGGTCTCCAGTACGGCCAGGCCGGCGGCGCTCATCAGCGCATTGCCGTGATGGCTACCCTCCAGTTCGCCAGGTTCCGCGCAGCAGGCTGTTCCGCGAGCCAGCAAGGCTGCCAGTGGTACCCCACCGCCCAGGCCCTTGCCGAGGGTGATGATGTCGGCGCGCACACCGTAAGTCTGTTCTGCCAGCAATGCCCCACAGCGGCCAATACCCGTCTGCACTTCATCGAGAATCAGCAGGATGCCCAGTTCCCGACAGAGCTTTTCCACGCCCTGCAGGTATTCACGCGTTGCCGGGATCACCCCCGCCTCGCCCTGGATCGGCTCGAGCATGATCGCCACGGTGCGCGAATCGACCTCGGCATGCAGCGCCGCCAGGTCGTTGAACGGCACCTTGCTGAACCCCGGCAGGCCCGGTTCGCAGCGGTTGCACGGCAACGGGTCGGAGGCCGACAGGGCGCCCAGGCTGCGGCCATGGCAAGCCTGGCTGGCGGTGATGATGTGGTAGGCGCCGTTACGGTTCAGCTGGCCCCACTTGCGCGCCAGCTTGATCGCCCCTTCGCAGGCCTCGGCACCGCTGTTTAGCAGGTAGGCCTGGTCGCTGCCAGTGCTCTGGCACAGGCGGTTGACCAGCGCCAGCAGACCCCGGCTGTGGTAGCCCGCACCCGGGTTGATCAGCGCCTGGGCCTGGTTGCCCAGCGCCTTGACCAGCGCCGTCGGGCTGTGCCCGAGGCTGTTGACCGCGCCGCCCTGGGTGAAGTCCAGGTAGGCATGCCCTTCGTTGTCCCATAACCACGAGCCTTGGCCACGCACGAACACTTGCGTCGCACGCTCGGTGCTCGGCATCAGACGCTCGCGGGACAGCTGCGGCGCATCCGCCACGATCACCGGCGCACGCTTGGGCTCGGCAACTGCGGCAGGGGCCGAACGGCGCAGGTTGAACAGGTTCATCGGGGCTCCAACCAATCACGGTAAAGGGCGGCCAGGGGTCCGGTCTTGCTGCCGGCACTGGATAATTTTGCCTTGCCTATCAAAAGTGTTTTTCAAACGCGGTAACAATGAGCTGATTGATCGCTGTAACCCGTTGGAATACGGCGATAGACTAGGCTTCGGCAGCGTTTGCGGCCATTTCGTTTTCCCAGCTTTTTCGATAAGTGTTACTTATGGATTTTCGCCAACTGCGTTATTTCGTCGCGGTGTATGAAGAGGGCCATGTCGGCCGCGCCGCCGAACGCCTGTCACTGTCGCAACCGGCACTGTCACAACAGATTCGCCAGCTTGAGCACAGTCTCGACCTGAGCCTGTTCGAACGCAGCAACAAGCGCCTGCTGCCGACCCTGGCTGCACACACCCTGTACAACCATGCCCTGCCACTGCTCGATGGCCTGCAGCGGGCCCATGAGGCCATGCGCAACTTCAAGGGCCAGTCGCTGCGCACCCTGGCCATCGGCGTGCTGCAGACCGTGCGACCAAGCCTGGTGCCACAGTTGCTGGAGCGGGTGCGAAAGGCCCAGCCGCATCTCGTGGTACAGATCTACGAGTTGTCGGGGCTGGAGATCGAACGGCGGCTGCTCAATGGCAACCTGGACATCGGCATCAGCTACTTGCCACCGCGCCAGCCAGGGCTGCACGGCTCACTGCTGTACGAAGACGAGTTGCAGGTTGTCATCCCGGATACCCACCCTTTGAAGGACTTCAAGAAAGTCTCGATCAAGCAGGCCGCCGAACTGCCCATGCTGATGCTCGGTGAGGAGTTCCAGATCCGCCAGATCTGGAAGGAACAACTGGCCGCACAGGGCCGCCGGCCGCAGGTGCAAGCCGAGATGAACAACATGGCGGGGATTCTCGACAGCCTGGCACACACTTCGCTGGCGACCATCCTGCCTGGGCGGGCCAAGGATGCTGCCGAGGATGACCAGGGTTTGCTGTGGAAGCCGCTGAGCGAGCCGCGCGTGCCGCTCAAGGTCGGCCTGGTGTTCCGTGATGCCCAGCGCCAACAGGCGTCGGTGGAACTGCTGCGCACGTTGCTGGAGGGGGAGGCTGACGCCCGGCAATTGGGTGCCACGCCGCTGGATGTGCTCGGCTGAAAAAACGCAGACAAAGAAAACCCCGCCGAAGCGGGGTTCTCTAGACTGTTTCCCTGTGACATCCCTATCGCCCCGCCATCCTGGCAGGAAATCCTTCGTTGTCCCTGTTCTGTCCTTTGCGCTTCCTGCGCAACGTCCATGTAGAAAGATTAACCGTGGATCCAATCTGACACCAGTGGCGAAAAGTCACCACGTCATGTAGGAAAAGGCTTACAAGAAGTAATCTTTCGCAAACACTTCAAAACTGTTCGGCATCCAGCAGGTACAGCGATTCACTGCCCGCCTTCACCGAGGCCACCAACGAATTAACCCGTGGCAGCAAGCGCGCAAAGTAGAACCGCGCCGTGCCCAGCTTGGCTGCATAGAAGGCCTCGTCGCCCTCACCGGCCTTGGCTGCCCGCGCCATCAGTGCCCACATGTAGGCATAGGCTACATAGCCGAAGGCCTGGAGGTACTCGACCGACGCGGCACCGATCTCATTCGGATTGCCCTTGGCCTGCTCCATTACCCACTCGGTCAGCCCGTCGAGCTGATCCAGGTAGGCGCCCAGCGGCTTGGTAAATTCGCCCAGCTGGCCATCAGCACTGGCAATGAACTGGCGAATCTCGTCAGAGAAGAGCTTGTAGTACGCACCACCGCTGGCCACCACCTTGCGCCCCATGAGGTCCAGCGCCTGGATACCGTTGGTGCCTTCGTAGATCTGGGTGATACGCACATCGCGCACCAGTTGCTCCTGGCCCCACTCGCGAATGTAGCCGTGGCCACCGAAGACCTGCTGGCCGTGCACCGTGCACTCAAGGCCGAGGTCGGTGAGGAAGGCCTTGGCCACCGGAGTCAGCAGCGCCACCAGCTCTTCGCTGCGTTTGCGCGTGACCGGGTCTTCGCTGTACTTGGCGCTGTCGAGCTGCATCGCCACATAAGTGGAGAAGGCACGACCGCCCTCGATCAGCGCCTTCATGGTCAGCAGCATGCGCCGCACATCCGGGTGGACGATGATCGGGTCGGCGGCCTTGTCCTTGGCCTGCGGCCCGGTCGGGGCGCGGCTCTGCAGGCGATCACGGGCGTACTCCACAGCGTTCTGGTAGGAACGCTCGGCCGACGCCAGGCCCTGGATACCTACGCCCAGGCGTTCGTAGTTCATCATGGTGAACATGGCCGCCAGGCCCTTGTTCGGCTCGCCGACGATATAGCCGACGGCCTCATCGAAGTTCATCACGCAAGTCGCCGAAGCCTGGATACCCATCTTGTGCTCGATCGAGCCGCAGGTGGCCGGGTTGCGTGCGCCGAGGCTGCCGTCTTCGTTGACCAGAAACTTCGGCACCAGGAACAGCGAGATGCCTTTCGGCCCCGCCGGTGCATCCGGCAGCTTGGCCAGCACCAGGTGGATGATGTTCTCGGTCAGGTCATGCTCGCCGCCGGTAATGAAGATCTTGGTGCCGCTGACCTTGTAGCTGCCATCGGCTTGGGGCTCGGCCTTGGTGCGGATGATGCCCAGGTCGGTACCGGCATGCGGTTCGGTCAGGCACATGGAGCCGGCCCAGACACCGGCGTACATGTTCGGCAGGTACTTTTCCTTCAGCGCTTCACTGGCATGGGCGTTGATCGACAGGCAGGCGCCAGCGGTCAGCATCGGGTACAGGCCGAAGGCCAGGCTCGAGGCGTTGACCATTTCCTCGACCTGGGCCGAGATCGCCTTGGGCATGCCCATGCCACCGAATTGCGGATCACCACCCACGCCCACCCAACCGCCTTCGGCGTAGGTGTTGTAGGCCTCGATGAAGCCGGCTGGCGTACGCACGGCGCCGTTGTCCCAGTGGCAGCCTTCTTCGTCGGCGGCGCGGCTGAGGGGGGCAATGGTCTTGCTGGTGACCTTGCCGGCTTCTTCCAGCACAGCCATGGCAGTGTCCGCGTCGACCGCCTCGGCCAGTTCGGGCAATTGCGCCCACAGCTCGGCCACGTTGAAGACTTCATTCAGTACGAAGCGCATGTCGCGCAGGGGCGCTTTATAGTCAGCCATGACAACCTCTCGCTGGTCGGGTCGGGGCGGCTCGTAAAAAAAGCAACCCGGGGATGAATCCAGTGTAACCGAACAACTTTTGCGAGACATAGGGTCATCACGCGACCATATAGTCTATTTTGGTCACGCCATCCGCACTGCCCCGCGCTGGGATTGTTGACCATAGACCATGACACAGTTACGCCCGGCTCCTTTGGCACTGTAAAGCGCCTGGTCGGCGGACTTGAGCACTTCTTCCGGGTTGCGATGGTCGACCAGCCGCTCGGCGACACCGATGCTGATGGTTACCGAAACCGTGCCGCCAGCGCTGCCACTGCGGCGTTGCCGCCCGGCGGAATCGTCCTGCGGGCGGCTGTTCTGGTCACGCAGGTGCATGGTGTAGTTGGCGATCATTTCGCGTACCGCTTCCACGTGCGGCACGCACTCTTCAGCGGTCTTGCCGGCAAACACCAGGGCGAATTCCTCGCCACCATAGCGATAGGCGCGGCCACCGCCGGTGACCTTGGACAACCGGCTGGCGACCAGCCGCAGCACCTGGTCACCAACATCATGGCCGTGGGTGTCGTTGAATTTCTTGAAGTGGTCGACGTCGGTCATCGCGATGACGTAATTGCGACCCAGACGCTGCATGCGCTCGTTCAACGCTCGGCGCCCAGGCAAACCGGTCAGTTCGTCACGGAAGGCCATCTGGTAAGCCTCGTGCGATACCGCGGCGGCAATCATCAGCATCACCTGGCTGCACATGATGTTCAGGGTGAAGGGCAGGATGAAGGTCTTGGGCAGCATCCAGAAGATACCAACCAGGCCGATCAGCTGCGCCGCATGCAAGGGCCGGGGCTCGCGCAGGTATTGCACGACCAGCAGGACGAACACCACGAAGAACACTGGGTAGACCATCTGGATCAGGCTCATCCACTGGCCATGCAGCGACGGCCAGCGGATCTCCGCCAACCAGGCCAGCAGCGCCTGTGGGAAGCTTTGTTCCAGGGCCACGGCCACGCTGCCGACGGCGAACAGCACGGCGAAGCGGGCCAGCAGGTCCTGGGCCAGGTGGGTACGCTCCTGCCAGGCCCCGAACAGCCCGTACAAGGCGGGCAACAGCAGGCACACCAAGTGGAAGATCACCGCCGCGTCCTCGCGCACGCGGCCGTTGTCACGATAGAAGTCGGTCTGCGTGTCGAGCAGGAAATAGGCGATGTACACCGTGACCATCAGGAACAGCTCACGCTGGCGGCGATATACGGCGCAGTAGGCACCGCCCAGCAGCAGGACCAAGGTGGGGAGGACGTTGAACAGTGAGGTGAAGAAGACGCTGAGGTCTCTTACATAAGCCGCCGCAAGCCCGGCCAGCAGCAAAAACAGCGAAGGCAGGAAATGGCTCGCGCGAACAGCGTTTAGACGAAACAAGGGCAATCTCCGACCCGGCAGATCAATAATAGCATTGTGCCTCTACTTCATCGGCAGCACACGTGAATAGATGAGTACACCGGTGGGGTTAACGGCAGCGGGGGTGGAAGGCTTGAGCTTTTCTTGTAACTGAAAGCCACCGCGATCAGTGTGGGAGCGGCCTTGTGTCGCGAAAGGGCTGCGAAGCAGCCCCAGGATTTCTGCATTTAGGCAGATATTGGTGGGGCCGCCACGCGGCCCTTTCGCGACACAAGGCCGCTCCCACAGGAGGTAGCGTTACAGGTCGTTGTTGAATGGCAGCAGTGGCCCCTGCGCAGTGGAGCGCCCTGAGGCACCCACAGCATTGAGCTGGAACTCGGCGTCCAATGCTTGCCGTGAGCTATTGCCTGGCTTTTGCGTAACCGCGTTTTCATCGCCCTTCTCACCCTGTGGCAGCACCAGTGAAGGGTGATCGAACGGTGCCCGCTCCCAGGCGACGCGCGGGTCGGTCAAGCCGACTTCCATGAACTTGACCAGGGCATCGACTTCATCCGGGGTCAGGTTCAGCGCGGTCATGTCCGGATCGAGGTTGGAGCCGTTGTGCTGATTGACGGCCGGGTGCTCGAAGCCGCTGGTGTTGCTGGCGTCCTCGCCACGCCGGTCGCCGCCGCGGTTGTAGAACTCCATCACCTGCTGCAGCGTTGCCCGGCTGCCGTTGTGGAAGTACGGCCCGGTCAAGGCGATGTTGCGCAGGGTCGGGGTTTTGAAGGCGCCATCGACCGAGTCGCGGAAACCGACACTGGGCTTGAGTGTCGGGTCGCAGGGGACCGCTGCGCTCAGCGGCACTTCGAAGGTGCACACATCGACATCCAGTGGGTCAGGAATATTCCCGCCTTGCAGCTGGGTGTTGTACTGACGGGTGAAGGACAGAGGGTTGCCCCAGGCGTCCGAGCCCCCCAGCGCCAGGTCCTCAGAGGTCGGGCGCACACCGGTGTTGTAGAAGCCGTTGTCGTAGAGCGTGGTCAGGCCGTCGGCCATGATCATGCGCTCGATGCGCTCCCGAGGCTGGAACAGCAACCGGCTGCCGGCGTTGGTCAACTCCGCGCCCCCATGGCAGGCGACGCACTTGCCCTTGCCCAGGAACAGCTCCATGCCTTGTACCTGCTGAGCGTTCATGGCGGTGTGGTCGCCCTGCAGATAGGCATCCAGGGGCGCCTGGTCGGAGATCAGCGTGGACTCGTACATCTGGATCGCCAGCCCGAAGAACAACGGGAAGTTCGCTTCCATCTGGGTGTAGGGCTCACTGCCCAGCAGAACCTGCTGCGTGGCATTCCACAGGCGGGGCTGGAAGGCGTTCTTGATGAGTTCGCGATAGGTCGGCCGACGGGCGCTGGAGACAGGCCCGAGTACCGAGTCGGTCGGCGAGATCTTCTGCCCCTTGAGCATCATGGTGTCGAGCATGCGCCGGCCAATGTCGGCGAAGGTACGCCCGCCACAGGACATTTCCACTGCACTGCCGGGAGGCCCGACGGCTTGCGAGGCGGCCGAGGCATCCTTGAGGGCCAGCCGCACCTTGACCGCCACGCCACTGGCATCCTTGGTCACGAAGATCCCCGCGTCAGGGTCGCGGTTACCGAACGGTGAAAGGCCGTTGAACACGTTGTTGGCCCGGCCATCCCAGAAGTTGCGCACGTTGAAAGCCGCGTTGATCACCGACGGTGCATTGCGCCCGGTGGCGCGGCGCACGTTGATGCCGCCTACCTGGAAGATGCCGTCCGCTTGCTGGGTGCACTTGTCGAAGCGCGATTGGCGGGGTTTGACGAAGTTGGCGTCGAACACACCTTGCGAGCCGATGACGTCATCGCTCGAATAGACGATCGCCGAGTTGCGATCCAGAGGGTTGGCCAGCACGTGGGTCGGGAAGTCGCCTTTTTTCAACGTGTAGTTCGGGCCGCCCTTGCCACCAGAGCGTGTGGCGTAGCTCGGCACGTCGCCGGGGATGTCGCCAGCCGTAAACGGTTTGTTGAAGATCGAGGCGACGTTGGCATTGGTATTGGCCTGGCCGGGGTTGATCTGGTTGGTGACCCGGTGATCGACACCTGCGTGGTAATGGCAGGAAGCGCAGGCGGTGGCGCCGTCACTGCCGATCGCCATGTCCCAGAACAGGGCCTTGCCCAACAGCACCACCGCCCCGCGATTGATTACGTAATCGGACATCAGGTCGACCTTGCGGCCACCTTCGGTACCGGAGGGGTCCGGTGGCGTCATGCCACGCAGAGACTGCAGGCTGGGCACATCCGGTACCACCGGAGCGGTCCCGGCCGGGTCTGCAGCCCGAGCGCTGGTCAAAGGGAGGCCGGCGGCGAACGTCATCGCTATCGCACAGGCCAGACGGGGGATTCGCAAGTTACTCAGATAGTCGACCATGATGGACTTCCCGACGGCTCAGGTTTTTCAGGCTGATCGTTCACGCAACTAAGTGCGCTTAATGCCACCATAGCTGTAACAAAGTATTTCGGTAGAAAACATTCAGTGATTTTTTATACCGGTTTATTTAGGCACTCATACCAATAAATACTGATCACCCAACTTACTCAGTTCCGGTGTAAATTCGCCCCCACTAGTGGGTGGCATTCCCCACACTGCCTTCACGAAGTGTTCACAGGCGCCCAGAAACGCCAAGCCAACCGGCATCCTGCGCTTAGGTAAAACCTGGCAACGTATTTGCTATTTCGTATTCAACTGCTGACCAATAGTTGGAGAAGTGCGGAACAAGACCCAACTGAAATTTGAAAAAACATTAGAGCAGCACGCGCACGTAAGTTGCGCTGCGCCAGCCATGCTTATTTAAAAGCATTGAAACAATGCAGATAGGCCCGAAGAGGTCTAATTAAAATTTAACGCCAAAAAAAACGCCGCTCACTAGGAGCGGCGCTTTCTTCAGTACCTCACCCGGGCTTAGTAACCCAGCGAGAAGTCTTCTTCCTTCATGTCCATCAGGTTGTTGGCACCCGACAGCATGGTGGCCACGTGAGCACGGGTTCGCGGCAGGATGCGCTGGAAGTAGAAGCGCGCGGTCTGCAGCTTGGCGGTGTAGAAGCCTTCTTCGCTGGTGCCGGCTGCCAGCTTTTCAGCCGCCAGGCGGGCGATGTCAGCCCAGAAGTAGGCCAGGCACGCATAGCCGGAATACATCAGGTAATCCACCGACGCAGCACCGACTTCCTCGCGGTCCTTCATCGCGGCCATGCCCACTTTCATGGTCAGCTCGCCCCACTCCTTGTTCAGCGCAGCCAATGGCTCGACGAACTCCTTGACCGCGTCATTGCCTTCCTGCGCCTGGCAGAACTTGTGCACGATCTTGGTGAAGCCCTTGAGCGCTTCGCCCTGGGTCATCAGCACCTTGCGGCCCAGCAGGTCGAGAGCCTGGATGCCGGTGGTGCCTTCGTACAGCATGGAGATGCGGCTGTCGCGCACGTTCTGCTCCATGCCCCACTCGGCGATGAAGCCGTGGCCACCGTAGATCTGCACGCCATGGTTGGCGGCTTCGAAGCCGACTTCGGTCATGAACGCCTTGGCGATCGGGGTCAGGAAGGCCAGCAGGGCGTCGGCCTTCTTGCGCTCTTCCTCGTCCTGGCTGTACTTGACGATGTCCACCTGCTTGGCGGTGAAGTACACCATCGCGCGGTTGCCTTCCGCGAAGGCCTTCATGGTCAGCAGCATGCGACGCACGTCCGGATGGACGATGATCGGGTCAGCGGCTTTGTCCGGTGCTTTCGGGCCGGTCAGGGAACGCATCTGCAGGCGCTCACGGGCGTATTTCAGGCCGCCCTGGAAGGCCACTTCGGCGTGGGCCAGGCCCTGCAGCGCGGTGCCCAGGCGTGCGGTGTTCATGAAGGTGAACATGCAGTTCAGGCCTTTGTTGGCCGGGCCGATCAGGTAGCCGGTGGCAGCGTCGAAGTTCATCACGCAGGTGGCGTTGCCGTGGATGCCCATCTTGTGTTCGATCGAACCACAGCTCACGCCGTTGCGCTCACCCACGCCGCCTTCGGCGTTGGGCAGGAACTTCGGCACGATGAACAGCGAGATACCTTTGGTGCCCGCCGGAGCATCTGGCAGACGTGCCAGCACGATGTGGACGATGTTGTCGGCCATGTCGTGTTCGCCGGCCGAGATGAAGATCTTGGTGCCGGAGACTTTGTAGCTGCCATCGGCCTGTGGCTCGGCCTTGGTGCGCAGCATGCCCAGGTCGGTACCGCAGTGTGGCTCGGTCAGGCACATGGTGCCGGTCCACTCGCCGGATACCAGCTTGGTCAGGTAGGTGTGCTGCTGCTCGGCGGTGCCGTGGGCGGAGATGGTGTTCATCGCGCCGTGGGACAGGCCTGGGTACATGCCCCACGACCAGTTGGAACCACCGACCATTTCGCTCAGCGCCAGGCCCAGCGACTCTGGCAGGCCCTGGCCGCCGTGCTCGACGTCGTGCGCCAGGCTCGGCCAGCCACCTTCCACGAACTGCTCGTAGGCCGCCTTGAAGCCGGTCGGGGTCTTCACGCCCGACTCGCTCCAGGTACAGCCTTCCTGGTCACCGACACGGTTCAGCGGCGACAGCACCTGCTCACAGAACTTCGCGCCTTCTTCCAGGATCGCGTCGACCATGTCAGGCGTTGCGTCCTGGCAACCCGGCAGGCTCTGATAGTGCGCCTCGTAGCCGAGCAGCTCGTCGCGGACGAAACGAATATCACGCAAGGGGGCTTTGTAATCAGGCATTGCGATGAACCTCTGTGATGAGTTCGGTAGGGGACCGCTGATACCGACCAGCTCTTGTCGGCTTTCGGTCAAACAGTTGTTTGAAACTTACGTTTAGGACCGCCCGATGTCAAGGAGGGACTATAGTGCCATTTACGCCGCGAAAGATGGCGTTTATGCCAACCCCAGAAAAAACAATGCCCCTGTGGGAGCGGGCGTGCCCGCGAAAGGGCCAGGGCAGGCAACAGAGCTGCCTGATCCAACGCATTCGCGGGCACGCCCGCTCCCACAGGGGCTGTGTATAACTCGGAGAAAGTGGCCGATCAGGCGTAGGTATCGATGAACCGCCCGAGCATTTCGTCGGACGCCTTGGCCACCTTTGCACCCAGTTCGACCTCGGTCTTGCCCAGGTTCAATTGCACGGTGCTGGTTGCCAGGTCCATCTGCTGGCTGCGGTCGACCCCGCGCAGGCGCTCGGCCTGGAAGTCGCTGGACTGGCTGGTAGCGGCGCGCTCGACCGAAGCATTGGCGATCTGGCCGGCGGCCTGATCGACGCGGTTCTGGCCGTTGTAGATGGCGTTGAGGCCCGCGTAGTACGCGGTGCTGCCGGTGATTTCCATGTCAGAACTCCAATGACGCTGGATATGAACAGGGCCAATTAAAGCAGGCCGGGCGCGAAAAGGCCCGTTTAAATCCCTAATGGCCCAGTGCTACTTGATAGGCCATGGGCATACCTGGCAACGCTCAATCCAGCAAGTCGAGCTGCAAATGCTCCGCCACCGCATCCGCCGTTGCCTGCTTGAGCTTCGGCACCCGCCCCAGGCACGGCGCTGGCAAACGCTCCGCCAGGCTGGCCAGGTTTTCCTCCAGCCGCGAAGTCCGCGGTTCGATGATGTTCGCCACCCAACCTGCCAGCTGCAGCCCGTCCCGGGCAATGGCTTCGGCACTGAGCAGCGCATGGTTGATGCAACCCAGGCGCACCCCGACGACCAGAATCACCGGCAGCTTGAGGGCAATCGCCAGGTCCGACAGGTTGGCGTGGTCGGACAATGGCACGCGCCAACCGCCCGCACCTTCGACCAGGGTGAAGTCTGCCCCCTGGTCCAGCACGTTGCGCATGGCCTTTGCGAGTACGGGCACTTCCAGCGCTACACCCGCCTCCCGGGCCGCCACATGCGGCGCAATGGCCGGTTCGAAGGCAAACGGATTGACCTCTTCGTAGGCGAGCTTGATGGAGCTTTCGTCGATCAGCGCCTGGGCATCACTGTTGCGCAGGCCTTTGGGCGTCATCGTGCAACCCGAAGCCACCGGCTTCGCGCCCAAGGTACTCAGCCCCTGCAACCGTGCCGCATGCAGCAGCCCGGCGGCGATGGTGGTCTTGCCGACATCGGTGTCGGTCCCGGCAATGAAATAGGCCTGGCTCATGTCGCTCCTCTCATGCCTGTGGCTTGCGCAACACACCATAGACCACCTGATAGGTGGCGGGCAGCCCCTGGGGCTGGCGATACGCTTCGTAGGCCTGCAACAGGCCTTGCATGCGCGCACGACCGGTCAGGCCGGAAGGCCTCCCGGGGTTGAGGTTGTGCGCCCCAAGCGCCTTGAGTTCATGGGTCAGGCTACGCACATCGGGGTAGTGCAGCACGTGGGCCTGGCGCTGCAGGCTGACCTGGGCGAGGCCACTGGCTGCACACAAGCGCTGGTAATCTTCGAACCGGCGGAAGCGATTGACATGCACCATGCCATCAACGGCCTGCCAGCTGGCGCGCAACTCATCGAGGGTACCGACGCACAGGCTGCTGAAGGCCAGCACCCCACCCGGGCGCAATACTCGCCGAGCCTCGTCCAGCACACTGGCGAACTGACCGCACCACTGCACCGCCAGGCTGGTGAACACCAGGTCGACACAGTCATCACGCAGCGGCAGGCGTTCGGCATCGCCGGCTACATGGAAATGCGCCCCGCCCTGTTCGCCACGTGCGTGGCACAGCATGCCTTCGGCGATATCCACCGCCACGCCGGTGGCCTGGGCAAAACGCTCGCCCAACACCCGGCTGAAATGCCCCGTGCCACTGCCAAGGTCCAGCCAGCGCGTCGGCGCCACGTCATCCGGCAACTGGTCCAGCAGGCTCACGCCCACCGCACGCTGCAGCGCCGCGACGCTGTCGTAGCTGGCCGCCGCACGGGAGAACGAGGCGGCCACCTGGCGCTTGTCCGGCAGCGCGCCGGGCAGGGTTGGACGGGAAAGGTCAGTCATCGCCACTCTCATGCAGGAAACTCTTGATGCCCGCCGCCAGCTCCTGTGGATATTCCAGCAGGAAGGCGTGGGAACTGTCTTCGACCAGGCCGACTTCGACGTCGGGCAGCAGCTCGCTCAGCGCTTTGGCCGCTTCGGCCGGCACCAGCGCATCGCTGCCGGCGAACAGGTGCAACTGCGGGCCACCATAGGCCTGCAAGGCCTCACGGGTATCGAGCCTGGCCAGCACTTCCAGGCCGGTGGCCAGGTACAGCGGGTCGGTATCCGGCACACCGACACCCAGTTGGCGCAGCAGCGTGCGAGGTTGCAGGGCGCCGTCGCTGCACAGGGTGCGAAAGCGCTTGAGGGTCACCGAAGTATGGCTGCGGCAACCATCGAGAAACGTGCCGAAGGTGTCCTCGGCCATGCCATGTGGCCAATCGGCGCGGGCCACGAAACTGGGGTTGCTGCCCAACGTCAGCAAGCCGCAGCAGTGATCGCCACGCTTGCGCGCCAGTTCGCTGGCGAGCATGCCGCCCAGCGACCAGCCACCCAGCCAGGTATCGCTGGGCAACTTGCGGTCGAGGTAGTCCACCCACGCCTGCACATCGGCATCGGCCAGTTCGGGCAGGGGCATCAGTTCAACCTGCAGGCGTGCGTCCTGGGCCCGCAGGCTGGCGGCGAGCGGCTCTAGGGCGGCGGTGCCCAGCCCCCAGCCGGGAAGAAGGATCAAACGGTTACGCATCGGCGGCCTCCAGCTGTGGATAACACTCGGCCAATGCATTCAACAATAGCTGTACCTGCGCCTCGCTGTGTGCCGCGCTCAGGGTGACCCGCAGGCGGGCACTGCCGGCAGGCACGGTTGGTGGGCGAATGGCAGTCACCAACAGGCCGCGGTCACGCAGCATGCGCGACAGCTTGAGGGCCTGGGCACTGTCACCGATCAGGATCGGCTGAATCGGCGTCGGGCTGTCCATCAGCTGCAGGCCGATTTGCTCGGCGCCCCGGCGGAACTGGCGGATCAGCGCGGCCAGGTGCTCGCGGCGCCAGGTTTCGCGGCGCAGCAACTCCAGGCTCTTGAGCGTGGCGCAGGCCAGGGCTGGTGGCTGGCTGGTGGTGTAGATGTAGGGCCTGGCGAACTGTACCAACGCCTCAATCAATTCTTCGCTGCCGGCGACAAAAGCGCCAGCCGTGCCGCAGGCCTTGCCCAAGGTGCCGATCAGCACCGGCACGTCGTCGATGCCCAGGCCGAAGTGCTCGACGATGCCGCCGCCCTGCTCACCCAAGGTGCCCAGGCCATGGGCATCATCGACCATCAGCCAGGCACCGCGGGCGCGGGCCACGGCGGCCAACGCCGGGAGGTCGGCAAGGTCACCGTCCATGCTGAACACGCCGTCGGTGACCACCAGGGCATTGCCGGTGGCCTTGCCCAGGCGGCTGGCCAGGCTGGCAGCGTCGTTATGCAAGTAGCGGCTGAAACGGGCACCACTGAGCAGCCCACCGTCGAGCAGCGACGCATGGTTGAGGCGGTCCTGCAGCACGGTGTCGCCTTGCCCCACCAGCGCGGTAATGGCACCAAGGTTGGCCATGTAGCCTGTGGAAAACAGCAGCGCGCGCGGGCGGCCGGTCAATTCGGCCAGCGCCTCTTCGACGGCATGATGTGGCGCGCTGTGGCCAATCACCAGGTGCGAAGCTCCGCCACCGACACCCCAGCGCTCGGCGCCAGCCTGCCAGGCGGCGATCACTTCAGGGTGGTTGGCCAGCCCCAGGTAGTCATTGCTGCAGAAGGCCAGCAGGCGCTGGCCATCGACCACGACTTCCGGCCCCTGCGGGCTTTCCAGCAATGGCCGCTGCCGATACAGGTCTGCGGCGCGCCGTTCGGCCAGGCGCGCCGCCAAGTCAAAGGCCATCTCAGGCCGACGCGGCGTCGTAGAACAGCTCGCTGCTGCGTTGCTCGACCAAGGCCTGCTCGATGGCCGCCTGGTGCACTTCGTCGGCATGCTCTTCGCGCGCTTCAGGCTGGATGCCCAGGCGGGCGAACAGTTGCATGTCCTTGTCGGCCTGCGGGTTGGCGGTGGTCAGCAGTTTCTCGCCGTAGAAGATCGAGTTGGCGCCAGCCATGAAGGCCAGGGCCTGCATCTGCTCGTTCATCTGCTCACGGCCGGCGGACAAGCGCACGTGCGACTTGGGCATGAGAATACGGGCGACGGCCAGCATGCGGATAAAGTCGAACGGGTCGACGTCTTCTTCTTCGGCCAGTGGGGTGCCAGCAACCTTGACCAGCATGTTGATCGGCACCGACTCCGGGTGCTCGGGCAGGTTGGCCAGCTGGATCAACAGGCCAGCGCGGTCGTCCAACGACTCGCCCATGCCGAGGATGCCGCCAGAGCAGATCTTCATGCCGGCATCGCGCACGTAGGCCAGGGTCTGCAGGCGCTCGCTGTAGGTGCGGGTGGTGATGATGCTGCCGTAGAACTCTGGCGAGGTGTCGAGGTTGTGGTTGTAGTAGTCCAGACCGGCCTGGGCCAAGGCCACGGTCTGATCCTGGTCGAGCTTGCCGAGGGTCATGCAGGTTTCCAGGCCCATGGCCTTCACGCCTTTGACCATCTCCAGCACATAGGGCATGTCTTTGGCCGACGGGTGCTTCCAGGCCGCCCCCATGCAGAAGCGGGTGGAACCGATGGCTTTGGCGCGAGCAGCTTCCTCGAGCACCTTCTGCACTTCCATCAGCTTCTGTTTTTCCAGCCCGGTGTTGTAGTGGCCGGACTGCGGACAATATTTGCAATCTTCCGGGCAGGCGCCGGTCTTGATCGACAGCAGCGTCGAAACCTGTACACGGTTGGGGTCGAAATGCGCGCGGTGCACGGTCTGCGCCTGGAACAGCAGGTCATTGAAGGGCTGCTGGAACAGTGCCTTGACCTCAGGCAGGGACCAGTCGTGACGTGTTGTTGCAGTTGTGCTGGCGCTCATCGGCGTTTCCTTGTTTAGGCTGTAGCTGGCGCCGAGGCACAAGTGCCCGCCAGCGCATCACGGATAGCTCGCATAGTCATGGAAGGCCTATGAACTGTCAACCTTGGTTAAAAGCACTGGTTTACAACTGTACAAATACTAATCACGCCTGCTTGCTCTGCAGCGAACCGGCCGAACAGCGCTATCCGTTGTGTGTCGCCTGCGAGCAGGAACTGCCCTGGCTCGATGAGCATTGCCTGCGCTGCGCACTACCCTTGCCGATGGCCGGCCTGACTTGCGGCCAGTGCAGTCGCCGCCCACCCGCCTTCGACCAGGTCGTAGCGCCCTGGCACTATGGGTTTCCGCTGGACACGCTGATCAGCCGCTTCAAGCACAACAGCCAATGGCCACTGGGCCGGCTGATGGCCGAAATGCTCGCCCTCAACGTGCACCATCGCTATCAGGAGGGCCTGCCCAGGCCAGATCTGCTGTTGCCGGTACCGCTGGCCCGGCGTCGGCTGCGCGAGCGCGGCTTCAACCAGGCCGGCATGCTCGGGCGCTGGCTGTCGAAAGCACTGGTCATCGAATGCGATGAGCGGCAGTTGCTGCGCACCCGTGAAACACCGGCACAACAGAGCCTGGATGCCCGAGCTCGCCGGCGCAATCTGCGCCAGGCGTTCGCACTGGCCAGCGAGCCATCACTCAAGGGCTGCCACATTGCCGTGGTCGATGATGTGCTGACCACCGGCGCTACCACGCAGGCCATCGCGCAACTGCTGCGACAGGCCGGTGCACGCAGGATCGATGTGTATTGCCTGGCACGCACGGCAAAACCGGGGCAAGCTTGACGGGTCAGTTCCCGATAGGCGCCACCCATGTCCCTGCCCGCACTCCTCACCCAGCACATCGCCCGCCGCCCGCAGCGCATCACCCTGCTCCAGCACATCGCCGAGCAAGGCTCGATCACCCGCGCGGCCAAGGCAGCCGGTATCAGCTACAAGGCTGCCTGGGACGCAATCGATGAACTCAACAACCTCGCCAGCCAGCCCTTGGTCGAGCGCAGCACCGGCGGACGTGGCGGTGGCGGCGCAAGGCTTTCGGTAGAAGGTGAGCGAGTGCTGCGCCTTTACCAGAAAGTGCAGGCACTGCAGGCACAGATTCTCGAAGCTGCAGAAGAGTCCAGCGACCTGGATCTGCTCGGGCGCCTGATGCTGCGCACCAGCGCGCGCAATCAGCTGCAGGGGCAGGTCAGCGGGCTGCGCAGGGAGGGCCGGCATGATCGGGTCAGCCTGGTGTTGGGCGGCGGGCTGGAGATCGATGCGTTGATCACCCATGACAGCACGGCGCGGCTGGAGCTGACCTTGGGGACCACAGTGATGGCGCTGCTCAAGGCCGGGTGGGTGCAGTTGCTCGGCGCCGAGGATGAAGCCGAGGCCGGCAGCAATGTGCTGAACGTCACCGTGGAAGAAGTACTGGCGGATGCACAGGGTGACAGCGAAGTGCGCCTGGCACTGGGCAACGGGCAGACGTTGTGTGCGTTTGCCGGAGCGCAATGGCTGGCCGGAAAGGCTGTCGATGAAGGGAGCAGACTGCGGGTGCAGTTTCATCCTTCCTACGTACTGCTCGGGGTACCAGTTTAACCTGTGCCGGCCTCTTCGCGGGTGAACCCGCTCCCACAGGTACTGCACCCTACTCAGGTGTTGTACAAATCCTGTGGGAGATTCTATGGCCGAAGGCAATTTCTCAGTTGAACCGCCTTCGGCCTCTTTCAGCAATCTCCAGGCACAAGTCAGTGCGCCAGAGAATTTCTCTTCGGCGTTGGGTGCTATCCGTCAGTTTGGTTGGGCTGCGCAGCAGCCCCGGCCTCAGTTGGCCGGCTTAGCACCTCCGGTATATACCTCGGGCTTCCAGTCGGCCTGATGCCTCATCAGGCCGAAGGCCAGCCGAGCCAAGCGACGCGCAAGGATCACCAAGGCTTGGGTGGTTTTCTTCCCGCGTGCTTGATGATGGGCGTAAAACTGCGACCAAGTCTTGGTTCGGCTTCCGCTCATCGAGGCGTTGTA